>CAYXHM010000005.1:0-277012 GCA_964464965.1 uncultured Flavipsychrobacter sp. | reverse complement strand
ATTCGGAACCTGCCCCGTTGTACTTATCATGTTTTAAGCGTCTGTACTATTTAATCCTCTCCATGAGAAACCAAGATTTGCCGTCTTGGCTAAACTATTCCGCCACCCATCCATTTCATTTATTCAAAGAACTTTTTACGTGGCTGTCTATTCCAGCCTGTCAACAATAATTTTTTTAACAAAGCCAGCCCTAAATAGGGCCAGCCCCTATAAACCCATCACCATGAAAACATCACTTCTCACCCTTTAGAAATGGATTTACCGTTAAGCCCATTTCAAGTATTGTTTTGTATGGGATTGCTATCTCGCCATCCTTTTTATACGTCAATATTTTGCGTTCTTTTTTAGCATTCCTCACTTTCTCCGCTACTGTCACATAGTGGCCACCACCGCATTGTGCTATTTCGCCCAGTGTCCACAGTTCTTCAGGGTCGGGTGCGGTTAGTTTGGGTTTCTGTACCAATTCCGTCAGCCGGTCTATCTTGGCGTTTAGGGCTTGCCACTCTTCCGCTTCTATTATGTAGGCTTGTGTCATTATGCTGTCTGTTTTTGGTCGGTTAGCAACTTCCTGTTTTTGCGCACCCAGTTAATCAGCGGGTCTATATTCTTTGGCTCTCCCCTTCCGAGTGCCTTAATTCTATTCAGTGAAGGATAAGGCACGCCAGTTTCATCTGAACATTGTTTGTTTGAACCCTTGTCAACCAGCAACGCATTCAGGTCTTCTAAGTCTTTTGGCTTCATTCTTTTTGTTACTGCCATTTCCTATTAATTTGTTATCTTGCTCCGTTTTTGTTTGATAAACTTTATCGTTTGTTTATCATTGCAATACAAATATACGAACATAGTTTGAATAAAACCAAACACTATGCGAACAATTTTCAAATATTATTTTTCATAAACCATTAAAACATGGCAAAGAGCAAGCTGGATGCAGCTTTAAGAGGATTAATCGGAGCAAGTAAAGTAAAGAATCAGAAAGATTTCGGTGACAAGCTGGGATATAACAAAAGCTATGTCAGTGAACTCATGAATGAGGCGCAGCCAATAACAGACCCGATAAAAGAAAGAATACGAACAGTGTTCGGCATATCTAAACAGTGGTGGGACTTACCAATAGACGCACCATTAGTGTTCGAGCCTAGCACCGGGCAGAAAATACACGCATTGGCACAGGAAACGGGCAAGCCACATGGGGATGATAAAAGCCCTGAACGCCTTACAGACTATCTTCTGGCTGAAAAACTAAAGAGTATGCAGGATAAAATAGACGAAATGCACCGTTGGAAAAGAGAGATTGAAGAAGCCCTGAAGAACCGAGACAAAAAGTGATATGCCTACATTTACAAATAAAATAGATAGTTATGAAAAGAATATCCATGATTACAACTCTTGCAGCTACCCTTATAGCTTTGGGGTCATGCAATAAAACGTACTGCTGGGAATGCAAAAACAAAAACAGTGGCAAAGACACCACTTATTGCGATAAAACTAAAAAAGAGATAAAGAATATCGAACAATACTCCACCGATGACAAAGCGAATTTTTTGCAAATAGAATGCACCAAAAAGTAATAAGCACAAAAAAGCCCCAATCCAGGGGCTTTAATTTTAAACGTTGTCGCATGTCATTTGTCTTAGTTGCCGGAACTTACTGTGTAGGTCATCAACTTCACGCTCCAGCATGATAACTTTTCTTTTTGTTACTTGGCCCTTCATTGTGGCCCGCATGTACAGGGAGAATAGCAAAAGTGTAATGAGTGAACTCAATAGTAGGACTTCGGGGGTAATCAGCATTCGTTCGTTTTGTTTAAGGTGGTTAAAAAAATAAGGAGAGATAAACTTAGCACAGAGTTAACACTTATACAATGATTTTTATCATTAAAATTTATTATAGAGATTATTTAATTTATTAGTCACATTTACAGTCACACCAAAAATAATACTCCTGCCAAATAGCCTGTTATCAACTATCTTCAAAAATAAGCAATTAAGGCGATGTTAACATTATTCACAGCCCTTTAAACCATTTAGCTTTATTTTAGTCTATAGATTACCCGCTTATGATTAAATATGTCTAAAACCATCAATGAGACCAACGACCATCTCTTGCTCGCCTTGTATCAACAAGACGACACGAGGGAGTCTGCCTTTACGGCAATAGTGCGCAAGTACCAGCAAAAGCTGTACTGGCATATACGCCGCATGGTGGTTGAGCATGAGGACAGTAATGACATATTGCAGCAGGTATTTATTAAAATGTGGAACAGCCTGGCAGATTTCAGGGGAGATGCAAACCTGTACACTTGGCTGTACCGCATAGCTACCAACGAAACACTGACATGGCTGGAAAAAGAGAAACGCCGCCGTGCCGTATCTCTGGACTCAGAAGAAGGGCTGCTAAATGACACACTGGCTGCACAACAAGGTTTTGATGCCAACAAGCTGGAATGGAAACTGCAGCAGGCCATACAATCACTACCCGAAAAGCAACGTGTGGTATTCAGCCTGCGGTATTATGATGAGATGCCCTACGAAGAAATGGCACAGGTGCTGGGCACATCGGAAGGTGCGCTGAAGGCATCTTACCACCACGCAGTAAAAAAAGTGGGAACATTTATAAAAAACGGTTAAACATAATAAATCCAGGATAGTCTAATACAAGTGATGACAAGTGAGAATGATATAATAAATGAACTGAAGCAACTGGATAGCCCGCTGGCAAACTATCCGCGTACTATGCCCTATGCATTACCATATGGGTATTTTAAAGCCATGGAGCAGCAGTTGACCAGTATAGTTACAAGTACACCGCAATCTGCCGGTCCTACCATGCCCTTTGCCTTACCTGCAGATTATTTTGAGAAGCTGCCGGGGCAGATATTACAGGCTGCAAAAAATACACAAGGTCATGCAACGAAAACAAAGCGCAAAAGCATCTGGCTGAATGTTCGCTGGGCAGCAGCGGCTGTACTTGTAGTAGCAATAGGGTTGAGCACATATAGAATGCTGACACCACCACCTACCATAGAGCAGCAATTGGACGAGATACCCTATGAAGATATATTGGCCTATGTAGAGGATAATATAGAAGACTACGAAACAGACAATATGATCGGGTACATAGACGACAACGCAACTACATCCTTTCCCGCTGATAATATAAACCGGGATGCAATAGAATACTATTTACAACAAGGTGAACAATAAATGGAGTACAGATTATGAGAAAGACAGCATTATTTTTATTGACATGCCTGGTAGCCCTGAACATAGCTACTGCGCAAACGCCTAAAGAACAAAAGATAGAACGAATTAAAGCGTTGAAGGTCGCCTATATAACCAGTCAGCTAAACCTGGACGCAGACCAGGCTGAGAAATTCTGGCCGGTGTATAATAAACTAGAGCAAGAGAAAAGGCAACTACGCAAGAGCTTTGTGAATAAGTATAAAAACGACAACCCTACAGCCACACCACAGGCTGCGCATGAATATATAGATGCTAACCTGGACTACCAGGAACAGGAACTGGAACTGAAAAAGAAGTATAAAGACGAACTATTGAAAACCATCACGGCCGAACAACTTGTACAACTGTACCGCTCAGAGAAAGGGTTCAGGCAAATGTTACTGAAGGAGCTCTGCACCCGCCCTGTCGGCCAAGACAAAACACCATAGTAAACTACAGCCTGGCTACCGGTGTGCCCACGTCGTGGTAAAAAAGAAACTGCCAGTTTGCAGCTTTGCCTTCTTCTGCATATTGCTCACGTAGCATCATAGCCTTTTTGCCGTCATAGTCATACTTGGCAACGTATTTTATCTTCATCTGTTTCAACTGAGGAGCTTCATCACCGCCAAAGAATATCTTATCGTCACCGTCTTCTATTAAAAAAACTATATGCTGCGGGCTATGGCCACCTGAATGACAGTAGCTTATGTACCCATCTATGTCACCTTCTACTCCCGTCAGCCAGTTTATTTGCTGAGATGTCAGCAGCGGTTCTATCTGTTCTGTATCGAAAGACGGAAAACCTTGTTCCATTGCAAAATTGGCTTCAGGCTTATAAATGTAATACGCCGCCTTGGGGAAAGAGTTTTTTACCAGGCCTTCTTTATCCTTGTACACTACCCCACCCGCGTGGTCTTTATGCAGGTGAGACAGCAGCACTTTGGTTACATCGCCGGGTTCATACCCAAGTTTGCGCAGGTTGCCGTGTATTTGCAGTTCACCGTTTTGTTCATAACCCAGGCCTGTGTCCAGCACTATCACATCTCTGGCAGTCACTACAAGAAAAGGTTGAATTTCCACTAATAAAGATCCTGTGGGCCGCTCTGTCAGTATATCTTCTTCCTGGTTAAAAGGTACAAACTGCTTATCATGTCCTACCGTAAACACACCCTCCGACAACGGAAATACTTTTGCCATATCCTGCAAAGTTAAGGCATCATCTTATCATTACCTGCCTGTCAGAGTCCAGCTTCAGCAATATAAATACCAGTACGCTGAACGACAGTAAAGACGTACCACCATAACTAAGCAATGGCAACGTTATACCAATAACGGGGGCCAGCCCGATGGTCATGGATATATTGATAGCAAAGTGTATGAAAAAGATAGACGCTACACAATAACCATACACACGGCTGAATACGGAACGCTGCCGCTCTGCCAATACAAGCACGCGTAACATGAGCCCAAGGTATATAAGTATCAGTACTGCACTGCCCACGAAGCCAAACTGTTCGCCCACTGCACAGAAAATAAAGTCGGTATTCTGCTCCGGTACAAATTCGTTTTTTGTTGAAGTACCATTAAGAAAACCTTTACCTAAAAAACCACCCGAGCCTATAGCTATTTTCGATTGCCACACATTGTAGCCTGATATATTTCCACCACGCTTCTTGCCCCTGTCTTCCAGCGCCAGGTAGTCGTCCGGCACTTCTTGCCCCAGGGTAGTGTATATCCTTTCTATCTGGTGTTTTTGCAAGACATGCTTGAATACAAAGGGAACTGCAAATTGCGAAAAGAGGATACATATCAGCCATGTGCCTGCCAACACTATACGCACCGTCATATCCTTCTTCAGCGCTTTTCTTAATAATACCCCCACCAATATTGCAACACCAGTAACAATATATAGCAATAAAGTTTTTTCAACCAGCAGCGTAACCAGCGTCAGTGCTATTACAGACACAGCCAGTATCAGTACAATGTGGGGCAGCCCCTCCCTGTACATTACCAGGAAAAATGCCAGGTACACCAGTGCAAGGCCCGTTTCCTGCTGCAATACAATTAACACAGCGGGGGTTAATGCTAACGCTGCTCCTATAAGCCTGTGTTTCAGAGTGCTGAAATTTGTCTCCGGCGATGAGAGGAACTTTGCTATAGCGAGGGATGTAAATATTTTACAAACCTCCCCCGGCTGAAACTTGACGCTGCCAAAACCCAGCCAGGATGCAGAGCCTTTTACCCCCACGCCAATAAACACGGTAAGCACCAGCAGGAATATACCTATGGTATAAAATAAATAAGCAAAAGAGGAAAAGAACTTACTGTCTGTAAACAGGATAATAATACCAGCGAACAAGGATATACACAGCCATATGAACTGGCGCATGTGGCTCTTGCTCATCATGAATATAGTAGGGTCTGTACTACGGTACTCGACAGAGAAAATAGCCAGCATACCAATAAAACACAATACCAGGTATAACATCAGTGTTATACCATCTACCCTGCTCAGAACCGATTTGTTAGTGTTAGGCATCTTTACTTTATTCCGTATGTTTTATTAAACCATCTCTGTATCCGCACAGAATCTCTTACATGCTGTGTACTGTCTGCCAGCCTGGTTCTCTCCAGCCTGGTTTCGTATCGCCGCCTGTCTTTCAGCCTTTGTATAGAGTCTATAGTATAAACATATTGATTAATCAGGTTGGCATTGTACAGCCTTGTTTCCAGGTGTTTCCTGTTGGTGGCTATCGTGTCATGCAGGTATTTCTCCATCATCAGGCTGGCCACGGGCCCGGCCCATGTAGCGCCGAAACCGGCATTCTCTACTATTACGGCTATAGCTATTTTCGGGTCTTCGCGCGGGCCATAGGCAACAAATACAGAATGGTCTTTCATCTTCACCACCTGCCCGTTGACTATCGCCTTGTTTTCTACCGTACCTGTTTTAGCGCATACATTTACACCCGGTAGCATGGCTACGCGGCCTGTACCGTGTTCCACCACATCCTGCATACCCAGCCCTACTATATTATAAACCGTGTCAGGTATATTGGTCACTTTGTGCTTTACGAGGTATTTTGCCAGCAATGTATCGTTTTTATTACCGCCTATTGATTTTACAAGGTGTGGTGTATAATAATATCCTTTGTTAGCGATGATGCATAAAGAGTTGGCCATTTGTATCGGTGTAAGCGCTACTTCACCCTGCCCCATACCTACAAACAGCATATTACAGGAATTCCAGTTACCTCTATACATATTGTTATAAGTATTGGAATCCGGCAATAATCCTCCTTTTTCATAAGGCAGGTCTACCCCTGTAGGGTGGCCAAAGCCAAAATCGTAGTAGTAATCATGCCAGCGCTGCACACCTGCTTTTACATTCCCGTATTTTTTAGCATCTACCAGCAGGCGCAGGATGTGTACAAAGTAAGCATTACATGAGTTGGCTAAAGCCAGCCGCAGGTTAGCAGCGTGCCCGCCTCCTGAGTGGGTACAACCAATACGCCTGCCGCAATTGTAATACCCGCCACCACAGGGGAAACCAAAAGAGGGTGTAATTACGCCCGCATCCAGCGCCACCAACGCAGTCATGGGCTTGAGGGTTGAGCCCGGCTGGTATTCTCCCTTTATAGCCCTGTTAAACAAAGGCTTGGTAGCATCCAGGCTCATTTTAGCAAAGTTGCGCGACCGTTCACTGCCTTTCAGCAGGTTGGGGTCGTAAGATGGTGCACTCACCATAGCCAGTATGCCGCCTGTTTTAGGGTCTAAAGCCACTACGCTACCCAGCTTGTTGGCCATCAGCTTTTCACCATATGCCTGCAATTCTGCGTCAAGGTACAGTTCCAGGCTACGGCCTGCCACGGCCGGAGTATCCAGCTTACCCTTCAGGTAGGGCTCTGTAGGCCTGTTAAAATTATCACGCTCCAGGTAATGAATACCGCGCTGGCCACGCAACACATCTTCGTAAGTGTATTCCAACCCGTTTATACCAAGGTAATCTCCCTGGCGGTAAGAAGCATAGTCATCCTGTTTTAGTTTAGATGGTGATATTTCTCCTATATAACCTAAAACCAGCCCTGCGTAAGGGTCGGGATAAGTTCTGATATAACGCTCTGTAAGCTCAAAGCCGGGAAATGCATACATATTTTCCTGCAGGCGGGCTGTTTGCTCAGGTGTCAGTTGTTCTATCATGGCCGTTTTGCGGCGAGGGCCATTCTTTACAGCAGCACGATGAAATAATTTTTCATATGTAGCCTTATCTATATTCAGCGCATTGCACAGCGTTGCGGTATCTATATCTTTTGGCACCTCGTAGGCGGTAACAACAAGGTCGTACACTACTTCGTTATACAGCATTACTTTGCCCTTCCGGTCATATATCACTCCACGTGGGGGGTATATCACCTTACGGGTAATTGCTATATCATTGGCTAATACTTTATACTCCTCATTAAATATTTGTAAAAAAAACAGCTTGATCAGTATTACAAGAGCAATACCGATGAATATAGACCAAATAACGTATCTGCGTGGTGTTGATGCAAACGACATCTTAATGAAAATGATTGAAATACGACCCTATTGCAAACGTAAATGAAAAATATTCCCAAAAAAAGTTTTGGTGTTTTATTCCTGATATTTACCTTTGCAGTCCCTTATGGGGGTTTAGTCCGATGGTGTAATGGTAGCACTACAGTTTTTGGTACTGTCTGTCTAGGTTCGAATCCTTGTCGGACTACTCGAGAAAAGGATAGCTTTCAGCTATCCTTTTCTTATTTATAAGCACTGATGCCAATTTCCTTATAACATAACCCTTAGCAACAAATAAACATTAATACGAAGTATATATAAACAAGTTTGACTACTTAGGCAAGTCAGCTTTCTTCTTACCAAGGAATCTCAACATTAAGAAACCCAAAACGCCGGAGACTACAGAGGCTATCATAACCGCAACTTTGGCTGTTATTTGTATTTCCGGTATGGCGAATGCCAATGTTGACATGAATATAGATATAGTAAACCCTATACCGGCAACCATACCCATACCCAGCACTTCGTTCCACTTCATTTTTTCCGGCAACACGGAAATTCCAAACCTTACGGCCAGCCAGCTAAAAAGGAAAATGCCCAATGGTTTGCCTATCACCAACCCGGTAACTATACCATGGTGCACAGGCGAGCTGAAAATATGCCCGTAAGTATCAGGCAACACAATGGCCGTATTGGCCAGGGCGAAAAGGGGAAGCACTATAAAATTTACAGGGTCGTGCAGATGATGTTCCAACTCTTCTACTTTATGCATAGGAATGGTAAACGCCAGCAACACACCAGCTAAAGTGGCGTGCACACCTGAATTAAAAAAGAAATACCATAGCAACAGGCCCAATATCATATATATATAATAACGTCTTACCTTTAAAAGATTGAGCATAGCCAGTGCAAATAGCATAGCCCCTGCTGTAGCCAGGAACTGGAAATCAATTTTTTCAGTGTAAAAAATGGCTATGGTAAGTATTCCCCCCAGGTCATCTATTATTGCGAGGGCCATTAAAAATACCCTGAGTGAAAAAGTAGCCCTGCCACCAAGCATAGATAACACAGCCAGTGAAAACGCAATATCTGTAGCCATTGGAATTCCCCACCCCCTGCTGAATATCTGGTTATCGCCTGTCCATAATAAATATATAGTAGCAGGTACCACCATACCACCAATAGCGGCAACTATAGGCAGCAGCGATTTCTTAATACTTGACAACTCGCCCACCAGCAATTCACGCTTTATTTCTATGCCTACCAACAGGAAGAAGATAGCCATCAAAAAATCATTAATAATATGCAACGGCGTATGCGGCAGATGAATGTCCGGGGCAGGCATAGTTATTTCAGTATTCCAGAAACTGATGTACTGGCCTGACCAGGCACTGTTGCTGATAATGATAGAAACGATGGTACAGCACAACAAGGTAATACCTACTGCACGGCTGTCATGAAAAAATTCTTTTAATGGCGATAAAATTTTCCTGTTGATGTAAGACATCCTGCGTTTTACCTTCATGCATGCAAAAGTACGTAAACGATATGTATAACAGGGGGCGTCTGTATGGATAAAACCATATGGGTGTGCATTATTATCGTGTTATCACATTCATAACTGGCTGATTATTAAGACAAGAAAATGTGTGGGTAATATATGATAACAAAAACATGAAGTTTTCACAACCAAAACACCTTATATTTTGAATGTTTTTTGTCATCAATATAATATACGCAATCTTATCATGATAAATACAGAATAATATACCATTAATTCAAAAAATACCAGTTGACCTTGTTTACCCCCACTCTGTATTTCTGCGGAAACAAACAAACTGAAATCAATTTGTTTTTTCAACAAAATGTTAGCAATTTCGTCCTCCTGCTTCAGAATAATTATTGGAGATGCAAGTAAAGGTGTTTTCTGAGTAGCAGTATTCTTTTTTCAAACAACAAACTATCGGTGAGTAAATGATAATTTTCCGGGTCTCTTTTATAGAAATTCCCGTTAAAAAGTTATCTCTTGTCGTTTTTAAAAAGAAACATGGTTAAATTTAAGATCGAACTGTTTGCCACTATATGAATAAAGATATTTACAATTCCTACTCTGACAATTCGTCTCATAACGAGGCAGAGGCCGTATGGAGCAATTGTGTAGAGATAATAAAGGACAATGTAAACTGGCGCACATTTCAAACATGGTTTGAACCCATTAAAGCGGTATCCCTGCAAAGCAGTATTTTAACACTACAGGTACCCAGCCAGTTTTTTTACGAATGGCTGGAAGAACATTATGTGGAATTGCTGGGTAAAACCATCAAACGTATATTAGGTAAAGAAGGCAGACTGGAATATAGAATTGTAATGGACGGCGGCGGAAACCAGCGCAACCAGGCATCTGTAAATATGCCCGGCGGTATCCGAAATAGTCCTGCAAAAGACAATAACTATGTGGACATGCCCCTGAAATGGGACGACCCCAACAATATTAAAACACCATATGCCATACCGGGGCTGAAGAGGATGCAGGTTGACCCGCAACTGAACAGCAACTACGTGTTTGATAATTATGTTGAAGGCGATTGTAACAGGGTGGCCCGCAGTGCAGGCCTGCACGTTGCACAAAAGCCTGGTGCTACATCGTTTAACCCTTTGGTAGTATTTGGTGGTGTAGGTTGGGGCAAAACCCACTTGGTACAGGCTATAGGCAATGAAGTACGCCGCCTGCACCCTAACAAGACCGTATTATACGTAAGTGCAGAAAAGTTTATCAACCAGTTTATAGATCATTCTAAAAACAACGAGATAAACGACTTTATCAACTTCTATCAACTGATAGATGTACTGATACTGGACGATATTCATCTTTTTGTTCCGGCGGCAAAAACGCAGGATGTATTTTTTGCCATATTCAACCACCTGCACCAGAGTGGTAAGCAGATAATACTGACCAGCGACACACCACCCAAAGACCTGGATGGTATGCAGGAAAGATTGCTGAGCCGTTTCCGCTGGGGACTGAATGCAGATATACAACCCCCTGAGTTTGAAACACGCCAGGCCATACTGGAAATGAAAATGCGCCACGAAGGGCTGGTAATGCCAGAAGAAGTGGTGAAGTATGTAGCCTATAACGTACAAAGCAATGTGCGTGAACTGGAAGGTGCTATGATAGCCCTGTTTGCTCAGGCTACACTGAACAAGAAAGAAATAGATATAGAGCTGGCAAAAAGGGTAATGAAGAATTTTGTAAAAACTTCTGCCCGCGAGCTAACTATAGAGAACATACAGAAGATGGTATGTGACTACTTCAGCCTGTCTTACGATAAGCTGCTGATAAAAACCCGCAAGCGCGAGGTGGTGCAGGCAAGGCAGATAACCATGTACCTGGCCAAGAAATTCACCAAAAGTTCACTTAAGAACATAGGTGAACACTTTGGCGGGTTTGACCACACAACCGTAATACACTCCTGCCAGACGGTTGAAAACCTGATGGACACAGACAACGAGTATAAAGAAAGCGTGCTGGAACTGCAACAGAAAGTGCAACTGGCCAGCTTGTAAGGATAAAAAACATTACAAACATAACAGAAGCCCCCTTAGCATTTGCTTTGGGGGCTTTTTTGTACCTTAACATCCTGCAAATACAAGTGAGTATATGAATAAAATGCTTGACTTAACCACGCGTGATTTACTGAATGAATTTGGCAAAGGTGCCGGCATGACGGGTGCGGGTGCCAGTGCTGCTTTGGGGGCAATAGCCGCTACACAGATACTGGTATCTGTATGCAAGCTTACCGCGGCTAAAGAAAAGTATGTTGCTGTACATGCCCATGTACTGGAAGTACAGGAACAGCTGGAAAACAAATACCTGGCTATGCTGGAGGGTATTATGCAGGCAGATGCTGCGACCATAGAAAATATGCTGCGCCTCCGCTCCCTGCGCGACGCGGAAACAGATACTGATAAAAAAGAAAACCTGAAACAGCAGGCTGCAAAAACACTGGAAGGTGCTACCAATACTATGCTAAAGCTGTGTGGTACTTGTCTTGAGATCATCCCTATGGCCATGCAGGTATATGATACAGGCCTTAAATCTGCGCAGGGTGATGCAGCCATGGCTTTCAGCAGTCTTCTGTCATCCGCCTCATCAGGGCTGTATGCTTGCCTTTTAAACATACAGGCGGCAAAAGATGCTGCATGGACGGCACATGTACAAGAGCAGGTACACACCTGCTATGGCAGGCTGCACGAATACCAGCATATATTCAGCGGCAGACTGGAAGCTTTATACAACAAAACCCTTGGCTGACTTTGGCTTGGTTTTTGCGATGAAGCAGCATTATGAACCAGGATATTTTCAGCGCTGTAGATAAATATATAGGCGACCTGCTGGCACCCGAAACAGATGCATTGCAACACGCAGAACAAACCACGGAAGAAGCAGGCATACCACTGATGAATGTATCGCCCGTACAGGGTAAGATGTTGCAGGTATTTGCCAGGATGTGCAATGCTAAGAATATACTTGAACTAGGCACGCTGGGCGGCTACAGCACCATATGGCTGGCCAACGCCTTGCCGGATGGCGGCAAGGTAACCACCCTGGAAATTGACCCTGTCTATGCTGAAGTAGCCCGGCAAAACATAGCTTACGCCAACCTTGAAGACAAAATAGAAATACGCGTAGGCAAAGCACTGGATATATTGCCCCAACTGGCATCAGAAAGCTTACCTCCTTTCGATATGATATTTATAGATGCAGATAAGCAACCTTATACTGAATACTTTGAATGGGCTATTAAACTCAGTCGGCCTGGCAGTATCATCATTGCAGATAACGTTATACGGAATGGGCAGGTGCTGGATGAAAACCACCCTGATGAGAAGGTACAGGGCGTGCGCCGGCTTAACAGCTCACTGGCAGATAACAAAGCTGTTACTGCCATAATACTACAGAACGTGGGCGCAAAAGAATATGATGGCATGGTGCTGGCCGTAGTAACTTAGGCCTTGACCAACCTGGGAATATTAGCGGGCAATCTTGTCAGTAACTCATAGTTAAGCTGACTGCTCATTTCACCAAAAGAAGCCACACTTATTTCCCGCTCTCCCTGCCTGCCTATCAGCACAACTTCATCTTCATGTTTTACATCCGTAGCCTGGGTAACATCTACCGCTATACAGTTCATATTTACAATACCTATCACGGGCAGCATATACCCGTTTATCAGTACCCTGCCTGAGTTGCTCAATCCCCTGCTGAAACCGTGTGCGTAGCCAACCGGCACTATGGCTACAGACATATCGCTTTCTGCAAGGTAGGTATAGCCATAACCAACAAAGGCACCCTTAGGCACTTTCTTTATGCTCATTATACGGCTTTCCCACCGTATCACCCTCTTCAAAGGTGAACTGGAATCCATCAGGTGTTGCTCACTCATATAGGTTACCATCATCTCCGGGCTGGGCCAGAAACCGTATTGCAATATGCCTATCCTCAGCATATCATAATGCATATCCGGGAAACGGATAGCCGCCGCGGAACAACAGGTATGTATCATTTCAGGCTGAAGACCTGCATTTTTAAACAACTTCAGAATTTTCCTGAACAAAACCTTCTGGTGCTTCATCCGTACATAATTGCTCACATGCTCAGCACCTGCAAAGTGCATACATAAGCCCTTAAACAACAACAAATCGCTATGCTGTTGCAGCTCCTCTATTACTTCCGGCATTTGCTTGATATCAAAACCTGTACGGTACATACCGGTTTCTGCCTCTATATGTACTATAGCTTTTTTACGTAGCATTTGTGCTATTTCCACAGCCCGGCGCAGCCGGTGTATATCAAACACATAAAACTCAATATCATTAGCAATAGCCCAGTGTATGTCTTCATCCTCCATAGCGCCCATAATCATTATCGTCGTATCCTCTCTTGCCACCTCGTGCACCTTATATGCCTCTCCGGCATTGAACACGGAGAAATGATTCACCCCGCAGAACTCAGCCAGGGGCACATATGTGGTTATACCATGGCCGTAGGCATTGCCTTTTACTACTGCGCTTAACTTTTTCTCCGTACCGAAATACGCACGCAGAAAATTCCAGTTTTGCTGCATAGCATCTTTATCCAGTATTATTGCAGAAGATTCAGTCATAATATTTGTGCCTGCTGTTGTATGGTTATAAACATGTTTATGGCATTGCCTGTTATCTCATCAGGAAAATCATATGCCGGGTGGTGCAGTGGTTTACAATCTTCTCCTGCGCCTATACCAAACATAGCGCCCTTTACCCTGTTGGTAAACAAGCCAAAGTCCTCTCCCCACCTGAAAGGCTCCTCTTTCTCGTAGTAAGGCAGCTTGCAAATGGTCGCTGCAGCTTTGACGAGGGCTACTGCTCCAGGGGCATTCTGGTTCGATTCAAAAGTTTCTTTCTGCCCGAAGCTAACGGTCAGTTGATGTTTTTCGGCGTAAGATGTTGCATCATTTTTTAGCTTGTTCAATATAGTTTCAAGCCTGTCACTATTATCTGCCCGTACTGTAAGGTGTACCGACCCCGACCCTGCTGATGTGCCATAGGCGCTTGTATCACCCAGCGTTGTGTACACCGGGGTGATCGTTACAAAGTGGTGCTGCTCTTTATCTTCCATATTATTTTCTAAAGCGGCCAGTAAGTATTCGCTCATAGCCGCGGCAGGGTTATGGCCATTCCAGGGTTCCGCCGCATGGGCAGTATGTCCCTCAAAATAAGCTATAAGGGTAGTTACACCCGGTGTAAAACTACCTTCCCTGCACACGATGGTATTCAGCGGGTAAGAGGGCACGTTGTGCAAGGCAAATACAAGGTCTATCTCTTTATCATCCAGCACGCCGCTATCTACCACCCCCCTTGCCCCCCTGCCATTTTCTTCAGCAGGTTGGAATAGTATGTAAACATCACCTTCTTCAGGGCGGTTTTGCCCGTAAAACCTGCACAGGCCATACATAATGGTGCTGTGCCCGTCGTGGCCGCATTTATGCGCTACCCCATCCGTTACAGACCTGTATTCAATATCATTAACTTCATGTATTGGCAAAGCATCTGTATCTCCCCTGAACAGGATATTCTTCCCCGAACTTCTCCCTTTAAACGTTACCAGCAGCCCTGTATCGGCTACCGTTCCTATCCTGTCTGCATGTATCCGCTCCAGCAGGTTGTACAGATATTTATACGTTTCGTACTCGTTCCCGGATACCTCGGGGTATTGGTGCAGGTGCTGCCTGATGACTTTTAATCCGGCTGATAAATCTTCCATAGCCCAATGAATTTAACGAAAATAGGCGTGCATGGCAAAAAATAAACAGATAGAATACAATGTAAAGTATAGATAGCGCCCGCTTTTCGTACTTTTGCAGAAATGCAACATACTACATATAGTATAGACAATATACTTTCCAACCTGAATATAGAGGCGCTGAACGAAATGCAGGAAGCATCCGTAGCCACTAACCGTGAACACGATAACGTGCTGCTGCTCTCTGCCACAGGCTCGGGCAAGACACTCGCGTTCTTACTGCCTGTGCTGGAAAGGCTTGACCCAACAAGCAAGCAAACACAGGCGATGATCATTGTACCTTCGCGCGAGTTGGCATTACAGATAGAGTCCGTCTTCAAGCAAATGGGCACCGGCCTGAAAATAACCTGCTGCTACGGAGGGCACAAAAGAGAGATAGAAGAAAACAACCTGATACAGGCACCGGCGCTGATAGTAGGCACACCCGGCCGCCTGGGCGACCATATACGCAGGGGCAGTATTAAGCTGCAAGCCATAGAAACACTGGTGCTGGACGAGTTTGACAAATCACTCGAGCTGGGTTTCCAGGAAGAAGTGGCGTTTATCATTGATTCATTGCCGGCGCTGCGTAAAAGAATACTCACATCCGCCACGGAAGGGGTAGAGATTCCGGGCTTTGTGAACTTTGAAGAACATACCAAACTGAACTTCTTAACAGAAAGTGATGCTGAAGGCAAGTTATTAGAAGTACAAAAAGTTGATGCCAACGACAGGGACAAGTCTGAAACACTGTTCAGGCTGATATGTCACCTGGGCAACAGGTCGTCCATCGTGTTCTGCAACCATAGGGACGATGTGGAAACAGTAAGCCTTAAGCTGAAGGACAAAGGCATAGTGAACGTATTTTATCATGGTGGTATGGAGCAGCAGGAGCGCGACAGCGCGCTGTGCAAATTCAGGAATGGCAGCTCAAACGTACTCGTGACAACAGACCTTGCCGCGCGTGGCCTGGATATACCCAACATACGCTACATTATACACTACCACCTGCCACAGACGGAAGATATATTTACCCACCGCAATGGCCGTACAGCACGTATGGATGCCAGCGGAACGGTAATACTGGTAATGGGCCCAACGGAATACCTGCCCCAGTATATAGACAAAGACATCCACAGCATAACACTGCCTGAAGAAGCTGAACTGCCCGAAAAACCCAAATGGGTAACGCTGTTTATATCAGCGGGAAAGAAGGACAAGATCAACAAGGTGGACATTATGGGCTTCCTGGCAAAAAAAGGCGACCTGAAAAAAGAAGACATAGGGCTGATAGATGTAAAAGACTACAGCTCCTTCGTAGCAGTACGCAAAAGCAAGGCGGGATACGCAATAGAGCAGGTGAAGGAAGAAAGGATGAAGAACAAGAAAGTAAAGATATTTGTAGCTAAATAACCCCAGGTTAATATATTTTAATACCAATACCCTTTTACTACTAAACCCCTAACTTTGCATCCGCGAAAGATAAAAACATGGCAGACCTCTCTAATTTCGACCCCAATTCGGTAGGACTTACATCTAATAACATATTCGGCTTACCCTTCTCTGAAGAAGAGGCAGAGCTTATATTACTGCCCGTACCCTGGGAGGTAAGTGTGTCCTACCGCGATGGTACATCGCGCGGGCCGGAACATATATTCGAGGCGTCTATGCAAATAGACCTGTATGACCCCGATGTAACCGATGCCTGGAAGAGAGGCATACATATGCTGGAAACAGACAAAGCCATCCGTATAAAAAGCGACTATAAACGCCAGTGCGCAGAACTGATAATAGCCCACCTAGAAGATGGAGGTGCCGTACTGGAAAATGAATACCTGGCCGACAAGCTACAGGAAGTAAACAACGGCTGCATATGGATGGTGAACTGGGTGGAAGAACAAACCAAAGCTTTACTTGCCAAAGGTAAAAAGGTAGGCCTGGTAGGCGGCGACCATAGTACACCGCTGGGTTTTATAAGGGCGCTGGGTGCTAAACATAAAAGCTTTGGCATACTGCAGATAGATGCGCACGCAGACCTGCGTGAGGCTTATGAAGGCTTTACCTATTCTCATGCTTCTATCATGTACAACGTGCTGAAAGAAGTACCACAGGTGAGCAAGCTGGTGCAGGTGGGCATACGCGACTATTGCGATGAGGAGCTGGTTATGATACAGCAAAATCCTGACCGCATATCTACCTGGTTTGACAAGAACATAAAAGAACAGCAATACGATGGTGTTACCTGGAAGACCATCTGTAAGAACATTATAGATGACCTGCCTGAAAAAGTGTACATCAGTTTTGACATAGATGGCCTTGACCCCAAGCTATGCCCCAGCACCGGAACACCGGTACCGGGTGGCTTTGAACTGGAGCAGGTGTTTTACCTCTTCAAGCTGCTGTATGAAAGCGGGCGCGAGCTGGTAGGCTTTGACCTGAACGAGGTTTCTACCGGCCAGCTGGGCAACGAGGGCATAGATAGCATAGTAGGTGCACGGGCGTTGTACAAGATGTGCAACTTTATGCTGGGCAACCAACGTTAAGTTTAGGCAGAGGCTACCTTTACATACATAAATGACATATTTTAGTCGCATGGAAACTACACTGCCATCTGCTAAAAAGCTACACCGCGCATGGGCCATGTACGACTGGGGCAACTCTGCATACAACCTGGTTATTACATCCACCATATTCCCGGCATATTATATAGCCATAACCACCAATAAAGAAGCCGCCCAGCCCGACCAGGTTTCTTTCTTTGGCATGCAGGTAACTAACACAGTCCTGCAGGATTATACCCTATCCTTATGCTACCTCATTATAGCCTTCTTATCGCCTATACTATCTTCTATAGCGGACTATAAGGGCAACAAGAAAAAGTACATGCGCTTCTTTACCTATATGGGCGCACTGGCCTGCTGCGGTATGCTATTCTTCAAAAAAGAATCGCTTGAGTTTGGTATGATCATGTTTGCCATAGCCACTATCGGGTATTGCGGCAGCCTAGTATTTTACAACGCCTACCTGCCCGAAATAGCTGCCGAACATGAACGTGACCGTGTAAGCGCACAGGGCTTTGCTTTTGGCTACATAGGCAGTGTATTGTTACAGATAGTATGCCTGGTATTTGTACTGATGCCCGATACATTTGGCATGGATGCGGGCAGCGCGTCGCGTTTCTCCTTCCTGCTGGTGGGTGTGTGGTGGCTGGGCTTTGCGCAGATACCTTTCAGGAAACTACCTGCGGGCAAGCCTTTGCAGCAACACCCCGAACACAACGTTTTTTCAAATGGTTTTCACGAACTGAAAAAGGTATGGGGACAGGTAAAGCAAATGCCTGTACTACGTACCTACCTGGGCGCCTTCTTCTTTTACAGCATGGGCGTACAAACGGTTATGCTGGCTGCAGCGGCTTTTGGTGCCAAAGAGCTGGGCCTTGAAACCAGCCAGCTGATTACCACAATACTTATTATACAATTAGTAGCTATTGCAGGGGCATTTATTATGGCCAAGCTCTCTGAGCGTTTTGGCAACCTGAATGTGCTCATAGCGGTAGTTGTCATATGGATAGGTATCTGCATATACGCGTATTTCATACAAACTGTAGTGCAGTTTTACATCATAGCTACATTTGTCGGTTTGGTGATGGGTGGCATACAATCGTTAAGCCGCTCTACCTATGCCAAGCTGATGCCCGAAACCAAAGACACAGCATCATTCTTCAGCTTTTATGATGTGACTGAAAAGATGGCCATTGTTATCGGCCTCTTTTCGTTCGGATTTATAGAACACCTTACAGGCAGTATGCGCAAGTCTGTACTGGCAGTACTGGTGTTTTTTGTGATAGGCGGCATCATTTTGTACCTTGCAAGGCTAACGGCTAAGAAAGAGCAAATCAAATCATCGGTAATATAAAGGGCATGAAAGTACATACTATTGTAGCAGGATATTTTAAGTTGGACGGTGGCGCTATGCACGGTGTTGTACCTAAAAGCATGTGGCAGAAAGTAAACCCCGCAGACGATGGCAATATGTGTAGCTGGGCCATGCGCTGCCTGCTGATAGAACATGATGGCCGCCTGATACTGGTAGATAACGGCATGGGCGACAAGCAGGATGCCAAATTCTTCAGCCACTTTCACCCGCATGGAGATGTGAGCGTTGAAAGTGAACTGGCTAAACACGGCTATACCCCCAATGATATAACGGACGTATTTCTTACCCACCTGCACTTTGACCATTGCGGCGGCTCTGTAAAGCGTGATGGCGACAAGCTGGTAACGGCATTTCCCAATGCTAAATACTGGACCAACAAAGCGCACTGGGACTGGGCGCTGACGCCTAACCCCCGCGAGAAGGCATCTTTCCTGAAGGAGAACATAGTACCCATACAGGAAAGCGGGCAACTGCATTTTATAGATACGCCCGATGGTGAAGAATGGCTGCCCCGCATACGCCTGCACTATGTAAACGGCCATACAGAACAAATGATGCTGCCTGAAATAAACTACAACGGCTCTACCCTGCTCTTCTGTGCCGACCTCTTCCCCAGTGCAGCGCATGTATCGTTGCCGTGGGTGATGGCATATGATATGCGCCCGCTGGATACGCTGAATGAAAAAGACAAAATGCTGAAAGCGGCGGTAGCCAACAACTGGACCTTCATTTTTGAGCACGACCCAAAAATAGAATGCGCAACGCTGATGCAGGACGAGCATGGCCGCATTAAAGTGAAAGAAACATTTAAACTGACAGAACTGGCTTAATAATTCATCAGCACCCAGGCCATAAGCCCTTCCAGGTTTTTGCGGTTGTGGGGGTATTTCTTTACAGTGGCTTCAAGAAATTTCAGCCTGCCTGTTTTGTATATGATGTTACCGAACATTTTGTACTCGTTGTAGATGCCATGTTCCCATATTAGCAGTTGTGGGAAATCCTGCTCCACAATGCTCATATCATATTTGTTGAATATTGTTGCCAATGGCGTGCTGTCGCTGTGCTTTTTGGTGTCCAATATGGCGGTATGAATATCTTTTATGGACCGGCTGTTTGTATCCGTACACATATCCAGGAAAAGCTGTGCAGATTGCTCTTCATTATCCTGGCGGGTGGGGTCGTAAACAATGTCGTGAAACAGGGCGGTGAGCATCAGTTCTTCTTTCTGACGCTCATTTATAATGCCCTCCGCAAAATTTGTTGTGATTTGTTGTAATAAATCGTCAAGATGGGAAATGTTATGGTAAAAACGGTGCGGCTCCTGCCATCTTTCCAGCAGCCCGTGGATATCAGCCTGCAGGTGGTATTTGTCCAGCAGGCCTTGCAGGTATGTTATATCCCTATCAACTGCCACGGGCGCCGCCTGTTTTTATAATCCTTTTACCGCCACCGGCAGATTTGCCTTTTGTAGCAGTTTTTCCACCTTGCGTACCACCTTTGGCTGCCTTTCCACCTTTTGTATTATCCTTCTTATCGTTAATATGAAATCCCATAATTATCGTCTTTTTATGATTCTATCGTAAATATAGATAAAAAGGGATAATCCTGAAAAGTGTACAGGCAGATATTCACAAAACATTATACCCGGCCAAAAGGCTCACAAACGCCCGTGGCTATATTCTGCCCTATAAATTGTTGCATTTTGTTGCAGAAAAAGGATAAAAAATTGTTGCGAATTGTTGCAGTATTCAGTTTTCATGATGTCAAAGAGCAGGTTACAGCTTACGTGCTAATAACATACAAATATACGTAAAATTGCTGTATAAATAAAATACCGGGTATAGTACCCGGCATTTATTTATATCATATTGCAATACAACACCTTAAGCCTCCTGCGCAGCCATCATAGCCTCCATCTCGTCGGCGCTGGGGCCGTAGCTGCCGGGTATGGGTATGTTCAGCAAACGCAGGTACATACCTAACTGCGCCCTGTGGTGCACTACCTGGCAATAACAACTCCTTATCCATTCACCTTTCGATGCAACGTGATAAATCGCATCTCCTTCGCGAAGCGTCCAGGTGGGTTCGAAGTCCTCTTCACTAGCATTTTCCAAAGCCTGCCTGGCTGCGTTATACCTTTCTTCAAAAAACGCCAGGATACCCTTGTTATCCGTTATATCGGGGAGTTGGTAGGGCGATTTGGCAAAATCCAGTTCATCCGAATTCAACACCAGTTCTACCCAGCCCAGCATGTCGGGTATGTGCAGCGCCAGTTCGCGCATAGTCATATTTTTAGCGTGGGGTTTCCAGTCGTGTTTATCGTCCGGAACTATAGCCAGCATTTTGCGGGTAGTCTGAGCTTCCTGCTCCATTTCTTTTAACAGCATTGCAATGATCTTTGACATATTTCTCGTTGTTTTTAAGTTTAGAATACAAAGAAACGAGGGGGTAGTGACAGCCCTATGTCAGCAGTAAAAACTATTTTTGAAAAAAGATGAAACAGGTGTGCTAAAAGAACTTGACCAATATTACCTGGGAAAAGACGAACCCGTTAAAAGCTGCCTCCTGGCGTTACGTAATATCATTCTTGCGCAGGATGAAAGGGTAACCGAAACACGCAAGTACGGCATGCCTTGTTTCTGCTATGGGAAGAAGGCCTTCTGCTACCTGTGGACGGATAAGAAAACGGATGAGCCATACATACTGCTGGTAGAGGGCGAACTGCTGGACCACCCACAGCTGGAAGCAGGCGACCGCTCAAGAATGAAAATATTAAGGGTCAACCCGGAGAGATTTTCCGCTTGAAACTATTGAATTAATACTTAACGCTGCCCTCCAAATATGCAGGAGTGCCGCCATAAAGACTAAGTAATACAATGCAGACTTATTCCTCCAGATTATTTATTTCTTCATCCAGCTTTTGCAAAAGAGGTTTAAAATATTCCCTTGCCGCGTATTTATTCAGCCAGTAAATAAAGATGGCCATAGCCGTACCGCCGATAATAGTTATCCAATTGTGATACCCGATACTAAACAGCACAATGCATATATAAGCAGGTAATATGTACCACCATAGTACTGTATCTAACAAGTACTTTTCCTTGGCAATATAAAGCCTGTATTGTTTCAGGTATTGCAACAGGGGCAGGCTGGCGTCTTTTACCCTATAGCGTTTTACACTCATTGTAATATAGATAGTAAGGGCAGCCCAGGCTATTACAATTACCGAGGCTATTTTTGACACCATGGGCCCCGCCTTGAAAACAGCAACGCTAAAGAAAATAATAACTATAACAGCCGACAGGTTTTCCCTTATATCACGCGCCCTTATAGTCCTGTCAAATTTCAGCAGCTTATCATTCATTTCCCTATTCAGTTGGCTACCCTCTGCCTGCAGCTTTGCCGGGGCTATTGTACTGTGCCACATACTTTTCAGTTGCTCATCTGTCATAGCCATTTTCGTTTAAGCAGTTAAACAATTTTGCTTTTATCCTTTTCAACTTCACGGCAACATGATTTTCTGATAAACCGGTAACCGCCGCTATATCTTTATAGGGCAGGTCTTCAAGAAACAGCAGCACCAGTAACTTGTCCGCCTCATTCAGCTTGTATATGCAGGAGTAAAGTTCATTATACCCATGCCTGCTACCGTCATCGGGCGTGGCTGGTAAATAATCCCATTTTACACTATCTAAATGCACCGGCTTATGGTGGCGGTCTGCGTTATGCTTAGCACGCATACATACATTCAGTGTTATCCTGTACACCCATGTATTTACCGCAGACAACTCTTTAAACCCCGACAGTGACCGCCATATATTCAGCAATACCTCCTGGAAAAGGTCTTTAACCTGTTCTTCGTCAGTAGCATAAGCTTTGCATATGCGGTATATCGCATCTTTATTATTGTTCAATATGCCTGTAAACCGTTCTTCCACGTTAGCGCAATGAAACTGTACCGGCTTTACAAAGTATTTTAATGGCCAGGTTATCAAAACCGCTATGAGAGCAGTTTGACAATACCACCACACCTGTATTCCTGCCGGGGATAAAGCCCAGATAACTCCTGAAACCGCCTGTACCGCCGTTATGCCATGTTATACTGTCTATACCGTACATAATACCACTCAGCACGTCTATATGCCAGCCACGCCCCACCCCACCCGATACAGTTTCGGCAACCTGTGTTTGCGTAGCTGCAAATGTTTTACCTAAGGCTGAACCATCGCCTATATTTACTTCCAGGAAGCGTAACATATCCGCCCCGTTTGATTTGATAGCACCGGCGCCCTGCAGCACGGGTAATGTCCAGTAGCAGGTTTTATTGCCCTTGTCATCGTGGCCGGTTGCCATTACTATATCACTTTTATGCAAGGTAGTAGTGCTGACCATACCTAACGGGCCGCACATATATTCCTGCAACAGTTGCTCGTACGGCTTTCCTGTTTTCCACTCAAGTATATGACCCAGCAGGCCCATACCCAGGTTAGAATAATCAGAATTCTCCATGGAAGGATGGACCTTATCCTCAGCATTGTGCACTACCTTGTACACATCCTGTATGGTAAGGGTACGGTAAGGGTCGCATGTATCTGCTTCCAGCTGTGCAAACCAGCTTTTGGGCAGGCGTGGATAGCCTGATGTATGCGTGGCCAGGTGCAATAACGTGGTGGTATCGTCTTTAACCGGGCGCGCCTCCGGGGGCAGATATTTAACAATATTATCGTCCCAGCTCAATTGCCCCTGTTCTACCAGTTGCTGTGCAATTTCTGTTGTAAACACCTTAGATATAGAACCTATTTCGAAAATGGTATTACTGTCGGGCACAGCCCCGGTTTCTTTATCTGCCACACCATAACCCCTGCCATATATCCTGCCGTTTTGTACAATACCTATATACAACCCCACGCCTTTACCATCCTGCAAATACTCAAGGCAAAGCTTATCTACCTGCACCTGCAGGTCGTGTGTATCCTTTATACTGTTCAGCCTGTAATTATAATATCCTATAAAAGCCGCTACTCCCAGCACCAACAGGCCCACTATTACACCTATTACCTTCAAAAAAGTCATCATAGTTTATCCATCATGTTTATACCATTATTAGTTACACAGCTCTTAAAAATATGACAAGCAGGCTAAAATATTTTTACAACTCATGTAACCATTCGGTTTCTTTTTCTATATTTGTAACCGAACAGTTACAAATAAGATTATGAGAAGAGATGTTTACCAGGCTATAGCAGACCCCACCCGCAGGGAGATCATTAATATGCTGACGGCAGAAAGCATGAACCTGAACAGCGTAGCAGATAAATTTGATGTGAGCCGCCCGGCCATATCGAAACATATAAAAATACTGGCAGAGTGCGGGCTGATAGATATAAAGCAGAAAGGGAGGGAACGTTACTGCGAAGCGAAGCCTGAGCGGCTGAAAGAAGTGGCCGACTGGGTGGAACAGTATAGCCGTTTCTGGGATGCAAAACTAAACGCCCTGAAACAATATGTAGAAGGCAAAAAGAAATGATAGCAGCAAACATAAATCGATAACTATATAAAACAGGAATTTTATGGAACCGATAATTAAAGAAGTAAGCATCAATGCGCCGATAGCCACAGTATGGGACGCTGTAACCAACAAAGACCAGATGAAGGAATGGTATTTTGACATTGCCGATTTCAAACCCGAGCCGGGGCACGCTTTTGACTTTATGGCTGAATGTGATGGTGAAGAATACCTGCATATATGCCGTGTAAAAGAAGTGGTCCCTATGCAGAAGATAAGCTATACATGGCGGTATGAACAAACCAAAGGCGATAGCCTGGTAACGTTTGAACTATATGAAGAAGGCGAGGCTACAAGGGTAAAACTGACACACGAAGGCGTGGAACTATTTGCAGACCATGGCAAAGACTTTGGCAGGGAATGCTTTGATGCAGGGTGGACAGACTTTATACAGAGGGCCCTGAAAGAATACGCGGAGAAAACAACAGTGTAAATTCAAAATCCAAAGAATTAATCAAAACTAAACCACTTTTTATGGGGCCAATAATAAAAGAAGTAACCATAAATGCGCCGGTAAGTATAGTGTGGGATGCCATTACCGACAAGGAGCAGATAAAACACTGGAGCTTTAATATACCTGATTTTAAAGCAGAGGTGGGGCACGAATTCACCTTTTGGGGTGGCGATGAAACAAAGCAGTTCCTTCACATTTGCAAAGTGCTGGAAGTTATCCCCGAACAAAAGCTGAGCTATACCTGGCGATATGAAAATTCTAAAGGTGATTCTGTAGTAACATACGAGTTGTTTAATGAAGATAATAACACAACAAGGGTGAAGCTGACCCATGAGGGGCTTGAAGCTTTTGCCAACGACGGGCCGGATTTTGCACGTTCAAACTTTGTTGCAGGCTGGGAAGACATCATAGGCAACCTGCTGAAAAATTATATTGAAAAGAAATAAGGCTGCTATAGCAGGGCTAAAAAAACAAGGTTGGTATTACGATACCAACCTTGTTTTTGTTAGTACTTCCCGGCAAAGCTATCTGCAATGCGGATGTATTCATTCACCTCCTTCAATAATGCGCCCGCATAATTTTTGATATCCTGCTGCATGCCTTGTACCAGTTCCTGCTCAAGCGCCGCCTTTATGGCGATGAAATGCTCATGTTGCGCCTGTATATATAGAGAATCAAAATGTTCTTTATTGACCAGTAAAGATTGCTTTAAATCTTCATGGTGCTGCCCCGCCTTGCCGGGAAGTTGATGGCGTACCAGGCAGGCAATTTTCTCAAGTTCTTGCTGCTCTGCTGTGTGGTCTGTAGCCAGTGTTTCACCAAATTGTTGCAACGTGGGATTGGCAGCTTCAGTCATTGCTATATTCCCCAACTCTATTTGAGAAAGGTTGTATTCCCCTACGGTATTCAAAAAAGTCCTGTCTGTTGCATTCAGCACAGCTGGCGTCATTTCTGTTTTCCTGGTACAGGAAGTGCACATAGCGAAACTAAAAGACAGGCATATGATAAGACATATGCTACTCGTGAAAATATTGCTCATTAACCTCATACGACCTTGTATGCCTGCATGCCATAAAAAATCACGCCATTATCATAATAATTATTCATTGCCCATTTGCATAAAGGCAGTGTAGATGTTCTTCCACAGTGTTGACTGAAATACAAACAGCAATAGAGCATATGAGAGAAAAAATGACAATGGCATGAAATTTTAAGGATGTTACGCTGAAGGCTATTTCAAATTTTCCAATTCTATTTTAAAACAAAATAAAAAATCGAAACATTATGAGACAAAATTCAAACCGTGGCTACGGCAACTCAGGCAGAGACATGGAAAGGGGCGATAACTATCGCGATGAAAGACGCTCTACAAGGAGTGGTATAGGCGAGTACAATGACTATGGCCGGGAACAATACGGAAAGGACAGTGACAACCGGGGCATGCGTGGCTATAGCAGCAACCAGGATGGCTACAGCCGCGATAGCTATAACAGTAATGACAACAGTTACAACCGCAACGACAACTACGGAAACCGTGGTGGCTATGGCAGCGAATACAATAATGACTTTGCAGTAAGGGGCGGCTATATGCACAGCGAAGACGGCGAAGACTATAACTACGACAGCCGTTACAGCGATTATCGCCGTGAGTACGACAATGAAAATGATAACAACTACAGCCGCAGAGGTGGCAATCAATACAACCGTGAAAACAGCGGTATGAGCGGCCAATACGGTCGTGGTCAGCAAGGGTACGAATCACAATCCGGCGGCAATAATGGTAATTATGGTAGAAACCAGGATTATAATACCGGCAACTACAGTAGAAACCAGGACTATAACAACGATTACAGCAGCCAGGGAAACCGTGGATACAACAGCCAGTCTAACCGCGGATATAACAGCCAGTACAATCGCGGGTATAACAGTGAATATGAGGGAGGCTATGACAGCCAATATAACCGTGGTGGCAACAATGATGATAATTATTCTCAATACCGCAGCACCGGCTCTCAAAACAGGGGGTATGACAATGGGGATTCATCGCGCAACCGCCGCAACGCATTTGGTTCCGCACAGCGTAACCAAAACTCCGGCAGCTATAACCGGGACAATCGTTTCTGATAATACATATACCGGCCGGACGTTACATTCCCACACTTTAACTGTCCGGCCGGTCTTTACCATTTCAAATAACAATTGCTAAAGAAAGTATTATGAGCACAAAAAAAACAGCATCAACAGGTAGGGGTAGCACAGCAAAAGCACCTGCCAAAACAACCTCAGACTCTACCTACAGTAGCAGCAACAAGAAGAACAGCACTGGAATAAGTGAAGAACATAAGCAAATGCCTTTTCATAAGCTGTTCATCAATATGCTGAAGGATATGTACTGGGCAGAACAACACCTTATAGGTGCACTGGGCGAAATGCAGGAAGCAGCCACATCAGAAGAACTGAAAGAGGCTTTTGAAGACCACCAATACCAGACACGTAAACATATATCACGATTAGAAAAAGTTTTCAGCCTGCTGGAAGAAAAAGCCTCCGCGAAAAAATGTGAAGCTATGGAAGGGCTGACGAAAGAGGCAAAGTCGATGATAAGTGAAACCAAAGAAGGGACTATGACCCGCGATGCGGCACTCATTATCGCTGCCCAGAAAATAGAGCATTACGAGATAGCATCATACGGCAGCCTGGTACAGGTAGCACTTACTATGGAGCATAACGAGGTGGCTGATATATTGGAGAAAACACTGTGGGAAGAGGAAGATACAGACAAACTACTGACACAGGTGGCAGAGAGTTATGTAAACCCTATGGCAGATGACGAATACGCCCGCACGGGACAGGCACAGGAAAAAGAACAGGAGATGGAAGAAGCATAATTTGAACACTAAATATATATAACCACTAAAAAGAAAAAGTATGAAAAAAGTATTGTTGATGACACTTGCAATGATGGCCTCTGTAACATTTTACTCCTGCGCAGACAACGAGTCTGACAGTTCGGAAGTAGCTGAAGAAGTAAATGAAGAAAAATTTGATGACAACAAAATGGAAAAGGATGCCGAGTTTGCTGTAAAGGCAGCATCGGGCGGTATGATGGAAGTAGAACTTGGCAGATTGGCTTTGACCAACGGACAGTCTGCTGCAGTAAAACAATTTGGCCAGGGCATGATAGATGACCATAGTAAAGCCAATGAAGAACTGAAAGCATGGGCGCAGGCAAAAAATGTAACCTTGCCGACAACACCTGATGAAGACAAGCAGGATAAAATAAGGAAGTTGTCAGAAAAAACTGGTGCTGACTTTGACAGGGAGTATATGGACTTTATGGTGAAAGATCACAAAGATGATATAGACCTGTTTAAAGACCAGGCGGAAAAAGGTGGTGATGCTGAACTGAAAGCATGGGCACAGGGTAAGGTTTCGACACTGGAGCACCACCTGACGATGGCACAGGAAATAAAAGACAACTTGAAGGATAATAAATAATTGCAGTAGCAGGCTAACGCCTGCCCGACTCACTGCAAGAAAACAGGACTTTTATAGTCCTGTTTTTGTCATTATAATAACACCTGAACGTCATTCGTTTGTAACAATTTTTAGTTTATGCAATGTGAATGTCAATAAGCATATAGGGCTATTGTTGCTGATATTTTTTTGATGTCTATTTGAGAAAAAAATCTCACGATATGAAAAAATTACTATTATGCTCTTTACTGCTCACAGGAATTACGACGCAGGCAGTGCCCCTGCAGCGAAAGAAAACCAGGCAACTGCCACAGGAATATATGCTGCCGCAGGATGTGGTACAGCAGCAGATGTCAAGGGCCGGGCACAAACCTACAGCAATACAAAAAAGGCTGATATGCACCACTTATATGGCCAATGGTGTACATAATGACAGTATACGCTACATCTACAACAACAATGTACGCGGTTCTGTACATACAGATTTCACCAGTTACTACAGCATGTTTTCTTTATCATCTACCACGGCACAGCAATATATACAATGCGACACTGTGGAAAGATGGTACAATAGCAGCGCCGGGGGACTTCAATTAGCAGGCAGCACAATATATAGTTACAACAGCCAGAACATGGTAATACAAACAGACGACGTATATCCCTGGGGGTTCTTCAGGGCAAACGCCGTGTATGGTACAAGCAACAGGCTTACAGAAGTAACAAGTACCGATACATTCGGCGGCACCGGACTAATACCTAAAAGACGCATGTACGTATCGTATGACGGGCAAGGGAGGAGGACGATGGATAGCGCCCATAACCTAGTTGCAAATATGCCGGGCTATATGCGGGTATATCATTACGACACAAAAGGGAATATGGATACATTTTCAGCATACACTTATGACAATGGCTGGGAAATATCTTATCGGTCTGTATATACATACGATAACGCCAACAGGATACTGACGCAGGAAGATGAGGCCGACTATGGCGGCGGGTTTACAAAAATGTACCGTGACAGCTTTGCGTACGCAGGCACGGCGGTACATCCGGTGTACCATAAATCAGAAGAATGGGATAATAATAGTATGGTATGGATACCTACAGAAATACTAGAATATTCCCTTAACGCCAACCAACTGCCATCGTTTTACGTGATATACAGGTACAATCAGCAGTGGGATACTGTGGAAATGGATACCTATGGTTATGATGCAAACGGGTTGCTCATCCACAGCAATGGTTTTGAATATTTAGGTAACGGGCAATTCAGCCAGGTACCTTACGACCAGAGTACGCTCTATTATGAAGAGCACGACCCAACTTCTGTTAGTAACATTACGGGAACGGGCAATACAATAGCCCTTTATCCTAACCCTGCCACTGATATATTGAATATATCGTCAGGAGGAGATGCACATACTGTACGGATTGTAAATATAAACGGGCAAACAACTTACGCAGGCAGCCTGGCAATGGGCAGCACAACCGTAGATGTTGCCACATGGCCGGCAGGTAACTATTGGGTAGTATTATCAGATGATGGCGGGCAAACTATTACTACCGGTGCATTTGTAAAGCAATAGCATACTTTTAATCTTACTGGTACATCCGGCATTATAATAAGACAAGGCGAAAGCCAACTATTATAATGCCGGTTTGTTTATCTTGTAATGGTGAAAAATATATTCAAGTGGCTGCGCGGGCACTATTTCCTTATAGTGAACAGTATTGCCTTCTACCCCATTATCATTGCCATTTGTTTTTTATTGCTGGCAATAGGGCTAATTCAGTTCGACTATTCAGAGACGGGTAAAAACTTCAAGGCCGGTGCAGACTGGCTGAGCCTGAAAGACAGCAACACAGCCCGTACCATAATAGCAACAGTTGCAGGCGGCATATTATCATTGGCTGTATTCAGTTTTTCTATGGTAATGATACTGCTGAACCAGGCAGCTTCTAACATGAGCAACCGTATACTGGACGGCATGATTGGCAATAAGTTCCACCAACTGGTACTGGGTTTCTACATTGGCACTATTGTATATGCCTTTTTCTTATTGAGTACTATACGGGATATAGACTCGGGATTATATATCCCATCTATAAGCATTTACCTGCTCATCTTTGTTACTATTATTGATATATTCCTGTTCATCTATTTCCTACATTACATTACCCGATCTGTTAAGTACGAAACCATTATCAACAACATTCATAAAATCACCTACAAATCGCTACAGGAATACTATACTGAAGAGTACCCAACCATACCGGAACAACTAAAAGCATGCAGCAACAATGAGGATTTTCTTGCAAACAAATCGGGCTACTTCAATGGCTTTGCCCATAATACTACAGTTAGCTTTTGTGCAGAGCATGATATATACATTAACTTCCTGTATGCCCCCGGCACTTACGTATTAAAGGGTACGCCTATAGCTAATATATCATCTGCACAGCCGCTTACCAATGAGCAATGGAAAGACCTTGCCAGCTTTGTAGATATTTTTGACCTGCAGAACAACATTGCTGCAACCCCATACCTGGGTTGCATGCATCTTGCAGAAGTATCTATTAAGGCCCTTAGCCCGGGAATTAACGACCCCGGCACAGCCATCATCAGCCTCAACTGCCTGGGCAACCTGCTGGCATACCGTGTGTGCCACCACCCTAAAACACAGTATGCTGATGAGCACAATACCCACCGCATTACGGTAAAGGAGTATAGTTTTAAAGATTTCTTTACCGGCACCCTTTATCCCGTATGGGATTACGGTAAAAACGACCGTATGCTGCAAAACAGCCTGCAAGCCCTACTGGTGCAGCTTATAGCCCTGAACAGTGGCAATACTAACCTACAGCTGATACAGCACTTACTGAACGATGTAACGGCAGCAATACAGGTACAGCAACACTTAAATTGATAAATATTATTGCTGCACTGTCGTTCGTGACAATATCGTGACAATATCCTTTTCCTTTTCCTGTGCAGTATTGTCATGCACCCATACCTTTGCGGGCAAAAACAGAATTGATGAAGAAGTACACTATTGCAGGCATGATACTGCTACTTGCGGCCTGCGGCCCCGAAGAAGGTAAAAAAGAAACTGGTCATGACGGCCACGGTCATGGAGACGCGCATGGCCATAGCCATGGCGCAACCCCGGGCGATGCAGTAGATAGCAATACGCTGACCTACAGCGACGAAAAACATTTTAAAAATGTAATACAACTGACCACAGGTGGTGACAATGCGGAAGCGTACTTTGGCTTTGATGGGAAAACGGTTGTCTTCCAGCGCGCTAACCCAGCAGAAGGCATAGAGTGTGACAGGATATTTTACGGCTTATTACCAACAACCAAAGACCAGAAGTTTGAATATAAACTGGTGAGCACAGGAACAGGCCGTACTACCTGCGCCTATATGATGCCTGATGGCAAACATGTAATGTACTCATCTACCCACCTGGCGGGGAAAGAGTGCCCACCTGTACCTGATAAGGAAAAGATGAAAAAATACGTTTGGCCTGTTTACGACAGCTACGATATTTTCATTGCAGACCTGGATGGTAAAATTGTAAAGCAGGTAACCAATGCTAAGGGTTACGATGCGGAACCTACGATTTCTCCAAAGGGCGATAAAGTAGTATTTACATCAATGCGCAATGGCGACCTTGACCTGTATGTAATGAACATAGATGGCAGCAACGTAAAACAAATAACAAAAGAACTGGGCTATGATGGCGGTGCATGGTTCTCACCAGACGGCAGCAAGATAGTCTGGCGCGCATCGCGCCCTACTACAGACAGCGCAGTAAAAGAATATAAAGACCTGCTGAAGCAGGGGCTGGTAATGCCTACTAACATGGAGGTATTTACTGCCAATGCAGACGGCAGTAACGTAAAACAAGTGACCAACCTGGGCAAAGCTAACTGGGCTCCCAACTGGATGCCCGATGGCAAACGCATCATCTTCGCATCTAACCACGAGTATGAGCGCGGTTTCCCGTTCAACCTGTACATTGTTAATGAAGATGGTAGCGGTCTGGAAAAAATATCGCATGATGGTGGCTTCGACGCCTTCCCAATGTTTTCTCCTGATGGCAAGCGTATCTTGTTCAGTTCTAACCGGAACAATGGCGGCACGCGCGAAACGAATATGTTTATAGCTGACTGGGTAGATTAATTCCTTAAGTCGAAACCAATAAGTCATAAGCCAAAACTTTATAAAGTTTTGGCTTTTTGTTTTTTACTTATTAGAGATTTGACAACTTATATACATGTACCTGTACGCCCAAAGAGGGAAGCAATATTCTGCCATGTAAAGACACAACACATTATTGGATATGCCAATGCAAAATAATCATTTATCCTTAGGAGATGGAAAGATACTAGTAACGCACACTAAGACCAACTCCAAACCCCATATCACTGTCGTAATGCACTCTTGCAGAAAGGTTTTTATTGAAGATGTATGAAGCACCCGCCATGTACTCTTTATCTGTATTAATCATTAATGCGCCACGCAGGCGTTTTGTTAGGGGGATATCTTCTCGTTCTAATTGAAGACGTACTATGCCGTCTGTAAATATTTCTGATTGAAATTGTATAAGCATTGGCAAGGTATAGCTGAACCCTGCGCTGAATACACCCCGGTGATCCTTAGTGTTCTTCTGCCCGAATAAATTTTCTTCATGCCCATCTATGCCCGGTGTTCTATACCGCCAATCAAAACCAATAAATGGCATGAACCATTGCATCTTTCCTATATATCGTCCGAAATGGGTTTCTGTCTCATATCCATGTGTATTATTATAGCCCAACCGCCATTCTGTACCAAGGCTCCAACGGGCGTTCTGCAACATGAATTCGCCGTCATTCCCGTTGGTCGCAAAATCATTCTGCGCCGTAAAGTAAATCATATTGCTCTCGTGTTGCAACATCTTGTATGCATGCACTTTGTCAGGAACTAATGGATTGTCTTCGTTTCCGACACTTAAAACACGATTCATACCACTCATCATGTGGTAAAGAATGTGGCAATGAAAAAACCAGTCGCCTTCTGTATCAGCGGCAAATTCAACTGTGTCTGTTTCCATGGGCATTATATCCAGCACGTTCTTTAATGGTGCATATTCTTCCTTGCCGTTTAATACGCGAAAGTCAAATCCATGTATATGCATCGGGTGACGCATCATAGAGTTGTTATGTATCACCATGCGTACAATCTCTCCCTTATTAATCTTGATTTTATCCGTTTCTGACAATATCCTGTTATCCATGCTCCATACGTAACGGTTCATGTTACCGGTTAATTCAAAATGAAGTTCACGCACAGGGGCCTTTTCAGCAAGAGTTGTCTTTACCGGAGATTTCAGCATGGCATAATTAAGTGTAACTATGACCGGTAACGCATTGGTATTATGCATGCTTTCATTTCCCCGCGGTGCCGAACCCATATCATGGCCTTTATGAGCATCCTGCTTGCGGGGTTTGTGGCTATCATCACCTGTTATTTCAGGGTACATCACCGCATTCATGTCCATTTTATTCAGGCTCATATTCATCCCCATATCGTCCAGGTCACCATTCATCTTCATCATGCTGTTCATCATCTTCATGCCTTCAAAATATTTAAGGCGGGGAAGACGTGCCATATATTCTTTGGTGCCATTGCCAATAAAGACTGATGCGGCATTAGTCCTGTCTTCGGTCGTTGCCAATAATTCATAGGATTTCCCGTCTTCCGGGATGGCTACAACGATGTCATAGGTTTCTGACACAGCAATGATGAGGCGATCTACTTCCACAGGTGCTACATCATTACCATCACTGGCTACAACTGTTATCTTTCCACCGGCATAGTTCAGCCAGAAATATGAGGAGGCCCCGCCATTCGATACGCGTAGTCTTAGTTTATCTCCGGCTTTCAATTTCTTTCCACTTACCGATGTGATGTCTGAAGTATTTTTCCCGTTTATCAATATTTTGTCATAGTACACATCACTTACATCCATTGCCAGCATACGCTTCCATTCATTGGCCAGTTTGGTTTTAAAGTGCCCGGCGATAATAGCTTCTCCATAACTTTGAACGGCATTTTTTCTTATAGCTGCCCAGTCATTGGCATAATGCAGCATGCGGTTTATATTATCAGGATCATAGTTTGTCCATTCGCTCAACATAAGTGGTATTTCAGGCAAATCATCAATACCTGCCCGAAAGGCCGGGTCATCTTTGCGCTTGTGCATGATAAAACTGCCGTACATGCCAATTTGCTCCTGCAGGCCGCTGTGACTGTGATACCAGTGCGTGCCTGACTGGATAACCGGAAAGCGATAGACATGGGTTTTACCAGGGGCAATGGGCATTTGCGTGAGGTACGGCACGCCATCTTCCTTATTAGGCAGAAACACACCGTGCCAATGCAGGGAAGTACTTTCCTTCAACCGGTTGTGCACATGTATCTCAGCTGTATCTCCTTCTGTAAAGCTAAGGGTAGGCATGGGTATCTGGCCATTCACAGCAATCGCCCGTCTTTCTTTCCCTGCATAGTTCACCATTGTGTCATGTACATACAGGTCGTACCGGGTAATATTCTGAGCTGAAATATTGCTTTGGCAAAAGAACAATATTGCCAAAGTCAATAATAGCCAGGTGTGTGTTTTAACCGATGCCATAGCCTACTTTTATTTTTTGTCAATTTTCTCTACAGTTTCACCACAGGTAAGCATTTGTTTACCATAGTAAGGATTTTTGATGCTTTCTTCTGCACTGATCCAATAGGCTTTTTCATAGGGCAATACTGGTAATAGATTGCCTGATCAATGCTTTTGTCATTCCTGATAACATCCCACAGTAACGGGGGAAACTTTCTCAAACTCTTTTCTCTGTTTATCAATGCTATTCGCTTTCGCCATTTTATCTACAGCTTTAACCAGGGCAGCGTTCTTCCGGGCATCACTGCCTTGTATAGCTTTTTGCAAGGCAGAAATATCCTTTGCAGCCTTGGAGGCATCAGCTTCGATAATATCATTCTTTAGAGTCAAGTAAGTGTTCAATACATCCTGGTTGCTTTGCGCATAAGAAGAGACAGTACCAAGCATCCATAATGTCAATAGTATTATTGATATCTTTTTCATAACCCTTTATTATTTTAATGGCTCAATGGAAAAACCGGCCTCACGAACGGTTTTGACAATTTCGTCTTCCTGGATGCCATCACTATGAACAGTAAGAATCTTATCTGCGACATTTGTATCCACCTTCCAGTCACAAATACCGTCTGCACTATCCAGGGCGGGAGTAACTTTTGCTACACAACCACCACAATTTATGTTTGTTTTAAATTTCAATTCTTTCATTGTTTCTTTTTATACAAAATTAGGTTACCTGCTATTGTTTGTTGTTATACAATAATGGATTTGATTTACACCATTATGGCATTATCCTTTCCACTTTAGCCGCAGGCTGTTGGCCACAACACTTACACTACTCATAGCCATTGCAGCACCTGCAATCATAGGGTTAAGTAAAAATCCGAAGAAGGGGTACAGCACTCCTGCCGCGATAGGGATGCCGACAACATTATAGATAAATGCCCAGAAAAGGTTTTGTTTTATAGTTGCTACCGTTTGTTTAGACAGTTGAATAGCCTGTGGAATTTTACTCAGGTCTGATGAAATAATAGTCATCTTTGCCACGTCCATTGCTATATCGCTTCCTTTGCCCATAGCTATACTAACGTCTGCCTGGGCCAGCGCAGTACTATCATTAATACCGTCTCCTACCATGGCTACCTTTTTACCTTGAGATTGCAGTTTTTTAACAAAACCAGCTTTCTCTTCCGGTAAAACTTCAGCCTGGTAATGATGTATTCCCACCTTTCCTGAAACAGCTTTCGCCGTAGCTTCATTATCACCGGTAAGCATATATACTTCTATGCCCATCGACTGGAGTTTCTGAATGGCTGTAACAGATGTATCCTTTATCTTATCTGCAATAGCAAGTGCAGCTAATGCTTTTTCGTCATCAGCAAACCAAACAACAGTTTTTGAATCCTGTCCCCATTGTTCAGCTTTGTTCAACAATTCCGGTGCTACCTGTATCTCGTTTTCAACAAGTAATTTCCTGTTTCCTGCATAATACCTACGCCCGTTTACAACTGCTTGCGCGCCCTTGCCAGTAATACTTTCAAAAAAGGATACAGCCTGCAATGGCAACACGTTGAAATACGCTGTGACTGCCTCTGCAAGAGGATGCTCTGACTGCTGCTCTATACTGAAAAGGACATGCTTTGCAGTATCATCATTATTCAGCCATGCAATATCTGTAACCTGTGGCTTCCCTTCCGTAATTGTTCCTGTTTTGTCAAGAATGACAACATTAATATGCTTAGTAAGTTCAAGGCTTTCCGCATCTTTGATTAAAATGCCATTTGCAGCTCCCTTGCCTACACCCACCATAATAGCGGTAGGGGTAGCCAGGCCTAAAGCACAGGGACACGCAATAACCAATACAGTAACAAAAGCAAGAAGCCCCTGCGTAAAGCCGTTCTCCCCTCCTGCTAACACCCAAACCACAAGGGCGAGGAATGCAATAATGATGACTACGGGTACAAAAATAGCAGCAATCTTATCAACCAGTTTCTGCACAGGGGCTTTACTGCCTTGTGCATCCTGCACCATTTTTATTATCTGGGCAAGCATCGTGGCTGCCCCCACCTTTTCAGCTTTAAACCGGAAACTGCCTTTCTGATTGATTGTCCCTGCAAATACCTGCTCACCTTCAGTTTTCATAACCGCTACAGGTTCGCCGCTCAGCATACTTTCGTCAACGTAAGAACTTCCCTCTGTAACCGTTCCATCAACAGCTATTTTTTCACCGGGTTTTACAAGAATAATATTGCCTATACCTACTTTTTCTATCGGCATGGACATTTGATGCCCCCCGTCATGAATCACGGTAACGGTTTTAGGCTGTAACCCGATGAGCTTTTTTATAGCAGTTGATGTTTTCTCCTTGGCCTTTTCTTCCAACAATTTACCCAACAGGATAAAAGCTATCACTACTGCAGCAGCTTCAAAATACACATGGGCGTGCAAGCCTCGCCGGTGCCAATAGCCGGGCAATAAGGTATTGAATACGCTAAAAAGATATGCCACACCCGTGCTGACAGCAACCAGCGTATCCATATTGGCCGAGCGGTGTTTTGCCTGTTTCCAGGCATTGACAAAGAAGTCCTTTCCAAACCAAGCGACCACAGGCGTGGTAAGCGCCCACATTATATAGTTAGCATAAGGCATGTTCATGAAAAACATCCCTATCACTACTACAGGTAGAGAAAGAATTACTGCACCTGCAGTCTTTCTTTTTAACTGTGTGAATTTTTTCTCGTGAATGGATTCCAGCGTCTCTGCGCCTTCATCGTCCTGTTCAATAAAAAGGTCATATCCTATGGAACGGACAGCCTCACGGATGTCCTCCATCTTTACCATATTGGGCAGGTATTCTACAGTAACACTCTCAGTTGAAAAATTGACTGATGCATCCACTACCCCACTAAGTGCTTTTATCATGCTTTCAACACTTACAGCACAGGAGGCGCATGTCATCTTCAGAACAGGGATATTTTTCTTTACCGTTGTAACACCATATCCCAGGCCGCGAATTGTTTTGATTACTACAGGCAATACATCATCATCTTTCAATGAGACAACAGCGCGCTGATTATTTAGTTCCACTTTGTGGTTTAATACACCATCTACTTTGTCCAGGCCATTATCAACTATGAGGGAACAATGCTCACTTTCAACGCCTTCAAGCGGAAGATATACCTGTATGTCACTATTCTTTGCCATCATACATTTTGTTATAATACAAAAGTAGTCAGGCCAGCAGGGTAATCCGTTACACTTTTATTGAAAAGATTTACAGGATTTATACTTTATCCAAAGGTTTTCTTTTTTCCACCCGTATGTTCTTAAAATGGCTAGGTGTTAATCCTGTAATCTTTTTAAACTGGGCGCTTAAGTGCGCAACACTGGAATAATTAAGCTGGTATGCAATCTCGCTTAAGGAAAGCTCGTCATATACAAGCAGTTCTTTTACACGCTCAATTTTCTGAGCAATAAAATACTTTTCTATCGTCGTACCTTCTACTTCTGAAAACAGGTTTGAGATATAGGAATAGTCGCGGCGTAAGCGTTTACTTAGATAGTCGGACAGATTTTCTTTTAGTTCTCCGTCATGCTGGTGTACCAATGCGACAATTTCTGTTTTTATTTTTTCAATAAGACGGCCTCTCTTATCATCGATTAGTTCAAAACCAAGATGCTCCAAAACGTCTTTAAGATGTACCTGTTGCTCCCCGTCAAGTTCCGGTTCCTGCAATGCGACCTCTCCTAATGTAATTGACACTGGGTGTAGTCCCATCTTTTCCAGCTCTGACCTGACAACCATAATACAACGGTTACAAACCATATTTTTTATAAAAAGTTTCATTTCAAAACAGGTATATTATTGACAATACGAAGATAGCATTGATTCCACGCAAACATGCTTAAAGTGCAGATGAAAGATATCTTTTCAGTCTTGTTGTATTCCTGCATCTTTTTTTAATTTTTATTTTTTTTACTTTTAAACCATGTTCAAGGCAATCATGCTTGTGGGTATAGGTGGTTTCGCTGGTAGCGTAGCACGCTATGGTGTAAAAATCATTACAGACAGGTACCTGCCTGTATCATTTCCCTTTGCTACCTTCTTTATCAATATATCAGGCGCTTTTATCATCGGTCTGCTCTATGGTATGCTGCTGCGCAACCAGGTGAGTGATGGGGCATGGCTGATAATGGCCACAGGCTTCTGCGGGGCGTTCACCACCTTCTCTACCTTTGCATTGGAAAATAATATGCTGATAGCGGACAAACAAACTGCCACCGCTTTTGTATATACGTTGCTCAGTCTTGTGATAGGTTTGCTATTGTGCCGGTTGGGAATATACCTTACACGTTAATTATATTCCAATTCTACTACCTTATCGTCGTCCAGTAGCCTCTGTATAGCCAGCTGATGTTTTTTCCTCGATGCGCTCACCGTCCAGTACACAATCACCGCACCTTCTTTCTTGTCATATTTCGTTATATCCAGCCTGTACCCTTTCCTGGCAAAATATTCTTCATAGTGAATATCAGAAACATTGTGCGCCTCATGAAAACACACTTTATACGTCAGTGTTTCAGAAAAGCGCATGAGCAGCAATTCAATTTTCTGCATCACCACCAGTACCACCCATACTATAACAGTGCTAACCACTGCTACGGAATAGCTGCCTATACCCGCCGCCATGCCTATAGCGGCGCTCACCCATACCGTAGCAGCAGTAGTCAGGCCCTTTACATGATTATTACCACGGAAGATGATACCAGCCCCTAAAAAGCCCACGCCCGTAACAATATTAGATGCTATACGGGTTATATCAGACCGGTCGCCGCCACCCATGATCCCCATATGGTGGGATATGATGGTGAATATGGCAGAACCTGCACTGACCAGTGCAAGCGTGCGCAGCCCGGCCGGTTTGCCGCGCCACTCGCGCTCAAAACCAATGATAGTACCCAGTAAAGTAGCCACTAACACCTTCAGAATATCTTCATTATATATTTCTATTCCACCTATATCCATATCTTAAAACAACATCATTTCAAGTAAAATAGTTCATTTTTGAATAATCCCCGTGGGTTTGTTAATTTAGCGTCCCGCAAATGTTCATATTTTCATGATAGAAATAAAAGTGCCGACTGTAGGCGAATCAATCAGTGAGGTTACCCTTGTAAAATGGCTGAAGCAAGACGGAGAATGGGTAGAACGCGATGAGATATTGTGCGAACTGGAATCTGAAAAAGCCACTTTTGAACTGAATGCCGAAAAATCGGGCATATTGCACCACGTAGCAAAGGAAGACCAGACCCTGAACATAGGCGACCTTGCCTGCAAGATAGACGATGAAGCTGCGCGGCCTGAAGGTGCCGCCGCACCCGTACCGGCTAAAGAAGAAAAAGCAGCTCCGAAAAAAGAAGAAGCCAAACAGGAAACAAAAGCCGCAACACCCGCCCCGGCAGCTACTGATGCAAAGGCTACTCCTGTAGCCAAAAACATGATGGCCGATAAAAAGCTGAGCGCTGCCGAAGTAAAAGGCAGTGGTGGTGGTGGTCGCATCATGAAGAAAGATGTACTGGCGGCACTTGAAAACCCGGGACGCATAGGCGGCGGTGCAATAAACCGTAACGACGACCGCAAGAAAATGAGCAACCTGCGCAAAACGGTGAGCCGCAGGCTGGTAGAAGCAAAAAACAGTACAGCCATGCTCACCACCTTCAACGAGGTGGATATGACCAACATCATGGCTATACGCAGCAAATACAAGGATACTTTTAAAGAGGCTCATGGTGTGAACCTTGGCTTTATGTCTTTCTTCACCAAGGCCTGCTGCTACGCACTGCTGGAATGGCCTGCAGTGAACGCATACATAGATGGAGATGATATTATCTACCACGACTACTGCGATATATCTATAGCCGTTTCTGCACCAAAAGGACTGGTAGTACCTGTGATACGCAATGCTGAAAGCATGGGCATGGCAGAGATAGAAAACGCTATAAAAGACGTGGCCACAAAAGCACGCGACAATAAGTTGACAATAGAGGAAATGACAGGCGGTACCTTTACCATTACCAATGGTGGTGTGTTTGGTTCGCTGATGTCCACACCTATCATTAACATACCACAGAGTGCTATACTGGGTATGCACAAAATACAGGACCGTCCTATGGTGATAGACGGAAAAGTAGAGGTGCGCCCTATGATGTACCTGGCGCTGAGCTACGACCACAGGATAATAGATGGACGCGAGTCTGTAAGCTTCCTGGTGCGTGTAAAAGAACTGCTGGAGAATCCTGAACTGATGCTGATGGGCAAAGACCCCGTGAAGGCATTGCTTGAAGTGTAGAGACCTCTCCCGGCCTCTACAGAGGAGATTATTTCGGGAGTATAAATATTGTTTTGTGCCGGGCTTTTATGCCCGGCATTTTTTAATAAAAACAGAGTATTATGAACTGGCTGATATTAATTATTGCCGGATTATTCGAAGTAGCTTTCGCTGCTTGTTTATCAAAGGTTAAATATGCCACGGGCAATGCAGTATATTTCTGGTGGGCGGGTTTTCTGCTATGCTTATCGGCCAGTATGTTACTCCTGTACAAGGCCACGCAAACCTTGCCCATGGGTACCGCCTATGCTGTGTGGACGGGCATAGGGGCAGTAGGCACCGTACTTATCGGTATCATCTTCTTTAAAGAGCCCGCAACCTTCTGGCGTTTGTTCTTTATCTCTACACTTGTATTATCAGTTGTAGGGCTGAAGTTTGTTTCGGAGTAGTCATCATCGCCAAAAAATCGTTTTTCTTTTTTACTTTTTATTTTTGACTTGAATTGCATTACATCTGGCAACATATTGAAACCATCATCACCAGCTACGACGGCAGCATGCCCCTGGTGCATTTCCTGAAAAACCATTACAGGCAACACCCGAAGCTGGGCAGCCGCGACAGGAAGATGCTGAGTGAGATGGCCTATAGCTGGTACCGTTGTGGTAAGGCTGTAAATGCATCTCTTTCAATAAAAGAGAAAATAGCTACCTGCCTGCGCATGTGCGATACACAAAATGCCCGCCTGCTGCAATTAATAGAACTCACACCCGCTACCCCACCCACAAGCATTGAAGCGTTGTTTACAAATAGCATCCAATTATCTGCCGGTATAAGCCGCAAGGAATTGCTGAACAGTATGCTTACGCAACCGCAGTTTTTCATCAGGGTAAGGAAAAACAAGCAAAAGATACTGGAGATTCTCTCTGAACAGGATGTGCCGTACAAACTGGTTGGCGAACATTGTATTGCTATGCCCAATGGTACAGATGTTGCACAATGGCTGCCCGAATATGCTTATGTAGTGCAGGATGCTTCATCGCAAAAAACAGGTGATTATTTTATGGCAATGCCCCATGAGCAATGGTGGGACTGCTGTTCAGGGGCAGGTGGAAAATCGCTGCTCTTAAAAGATAAAGAACCATTGGTAGAGCTGACCGTTTCTGACACCCGCAAAACAATCCTTAATAACCTGAAAGAACGTTTCCGTACCTACAGCCATACCATGCCCACTGCTTATGAAGTGGATGTGGCTAATAAGACACAACTAAACGATATCATCCGCAACAAATCGTTCGACAACATTATTTGTGACGTACCCTGCACGGGCTCCGGCACATGGGGGCGTACACCTGAACAATTATATTTTTTCAAACCCGGCACAGAACAGGAATTTGCAGAACGGCAGAAAAGTATAGCCCTGAACGCATCAGCCTATCTGAAACCAGGCGGAAGATTATACTACATTACCTGTTCGGTATTTGCAGCAGAGAATGAAGAAGTAGTAGCATACCTTACCCAAAACGCAGAACTTGCAGTAGAACAAACTGAATTGATAAACGGCGTTGGTATTCATGCCGACAGCATGTTCATTGCTGTATTGAAGAAAGAGGATTAACGCTTCAATATCTTCGTTACAGACTGCTTGTCTCCCGCATTCACTTTCAGGAAATACATGCCCGCCGCAAGGCCTGAAAAATCGGGCGATATGGTGTGTACACCACCAATAACCTGCCGTGCGTCGTTCCGCATTATTTTACCGCTTACATCTGCCAGTTGCCATGCCAGGTTGCTGTTCCTTTCCAGGTAAAAACGAATGGTAATATTATCTGCAAAGGGATTAGGCGATACCTTAACCCAATTGTTTGCATCGGGCATTTGTGGTAAATCCTTTACACTAAGTAGCTCCAATGCCATGTGAAAATGCGGCACACCATACCCTAATTGTTTCCCCGGGTTAGTATATGCATGTGCACTTTTTTGTATAGCCGTGCGTACCTGGTAGGGAGTAAGAGCCGTGTTATCTGATGACTGCATGAGGCACGCGGCCCAGCCTGCCAATTGCGGCGTAGCCCATGATGTACCGCTCGACAAAAACGGTGTAGGACTTTCACGCATAATATATGCCGGCTGCCCCTGCATACACACATCGGGCTTTACCCTTCCGGCAGAATTGGGACCGTAGCCACTGTTGGTTGCAGGGCTTTTGTCAACACCTACAGACCCCACGGTCAATGCACTGTCGGCATCGCCGGGTGTGAGAATGTAATTCCAACTGCCACCACCCTCGTTACCGGCAGATACGATGAACAATATACCTTTCTCCGTAGCCATGTTCACCCCTTTGGCGGCTATTGTTGTTTTACCATCTATCTCTGCATAGGTAAGGGAGGACGGCTCTGGCAGCGAAAACCTGTCGTAGCCTAATGATAATGTGATGATATCTGCGCCTACGCTATCTGCCCTTTCTGATGCAGCTACGATGTTATCCATCTCAATTACCTGCTCGCTGCCACGTATTTCTGTGATGTACAAGGCATAATCGGCATAAGGCGCGCTACCTACATAAGTACCGGGCAGGTTGCCCGCAATAGTAGAGAGAGAGGCTGTGCCGTGCTGCCCGTTCATATAAACGTTGGGCACGTGGTCGGCATAGTTATACTGGTCTTTTATCCTGCCACTGTTATACAAACTATCAAAAGCAGGGGCTGTATCCACATCTTCAAATCCCTCGTCTATTACAGCTATCAGTTTGCCCTGCCCTTTGCGTCCCAGATCGTGCAGGTAATCTCCGCGTACCATATCTGTCTGCTGAAAGGCAAAACCATAATATGCGGCAGAGCCACTGGTCTTTTTCAAGGCGTTTAACTGGGGCTCACCACCTGTATTATTGCGCCCGGGCTTATGTAAACCGCCTGCATAGTAGGCGATGTATTTTATGGAGTCTATAAACGGCTTCCCCTGCAACGAAAGGATATCTGCAGAGTCGTTTAACAACAGTACCGTATAATTGAACCATTTAGAAGTAAGGTGCAGCTTACCGCCGGTTAACGTCAACACACTATCCATATAGTCTGCAGAAACAGGCAGGTCAGCATCATTCAGCGCTATACCTTGTGCAGCACGCCTGTCTATAGCACGCTGAGAAAGAAAAGTAAGCGGATTGGCAAGGGTGTGTTGTGTACCCGCCTTATCAGCAAAGTATATGCGAAAGCCATACTGCGCCTGTGCAAATGCTGCATCAGAAAAAATGAGTAATCCCACAAAACACAGTACCATTCCCCTCCACATACTATGTAGGTTTTATTTTTAGTTGTGGTCCACAGCCCTCATTATCACACCATCGCCTTTGCGGCATTTGGTGGTAGCGGGGTCGTAAGTCCACCTGAAATATTCACGATATACCATACCTACACCAGAGGCGAATACCTCCCTGCTGGCAGTGCGCGAAGCATAAACCTCAGGATACGCATCCGGGTCGCCCACGGCTTCGTCTATATGCTCTACTGTAACAGTTTTGCCAAATACTTTAAAACCTGAATTAAAGCTGTTGCCCACATTGGTGTAGCGGTAGTTCCAGTCGTCATAATAACTGTATTCAGGGTCTTTGGTTATGATGTACGTATTTCCTTTCCATGTAGCACCTTCCTCTATCGGGAAGATCATCTTTACAAACTGCAACCTTTCGTAGTTCATTTCCAGGGTCACTCCTGTATTGGTTACATAAAAAGTCTGGTGTGGTACCCACATCTCCTCCACCCTTTTCCTTATATAAGTCTCTACCCTGAAGGAAAGGCGGCCTTTTTCATCTGTAAAGGTATCTGCAACATTGTGTCTTACCTGGTAGTGGTAAAACCTTTCTATGCATAATACATCGTCCCATATGGTTGAATCGACATCGTACACAACCCATTTACCCACCTGTAAAGGATAATACTCCTGTGTAGCCTGTGGGGGCGCGGGCCTGTCGTCCGGTTTTTTGCAGGAAAACAGTGCAACAGATATAGTAAATGCCAACAGTAAGACCGGTAGAAACTTTTTAATCATATCAGGTTATGTAAACAGTTATTACCGTAAATATAACCAAAGAAATGAAAAGTTAATATTTTCCAGCCCTATAATCAGCAAAATAATCCAACATATTACTTTTTGCTGATATTGAGGAAGTTAGGCGTGTTTTTGCCGGAGCTTTGTCAATATCAACTGTAACATTCTCTCGTTATGCCGGAATCCCCGTCACATCCTGAAAAGGCTGCAATTGTTGTGATTTGTTGTGATTTTCAGTTTTGATAAAATTGCCGCGTCCTGAAATGTTGTGATTTGTTGCAGTTTTCCGCTTTGTAATGAATTGCTTCTACCAAAAATGTTGCGATTTGTTGCAGTTTTCAGGTTCTTGAAAAATATGCAGACACGAACCAAGCTACTAAAACCCCATACATATACAATCAAAATAATACATTAAAAGAACTCTACGCTTTATAGAAAAGCAATAATTATACAAATATACGTTTTTTTTGCTGTTGTAGACAAATATTGTATGCGGCTGAGGTAGTGGGCAACTTTAGCAAATCTGGAGATTTGCCCCTGTTTGCGACGTAGCGGGATGGTATGACCAACGGATGGCTTTTATCAAGTGAAACTTATTGGGACTTATGCCGAATCAAGTTATTAGTAATTTGAAACATATATTATAAGCCGGCGTTTTTGCATATCTGAACCCTTTCAATTCCTCCATCTCATTCAAAAAAAGTAAAAAAAATATCCAATCGTTGATTTCGACACAACGACCATTGATACGAATACATACATTCTCCGGTTGCAGAACACCTTTGCATTGTAATCATTTATAACCATTAAAATTTCAAAAAATGAACACAAAAAAAACATGGTTTGTAACCGGCGCATCAAAGGGATTAGGATTAAGCCTCGTAAAAAAGTTACTTTCTGAAGGCTACCAAGTAGCAGCAACATCTCGTAATTCAACTGAACTTACAAAAGCAGTTGGCATTGATACTTCAAACTTTCTTCCTCTACAGGTGGAGTTACTAAATGAAGATAGTGTAGCAATGGCAATCGAAACCACAATAAAAAACTTTGGTGGTATTGATGTAGTAGTAAACAATGCTGGTTATGGACAGTTAGGTACGTTGGAAGAAATGACCGATGCAGAAGCCCGGGAAAATTTTGATATTAATGTTTTCGGATTGTTGAATGTTGTCAGAAACATAATGCCACACTTTAGACTGAAAAAGGCAGGACATGTCATCAACATTTCTTCTATTGCAGGTTTACTAGGTGCCTTTCCTGGATGGGGTGTTTATTGTGCTACCAAATTTGCAGTAGTTGGTCTAACTGAGGCCCTATCTGCAGAAGCCCAGGAATTCAACATAAAGGCCACAATTGTTTATCCTGGATATTTCAATACTAATTTCTTAAAAGAAGGCTCAATGAAATTGGCAGCCAACCCGATAGAGGCATACACAGCGGCGCGCAACACTGAAGTATGGCACGAAACACAAATGGTAGGCAACCAACCAGGAGACCCGAAGAAAGCAGCTAAGGTGATTATCGATCTAGCAGAAATGGGAAATGCACCATTGCATTTCTTTATGGGGTCAGATTCATTAGGCATGGCAAACAACAAGATTGAAATCTTGCAAAATGCACTTGCCGCAAATGAAACCCTAAGCAAATCAACAGATTATACTAAATAATTAAATAACAAACAATCACCTTAATTATTCAGGCTAACCAATGTAAGTATTAATCATATTAATTTTGCCTGGACAGGGCTTTGGACTTCCAAGGCTCTGTTTTCAATCTTTGGGATATGAACAGTAAAAATCTATATCATTTCAATTCTATAGCTGAATTCCATAAAATGAGTGGCTTACCTAAGCCAGAGCATCCATTTGTAAGCCTGGTAGATTACGGTTTAGTAGAATACCAAACCGATGAAACTGAAATAAGCTGGATACAAAATTTCTATTCTGTGGGCTTAAAAAGAAATATCCAGGGGAAGTTTAAATACGGGCAACAACAGTATGATTTTGACGAAGGGCTTATGACATTTGTTGCGCCGAGGCAAGTAATAAGCATTACTTTAGATAAAAACCAAGCTATCAAACCAACAGGCTTATTACTATTTATTCACCCGGATTTCCTTTGGAATACTCACTTGGCAAAGTCTATCAGCAAATACGATTTTTTTGGTTATAACGTAAATGAAGCTCTTTTTATGTCTGAAAAGGAGGAGGAAATAATCACGGATATTTTAAAGAACATCCAGAGAGAATACCACTCTAACATAGACAAGTTTACCCAAAACATTATCATAGCTCAAATTGAACAACTGTTAAGTTACTGCGAGAGATTTTACCAGAGGCAATTTATCACAAGGGCCAAAACCAATCATGAGATACTTACCAAAGTCGAGGCTATATTGGATAATTATTTCAGTGATGAAAATCTATTAGTGAAAGGTCCGCCCACTGCCCAATACGTGGCTGAACAACTTCACCTTTCTCCAAATTATTTAGGCAGTTTATTAAAATCACTCACTGGCAATTCCACTCAAACTCATATCCATGAAAAGTTGATTGAAAAAGCCAAAGAAAAACTATCTACTACCAACCTTACTGTTAGTGAAATAGCTTATGAATTGGGATTTGAGCATAGCCAAAGCTTTAGTAAATTGTTTAAGAATAAAACCAATCAATCTCCATTAGAATTTAGGGCGAGCTTTAATTAGTCAGAGTTTTTCGCCCACATTCTCCATTTTGGCTACAAGCATGGAAAAGTTTCCCTTTGGTCAATATTATCACCCACCAATCATTTGCTCAATTTGAAGCGATGAAGTCAGACGTTGAATTCTTTACCGCTACTTGTCTTAACTGGAATAATGTATTGAATGACAATTCCAGAAAGGATATAGTAGTGCGTCCCCTACGTTTTATGGTTGAAGAAAAGCGTATATGGTTATACGGCTTTGTGATTATGCCTAACCATATCCATTTGCTTTGGAGTAAACAAGATGCGTGGCTCTAAAAGAATGTACAGCTTTCATTTATGAAAAAATACAGCCCACCAACTAAAATTTCATCTAATGGACACTCATGCAACAGAATTGGAAAATCATAAGAGTACCCAGGCAGACCGACAATACCAGTTTTGGGAGTGGAGACCATGAAGGGCGCGTATGCCGGATAGAATACCGTTGCCGAAAAACTGCACTACATCCATCTAAATCCTGTAAGGGCACAATTATGTTCTTTAGCAGAAGAGTATAAATATTCTTCGCATATTATTATGGTAAAGGAACCGAATGGGATTTCATTATTCACTATCTTGACCATTGTTGAGCGTGATTGGTCAGTGAAACACCGACCAAAAGAAAAAATTCCGGAACATAGTTTGCAATTAACAGGTTATTTTTCCCAATAGGCAAAGCAATGGTCATTATTTTGTTTGATTCCATGGTTGCACCGGCGTAAAATTTGCGTTACTTTCATCGCCTAAACAACTACGCATTGAAAAAACTAATATTTGCTATCGTTTTGCTGTTCGGTGCGTTTGCTACTGAAGCACAAATAGGTATAAAAGGCTCCGTAATGGACCCAATGGGTGATATGAAGCCGATATTTAAGAACGGCAAATCTTTCGAGATCTTTTACGTTAATAACTATTTTAAAGGTCGCTTACAGGGCAGGCTGGGTTACTATCATGCCAACGCCGCACCAGGCCTGGATACATTTCGCAGAACAACAGTAGAGTTCGGCAATATGACCGGCACGGACAGGTTACTGCCAGGCTACGAAGTATACAGGAACCTGAAGATGAACATGCTGACTATAGACTACAGTTTTCGTGTAGCCCGTATAAAGAATTTTTCATTTTATGCAGGGCTGGGGCTGGTAGTTGGCCTGTCAAGATTTGAATACGACAGGCATATCGAAACATCAATAATAGAAACAGGTGGTATTGTTAATGATGAAGTTGGCGGGCTGCGCGGCAATTTTCGTGTTGCATATAATATAATAGGCCATGTACAGGTATTTGCTGAAGCATCGCATAGCGCGGTTGTAGAAACACATTGGTCTACAAGCTATTCTCACAATAACATAGGCATCGGTGTTAATTACTTCTTTAAACCCCTTAAATAATGAGACCACTATTAACCATACTGATATCGTTTAATGTACTGTTTTTTTCCGCATGTAAAAAAACGAAGGTGGATTTTGACAACTACTCACCAGTAGTAAAAACAACCTCTGTAGAATTGTTGGAAGACGGTTCCGTAAAAGTAACGGGCGAAGTAATTTCTGACGGTGTAGACGACCTGGTGATGGTCGGGTTCTGCATGGATACTATCCCTGATCCGCACCTGCTCAGCAATCAAAAATCCACAGACACATTGATGGGCAATAAATTCAGCTGCATCTACCCGGCGCTGGATGATAAGCATACCTATTACTTTAAGGCATGGGCTGCGAATATGCAGGTATATGCTACGGGTGAAGTATTGCGTCTTGATTCTGTATTTGCAAAAGTAATAGAAGCGCCCTGCACGCCGCCGCTTGATTCAATCATAGCTACAAACTCGCAGAGAACAAAAAAAGAATACTTTTTTGACATATCGGAATTGGAAGAAAATTTTGACAACTGGAAACTTACCGCACAGCCATATACCAGTTCCAGCGAATTAGAGATATCATTTCTGAAACCGCCGGTGAATGGCGTATATGAAACGGTTAAAACCCTGACATCTAATAAACCTTCGGTAGTAGTAAAATATGACGGATGGACAGTGGATGAAGGTGCTAAAGTATATGTAAAAAAACTGGGCGCAAAAGAAATCGAGATCTCAGTCTGTTCAGCATATGTTTACAATGGTTTTGTGAAGGACAATATCATCTTTAGAATACAGACAACAATTCAACAGTAAAATATCATAGCATACAAAAGCCGCCTTTCAAGAGCGGCTTTTTGTTATGTAGGTGTGATATATACCTGTTGCTTTTAGTGTGCGAAAACCAACAATGCGTCAACAAATCAGATTTGACTACTTTCTAAAAGTTGTCAAATCTCTACATAGGCTGCTACAACCCGGCCCTGATAATACCTCCGGCGACAACATCATCACCTTCGTAAAACACAGCCGACTGGCCGGGGGCTATGCTGTTTACAGCATGGTCGAAGTGTACTTCTACCAGGTCATTTTTTACATGCAGGGTGCTTTCGCTACCGGGGTCTTTGTAGCGTATTTTAGTGATGGCCTCCATACCGTCCGGTATGGCAGCGTATTTTATCATGTTGATACCGCCCACGGTCATTTTAGCCTGTTGCAGCTCATGTGCTTCACCCAGCACTACGGTATTGGTTTCGGGCATTATTTTAGTAACGAACATAGGTTTGCCGAAAGCAACGCCCAGCCCCTTGCGCTGGCCTATGGTATAAAAAGGATACCCGGCATGTTTGCCCACTACTTTGCCATCTGCCAATACAAAGTCGCCACCTGCTACCTGTGCTTCCAGCGCGGGGTCATTGCGTTTCAGGAAGCCCCTGTAGTCGTTATCGGGCACAAAACATATCTCGTAGCTTTCTGCTTTTTTTGAAAGCTCTTCGTAACCCATATCATAAGCTATCTGGCGCACTTCCGTTTTCAGATAGTCGCCCAGCGGGTATATGCTGCGGCCCAGGCATTCCTGCCCCAGACCCCACAATACGTAGCTCTGGTCTTTTGTAAGGTCTTTAGCGCGCGACAACACGTGCCGGTCGTTCTCTTCCCTCACCTTTACATAGTGCCCCGTTGCTATAAAATCACAGTTCAGCGCATCTGCACGCTTCAGCAGCGCCGACCATTTAATATGTGTATTGCACAGTACGCAGGGGTTTGGGGTACGCCCGGCTATATATTCCTCTACAAAGTTGTTGATGACATAATCGCCGAATTCTTCCCTTATATCCAGCACGTAATGCGGGAAACCATGCTCCACGGCAGCCTGGCGGGCATCGTTAAAAGAGTCGAGGTTGCAGCAACCTGTTTCTTTTTTGCCCCCGCCGGATGCGGCGTAGTCCCATGTTTTCATAGTAATGCCCACTACCTCATAACCCTGGTTATGAAGCATCAGCGCACTGATGGTACTGTCTATACCGCCACTCATTGCCACTAAAACTTTGCCGTTCCTGCTCATTACTGTTTTTTCAGAATTGGCAAAGTTACGAATAACCTGCCAAGCTGCCATTTTACAGGTATAGATATTAGATACTGCCGTATTGGTAACAGAGATTTAGCCGTTTCGGGTTAACTTTGGCTGCAATGCAGTATTCAGTTTCTTTTCCCGGCGGTACTGTCCGTTATATGCATAACAGCCCCTTTTCGGGCATTGGCGATGTTGTGGCCCCCTCCCGCTGTATTATAATTACAGACAGCAATGTGGACGGTATATACGGAGCTGTTTTTCAGCAGTTTAAGGCCACGATAGTGATACCGCAGGGCGAAGACAGTAAAAACTTCGCTACTGTATTAACTATTGTGCAGCAACTGCTGCTGCACCAGGTGCACCGTGGCGACTATATATTGGGCATAGGTGGCGGTATGGTAACGGATATAGCCGGTTTCGTGGCTTCCGTATATATGCGCGGTATAAGCTTTGGCTATGTGCCCACTACCCTGCTGGGGATGGTGGATGCTGCCATAGGCGGGAAAAACGGCATAAACATAGGCATGCAAAAAAACCTGCTGGGCACAATCAGGCAGCCGGAATTCATCCTGTTCGAGCATCATTTCCTGGACACGCTGCCCGCAGAGGAATGGAGCAATGGCTTTGCCGAAATAATAAAATACGCCTGCCTGTTTGACGAAGCAATGTTCGGGGAACTGCAGCAACATGATTTGCAGTATTACCGCAACGACCACGCAGCTATTTCCGCAATTATTGCAAAATGCGTTGACTGGAAAAATAAAATAGTGCAGGCTGATGAACGGGAACAGGGCATGCGCAAGCTGCTGAACTTTGGCCATACGGCAGGGCATGCTTTTGAAACGGTATGTCATATACCACACGGCCAGGCTGTAGCGCTGGGTATGCTGGTAGCCTGCCGCTTGTCTGAAGAAAAAGAAGTGACTGCATCTGTTGCGCCTGAACTTGCTGCGCTGTTACAACGATACAATTTGCCTGTGCGTATAAAAGCAGACACTGATGCTTTGATGAATGTATTGGCCATGGACAAAAAACGGGACAGTACGGGCATAGACTATATCATACTGAAAGCAATAGGGAAAGCTGCCATTCATCATGTAACACTGGATGATATCCACAAAACCTTGAAAGAATTTGCCTATGAAAGCGATAATACAACCGGGTAATATCCGGGGCATTATTACACCGCCTCCATCTAAAAGCATGATGCAGCGGGCATGTACTGCTGCATTGCTGTATCACGGCACAACGAGGGTTATCAATCCCGGCGCATCAAAAGATGATATGGCTGCGCTTAATATCATTCAGCAGCTGGGTGCAACAGTTAACACAGTCAGCGACAATCAGCTTGAGATTACCAGCAAGGGCATAACACCTGCAACCAATACCATTCATTGTGGTGAAAGCGGGCTATCGGCACGGCTGTTTATTCCCGTTGCCGCCCTTAGCGATAGTGAGATAACCGTAACCGCTTCAGGCAGTTTACTGAACCGCCCCATGACGGAATATTTTAAAATATTACCACAGCTTGGCGTAAGTATCAACAGCAAAAACGAATGCCTGCCTATGAACATACGCGGGCCGTTAAAGCCAGGGGATATAACTATAGATGGTTCGCTCAGCTCACAGTTTTTAAGCGGCTTGCTAATGGTGTATGCATTTACAACTGCGGGCACTGTTACGGTACATGTAAACAACCTGAAGAGCAAACCGTACATAGACCTGACACTGCACATGCTGGCGCAATACGGCCTGCATATTACCAATCACAATTACGATGCATTTACTATACAACCGCCCGTATTTAATTCAAACATGCGGCCTGTTGCAGATATTGAAGCAGACTGGAGCGCGGCGGCGAATTTCGTGGTGGCAAATGCCATGGGCGGCACTGCAGATTTAAGGCAAATGAATATAGATTCCCTGCAGGCCGATGTGGCTATATTGCAGGTGGTGAATGACAACAACCTTGCATTTGATTTTGATGCTACAGATAGCCCCGACCTGGTGCCGATACTCAGCGTGTATGCGGGCTACTGCAAAGGGGATAGCACGATACACGGCCTGGGCAGGTTGATACACAAAGAAAGTAACCGCGTGGAAAGCACTACCGCTATGCTGGCCCAACTGGGTGTTGAACATCATGTTGAGGGTGATACTTTATGGGTGAAAGGAGGGAAACCATTTAATAGCTGCACCATCAATTCTTATAACGACCACCGCATAGTAATGGCCGCGGCTGTTGCAGCGTTGAAAGCAGACGGCCCTGTAACGATTACCCAGGCGGAAGCGGTAGAAAAATCTTATCCGGCATTTTTTGAAACACTTTCTTCAGCCGGTGTTCACTGTCAATTAGTAAATTAGCGGTATGAATAGTTTCGGGCGTATTTTCAGGTTGAGCATTTTTGGTGAATCGCACGGGGCGGCAGTAGGTATTGTAATTGACGGTTGCCCTGCCGGTGTACCATTATCAACTAATGATTTTTTGCCCGACCTGCAACGCCGAAAGGCTGGCGCAGCAGGCACTACACCACGCGTAGAGGAAGACATGCCGGAGCTAATAAGCGGCGTATTTAACAACCATACTACAGGAAGCCCTATAACAATCCTGTTCCGCAACAACAATACACAACCGAAAGACTACGATGCAATACGCAACACACCACGCCCCGGTCATGCCGATTTTGTTTTAGACAAAAAGCATAAAGGCTTTAATGATTATCGCGGTGGAGGGCATTCATCTGGCAGGCTTACGCTGGCACTGGTAGCTGCGGGCGTAGTGGCAAAGAAGTTAATCGGGAACATTGCAGTACAGGCAACACTGGTGGAAGCAGGAGGCAACAGAGATATAGAAGCAGCTATCGACAATGCTGTAGAAATGCAGGACAGCATAGGCGGTATTATAGAATGCCGTGCAACAAATTTACCCATTGGGTTGGGAGAACCTTTTTTCGATTCTGTTGAATCTGTTATCAGCCACCTTGTATTTTCTATTCCTGCTACAAAAGGCATAGAGTTTGGCAGTGGTTTTCTTGCTGCTAAAATGACCGGTAGTGAGAATAATGATGCCATACTGGACGAGCATGGCACTACAAAAACAAACTTTGCAGGTGGGGTAAACGGCGGCATTACAAACGGTAATGAGCTGATGTTTCGCGTAGCGATAAAACCCGCCAGCAGCACGCCACAAACACAGCAAACATGGAACAACGAAACTAAATCTGTAGAAGATTTTACAGTAAAGGGCCGTCACGACCTGTGCATTGCACTACGCGCGCCTGTTGTAATAGAAGCTGTAACGGCTGTGGCATTGGCTGATTTGATGATGATTGAAAAATAGAAGTCATAAGGAGTACTACTCTCCTGCAATGATATTCATCAACTCCTGTATCTCGTTGGCCTTGTCATCTTCGCGCTTGTAGCGGTAACACAGCACCAGTTCTTCCAGCATTTTAAATACTACACGTTTCGCGTCCAGCGGTTTAAAATACTGATCTTTGTCGTTGGCATTTATTTTCTTAAGGTAGGTATTTACATCCTGCTGCGTATATACCATACCATTCATAGGGTCAACATAAAACTGTATCTGCTGTACAGGCGCATCTTCCAGGCTATAGAAATGATGCAGTGTATCTATATATGCAAACACAAACTGGCGTGGCAGGTCAACGGCAAATATAGGTATGTCCAGCAGTTCGCACAATGCCAGGTACACTATACCTATAGAGTATGCATTGCCCTGCTTGCTTTCCAGCACCTGGTTGATGAAAAAATATTTAGGTTCGCGCTCTGTAAGCTCATGCCCATGCAACTTGTAGTAGTTGAATAATATACTGTTGAAGATATTCACCTGCTCCAGCGGTGTCAGGTAGTTATTCAGTTCCAGCCATATATTCCTGCGTATCTGGTCGAATTGTGTCAGTACCGATGGTACGTTCATTTCGGGATACTGGTATTTAGCTACCAGTATCGCACCGCGCAGCAGTTCGGGTTTCTTAGAGCGGCTCCAGTCATACAATTCTTTCTGCAGGTCCTGGAAATGTACACGATGTATCAGCATCTCTATACGCTCCTGAGTAGCCTCGTCTATCGTCACCTCCCAGAGTTGCTCCAGGTTGGGTATAATCTGGGGGCCATAGTGTAATAGCTTCTCCGCCACGGTTTCAAACACTTCCGTATCGGGGTCATCTATCAGCGTCAGTAGCGCTTTTATTTCCTTTTCTCGCTGCATTGTATCCGGTTTCCTCGCTACATTAAATTTACGATTTTTTCTTCTTACCTCTCGCAGCTTTTTTCGGTGGGTTAGCTTTTACCTCTTCTATAATAGCCTTCACCTCTTCTATGGTCAGGTCCTTTGCAGTCTCCTGTTTTTCCTTCGGAATTTTAAAATTGCGCAGCCCCTGTTTTATATAAGGCCCGTAAGGCCCTTTCAGTATTTTTATCTTTTCTTTTTCAAATATCTTAATGGTGCTTTCTGCTGCAGCCTTGCGCTTTTCTTCTATAAGCGGTGCTACTTCTTCCAGTTCTACCGTATAAGGGTCCATCTCTTTTTTCAGGGAATAGAACTTACCATCATGCTGTGCATAAGGGCCAAACCTGCCGATGTTTACAATTACTTCTATTCCTTCAAACAAGCCTATGTTGCGTGGCAGTTTGAATAATTCCATTGCTTCGTCAAACGTAATGGTTTCAATACTCTGGTTAGCCCGCAGTTTTGCAAACTTTGGCTTTTCTTCATCTTCAGTAGTACCTATCTGCACCATAGGGCCAAACCTGCCCAGGCGCGCCACTACAGGCTTGCCACTCGTGGGGTCTGTACCCAGGTGGTGCTCCCCTTTTGCACGCTCAGCATGCTCCAGTGTATGGGCTACATTTTCGTGGAAAGGATGATAGAAACTATCTATCATTTTATGCCATATTGTTTTGCCTTGCGCTATATCATCAAACTCTTCTTCTATTTTGGCTGTGAAGCCATAATCCATCACCTTGGTAAAATGCTCACTCAGGAAGTCTGTAACTACCAGTCCAAGGTCTGTCGGGAATAACTTATTCCTTTCAGCACCAGTATTCTCCGAGTCTTCTTTAGATGATATCTTCTGATCCTTCAGGCTCAGTATGCGGAACACCCTTGGTGTGCCGTCTTTGTCTCTTTTTTCAACATAACCACGCTGCTGTATGGTGCTGATGGTTGGCGCGTATGTAGATGGACGTCCTATACCCAGTTCCTCCAGTTTCTTTACCAGCGATGCTTCTGTATATCTTGGGTGCGGGCGGGTAAACCTTTCTGTTGTACGCATCTCTACCAGGGGCAATTGCATGCCTACTGTCAGCGGTGGCAACATGTCTGCGTTGTCTTCATCTTCGTCTTCTTCATCTTTACCCTCGCTATATACTTTCAGAAATCCGTCAAAACGCAGTACCTCACCTTTCGCTGTCAGCTCATCCTTACGCGTAGATATGGCTATTTTAGCCGTCGTACGTTCCAGTTCCGCATCTGCCATCTGGCTGGCCATGGTACGCTTCCATATCATTTCATACAATCGCTGCGCATCTGCATTTCCTGATTCTGTTACACCCATATCCGTAGGGCGTATGGCTTCGTGCGCCTCTTGCGCGCTTTCGTTTTTATTTTTGAATTGCCTTTGCTGGTGGTACTTCTCACCATATTGGGCAACTATTTCTTTATAAGTTCCTTCCAATGCTGTTTCAGACAGGTTTACAGAGTCTGTCCTCATATACGTTATCTGCCCGCTTTCATACAGCTTCTGCGCCAGCAGCATTGTTTTAGATACTGAATAGCCCAGTTTACGGCTGGCTTCCTGCTGCAAAGTAGATGTTGTGAAGGGCGCGGCAGGTGTTTTCTTCGCAGGCTTTACCTGTACGTCAGAAACCTTATACGTTGCATTCACACAATCTTCCAGGTACTTGCGCGCACTATCTTCATCATTCAGTTTCTCACTGCCCTCTGCTTTAAAAGTTACGGGCTTCTTATTTATATCTTCCGCTTTAAAAAATGCTTCCAGCCTGAAGCTGCTCTGGGAAACGAATTTATTAATTTCCCTTTCGCGCTCTGCTATCAGCCTTACTGCTACAGATTGCACACGGCCTGCAGACAGGTTGTTGCGCATGCTCATTTTGCGCCACAGTATTGGCGATATTTCAAAACCAACGATTCTGTCAAGAATACGGCGCGCCTGCTGGGCGTTTACCAGGTTCATATTTACGGTACGCGGGTTTGCTACTGCTTTTTTAATAGCCGGCTTTGTGATCTCATGAAACACGATTCTTTTTGTAGTAACCGGGTCTAGACCCAGTACCTCGCACAAATGCCATGATATAGCCTCTCCTTCACGGTCCTCATCCGTTGCTAACCATACCTCGCCGGATTTCTTTGCTATTGACCTCAGTTCTTTTACTACTTTCTCCTTATCGTCAGATATTTTGTATTTCGGGGTATAGTTATTCTTCATATCTATCCCCATATCCTCTTTCTCCAGGTCACGAATGTGGCCATAGCACGATTTCACTTCAAAATCTTCTCCCAAAATTTTCTCAATCGTTTTCGCTTTAGCCGGAGACTCAACTATCAACAGGTTCTTTGCCATTCGGTTGCCCTTTTGCTCTTTTGTATTATAGATAAACACTCCCCTTTTCGGAGATGTGCAATAATAAAGTATTGTTTCGTAAAAACGAAAAAGGGCGACTTAATGTCACCCTTTTTCATATAAAAATAGTTATTACTAATTAACGAACTACAGACAAACGTCCTGTTTTAACCTCACCATTAGCTTCTACACTGTACATATACAGGCCGGCAGCAACGTTAGCAACGTTAAAGCTTGCAGAACCGGTTTGTACACCAGAGAATTCCTGGGTAGCAATCACCTGTCCGAAAGTGTTTACCAATGAAACTTTTACATCAGCAGCATTTTTCAGAGAGAATGGTATAGCAACCATGTTTGAAGCTGGATTTGGATATGCGTTAGCAGACTGGATATTACCGGCAACATCATCTACACTCAGCAGGTCGCAATCAGCACACGTCATATGCAGAGCAATATCGTGATATTCATAACGGAAACTGTTTTCGTTTACCAATTCAATAATGATAGATGGAAGGTACCTGCTGCTATCAAAAGAGAACATTAAACCACCATTGCTATAATCATTATAAGTAGCTGTATAATACTTCATTGGCGAATTATCTGCCAGGAAACCACTTAAAGGCATGAAGCGGTGGAACATGTTAATTGAGTCAGCTACAGTATAAGTATCGCCAGATTTGAATGTAAAGCTCACAGCAGGCCTGCTGCCCGCTGGCATATTAAGACCACCATTAGGTACAGCAAATGAGAAACCTTTAACAGTTACGCTGGTACCCTGAGGGGCATCACCCATTGAATTGTCTAATAATACCCTCCAGGTAACACCACCGCTCAAAGTTTTTTGTATGCTATCTACACTTTGAGGTGCCATTGCGAAAATAGAAGTATCAGTAGATTGTGCAGCGGCAAGGTATGCAGATACTTTACTTCTGATATCAGCATCGCTGTGGTTTTTACCAAATCTGTATCCTAATACCTGTGGTTCAGGCCTAACAGATATAATAAGTGTATCCACTATATTGGTTGACCTGAGTGGCTCCCTTACATACGCTGCTGTAACAGCAACAGAATCCACTTTGTATGCGTTGAAACTCTTAATACCTATAACCTGGCCAAAACTTGCATCATTAAACAATGCAGAGGTTATGGGGTCAACTATCTGTGAAACAGATGTATAGTTCACTGCTGAGTAACCAGTAATGAAACGCTGCCTTACTACAGTATCACCCCAGATTGGAACAAGAGCCCAGTTTGTATTTGTCGAAAAAATGCCGTTGTTCAATGTACTTACAACATTAAAGTAGTCATACCACCTCTTACCGCCAGGGCCTGTACCTTTTGCTGCAGACCTTGAGGGAATGCGGCTCTCGCTCATGATTATATTATATTCATTAGCAGGGGTTTTTGCTTTGTATTTGTTTTCCCCATTTAATAGAATTGACTGCTCTTGTTGCTGAGCGCCTGCACCTATAGAAAGCGCTCCGCCGATAGCTAATAAAAGTAATTTTTTCATCATTTTAATCGTTTTTTAAATTATAGAATTGTAAAGATAAGTATTCTTATTACATTAAGACAAATAATTTCGGCTGCAAGTTAGGTCTTTTTAACAGTTTTACAGTAATAGTACACTCTCATGACATATTGATTATCAGTACTTCCAACTAAAATTTCGTTCCATGAATACAGGCTATTACTTTTGCAACTGTTTATTCATACATATGCTGCCACAATTTGACAATACTGAAATAGCTTTCAAATATCGTACCACATCTGAACTGAAACAGGCCCAATTCCTTTTTTCGTCCATGGGGTCATCTACTTTAACAAGTATTGGCATAACTATTACCAAATGGGCACTCGCATTTCATTTGCCTATCGAGGGCATTGTCAAAAGAACAATCTTCAAACAGTTTTGCGGGGGTGAAACCATGGAGGAAGCAGCCCGTACTGCCGATGCCCTAACCCCCTACAATGTAGGTGTGATACTGGATTACGGCGTTGAAGGAAAAGAAGGAGAGGCTGAATTTGACAAGGCTGTACCTGAATTTATAAAAGCCATAAAATACGCCGCCTCAAAACCGAGTATTCCTTTTATTTCTATAAAAGTGACGGGTTTCGGAAGGTTTGCGCTACTGGAAAAATTACATTCCGGTGATAAACTTTCTGATGCCGAACAGGCCGAATGGCAACGGGTTCACACCCGTATAGACCAGATTTGCCGCACAGCATACGAACAAAAGGTAATGGTGCTGGTAGATGCGGAAGAAACCTGGATACAAAACCCCGTAAATGAGCTCTGTAATACAGTAATGGAAAAATACAACAGGGAAACTGTGGTGATTTACAACACTTTTCAGTGTTATACCACACTTGCGCTACCGTACTTGAAAGAATCTATAAAGCTCGCTACTGAAAAAGGGTTTTTACTGGGTGCAAAACTGGTTCGCGGGGCGTACATGGAAAAAGAGCGTAAGCGTGCAGAGGAGCAGAACTACACTTCCCCCATACAGCCGGATAAAGCCGCTACGGATAAAGATTATGATGAGGCCGTACTAATAAGCCTGCAAAATATTGATAGGCTGGCGCTATTTATAGGTACCCATAATGAGCACTCCTGTTTTATAGCTGCCAGGTATATGGCCGAACATGACATTGCTGCAAACAGCCCACGCGTATGGTTTTCACAACTGTATGGCATGAGTGATAATATCTCCTTTAACCTGGCAGACAGTAATTACAACGTGGCCAAATACCTGCCATATGGCCCGGTGCGCGATGTGTTGCCATACCTGATGCGCCGCGCACAGGAAAACACTTCTGTAGCCGGGCAAACAGGGCGGGAGCTTTCCTTGATTAATAAAGAATTGCAACGCAGAAAAACAGAATAATAATCAAGCAGAAGATAATAAACTAAAAGCCCCGGATAAATACCGGGGCTTTTTATATTTAGCTATTTACATGTTTTATTCAAATACAAACACGTCTTCGTTGTCTTTCTTAAGATGGTAGTTTTCGCGAGCGAACTTTTCCAGGACAGCAGGATTGTTTTTAATGCCTTCCTTTTGTTTCTTCATGGTGGCTATTTCAGCACGCAGGTAGTTAATATTTTCTCTCGTGTCTTCCAGCTCGGCCACACGTTGTTGTTGTGTAAACCAGTCGTTACGGTCAAAGAAGCCAACCCACACAATAAATACCACTGCCGTAAGCAGGTATTTATTTGCAACAATGTGTAAAGCCTTTTTCATAATACCAACTCTTTATACTGATTACTTACCAAATATAAGATTTTTACCAGGATAATAAGCGTTGGTACCCAGCTCTTCTTCTATCCTTAACAGCTGGTTATACTTAGCCATCCTGTCGCTGCGCGATGCACTACCGGTCTTTATCTGGCCGCAGTTTAATGCTACTGCCAGGTCCGCTATCGTATTATCTTCAGTCTCACCACTGCGGTGGCTCATCACGGTATTATAACGGCTGTGCTGCGCCATGCTTACCGCATCTATCGTTTCGCTCAGCGTGCCTATCTGGTTTACTTTTACCAGCAGTGCGTTGGCTACTCCTGTTTTAATTCCCTCGCCCAGCCTGTCAACATTGGTCACAAACAGGTCGTCACCTACCAGTTGCACTTTACTGCCCAATGCATCAGTTAATTTTTTCCATCCTTTCCAGTCGTCTTCGTCCATGCCGTCCTCTATGCTCAATATGGGGTATTTCTTACACCATTTCACCCAGTATTCCACAACTTCGTCACTGCTCAGTTTGCGTCCATCACTCTTCTTAAAGACATATTTTTTGCTCTTTGAATCGTACAGCTCACTTATGGCGGCATCCATTGCTATCGCCACCTGCTCACCTGGCTTATAACCAGCTTTTTCTATTGCCTTCAGTACAGTTTCAATCGCTTCTTCATTGCTCTGTATATCAGGGGCAAAACCACCTTCATCACCTACGTTGGTGCTGTACCCTTTGTCTTTCAATACATTTTTTAAAGAGTGGAATATCTCCACACCCCAACGCAGGCCTTCACTGAAAGTAGATGCGCCTATAGGCATCACCATAAATTCCTGGAAGTCTATTTTGTTATCCGCATGTGCGCCACCATTCAGTATGTTCATCATAGGCACAGGCAATGTTTTCGCATTGCTGCCGCCTACATAGCGGTACAGGCTCAGGCCGCTGCTTTGTGCGGCTGCTTTCGCGGCTGCCATGCTCACGGCCAGTATGGCGTTAGCACCCAGTTTACCTTTGTTTTTTGTGCCGTCTATCTGCAACATGGCGGCATCCAGCCCACGCTGGTCTGTTATATCCCAGCCATACAGCTCTTCAGCCAGGCTATCATTAATATTGCTTACAGCTTTCAACACACCTTTACCCAGGTACTTCTTTTTGTCGCCATCGCGCAGTTCTACAGCCTCGTGCTTGCCTGTTGATGCACCTGATGGCACTGCCGCACGGCCCATACATCCATCGCTGGCATGTACATCTACTTCTACTGTGGGATTGCCGCGACTGTCTAATATCTGGCGTGCATGGATGTCTGTTATAAAGCTCATATAGTTGATTTGTGTTTCAGGCTGCAAATATAGCTGCTAATACCGTAATATTAAATTAAATAAAAACAACATACAATGATTACGGGTGTCTCTTAACTATTATTTCATCCAACCTATTTTAGGCTTTTTCTCTATCTTTATCATAAGAAATGTTGTACGCAGTAGTAGATATAGAAACGACGGGGAGTTATGCTGCCGGAAACGGTATTACGGAAATTGCCATAGTTATACACGACGGGTTTAAAGTATTGCACGTTTACGAAACACTGGTAAACCCACAGCGGGAAATACCTTATTTTATACAAAGACTTACTGGAATTAACCATAACATGGTGGCGCACGCACCTGTGTTTGCAGAGGTAGCAGCACAGGTACACGAGCTGCTGCGCGACAAAGTGTTTGTAGCACACAACGTAAACTTCGACTACAGCTTTGTAAAACACCACCTGGCGCTTGAAGGCTACGAGCTGAACACAAAAAAGCTGTGTACCGTAAGACTGGCACGTAAAATAATACCGGGATATAAAAGCTATAGCCTGGGTAAGCTGTGCCACTCGGTGGGTATAGAACTGACCAACCACCACCGCGCCGGTGGCGATGCTACCGCTACGGCTGAATTGCTGCGCATGCTGCTGGAAAACGACCACGAAAGTGTGATAGCAGATATGCTGAAAGGACGCAACCGCGAACAATACCTGCCGCCAAATGTACCGGTAGAGCAGATAGACAATGTGCCGCCTGTACCGGGTGTATATTATTTTTATGATGCACGCGGAAAAATCATTTATGTAGGAAAGGCCATCAATTTATCCAAACGGATAAAAAGCCATTTCAGCAACAATAAAGCTAACAAGCAGAAGCAGGAATTTATGCGGGAGATTCACCGCATATCTTATACAGAATGCGCTACCGACCTGATGGCGCATATACTGGAAAGTGCAGAGATACGCCGCCTGTGGCCGTCGCACAACCGCAGCCAGCGGGGCTACCTGCCACGCTTTGGCCTGTTTGTGTATGAAGACCGCAATGGCTATAAAAGACTGGGTATAGAAAAGCATAAGTTATACTTTAAGCCCGCACATACTTTTAACACTATAATAGAAGGGCATAACCGCATCCGCGAGCTGGTGCAGGAATTTGGCCTCTGCTCGCGCCTGTGCAACCTGGTGCGCACTGAAGACTGCGCTGAAAGCATTTACGCAGAGCACTGCCATGGTGCATGTAACGGTTCTGAAACTGTTGAAGAGTACAATGCCAAGATAGACAGGGCCATAGGCAGCCTGCAGGAGCAGCTACCCACCTTTGCACTGATAGACAAAGGCATAAACGAACAGGAGCAGAGTTGCATACTGGTAAAACAAGGCAGCTTTTTTGGCATGGGCTATATACCTGTCGATGCTATACCCAATGATATGAACATACTGGAACAAAGACTGGAGCCCTACCAGGACAATGACTACATCCGCAACCTGGTATTCAAACACGCAGCCGATTTTCCCGAAAAATGTTTTCAGTTTTGATTTGCATCAAAATTAGAACTCACAAAGTTTAAATTCCAAATGCCTCCGTTTGCCTCACTAATATTACTGCGCCAGCCAGTATTTTCTCAGCAACCACTCCGCTACGGCAAATAAAAGTATCAGGAAGAAAAACCATTTACGGTCTATCAGGGGAACGGTTTCTATATTGGTTTCTATTACAGGTTTTATCTCCTGGTTGTTGCTTATGCTGTCATATACTGCACTCATTTTCGGGGCAGGAAAAAATGCGCCGCCGTTATTGTGCGCCAGGCTGTACAGCATATCATAATCAGCACCTGTTTCCATCAGTTCAAGCGGTATGCTTTCCACTACAAAACTGCCGGTAGCGCTCAGTGCTTTTCCATTGTATGTTGTGATGGCCGTGTAGCTGTAAGTACCGCCGGCGCGTATGCCTATATTCAACTGGTAGGCGTTGCCCGCACGTTCAAAAGAGTAAGGCGTTTCCTTTCCCATACTGTCTTTTACCACCATCTTCACCTCAGGCTCATTAGTGGGTTCGTTGCTGGCATTGCGCAGATAGGCGTTAAAGCTGATGCCCTCCTGGTCGCTCCATATATATTTGGGCAGCGATACACGAAATGGTTTATCATTGGCTGCAGTTCCCAGGAAAGAAATCGTCTGCCTGATACATTCATCTATAATATTGGTATTGCCAAAGTTTTTATACTCGTACATGCGCCAGCGCCACAGGCCATCGCCCGTCACTATCGCAGTGGGTACTGCTCCCTGCTGCAATGCCCATAGTGGCAGTTCGCCATTGCTCTTATCTACCAGCAAAGCCTGCGCTCCGGGTGCGAGTTGTATTTTACCTGCAGGTATGGTTATCGGGGGGAGCCTGTCGGCTACGGCACGTATGTTTTGCGGCAGGGTAAAGGCATTGAAAGAGGAATTGTATGCGGCAAAAATGTTTCTGCCCGCATGACTGTTAATATTTGCTACAACCGGCTTCTTCACATTGCCCAGCGCGGCATAGTCGGTCCTGGCACCCATAATGTACCAGGCGGGTTTGTTAGCGCGTATCACGGTAGGATTACTCCTGAAAGCAACACCCGGCAACTGGTGCAATACCAGGATATCATAATCATCTAACAGTGAAGGGAAGTCGTTACCAACACGTACTGTTATTTTATAGTTTTCTAAACCCCACAGCGCCTCGCGTATGGCCTTTACATCAGGGTGCGGTGCGGCGCAGGCTATCAGTATATGTTTTTGCTCATCCACCACTTCTACAAATACATCCTTCCTGTTGTTAGCGGTATTTGCTTCGCCATCGGCAGCTGGCGCGGTTATTACATAATGGTGTAGTCCGGGCCTGTCGGCTTTTATGGTAAATGATATTGCACGGTCAAACCGGTCTGAATTTACATTTATAGCAGCGGTGCTGACAGTGTTGCCATTTTCTGTAATACGGACGGTATTATTATACCCCCTGCTGCGGGTAGCCAGCACATCTGCCCGCACCTCAAAGCTGTTGTTTACAGCCACCGTCTTGTTGGCATACACCTGTCCAATGCGCACATCCTGCTGCAGGTTAGTGTCACCTATACCTATTGTGTATAATGCACCCTTTAGCGCCAACTGCTGGTACACGGGATTAACGCCCTGGTTGTACCGGCCATCTGTAGCCAGCACCACAGCGCCCAGGTTTTGCGTGCCATAGTACTCCTGCACCTTTGTAAGCGCGGCCGACAAATCTGTAGCCTCATTCTTATAGCTGAACAGGCTGTCCCCGCCCTTATTCCCTTCCAGGTTCCAGGTTACTACTTTGTATTTGGCTGATAATTTATTGATGAGTTCCGCTGCGTCATCTGCATAGCCTGCACTGTCTTTGCCTAATGCCTGCGCTACAGAGCGTGAATCATCCTGCAGGAAAAGCACGATGGGCTTCTGCGTTTCATTTTTTGTAATGGTAAATACAGGCGCCAACAGCAGCAGCAGGGTAAGAAACACCACAATGCCCCTGAGCGTGGCGGTCATCCATGGGTGCGGTACAGCACGCTTCATGTCGGCACGATACATAAGGTATCCCGCGCCCGATGCAAGCAATAATGCCAGTAAAATCCACAGCCAAAGCATAAGTATGCAAACTAAGCAAAAAATACAATGGGTTGATAATTATATGGTTAAGCTACAAGGCGCAAACTGTTAAAAATATTCAGCATGAGTTTGGCTTACACGGTACAAAATAAGTATATTTGTTATATCATCTGTAAAATGAAACCTGCTCTGAAAAATACATGGTTTGTGATTAACATCGCCCTGGGTATATGCCTGGTGATTGCGGCAATATGCCTCGGCGTGTCTGCTCCGCTTACGTCGGCTTTAACCGGGGTAACATGCTTATCTGCCATGTTGTTGTCGGGGTACAAACACGGGTATTTTAAGAAAGGCGCTTTAAGGCCTGATGCAGGGAGTGAAAAATGATTGCCTTATGGCAAGTCTGAAGGGGCAGTATCATGGTGCAGCTCTTCCACCGCAGCTGTTATTGCTAATTCCAGGGACTTCAGGTTGTACCTGTGTTTATGTTGGGCAATGCCTGCCTTAGATAATTCGTACTCACCTACCAAACGGGAAAAGTATTCGTTTTCCGACTTAAACACCCAGTTGCTGGTAGTCCCTTCCACGGTTCCGCTTATGCGTCTTTTATCCAACTCGAAATATATTTCTACGGGTGTATCTATCGCCGCCATAAGCTCTGTTTTTCTAAAGATAACTGTTTTTAGTCCCATATGGTGTTATTGGATCAAAGAGTGAGGGAATATTAAACAGATAGTTTAATTAAAATGGGCTTTTAATCCTAACCCGGCGTTCATTGCAAGTATAGCCAGCGCAGTTCTTGTATTAACACCGAGTTTTTTAAACAGGCTGTCCCGGTAATTCTCAATTGTGCGCCTGCCAACATTCATTTCCATTGCAATCTCGTTATAAGACATATTTGATGTGCATAACCTCAGAAACTGCATTTCTTTGGGCGTAATATCGTAGCGCATGTTTTTTAAACTATTCCACCCGTGCGGCAAATGTTTTTTAGTTATACCTTCAAAATGGTATCCGTTTTCATAAACAGCATCAATCACAGAAATCAATATTTTCGGTTCAGTATCTTTACTGACAAAGGCACAAGCTCCATTATTCAACATATTTACAACAGGGAAATGGTCTGTAAACATGGATAATGCAATTACCTTTATTGATGGCATTTCACGCCCCAGGAAGACAGCTGTTTCATACCCGTTCATATCCGGCATATTTATATCCAGTAAACAAATGTCAGGTAAGTTGTCAGTAGCAGTCAGGGCATTTATTAAAGACCGGCCATCGGGTACGGCAATTTTCACCTGATGCCCGTTATACATCTCAATAAGTTTTGTAACGCCGCACCTGAACAGTGTATTGTCATCGGCAATGGCTATTGTTATCAGTGGTGAACTCATATAATTGATTTAATGTGAGCTATTCAAATATACGTTTTTTTAAAACAAAAAAATATTAAATATCTACCCTCCTAATACTAAAACGAACAATAAAAACCATTTCAAAACATAACATAATTAATCCCTCTCCAGGTGGTATAGTGGGAAAAACAACACAGGATAACAGCAATGTCTCTTTGTCCTTTTATGCAATTAACTTTTTACACAATTAACCTTTTAAAATTTTGACTTAAAAACCTATTTTGCAGCTATGCAACTACTCGACGGAAAGGCGGTATCCGCCCATATCAAAGAACAGATAAAGAAAGATACTGCGGCACATATGGAAGCCGGTGGCAAGCAACCGCACCTCGCGGCAATTATTGTAGGCAACAACCCGGCCAGCGAGGCGTACGTCAGCAGCAAGATAAAAACCTGCGGAGAACTGGGCTTTGACTCTACCCTGCTGCGTTTTGAAGAAAGCATTACTGAGGCTGAACTACTGGCAGAGATAAAAAAACTGAACGAAGACAAGGCTATAGACGGCATACTGGTGCAACTGCCTTTGCCCAAACATATATCTGACGACGCGGTGATCAACACTATAGACCCGGGTAAAGATGTGGATGGCTTCCACCCGGTATCGCAGGGCAAGATGTTGCTTGGGCAAAAATCTTACCTGCCTGCTACACCTTACGGTATGCTGCTGATGCTGGAACATTATAAAATAGATACTACCGGTATGCATTGTGTGGTGGTAGGCCGCAGCAATATAGTAGGCACGCCCATGACGGTGCTGATGAGCCGTAATGCCAATCCCGGCAACGCAACGGTAACCATCTGCCACAGTAAGACAATAAACCTGAAGGAAATATGCCTGCAGGCCGATATCATAGTAGCAGCCATAGGCCGTCCTAACTTTATTACGGCTGATATGGTAAAAGAAAATGCTATAATGCTGGATGTGGGCATCAACCGTATAGACGACCCTTCTAAAAAAAGTGGTATGCGCCTGGTGGGCGATGTTGATTTTGACAATGTTGCGCCTAAATGCAGCTACATTACCCCGGTACCGGGCGGCGTGGGTCTTATGACCATCTGTGGATTAATGATGAATACTTTGGCTGCTGCGAAGGAACATTCGTAACTTTGCAGCCGTGTTGACGGATTCTACAATAGACAAGGCGGTTTCGTACCCCGTTATGGAGCATTTCTATACCCTGCAGGGTGAGGGGTTGCACAGCGGCAAGGCATCTTATTTTATCAGGCTTGGCGGCTGCGATGTGGGCTGCGTGTGGTGCGATGTGAAGGAAAGCTGGGATGCGGAAAAACACCCACTGATGACGGTGGAAGAAATAGTAACAGCAGCTACGCAGCACCCCGGCAGGCTGGCGGTGATAACAGGTGGCGAACCTGCCATGCACAATCTTGCCGCCCTTACTAATGTGCTGAAAGAAAATGGGTTTACCATCAACATAGAAACCTCGGGCTCAAGTCCGCTGTCGGGAACATTAGACTGGGTAACACTTTCTCCTAAAAAGTTCAAAGCCCCGATACAGTCCGCACTGGACAAAGCAGATGAACTAAAGGTGGTGGTTTTTAACAAGAGCGACTTTAAATGGGCCGAGGAACATGCGGCAAAAGTGCCTGCACATTGCAAACTATACCTGCAGCCCGAATGGAGCAAAAAAGATAACATCACCCAACTGGTGATAGACTATATACTGGAACACCCGCGGTGGGAGCTTTCTTTACAAACGCATAAATACATCAACATACCATAAGCATGACCTGGATTGAAGCCATTATACTCGGCATAGTAGAAGGAATAACAGAATACCTGCCCGTATCCTCTACCGGGCATATGATACTGACCAGCTACTTTATGGGCATACAGGACGATGCCTTTACCAAGATGTTCGAGATATGCGTGCAACTGGGCGCTATCCTGTCTGTAGTGGTACTGTACTGGCGAAAGTTTTTCGACCGTACACGGTTTAACTTTTACATAAAACTTGCGGTGGCGGTTGTACCGGCACTGGCGCTTGGTTTCCTGTTTAACGACCAGATAGAGGAACTGCTGGAAAGCCCGATGACTGTAGCCTGTATGCTGATTGTGGGAGGCGTAGTATTATTGTTTATTGATAAAGCTTTCAAAAATCCCGCTGTTCATATTGAAGAAGACATTACCCTGAAGAAGGGCTTTATGATAGGCCTGTGGCAGTGCCTGGCCATGATACCGGGTGTAAGCCGCAGTGCGGCGTCTATCATAGGCGGTATGCAACAAAAGCTTACCCGTGGCGTAGCAGCAGAGTTTTCTTTCTTCCTGGCCGTGCCTACCATGGCTGCAGCATGTGGCTACTCACTCGTACTGAAAAACTGGGATGTGAACGGCACAGAAATGAAAGGCTACGAGTTGATGATGCAGAACAATGATAACCTCATCAACTTTAGCATAGGTACGGTAGTATCATTTGTAGTGGCAATGATAGCTATCAAAACCTTCATCACCTACCTGCAAAAGAACGGGTTTAAAATGTTTGGCTACTACCGCATCATAGCGGGTATTATCATGCTACTGGTGTTAGGGTTTAAGTAGATTAGTATAGCTGATAAGTAAGGCTGCCACACGTTGCGCATCAACGTTGCGCATCTTCTTTTATTGTCCGCGCCACGCTGCAATAAAAAAAATCCGCACCCGTTTAAGCACTTAAACACCTCTCTTATGAAAAAAATACTTTTATCACTAACAGTGATGGGTGCGGTTATTTGCCCGGCAGATGCACAATACCGTACAAAAAAATTCACCCCTGAAGAATGTGTAAAGCAATACAAACAGGCATTGCACCACCACATGAGCAAACAGGGTGCAGCACATAAAACCACAGCAATGCAGTGGAGGCTGATCGCTAACTCCTTTTATCATGCTGGTGCGGGAGCCGTGGTAGACAGCAACCGTTTTTATTATTCCAAAGGCAGAGGTTCAAAACATGATTTTGAATTTTCGTACAATGACAACTATTATACCCTGTCAGAAGACCCTGAAAACATACGTAATATGTCACCCGACTCCTCTGTCAATTATGCTTATGATGGAAGCAGCCTTAAACGCACACGTGGTAAAGAATATACTTACGATGCAACAGGCAAGGTACTGGCACTGAAAAGTAATGACGTAACTTTTTATACAATAGACTCTCTTACCTACCTGCCATCTGGCAAGGTAAACACGGTTACAACTTCTGACACTTTTGACGGTGGCATACTCACTCACAGGCTAAGGTTGTACGCTGTTTACGATACAAAAGATAAAAGGACTGAAGACAGTACTTACGACCTGCAAGGAAATTTCGTCTCTTACAAAAATATTTATACGCATGATGCACGCGGTAATACTACAAGTACTACTGGCTATGAGGACGATGGTACGGCATTAGTCCCTTATTTCAGCAGTAGTATGATGTATGACAACCAGGACCGCACGATACGTGGTATATATGAAACCGATAACGGTACAGGCCTGCAACCGGTAGTAAAGGATACATTTATATACAGCGGTGCACAAAAGCACCATATAGAGCATGTATCGCAAATGTGGAATGGCAATAATTGGGGAAATACAAATAGGATCGTTTATACACTTAATGCACAAGGGAAAGCTGATACGTCCATCAGTTATGTATGGCAAAACAACAAGTGGGAATTAAATGGTAAAGAAGTGTTCAGGTATAACAGTACTGACCTGCAAGAGTCTATACACTTCTACCTCTACAACAATAGTACAGGCCAGTTCAACACGCAGCCGGGAACTATATCCCGTCAATATTATGAAAACTATTTTCCCGAGTCTGTTACAGATGTTGCTGCTACACGCAACGTGGTGCTATACCCTAATCCTGTTACAGATAAGCTGCTCATCCATGCACGTGAAAACTATAGTGAACTGTATATATACAATGTAAACGGCCAGCAGGTGTTACATTCAAAAATAAGCGACAGCCGTACTGCTGTGGATGTGCAAAGTTTATCTCCCGGAAATTATATCATCAGCATACTTGATGCACAAGGCGGGAACATAGCAAAGCAGCAATTCACAAAACTCTGACCGGTTGGCTATAACAATTAAATAACCGTGTGCCAAAGTACACGGTTATTTATCCTACCTGTAGTGCTTGTTGACCGTATGTTATCTGTTCCTTAATCATGGCATAATGTAGTGCTGATAGTTTTGCACAAAAACACATACATGAGGAAGATTTACATGATAGCATGCACAGTGATGTTGCAGCTAACCGCATTGGCGCAGACAAATCCAACTGCACAATCCCTGCCATACGCGCAGAATTTCAGTGCCGTAGCACATAACTCCACAACTTACCCTGCGGGATGGCAGGGCTGGACGATTGCCACCGGCCCAGGCAGTGCCTTCAACACCAGCTCCCCTGTTGCAGACAGGACACTGACCGCAAATTCTACCGCAAGCGTTAACAGTGGTAACGTACATAACTACGATGGTAAAATAGGCTTCCTGAACACCGGCTCACTCGACCTGGGCCTCGTACTGGCGATTAATACTACTAATAAAAAGAACATCAAGGTAGAATATGACATCATGACCATCCGCAACCCGCACGATGGTAACAGTAACACCCGCATCAACGAGGTGGCCCTGCAATATCGTATAGGTACTTCAGGCACATTCACCACGCTTACCGGCATGGAATACCAGAACAACACTACCACGCAGACATCGGCCATAACCACCCCGCAAAACCTGGTGCGTAAAGCCGTGAAACTGCCCGCCGACTGCGACAGCGAAGCCGTGGTGCAGATACGCTGGACCAGCAGGCAGGTAAGCGGCGCGGGCGCCAGGCCATCGTTTGCAATAGACAGCGTGATGGTAGATACAGCCAAGGGTGAAGAAATAGCACTTAAAGCTAATACCAACGCAAATGAAGGCACTACCCCAACAGCAGGTACATTCACAATAAATTTCACCCCGGCAACAGCCGCTGTTACAACTTTTAATTACACACTCACCGGCACGGCTACTTTCAGCACCGACTACAGCATTACACTATCGGGTGGCGCTACACCCTCACCTTTCACCGGCACTACGGGCACTATGACTGTCCCGGCTTCCACTACATCTGTTACAGTATCAGTTACCCCCATCAACGATGCACTGACAGAAGGCATGGAAACAGTTATTATGAAGCTGAACAACCCGTCAGGCTTTTACATCATTAACGACAGCATCGCCACGGTGAACATTATTGATGATGAAGCTACAAAAATACATGCCATACAAGGCAGTGGCAGCACTGTAGTAGCCGGTGCTTATACCGTAGAAGGTATTGTAACAGGTGTTTATAACACGCTTAGCCCTGCAGGTTTTTATATGCAGGAAGAAGATGCCGATGCGGATGCTAACACCAATACTTCTGAAGGTATATTCGTAGTGACGAATATGGCAGTGCAACCGGGCGATAAGGTACGTGTAGCGGGTACAGCGCAGGAAAACGGATCTTCACCATCTTTTCAGCAGGCGGTGTTAAATAACACTACTGTATCAGTCATCAGCAGCAACAACCCCATGCCTGCACCGGTTATCATTACCCTCCCGGTTACGGCTTTGGGCGATTATGAGAAAACAGAATGTATGCTGGTGCGTTTTAATGATACCCTTACTGTAACAGACAACTATAACCTTGGTCGTTATGGAGAAATCAACTTGTCTAAAGGTGGTATGACCTACCAGCCTACGCAGATGATAGACCCCAACGATGCGGTAGCATCCGGTAATACAGCCTCGGGCAATTCAAATGTAACCGCGGTAAGTGCACAGGCTACTGCCAATCAGCTGCGCACCATTATGCTGGACGATGGCAAAGGCACTATGACGGTGCTGCCTTTTGTAAATACGGACAACACATTGCGCCTCGGCAGCACCGTAAATGGCCTTACGGGCATACTGGGTTATGCCTTCTCTGTTTACCGCATACAGCCAATACCTGCAGCTATGCCGGTGTTTAATTATGCGCCAAGGCCGCTTACCCCTCCTTCGGTGGGCGACTCTGCCGATGTGAAGGTGGCCAGCTTCAATGTACTGAACTATTTTAACGGAGATGGCGCAGGCGGTGGCTTCCCCACGGCACGCGGCGCGCATTCTGCCGCAGAGTTCACACGCCAGCGCGATAAAATCATCAACGCCATTGCGGCAATAAATGCGGATATAGTAGGCCTGATAGAAATAGAAAATGATGGTACGGGCACTGCATCTGCCATTCAGGACCTTGTAAACGGCCTGAACGCTAAAATGGGCGCAAATACCTACAGCATCATCAACGACGGTACTACGATACAACCCAACAATACCGACGCTATACGCTGCGGTATCATATACAAAGCTGCCACGGTTACCGCTGTTGGCAATGCAGTTACCAGTTCAAGCACCATATACAACCTGGGCCGCCCTCCGCTGGCACAGGCCTTCAAATCAAATATCAGCAACCTGGGCTTCAATTACATCATCAACCACTTTAAATCTAAAAGCTGTGGCAGTGCCACAGGTGCTGATGCAGACCAGGCGGACGGACAGGCATGCTACAACGACCTGCGCACAAAACAGGCGGGAGAAATGATGAACTTCATTAAAACCACGGTTATTCCGGGTTCTGGTTATGACGCTGTGCTGAGCATGGGCGATTATAATGCTTACTTCCAGGAAGACCCGTTGGATACCTTCAGGTCGGCCGGATATACCGTACTGAGCAAAGACAGCAGTTATTCTTACCTGTTCAGTGGCCTGGTAGGCTCACTGGATAATGCAATAGCCAATGACTCTATGATGCTAAGGGTAACAGGTACTGCAAAATGGACCATCAATTCTGCGGAGCCTACACACCTTGACTATAATGATGCTATCAATGACGGCAGCGGCGATTTCGTAAACCAGTGGGGCAATACCTACAGCGACATCTCTTTCAGGTCATCAGACCATGACCCTGTGATAGTAGGGCTGGACATGACCCCGCCTGTTGTGGGTGTGGGCACGGTATCCGGCAATAACACCATCAGCCTGTACCCCAACCCTGCTGAAAAAGTGCTGTACATCAGCAGCAGCGCAACTTTAAAAAAGTGGCAGATCATCAATGCTATGGGGCAGACAGTGGCGCAGGGCAATGGCGATGCGGCAACACGTACCATACAGTTAAACATCGCCACGCTGGCTACAGGTGTATACTATGTTCGCCTGATGAACAATGACAATACACAAGGCATAGTACCATTTATGAAAAACTAATCCCGCTTCTCTACACTGATAAAAAGCCGGCCCGCAAGCCGGCTTTTTGTTATAAATAACGGTCAACAGCTTTTACTGTTACAATATTCTTGTTTGAGGTTGTGGCTTGAGTAAACGAAGGGATACATGAGGATTTGATTACCACCGGGTGTAGCTTTTGTCAATTGCTTATTAACCCACCGGCCGGGCTGAAAATATAAATGCCCCTCTGCAAAGAAGGGCATTTTAAATTTAGATTGTTGTCTGTTCTATTGCGAAGACAAACCACTTACCGCGGGATAAACCACCTTGTTATCCAGGTTGTTGGCTACGGGAGACATATCTACCGGCGCGTTTACCCTGAATTTCCACTTCAGCAGACCGCTGGTGTCAAAAGCATACATATGCTGGTCGTAGCTGGCAAAGTACGCCACGCCATTGGTAACTATCGGCGATGATTTTATCAGTGCATTGGCACGGTACCTCCACTTCAATTGTCCGTCTATAATATTTACAGCATACATGTAGTTGTCATAGCTGCCAAAATATACCACCTGCTCATCAGCATAGGCCGATCCCTGCACACGCTCGTTGGTAGGGAATACCCATCTTGGCGCCCGTGCTATAGGGTCTATGCAATATAGCTGGTTATTGTCTGCTCCATATATTATATTACCGCCATACACTATCGGCGACGATTCTGTTGGTGCACCTGTAGTATATGTCCATAACTCTAAACCTGTTTCTATATCCAGCGCATGCAGCACGCCGTCCTTACCTAATACATAAACATACGGTGGTGCTACAACAGGGTCGGTAGATGCCGGTATTGTTGCCGTCCATGTCACCTCTGTACCCGCACCTTTATTTACCGCGTATAGCGTCCCGCTCAGGTTGGCTATCAGCAGGTTGCCGTAAACAGTGCCGGTAGTAGTCATAGCCGTTGGTGCAGAACCATATATAGCACGCCACATTACAGACTTTCCGTCTATATTGAAACCTACCAGGTAGTTATCTGCAGTACCGCTATAAAGCATATTGTCTTTACCGCATATCATACCTGCTACTGCATGTTTTGCACCGTCAAATTCAAAATCACGTATCGTATCTACAACCTCACCGTTAAGACCATTCAGCCTCACAATACCGGCAAGGGTATTTACTATGGTATAGTCCTTTAGTACAATGGGCTCCTGCAATATTCTGTTTATGCCAAAAAACTTTTCCCATATCCTTTCGCCGGTTTTAGGGTCAAGTGCGTATAAGAAATTATTTTGCCCTGATATATATACAGCAGGCCTTGAGGAAGCAGTCAGCGGTTCATCCAGGCTAAACTCCGGGTCTTCGCAGGATGCCAGCACGACCATGACGGTAGAAAATAACAATATGTTCCTCATCCAACTTTGGCGCATTGTTAAAATAAGTTTAAGTACTGCAAAATAGGAGTTTTAGCCTTTTATTGCAAGGTGTAAAAAAAATAAATCCGGTTTTTATAATAAAAAAGACCGGATTTATTTAAAAACTGTTGGGTTGCTGTTACACCGTGGCCTTTTCTTTCTGGCGCTTTATACGGGTAACCATAGAGTCAAACGCATGGTCGAAAGAAGCCTCAAATGCCTTTGACTGGTGCTTTACAAAGAAAGAGTGCCGGGGCACATACACCTTTATTTCTGCTATCTTATCTTTTATGTTATGTACAATATTGTCGAGTTTTAAGTAAACTTCCACGCCTATTATGTTGTCGTGAAAGGTGCGTAATTTTTCAATTTTCTTATTCACGTGCTCTAAAAGTTTAGCATCTGCGTCGAAATGCACTGTCTGGATTTGTACGTTCATAGTTTAACCTATTTATATATTAATAATCAAGCTACCCTCTTGGGTGGCTTGTTTTATGAATTTCTTTCAGTTGGTCAATATTATTGTGCGTGTACACCTGTGTTGCTGCCAGGCTGCTATGGCCCAGCAAGTCTTTTATGGCCTGTATATTGGCGCCGTTATTCAGCAGGTGGGTAGCAAAGGTATGCCGCAACACGTGCGGGCTTTTCTTTTTCAGGCTGGTAATGCTACCCAGGTAAGCTGTTACTACCCTATATACATACCCCGCATATAGCGGTTCACCGCTTTGCAACACCAGCAGGTGCCTGCTGTCGGCACCCTCTATTTTTCTTTTCTCAGCTATATAGTTTTTTATTTCCTGTAGCAGTTGGTCGCCTACAGGTATCAGCCTCTCTTTATTGCCCTTGCCCAGTACACGTACCTGTTGCATTGCCCATTCTATATCCTGCTCTTTCAGTTGCAATAGTTCTGCGCGGCGCATACCTGTATGGTACAGCAGGGTGCATATCATCCTGTCGGTACTGCCTTTAAAGCCCTCCTCAAAAACTATCTGCTCCAGCAGGTTTGTGGTTTCCTGTTCTTTAAGGAAAGAGGGAAGCCTTTCGGGAGTCTTTTGGGCATGCAGCAGCCGCACGGGATTTTTTGTAACGCGTTGCATGCGTTGCAGGTATTTATAATAAGAATTCAGGGAAGATAACTTCCTGTTGATGGTTGTGGCAGACTGTTTGTCTTCCTTCATCTCTGCCAGCCAACTGCGTATATGAAAATGCGTCAGTTCTTCAGCCGTGGTAGTAGCGTCAAACTGGCCTTGCAGGTAAGTAAAAAACTGGGAGAGGTCTTTTTCGTAGGCTACCAGCGTATTAGGAGAATATCTTTTCTCAAATTTCAGGTATTGCAGATAATCAGGTAGCCACTGTAGTATCATAAATAAAAATACTGGTACTGTAAATATACTATTTTACAGTACCAGTAGCAATACTATGGTAGCTTAAACTTTGTTAAAAGTTATTGTGATTTACTTGTCAGCTTCCAGCCCCTGTTTGTAAATCGCTTTCAGTACTTCGAAACGGCGTTTTACAGATGGCTTGGTGAACGCCTGGCGCTCCCTTAACTGGTTCAGTGTACGCGATTTTTCGTACTTCTTTTTGTACTTTTTCAGCGCCTTGTCTATATTTTCGCAGTCTTTTGAATCGATGATTAACATAATTATATACCCCCTTTTGGTCTTTGAGGAGGGCAAAGGTATAATTTTTTCGATTTTTGAACAACTAATTCCATTATTTATATAGAAAGCGGATAATTTTAGCGGCTTAAATACGTTATATTTACAAAGAGACAGGTTTTTTAAAGCATTACATGACCAAAAAATTATCAATATGCTTCATTGCGCTGGTGCTGGTATACGCCTGCAGCAAGAAAAGCGAGCCTTTTAACACGGCCGCCGGCAATGCATATTTTGACAACAGTTATTGCAACGACCCTATAGCCATCAATTTCAACCAGGGTTTTCCCGGCACTGCCAATAACGCTGTTTGTATATACCCCACAGATGTTTTCAACGGTACCTTTGCCCTGAGAGATTCTGTATATAACGGTGAATACGAGCTGGATACCGTCCTGGAATACAAAGTTACCTTCCACCGCACCTCGCATACCAACCTCAGGATGTCCGGCTTTTGCATCAACGGCGATACAGTGAGGCTGACTGCCGACCGATACTATAAAGCCAATGTGGACTCTACCCTGTTATTACAGGACTCATCCATGATGGAAGGGCATATTTTCTGCAGGTACATAGATACCATTATGGGCACTGTAAGCAAGTACCCCGGCGACAGCAACAAGATACGCATCAACTTTACCATAGCCAGCGATACAGGTATCAACTACCACATAGGCACTGGTATAAAATAAACACTACTGTACGTACATGTTTACAGGAATAATAGAATGTTTTGGCAAGGTAGAATCTACGGGGAAGACTGGCGACAATACTGACCTGTGGATAAGCACGCCCATAACGCACGAACTGAAGATAGACCAGAGCGTAGCGCACAACGGTGTCTGCCTGACGGTGGTGGCCATAGCCGGTGACACATATAAAGTAACAGCCGTAGCCGAAACCCTGGCAAAAACCACCCTGGGTATGCTGCAGGCCGGCAATACCGTAAACATAGAGCGTGCGCTGAAAATAGGCGACCGGCTGGACGGCCATTTTGTACAGGGACATGTAGACACCACCGGCACCTGCAACAGTGTGCAGCAACTGGATGGCAGCTGGCTGTACAATTTCACCTTCCCGGGCGAGTTTGCCGCGCTGATGATTGAGAAAGGCTCTATATGCGTAAACGGCGTGAGCCTTACAGCCTTTAACGTAACCCGCAATACTTTTACAGTCACCATCATCCCCTATACCTACGGGCACACCACTTTTAACCGGCTACAGGTTGGCGATTCGGTTAACCTCGAGTTTGATGTGCTGGGTAAATACTTCCTACGCGGGCAGCAGCTTGGCGCATAATATTGACACCTAATTTATTATGCGTAGTTTCGCATTTTATTTTTTTAGAGATATTTGCTGAGCAACAGATAAACGTGCGTGTATGAATAAGGTTGGCCCTATAATAGTGATAGAAGATGATATAGACGACCAGGAACTACTGGTTGAGATATTCAGGGAACTGAACTACCGCAACAAGATCATCTACTTTTCTGATAGCAACCATGCCCTTGAGTACCTCAACAGGACCGAAGTGCAGCCCTTTCTTATCCTGTCTGATATAAATATGCCGAAGATGGACGGTTTTGAGCTGAGAAATAAGATATTCACCAATGAGCAACTGAAAACCAAGTGCATCCCTTATTTGTTCTTTACCACGGGTGCCAATAAAAAGGCTGTAACCGATGCATATTCAATGTCTGTACAGGGCTTTTTCGTTAAGCCACAGTCTGTAGAAGGCCTGAAAAATACTATCAGGAAAATTGTGGAGTACTGGATAGAATGTATAGCACCCAGCCAATACGACTAAAGCCCATCATATAGCCTGTCCTGGCTCACCCATCGTTTTTATGAATAGTAGCATTTAACACTTTTATAATAGTATTACTATCACAAAACGTATTAATGCTCTATTTTTGTAGCGAAATAAACTTACATGGCAACCAGACTAACTGTATTCAGAAAGCTGTTGGATGTACTGCGGTACGAAAAAGAAGAGATATCAGCTATCTACTTCTACGCTGTTTTCAGCGGGTTGGTCCAGTTGACTTTACCCTTAGGCATCCAGTCCATTATCAGCTTTGTGCTGGGTGGGGCTATTTCCACTTCACTCATCCTGCTCATCATCCTCGTCATAGCAGGTGTTGGTGTTGCAGGTCTGTTGCAGGTCAATCAAATGAAGCTGATTGAAAAGATACAGCAACAGCTATTTGTCCGTTACGCATTTCAATACGCGCATACTATACCCAACCTCAACCTGAAAGAAGTAGATGGACATTATCTCCCTGAGCTGGTAAACCGTTTCTTCGATACCATTTCATTGCAGAAAGGCATATCAAAACTCTTACTGGAAGTGCCTGCGGCAACTATACAAATCATCTTCGGTCTTATACTCCTTTCTTTCTATCATCCTGTATTTATTTTCTTCGGCGTTATGCTGCTGGTCGTGTTATATTTCATATTGCGTACAACCGGCAGCAGGGGGCTGGAAACCAGCATAAGGGAAAGTGATTACAAGTACAACGTAGCGGGTTACCTGCAAGAGCTGGCAAGGGTCATCACTACCCTGAAGTTTACACGAAACAATACCATGCACCTTCATAAAACCGACAAATATGTAACCGGTTACCTGAAATCGCGCACAGACCACTTTAAAGTGCTGCTTTTTCAATACTGGACGTTTATAGGGTTCAAAGTAGCCATCACATCTGCCATGCTTATTATAGGGGGCTTTCTGCTGGTAGATCAGCAGTTGAATATCGGGCAGTTCATCGCGGCAGAGATAGTTATCCTTATGCTTATAGGCTCTGTTGAAAAGCTCATTGTTAACCTCGACAAAGTATATGATGTGCTTACATCGGTAGAGAAGATCAACAAAGTGCTGGAAAAGCCAAAAGAGCATACGGGCGATGTATTGCTGAAAACCGATGAACCGATAAGCATAAAAGCCCAGGATCTTTCTTTTGAATACACTGCGGGCAAGCCTGTCTTTAATGGTCTTTCTTTTGAAATAAATGCAGGAGACATTGTTTGCGTGCAGGGCAGGCAAAGCATGGGAAAGTCCACCCTGCTCAGGTTGCTTACCGGCTCCTATACCACCTTCACTGGCAACCTGCTGATAAATGACATACCAATAGGCAATTACCATGTCGATTCATTAAGATCGCATACAGGTATCATGCTGCACATGCAGGAAATATTCCATGGCACACTGAGGGAGAATATTTGTTTAGGTGAAGATTCCATTAGCTATCATGATATGGATAAGCTGGCAGCTATTGTAGGCCTTAAGCCTTTTATCGATGAGCTGAAGGAGGGCTACAACCTGGAATTACAACCTGCGGGCCAGCGCCTGTCTGGACGTATTATTAAGAAAATACTGCTGATGCGCGCGCTGATACACAGCCCGAAGATTTTATTGCTTGAAGAGCCGTGGCTGGGCCTGGAAGAACAGTACATCAAACAGGTGCAGGATTATTTGCTGGATCAGCTATCTGGCACCACTACACTTATAGTAAGCAATGATGAAGAGTTCAGCAGGAAATGCGATAAGGTTATAGTACTGGACAATGGGAGTATGTCAATAATCGGGAATTGATGAAAGAAATAAAACAAACAATAGAGCTTGAAAGCCGGGGCAAACCATTTCTTTCATTTGCTACAGTTTACCATGCAGGTAAAAGAAGCAAGGTTAAATACTGGGTGTATGGTGTACTGATTGCGATATTCATTATACTGCTGCTGCCCTGGACGCAGAATATCAGGGCAAGGGGTACAGTCACTACACTAAGACAGGAAGAACGCCCGCAGGAATTAAATACAATCATAGCAGGAAGAATAGTAAAATGGTATGTAAAAGAGGGTGACTATGTGCATGCAGGAGATACAATTGCGCAGCTAGCCGAAATAAAAGATGAGTACCTGGACCCGAAACTGCTGGAAAGAACCGAAGACCAGATAACGGCAAAATCTACTTCTATACAGTCTTACCAGCAAAAGATAGCAGCAACCAACGCCCAGATGCATGCCATGGAACAGACGCGTGAATTAAAGCTGCAACAACTGGATAATAAAGTGCGCCAGTTGCAGCTTAAAATAATAAGCGACAGCATGGATGTGATAGCGGCCACAAACGACTTCAACATAGCAGAAGAACAGTACCGCCGGCAGAAGATAATGCGAGACAGTGGCCTGGCATCTATGGTGCAACTGGAACAGCGCAACCAGGCCTATCAGAATGCAATGGCAAAAAAAATAAGCTCGGAAATAAAATTTACAAATACCAAAACTGACCTGACCAATACAAGAATAGAACTAAACCAGGTAGAGCAGGAGTATGCTGAGAAAATTTTTAAAGCGGAAGGAGAAAGAGCTACAGCACAGAGTGAGATAGCAGGGAGGCAGGGTGAACTGGCCAAGCTTTCCAACCAATACACCAATTATGCTATCCGCGCAGGGCAGTACTACCTGCTGGCACCGCAGGACGGGCAGGTGGTAAAAGCTACCAAGGCGGGTTTTAACGAGATAGTGAAGGAAGGTGAAAAGCTGGTAGAGATAGTACCGGATAAAGTTGAGTACGCAGTTGAGCTGTTTGTACGCCCGGTAGATATTCCATTGCTATCCCGGGGGCAGCGTGTGCGGTTTATGTTTGATGGTTTCCCCGCCATTGTTTTCAGCGGCTGGCCTGAGTCTTCATATGGAACCTTCGGCGGGCGCATAGTAGCTATTGAAAGTTCTGTAAGCATAAACGGCAAGTTCAGGATATTGGTGGGCGAAGACAAAGACGACAAACCCTGGCCCAGGTCGCTGCGCATTGGCACCGGCGCTGCAGGTATAGCCTTGCTTAAAGATGTGCCTATATGGTACGAATTATGGCGGAACATAAACGGCTTCCCGCCGGATTATTATCAACCAAAAGCACAAGCGCAGGATGAGAAGAAGAAGTAAATACCTGCTGTTTGTTATAGTGTTCCTGCATTTTGGCTGCCTGGCGCAGGATACTGCATTTACGCTGAGCAAAGATGAATTCCTGAGCATTGTAAAAACACATCACCCGGTAGTAAAGCAGGCAGAGTTGTCTGTGGACAGGGCTTCTGCAGATGTACAGGCAGCGCGCGGCGCTTTTGATCCCGCCATAGATGCCGGGCTTGACAGGAAGACTTTTGATGGTAAGCTATACTATAGCTACCTCAACCCACAGGTGACCATACCTACATGGTATGGTATAGATATTAAAGCAGGGCTGGAAGAGGTTGTGGGTGACAGGGTAACCTCTGAAGCTACGTTAGGCAAAACCAGCTATGTGGGCGTAAGGGTGCCCGCCACTAACTTATTGTTCGACAGGAGAAGGGCGGCACTCAGGCAGGCGCAGAGTTTCAGGCAAATGTCTGAGGCAGAACGTTTACTTACTATAAACGACCTTTTATACGATGCTTTGAGCGCCTACTGGAATTGGGTGCGGGAGTATCTTAATTACAATGTTATTAGTAATACTGTAAGAGTAAATGAAGAAAGGCTGAAGTATGTGACGCTGGAATATGAACAGGGCGTAAGAGCTGCTATAGATACCACAGAAGTGCTGGCCCAGCTTCAGAATGTGTACCTGCAGCAAAACAATGCATGGCTGTCTTTTCAGAACGCGGGCCTGGAGTTATCCAACCACCTGTGGCTTAAGAATAACATCGCTATGGAATGGACGGACAATATACTGCCGTCAGAGGCTGAATTGTACAAAGAAAATATACTGCCATCGCTTGAGGAACTAATTGCAATGGCCAGGCTCAATCATCCGAAATTGCAGAGCCTTTCATATAAAACAGATGCGCTGGAAACAGAACGCAGGCTTAAGGCGCAGTATCTTTTACCTAAGCTAAGTGTTAATGCGAATTTGCTGAACAGGGGTTACGCTGTTCCCGAAGAGCTTACAGTTCCCTTCATGGAAAATAATTACAAGCTCGGCATTGACCTGAGCATGCCGCTTTTACTACGGGAGGCGCGCGGCAACTACAGGTCTGCCGGGATAAAGCTGCAGGAGATTGCACTGGAGCAGGACCAGGTTGCACTGCAGATAGAAAATAAAATAAAAAGCTACTATAATGAAGTACTGCAGCTTAACAAGCAGATAAGTATATACCAGGAGGCGCTTAACAATTATCAAAAATTGCTGCAGGGAGAAAATATAAGATTTGAAGCAGGTGAGAGCACCTTGTTCCTGCTCAACTCGCGGGAGAATAAAGTGCTGGAAGCAGCACAAAAATTGTATGAGCTGAGAACAAAATGGCACAAGAGTTACGCAGCCCTTTTATGGTCGGCAGGGCGGCTATATTAGCGTTTGTTTTTCCCCCTCGTAAAATTATCTAAAGAACTGAATACAACGTGTTGTAGAAAAGCCACCAGTTGCGTGGCATCTTTTGTACCTCCAAAATCGGTAAGCCTGGGCAGGTGGTCTTTAAAGTACATCTGGCGGTGTGCTGTTTCAATTAATGTACTACCCAGTGAATGGGGAAAAGTGAAGCCAGGCTTGTATTCCACAAACACTTCGGCTATCCTGTGGCAAAGGTCTTTATATGGTTTAAAGAGCATGGCCTTATTGTCTTCAGTTACGTGTTTGGTCAGGTATGATTTATCGCCTTCAGCTATCACTATCTTATGCAGTACATTCTTATCTATATAGTCCAGTATAAACTTGTCTGTTGCCTGGAAAGTTAGCAGGCTGATGATGATGTTTATTTTCTCTTTTGGGTCTTTCAGGTTATTGGTATGAAATATAAGCTGGTATTCCATCCAGGTCCAGAACCATGTGGTGATATAAGTAAGCAGCCTGTGCTTGTTTTCGAAATACCGGTATATGCTCGATTCTGTAGTACCTATATCATTGGCCAGTTTCTTAAAAGTAAACTCCTCAAACCCCATCTCATTGATCATCTTTATTCCGTGCCTGATAATATTTTTACCAAGCTCTGATGATTCAGGGTCGCGAACGAATAGCGCAGGGTTCATTTTTATTTGTAACTGTAGCTCCATGATATACGTAATAAACCTGTGCAAAGTTAATACATACCATTGAAAGCTATTATAAATAAAATAAACACAACCATAAACAGAAGTATTACTATTACGCAGAATAGTTATTCTTGTAATTCATTCCGCTGGCGTCTGTTACAGCAAGAATATTTTACCATATTCAATCTCAGTAAAAAGCATTTATTTAAATGCCCGCCTGAACTCTAATGGTGAAACTTTTGCTTTGCTCTTAAACAATTTACTGAACGATTGGGGATGCTCAAAACCCAGTTCATAGGCAATTTCGCTTACAGATAATTCTGTAGTAGACAGCCTTTCTTTAGCTTTCCCGATTAGCTTTTCATGTATGTGCTGCTGTGTGCTTTGTCCTGTAAGCGTTTTTAACATGCTGCTTAAATAGTTAGGGGAAACATTTAATTCCGCTGAAAGAGACTGTACAGTTGGCAAGCCGTTCATCAAAGTTTTATTATCATTGAAACAGGCGTTCAACACATCTTCAAAACGGTTTAGCACCAGGTGGTTTGCCTTTTTACGGGTAATAAATTGCCGCTCATAGAATCTTTCTGAATAAGACAGGAGGGTTTCTATCTGGGATACTATGATATTCTGGCTGAACTTATCAATATTACCCTGGTATTCCTGCTCTATATTATGTACAATGGTGTTTAGCGTTGCTTCTTCTTTTTCTGATAAAAACAAAGCTTCGTTTACAGCATAGTCAAAAAAATCGTAGCGTTTTATATTTTTTGCCAATACCGTATTCCACAGGAAATCCGGGTGCACCATAAGCACCCAACCACTTTTGGGCGAAGCTATTTCCGCAATAGGTTCTATACCAAACACCTGGTTGGGTGCTATGAAAAACATTACCCCGTCATCAAAATCATAATGGCTCTGGCCGTATTTATATTTTGTACCAATACTCCTTTTGCAGGAAATATGGTAGAAATCAAAAATGAAATTTTTGTGGTTCACTTCTGTTGAGCATACTACCTTACCATAATCAAACAGGCTTATCAAAGGGTGCTGCGGTGCAGGCAATCCTTTCATCTTATGAAACTCCCGGATAGACTTTACCCTGTGAACTTTGTTTTGTGCCATGCAATACAAAGATAAAATATTATAACGCCATACCGCCTGAAAGTTCAATACGCTGGCCGTTTACCCACCCCGCTTCAGGGGTACACAGAAACGCTACTACACCGCCAATATCTTCGGGGTTACCAACCCTGCCCAGTGTGGTAAGGTTGGCAATAGCTTTTCTTTTTTCCTCGTCGTTTTTATTTGACCCGCCGCCAAAATCAGTAGCAATAGCACCCGGCGCTACTACATTGGCTGTAATTTTTCTTGCGCCCAGTTCTTTTGCCAAACACTTGGTATAAGTTTCTATAGCGCCTTTCATACTGGCGTATGCAGATACATTGGGGAAGCAGGTCCTTGTAAGCCCGGAAGAAACGTTGATAATGCCACCCCCGTCGTTTAACACTGGCAGCATTTTTTGTGTAAGAAAATAAACACCTTTAAAATGGATGTTTAACATGGTGTCAAAGGCTTCTTCACTGGTATCTGTAACAGAACCGTACATGCCCGTGCCTGCGTTGTTTACCAGGAAATCGATATTAGCTGCGTTCAGGTCATTTTTCAGAAGCTCTTTTAACGATGCGGCAAACTCGTCAAACAATTTAGTATTGCTCGTATCCAGTTGCATAGCTGCTGCATAACGGCCTGCCTGTTTTATTTCCTTCACTACTTCATTGGCAGCTACAGCGTTGCTATGGTAGGTAATAATTACGTCTATCCCTTTTTTAGCAATATTCAATGCCATATCTCTGCCTAATCCCCTGCTGCCTCCTGTTACTAAGGCAATTTTATTATTTGTACGCACTGCTGATTATTTTTTTATGAATGATAGTACAAAAGTGAAACATTATAAAGCAGCCTTTGTATCTGAATCTAAGATTGTTGTAGCCAAAAAATGCCTGGCAAAAGCTTAATATAACTACAGTGCGTATAATTGTCGTATTCGACCCTATACAATGTCGTTTATCAGGTTCTGATACAAATCTTAGTAAAGTAATTTTGCAGTAAAATATTTCAGCAAATTGTTTTTAACCTTTTATAAAATTTAAAACATTATGACACCAAAAAAAATGTGGGCGAATTTAGCAGTAAGCGACCTGCAGCAGACCTCTAAATTTTATACCGCACTGGGATTTAAAGCCAATGGCAAACCTAACAACGACCTGGCGAGTTTTCTTTTTGGCGGGGATAATTTTATTATGCACTTTTTTCTGAAAGACGTGCTGAAAGCCAACGTTAAAATGGAGATATCAGATTCGCAGCAGGCAAACGAAATAATATTCACGCTTTCCGCCGAAACAAAAGACGAGGTGGATAGCTGGGCAAAAGAAGTGGAAGAGGCAGGTGGAAAAATCATCTCTGCGCCGGAAGCATTCGGGCCGGGTTACTACGGTTTTGTTTTTGCCGATCCCGATGGCCACAAGTTCAATGTGTTTCATATGTAGCTGCTTTTGCCGGGGAACCAGCTTTTACAACTTTCAGAGTTATAAAAGCTGAATGATGGACATTGTCAATATTATTTGCAAAAACAATTAAAAATCATTATTTTTGCTATAGTAAAAAAGCACAACCCGGGTGCTGCATTTCTTCACTTCCTTCACCAGGCCCTTGTCTTATAAAAGGCCGGAGAGGTCTTAATCCCTTTTATCATGGACAGCAACAAACTAAATTTCATTACCACTTACCTGCGTCACCGTGATGCCTGTACCGCCTATTGCCTGGCCTACAACCCTACAGACTGTTCTGACTACGAAAGCATCATGACCGCCGCCAACCAACTAATGGACAACCCTGAAGTGGGTGGTGTTATCCGTTCCGTACTGGAACACGTTCACTACGAGGTAGAGCAGGAAATAAGAGCGCAGAAAAAAACAGAACTGCTGACTGTACAGCGCAAACGTGAACTGCTGGCCAACATTGCCACCGGTGAAATGTATGCCATACAAAACTACAAAGGGAAAGACTGCAACCAATGCACCCAAATGGTACGCCCCAACATCAACCAGATGCTCAAAGCCATAGACCTGGACAGCAAACTGGCCGGGCACTATTCAACTGACAAGCAACAATCAACAGTTGACAGTTTGGAGTTGACAAAACAAAAAAACATATCAGAAACGCAACAAAATGCAACAACGCAAATGCCCCCCGCTGGCGGGGGTAAGGGAGTGGATTACCCGCGAAGTGCACCAAACACGGAAAAACTGCAAATAAAAAACATTGAAAACGACAACAAAATACAACAAAACCTGGCCCCCGCAGGCGGGGGTGTCCGCAGCATTGGGGTAGAACACTCGCAAAGGGCAGAACAACCTGCAACAATATCGCACGCGGGGCTCCGCCGTTTACTGTCCCCGGTACGTGGTGCTAATAACCATCAGTTAAACTCCATATAAACCGCGCCGCTTGGTGACTAAAGTCATACAATATCCATATTCTTAACTGTAACTTTATGCCAGGTTAAAAAAACTAAGAATATGAAATCAACACTAAAAAACCTGTCATTTGCAATTGTCGCAATGGCGCTTTTGGGCCTGGGTGCTTGTAAGAAAAAAGAAAACATCATCCCACCACCTGCAGATGGCAACGTCAAAGTACAGTTCAGTTATGTATTTGGCTCGGCAGCATTGCCCTGGACGCTGAACAAGGAAATGGTACATACAAAAACAGGAGATACGCTCACATTTACTACGTTCAGGTTTTATGTGTCTAACGTAAAGCTGCAACGTAAAGATGGCAGCTGGTGGACACAGCCTGAAAGTTACTACCTGGTAGATGCCAATAGTACAGCCGCTTCGTCATTTACCATTGCCGGCGTACCTGCCAATGACTATGTGGCCATGAAATATACCATGGGTGTAGATAGCACCAGGAATGTGTCCGGCGCCAATACGGGGGCATTGGCCCTTTCAAACGGCATGTTCTGGGATTGGAACAGCGGGTATATCATGCTGAAGGCAGAAGGATATTCACCTAACTCCCCTACCAATTCATTTGCCTTTCACTTGGGTGGCTTCTCTGGCGAAAACAATATCGTAACGGTAAAAACTGCTGACTTCGGCAAAACGGTGGCTGTAGGTGGCAACGCCCCTGCTACGACTGTCAAAATGCTTGCGAACCCTGCAAGGCTGTGGCATTCATCGCCCAACCTGCAAACAAGAAGCACCATACACATGCCCGGCCCCGATGCCAAAATAATGGCCAGGGATTTTTACGACAACATCGCCTTTACAGGTATTGAGTAATGCAATCATAAAGAATAAGTCATCATGCCCCGATATGCAATAAATACATTGTTGGTTTTTGTATGCTGCTGGGGCATGGTGGCTTGTGTTAAAAAAGAATCAACCCCCGTACCCGTTACAGCGTTCAGTAGCCCTGTAAGGCCGGCACATTTCCCGCCCGCTGTTTATCAGTATGGCGAAAATGTTTACAGCAAAGAGGGGTTTGAGTTAGGCCGGAAATTATTTTTCGACCCTCTGCTTTCAATTAATAATACCATTTCATGCGGCAGCTGCCATAAACCGGAAAATGCCTTTGCAGACGGGGGTGTATCATTCAGCCCGGGCGTTTATGACCTTACCGCCAAAAGGCATTCCCCTGCTATTTTCAATGCGGCGTGGAATAGCAGTTTCATGTGGGATGGAGGGGTAAACCATATAGAGGTGATGCCGCTGGCCCCGTTAACTAATCCGCGGGAAATGGGAGAAACGGTAAAGAACATTGTACATAAACTGAATGCAGACCCCAACTATGTACAGCGCTTTAAAAAAGTGTTCAGCAAAGATACAATTGACGACCAGCAAATGTTCCGGGCATTGGCATTGTACATGAGCAACCTCGTTTCAGGGGATACTAAGTATGACAGGTATATTACCGGCAAGGGAAACTTTACACAAGATGAGCAAGAGGGGTATACTTTATTCAAAAGCAATTGTGCATCCTGCCATACAGAGCCTTTGTTTACCAATTACAGTTTTCAGAACAATGGCATTGATATGATTTTCAGCGATTCAGGCAGGTACCTGATTACCAGGTCACCGGCAGATATGGGCAAATTCAAAGTACCCAGCCTACGCAACATCATGGTTACGTATCCATATATGCACGACGGGCGGTTCAATACGTTGGAAGAAGTAATAGACCATTATTCTGATGGGGTTAAGCAATCTGCTACCCTGTCTCCGTTATTAGTAAAAGACGGAACAGAAGGACTAAAACTTACACCAGCAGATAAAAGAAAGCTGCTGTCTTTTTTGCAAACGCTTACAGACAGCAGCTTCATTACCAACAGGTACCTGGCAGAGTAATTACCTACTTCCTGAAATCAGGATTATTCATCATTACCGTATCTGTCAATGTATGTAAGAAGGCCAGTAATTGTTCTTTTTCTATTTCTGTAAGTTTCAAACCATCCATTTTGGCTGGTTTTATCATAGCCGGGTCAATGTTTTTAACCCCGGTATGTACCCCGTGGTCGTAAAAGTTGATGACTTCCATCAGGGTTTTAAAACGCCCGTCGTGCATAAACTCCGTCCTCAGCGCTACGTTGCGCAGGTTGGGCACTTTAAACTTACCCAGGTCCATTTCATTTTTGGTAAAGTTATAATAGCCTTTGTCTATCTCCTTACTATAAATACTGTCAAGCCCGTTGTTATGCATCATATTATCAGAAAGCATCCGCTCTACATGGCAATGAAAGCAGTCGCCTTTCTCCGAAAAGAAGATATTACGCCCGGCCATCTCCTTGGCTGTAAGAGTACCCGCACCCATAAAGTATTTGTCGTACCTGCTGTTGTAAGATACCAGCGACCTCATAAACTGGGCCAGGGGCTTGGCCATATCTTTCACCCCGATATTGTTTACACCATAATACTGCCTGAAAGCCGTACGGTATTCTTCAATCTCGTTTATCCTGGCAAGGTCTGTATTAAACCGTACGGTAAGTTCTATCAGCATTACATCTTCCAGCGTTCCTGTAATCCGGCCATCCCACATGAAGTTTTTGTTCCACGCCAGGTTAACGAGCGGTATCTTGGTCAGCCCTTTATCAAAATCAGACAGCCCCGGCGCTGCAAAACCATTCTCCTGCAAGTGGCATGTATTGCAAGACTCTCCATTACTGGACAGCCTGGTATCATAAAACAATTTCTTACCCAGTTCTATTCTTTCAGCAAATGGCTGGTTGTCTTCTGGTATTACCGCATAAGGAAAATGCGGGGGGTCGTACCAATTGACCGGTGTCATCTCCACCATGCCTGTGTCAGTATTGCCATTCCCATTGCCGGGTGTAACAGGCTCTTTCCTGCACGACATGACCGCTATGACAAGCGCCAGTACAAGTGTTCCTGCATACAAATATTTACCAGGTTTCATATCCTTATTCTTTAGGGTAATGTATATGCATAAAATTACTGCATTTGTATATCCCGGAAAATGACTTTAATCACATTATATTGAAAAGTTTCACCACCTCCACAGCCTCCTTCACATCATGCACCCGCAGTATGCTGGCTCCCTGTTGCAGGGCTGCCATATGCAGCGCGGTAGTACCGTTCAGGGCTTCTTCAGCGCTTGTGCCCAGTGTCTTCCAGACCATGCCTTTGCGCGAGATACCCGCCAGTACCGGCTTGCCCAGTATGCGCAATGTGGCCATGTTGTTCAGCAGTGAAAAGTTATGCTCCGTTTTTTTACCAAATCCAAAGCCCGGGTCTGTTATCACATCTGTAATGCCCAATGTAGCGCAGTGGTTGCATACCTTGCGCAGGTACTCCCGCACTTCGTACACCACATCATCATACTGCGGGTCTTGCTGCATGGTTTTGGGCACACCCCGCATGTGCATGGCTATATATGGCACTTTTAGTCGCGCTACAGTGTTCAGCATCTCTTCATCCAGCGCGCCGCTGCTTACATCGTTGATGATGGCTGCACCCGCGTTTACTGCCGCGGCTGCCGTCGCGGCATTGTATGTGTCCACGCTCAGCCATGCTCCAGGAAAGCTTTTCACGATAGCCTCTATGGAGGGTATCACCCTGCTTATCTCTTCGTCGGCAGGTATCAGTTCCGCACCGGGCCGGGTAGATGCGCCACCTATATCCAGTATAGCGGCCCCGTCACCCAGCATTTTTTCGGCCGTACGCAGTATATCCGCTGTACTGCTGTCCCTGCCTTTGTTGAAAAAGCTGTCGGGCGTAGCGTTGAGTATGCCCATAACTACCGGTTTTTCAAGGCTCAGCAGGCGGCCTCCACTCTGTATCGTTGATTGTACGGGTAATAATGTATTTTTGAAACTCATTGGCAGATTAAATATTAAAATGCAGGATACGTTAAGCATGCCCGATACTACAGCACAATACCAGCACATTGTAACGCAATGTAAAGACTTATTCGTAAAAAAAGCCGCAGACTACGGCACATCGTGGCGGGTACTCAGGCCTATATCTATTGTGGACCAGATATACATTAAGGCATGGCGCATCAGGCAGATACAGGAGAAAGGCCACCAGAAAATTGGCGATACCATCGAGAGTGAATTTATAGGCATCGTGAACTATGGCATCATAGCACTCATACAGTCGGCAATGGCGGGCAATGATGATATAGACCTGCCTGCAAACGTTGCCAAAGAGTGGTACGAACGCAAAGCGGGAGAAGTAGAAGCGCTGATGATGCAGAAGAACCATGACTATGGTGAAGCCTGGAGGGATATGTCGCAACCATCCTTCGTAGATTTGATACTGGTAAAATTGTTACGTATAAAACAGATACTGGCCAACGACGGGCAAACCATTGTGTCTGAAGGGATAGATGCCAATTTCGCAGATATCATCAACTACGGCATATTTGCACTTATTAAAATAGGGGAAGGGAAATAGCCTCCCTACCCGCTCCACGTAGGAGGCTTTTGAAGCAAGTCCTCTCTTTGACAGAGGATTTAGGAGAGGCTTAACAGTTTATTGCCAACCAATCATTATTTTTAAGAAGTCATTACAACTCAAATACTCTTATGAAATACATACTCTGGATAATACGTATCGTAGTTGCAGCATTATTCATCTTCTCAGGGCTCGTAAAGGCAAACGATCCGCTTGGCCTCAGTTATAAGATGGACGAGTTCTTCGAGGTGTGGAACATGCACGCCCTCAGGGATTACTCTTTGATACTATCCATCCTGATGATTGCATTTGAGATAATAGCAGGTGTAGCCCTGCTGCTGGGTTATGCATACAGGGTGTTTTCATTCCTGCTGCTGGCGCTCATTACATTCTTTACATTCCTTACAGCCTATGTACTGTTCTCCGGTAAAATAAAAGAGTGTGGCTGTTTTGGTGATTGTATTAAAATAACCAACGAAGAAACCTTTTGGAAAGATGTGGCCTTGCTGGTGCTGGGCATAGTATTGGTTGTTTACCGCAACCGTATAAAACCTGTATTAGGTGGCTATCCCGGTACCGCACTGATGATACTTACTGCTTTCTTTGCGTTTGGTGTGCAGTGGTATGCACTGGAGCACCTGCCTTACCACGACTGCCTGCCATATAAAGTAGGCGTGAACATTATTGAAGACCGCAGGATACCTGAAGGTGCCATTCCCGACCAGTATGAGAACATTATGATATACGAAAAAGACGGGGTGCAAAAGGAGTTTACCATGGAGAACTACCCATGGCAGGATACTACCTGGGTATTTGTTGACCGTAGGGATAAACTGATTAAAAAAGGAAATGCTGAGGCTAAAATAAAAGATTTCACCATTACAGACTACGATGGCAATGAATATACCGAACAAATACTTGGCACACCCGGCTATACTTTCTTATGGTTTGTGAGGGATACCAAAGATGCCCGTGAAGATAATATGGATAAGCTGAAAGCATTGGCGCAAGCCTGCAACAGCGCTAATGTTCCTTTTTACATGCTCTGCTCTGCCAACAAGGCCGAAGCGCAGGCATTCCTGGACCAGCATGGCATACCGGCTGACCTGCTGGTACTGGACGGCACGGTAAGCAAAACTGCTATGCGTTCTAACCCCGGCCTGATGCTGATAGAACAAGGTGAAATAAAAGGCAAGTGGAGCCACCGCGACTACCCGGATGCGGATATACTGAAGAAATAAGAAAGTGTATCTTTAAAACGTGTTCCGTTTTTTATCAAGGCGTATCAGGTATAGCCTGCTGGTATTATGGGGTGTGGTTACGTTGGTCTTCTTTTTGTTCAACGTACTGCCCGCAGACCCTGCAAGGCTCATCATGGGGCAGCGTGCCGACAAGGCTTCTATAGAGAACGCCCGCAGGGACATGAACCTGGATAAGCCATTGGCTACCCGCTACCTGCTGTATCTCAACGATATTTCACCTATAGGTATCCACCCAAAGACTGACAAAGAGAAATACAGTTATATAACCGTATTGCCCGTTGGCGAAAATGCGGTAGCATTGAAATGGCCTTACCTTGGGCGGTCTTATAGTACTAAAAAAGAGGTAACCGCTATCCTGGCCGATGCATTGCCCGGTACACTTATCCTTGCACTCTCAGCTATGATTATTGCCACTATAGGCGGTATAGCACTGGGTATAGTTGCCGCACTGAAAAAGAACACCTGGGCAGATACTGCCTCTGTTGCCGCAAGTGTAGCGGGTATATCCATGCCATCTTTCTTTGCAGGACTAGTTATCGCTTATGTGTTCGGCTATCTACTGCGCCACATCACCGGGCTGAATATGGTAGGGAGCCTCTGGGAGTATGATGCGTTTGACGGCAGGCATTTAGCAATAAAAAATCTGCTACTACCTGCTGTTGCTTTGGGCATCAGGCCGCTGGCTATTATCACCCAGCTTACCCGCAGCGCTATGCTCGATGTATTGTCGCAGGACTATATACGCACTGCTTATGCCAAGGGCCTGTCAACTACCAAAGTAGTATTGCACCATGCCTTGCCTAATGCACTGAACCCCGTAGTAACCGCTGTAACAGGCTGGCTGGCCGAACTGCTGGCTGGCTCTTTCTTTATTGAGTTTATATTCGGGTGGAAGGGCATTGGCAAAATAACCGTAGATGCACTGGATAAGTTTGACTTCCCGCTGGTGATGGGTTCTGTACTGGTAACAGCGCTGTTGTTCGTCATCATCAACCTGCTTACAGATGTGCTGTATGCAAAAATAGACCCGCGTGTAAGGTTACACTAATTTTGGTAGTAGACTACTGTGCTGTCTATAAACTTATTACCCTTGTCAGTACTACCCTTTACGTAATATGTATACGTCTTCCCCGCTACATCAACACTATCCATCAACAACACGATATGCCCTGAAAGTTTATCGTGCAATTCAGGGATATTTCGCATGTTAGTGCCGGCAGGAACAGTAGCCTTTTTGCTTATGATTTCATTATTGCAATACACCGCCAGGGTAGTTGTATCAATAAGCTCGCCAAAAGAAAACACCAGGTCCTTTTGTATGCAATCACGACTCCCTTCTTCTGAGCGGGATAAGGTCATTAACCTGATCTCATCGCTGTATTGCTTATTGATAGCTGTTAGCGTATCACCCTCGTTTTCTATATCCATGCCGTAGTTATAGATTCGCTTATCTACTCCATTGCATTTGTTTTTATTACAGCTTGTGAGGTGTATTACTGTTATTGCAATTATTGCTATTTGACAAACTATCTTCATTACCAGGTGTTTATAGATTTCGAAAGGCAAATACTATGCCATAAGCACAGCATTGAATTCATACAAATAAAGTATAACCCCAATATTACCAAATCGTTAACTCTGCATTATGTAATTGTTAAGTCGTATAGGGCGGCATACTTTTGCACGCAAATAATACCTGATGCAAATAAAAACGGCACTGAAGATTATCTTACTCATTGTTATCCAGGCTGCACCTGCTTTTGGGCAGGACGATGGGAACAGCAAAAAATGGTATGATAAAATTAATGTGAGGGGGTATGCGCAACTGCGTTACAACCGCCTGTTAGAAACCAACCCTAACCTTGGTTGCGAACAGTGCGACAAAAGCTGGGGCGAAGGCGGCGGCTTTTTCCTGCGCAGGGTTCGTGTTATATTTTTCGGGCAGATAAGCCCAAGGGTATATTTCTATATTCAACCGGACTTTGCCAGTTCGTCTGGTAATGGCCTGAACTTCGGGCAACTGAGGGATGCCTATTTTGATGTGGGCATAGACAGGAAAAATGAATTCAGGGTACGGATCGGGCAAAGTAAAATACCCTACGGTTTTGAAAATATGCAATCGAGCCAGAACCGCCTGCCGCTTGACAGGAACGACGGCCTGAACAGCGCAGTAAAAAACGAGCGCGATGCGGGTGTTTTCTTTTACTGGGCACCTACCGAGATACGGGAGCGCTTCAGCATGCTGGTGCGGGACGGCTACAAAGGCTCAGGGGATTATGGTGTATTTGCCCTTGGCGCTTACACGGGCCAGACTGCCAATAGCCCGGAGCTGAATAATGAACCACACATTGTTGCAAGGCTTTCCTACCCCTTTGTAATAGGCAGCCAGATAATAGAGCCTGGCATACAGGCATATACAGGTAAGTTTGAATTACCGGCTGATATACTTACAAAAGGTGTAAAATATACCCCCGGCAGAAATTACATAGACCAGCGCGCGGCAGCAAGTTTTATATTATATCCCCGTCCTTTCGGCATACAGGCAGAATACAATGTAGGCCGCGGCCCTGAGTTCAACACACAAACAGATAGCATTGAAACACAAGACCTGACGGGTGGATATGCTACATTTTCTTATATGATTCAGGCAAAGAAGCAGTTGATATACCCTTTTGTACGCGTGCAATATTATGATGGTGGTAAAAAACACGAACAGGATGCCCGTAGCTTTAAAGTGAATGAACTGGAACTGGGCGTGGAATGGGAGCCATTTAACGCATTTGAACTGGTGGCTATGTACACGATTTCATCAAGGCGTTATGAGGACCTGGAACTGGAAAACAATTTTCAACAAGGTTCGTTACTCAGATTACAGGCACAGTTGAATTTTTAATAATATTACATGGGGTTATTATCTTTAACTCCTGTTGTTGGTTAATTAATTATTAAGTTTTAAATAACAATAAGAAGGCGGCACAACTTTAAGATACTTTTGCGCCGTGTTTCCTGAAAAAAATTACATCTTATGGGTTTAGGTTCTTTTGTTAAAATGTTTATGCCTAAGGACAAGGTTTTTTATAACCTGTTTGAGGAGGTGGCTAATAACCTCCAGCAGATGTCTGCCTTGTTTATGAAGGCCATCCAGGAAAATGATATTACGGCAAGGCGCAACCTGCTGAAGGGCCTGGAAGACTGGGAGCACAAAAACGATGAGGTCACACATAAGATATTTATAGAGCTGGGCAGCAACTTCATTACACCGTTTGACAGGGAAGACATACACTACCTGGCTACCGCACTGGATGATATAGCCGATTTTACATGGGGTGCAGCCAAGCGTATGATGAACTATAACATCTACGAGGTGGACGATACTACCAGGGAATTTGCCGTAATAATAGACAAGGCTGTAAACGCCCTGCATAAAGGTGTGCATGAGCTGCGTAATATGCGCGACCTGCGCTCTATCACAGAAGTGTGCGTAACTATCAACAGCCTGGAAAATGAAGGGGATGATTTGCTGGACAATGGTATGCTGCGGTTATTTTCATCAAACATACCGCCGGTAGAAATAATAAAAATGAAAGACCTGTACCAGATGCTGGAAATAGTAACCGACAAATGTGAAGATGCCGCTAACGTGATAGAATCTATTATTATCAAGTACGCTTAAGATACATAAACACTTACAGACTACCCATTTTATGACAGTCTTCCTGATAGTAATAATAGTGCTCGCATTGATATTTGATTATATCAATGGGTTTCATGACGCTGCCAACTCTATCGCAACTGTGGTATCTACCAAGGTACTTACACCATTGCAGGCAGTGGTTTGGGCGGCATTTTTCAACTTCGTCGCATTTTTCATTTTTAAAGACCACGGCGTTGCTGATACTATAGCAAAAACCGTAAAGGCAGAATTTGTTACCCTGCCCGTTATTATATCAGGCCTTGTGGCCGCTATATTCTGGAACCTGCTTACATGGTGGTACGGTATTCCTTCCAGTTCATCGCATACACTTATAGGTGGTTTTGCAGGGGCGGCTATTGCGCACGCAGGCCTTTTGTCTATCAACCCCGAACCCGTTATTAAAACGGTCATCTTCATAGTACTGGCACCGCTGGTAGGTATGCTCATGGCATTCATCATATCACTGTGGTTCATCAATTCCTTCCGCAAAGGGATGGCCCCCCGGATTATCTCCTTTGGTATCATGGTAGGTTTAGTGCTATTGCTGACCAAAGTAATAGTAGTGGAAACACCTGTATTGCTGGGCCTGAAAACCAATACAGAAAATGTACAGCAAGGCGTTGAAATAAAAGAAGTAAGTCACAAATCTCCCGCCTTTAACATGAAGATAAAAAAGGGTGACGTGATTACAGATGTGGAGAACATCCCCGTAAGTACGGAGAAAGAACTGGGTAATGCATTTGACAACTATCACAACGGTGACCCCATAACGATACATATCATACGCAAAAACGAGCCAATGACACTACAGTCAACATACGACATGGGGCACAGTAACAGGTTCTGGCTGGGAGTGTTTAACGGCCACAACTTCAAGTGGATACTCATGAGTATGGTCATATTCATTATGAGTGTCTTCACGCTGTTCCTGAACAGCCTGAATGTAGCGCGTTCGCAAAAATGGTTTAAACGTATGCAATTAGTATCATCAGCCATCTTCAGTATAGGGCATGGTGGTAACGATGCGCAGAAAGTAATGGGTATCATCACCGCAGCATTGATAGCCGGCGGTAATATAGAATCGTTTGAACAGATGCCGGTGTGGGTACCACTGGCCTGCTATACAGCCATTTCCCTTGGTACGCTTAGTGGCGGATGGAAAATCATTAAAACCATGGGTACGCGTATTACCAAGGTTACACCTTTTGAAGGTGTTGCAGCGGAAACCGCGGGTGCCATTACGCTGTTCCTTACAGAAAACCTGAAAATTCCGGTAAGTACCACGCACACTATTACCGGTGCAATCATAGGTGTCGGGGCTACAAAGCGCCTTTCGGCAGTGCGCTGGGGTGTAACGTTCAGCCTGCTTTGGGCATGGATACTGACGATACCCGTAAGCGCATTGGTAGCAGCGCTTATTTATTTTATATTCAACCTGTTCTTGTAACATATTCATTAACACACATTTAATTCTTTGAAAAGCACCGTAAAACGGTGCTTTTTCAGTATATTTGAGGTTGCTTTTTTTCAAAAACACGCAACTTTTCATGTCATTACCACCGTTATTAAGACACGTTTACAACCACGGTACAGAAGAAGTAATACGCAGGGGTAAGAAAATTTTCTTTACCTCCGGCGTACAATTACTGGACGTGGACCACCTGCTGGAGCAGGTGCGTTTTCGTGTACGTAATGATGTGTACCAGAACTACTACACCGTTTCTGTAAATAAGTATATGGATACCGAGCACCTGTCTGTAAGGTGCCAATGCCCATATAACCTGGGTGAAATATGCAGGCATGAAGTAGCAGCATTGTTTCAGCTAAACGATCTGTTACAAAGTGGCTTTTTTGAAAATGCAGAAATAGCATACGACCAGAAGCATACGGTGATAAGAATGCGCCAGGTGAACATGCAAATGATACGTGTCTTCACATCTGCCGACATAATGGAAGCAGCACAGGCTATTGCGAACAAAACAGCGGCAATTATCACCAATAAAGTAAGCGACAGGATAGAAGCAGAAGTGCCGGACGGCGACCTGACCTATAAGGTAATCATCCGCCGGAACGAGGAGAAATACTTTGATACAAGCTGTGGCTGTGAAGAACATACTTACCCGCTTTGCAAACATAAAACAGCAGTCTTTTTACAGGTGCTGAAGGCATACGGCCACCAGTATTTCCAATCGTTGCAAGACTGGGATGTACAGAAAAATAAATTGCTGAGCCTGTATGGCTACAGCCTGGATGATGACCTGAAAGGTAAGTTTACTTTTACTTATGAAAACGGCAAGCCTTTTTTGCGCGTGCTGGACCCGACGATAAAAAAAGTAGCTACCCAAACAGTAACGGCAAGGCCTGAAGAACACCGTACAGAAACAATTACAGAAACAGCACCGCAACAACCTGCGGAAGCACCGAGGCTGGGCATAGTGCTGGATACGTCAGTAAGCTGGTACCCTTTTGTAAATGTTGCACTGGTGAGTGGTTTTACCGGAGATGATGAAAAAGATTTTATCAACGGTATAGAAGTATTGGAACTGCAGCAATACATTAATGCGCTGAGGTATAAACAAACAGAGCGGGAGATGATACCTGCCATACGCAAGTTTCATCCTGTAGAGATTTTAAAGTACCTGAAAAAAAACCTGCCCTTTGGCGACTTGTATGATGACTACAAGGAAGTGCTGAAAGAGGTGCCCGCCCCGGAAATAAAAGAACAGGTTTGGGAATACCTGCTGCCCAAATACCAGAAGATGCTGGACAAATACGCATCTCATGCTTTGAGCTTTGTAAAAAGAGGGAATAAGGCCCTGTCATCTAAAACGATAGAAGCAATTGAGTTTTCGGGCAGGCGGGCGCATCCGCAATTAAGTGTAGTAAAAACCGGAAAAGAATATAATGTAGACCTGTCGTGGAATATTGACGATACCTACCTGCAATTTAAAGATGTGATCATGCACAATAATGCCCTTATTGAGCATGACTTTAAGATATACGCAGTAGGCACTATGGCAGAAGTAAAGCTGCTGGATGACTTTTTACCCGATGGCAAAATAACTGTAGCAGCAAGTGAATGGAATGATTTCCTGAAGGAGAAATTGATGAAATGGAGCCAGGTAGTACACGTGGTTTTTGACGAGGAACTGATAGAGCGGATAGAGAAAACAAAACCCGAATACAGGCTGTACCTGCGCGAGCGGGAGCAGATGCTGGTATTGAAACCCGCATTTGTATATGGAGGCGTGGAAATAGAATGGGGTTTCTTTGGGGATGTGATAGAGCCCAAAGACGGCATAGTAAAAGTGATACAAAGGGATGAAGATGCAGAGCAGGATTTCCTCCAGGTAATGCGGAACCTGCATACGGACATGCAGCAAAGCCTTAAAGAACATTTCTTCTACATCATAGCTACAACGGTACTCTCGCAAAACTGGTTCTTCCGTTTTATAGAAGAAATGAAAGAATGGAACGTAGAACTGTTTGGTATGGAACAGTTGAAAAACCTTCGTATCAATACCAATAAACCTAAAACAAGAGTTACCATAGGTAGCGGCATAGACTGGTTTGACACATCTGTAGAGCTTGTGTTTGGCGACCAGTCGGTTGGTATTACGGATGTAAAACGCGCCATAAGCCAGAAGCAGAATTTCATAAAACTGGGCGATGGTTCTATCGGGCTATTACCGGAAGAATGGCTGAAGAAGTATGCACTGCTGATAAAGATGGGAGAAGAAAAGGGCGGAAAACTTCGCCTGAAAAAATTCCACTTCAGCGTGCTGGATGAGATGCTGGAAGACCTGGATGAAGATGCCATGGTAGAAGAGCTGGAGATAAAAAAGGAGAAACTATCCGGCATTATCAACAATGACTTTACAGGGATATTGCCACCTGCAGAATTAAAAGCATCGCTGCGCCCCTACCAGCTTGCGGGCTTTCAATGGCTGGTGTTCCTGAATGAGGCAGGTTGGGGCGGTATATTAGCAGACGATATGGGTCTGGGTAAAACAGTGCAGGCGCTTGCATTTTTCCTGCATTATAAAAACCTGCACCCGGATGCCAGGTTCCTGGTAGTGTGCCCTACAACGCTTATATATAACTGGGAGGCGGAAATCAATAAGTTTACACCCAACATGACATACAGTATTCATCATGGGCCTAAACGTACCTCGCAGCCCGATGTCTTAACGGCAAAGGATATTACCATAACTACATATGGCACTATGCGCAGCGACATAAAAATGCTGAAAGACATAGCATTTGACTATGCATTGCTGGATGAGTCCCAGTCTATAAAAAACCCGCAATCGCAGGTAGCAAAGGCATCTTTGCTACTCAATACAAAAAACAGGCTTGCCCTAAGTGGTACGCCTGTGCAGAACAATACATTCGACCTGTTCGCGCAGTTACATTTCCTTAATCCCGGTATATTGGGCAGCAGGGAATTCTTCATGAATGAATTTGCTACGCCGATTGATAAATTCCAGGAGCGGGAAATTATGGACCAGTTGAAAAAACTTACCTACCCCTTCCTGCTGCGCCGCACAAAAGAACAGGTAGCCAAAGACCTGCCCGACAAAACAGAAACATTACTGTACTGCGAAATGGGTACAGAGCAACGTAAGATATACGAACAGTACCGCAACATGTACCAGTCGCAGATACTGGGTATGATAGAACAGCAAGGCATGCAGAAATCGCAGATGCATATATTGCAGGGCCTTACCAAACTCAGGCAGATATGCGACTCGCCGGCCATACTTAATGAAGATGAACGGCATGAAAACCATTCTGTAAAGCTCGAAGAGCTATCAAGAGAAATAACTGAAAATACCGGTAACCACAAGGTCCTGATATTCTCACAGTTCCTGGGTATGCTTGGACTTATAAGAACAGAGCTGGAAAAGCAAAAAATACCGTTTGTATATTTTGATGGCAGCACTACCGCTACAGAGCGCGAAAAAGCTATTCAAAAATTCCAGCATGAAGAAGACTGCAGGGTGTTCCTGATATCACTGAAAGCAGGTGGTATAGGTCTGAACCTTACCGCGGCGGATTATGTATATATAGTTGACCCATGGTGGAACCCCGCAGTGGAACAACAGGCAATAGACCGGACACACCGTATAGGCCAGACTAAAAACATCTTCGCCTACAGGCTGATATGTAAAGACACTATTGAGGAAAAAATGCTGATACTACAGGAGCGTAAGCGCGCGTTGGCCAGCGACCTGGTGTCTGAAGACAACGCATTGCTGAAGAAACTGACGAAAGACGATATCGCATTCCTGTTCAGCTAAAAACGAACTTACTTACGCAAATGCAATATTACCGGCAAGTGGTCACTATAACCATTGTTCCAGTTTTTACCTTTAAAAGAACGTAAAGGGTATGCATCGTCATACCCTTTGTTACGGATAAAATCATCGTCAAAGATTTCGGCCTTATCGTAGTGCCAGCCCACCTTTCCGGTCAGCGATGAGGAAATGATAACCTGGTCGAAATGGTCCCATTTTTTGTGATATACTGATGTACCTTTTCCTGCCCTGTATATCGCAGCCCAGGGATTATAAAGGATACCGTTTTTGTCTTGCTTCGCGCCTAAAACTGTCGTTACACTTTCGTTGCCTGGGTTATCGTTCAGGTCGCCCATGATGATAATTTTAGCAGCTTTGTTTTTTGCAATTACAGAATCTACTGTTTGCCTGTTCAATTTTGCCATAGCTTTTCGTTTTGGCTCAGACTCTTGCATCCCTTCGCCCCTTGACGGCCAATGGTTGACGAGCACATGTACCGTGTCTCCCCGCAATACACCACATACATATAAAATATCGCGGGTAGCTACACCTTTCATGTACAGGGATATTTTTTTAGATTGCAACAGCCTGAAGTGTTTAGTATTGTATAATAATGCCACGTCTATGCCCCTGGGGTCGCGGCTGTTGTGCCAGGCATATTTATAATTATCCATAGATAGTTCAGGCTGTGCAACAAGGTCTTTTAATACCGTATTGTTTTCTATTTCAGCCAGTCCTACTATATCAGCATCCAGTTTATCTATTACAGTAGCTATGTTGTGCAGCTTCTTTTTATAGATGGCTTCTGTGTACCTGTAAGCACCACGTGGAGTAAATTCCTCATCATTCGTAGCAGGGTCATCTACCGTATCAAACAGGTTCTCAACATTATAAAATGCAACTGCACAGGTATTGTTTTTTTCTTGTGCAGTGCAACTACTTATGTATAATAAGAGAATGAGAACCGGTATCCTTGACATATTTTCTTAAACAGATAAAACCTTGATCATTTCCAGCATATCAGAACGCATTATAGTGTTTTGCTTTACCACTTCTTCAAAAGGTGTAAAAACAATTTTATCATTTATAATCCCGGCCATCATTTGGGTTTTACCGGCTATCAATGCGTTCACAGCCGCAAAGCCCAGCCGGCTGGCCAGTACCCTGTCTGCATAAGTAGGGCTGCCACCACGTTGTATATGCCCTAAAATACATGCACGCACATCTTTTTCAGGAAAACGTTCACTTATTTTCTTCTGGAGGTCTGCCGCATTGCCAAAATCATCACCCTCTGCCACCACCAGTATATGTACCGTTTTCTTCCTTTTTTCATCGTGCCCTATACGCGCCAGTACGTCATTTATATCAGTTATCGTTTCGGGTATCAATATGTCTTCTGCGCCGCAGGCTATCCCACTGTTCAGCGCTATATATCCTGCATCGCGGCCCATTACTTCTACTACAAACAACCTGTCGTGCGCTTCCGCCGTGTCACGTATTTTATCTATAGCTTCTACAGCGGTGTTTACAGCCGTGTCAAAGCCAATGGTATAATCCGTACCGGCCAAGTCTTTATCTATAGTGCCCGGCAAGCCTATTGCCGGAATAGTGTATTTCTGGAAAAACTTCACAGCACCTTTAAAAGTTCCATCGCCACCTATCATAACCAGCGCCTCTATGCCATGCTGCTGCAACTGGTCGTAGGCTTTTTGCATACCTGCCTCTGTCATAAATTCTTTGCTGCGGGCGGTTTTCAGTATCGTGCCCCCGCGTTGAATTATGTTGGACACATCAGTAGTCTGCATAGGGAATATATCGCCATCAATCATACCCTGGTACCCCCTGCGGATGCCATAAACCTCTATGCCATGATAAATAGCCGTACGCACTGCCGCCCTGATGGCTGCATTCATGCCCGGGCTATCTCCACCCGATGTCATGATACCTATCTTGTTTATCTTACCCATATTACTGTCAATTACTATTGTTTTATCAATGTATATTTTAATGGCCCGCGTATCAGCAGGGTACGTTCTTCATTTTCTAACGCCTGGTACAAGTAAACCGTGTCTTTAGCTATTTCAAAAATGTAAGGCTTCTGTGTTTTGGTAAATGCGTCGAAGCTCATTTCGTCCAGGTTGGTCAATTCGGCGCCTAAAAAATCTGTGTAGATATAATAGGTAGTATGCTTGCCAAAACCTGTTACCATGCCGTCGTCTGTCATTTCTATTGTACTGCTTATACCGTTACTGTCTGTTGCGGTGTATTTTCCTGACAACAACACTTTGTTAGCTACGTACTGAATTCCATATGGCTCACTGTTATCTGCCTGTGGACCTGTTACTTTTACGTACCTGCGCTGCTCTTTCAGTTTTTTATCTTTTCCGTATAGTTTCATTACCAGCAGAGTGTCGTTATTATCAACAGTATATGCCAGCTCATAAAAATCCGTACCATTATCGGAGTATGGGTGTGTTGTTACCAACGACTGCTCATCCTGCCCCTGCCGGAAAAACAGGTGATACACATACCCTTCATGATTGTTCCAACTGGCAGATACAACCAGGCTATCTCCCTGTATGTCGCTTGTATTTATGTCCATGCTTACTATGCCTTTCAGCTTTTCTGAGGCAAGTTTGGGGGAGTTTGTTTTTTCCAGTTTTGTAAAGTAGTCTTCCAATACCCATGTACCATTGACGATGGGCATAAAAGTGGCTTTAATATCTTTGGGCGTTCCTGTTTTTTCAACATCGCCGCATGCCAGCAGCAGCAGCGGTAAAGTAAATATGTACAGTAGCATTTTCATATACTCAAATATATGCAAATAGTCTGTTGGCACATACAAAGGTGCCTTATAGGCAGAGTGATAAAACAAAAAAATACCCGCCATTATCATGGCGGGTATTTAAGAAGTTTAAGAGCTGTTTATTTTTTTGTAACATCCAGCCATTTTACCTTTTCTTTCAACACTTCCTTGGCCATGGCTTTGAATATTTCCATACCCATTTTTTCTGAAGAATATTGCTTGTTATCCTCCTGCGGAATAAAGCCGCCAACCATGGTCGCATTTTTTTCTGTATTAGTAATGCTCCAACTCGTCACCCTGTTTTCAGCCATAAATTTCAGCGCTTCATCTGTAATGGGAAAAATATTTGAAGCTGTAGAATATAAACTGGTTTTATTCCACTCGAAATTATATCTGAAAACCTCTCCATCTTCAAAAAGTAATTCAACATTATCTCCTTTATCTAACGGGAAAAGTGTGTAGGTTGAAAAGAACCTGATGTAATTAACATGCTCATACAGGTTGAACCCAATACCTACAAATGACCGCCTTTTATTCGGCGGCAGTTCAGCTTCAAGCATGGGTAGCACCCTCCTTGTTTTATAGTTTAGCAGGTCAGGATAGGTCTTAATAAACTCAACTCCGGGCACACCGGAAATTTTTGTAATCTTAATAACATTTCGTTCAATATACGATGCACTCTCGTTTACTAAAGCAGCTTGTACATTAGTCACTGGTTTCATATAAGGGGGATTTTAATCTGTTTTCAGACCAATACTTTACGTTTTATCTTAACTTTAACGTACCATTTCTTGACTATTTAATGTTAATAAAGCTATATTTGCTTAACGATTTTATTTCATTGTTCTTGATATTTCTATATCAGATTAACAATTGAATTGAGAATATTAAAGGCCGCCCTTCAACAGCGGCCTTTAATTATGTTATAGACTTACTTCCAACTGTGGGTTGGCATTTGAAAAAGAGTTGTACTTCGAGAAAAGTTTAGACTCATTAATGGTATTTACCGTATTTACCTGTGTCAGGTACCTGTTTACAGAATGTTTAATGATTCGTTTACAACCTGTAGTAAGTTTAATAGACCTGTAACCTTTTCCTTCTTTGTAATTATCACGCATCCACTCTGCTTTCATCGTCAATTCAGTTGTCAGCATTTCAATATCGTGCAATGTCCTTTTCATAGGTGGCGGAAAACCACTGTGTTCAATTTCATTGTAGATACTGTTGATATACTCGTTTGTAATTGTGTAAGCCATCTTCTCAAAAAGGCTTAAAAATTCTTTACCGTTTACTTTGTCCTGGAAATATTTCTTAAGGGGTGATAACATAAGTGAGTGTGTTTTTTACGATTAACAGAATTGCTTTCAAAAAAATTGGTTCTATTCTATCAGTTCTTTGTTTTGAAATAGTTTTTACATTGGTATTTTTCCTAAAATAATAGAGTATTTCTCACATTCACTTAATTTCTTTTTGCCTTTCACTAATCAATAACATTTCTACACCATCATCTTATTATCTCCCCGTTAATAGTTAATTAGCAGAAGCTTTAGCATCAACAAACCGCACTTTCCTTATTTTCTGTTTTACTTCGAAGTTTACCACCGCCTCATCTTTACTCATTAAATCTAGTTCATCGTACGCAACTTTAACGGGTTTAAACACACTACCCTCAAAGGCTTCAGGATTAAGGCTTACCGTAAAAATACCTGCAGGCGCATATATTTTAAAGTCACCGTTAGCGTCCGTTAACGACAGGTATTGTTTACCGGTGCTGTCTGTTGCTGTCACTTTAAGATTGTCGGGTGTCATAGTTATGCGGCTGAACGAATCGCCAACTATCACTACCCTGCCTTTGATAACTTTACCTTGCTTAAACGGTATCTGAACCACCATATTGCTGCCTATAACGCTTACTTTTCTTTCAACACCATCTACAGGTATCAGCCCGTTGGCCTCTGTATTCAAAAAGTTAAGGTTGTATTCACCGTCTTTTACATTTTTGCACCTTACTTCGCCTTTCTCATTTGTCACCATCGGGTTTTCATTTACCAGCATGGCAGCGCCACCTATACCCGGCTCGTGTGCTTCTTTAAGTCCATTGTTATTTTCGTCGTAGTACAGGCTGGCCGAAAAATCATGATATTTTCTCCTGAATGGTATAGGCATTTCCAGTCTTTTGGTTAATGATACCTGGGCCGACCTTACATTTTGCATAGGCATGCCGGGAGTAATATTATTGTCGAGGGTATAAAAGCCACTCAACTGTATATTAAATGCGGCTTTGCTATTATTATAATTAAGTATAGCACCAAAGCCGTGCCTTATTTCTTCATCATTTGTAGATTTAAACGCAGTGTACCTTACTGAGCCCATAAATTTCTTACCTATGTAATAATTCACAGTAGGCCCCGCACTCATGGTCTCTATGTATTCTTTTTCAGTTGTTCCATTATTCTCAAAACCAAGTGAAAGTGGCATTTTTGAATAGGTTGCAAAAAAGCGGAAGTAACGGCTGGTATATTCAGCGGTGTTTGCCGTGGTTACAGCGCCGCTGCCTATAGCGTTCATCGTATTTAAACGGAAAAGGCCTGACTTGCCGATATTCAATGAATAATCAAGACTACCGAAATATTGTGTTAAGCTATAGTTGGTATTGGGGTTATTGTTCTTAGTATTTACCAGGCCGGCGCGTAGTGTAAGTAAACTTTTTATGGTTTTAAAACCGGTAACAATACCATAGTTAGAGTTGTTAAAAGTCAATATGTCCGTATTAAAGAGGCTGTCCCTGAAATAATTCCTGGCTGTATAGTTAGAGCGATAATAAACGCCTGCAAACTTTTTACCAAAATACTTTGTCACCTCGTGTACCTGTAACCTTTGCCCTTTACGTATGCCGGGTACATGCTTACTGTTATGATCTACGTCTGACCTGAAAAGCCAGCTCTTATATTTATAGGAAAAACTATAGCCGGCAGCGTACCCTAAAATAGCCCTTGGGGTATGCGTAGTATCAACTATCTGCTGTTCTGATGAGATAGCGCCTTTTATGGAAAAGAGCATCTTGTCATTATTAACAATAACCGCATCATTGTGTACTACAGCAGCATTCATACCGGTTGATACGTCGCGATTAGCTATTACAACATGAGATACAGCGATATCACCCACCGGGTAGCTAACCTCTGCAGATATGCCGTCGTTCAATTCCCCGATAAAGTTGGGGTCATGTGTAAAAGCGGTAACAGCAAACGATGTTTTTTCATTTACCTGGTAGCCTACCCTGCCTGAAAAACCGTTGTAAATAAAATAATTGAATGAAGAGCCCAGTCGTCCCGCTCTTAAACTTAACTTCTTATTTACGTATTCAAGTGAATAAACATGCGGCTGGTAAAAGTTCTTATACATAGTGCCGTACATCTTGCTCCTGTAATAGAAGTAAAAATCCTGGTCTTCGCCAAGATGCAGGCTACCGGTTACACCGCCAAAATAGCTGGTCTTGTCGTTTATTGACATAAGGCCGCCGGTTATGGTCATAGGCATAGTATAATAGGGAGATTTATTATCCCTGTACTTGCTCTTTGGCCTTACAATACTATAGGTGGTGGCTTTATTTCTATATTTATTCCCTATTACAAGGCTTATCTTTTCCTGGTAAAGGTTCGCCCAGGTAGAAGAACTCATTTTAACCTGGTAGATATAATTAGTATCCTGGCCGGGTGACAATACCAATTCCACTTTGTTGTCCAGTTCCAGTAAAACATTCTGGTACCATAGCTCAAAGCGTTCTTCTATATTTCCTGTATTCTTTATATATATAGGCAGGTCAATCAGCTGGTCTTTATCTTCTACCAGTATATAGTTGTCCGGTACACGTATGGTGTATTTCGGCTCAACATCTGTTCTTATTGCAATATTTTTTCTTAATGTGTCTTGTTCCTTCAGTTCCCAGAGCCATGCTTTGACATTAATTGTATTCCAGTCGGCAGTTGCATCATTCTGTTTTATTAGGTTCAGGGGTATAGACTTTGTGCCATGTGCGGGGATTGTGTATAATACCCCTTGCTGTAGCAAGCCATCTTTATCCTGCAGGTTTTTCCAACCTTGTGGAATATTAAAAGACACCCCTATACGAAGCGTCCTTGTACTTACATTCTCAACTTTAATATTATTAAAAAATATTTTTGATTCTTTGTCAACTACTATTGAGTCCTCCAGCACGGTAACTGTATATAAGTGCCCGGCTTGTGCTTGTGTGTCTTTTATTGTTGCGAAAAAGACCACAAAGCATATAAGATATGTATGTAGATTTTTCAAGAGATAGAAATTGTGTGATAGTTATTTTTTGTTAAAATGGCTGTTTCAAAATAATGGTGGGTCTAAATAATGGTGGGTCTATTTGTGTTTTTTTAAAAATAAGCCCCCAGGATAGGGGGCTCATTTTTATTTTGTATCGAACAAAGTCCAATATTAGTTCAAACCACCGCTGATAGTAACTACAGTGCTGTAAACACCAGTTGGCAGGTTTAAAGAATACAGGTCTGCTGCGTTAGCTGCATTAGATTTTTTGTCATCTAACCTGAAATCAACTGTGAATTGCATATCCCAACCACCAAAGTTAGTAGTGCAAAGAGTTGTAGCTGCATTTTTAACGCGACCAGATTTTGATTTAGCGTTATCCCAGTTTGAGTTTTCGTTACCGCTGTTGTCATTAGAAGCGAAGTTGTACTCAATGTGCTCAGCAGGGATAGTGTTAGAAGCACCATCAGTCAGATCAGGAGCAGAAATTTCCAGGTGGAAACCACGTGTAGCAGATACCAGGAAGTAGAAAGTGTTACCAGCCCAGTTTACGTTAGTGAAATCCTGACCATCATTCCAAGCAGCCCAAGCTGTGTTAACGTCAGTACCGAAAACGTTAGTACCAGTTTGGCCAGCAGTTGGAGCCAGGTCAAACATATCAGTCAGAGATACAGACAGGTTAACTGGAGCTACGTCAGAGTTAGAAGTAGAACCTGTACCATGTGCACCATTTGCTGGATACTGAGCGAAAGCACTTGTCATTGCGAATACAGCAACTGCGGCTGTCATAACGATTTTTTTCATTGTTAATTGTTTTTTGATTTGTTAAATAAATTATTGTAGTGCAAATATCTATCGGCGAATGACCGTTTGAAACCCCTGTTATTAACATTTTTTGACCAGAAACAGAAAAAATATAAAAAACTGTACTTTATTGAGGGAAATGCTTATAAAACAATAAAAACTAAATCATAACTTATTGAATTACAATAAAAATACAATGCAATTACAAATAACATTAAATGATAAAATATCTATAGTTATTCACATCACGCCGCAGGTTTTTGAGTAATCCTCATTTTCAAAACATATTTTATAATAATTTTATCTGTTCAAATAAAATTTTAATAAAACATTGTAATTCATTTTTTTACAAGAATATAATTTTTATAATAAATATACTAATTAAAGAAGTGTATCTGTTAAGTGCTGGGGTTATCAACAGCTACTAACAGGTAATACACATTTTTGCACATCCTCTTTGCTTATGAAAACAGGGTTATTAACAGGATTTTCTGTTAAAAACCGACTAGTAGATTGAACAAAATCATAAAAAATGAATAATAACTAGGGTATTTTCAGTTTAATGGATGTAAATATGAAAATTGAAGAAGGCGTCAAGGCAATTTTTATAGAGCGTGTAGTAGCAGGAAGCCTTGTTCTGGAAGAATTTTGCAGTATTTGCCTGTGGCTTAGGATATGTTACGCGTCATTCTATAACGAAAAAGGATGAAATGAATAAAACCAGGCACTATAACTGCGGAGAACCAGTAAAAAAATTGAAGGCGCAGATCCTATATATATAATATAAGGCCGCCGGGGGGAGAGATGACTTATATTATATATATCCTGTGAATCCTCAGAACAACGTAGCCTGATATTAAAAATCCCGGGTACTTTTCAGTACCCGGGATCATAAAGCTTGTCTGACTATATATTATATAATAACTACTGGGGAGACACTGTAAATACCACATTAACATTTTGGTGGCCTGGCTGGAAGGTTTTATAACTCGTCTTCAATTCTATATCGAAATTGTAATTGTTTACAATCCTGTTATTATTACTACGTAATACAGGCACTGCCACATCAGACAATTCTATAAACTGATGCTGGGATTTTTCCCGCAAACGATAGGATACTACCTTTTCACTGTTACCTGTACTGTTATAAACCTTAGCATATAAAACCCATGGTGTATTTCCCTTTACGGTGACGGAAGCATAATCGGGTATGATTTTCCCATTATTAATATCATCCCAGTTTTCAAAAACACCCTGTTCGGTATTCATGATAGTGGCAGACACGGTTGTAAACGGTGGTATATTAATAGCACCTGTAGCAGATGTACTACCCCCGCCCATAACGCCACCGGAAAACTGTGCCGGTGCAGAGGCGGAATTTCCATGCGCATAGCCTTGCGCATTAGTTATGGTTGGCATCAAAAATATTAAAAACAATACTAATCTCATGGCGCTGTCATTGTTATGTTAATAGTATAATTAGAAACACCGGTAGGTACAAACGAATCAAATGGACCTACCACCAAATCATAAAAAAACTGGAACTCTTCAGGATTGCCGGTTGCAGGCTGGGTGAACAGCAGTACCGGTGTACTTGATAAAGGTATCTGGGGTGTTTTTATTGTTGCATTGTAAGAAGTATTGCTCCTGAGCCTTAAAGAGAGTTTTCCTGCAAAGGAATTACTCTGAAACGGGTCCATAAAATTAACCTGTGCATAAACCGCATAAGGAGAAACACCGGTTTTGACCCGGAGTTCCAGTGAATTATCGGATACTTTGGGGCTCAATAGTTCATCTATGTTGTTATAGGATATAAACAATGAGTTAGTTACGTTCAGGCTGATGCTACCTGTGTTTGGTGCCCTGCATATGCCTTGCAAAGCGGAGAGTGTTATCAATGATAAAAGCAATAAGGACTTCATATTTTCTGATTTTATACTACATTTGCCAAATTTTACCCCTGTTCAAAGCAAAAATAAATGATAAACATGAAGGCAATATTAGAAAATTTTACGAATAAAATTTTTTTTATTTTACTAATTGCGCTTGTAGTCACCACAAATACATTTGCACAAAAGACCGGTAAAGGGATAACTTTTACACCTATGCTGCACGCTTTTAAACTGGATAAAGGGAATAAAGCTGTAAGTACGCTGAATATCATCAATAACATTAACAGGGACTATGCACTGGAGGTACAAATAATAGACTGGGAAAGAAATGAGCAAGGTTCTGTAAAGTTTCTACCCGGCAACACCAGCACTACATCCTGCGCAAACTGGGTAACAGTAGATAAAAATCTTATTGAATTAAAAGCAAATAGCCAGGCCACAGTAAACATTACTATGAATGTGCCTGATACAGCCAGCACAGATGAAATGAAATGGTGCATGCTGCTGGTAACAACCCTGACTGAAAAAACAGCACCGAAAAAATATGGCCAGATACAATCTCAGCTAACACAACGTTTTGGCGCACAGGTTATTGTTTCAAACTCCCCACCCTCTGTTACCCATAAAGAGGTAAATATGCTTGGCTTTGAAACGATAGAAAAAGACTCAGTTACCAAAGCGCTGGTAAAATGTAAGAACGGCGGAAAATTAATGCTGAAGTGTACTGCCCGTATAGAATTATTGTCGAACACGTCAGGTGAAAAAACCAATATTGAATCTGAAGAATTTACTATGTTTCCTGAAGAGGAAAGGCATATTTATATGAACATACCCGCTACTTTGCCCAAAGGGACTTATACAGCAGTAGCATTTATAGATGCCAATGATGACGATGTAGCCCTGGAAGCATCGCAGGCTACTATAGAAATAAAATAATACAAATCTTTTCTGCTACAATAATGTAGTAACATGTATAAAGGGTTCCAATTATGATAATTGGAACCCTTTATACATTCAATAATATTGCCTGCTATTTCAGGTAGCCTTTAATACTACCATTTATCATAACTATACCGAGTTCGATATAAGTATTTGCAAAAGCTAAAACAGTACTTCCATCATCATCTTTCGTACAGATATCCAGTTGCAGCATTGAATAATCGCTGGATTCTTTCATTGCATGTTCTGCGGTTCCGTATTCAAATTTCCAGGTGTAGCCTTTCACTTTACCAATGCCATCTATTTCGGTGCATTCACCTTTTAAAGGTATAACCTGCTCATTTATTATTACTTCATTGCTTTTCGTGTTCAGCACCAGGCCATCCAACATGATAAAGTTGCCTTTACCTTTAAAGGAAAGCAGGCTATCGTTCTGGGTAATAACAAGGTCTGCCACTCCCCTTACTTTCATTTTGAGCTTAGGAAATTCCGTAACCAGCCTGTCATACTCAGCTTTTGTTATCTGGAAGTTTTTATGATAGGGCAATACCGCTTTATCCTTGTTTTTCTTGCGGTATTCTTCAAACCAATCTTTTTGTTGTGCAATAACGTTTTTATAGGTCTCGGCAATATCCGCCAGATCTTCGGGGACGTCTTTTGTCAGGGCTTCAAATTTACGTTCGCCCGGCGCTATTAATTTTTCTGCAAAATCCATTGCAGTACTATTAGCCACGGCAGATTTTTGGGCAGAGGCAAGCTGTGCAACAAAGATGCAAATAACGATGAATACGATTTTTTTCATTTGTTTCGATTAACTAATTAAATAGAGGTTAGGAACAAATATAGTGAAATAGATATGCTTAAAGAATTTTCGGCAGGTGACGTTTAGAGCATTGCCACGAGCAACAGGCAATAGTGACGTGTAAAAACAGGAATGAGTGAATATGGCGGCCGTCATTTCAACGACAACAATTCATTTATTATTATCTTAAATTTTTCTACAGAAGCCGGTTTCACATAGCTGTTGTCTGCACCGTATTTAAGGGGATTTATTTTCGCTTCTGCCGGGGTATTGAGCAGGACTATTTTTGTAGCATTGAATTTAGGATTCTGCCTAATGTTGCTGATAAATTCTAACCTGTTGAAGCCTGGCATATTGCAATCTACGACAATGAGGTCTGGCAAGACCTGGACCATGCTTTTCATGGCCTCCTCAGCACTCGCCACCTCTATCAATAATACATCAATATCTACCGCAGCTAAAGATTCACGAAAGAACGACCGGTCTTCCTCATTATCGTCAATATGCATTATCAAAGTGATTGGCCTCATAGAAAAAATTGAAAGGAAATTTGTTTTGAAACGCCCGTCTTCTATGGAATAAGCAAGGTGCAAATATCAGTGCAAAGATAAGGATAAGCCCGGCCATAGCCCATTGCCCGAGCCACTATAATTAGTGCATTTGCAAGTAAAAATAGCACTATCACTATATGGGCTCTCAGGTAAAACCTTTTTCTGCCCGGATGATTATTTCCCGTATTCCTGCTGGAATCTTTTAGGAGTCATCCCGTATTTTTCTTTGAATACCTTGGAAAAATAACTTTTGCTGTGTATGCCGACGAGCTCAGCAATTTCCGATATATTATATTCTGACCCTACAAGCAACCTGCTTGCTTCTTCAAGCCTGAGTTCCTGTATAAAATTATTAATGGTTTTCCCATATAGATATTGAAATCCTGCCTGCAATTTGTTTACATTCAATGCCACATGACCGGCTAATTCCACTGTTGTTATATACTTGCCCAGGTTTCCTTTCAGGTACGTAGCAGCATCCATAACCGCGTTTATTTCACTCCGCCTTAACACCGTTCTTGATTTGTCTTCCAAAACGTCGTCGATATACTGGGCCAGTTGTAGGGTAAACAACTCGTAACCTTTGGCTTCGAGAAACATCCTGCGCAAAAAGCCATTTCCCTGGTAAACCCTCATATTATTGATGATATCTGATATCTGCAAGCTATACTGCCCGCTATAATAGAAGTCTTTTGAAGCTGTTGTATCTGAAAACAATACCTGTAAATCTTTTGGCAAGGTATTTACAGGGCAGAGAAACCTTTCCCGGAAAGCAGCCCTGTTAATCTCAAGGCTATTTATTTTTATAGGTATGTGAGGCGGGAAACATAATATGTGGCCATTTTTCTTCTCACTTGCAACAATTATATTCTGATAAGTTTGTATCTCGTGCTTTTCGCTGATATCGTTAGCGAAACAATGGTATAGGTTTCCGCTGTAGCAAAAAATATATTTTATGGGATGTACGTCGTCCTTTACAAAATGAATTTCAATCCCTTCCTTCAGTTCTAATTCGTAATTTATTAATCCCAGGCCTGTATTCAGCATTATACCGTATATAACGCCACTGCCAATTTCCTCAGGTATGTTAATGAAATATTCGTCGCATTCACAGGTAAACTGCACGTTTAACTGCTCTGCTATATCAAGCATAACCTTATCTATAGGCAACGACCGGACTGTAAGTATTCTCATATCTGCACTGAATTGCTTACAATATAAGTACTAAATAATGTTTTTTAATGTACAGTTGCAATAAGTTAACGGCAAAATGCACTCAGTGTGAAACTGAAGGATATTGCTAACATAAAGGTTTACATCTACCAGAATAAGCAATTTTGTAGCTAGTTCACGATTTTCAAGTAGCCTGCCTGTACGAACGAGCGTACCAGTTCTATTTTATTTTCTTCAGTAAGCAGGCCTTTGATATCACTTATTTTAAATGAACCGTCTTGCAGAAATAGTTCTTTATCTACAAACTTTGGCAATGCTATTTTCTTCTTCCCAAATGTTATAATCGTCGATTGAGCATCCGTTTCCATATCGTAAGTGAAGCCTGTGCGGCGACGAACAATTGTTTGGGGCGATATTTGTTCAATAGCGATAGCATCCAGCAATCTGTCGCTTAAATCTATACTTTGCCGTTCTATGAAATTAGCCTTTTGTTTTTTTATCAGTTCTTCAACAGGGTGCTTTGCTAACAATTCATTCAGCTTTTCATTAAAAGTAGAGATGTAATCGGCTCTTTGTTTGTCTGAACAAAACCTATGCGGTATTACTTTTCTAAAAAAAACATCATCTTTTTCTGCCAGTTCTGCTATCGCTTCAATGAGATGAAACCCATATCGGGGACTTAGCGAAAAATTGACATGAATGGTAGAGACTTCAGAGCTAAAAGCCTCATGCACTATACCCCTTGGCATATATAGTATATCGCCTGTATTTATAGTTATTTCCTGTATTAGTTTTGGCTCATTTTTAAATTTGGCAGCAGATGTAGGAAGACTTTCACCTGTGTCATACATCCTCCAGATTTTCGGCCCTTTTATTTGTAACAGAAATATATCGTGTGTATCATAGTGCAATGTAAACCCCTGTGCGTTGGGCGGGGTTATATATATATTTGCCTGTGACTGTATGCCCAGTTCTTGTTCTATACTCCTGTTAATGGCTGCCAGTGCTGGTATCATGGTATCGGCAAAGCTGATGATAATAGTAGCTCCGTCGTAATAATGTTTAAGAATTAAATCCGGTACTACTACGACATTCTGTGTGCCATCCAGCATTTTGGTAGTCTTTGTCCACAATGAATTAAGTATCTGCTCCCCATCTTTTACCAGCCTTATACCTTCTGGCTTCAGGTTTTGCTTGCTCAATAATTCATCAATATCTGCCAGGCCAAATAGTCCCTCATAAGCATGTGTAGCTTTTTGAAGATGTAGATATTTTTGCTCCCAGTATGTACTGAAGAAGTCCTCAATATTTATTGGTGCAATCAATTCGGAAATGCTTATCGGCTTATCTGCCATGCCTCTTTTTTTATTGTAATTGCCTGAAATCCTTTACGATTTCAACACAATTGGTATCTAACAGATTGAGATCGTGCTCGAAATTAATTTTTCGTATTGGTATTTGCTTAATGAGGTTTGCAATAAAACTAAACTCTTGTTTCTTCAATTCTGCATTCAGTATATAACCGGCAAATGAGTGTTGCATTACCTCAATCATTTTTTGCGTAGCGTTCAATGGCTCTATTTGTGGAATATTTCCTATCTCACTCATTGGGTTTAATACATATATCGCCCCCAAGGGCAACGAACTTGCTTCAAAGCTATTCGTTATATCAGTGTAGCGGCTATCCCTGTTTGTATATACCTGCTGATAGTCTTCAGCTTTTCCGCTATGAATTGCAGATAAACTTTGTGGTCGTAAACGCACCTTAGGATAACCTGGTGCAACATGGTACATATTGTTGTATATTGTTAGTGCAGCCACATCATCTGCAACTGCATTGTATCCGTTCTTTACGAAAGCAGCTACCATTGTTGATTTTCCAGCCCTTTTCCTGCCTATAAATGCAGCAGCCCTGCCATTAATATTAATGACCGATGAATGCAGGCAAACGACACCTTTAAGCCGTAATATGGCTCCAAGCGCAGGTCCCACCAATATCGATTCAATATTATGCCCGGGCTCATTTTCATCATACACTATCCATATTTCATCCTGTTCAGGACTGAGTATGAAAAGCAGTATGCCTGCATCTGTAAAATAATTCAGGTTATAATAAATCCCATCACTTGTTTCAGCGATGAATACATGCAGTTTTCTTCTATGCTCAAGCCCTTTATTAGTAAAGCGTTTCCACTCAAGTGAGTAGAATGGTGTAGTGCTTTTGTCTGTCGTCCAGTATATAGAAATGTCATTGTCAGTATTGACCGAGGCCGGCAGTAATGAGATTTCTCTAGAGCTGTTTATATTCAGGCCGTAAATCCTATAGTCAAAACCCATCTGAAGTATTTATTGAAATTCACTGAAACGTCTTAAAAAACTGATAAGATATATGCCCTGTGGCAAATAGTGCAGTGCAATATTAACAGTATTATTGCTATTCCCGGTATCTGATACCGGTATATTAGCCCAAGCCTTTAGTTTTTCAACGTCTACTACATTTCTTACCGGGTCGTTTGCAGTTATGCTATTTAAAAACTCTTTTGCCGAACCAATTTGTGCGTTGTACCGTCTGAAGTAGTCGGCCGAAAAAGGTTTTTTATCTGTACGCCATTGTATTTCTTTGGGTAATATGCCATCCAGCCCTGACCTAACTATGTTTCTCTTATATCCATTCCTTATTTTATACTCTGCCGGCGCGTTAATCCCAAAATCTATTACCCTAACATCACGAAAAGGATATCTATACTCACCACTTTCAAAGTTCATTCTTGGGTTGCCCTTATGCTGTACAGCCTTAATTACATCAAGTTGGTTAATTCGATGGTTAGCCGATGGTTTAGTGTAGCGTCTGCCTAGTTCGCTTTGCCTTAGTCTCAGTTTGTCTTCAAGCAAGTTAGACAAATCGGTACTGATAAAGTTATATTCACCCCTCCTCAGTAATTCTATTTCTCCTCTTTTGGTATATACAATAAAATCAGGTATGTATGGTTTTAGTGCATGATAACGCAAGTTGTGTAGAATAGACTCTGCCGCTATTTTTTTTCTGGCTTTCAATTCTTTCCACAACCAAAGCCACTGCATATTTTTTAGTTGATCCGCATATAATCCATGACCGTGGTGTGTTGCCCCAAATTCTCCATTTACACCGTCAAGCATAACTGCGGAACCTATTTTTTTAGCCCCTTCCGCAAACGCATCGTACAGAAAATGCCGGGATGTAAGCGGCGCAGCTGTATATTCATCTTTTAGTTTATCAATACTGCTGAAGAAGCCCCTATTTTCTTCATTAACGTAATTGATTTTTATATTAGGGAACTGTTTGAAGAGGTCTATGTAATATCTTTCATCTTCTATACCGCTGGCGTCTCCTTCGGGCAATACAGAGGAAAAAACATTTAATATTTTATTTTCCTTTTCTAAAATCTTTGCCGCTACGGCTACTACAGATGATGAGTCTAAACCACCACTTAGTAATGCTGTAACAGGGTAGCTACTCCTAAGCCTGTCTTTTACGGCTGCAAAAAACACTTCCTGAAAAGCCTCCTTAAACTCGCCTTCATTTTTAAATTGAAGAGGTGCACCTATAGTCGGTTCCCAATACCGATGTTGTTTCATGCCATTTTTATCAACAGTAAGTACCGTTGCCGCGGGTATGGGATATATGTCTTTGAACCATGTTTCTGTTCTAAACATCGACATAGCAGCCTCCACAACTAAAGTTGTCAGCTTGTTGTCGTTCACCTGGTTCGGCACACCCTCTACAGCTACCAACTGCCTGATGTCTGACGCAAACAAAAACTTTTGACTATTGTGGTAATAATAAAGTGGAACATTTGCAAAATGATCAGTAAAACAATGCAAAGACTGCGCAGATGAATCCCATATCACAAAAGCGTAGTCGCCTATCAGGTGCTTAGTACAGTCAACTCCCCATTTCTTATATGCTTCTATGGTCAGCCTGCTATCTGTAATATGCGGTTGTGTATGTCCCAGTTTGTTGATGAGCTTATCCCTGTCATCCAGCCGGATATCACCTACAATGACAAGGCCTGCTTCATTGTCAATTAATGGATAGTGCTCTAAAAACGATTCGGGCGTATTATTAACCGTCTGTTGCCCTAAAGCAATATTGTTTTCAGACCACGTATCAGAAATCTGACATGCCGATAAAGGTTGTGTTAACTGATTCATAACAGCTTCACAATCTTTCTTGTCAGTAATGTTATAAACACCAAAGATAGCCGTCATGTTTGTTTTTTTATGCTATATGCTCAGAGAAAACCATTCTTTTTCAATTCTGATTTTGTCATTGACATTAAGCCAATGGTAACTACCGCTATTTATCAGACAACAAATACCTTATACAATCAACATCTTACCAGGAAAGAAGTTAAAGTCAGTTGTTCTATATTTTTATTGATTATTTTTGACCTAAACGCAATTATTTCGACTACACAGGTCAGAAATTAAAGACATATATTAAAGGTTAGGTAACAGATTAATATCAGCTACCTAACCTTTAATATTATAATACACATCACAAAAGAGTGTATATTTATCTATATAATTATGAAAGTGTGCAATCAGCATTCACACCACCATCACCACCTACTCCTGGGAAGCCCAGTACTAATTCAGATAAACTACCGAATTTCTTCAATTCAGGTTTGGTGTATGCTTTCCTTTCTACCTTTTCGTTAACAGTTGGCTGCACGTTTATTTCCTGGTTGTTCATGCTAAATGTTGTATTGTTTAGTTGTGTAATGATCTTCGTGCAAAGGTAACAAAAAAATATATTATGCAGCGTAAAGGGTTGATAGTTATCATGTAAAATCCATACCGGATTATAATTCAGAAACAGAAAAAGGTTGCGAGATCTGTTTTATGTCAGACTCGCAACCTTTAAAGACAGTATTGTTATAAACCCCACAAATAGCTGTTATGCAATGTGGGATTTTATGAAAGTGTGCAGTCAGCAATAAAACCGTCACCACCTACTCCTGGGTTATTTTGTACTAATTCAGATAAACCACCAAATTTTTTCAATTCAGGTTTAGTGTAAGACTTCTTTTCTGCTTGTGCGTTAGCAGAAGACTGTACGTTTACTTCTTCGTTATTGTTCATGTTAAATTAAGTTTGTATTTATCTATATGATTCCGTGTAAAAGTACCAAAATTATATTATCACTTCATCAAAAGGTTGATATTTTACATTAATTTCATCTTTATCTGTAAAAGGCTGCCCCTCATATTCCAGCCAGGAGTGTGCTTTTAGCTCGTTATCTTGTAAAATCATCCCGAATTTTAATGAAGTAATAATCCCTCTGCGTCTTAATAAAATCCAGTAGGAGATACATATAGCCAGGCAATTGAACAGATATTTGCCCGTTTTGTAGCTTAAAATGGATAGTTTGTGATACTGTTGAATGTTTACGGGATGGTATATACCGGTTTTCCCCAATTTTGCCAAAGGCGTTAATATCTTCATTGTTTTCTTAAAACCAAGCAGCCGGATGCATATCCGGGTAAATGCAGCCAATATATATGCCCTGAAAAAAAGCCACTTATCGGACGCTGATAAATGGTAGAGGTTGCTTATGATGACTCTTGTCCTCATCAGGCCTCAATACTAATAAGTTGCTCTTTTTTCAGCTCATTAAGAAGTTGGGAAATATCAGTTCTAAGTGTATCTGCCGGAACATCATATTCTGACATGATTTTTTCTATCAATGTGTCGGTAGTACCCTCCTGCGAAATAATTTGCCACACCTTTGCGCCAATATCATTCAGCCCGAAGTATAGTTCTGTTTTCATATTCAGCAGTACATATTCGTTGTCTATTTCCTGAAACAGTACACTGTCTGATATTTTAATCTTTTTAGGTAAAATTTGTTCACTCATGACGTCAATATATTGGGTCAAAATTACACGGTTAATTCAAGTTTAATAAAATTATTTATTCCGCAAAAAGTATTGCCTAGCAAATGTGTTGTAATCCGGCTCTGACCTGAACCAGCCCACACCAACTGTTCTTGTGCCTGTTTCTACCAACGATAGCCTGTGTTGCAGGTCCGGGTGTATCTCAAATATAAAAGCATCTCCAGGCTCAGTCTGTCCGAACTCACGCAGGATGTTATCAGATCCTTTTTTACGTATTTGAAATTTAGCACCAGTGTAGCGCGTCCTGCCCAGGTTAAGTGTCATAGCAAGAAGCCTGGTGTCTGAGTTGTCTCCATGCCACTCTATCTGGTGTTGTTCACCCCCTTCGCTGCGGTGTATTCTACCGGTGAAATTGCCAATGGTGGCGCAGCCTGTTATCTCCTGTAATTGGCTAAAAAGTGCCTGATTATTCATCAGCATGTGAAAAGTAAAAGGCACAGGGCTATCTTGCGATATAAAAAGCACTTTGCCAAACTCACCCGTGTGTTCATCTTTCTCACTTTTGGTGTGAAATTCTGTCTGCTCCAGTTTGTCTATTAAATTATTAAGCGCGTGTTGCTCAATGAAAGATGGCAGGAACAAACAATGTGTGTCCTGGTACTCCTTTTTATAATCTTCAATTTTGTTTAAATCAATGTTGAACTTTGTCATGCATGTTTAATTATGAAAACCTGAATGTGGCGTATCGTCTGTGAACCAGCCTGCTGCAGCTATACGTGGGTTTTCACCCGTGACGGCAGTGACGCGGTGCAGCAACTTGTCAGAAATGTCAAATATATGAGCATCGCCTAAATTTCCGCAAGGCACTTCTTTTAAAATCTCATCTGAATTTTTACGTTTAATCTGGAATACTCCCCCTTCATATGGCAAGGCGCCCAGGTTTATACTCATAGCCAATACCCTTACAGGGTCGAATGTATCCTCATGCCAGTCCAATTTATGTTCACCACCTGGCTCCAGTTTGTAAATCCGGCCTTTAAAGCCCCTTATTCCCCTGCAACCGGTAATTTGCTGTATTAGCTTGAATAACTCTTTGTTGTTGATAATGAAATGGATGAGGTGTGTGGCAATGTTTTCTCCTCTAAGCGTATCCTCAAATGTATAAAGGTTGTTTTCCGGTTCATCCTGCTTTTTTTCAAAAAATTCACCATTCGCTATTCCATGCAATGTTTTTTCAAGCAGTTTTTCATCAACCAATCGGGGTATTACAATACAGTGTTTTTCTTTAAAGTCTTTTTGTAACTCCAGTACTTCCGATTCTGATGGATGTATCAGGCCTTTTTGTGTAATCCGGATCATCGTTATTATAAATACCTCACAATAGTAGTGTTATTTTTTCAGTTTTACCTCCTGTATTAATTATATCTTTGAGGCTATAGCTAAGATAAAAACGAACATAACCGGGGTACAAAACGGCGATGCATGAATGTGGAGAAGTAAAGCAGCCATAACCAACATAATAATAGCAGTAAGACTGAAACAAGTATATTAGTGAATAGTATAAAAAAACGTATAGTATTTATAAATGGCATACTTCCCAGAAGCGGCACCCACTTTTTAGCAAACTTATTATGCCAGCACCCATGTTGTGTAAAAGCACCTGTTCCTGAAGATGGGTTTTTAGCTTCCGGCAAACATTTAGCAAATTATGTTGATTCATTAGTAAGTTCCTGGAAAGAGCAGAATAGCAAGAAAGAATATGATCAATATAGAAACACTTTGTTCGAAGGTTTTGGGCGCAGCCTGTCTGACTTTTTATGGAATGCATCGGCGTTAAAAGCTGAGGAAAAGTCAACTATGATTACCAAAACTCCGCTTGTAAATAACCTTGAATTCTTTCCAAAGCTCTTCCCTGATGAAAAATTAATAATATTAGTGCGCGATGGAAGAGATTTGGTTGAGTCTGCTGTACGATCTTTCAGTTATGACCGGGATGAAACTATTAAAAACTGGGTTAAGGCAACAAATACAATAAAAGATTTCAGGGCTCGGGTGAATGAAGACAGATACCTGGTGGTGAGGTATGAAGATCTTCATGAAAATATGGAAAGTGAAATGAAGCGTATATTGATATATTCAGGTCTGGATATAGAAAAGTATAACTTTAAGACGGCAGCCGAATTGCCTGTTGTTGGCTCTTCTGTTTTTAAAAGAGGAGATGGAAATGTTCATTGGTGGCCGATGACTAAAAATGAAAACTTCAAACCCCTGGAAAGAACCCGGGAATGGACAACTGAGAACCATGCCAACTTCAATATGATAGCAGGAAATGCGCTTCAATACTGGGGGTACGAACTAAAAAACTAGGGACTGAACTTATAGTCAGGATGTTGTATGTAATTTTCTTCATAGTTATTTGCCTGGCAATGGCAGGGGTTACAGTTGCAGGTAAGGACTTTTGGCCCTTATCGCACTACCCCATGTTTTCCATTAAGCAGAAGATAGAAGACATAAAGGTGGTACGTATCGCGCTGGAAGACAGCGAAGGCAATATAAATTGGTGGCAGTCAAAGTTTTTCCGCTATCCGGAATTTACAGGCCGCAGGCTGCAAAAAATATATGCGCTACACATAGAAGGGAAAAAACTGAAAACATTTATTAATATCGAGCGTAATAAGTTATTAAAAACTGTTATGATGCATATAATGCAGGAACAGCCGCAATGTAATTATTCAGCTATACACATAATAGAAAGAAAGGTGACTAATTCCTTTGACGTGATTGATAAAACAATTGACATTATACCAATAGAACAACTGAACCGTGGAAGCTTTCAATAACATATTCAGGTTGATGCCCCCCAACCATGTAGCAGCGTTTGCAAAGCTGTTTTGCGGGCTGCTGGCCGTTATTGTGCTATTGAATTTCAAAAATCAGTTGGCTTTTTTTCGCTCAGATCCTGAAAGTATATACGGAAAGCCCATTAAACTGTTGAGGGTATTTCAAATTCCGCGTCCTGGTGAAAGCTACTTTATTACTTTAGGTTTAGTATTTATTTTAAGCCTGCTGATGGTTGTCTTCAGCATGCACCCTAAGGTGTTTATTTCAATAGCCATTGTGAGCTACTTTTTTTATTTCAACCCCATTACCGGGCTTTCTTATATACAGCGCAAAACAAACCTTGTACCCCTGGTATTGCTTATTTTGTTAGTTTCTCCAAATACCGGGCAACCGCTTGATGTTCCGGCTACACAATGGGAACTGGTATTAGTAAAACTGGCCCTTGCTCAAGTTTACTTTTCAGCAGCCGTTCAAAAATTAAAAAAAGCAGGATGGAAATGGGGTGACGGCTCGGCATTACAGTCCAGCCTGATGAGCAATTATTTGTGGAGCGATAGTAAATCTGCGCTGCTACTGGCTAAAAATAAGAGTTTATGTGCCGTGTTCAGTACAGTTACTTTGCTGTTTGAATTAACATTCTTCGTTATCATATTTATTCCGGGGTTAACCATCTTTTATATATTGCTCGCGTTGTCTTTTCATCTAATGATATTAGTTACAATGCGTATCAACTATCTTAAGTACATAATTCCTGTTTATACCGTATTTATTACAGATTTTTTATTCCTTTTTAGGTAGCCATAATGATTCAGCATCTTAATATATCGTCTTTCTTTGCTGCATGGAAGCAGTATTCGGGTCTCATACCAGTGTCGGTGAAAGACGGTATGGTACAATGGCAAGATGTGAGTACATATCATTTTTATGAAGGTTTCTTTCATAAGTCACTCAATAACCTAAAAATGTTGCGTAAGGAAGCTGCCATAACTTTCAGTACCGATATAGGCATATTAAAAGATGATAGGTTCGCAGAAGAAAGTTTAGGATTATCAGGATTTATTTTTCATACCGGCAGGTGCGGATCTACTTTGCTGACCAAAGTATTAGCCAGCAGCAGGGATAATCATATTATTAGTGAAGCCCGGCCCCTCAATGAGATATTTAGCCATTTTACCAACGACGGGGCAATAAGTGTTGAATCAACTTATGAGAATAAGACAATTTACAGGAATCTGCTGTTAGCATTGGCAAGAAAGAGGCTCAACACACACCAAAGATGTTTCGTCAAGTTCAGTTCTCATAACATTTATTTCGCCAGGTTTATTCAATCTGTCTTCCCTGATGTGCCCGCTATATTTATTACCCGGGATACTTCAGAAGTAGTTGCTTCCTTCAAAAGAAGGCCGCCCTCCTGGATGGACGAAAGCAACCTATGGGAACTAAAAAATGTATATGGGCTACAGGGGAATAACCTCGAAGAAATAGTGGCCGGCTTTAAAAAGGAGGCGGATAGGGTATTAATAAAACAGCTTAGCAACACAGAACTGAAACCAGAGAATATTGCGCATATTTGCAACTACTTCAACTATACTCCTAAAAGTGCTGATATGGATAATATGAAGCAGCAATTTTTATATGATTCAAAGGTAGAGTTTAATAGACAGCAGTTTGAGCGTTAAAACTATGAAATGGAATATCTAAAGGTACTTGAAGCGGAAGCAATATATATATTCAGGGAAACTATTGCACAGTTTACTAATCCCGTTATTTTATTTTCCGGAGGTAAGGACTCAACTATTCTGCTACATCTTGCGAAGAAGGCATATCACCCAGTTCATGCTCCGTTTAAAGTTCTTCATATTGATACCGGGCATAATTTTCCAGAGGTACTTGAATTTCGGGATCGTATTGTACACCGGGAGGGCTGGGAGTTGATAGTAAGGAAGGTGGAAGATACTATACGGGAAAAAGGGATTGTGGAACCCAACGATAAATTACCCAGCCGAAATGAACTACAGTCTATAACCCTGACTGATGCAATAAAAGAACTGGGGATAGATGCGTGTATCGGGGGAGGCAGAAGAGATGAAGAAAAGGCCAGGGCTAAAGAACGTATTTTTTCTTTCAGAAGTGAGGATGGTAAATGGCAACCATATAACCAACGTCCCGAATTGTGGGATATTTATAATGGCAGAATCAAACCAGGGCAGAATGTGCGTGTATTTCCCATAAGTAATTGGACAGAACTTGATGTATGGAATTATATAAAGCAGGAACAAATTGAAATACCGGCCCTGTATTATGCCCATGAGCGTGAATGTCTTGTTTATAAGGATAAATTAGTTGCCACATCCGAATATATCCGGCCAGATAAAAATGATGAAATTGTAACGGCTAGTATAAGGTACAGGACTGTCGGGGATATGACTTGTACGGCCGCAGTAAGGTCAGCTGCGAAAAACATTGAAGAGGTTATTGCAGAAATAGCAGCATCTAAAACAAGCGAACGTGGGGAAACGAGAATGGATGACCAGTTTTCTGATGCAGCAATGGAGGATCGTAAACTAAAAGGATATTTTTAAACGTAAGTATGGATCTGTTAAGATTTATAACAGCAGGTAGCATTGATGATGGTAAGAGTACTCTAACCGGTAAGCTTTTGCATGATACCGGAAATATAAAAGAAGATATTGCTCATTCAATAAAAATAACTGAGGAGAATATAAATCTTGCACACATAACAGACGGGCTACGTTCTGAGCGGGAGGGCGGCATTACAATAGATATTGGTTACAAGTATTTTAATACGATCGACAGGAAATTTATCATTGCAGACGCACCAGGACATTTTCAATACACAAAGAATTTAGTTACAGGGGCGTCAAATGCAGATTTGATGATTGTGTTAATAGACGCACAGAACGGGGTTACCAGCCAAACAAAGATGCATTTAATGGTAGCTTCTTTCCTGAAACTCAGGCATATTCTAGTGGCGATTAATAAAATGGACCTGGTAGGATATAAAGAGTCTGTATATAACGATATAAAGAATGAAGCCAAAACTCTGGCAGCTAAGTTGGATATAGAAGATATTGATTTTATACCCATCAGCGCTTTGAAAGGCGATAATGTTTTGCAAAGGGCTACGCACATCAATTGGTACAATGCCCCCTCTCTTGTGGAACGCTTGAATGGCTATGAAACAAATAAATCAGATTATAATCTGCCTGTAAGAGTACGTATACAAAATATCATACAGGACAAGGATAAACAACTATGCTTCGGCAAGATTTTGTCGGGTGTCTTAAGTAAGGCAGATGTCTTGAGCCACTACCTATTAAACAAAGAAGTGGAGATCGATACACTGCTGGTTAATAATGAAAGTGGGAAAAACGCAAAAGCCGGAGACAACATATGCCTTATTTTAGATAAGAGTGTTATTTTAGAAAGTGGCAATATCCTTGGTACAAGTGATAACAGGCCTATGGTGAGTGATGAGTTTGACGTTGATATTTGTTGGTTGGAAACGGAGACAGAACTGAAGAAAGGTTCACAATACTTGTTAAAGTTGAATTCGCCGGAAATACCTTGTGCTGTGTCAGGGATTATACATAAACGCACTATAACCGACCTGGGATATGTCACAACTGTAAATAATGTCTCGGTTAATGAATTTGCGAGAATAAAATTGAAAATCCAAAGGCCTGTCGTTTTTGATAGTTACAGCCAATTGCCAAAAAGTGGCCGGGGTATATTAATAGATGTGGAAACAAATAATACAGTAGCAGCTGTTATAGTTGTTTAAAAAAGAAAAGCAATTGAATATAGCCATCCGCATATCATTCTTCATAAAAGATATTAAACGTATCTGGTCATTGATATGGATAGCAGACAAGCGCCTTGCTGTTATAAGTATTGTACTGCAACTTATACAGGCTGTGCTCCCTGTATTTTCATTGTATTATATTAAGGAGCTGATAGAAGCTCTTACGTCAAAAGAAAGCAACAGCCCTGACTCTTTTTATATCCCGTTAATAATATTTGGTGTCATTCAGTTCTTCCTGGCAATTATCGGGCAGTACCTAGCATACGTAAACACCATTTTCGGACAGAAACTCACGGATTATTTGTCCGGTATAGTATTAAGAAAAGCTACTGATATAGACTATGAGTACTACGAGCAGCCTTCGTATCATGATACGTTGCACCTGGCTCAACAACAGTCTATGCAAAGGGCCCCGGCTTTGTTAGCAATATTTAATTCGGTATTGCTGAACAGTACATCTCTACTGTCTCTGATAATCTTTTTTTTTACGCTCAAGTCTCTTTTTGCCTTGTGGTTCATTTTGCTGTCTTTGCCACTCGCTTTTATCAAGTGGCGATTCGGGCATTCCATTGTACAACAGGAACGCAGATTAGTGCCCTGGGTCAGGGAGTCCAACTATATTCATAACAGCCTAACTGGTGCCAGTTTTGCGAAGGAGGTGAGAGTACTAGGGTTTGGCAATCAGTTTATAGAGAAGTTCAGGAGTATTCGCTCATATATTTTCGATGAAAAGCGCAAACTGAATGTTAAGCTGGCTAATTTTAGTTTGCTGGCAGAAACACTGGAGATAATTGTGATGATAGCACTGTTCGTAATGTTGGCAAGGTCTGCTTTTTACGGTGCGATAACTATTGGCACATTCGTTATATATATACAAGGTTTCCAGAGGATGCAAACTACGTCAAGGAACTTTTTGCAATCAGTTGTGCAGGTGCTACAACAAAAGGACTTCTTAAAAGACCTGTTTGCGTTTTTAGATATTGAACCAAGCAGTTCAAAAGGCAAACAGCTTGACTTCCCGATAATCAAGACAGGCCTTAGTGTCAGGGATATTTCATTCACATATCCATCGACGGACCGTGTAGTGTTACAAGACATAAACATAGACTGTAAACCCGGAAATATTATCGCTATTGTGGGAGAGAACGGATCAGGGAAATCTACGTTAGTCAAGCTTTTATCAAGACTGTACCATGTACAATCCGGGTCTATTCAAATAGATAATGTTGCAGTATCAGATATCGCAGAAAAACAATTCAGACAGAACAGCATATTCCTTTTTCAGGATTATGAGAAACATTTCCTCACCGTTAAAGAGAATATCGCTTTGGGCACTGAATATGAAATAGATAATGAGCGGGTAAATGCTGCTGCAATATTATCAGATTCAACATCCTTTATAGGTAAATTGAAAAATGGAAAAGATACCCGCCTGGGAAGAATGTTTGATAAAAGCATACAGCTTAGTGGAGGCGAATGGCAGAAACTGTCTATAGCCCGCATTTTTTATAAAAAGCCAGAGTTAATTGTATTAGATGAGCCAACAAGTGCATTAGATGCGCTTGCTGAAGCGCTTGTTTTCAGAAATATAAAAAACGAACTGAACGATAAGATGGTAGTATTGATATCACACAGGCTTTACAATCTTAAGTTGGTAGATCATATATACGTTATGGAAGCGGGCAGGATAACGGAGCATGGTCCATTTGATGAACTTATAAAAGCTAATGGCCATTTCAGGAAAATGTACGAAGCGCAAAAATTATAACTTATTTAATTGTTTAAGCTGCTTGATAATGATTTGTACAGCTTCTTCTATACTACAGCTATCCGTTTTTATATGAATGTCAGGAGAAATCGGCACTTCATATTTACTACTGATACCTGTAAAGTTTTCTATCTCTCCTTTTTCTGCTTTAGCATACAATCCCTTTTTGTCCCTTGCCTTGCAAATTTCTATTGATGCATCTATAAAAACTTCGATGAAATCATCTTTACCGATAGTCTTTTTTGCGGCCGCTCTATCCTCTTCAAATGGCGAAACATATGCAGCAACAACTATGATACCAGCATCATTAAACAAACGGCTCACTTCTGCTATCCTCCGGATGTTCTCTTTACGGTCACTGTCCGAAAAAGACAAATCTTTATTGATGCCCATACGGGTATTATCACCATCCAAAACATATGACGTGTGTCCATTATTAAACAGCCAAAGGTCCACTTCTGTAGCCACAGTAGACTTTCCGGCAGCGGAAAGTCCTGTTAGCCAAAGCGTGAAACTCTTTTGGTGATACTTAGTTTCTCTTTCATGCCTGCTTACTTTCAGTGCCTGGGAAAAAATATTGTTAGCAGGTATATTCATGTTAATGCTCTCATCGTTTTCCGGTAAAGCCATTCCTGAGAATTTTTACAAAAAAGTATAAAAAAAATAATGATTTCGGCAGTTTGACATAATCATAGTCAAGCTTTGATGGATTAAAGAGGTATTTCACCGATTTGAAAAGAACTTTTAACTTTCCGCTTAGCCTGTCTGTCAATAATATTTTCCTGAGCTGCTTTTTGAGGAAAGGCTTTTTTCGAGGCTCGCCCGATAAGATCAGGTCATAATAGTAATCCGTATTGATGGATTGTGTTGTATCTGTGCCAATGCCGAAGAGCTCATTTATCAATGCTAATCCGGTATCCAGCACTTTATTGTACTGATAGGTTGCACTCATTTTTCGCTGGTAGGCCCAATCGATATTGCCATTTTTTATCAATTGAGCAACATCCAAAAGATATTTCAACCCCGCCCAACTTTCCCTAAGACCATGATGCAGTATAAGAGTAATAAAATGACTATCATCATTCAGTACTTTGATTTCCTTACCTGATATATTTATTATAGATGGGCTTTGAAACAGGATATCATTAGGCAGAGCCTTAGGTAAATCAAAGCTGGGGTGATATGCGAGCCAATGTATATCAATATGAAATTTTCTTTCGCCATTTTCATGTTTTTCGAAAAAATATTCACATGCGTATTGGGTGAATATACTTGTGAATGTTTCAGGTATGTCAGCCATTGGCTCATAACCTCTCTGTCTAAAAAAATCTCTGAGCCTGCTTATATCGCCATCATTCTTTAGTAGTACTAAAAAATCTATATCTGAGAATTCACGTAAATGAAAATTTGGATAGTACGCCGCCGACAAGACTAGCCCTTTATAGGGTAGTACATGTATATTCATCTCTTCCAGTGCACCTGAGATGTCCAGAAGCTCTTTTAAATGTTCTATACATTTAAAAGATATTTTTTTATTATCATTCCGGAGCATCCGGAGCAGAGTTTCAGGAATAGCTGCTTTTGATAATACATCGTATGACGTCGGCCTTATCCTGTTTCTGCTCACAATATGATAAAAGCGATCCCAGTCAATTTTCTGGCGTCTAATAAAAAAGTCAACTTCGTCGCTTCCGGCAGTTCCTAAAAAAACTCGGCATATAAGCACAACAAGGGCATGCTCTGTACCATATCTTTTAGTTATATCATCTAATGACTTCATGTGTTTTGGTTGCAAAGTCGGTAAAATGTTACTTGTGCTTGATTTGGTTTGTCTAGTTTAAATTAGTTTATGAGATTAGAAGCAAGGTAAAAAAATACACACGTCTAATATGCAAAACCATCGGAAATAATATTTACATAGGGCTTAAATGTTCAAATAATGGCCATTGTAGCAGCAAAATTACCTTTAATGTCTTAAAGTAGATGGATTGGATATCTGGGCAGAAAAGAACTCGGATAATATTTCTCACAAAAGTTCGATTCCTGTTAAATTAAAAGATTTGCATTGTTATTAGGAGCCAGAATACAGGCAAAGTGTCAGTGTAAATCAGTTTATTCAATCACAAACACAATTAATCACAGCAAGATCTTTCCCAAAACCCTTGACCGAAATGACAATACCCACTCTGACATTCGTCAGCCCCACCCCAGGAGGTACTTAATAGGAATCAGAGTGCACACTAACGATTGTCATTTGTTGTCAAAATCAGGTCAGCTTATTTTGTCAACATAACTAACAATAAAAAATATCCAGGTATGAAAAGCATTCAAAATCTTTCCGAATTGATGGCAGACCGACTAAGAAAAATTTCAGCATCTGAACAACAGCAATTACCATCAGGTCAAAGCACACTCACAGGACTTAAAAAAGACTTTACAAGAGTACAGAAAAACCAAAGAACTGAATATCGACAGGATTAACCAGTGCTTTGATAAGCTGGAGATAACAAATAGATCAGGCAAATGTGAAGTAATTGACGAACTGTTGAAGAATGCCAGGATGCTATCAGTCTATCAGCTGAAAAACATGCAGCAGACGCCTCGCTCATAGCAACTATGCAACAGGTGAACCATTTCAATATTTCAATTACGGAACAGAAGCTTCTTACGCGCGAACTTTGAATAAAGAAGATGTGGCAAAAATACTGCACAATACATTAGAAGATAAAAAAGGCATGGATGCCCACCTGTCGCTTATACAGAAGAAACTATCAACCCCGCCGCTGTACCGGCATAGATTAATATGGTTGGGTTAACCGGCAGCCATTACTTACCTGCCGGGTTATAGTACAAAACTCAGCAAGGCATTTCAAGCAAAAAGAAAAAACACATACTGACAAAGTTCAGTGTAATAACCAATAAAGGTCATTCAACGGGTTTCGCCTAATAGCGATACCGGCTGATATACCGTTTTCTTCTTTAAATTAAATCCTTCAATAGCATGACGGTTAATATGCCTGATAGCTTCTTCAGTAGAATCTGTCCAGAGAAAAAGGTCAATGTCTGTCGGATCAATTGTCTCTTCTCTCACCAGGCGTTGTATATGCTCATAAAGATCCTGATGATAGTCTTTTCCCATTAATATAATAGGAAACCGCTGAAACTTTCCGGTTTGGATAAGTGTAATAGCTTCAAATGCATGTATAGTTCTTTTTACAAGAAACGAATATTATGCTGATGACAGCCCTGCAAGTAGTAAGGTTTTGTTTAGCTGCATGTTGTACTGACTTTATTAGTGAAATTTCGAAGTATAAATTTTCTTCAAATCAACATTTTGATATTTAGGTATGTTGGTGATAAAAGAGATATCATCGTAAATACAACTGTAATCTTTATATACGGGATAAATGTTTAGTCCTTTTTTATCGTTGTTAGGGCTGTGTATAAATTTAAAATAGCCATTACTATCCGTGATTGTTTGCGCGTCTGTATGACTATATATTCGTTCTGTTTGGGAAATTGCAATTAGCTTTCCCACAACAGGTCCATCCGATTGCCTTGAATATAAATAGCCTTCGATAGTATAGGTTTTCGAGTTCTTTAATTGGGCGTTATTTGTAGTCTTATTGCATGATGTTATTACAGTGGCTATCAAGAGAATAAAAAGCAATTTTTTCATCTTTGGGCATTTATATATTTCCTCAATTATTTGTTTCATGTCTTAAGCTGCTATGGCATATAAAAGACTCCTGCATCATAAGAATATTTATCGTATTCTGATTTGGGCAAATAACTACCATGTTCAGGACATCCTTCATAGCTTGAATAGTGGTCAGGCCAACATACCATTGTGCCAATTCCTCCGATAGGTGTAATGTCGATTGAAAAATAACCATTGCCATCTGTAGTAAAAGGGACAATTTCTTCTTGTGGGTCTTCTACTGATGTCCGTGGCTTACCTTGGTAGCAAACAAAACTGGTATTTGTGTAAGGAGTTGAGTCTGACAGTTTGTAGATATAGCCATGATAATTATAGACTACTTTATCTTTTTCTTTGTTCTCTTTCTTACAGCCAAAAATAATTAGTGCTAAAAGCAGAAGAATAATCGTACGCCTCATAGTAATATTTATTTAAAATTAAATATACACTTTTCGTGCCAAAAAATAAGAGCGAGCCACTATAGTGGCTCGCTTCATTATTATTGTATCACCAATGTTCTTTTATACAAGTTCGTACCGTCTTTTACGACTGCAAAGTAAGTTCCTGGTGCTAATGTCGATTTATCAATTCTTACAGTACCAGACCATTGCCCAGTCCTCGTTGCACCCATTTCTCTTTGGAATACACACCTACCCATCATATCATATAGAGCAAATAAACTCGCGCCGTTTTGAATTTTTTGAAGTTTTATCATTAATTCTCCATCAATATATGGATTAGGGTAAAGAATAAAACCTCCCTCTACAGGATACTCTTGTTGTGTAGCCGCAATTGTTGTAGGCTCTTGTCTTCCCGGCTTAAATTCTCCCTCACCGCAGCATTTAACCCAATCAATCGTGTCTTTATATACTGGATATAAGACAGGCCAGTTCAGAAAATCAATATTATTGGTATCATGCCTAACCATAAAAATGCTCAACCCGTCAATATTATTGTAAGGGTCTTCTTTAGAATAAATCCCCCGTAACGCCCATTGAGTTAGAAGATTAGGATGTTCATAATACGGGTTCTGATGGTCTACGCCGATAAATTTTTCAGCATCATATAAAACCGACCAAGCTGCTGTTCTGTTATTTACCCATAGAGTATCGTCACCAATTTCTCGATTTAAGAAACGTACAAAATTTGGGTGTGGGTTGTCTTGACAGCTATCGTACCGCTGAAACATAGAACTCGGATTGCCGCCATACCATGAGCCTAATAAATCGTTCCTAGCACCCACATGAGGAAAGTTAAAACGGTAAACATTGTCACCAGCAACTACGATATTACCAGCGATCACATCAAAAGGTGTAGATGCCACCTTGGTGTTGATATTTTCACTTATAATATCTGTGTAGTAGTTACCCGATGGCAGAGTATAATCCAATGCTGAATATACGGGTATATAGCAAAAATGAACTCCGTCGGTATACAAGGAGGCATTACTTAGATTTCTTGTGCCGTTAGTGCCACGTCCTACGCCCGCTCCCAAAGTTTGGAAGCTCCAAACCCCCGTTACAGGATTAAATGTAGGCGAATTTCTTCCAAAAAATATATTCATGGCATTTTGAGTAAGAAATCCATTGGCACCATTTGTTGGGGTCGTCAAAATCATTCCATTGCCATGATTTTGAGGACTGCCAGGTATCACGTCTATTGGGTCCATATTTGCAACATTGTGGACAAGACCGGTACTGAACCAATAAGCAGAACCGACATTTATCCTAACATTGATGCGGGGAGGCCATGGCCATCTAGGCGTGATAGTTAAAGTCATGCTGAAGGTTGGCCTATATACATCCTTGACTAGCGTCATTAGATTACCACTCCCACTAGGCGAACTACGTAGCTCGAAATTTATGCCTGCTAGCTGAATTTCATGGCCAAGAATGCTTACATAGAAGTCGTTATCGTAATCCAAAAAATAGTCATTTGCAGGTCGTTGATTGCCCGTCATTATATTGGTTTGGCCTTGGCCTGCCATTGAACCATTTGCTATGGCAACCATTTTGCAATATTGTGGGTAGTTTCCTAAACTTCCAAGCGCCAGTTTAAAGGCCGTCCTATCCGGATGCTCTGTATAGGTATTTGTGAAAGGATTCTTAGTGTCAACATGATGGATAAGCATTTGCTTGACTGCTGTACCATCAATTAGTAAATTGGAAAGCATACCAGATGATATCTGTGTTATACTCGGTGAAAATGTCAACAATGAGGCCATATCACGGTACAGATGTTGATATGCTAATGGAATGTTAGCACCATCATGGGGTGAATCAAATGTGATGAGTAACCGCGTGTTGTGCATTTTTTCCAGTAAGCACGTACCACTTGTAAATGGATTTTGCTCCATGTAACACATAGCATATCTTGCCACTAACCCTCCCATGCTTTCAGCAATAATTACAAATTGTTCATGCGTCCCAGTATCAGCAGTTATTTGTTGTTCACATTTCAGCCAATCAATTATATCGATTAAGGTTTGAGCATTAAGGGCAATATCTCTCTTACTATTAGTCCAATCCACGACCACGTAAGTATAGCCAAAATTCCTAAGATCTTCCAATCCATTGCTAATAATCATATCTTGATAAACCTCTCCGGCTGTCCTGTTTCCAAAGAAATTATTTTTAGGGTCATAACCTTCAAGGACAATGATATTCTTATTCAGAGGTTCGCCGGATTCTTCACATGGGAAGTAAACGCTTAATAACGCACCATCAAACGGTACTTTGTATGATGGCTCTTTAGGTTTACTTCTTTCGGGGACGTAAACTTCCGCAACCGACGACATTATATAGGCGGCAATATGAGGATTGAATACACGTGTGTGTATATACGCTGGTCCCGACGTTGAATAAATTGCATCATAATGAAAAGGACTACCTGAGTTTGGGCCGGGTATGTTTTGCCATCCCATTCCATCACCAAAATCAATCTCAAGAATCCACCCATTATTAACGATGTCATTCCATTGGTCACGGAAAAAGAAATTATCATCCACTCTATAAGTAACTTCCTTATAAGGTAAATAATAGGCCGACGGTGCTGCTGAAAACACCCTGTGATGTACAAATGGGAAGAATTCACAAGGAAACTTGTCAGAAATTGTAAAATTCACCGGATCAAAATCAAAAAAACTGTCTGTTGTAAGGGCACTGTCATGTAGCCTGTAATAATTATAAGCCATGATGTTCATCATGATTGTGTCCTTAAAAAATGCAGTACCCCAACTATGAACGCTGTCATGACGCGGCACTAATGTTGTATCAAACGCCATATTCCGCATTTCCTCAAATAACTTAAACCAGGTGTCCATCTCTGTTGTGTCAGGACAATTGTCTGTGAAAAAGCTGTCACCTATGACATGCGCAGCCATTTCATGCAAAAAGTTAGGCGCAGTATCAGGTAGACAAATGGGTGAAAAGAATACACGTAGCTGGCTATCGACGGAGTACAATGGATTCTGTGCATAGCTCTTATTTCGTGTTGCTACCAACAAGCATGCAACACTACATAAAAGGACAAGCAACGACTTGGAATGTCTTACTGTTTTTGTCATGTTTACGTTTTTTTAATTGAAAAAAAAATTGTTTACACTTTGCAAGCAGTATCCTCTTTATTTTCTACGATAACTTCATTATTGATGTAATGTCAAAAAAACACTTGATGATTTTTTAGGTCTGAAGACCCAAAGATTTAATTGGGTCTTTAGACGGTATCTTTTTGACCGAATAGTAGCTAAATTTGAAATAGATCACTATGCTTACACACCCCCCAACTATTACAATTGCTATTGCAGAAGATCACGCTGTGGTCAGGAAATCTGTCATAGCCATTCTGCAATCAATGTTTGCTGACGAAATTCAATTCGTGTGTGATGCATCGAATGGCAAAGAACTGATCGCCCTTTTAGAGCAACTTGCTATACTTCCTGATATTGTATTGCTAGATATAAGCATGCCCATTATGAACGGCTACGAGGCCATGAAAATAATAAAGCATAAATGGCCATCTCTTAAAGTTGTTGCATTCAGCATGTATAACGATGATTTCGCAGTAATGCAGATGGTGCAAAATGGGGCATGCGGTTTTATCACAAAGGACTTAGAGCCAATTCAAGTAAGAAATGCACTAATTGAAGTTCACACCAAAGGCAAATATTATTATGGTGTTTCATCCCGAATTGTTTCAAAATCTGCAAAAGATCTTAAAAGTCTAGTTCCAAATTTAACTGAAAAGGAAATGGCTTTTCTTGCTTTGTGTCCCTCAAACATGAAGTATGAGGAAATGGCCAAGGAATTAAGATTATCATTGCGGACTATCCATAGTTATCGGGACATTCTATTTAAAAAGCTTGGTGTAAATACACGGTTTGCTTTAGGTTTTTTCGCACTAAGAATAGGACTTGTTCCTAATCAAGATATTTTACATGTAGGTAAATTCATATAATGCTATGCTGGCAACATGCTTTAAAAGATGAGCCATTTATTCGTTGAGTTTCTTACCGAGGAACTTGAAGAGCAACTGGTGCTAGATTTTGAAGTGGTGGTGGAAAGAATTGCCACCGACATAAGGATTTTCAGCCCTGCTAATATTGTGTGCAAATCGTGTGCAAATGAAAAAGGGTTTCAAACTAAATCGCCTGAAACCCTTTCTGCTTCTGTGGCCCCACCAGGACTTGGAACCTAAGCCCCCCTGATTTTGAGTGGGACGGCTCTGCTTCATTTCAGCATCAATACTGATACTTTTCAGGAAGACGAAACACAAGCCAGGCTTTAAATGAAACCATAATTACGGCAAAAACTGTCAATATTGATAGAAAATCATGTTTTAGCTTCGTAACTCCTCAGAAATAGACTTATTGCAAGTTTTAATGCGACAAACCGTGACATGACTTAATATTAATCTGATTTGTGCTTTATTAGCAAAGGAATCGCTGGTGACTACTGATTGAAAGTTTAAAAATATTGGTTGACGACTGGTCAAATAAGATTTGCCCAGGATTTCGTTTTTGTTATAGTACAAGTCTCGCCATTCTTTCGCATTCAAACGACACAAATATTTTTGTGGTTTCCTTGGAGAAACATCAAGTAGTTTTATCCTTGCATGGTAATCCATTCTGCGTAACCTTTCTTATATATTTGATTTTTCAGGCAGCTGGTATATTAAATTTAAACGATATTAAATTGTGTATATATATAAGTCTACAATTGGCTTTAATCAATGTGATTTAAATCATGCTATAACCTAACCTATATCATTAGAGGGTTAAATGCACGAATCTATGTTTGCATAGAGTTACGAAGTTTATACTTGTGAAAATTAACCAGATTTTTATGGTGCAAACATACTTTGATAATCGTGTTATGGGAGACCTTGACCAGGTATTGAACAAAGAGTACCTGATCACCTCGGACAAGGGTATACATTCCACTGGTCGATGCCTGGAGCTATATTAACGTACTTCACCATAAAAGAACACTGTATATATATGGCAACGATGATAACTCAGCGTTATCGCTTATTTACCTCTTACGGTACTATGGATACAGAAATTTGATATTAGTTCTGGGTGGATTTAAAGCAATTCAGCACAGTGGCCGCTTTTTTATTACCGGCAACAGTAATCTTGCTTGAAAATACTGATTTGATGTTCAACGGGTTTCGCCTAATAGCGATACCGGCTGATATACCGTTTTCTTCTTTAAATTAAATCCTTCAATAGCATGACGGTTAATATGCCTGATAGCTTCTTCAGTAGAATCTGTCCAGAGAAAAAGGTCAATGTCTGTCGGATCAATTGTCTCTTCTCTCACCAGGCGTTGTATATGTTCATAAAGATCCTGATGATAATCTTTTCCCATTAATATAATAGGAAATCGCTGAAACTTTCCGGTTTGGATAAGTGTAATAGCTTCAAAAAATTCATCTAAAGTACCATAGCCACCAGGCATTACCACAAAAGCATAAGAATATTTACTGAGTAGTGTTTTACGCACAAAGAAATAATCGAAGTCCACCCATTTATCGAGATATTTATTGGGATGCTGCTCCTTTGGAAGATTAATATTACAACCAATAGAACGGCCATTCACATCCTTTGCCCCTCTGTTAGCAGCCTCCATCAGCCCTGGCCCTCCGCCTGTAATGATTGTAAAGCCAAGGGATGCAATATCAGCAGCAAGTTTACGGGTCAGAATGTAATAGGGATGTGTTTCGGGAAAACGTGCAGAGCCAAAGACAGTTACACACGGGCCAATAAAATGAAGTTTCCGTAATCCATAGAAAAATTGACGCATAACTTTGATCATAAATTTAAATTCTGTCCATCGAGAATGCGGACCTTCAAGAAACTCCTTCTCACTTTTGGAACCCACCGGGGTAAACGCCTCCGGCCTTTGTTTGTCTGGTATCATAGTATGCAACGATTATAAGCTATAAAATGTACTGCTGATGTTGCTCAGGTATTTCGATATCTTTGAATCCCTTTCTCAGCAACCTTTCCCTGAATTGCTGCTGTACTTCGTACTCGCCGTGAACAAGAAATAATTTCCTCACCAGCCGGGGATCCTGGCAGGATAGCCACTGGCTTATATCTTCATAGTCGCCGTGAGCGCTAAGGCTATGTATCTCTGCTATTTTTGCCCGTACCGGAAACTTTCTACCAAAGATAGAAACTTCATCTTTACAATTTTTCAACCTTCCCCCTAATGAACGCGGCTCGCAGTAGCCGGTAAGTAAAATGGTGTTATCTGCATTACCTATATTATTAGCGATATGGTGTTTCACACGTCCTGCCTCAGCCATCCCTGATGCTGATATAATCACACAAGGTGTTTTGGAATCATTAAGAGCAATAGATTCTTCAACATTATCAATATAATGGAGCCCTGTAAAGTCAAAGACATCCTCGTCTTTGGTTAGCAGTTGTTTTACCTGGGCATTAAAATAATCAGGGTATTTTTTCATCGTTTCTGTAATTTTCACAGACAGTGGGCTATCAACATAATATGGCAAGTCGGGTAATCGTCCTTCCTGCTCTAACCTGTTTAGCATATAAAGAATCTCTTGAGTACGCCCCAGGCTGAACGCCGGTATAATTAGCTTGCCGCGCCTGGTGAGACAAGTTTCTTTTACATGTTCCAACAATTGGTCGGTTGCTACTGCAAGTAATTCATGCAAGCTGTCTCCATAAGTAGACTCAATTATAATATAATCCGCTTGCGGAAATGTACTTGGAGAACGTAAAATCAAATCCCTGTACCGACCAATATCGCCACTGAAAGTAAGATGCACAGGTTTACCCTGTTCAACAATTTTAAGATTTACAGCTGCACTTCCTAATATATGACCGCAATCGGTAAAGTACAGAGTAATTCCTTTAGCAATCACAAAATGTTCCTCGTATGCAACAGGTTCAAAAAGCGGAAATACATTCAGCACATCTTCATTAGTATACAGTGGATAAACTAATTCCCTATTTTCTTTTTGCCTTTTTTTATTCACATAGTTTACGTCTGTTTCCTGGATGTGTGCTGAATCAACTAATAATATCTTAGCAAGGCTTGCAGTGGCAGGCGTGCAGTAAATCTTGCCTTTATATCCTTGCTTCACCAGCCGTGGCAATAAGCCAATATGGTCAATATGCGCGTGAGAAATGATTACATGGTCAATAGACATGGGATCAAACCCTAAATGTTCATTTAATTGTATCGTTTCTTTACCCATTCCCTGGAAAAGTCCACAATCTAATAATATACGAACGCCCTCTTTTGTCTGTACGATATGTTTAGAGCCGGTAACTGTCCTTGCCGCGCCGTGAAAGCTAATAAACATTTGCCTAAATATTAAACATCAAACATACTGCTAAGAAAAAGCTGATATTATGACCGAAGTCATAATATCAGCTGACATGTATTATTGAAAGAAAAACAGCAGAAAAAACGACACTTGTATTTTCCTGGCATATTGCTATTCACTAATCACTAACTCATCCTCTACAGCAAGCACGCCCGGTGAAGACCAGGCTGCACGTTCGGCCAGGCTGCGTTCATTCCAAGACCTTGCTTTGCCGCGAAGAATCACTTTATTACCTACAGTCGAAACACTAATACGGTCAGCAGAAATATCTGCGTTACGTTCAAGAGCTTTCTTGATATTATCTTTAACGACCGTTGTATTGACATGAGGTTTAACCTTTATGAGATTGGAAATTCCGCGAACGCCAGTAAGATATTTTATGGCATTTTCTGCTGCATCTTTTTGAAACTGCCATTCTACTTCACCTTCGAGCAAAACATAACCGTTATCAACTTTAGAGGTAAGTTTCTCATCAGGAACAGCACTGTTCCATTTTAATGCAGACACAATAGCATCAGCAATGTCTGTATCTGTACGCACACCGTTTTTGTGTAAGCGAATTTCGATATCAACTGCCACAGAGCGGACCCCTTTGACTCTTTGAGTAGCCCTTTCTGCAGCTATCTTCTTATTGTAGCTATCTACACTCCCGCTAAGAGTGACTACACCGTTGTGGACAGCTACTCCTATTTGTGAGGCTTCCAGGACAGGCTCCCATTTGAGCTCGTCCATTACATCTTTTTGAAGTTGTTCATCAGTACGCATAATTTAATTTTTTGTTGTTGTTTATGAATAAGACTTATGAAATATCCGGTACTATATGTTGGTGGAGATCTATTTAACACGATTCACGTTTTGGTCATAATGTTATTGTAAACTTATTACAACAAGCAATTGAAATAAATGACAGCCATCAATACACGTTCTGATTTAAATCAGACTGTACATTACGAACTCTAATGACCATAATCACCATAAGGTTTAACCAAGATCATACAGATTATAACCGTTGAAAGCGACTTTTACCAAATAAAAATCTAACTATGAAAAAGGTACTTGCAGTTTTTGACGGTGTACACTTCTCAGAAAGTTCGCTGCGATATATTTCGAAGATTAATGAGCTATCACCTGTATTGTTGACGGGCGTATTTTTACCCCCTATAGACTATTCATACATAATGGTATATTACCTTAATATGGCAAGTCCAATAGTATACCCGGGTGTAGCTGATGACCGTTTGGCTATTGCTGCAAATGTCCAAAAATTTGAGACCTATTGCCTTAAACATCATATAGAATACCGTGTACATTCAGATTACACTGAAAGTGCACTCCCCGCTATTCAAAAAGAAACGCGTTATGCAGACCTCCTCATTTTAAGTAATGAGCTCTTTTATGAGAACCTGGGAGAAATAAGCCAAAAGGAATATCTAAATGAAACTTTGCATAAAGCAGAGTGCCCTATAATACTTGTGCCGGAAAACTACAATTTCCCGCAAAGCGTTATCATTGCTTTTGATGGCAGTGAAAGTTCAGCTTTTGCACTTAAGCAATTTTCCTACATATTCCCTGAACTCGCCAACCTGAGTACAGTTATTGTGTATGCTTCAAAAGATGATGATCCTATTCCAGACCTGCCTTTCATTAAAGAGTTGGCAGCACGTCATTTTAAAGATGTTAGCTTTTACAAATTGGAAGCTGACCCCAGCAAGTACTTCTCTACATGGATTGCAGACAAAGGAGATGCGCTATTGGTAAATGGGTCGTTTGGCCGCAGCAGATTCTCAGAGATATTAAAGAACAATTTCGCCTGGCAGGTAATTAAAGATCATAAACTACCGGTTTTCCTGGCACACTTGTAAACTTTCGACCAGCACAAATTATTGTAATAATCAGTTCAAACTTCAACCAAATGGTAAGTGCAAGCGGCTAAATAGCTGATTAGTATCATCAAAATATCATTAGCCAATATATAGCTTTACATGTAAAAATCAGACTTATGAAAAAGAATATGGGTATATGGGATCGCAGGCTTCGCGTATCAGTAGCCTTGTTGTTTGCCATCCTTTACTTTGCCGGAGTAATCACCGGTACGTGGGCAATAGTACTTATGGTTATTGCGGGGGTGTTTCTCCTTACCAGTATTATCAGCATTTGCCCGTTATATGCACTGCTTGGCATTAACACCTGCGCACGCAGGCATAATTGACATGAATGGAAGTAACCCATTCCCATTTACAGGGCTGTCAGACGAAGCTGTCATCCAATCGCGCCAGAAAAATGGAATGAATATAATTACAGGCAGCCAAAATAAAGGCACAGTACAGGCGCTGAAAGAAATCATCCGTGAACCGATGTTTCTTTTGCTTGTAGCCTGCGCTGTCATTTATTTGTTCGTCGGATCACTTATAGAGGCAACATTCATGCTTGTAGCCTTAGCACTTGTATCTGGCATTTCGTTTTACCAGGGCAGACGCAGCAGGCGCGCCCTTGCTGCAATCCAGTCTTTTAATCCGCCTTTTTCAACTGCAATACGTAATGATACATGTATTCGCATCCCTTCTATTGAAATTGTTATAGGCGATTTCATCGTAGCAACCGAAGGGGAATTAATTGCCGCAGACGGCATTATCAAACAAGCAAACGATTTTTCTGTTAATGAAGCAATTTTGACAGGTGAGGCATATAGTGTATTTAAAGATGCAGGAGAACAAGACACCCAGGTGTACTGTGGTACATTAGTAAATTCCGGTCAATGTGTATTTAAAGTAACTGCTACCGGTTTAAAGACAAGACTGGGAAGCATTGGTTTATCCATTGATTCCATTGCAACGGTAAAAACACCGCTGCAGACTCAAATAAGCTCGTTTGTGCAAAAAATGGCTATGGCAGGAACAGTTGTCTTCCTGCTTATTTGGGGAATCAACTGGTACCGTTCAGGATTATTTCTTGATAGCCTGCTAAATGGGCTTACAATAGCTATGTCTGTATTACCCGAAGAAATACCTGTCGCTTTTGCCAGTTTCATGGCACTGGGAGCCTACAGGTTGATGAAGGAATGGATAATAGTAAAAAATACGGCTACAGTAGAAGCTCTGGGATCTGCAACAGTTATATGTGCTGACAAGACAGGGACAATTACCGAAAACCGCATGGAATTATATCAATGTTACGAACTTAAAAGTGATAAAATTTACACGCAAGAGTCCTTTCATGATCCTGCAGCGATTTCTTTAATCACCACTGCTATGTGGGCCAGTGAAGCTGTACCATTTGAGCCGATGGAACAGGCACTGCACCAGGTATATGTAAATGTGACTTTGAGGGATGAACGGGCCGATTACCATATGATAAAGGAATATCCGCTAGCTGGCAGCCCCCCGATGATGACCCATGTTTTTGAAAACCAAATTGGTAACAGGATAATTGCCTGTAAAGGTGCATTGGAAGCGCTGCTTACAACTACATTACTTTCGCCTGAACAAGTTGAATATATTAAAAAAGTGAACAGCGGCTTTGCCAGGCAAGGCCTGCGTGTGCTGGCTGTAGCTAATGCAACAATTCAAAGCCTTGAACTGCCTGTATCTCAGCAAGATTTCAAATTCAACTTTCAAGGGCTTATCGCCTTTTACGACCCCCCAAAGAAAAACATAGCAGATGTATTCAAATCATTCAGCAATGCCGGAATTCGAACCAAAATGATAACCGGGGACAATACGGAAACTGCCATAGCAATAAGCAAACAGACCGGATTATCTGATTCAGAACAGGCTATCACGGGAGTACAACTGGCGGCTATGAATGACACAAAGCTTGACAATGCGGTATTGAACTACAAAGTGTTTTCGCGTATATCTCCTGAATTGAAGTTACAAATCGTAGAAAGTTTAAAAAGGCAAGGAGAAATAGTAGCTATGACCGGTGATGGCGTTAACGATGGACCTGCTTTAAAAGCTGCCCATATAGGCATAGCAATGGGTAAGCATGGTTCTGAAATAGCTAAAAATGCTGCCTCGCTTATATTAACTGACGATGATCTGGGCAACATGGTATATGCTGTCGCTATGGGTAGAAGAATTTATACCAATCTCAAAAAAGCCGTTCAATATATCATTTCCATCCATATTCCCATCATATTAACAGTTGCAATACCATCAATTCTGGGTTGGCCCTATCCGGCCATATTTACCCCTGTACACGTTATCTTTCTAGAGTTAATTATGGGTCCTACCTGCTCTATCATTTTTGAACGTGAGCCATCTGAACCCAATAGTATGCTACAACCACCAAGATCAGCTGCAAAGACATTTTTCAGTATGCGCGAACTGACAATAAGTATTGTACAAGGCTTAGTTATTACCATTGCAACCTTGTCAATTTATTGGTATGCACTCAGTAAGAATTATGATGAAGCCACAACGCGCTCGATGGTATTCCTTACCCTTATAATGGCGAACGTTTTTTTAACCCTGGTGAACCGCTCCTTCTACTACTCCATCATTACTACACTAAAATATAAAAACAATATCTTGGTTGCAATGATAGCATTTACCCTTTTCTTACTTGTAATGCTATTTTATGTTCCCGATATAGCCAACTTTTTCAACCTTCATTCAATCAATCTGCACAATTTAAGAATATGCCTGTGCGCAGCATTCGTATCTGTAATGTGGTTTGAAGTCTATAAAATCTTCAGAAGAAGCTATTCATCCAAAACACTGCCCTGACATTTATCATAAACGTATTTGACATTCATCATCATATGCTATGATACGACACTTTAATTTTAGTATTACACAATATCATACTTAAAATTATATCGTTATGGAAGAGAAGTATATTCTCCCGCTCAAACAAATATCCTTACATGATATAGCTTCCGTTGGGGGCAAGAACGCATCACTGGGAGAAATGCACCAACTGATGCGTGCAACCGGCATCAGGGTGCCGGATGGGTTTGCTATTACAGCAGCAGCATATCAGGCATTGCTGGATAAAAATTCATTGACTGAGCAACTACGGCATACCCTTTCTACCCTTGACACTAAGGATATGCATAATCTGGATGTGGTGGGAGCTGCATGCCGGGATATAATCCGTAATGCAGCTATCCCGTCTGAAATACAGGCTGCCGTTATTAAAGCATATAACACACTCATAACACCCGATACTGAACTTTCTGTTGCGGTACGCAGCAGCGCTACCGCCGAAGACCTGCCTACTGCCAGCTTTGCGGGGCAGCATGATTCGTATCTGAATATTACAGGTGCGGACTCTTTGCTGAAAGCTGTACATAAATGTTATATATCGTTGTTTAACGACCGTGCTATAAAATACAGGGTTGATAATGGATTCGATCATATGTCGGTGTTGCTGTCTGTAGGCGTACAAACAATGGTGAGGTCCGACAAAGGAGCTGCAGGGGTAGCCTTTACAATAGACCCTGAAAATGGGCACCAGCATCTGATTTATATTACAGGCGTGTGGGGGCTTGGAGAAGCCATCGTACAAGGTGCTGTTAATCCAGACGAATATTACTTTTTTAAGCCTGCGTTAAAAGATGGGGGAAGAGCATTGATATATCACAGGCTGGGTGTTAAAGAACACATGATGATATTGCAGGATAATAATAATAATAATAATACGGAACCGCCTGTAAAGATGGTTCCTACACCCTCCGCACTTAAGGAGCGTTATACTCTTACAGATAATGAAGCAACGCAACTGGCAAACTGGTGTCAACTGATAGAGGAACATTACCATTGTGCAATGGACATTGAATGGGCTAAAGACGGAATTAACGGGCAACTATATATACTACAGGCCCGACCTGAGACGGCCGCAGCTAAGACCATCAATGTCAATTTAAAAGAATATAGACTGCATACCAATGCTGCACCGGTATGTACCGGCAAAGCTGTAGGTAAGTCCATCATTAGCGGCAGGGTCTGTATTGTAGGGTCGCTGGCAGATGCACAGAAGGTGCAACCGGGCGATATAATTGTGGCCGATATTACGAACCCCGACTGGAATGCGTTGCTGCAAAAAGCCGTGAGTATAGTGACTAATAAAGGTGGCCGAACCAGTCACGCATCCATAGTTGCACGTGAGCTTGGCATTCCGGCTGTTGTAGGAACTATAGACGCTACCAGCAAATTGAAAGATGGAGAGTTAATAACTGTTTCATGCGCGACAGGCGATACCGGTATGGTTTATACCGGTGTACTTGACTGGGAGGTAAAAGAGATACCGTTGAGTACATTACATGCTACACGAACAAAACCTATGTTTATCCTCGCAGATCCAGCAAAGGCTTTAGCATTGTCAAAGTTCCCAAACGAGGGTGTAGGATTGTTACGCATGGAATTTATTATAAGTAACCAGATACAGGTTCATCCTATGGCATTAGCACATTTTAATGAGTTGCCTGATTCTGCGGATAAAAAACTGATCGCTGCTCTTTCCAGCCAGTACGATAATAAAACACAGTACTTTATAAATAAACTATCAGAAGCTGTTGCCCTGGTGGCAGCAGCATTTTATCCTAAAGATGTGATTGTGCGCATGAGCGATTTTAAGACTAACGAATATGCACAATTAATTGGCGGGAAATACTTTGAACCCCATGAAGAAAACCCAATGCTTGGCTTTAGGGGCGCCAGCCGTTATTACAATTCGCGGTATAAAGATGCATTCGGTATGGAATGCGCAGCATTAAAAGTAGTGCGGGAAGAGATGATGTTGACAAATGTCAAACTGATGATTCCCTTTTGCAGGACAATAGAAGAAGGTCGTAAGGTATTAGAGGTAATGAAGGATTTCGGATTAGAAAGAGGAAAAAACGGGCTGGAAATTTACGTTATGGCGGAAATCCCAAGCAATGTAATACTTGCCGACCAGTTCGCTGATATTTTTGATGGCTTTTCTATTGGGTCTAACGACCTCACTCAACTCACCCTGGGATTGGACAGAGATTCTGAGATCATCAGCGACTTATTTGATGAAAACAATGAGGCGGTAAAAAAAATGCTGACACAAGTTATTCAGACTGCCAAAGCCAGGCAAAAGAAAATAGGATTATGCGGGCAGGCACCTAGTGATTTCCCGGAATTTTCTAAGTTCCTGGTAGAACAAGGCATTGACAGTATATCATTTAACCCTGATGCTATGATAAGAGGCATTGAAAATATTATATTAGCTGAGCGGCAAGACAAAATGATAAAGGCCAATTATTTTTAACCTATGGAACAAAGCATATTTTTGGACAAAGAAAACCCGCCGGCGGATAAAGATTTACGAAAAGCATTGGGCAGCAGTTACATTACCTGGAAAAATATCCGGGACTATGTAAACGAAAAATATGCCGGTGCTGGGGAAGAATGGCATTTTTCAAAAGCAGGATGGAACTGCCGCATCAAAGACAATAAGAGGGTTATTATTTATCTTATGCCTTGCCAGGGCTATTTTAATGCCTCTTTTGTTTTAGGAAAAAGTGCCATTGCGAAAGCACTGGCCGGCAACATCGCTGAAACATTCAAACAAACCATTAGAGCAGCTAAAACTTATACCGAGGGCACCGGATTCAGGCTGTCAATCAAAACCAATAATTCGTTAGCTGATCTGCAAACACTTATAGATTTAAAACTGGGATAATTATCCTGTATGTTCTTCGTGGTTGGGATTAAAATATATTGCTGAATCCTTTGCTATTTCATTTTGTTCGCTAAGAGTCAACATATCGGTACCCACCGTTTGTATCCACTTGTCCATCTGGCGTCTGTATATCTGCACATTAAGCCCAAATCTCTTTTCAAACTCTTTTTCTATAGCACCGGTTACACTGTTCGAATCAATAGAAATTACACCATATACATTCCTTTTACGAATATCAGCTAAAACAAGATCTGGGCGGCATGGGGTATCTAGAGAGGGTTCATCATACTCATGTGGAGCATAAAAAAATTCAAGCTTCAAAAAAGGAAATTTGCCGGAGAATTCTTCCTGTATCTCCCGAACCATTTTGCTATTATTTATTTCAATAATCATAAACTGGATTTTTAAAAAGTTAGTATAAAAAAGCTACTGGTACTGTATATAAACAGGGCGTGGGTACAATCCCAGTATTTCTTCCGGTGTCATAAGCCTGTATGGCACACTGAGTTTGTCATTTTTATAAAATATTTTAAACCCTGTATACTGCACCGGCTCGTTACGTATAGCCATGTTGTAGCTATCAATCTTTTTAGCAGGAAAACCGAAGCCATCCATATGCATAACGATTTGCACCTCAGGCGTCAACAACACATTGCGATAATTGGTAACCATCTGTTTTGTAAACCTATGCACCACAAGTATTTTCGGGGGCAGTTTATATTCTTTTACCAGGGCAGAAAGATATAATACAGCGTCATTGATATCTGTTGCGTCAAAGGTTCCTATTCGCGTACAGGGAACTTCACCTCCTTTCATAGAATACTCCGGATCAATTCCTAAATGCACATCCGGTTGCTTAAGATATTCAACCAGGGGCGGCAGTTCTTTATTTAAACTACTATGGCCTACCTGTATGTCAAGAAATAACAATGCATTCATACTACGTGCTAAAGATAATGCCTTATCTACCTGGTGTGCTGGCATTCTAAGCCTATACATGCCATCCTTTCCGGCACTACGTTGTGCTGTAACTGCTATATAGTGAATAGCAGGTATAGCAGGAATAAGCGAATCGGCTTCAGACCATTTACGCACTTCCGCTAATAATTGTTCAGTAACCTCTGCCTCCGTCAACTCACCAAGAATACCCATGCCCTTGGAGTAAAAGTTGCCATAATAGGCAACCACACGTTTGAAAGGAAGTACTGCCCCTGCCAAAGGGTAACTTGTTTTTACAGGCCATTTGTCGCCTGGCCGGTTGTGTACCAAATGTAGTTGTACATTGTTAAAAGCAAGCGTATCAAACCAGGTTGCCTGCTTTGGGACAATCGTATCAGTACCGATAAGATGTCCTATGCCTTGTCCTGTATCATTACCGCCGTCTGCCTGCATTTTCCTGCAAGCAGATAGCGTGAAGAGTGAAAACAAAAACCCGATGGTAATTAGAAAACGTAACCCCATACAATACAATAGACATTTCAACACAAATATCCTACCGTTGAATTGGCATTTTCATGAGTATTATCAATGATTTTTATGATTCACATCATGCTTGTAAATGTTCCTGGCAGAAACAATAACAATACTGAATAGATACCAGTAGCATTTCTATTTGACCTCAATCAGAGATATGAATGATGCAAGTCATTTACTTATAGAAAGAAATAGGCTTGCTTTACATAAACTGTTGTTATGATACAAAACAGAATGCAACGAAAAATACCCGGACAATCGTCTGCTGTGTATGGTCTTGGATTTACAGGATCATTGATTTATTTTCTCCAGCATGCTACCTCAATATGGGATGGGATTCTTGGTTTACTTCAGGCTATTGTATGGCCTGCTGTATTATCTTATAAACTGTTCGACTTTTTAAATTAATAGCTTATTAGCATGTAGATTTTAAAGTGCCCGGACAAACACCCTGTAATAAGCTTTCATCTCAATGATTTAAAGAGCTATTCTTTCCACCAGAAATGCCTGATATAGCTGCTTCTAACTGTTGGCCATCCCAATGGCCATTTGCAATAATACGCCGAATAGTATATTGAGGATAGCGTATATCCTGTTTGCCATACAACTGAAATGCAGCAGTATATCCCGCAGCCCACAACTGTGTTATCGCTGCAGTATCCCATAAGCCATATGGATATGCAAAATACTGTATTTTATCCCCGGTTAGTGCAGCCAGAACTTTGGTGGGACGTAATAATTGCTTTTCCCAGTCACTCAAATTGTAGCTTGTTACTTTGTGATGGTCCCATGTATGGCAACCGATCACGTGCCCTGCCTTCTTTAATGATAGTATTTGCGAACGGCTTAGATATCCCGGGCGGTCTAATGTAACTGTCATAATAAAAAACACTGCCTTGAAACCATACTTTTCCAGGACTGGTAATGCAGTTGTGTATTGAGAGACGGTACCATCGTCAAAACTGATCAATACAGAATTGGGTGGTAATTTTTTCCGCTGTAACTGGTAGGCAAGCAAGTCTGTGGGCAAAATTACATGAAAGCCCTTATCACGTAACATACTCATATGTTGTTTAAACCGTTCGACAGGTACGATATAATCCCTGGCGACCCTACCGTCCTGAGAAGTCCAGTTGCGCACCTGGTGATAGCATAGTACAACTGGTGGCACTGCAGCGTTATCTACCTGGGCATACAATGTGATTGGCAAAAGGAATATACATAACAGAGTACGTGTACGGATGGCTTTCATGTTTTATAGATATGATGGATGTAATTTTACATGGCCTCCGGGATATTAAAACGGTGACCATGTAAAAAACCACCTCGGTACTTGTATCAGTTTATCACTATTTTCTTTGGTTGCTCTTTCTTCCTGTCCTCATTTTTTGGCAGGATTATAGTGAGTACACCATCACTATATTTTGCATCAATTTTTTCCTGCTGTATTTCATCAGGCAGTGTAAAACTGCGTGAAAACGATGAATAGTTATATTCTTTACGGGTAAACTTCTTTCCCTTTTCTTCGGAAGAATCTTCTTTTTCAGCACTGATAGTAAGCAAGTTGCCGGTTACATCTATAGAAAAGTCATCGCGCTTCATGCCCGGAACAGCTAATGTAACATTGTAGGCATCATCTTCATCCGTAATATTAACAGCAGGGACAGTTAAAGTATGCTGCATTAAACCATTACCGTTAAACCATTCATTCCATGGCTTGAAAAAATCATCAAATACAGATGGTAACGTCTCCCCGATACGGGACAGTGATTTTTTTGACATAACTGATCGTTTTTAATTGTTATTAAATGTTTTGAATAAAATTAAGTGTGGTGTTATATCAGAACAATGCTCCACGTCAGTCTATGCAATGACTTTAGTCAGAATGCCCTACCAGCCTTTCCATAAATAAATAGATGGGTCTTTACGTGATACCCGCCTCTGTCTTACCGTTGCCTTATTTCTTGCCGGCAGCAGTTGCAGATAGCTTATGCTACTACTATAAACATAATAAGTATAACCAGCTTGTAGAAAAAAGGGACAGATTGCACAGGCCTGTATTGTATCAAAATGCAATTTTGGCACAGGAAAATAAATGCAGTTTACGGTTCATGATATTAAAGACAGGGTAGTTTTTACCGGGATACTCACTGAAATAGCGGGAAATACACGCGAATTTTGGCATGCACGGGTACTGGAAGAAACCGGTTGGGCCGGGCCAACAACGTACCAGCCTGTAATAGAATATTTAAGGCATTCCGTTACTACCATGCCAATGAGCATCACTAACTGCCAGATAAACAACTTTAACTTTTATGATGATTACAGTAATGCACCTGTCGCCGGATTGGTTGGAGCATATAAAAGTTATCCTACTGAATATATATCACAGGCTGAAACGACTATCCCTGTAATGAGTGAACATACCGACGTTTGAAACCCGCTTTTATAAAAAAAGGACGAGCAGCAATGCACTTTACGGGCTTTATGTTACTCCCCCGGCAGTAGTATGGAGCGTGCTAAAGACTACTGGATATTCAGTTATCTGTGTAATGGTATAAACGTTAAGGACATGGCGAAGCTGCAGTAATTATATCTTCCCTATGCTGAAGAACGGCATGAGTGCCGAGGAAGCCTACAAACAGGCAAAACACTGCACCAAACAATCAACAAATACATGAAGCTGATAGCCACCGACCTGGGGTTGGACAAGAATATAACCACCTATACGGCAAGGCACACCTTCAGTACGGTGCTAAAACGTTCCGGGGCGAGCGTGGAGTTTATACAAGAGGCGCTGGGCCATACAGGCAAAAGTACTACCGAGGCATACTTAGACAGCTTTGAAGAAGATACGAAAAAGGCCTGCACCCGTAAGCTACCCGATTTTTAAGGGGGGTGTTTTCACCCTACCACGGATAAAATGTAATAAGTATCTTACCGCGCAATAAAGACACACAGGATACACTATGGCAAAAGAAAAAAAGGCGGAAGCAGAAGAACCGTTGGAGAAAAAGCTATGGAAAGCTGCCGACAAGCTGCGCAAGAATATGGACGCGGCAGAATACAAGCATGTGGTGCTGGGCCTCATATTCCTCAAGTATATATCAGACGCGTTTGAGGAGCTGTACGACCAGCTGGTGGCGCAGAAAGCCGACGGTGCCGACCCCGAAGATAAAAATGAGTATATAGCCGAAAAGGTGTTTTACGTACCGCCAAGCAGCCGCTGGCGCTGGATACAGGGGCGCGCCACACTGCCATCTATAGGTAAAGATATAGACGAAGCTATGGACGCCATTGAGAAAGACAACCCTACCCTGCGTGGCGTACTACCCAGGGTGTTTGCACAGGAAAAGCTGGACAAAGCCAGCCTGGGCGGACTGGTAAACCTGGTGGGCACGGCTACCCTGGGCACTAAAGAGGCACAGGGCAAAGACCTGCTGGGCCGCGTGTTTGAGTACTTCCTGGGAGAGTTTGCACTGGCAGAAGGCAAAAAGGGCGGCCAGTTCTACACGCCCGAAAGCGTGGTAAAGCTGCTGGTAGAAATGCTGGAACCCTACGAGGGGCGCGTGTTTGACCCCTGCTGCGGCAGCGGCGGCATGTTTGTGCAAAGCGAGAAGTTTATAGAAAGCCACAGCCACCAGTACAAAAAGAACGGCAAAAACGGCCTGGCGCTGAACCCCGCCGACCGTATAAGCATATACGGGCAGGAAAGCAACCAGACCACCTGGCGGCTGGCCCGCATGAACCTGGCCATACGGGGTATAGACGCCAGCAACGTACGCTGGAACAACGAGGGCAGTTTCCTGAACGATGCGCATAAAGACCTGAAGGCCGACTATATAATAGCCAACCCCCCTTTTAACGACAGCGACTGGAGCGGCGAGCTGCTGCGCGACGATGCCCGCTGGACTGTACTGGGCAAAAAACTGGTGCCACCGCCCGGCAATGCCAACTATGCATGGATACAGCACTTCCTGTACCACCTGGCACCTACGGGCATGGCGGGTTTTGTACTGGCCAAGGGCGCGCTCACCACGCAAAGTAGTGGCGAGGGGGATATAAGGCAGGCCATGGTGGACAACGACCTGGTAGACTGTATAGTAAACCTGCCTACCAAGCTCTTCCTCAATACGCAGATACCCGCCTGCCTCTGGTTTGTGCGGCGCAACAAGCTGAAACGCAAAGGCGAGATTCTGTTTATAGACTGCCGCAACATGGGCGAGCTGGTAAACCGCAAGAACAGGATACTGACCGGGGCTGATATGAGCAAGATAGCCGCCACCTACCACAACTGGCGCACGGGCGACGCACCTTATGAGGACGAGGCGGGATTTTGCAAAACGGCCACCACCGCCACGGTAAAAGAAAAAGGCTATGTGCTGACACCCGGCAGGTATATAGACCTGGCGGCCGATGAAGATGATTTTGACTTTAACGAACGCTTTGCCCTGCTGAAGACAGAACTGGAACAGCAGATGGCCGAAGAGGCAGATTTGAATAAAAGAATTGCGGAGAATTTGAAAAAGATAACAGCTGTGAAGAGTTAAAACAACTAAAACACATGGCACGATACATATTTTTGAGAACGGCATGGATGAAGCACTACGAGGGTGTTACAGACGATGATAAACCTACAGGTGCAGGCTGGTATGTTGAGCAATACCAGGATGGAGGGGAGGTATATAATTTTCACCCAATAGGAAGGTATCATTATGGATATGCGCGTATTCAGGATGGACGTAGTTTGCATATACAAAAGTTAGGAGCCAGAAGGGACGATGAGCATATAGAAGGTATAACTGTTGTCTTGTTTGCTAAGAACCCTGAAACCGGGGGACAATATATAGTGGGATGGTATGCCGATGCAAAGCTCTACCGCCACATGCAGCACATACAGGGTGGCGATTGGGATGGCAAATCATACTTATGCAAAACTCTAACAAACAATTCTACCCTGGTACCGGCAACTGAGCGCATATTTGAAGCTGCGGCTAATGTAGAAGGAAAATGGAAAGCTCCGGGGCAAACCAATGCCTGGTACGTGGAAGACCATACTGACAAAAAATACTTGGATGAATTAGCCACCTACATCAACGACCCGGACAGGTATATTGAAAGGAAAAGAAGGAAGACACGCGGAGGCAGTCCGTGGCAACCTGACATAGAACTTAGAAAGAAAATAGAATTGGCAGCTATGGACAAGGTAGCTGAGTATTATCGCACTAGGGAGTACGCGATAATAGATTGCCACAAGGAAAATTATGGATGGGACATGGAGGCCGTTAAGGGCAAACAAACCTTGCTTCTGGAAGTGAAAGGACTGTCAGGCCCGTACAAAGTGGTAGAGCTAACCCATAATGAATATACAAACGCTAAAAAGTACAAAAAGGACTATCGTATATGCATTGTGGCAGATGCCTTGAATAAGGACAGCCAACCGGATATATATTATTATCAAGACGGGCAATGGGTAAATAATAATGGTAAATGCAGTGAAATGAAAGAATTGACCGCTGCAAGATTTTATAATAACTCTTAACAGTATATATTATGAAAGCATTGTTTCTATTACTACTATTCTTTTTAACGGTTCCTGCGCATAATAAAGCAGGTGCACTGAATATTCCCGAAGACAGGGCTTCCTATGGAGGAATAGACAATGGCTGGTATAAAGCAATAGTTGTGTACTTCAGTTATTCTACTTATACTAAAAGCACTTACAAGCTGGATGTTAAAGTAGAATATGACAAAGTTACTGTTATTGACTTTGGGAATAACGGATATATACATAGTGGTTATAACAGCGATGGATATATCTATACCGGAGGATACTTGTCATTCGATAGGGATTATGACGGGAATATAATTTCAGCATCTACTAAAGTTACATTGACAACCAGCAGTGGTACAATGGTGACTTTTGATATTTATATCGGGTAAACAATAACCAATGACAACCATAATACGCAAACGTACCATACGGCCATCGCATAGACAAAAACAGTCCAGAAGCTATAGGGTTGTTACAGAAGGCATCTTACCAATTGATACCTTGGAAGTGAACATATATCATGAAACCAAACCCCAGCAAAAGGTATTTATATTCTATGGCAAAACGCTGTTAGGCAAGCGAAGTATAAACTTTCAGGTCAACGAATTGACTAATGACTATGAAATAAAATGGTATGGAAATGTTGTACCTGATAAAAGTCTATTAAAACGATAGAATATGAGTGAGTGGATAGAAACAATATTAAAAGATATAGCTGATGTGCAGACAGGTCCTTTTGGAAGCCAGCTAAAGAATGAACAATATATAAAGGGTGGCACTCCTGTAGTTACTGTCGAACATATTTCCGATTTTAAAATTGCTGATTTCGACTACCCAAGTGTGACTGATGAAGACTTGCAGCGGCTAAAAAAGTACACGCTTAATGCAGGTGATATTGTGTTCACAAGAGTGGGATCAGTTGACCTGAGTGCTTACATTAAACCGCATCAAAGCGGTTGGATGTTTTCATCAAGAATGCTGAGAGTAAGACCGCACAAAAACATCGACTCGCATTTTTTGGCATATTACTTTCAACAGAAGGCGTTTAGAGAATACATATTAAGTATCGCAGTTGGGGCTACTATGCCATCAATCAACACCGAAATCCTGAAGGGATTGCCCGTATCATTTCCACCCCTGCCCGAGCAAGAGGCGATAGGGGGAGTACTCAGTAGCCTGGACGATAAAATAGACCTGCTGCACCGGCAAAACATAACTCTGGAGGCTATGGCTGAGGCACTATTCCGCCAGTGGTTTGTAGAAGAAGCACAGGAGGATTGGGAGGAGGTGAAGTTAGGGGATGTTTTTGATGTTGGGATTGGGAGGACACCACCACGAAAAGAATCGAAATGGTTTACGATTGATCCAAATGACATCAAATGGATTTCCATACGCGATATAGGTAATGGAGGCGTCTATATTAACAACACATCTGAATACATTACTCAACAAGCAGTTGAAACTTTCAACATACCGGTTATACCAGAAAACACCGTGATTTTAAGTTTCAAATTAACCATGGGAAGGGTAGCAATAACAACCGAAAAAATGCTATCAAATGAAGCTATTGCACATTTCAAAATAAAAGAAGATTCCAACTTTTATTCTGAATATCTCTACCTATTCTTAAAGTCATTCAACTTTGATTCTTTGGGCAGTACATCTTCCATTGCGACAGCAGTCAATTCTAAGATGATTAAAGAAATTGAGATGCCCAGTCCTGACAAAGAGAAACTGTTGGCGTTTAAAAAAATAGCAGAAACCCAATTTTCAAAAATAAAAGAAAACATATCCCAAATCCGCACACTCACACAGCTACGCGATACGCTACTGCCTAAACTGATGAGTGGCGAGGTGAGGGTGAGGATGTAAAAAAGTAAAAAAATAATCACATGGATGTAATAGCATTAACAGGCTCTTCGAATACAGGGAAGACACAAACACTAAATATCTTGTATGCATTGATGCTTCATGCAGGCTATAGCCAAGTTACCGGTTGCTACCAAGACCATTCAAACAACGACTTTATAGATGTGTTAGAAATGAATGGAATTAAAATAGGTATTGCAACGCAAGGCGATTATTCAAGGCAGCTACCGAAGTATTTAGCTTACCTAGATAGCTTAGGCTGCACTAAAACAGTTTGTGCATGTACAAATACTAAACCGGGTACTATCAATGCCGTGAGGGCTTACACGCATAATATGGTTAATAAAACTACTGCCCCAATGATTTCACAACAAAGAATCATCAACCATAATGATGCTTCACTTTTATTATCTATGATATAGCAAATGGAGCGCCTAACCACCATATTAAACAAGCATGCAACATGGTCTCCACTTGTTGAATACGAGCGGAGAATAGAGGGTTATAAAAGTACAGACTTCTCCATATGCATTGAAAATGCAAAAGCACTTCTCGAAAGCATTGCCAAGGAAATTTGTGACAAAAAAAATCAACCTCTACGCGGCAATGAAAATGTAAACAGGCTTCTGACGCTTGCTTTTGGATGTCTTGGGTATCAGAATACTAATACTGTGACCCAAATTGGCGGTGCTATAGCAAACGTGGCACAACAAATGGGTAATTTCAGAAATGAAATTGGAGCAACGGCACATGGCAGAACACTTGAAGAATTACAACAAAGGAATGATAGTCTTATAAACTTTACAGGAGAGTTTCTGCTAAATGCTACAGAGCTTGTGTGTTGCTTTTTAATTGAGGCTTATGAAACTGGATTAGTAAAACAAACTAGCGAAGAAATTGAAATAACATACGAGGGTAATGCCGAATTTAACTTGTCGCTGGATGAGTTATACGGAGAATTTGAGATTGGAGAATATTCTTATGTAGCTAGCGAAATATTGTATAACGTTGATCCTGCAGCTTATAAAACGGAGTTAAATTCTTATATTACTGCAACGAATGAAGCCGATAACAGAGAATAAAATTGAATGGTTCGCACTTGAGGTATTGCAGGCCATCGGCTGGCAGTATACTCATGGCCTGAACACAGCACCCGGTGCAGAAATGCAAGAGCGGGAGAGCTTTGGCGATGTGGTGCTGGTGCACAGGCTGCGGGCGGCGGTGGCGCGTATCAATCCACATATTCCGCACGATGCGCAGGAGCAGGCCGTGCAAAAGGCGGTACGCATATACAGCCCCGACTTGTTGCACAACAACGAGGAGTTTCACGCTATGCTGGTAGAGAAGGTAAAAATTGCCTATCAGCAGGATGGCTTTGAGCGCAGCCACGAGGTGGCCCTGGTAGATTTTGAAACAACCGCCAATAACGATTTTGTAGCCGTTAACCAATATACCATTATAGAAAACGGCAAAAACAAACGGCCCGATGTGCTGCTGTTTGTAAATGGTCTGCCGCTGGTGGTGATGGAACTGAAAAACGCGGCATCGGAACAGGCCACAATGGATGGTGCCTACCAGCAGTTGCAAACCTACAAGGCTACCATACCCTCCCTGTTTACCTACAACGGGGTATGCATCATATCAGACGGGCTGGAGTGTAAGGCGGGCAGCTTGTCGGCGGGGCAAAGCCGCTACATGGCATGGAAAACCGCCGATGGGAAAACCGAAGCATCGAAATACCGTCCGCAATTAGAGACGTTAATAAAAGGCATGCTGGCACCCGCTACCCTGCTCGACCTTGTGCGCAACTTTATCGTATTTGAAAAAACAAAAAAGACGGATGCCAAAACCGGGCTTACCCATGTGCAGACGGTGAAAAAACTGGCTGCCTACCACCAGTACTATGCGGTGAACAAAGCCGTGCAGTCCGGCATATCGGCATCTGGCAAAGGGGGCGATAAACGCGGCGGCGTGGTATGGCATACGCAGGGCTCGGGCAAAAGCCTCAGCATGGTATTTTTCGCCGGCAAGCTGATCACCGCCCCGCAGATGGAGAACCCCACCATAGTGGTACTGACAGACCGTAACGACCTGGACGAGCAGTTGTTTGACACCTTTGCCGCATCGCGCCAATTGCTGCGGCAAGACCCCGTACAGGCAAAAGACAGGCAGCACCTGAAGGAACTGCTGCAGGTAGCCAGCGGGGGCATAGTGTTCACCACCATACAAAAGTTTTTGCCCGAAGATGAGCGGGAGTATTACGACAAACTGTCCGGCAGGGATAATATAGTAGTAATAGCTGACGAGGCGCACCGCACGCAGTATGGCTTTGAGGCAAAACTGGTAGACCAAAAGGATAAAGAAACCAAAGAAGTAACCGGCAAGCGCATAGCCTACGGTTTTGCCAAGTACATGCGCGACGCGCTGCCCACGGCTACCTATATAGGTTTTACAGGCACGCCTATAGAAAGTACGGACGTGAACACCCCGCAGGTGTTTGGCCAGTATATAGATGTGTATGATATAGCGCAGGCGGTGGAAGATGGCGCTACGGTGCGCATCTATTATGAAAGCCGCCTGGCAAAGGTGAACATCACCGAAGAAGGCCGGCGCATGATAGCCGATTTTGACGAGGAACTGGAACAGGACGAGGAAGTGACCGAAAGGCAGAAGGCCAAAGCCAAATGGGCGAAGCTGGAAGCCATAGTAGGGCAGAAAGAACGGCTGGAAAACCTGGCGCAGGATATAGTAACACACTACGAGGCGCGCAACACCGTGTTTGACGGCAAGGGCATGATAGTAGCCATGAGCCGCAGGATAGCGGCAGAGCTGTACAGTAAGATAATAGCCCTGCGCCCCGAATGGCACAGCGACGACCTGGGCAAGGGCGCTATAAAAGTAGTGATGACGGCAAGCAGCAGTGATGGCCCCGAAATGCAGCGGCACCACAGCACCAAAGAGCAGCGCCGCATGCTGGCCGACAGGATGAAAGACCCCGCCGACCCGCTGCGCCTGGTGATAGTGCGCGATATGTGGCTGACGGGTTTTGATGCGCCCTGCCTGCATACATTGTATGTAGACAAGCCCATGCGCGGCCACAACCTGATGCAGGCCATAGCACGGGTAAACAGGGTATTTAAAGACAAACCTGGCGGCCTGGTGGTAGATTACCTGGGCATTGCTACCGATTTGAAGAAGGCATTGTCTTTCTACTCAGACGCCGGTGGCAAGGGCAACCCCACCGAAAGGCAGGAGCAGGCAGTAGCCGCCATGCTGGAGAAGCTGGAGGTAGTGCGGCAGATGTTCACAGAAACATCGGCCCACGGCGAAGAACTGGCACTGGCAGAACCGGAGGCGTATTACGGCAACCGGGCAGGGTTTAACTATAAAAGATTTTTTACTGCCCCGCCGCACGATAAGTTGTCCATCATACTACAGGCAGAGGAGCATATACTGGGCCTGCAGGATGGCAAAGAACGTTTTATACGGGAAGTGCTGATACTGGGGCAGGCTTTTGCGCTATCCGTACCGCACGATGCTGCTATGGACATAAAAGATGAAGTGGCGTTTTTCCAGGCGGTAAAGTCACGGTTGGTAAAGTTTACCGGCACAGGCAGTGGCAGGAGCGACTATGAAATAGAAACAGCCATTAAGAATATTATAGATGAAGCTATCAGCTCAGAAAAGGTAATAGATATTTTTGAAGCCGCGGGTTTGCAAAAGCCGGATATTTCCATTCTTTCAGACGAGTTTTTGCTGGAGGTAAAGGATATGAAACATAAGAACCTGGCGCTGGAACTGCTGAAAAAAATACTGAATGACGAAATAAAAGCCCGCACCAAAACCAACCTGGTAAAAAGCAGGAAGCTGATAGAAATGCTGGAGGGTGCGCTGAAACGTTACCAGAACAACCTGCTGAGCACTACGGAAATAATACAGGAGCTGATAAACATCGCTAAAGACATCAGGAATGGTGATGATGCAGCAGCTCAATCGGGATTGAACAAAGACGAGATAGCATTTTACGAAGCCCTGGCAGAAAACGAAAATGCCATAGAGGTGCTGGGCGATGAACAACTGCGTGTTATAGCCCGCGAGGTGGCCGATAAGATACGCGCCAATACATCTATAGACTGGACGATAAGGGACAGCGCCCGCGCCAGGCTGATGGTAGTGGTGCGTCGTACACTCACCAAATACGGCTACCCGCCCGATATGCAGGCCATAGCCATAGCCACCGTTATGAAACAGGCAGAGCTGATGGCTGATTATATTACGGAAGAATACTAAGAATGATAGTTGTTATATTCGTATGTTTTGCGTATATTTGCTATAGTATTTTAAAGGTACAAAAACATCGCCATGCTTACAAAACCAATAGTAGGAACATACTTTATCATAACAGGCCACGCTAACGCGCGGCCTTTTTTAGCTTGGTAAAAGGCACTAAGATTTCACGATTGCTGGATACCTTTTGAATCATCGCCCACTCATAGTCTATGAGTAGTTCCAATGATTTCAGCACACCAGCTTTGGTGTGAATCATACTAAAGTTAAGAACGCCGCCCGAATTAGGTCGCGTTAACGATAATATATCCGTGGCAATGCTTGGATGTGCCTCCAAGTCAAATTCATTGTTAATCTCAGCAAGTTGCTGTATTGATAAGGCATCTATAGTTAGTTCATCGTAGGGGACATAGCCCGGCACAGTGCTAAATTGACTATAAATTCCCTTTGGTATTTCATGGAAAAATGTGGCCTTTTCAAAGTTGAGAGCCGACCAGTTTTCCAACCTATCCGAAAAATCCAAATGTTGGAAGTGAGCACTGTACTTATCACGTTGTAACTTCAAATGATCTTTATAAAGTGCTTCCAAAGCATTCAATTCATCTTTGATGATTTGCAGTCTGACAGTTTGCTTATTCGTAGCAAATCCGAGTTTAATAAAGTCATCAACTCGCATAGCGATAAGACGGGAAATTGATCTTTTGAAGAAAGTGGAATTTTTAACCAGTAGAAGTTTTGCTACAGTATCAATTTCTTTCAAGGTGTAATGCAAATGCTGAATGCTCATTGTTTCAAATTATAGTATTACAATTTACAGAACAATCTATTTAAAATTTCTGCCTTGTGGGAATATCTTGCACTTATGGGTTGGTTTCTGTTAATGCATTTTGTACTCGGCCACAAAAATACCATCGTTATTGTCTGACACTGATAATGCTTATGGCTGTAGTTGATTATTTTCTGACATGCCAAGCTGTTTAAGCATCTTCGGCATATCATGGCAGGTGAAAAATCTCTGTATGGTAGGCATAGAGACTTCGATTAACGATATACCGAATTAGAATATGCGCAGAATCTAATAATCTCCGCATATTTGCGGACAATATCTTGCCTTTGCGGAGATTATATGCTATATTCACGTATAAATGCGGAGATTAGAACATGCCAACATATATATATCAAACGGCAGATTGGCCTAAATTCCATTGGAATATAGACAAAATTGCGACTCAATTAGCTGCTGTACGCAACAAGCAAGGTAAACTTATAGGGCGAATGGACTCCTTAGGATTTGGGCTTAAATCCGAAGCCCTGCTGGGGACGCTTACATTAGATGTGTTGAAGTCGAATGAAATTGAGGGAGAATTCCTCAATGCCGACCAGGTACGTTCATCTATTGCACGGCGTTTGGGGATGGATATAGCTGGCCTTGTTCCAACTGACCGGCATATCGAGGGTGTTGTTGAGATGATGCTGGATGCTACACAGAATTATCAGCAACAACTAACAGAAGAACGATTGTTTGGATGGCATTCATGTATGTTCCCTTCAGGGCGAAGCGGTATGTATAAAATTAGTGTTGGTCAGTGGCGTAGTGGGGTAATGCAGGTGGTTTCCGGCGGTATGGGGCGAGAAAAAGTTCACTTTGAAGCACCCCCTGCTGAAAACCTTAAGCAGGAGATGAAAGCATTTATAGAATGGTTTAATGGGAAGATGGAAATTGATCCTGTCCTTAAAGCGGCTATTGCGCATTTTTGGTTTGTAACCATTCACCCTTTTGACGATGGCAATGGCAGGATAGCCAGGGCGATCGCAGATTTGCAACTTGCCCGTGCAGATGAAAGTTCCCAACGGTTTTATAGTATGTCTGCCCAGATCCAGAAAGAGCGTAACTCATATTACAATGTTCTTGAGAAACTCCAAAAAGGTACACTTGATATCACAGAGTGGCTGGAATGGTTTCTGAATTGCCTAGACCGTTCGATTACCGCATCAGAAGAACTCACAGGGTCGGTAATGAACAAAACTCATTTTTGGGAGACGTTCTCAAATGCCGGACTTAATGCAAGGCAAAACCTCATGCTTAATCAGTTGCTCGATGGGTTTGTCGGTAAGCTCACTACTTCCAAATGGGCAAAGATTGCTAAATGCTCACAGGATACAGCATTGAGGGATATTCAGGATTTAATTGATAAAAATATCTTGGTGAAAGAAGATTCAGGCGGACGAAGTACAAGCTATACGCTTAGCTATCATAAATCCTATGAATGAGATCAATAGCCATATTTTGCATTTTTCGCAGTATTACTTAAACTATCTCGCATTCTTGCCACAAGTACCGCATCTGGGATAGTGCCCATGGTTTGCGCAGTAAGATAGTCTGACAAAAATCTTACTGTTTTTTGTCTTGCTCCCAAATCACGCAGGACTTTAATGGCAATGCCCGCAAACCATCCGACAAATGGTATGCTTATATCTGTAGCAGCAGTGCCTCCATCAATAAGAAATCCCCTAATGTCCATAGCGGACATGGCAGTATTTTTTTTGACAAAATGTCTCACCTCGTTGTTGAAACTCTCGATCTCTGCTAGTAAGGCACCTTGGGTCCAAATTTCATATACCTAAAACCTTCACTGTTTATTACCTTTTGCGCACTCTCCTTTTGCATTTTATAATCATACGCTCTACCAGCGTAGAACATAAAGTGAGACATATCAATCCAACCACCTTTTTCTGTGTAGATATATTTATCCTTACTCCTGTTAAAAGGATTAGTAGTTTTAGGTTCTGGCCGTAAATGCTTCCAATTCATTTCTGTTTTGCCTAAACGCATCATTGCATCGTGAGCATCATTCCCTTTTAACGTGCCCATCTTCGACCTCGTATTGTCTAAGAATGCAGTAAAACCTTTGGCCGTGCCAGCTTGCGCTTTAGTTGGCTTCTTACCATCTGGGTCCAGTAACAGAATAGGGTTATTAAGTGTAAAGTTATACGGTGACCATGCAAGGAATTCAGCTGTAAGCAGCTATCGTATATCCTGGCGCCAAAATCCAAACTACATTATTGGGGTGTGCCGCTGAAAATGCGGCCGGGCTATACCTTGCAAGTCCTCGCAGGCCAACACACGCACCCTGAAGCTCTGGGCTTTTCACTGCTATCTCACGCATTATAGCATGCTTGCACACAAAACCGCCGGGTCTCTTGCAAGATGCCCAGCGGGAAAAGAATATCAACTATTTCAGCACCTCAAAATCCCAAACACACTTTTTATACATTATCTACTTATTATTCCTGTATTTGCTTAGTAACAATATTAAAATCAATAATCCCTAATAATATTGTCCCGTTTTCATTAGTATATACCCCTAAATCAATTTTTTCGCTTGTGAAACAGTTCATTACAATATTGAGTTCATTAAATTTCTTTGCCGTTTCCAGTACTTGTTTGAAACCTTGAATCTCAATACCCATTCTCACATTACTGCGATATCGAACTTCTGATATATCAACAAAATATTCAGTAGTCATAACAATAAAATCATATTTAGTCGAAGCTAATTCGTTAAATATATTATTGTCGATTTTTTCAACCAATAACTTTTCTATTATATGTCTTTCCATTTTATTGTCCTTTAGTACTTGGAGCCGCAACGGATCTTGCTCCTGTTACCATGCCAGGTATTAATACCTCTCCCTGTTGGAATTTGTCCGGTGCTGTATTATGATTTCCAATACCTGCTATTTCGTTTACTTTTTCCTGTCCGTTGAACCCAAAACGATAATTATCCTTTTCCATACAGATATAGAATGGATTTTCCACTATAATTCTTCCCATGAAAAAACTCTAGTAATTACATAAGTGGGTAAGGCAAACATCATATAATTCTTCCCATTATTTTTATGAACATATACTTCATATTCATTACAATTCGTAAATAATGGAGTTCTTTGAGAAACAGTATCAATATATAAAACTTCAACTTTCATTTGATACTTTTTATAATATGCACCACAAAATGGATTAATGTTTGTTTTACTTCTATAATTACCATCTCTTAGTCCCTTTTGAAATAAAGAATCATGAAAAGCACCAATCGAAGCATCATCATACCTAATATTAATTCCTTTTTGTTTGAGGTGTTTTACGTACGTATAAGCGTTGCTTACATAATAACCATTGTAATAACTTTCTTCAGTAATCGTGTCATTTTTGACAAATCCACCACCTTTTAGAATAACATCTTCCTCTTGATATGAAGAGATTAAATTTTCATAAAAGAATATTGCATCTAAAGTGTCATATTTTACTAATGAAGGACTATGTAAATAAAGAGGGCTTGATATAGTTGTCAACCTTTTATTTGCATTACATCCGACAAGTAGCATCATTGCTGGTATTAAATATTTAATTAGTCCCATTTTCAACCCTCCCTCTTTGAGTATTTTCAGTAATGATTTGTTTTGTTTCATCTTGCGTTGGATAAATATTACCAGGTTGATTGCTTTCTAATCCGGATGAAGGATAAACAGAATCTCCATTAGCATCTCTTGCATGTTTTCTTCCAGCCATATTGTGAATGCCAACTTCGTGCGTAATCACATCCTCTGGGGATAAGGCTTTATTGAATGCAGGATTTAGCAGAACGCCAGTATTGTTGTCTCTATCAGCGTCTGCTGCCGCGCCTATACTTGCCTTCATTGGATAGCCTGTAGTTGCAACACTCAACAAACCCGATTTTCGGTCTTCATACCCCCCAACATCCTGAGGGTTTACGACCTTAGTAGACACATCATAATTAACGTTAAGTTGATATCCTTCTCCTTTCTTCCACGCACGTTTATTAATAAAATCTACAGATTGGCCATTTACAGGCAATTGTTTGACATACAGAGTTGTATTCCCTTTCTCAAAATTTTTCCTAACCTTTTCAGTTTTAATTTGTGCATATTTTTTTGGCAAATTTTGAGTTCTTATAATTTCTATATCTTTTTTTATGGTCGTTTTGCAGTTCTTAATTCTGCATTTGCACCTGTAACAATCAATCTCTCTAAACCTTCCAAATCTTTTGCCCTTATTACATCATTTTCTGCAAAAGCATACGTACTATTCCACGGATATTGTCTGGCTAACGGGTCAACACTCGTAAATCTACCCAGCCTGCTATCGTAAGAACGAAACTTGAAGTCAAGCGTATTTCCGATCCCTCGCACTTCATTATCCTTTTCCTGTCCGTTAAACCCGAAACGATAATTATCTAAAAACTAGAATGTGATGCCTAATGGAGATGGGGGTATTTCGGTCTTACATTTCCATTCATCAAATTCAAATACTACATCCGTTAAAATACTTACTTGAGACGTATCACTACCAAACATCTGTTTCGTAAATGACCGCCAGTTTTCAGACCGACTGCCTAAAATACCGAATTCTTTATTAATAAAGACTGACCTTTGCCCATCAGTACTGTAACTACCAAAAATTAATCTATACACTTTGTATACACTCTTATTAACAATAAAAACGTGTGACTGTAATGTATCGAATAAAGTGGTGTCTTCTCCAAGAACATAAAAATTGAGATTTTCATTATTACTGATAAAACAGGTAATTGTATCATTGTCGCCTATATATTTATACAATGAGCCTTCTAACTCCTTGCTAATAATCGCTTCGTATTTTTTTACATTTATTTGTTCTGTCCGAGAAGCATATGTATAGTAATTCACAAATCTTGCCTTATCCTTTTGCTCTGCACATGAGGAAAAACAATAAATGAAAATGATTAACGAAAATATTCTAAAAATATTATTCATACTAATTCCTAAAATCATTAATAATATTGTTAATAAAGTGTTTTTCATCCTTAATCGTTCCAGAATTACGTTGCTGTAAATAGTTATTAAACCATATTGACTTATTAGACTTCATCAAATCATATCTATCTCGATATTGAGGTGATGAAGGATTTTTCATCATATTGTGTTGCCAATATGAATGTATAATCATTTTATTTGTCAATAAACTTGAATGATCCATTGTGGCGTGTTGGACTTCATGCATTATATTATCCATTCCCACCATAAGAGACATAGGTTTAATTTTACTACCACCAAATAGGTTAGCCATACGCTCTGATAAGTTGGATACAGATCTACTATTTGTAAGTGTAATATCAAATTTTAAATATTCATTTTTACTTTCTCCAGCTGCAATTTTATCTATACCTGGAATAATTGTTTGTGAACCAAATTTTCTTAAAAGGTTAGTTTCTTCACCAGTTAATCTATTTACGATAGATGTCCTATTTGTACCTTCATCTGGCACTTCGCCAACATCAAAGTTTACTGACGTACTTTCATATTTTCCCCCTATGCCATAATCTTGAAGAAATTTCTTTCCTTGTTTAGACCCAGCCCAATTATTATATGCTTTACTCCAAAATGCATCATTCTTTATATTATTTGACACATTAACGGTATCACCTTTATAATCAGAGAACCAAATAGGGTTATTACTAATGGCTGAGTATGGAGACAACGATGAGGATGGCTTCGGATCCAGATTCCATCTTCTGCCCAACCTGCTATCATACTCCCAGAACGTTGCGGTGTAGTGGTTACCTATTCCAGCCACTTCATTTACTTTTTCCTGCTTATTAAACCCGAAGCGATAATTATCCTTTTCATCACAAACCCTTACTACATGTGTTTCGGGCTTGTAGGTTTTTACATAAAGATAATAATTATAGGTAAAAACCTCTGGACCACCTAGTGGGAATGTGCCCGATGCGCCGAAATACTGTATCTCCAGCAGCGTTTTGCCACCGGCAGCCAGCGCCAGCTCGTCTACAGGCACATGTATTTCCTGCGGGCCGCTGGTCTCTATCGTGCTCCATTCTACAGATTCGTAATACTCATCGCCACTGCCGGTATACTGCCTGATGCGCGCCTGCGCATATACGCCTGCAGGCAGGTCTATCTCAAAGCCAAGCTCCTGTGATGTCTGCGTGGCATCCATATGCAGCTGCAGGTAGGTGCTTACACCGCCCGATGGCTCACCATCAAGGTTGATGGCAAACTCGCCGTAACCGCCCGATGATGTTCCACCCGTCACCAACTGGCCGTTGGGGTGGGTATTGGGGTCGTTATAGTGGTAGAGGTGCAGTTTCTCCAGGCCAAACGATGACATCTTCTCCAGGTCGTGAACAGGGGTGACATTGGGACCGGTAACGCGCTGCACATGGTGGTGCCCGTTATCTCTCAGGTAATCCTGGCCATATACCGGCACCAGCACTGAGCTGGTGATGGTGACGCACTTGGGCGACTCATCGGCTATGTAGCGCGCCGGCATAAACATACCAAACGGATAGTAATCCTGCGCGCTGCTTACATCAGCACTGTAGCCTGTAACTGCATTGCCTACGTTAAACTTAGGCGTTTGCCTGTCCAGTATGCTGGCCTGTACGTTGCCCAGGTGGTTGGTAAGCTCGTAGTGGCGGTTGCCCAGCAGGTGGCTGTTCAAACGCATCTCTGTAGTGCCCAGGCCAGAGGACAGCAAATCTTTGCTTGTCAGCGCAGCAGGCTTGAAAAGGTCATGGGCATAAAGGCTGTACCATGTTGTAGCTATGCCCAGTGTATTTGCCGGGTTGTTAGGTGCCAGCTTCATCCAGTGGTACTGAACCTCTTGCGGCAGATACTTTTGCAAACCAAGCCTGCTACTGCCATAAAAGTGATGCTCTGCCAGGTGCTGGTGGTGCACATTGAGCACCTCTTCTCTCTCCAGGAATGACCTGGCAACCTCTACCACGTCTCCGGCGCCAACTGTCATTACCCCTTTGAATGCCTCTACCACAACATCTTCCTGGCCGTTGTTTTCAGCCATGGCCATGAAATCTCCATAATGGTCTGTAATTACACCGGTGAGCAGTTCCGTGGTAGCTGCGGGCGCCTCTGAAGCTACGTGTGCAATTAAAAAGTTATTGTTCTTAAACTCATCCTTTACCGTTTGCAATGGTACTACCAGCATATCTGCCTGGGTATACCTGTGCGCTACAAAGCTCACAGCATCATTCTTCAGCTTATCCAGCAGTACATCGCCCCCGGGCAGTTCTGATATAAAGGCAGGATGCGAGTTTGCAGTACTATAGGCCTCCACCAATACATCCCGTACATAAGGCAGTGTGGCTACATGACCCGCCAGCAGCGCGTCAGATAAATTGTTGACGATCGTTAGCTTATCGCCCATGTCCATAACCTTAAATGCAGACAGCATAACGGTATTGGCAGGAAAATTTGCTTTAGCCATGGGGCTGACAGGTATGGTAGAGGTCGTAATATTATAAAGCAAAGGATCATTGTTTTTCAATGCCACAAACACGTCTGTGATGTAACCGTCCATATTGTCAGACATCATTACAGGCTGAATATATTCAGACAACTTTGTACCATCCAGCGAGATGTTCTCCTCATCGAGCGTATAGGCAGTAACAGCAGGCGTAGCTTTAACAAAGCCCAGCCCCTGGTCCTGGTTAAAAGAAGATATAAGGCTTTGCAAATTGCCTGAAGTGCTCACGTAATCGTTAAGGCCAGGGATGGTCATAGCCAGTTGGGCAATATTATTGTTACCTGGGTCGTCAACATATGCCAGCATCAGCGCATGCGCCCACTGGTCGCTCAGTATGACAGGTATAGTGCCTGAGCCACTACCGCCTGTAGTTGTCCATGGGGCAGATTTCAGAACGTAAAAGTTCAGCCTGTTTACATCAAACTCCTTTTTATCTTCGTATATAGCCAGTATGTTACCTGTAGCATCCCTTACGTATATGGTCTTAAGCCTTACCATGGAGTCGGGGTTCGGCGAAACTATCGTCTCTTTGGTAAGCCTGTTGCCCAGTGCATCGTAGGTAAAGACGAGCCATGAATTATTGCTGGTCTTTCTTAACGATTTCAGCTTACCATTGTTAAACCATTCAATGTTATCCAGCCCGGCCACTATATCCTTTATAAGGTTTCCGTTAGCATCGTAAACATACCTTGATGCATTTGCATCAACTGCGATATACGGAATGTCTATGTTGTAAGTAGCAGTCGGGATATTAGCTATATCGCCCAGGCTTTTAAGCTGGTTTTTTTGCGAGTTATAGGTATACCTCAGCTTATCCATATCAATAGCAGTATTTGCTACCCCACCTATGTCTCCACCTTTCCTGTTCAGTTCCAGCAGGTTTCCATCCATATCGTACTTATAGTCACTGTGATAGTTATTAGCAGTATATGGCGTAATTACAGAAGGGCCGCTGGCAGGTATTTGGTATTTCTCATAGTCTGCACTTACAATCCTGTGCAACTGGTCGTAGTGATACTTATTGTTTATATTGTCAAAAGGCGCCAGCGCGGTAGATATACCTGCAATGTTACCATTGTACAGGGATTTGGCCGTAGGTGGAATTTCTTTTAATGCATTGGCATTAGCAATAGCCGCATAGTCGGTTGTAAAATAATCTATACGTTGAGAGAATATATCCGGCGGGGTAGCAGTACCGTTACCATCCTGCCCCATATCATTAGCGTAATAACGTTTAACTCCATTTATTGCTTTCAGCCATCCGTTAATTGTATAGGCATAGTCTACACCCTGCACGCTGTTTTCGCCCAGCACCATGCGGGCCAGCGGGCCATGGTCATAGTATTCGTAGTTCGCATCCCTGTCCCAATAGATACCATTGTTGCTGGTATAGGCCTCCAGTATCCTGTTATCACTGTCATATTTGTACTTCTGGTACATCTGGTCAGTTCCTCCGCGGTTATAGCTTACCATCAGTACTTTACCGCTATACAAGTCATACTCATAATCTACCCGCTTAAACCTTAATAGTGCATTATCTACACCCTTAAGGTCGTGTATCAGTGTCTTTACATTCCCTGTTACATCGTAAGAATAGTACATAGCATTATTGTAATCTACGGTAACGTCGAAAGGAAGTTTACCTGCAGGTAATGTTGTTATATACTTGACAGCTGAAACCCTGTTCTTCAGGTGCTCCTGCGCAGGTAGTGTAGTAAACGGCGCCTGTGTATTATCATAAGCGACCTCGTCATAGAGCGTTGCGGTCACTTCTCTTCTTAAGAGTGATTTCACCTGGGGGACGAAATCTGTGGTAATGCTCTTTAGCCTGAAATACAGGCCCATATCATTCCAATCACTGGAATTATGCTTTGGAATAACGCCAGTTTCAACTATCCTAGACAACTTGTCGTATAAGTAATAAGTGTATTCAGGCGGAGTAAGAGCAGCTTGTTTTGCATTCTGCGAAAGCATCAAACGCCCTGCCTTGTCATAATAGTTCTTAGTAGTACCTGCATCAGGCGTGGTGGTTTCCGTTACTTTGTTTTGCGCATTGTAAGAATATCTTGTCGTCTTTGTATGCGCCGCCAGTTGGCTTTTATCGGCAGTAACAAATCTATTCAGACGCGCATTATTAATAGTGTTATTATTAGTTACGGTCGCAACAGCCTTTTCAGCTACCCCTTCAGGGGGCACGGTCATTACCAGGTTGCCTGCCATATCATAATAATACAATGTTATACCATTCTTAATGTCCACTCCTTCAATTATAAACTCCTCTTGCAGATTATCTATAATGTGCTGTTTAAACCTCTCTACGATAATATCGCGCAGGGAGTCCCTGTTACGCTGGTATTTAAGCTTTGCTATAGGGTACAGCTCATTGAGCCTTCTTATTTCGCAGTTTTCAAATTCAGGAGTAAACGCTTCAAAATTTCCGTGTGAGGTTAAGTATGCAGATGGTATAGTATAAATACTGCCCAGGTTAAGGTTTGTATAACCAACACACTCAATAACATCTGTACCACCTGAAGGTATACTTGCAGATAGTGTAATAACAACCGTTGTTGTAGAGTCTTTATCAAAACCTTTACGAATGCTTTGGTATGTATAGTCCTCTTTGGGCCTGGCCATTTTTTCGGGTAGCTGTATAAACACATTTATCATTTGGTCTCCATAAAACTGGTTGACCCAGAACTGGGTAGCATTCCCGCACACGAAAGCCCTTGTATCGTTTATGCCAAATTTTGGAGTTGCAATAAAAAGCTTGTTATAATTGTAATTCTTTACATCTTCAATGGCCTTTTTCACTTTATCATAATTAGACCCCACAGTCACACCGGGTGCCTGGTCTATATACAGATCGTTTCTGTATATAGGATTCCTGGCACCTATGTAAGAAACACCATAGTTTGATGGACTATAGGCAGTTTTTATTGCTGCCGCCTTCGAACCTGCGACATTAGCATTATGATTGTCAGCCGGGAGTGTTCTTGAATAGCTGCGCCAGGTTGTCATAAGCCCGTCAGCATATTGTTTGTGTACAAGGGGTTCAGCATGGCTAAATATAGCTGTCATTGGCGCATTAGCACCTATATACTTATAAATTGAGTTTACATAATGATTATAATCTTTTGGCGCAGTTAGACTACTGTTAGTCATAGTAACCATATCTCCGGAGAACTCTGTTGGTGATGCACCAGGTTTGAAATGATAGATTGTCACACCGACGTTATTAATACTTGTCGGGCTGGGGAACTGGGTAGCCAGGTTAGTAAGAGGGTTTACCTGGTATACAAATAGCTGCGCAACAGTATTAACAGGCAGCGATGGCATATATTCAACAGTGGCCCCTGAGGGCAGGCTGCTTACCGTTATGGTTTTCTTTATATCATTAATATTATTGTCATTAGCTTCAAAAACATCTAACAACAGGTATGGTGTATTTGTGCTGTTAATTCTGTAAGCGAAATAATCAGAAATACCTATACTATCCTGGTTTCTTAACAACTCTATGTATGCTTCAATCTGCGCAGCAGTTGTTGATGTAGAGAACGCTATTCTAAAATGTGCTATATTTTTCTGGATAATGATGGAATCGGTAATACCATAAGACTGAATAGCCCCCCAATAATTATCAAAGTTAAAATTAATCTTATTCTGGTAGTTCAGCATATTGGTGAGGTACTTGGCGAAGTAAGGATGGCCGTACCTGATATTCAATGCCTGTGCCTTGTTAACTACATTTTTAACCATAGGCACAAGCTCTCTGCATCCAACACCATTCAGGTACTCCTCACTATCTTTTGCCATGAGGTTGTAATCACTGTTGTCATTAAACGCACTCAGGAAATAAACAAAGTTTTTAGAAACACTATTCCTGGTGCCGCTAAATTTCAACACAGTACTATTCCTGTTTGCATATGAGAACATCAGTTTGTCAAAACCGTAAAGGTTAAATAATGATTCAATCTTATAATTACCGGTGCTGCTTACAACTGCTGTATTGAAATCTGCATGCAAAGCATTTGTATCGCCAACGGCCCCGGGATATAAGTAGTATGCCAGTTGTTTACTGTTTACTGTATTTACAAAAGTCAGTTTTACAGCATTAGGAGTTCCGGAAAGGTTTGTTGCCGTGAGGGTTACCTGAACTGTACTACATGATGGATTAGGTGCTATACCCAACTCTCCTGCAAGCCGTTTCTGGAAAGGATATGTGTCACATGGTTTAAGTGACACTGTTGTAGTGCCTGTAATTGTGTTAGTAATAAAGTCAAGTATGTTTTCATTATCCAAAAACGTAGCCAGGTCCTGGTAATATTCAGGCTGGTAGTGTAAAAAGCCAAGCTGGACATAGTCACCAGACGAACTGGTTATTCTCTTCAGGTCTACCAAACCGGCGTTACACAAGTCGTTTATACTTATACCTGTAGTGGTCATTAAGCTCACCAGGCTGTCATAAGACAAAGCATTGATGCTTTTGTTAACATCACAAAAATTGTCATTCAATTTTTGTTCCAGGGAATTGAGCAGAGTCTGTGAAACATTGCAGGAAGCAAGGCTTGACATGATCTGGGATACCATCTCCTTGCAGAACCCGGATTTATTTGCCGTTTTTAATTTATTATAATCGGTATCATCCAGGGTACTTCCAAAAGAGTAGGCAGATCCCGGGTCGATCTTTTCGGAAATGGAATCAGCACTGCTTGTAAGGGATAACTCATCATCCTGGTTTTTCAAATCAGCATATTTATTAGCATTCGGATTTACCAGCCTGGCTACCCCTGTAGCACATGTTGCACAACCATTCCTGTCCATATTCTGTAGCCAGGTATTAATACGTTGCTCTCTATTTTCCGTATAAATTCTTATGAGATTCTTATAGTACTCTTCCTGCACATACCTGGGATAATCATCAATATCATCCGGCTGCCTTACCGCGTTAATATTCCAACATGCTGACTCAATAACACCATATTCACTGCCACATATTGTCTTAAAAAACGCCTGCTTTTCCACTAATGAGTCATTATCAGGGGCCATCTTCAGAAAATCATCATTAACAAAACCAAGAGCTGGCGAGTATGTAATAAGAGGATCAGCAACTACTATACCGTGCAGATAATTGTTTCCAAAAACCGAAGGCGCTTTATGACGCGCCAGCCCCTCACAGTACTGGATATTCAGTACACTACAAGCAAGCAGCTCACAATAATCCGGATGAAGTGTTAATAAAGCTTCTGCTATATCGTCATTGAAAGCGTTAATTAACTCCTGCGGAGACATATTGCTAAAGCTGGTGCTTTCAAGACAATCCTGGTACAGATACCTGTTAGCCGAAACTTTGCTAAAAATAGAATTTGATACAGGATGATTTACAGCATCATCTATAAAGGTCTTACTTACAGTATCCGCATAATAATATGCACCGTATTTAGCCCTGGGATACATCTCTTTCATCATTGCAAGTTTCATCGCATCGCATGGCGCACTTTGATTACTCTCGCACGGGAATGTCGTGTTTTCAAACTCTTCTTTCACATAAGCGTCAACACTTTTAATAGCTGCCCCACAGTCAATATTGCCCCCTGCATCCAGGAACATATCAGCTGCTGCTTTTAAATCTTCCAGCTTTATGTAGGCATATTTATTCCAGATATGATTTCCTTTATCCAGATCTACAATCGTTGGAAAATTATCAGTAACTATTAGAGGTAGACCATCAGATATTTTTACAGGATTACCATTAGCTAACACAGGAACGGCGCCAACAGCCCCACCAGAGCCAACCTGTTTTGGCACTACGTCATTACCGCAATTATCTATTACCTCATATTCATAATATATTTTTGTTGTTAGTGCAAAACGTGGGCCATAACCAAGGCAAGGTGCAAAAGGAACATAAGAAAACTTATAGGTGAATTTATATGTAGCATCTTTTTCTACAAAATAAGAGCCGTTATGTCTCCAGTGTTCGTTTAGCCTGATATCAGGTACGGGCAATAAGTTGGTATAAAAATTCGCCTGTGTTGGTGTATTAGCCAGGGACAGAGCCAGCCCCACTGTTTCAGGAGACCCGATCAACCCGGATGCCACAATCTTTCCGTCATCGTCAGTGATACTGAACATATCCTGATCATGGCCATCAGTGGTAATCATTTTGCGGTAATAGTTACTCTTACCTATGTCCTGCCCGAAATATTTATTAAGCTCCGACTGTATAGGGGCTCCGTATAAATATTCAGTTTCCTTACCATTACCTAGTTGTAATGCGCTTCCTGCTTTGCCTTCGAACAGTACTTTTTCGCTATTCTCTGCAGCCAGTATTTTGCGGGTAAACGGATAGCCTTCTGCATCAGGAATAAAAGCATCTTTCCCTGTGCCGTTATTATTAGTTGAAAAATACTGGTTAGCGATAGCATTATTATGAAGTGCCGGCACTTCTACCTCTTCATTTGCACATTCAGAGGGCGACTGCTTGGCATCATACCAGGACTTAATATATTCAGACCCGCCCGTATTAGGTTTTAAAAATCCATATTGATATCCAAATTTACTTTTACCATCCACAGGTATTGGTAGGCTATTGATAACAGCCCTGCCTTCATTATCATAAAGACTTTGAGCAATAATGGTTTGAGTAGGTTTAGAATTAAACCTGGTTTGCACCTGCTTAGGTTTTAGTAGCCCGTTGTAATACGTAACCACCTGTTTGTATTTCCCATCCTCTACAAAACTCATCTTCAAATCCCAGTTCATATCATCATTTGAAGAATGTGCTATAGCAAGTTTGTTATTACTTGAAACATTACTTATCAACCCGTTATCTGTGCCCAGGTTCCAATCGCCATATATGCGCTTTAAAAAATTAGCCGGATCTGGCCGTACCATACGAACCCTGAACACTAAAGTGCCCTCCTTTTGAGCAACAGGGATATTGAACTTTGTATCGTTCGTAAATATTCTTGTCGCATTGTTTCTAAAGTCATAACTAGTTACGCCTGGATCAGAATACGTCCACTCTACTTCATAACCAGCAGGTGCAATCAGAAGTGACGGTGTCCAGTCTAACTTCACTGTACCATTCACACTTAAATTATCTGTTACGGTTGCACTGCCCACATTTAAGCTACCTGTCATATATTTTTGCAAACGTACTTCAGGATAAAGGGATACAAAATCAGGTATACCGGTAGCCGAAGTGCCGAGTAAATTATATGTAAGGCTACTGCCACTTCCTGTTATCTCAATAACTGCTAATACCTCAACATCAAATTTGAGATAATCACCCACTACCATGAACGACCTGTCATTCATCATTTTCAAAGAATCAGCACTATATGAAACAGTCAATGTATCGGGCAGGCTTGTACCTGATGATACTGTTGGATGTAGAGGATCAGTATATTTTTTGATCTCATAAGCTATCAAATATGTGAAATTCTTTTTTGAACCTACGTTGGCAGACTGGACATTTACTTTAAACCTTAATGCAGATACAACGCTTTTCACGGTAAAGTTTGACCCGGTTGTGGCATTGCTCATATCCGCAGGATTGAAACCAGTGTATGTTACTGTCTTCACCCTGTTAGAGCTGGCTACAATATCATCTAAATCCCACTGCGTAGTATAAACTTCTTCAGGAAATTCAAACGTTTGAGCAGACACACTGAAGTGCAGGGCCAGAGATATAATTCCTGCTATAAAATATTTTAAACCATATTTACTTGCCTGGCTAAATAACCCTTCGCAAAAAGCTTTCATAGTAAAGAAAATTTATAATTGGTATACTTTTTTAGTTTTACATCCCATCCGTTCCATTGCAGATAATCAGATAAGCGGGCGGGTATATCAGGTATATTGTCGTGCTTAAAGTTGTCATAAACTGTTGTGACATAACGTATTTTCTTTTTACCATTGAAATCTGTAGAATAAACATCACTATTTACATACTGATAATAAACCACCTGGTTTTTAGAATTAAACCTCAACGTCACTGCAATAAAGACTGCATCATCATTTCGTTTCGGATAGAACGTTATTTCATGCACGCCATTCTCTGTATTCCATTCTACCTGGCAATGTATCAGTACATATTGCTTAAAGGCTTCCAAGTCCTTTTTTTCAAAATTGTCATCAAGCATAGATTCCAACTCCTCATCAGGTTTCATGTTCAACTCTTTCTGAAGCACTCTTTTTATACTATCAGAAATATTAAAAACAGCTGTTTTAAGTTCGTGATTAATTGTAAGTTGTCCCTCAGGAGCATCAATGTTTTCTACCAGTGGAGATTTATAATAGGTTAGTTTATTCTTATAAATCAACCTGGAAGTATCTCCGTCAGAATTAGCTGCATTTAATTTGTATTTCACAAAAACAATCGCGTTACAAGCATATGGTTTATCGCCACGAAACATTTTTGTGAGTTCCATATACTTGTTATAGCAGTCTTCAGGGCTATGCTGAGCAATCGCATCTGTGGCTGCATATAGCAAGCACAGTATAATTATTAGCTTCCTGCTCATCTTTTATTTCGCTTTTATGTTTTTAATATTCTCAGTCATAGTAATGATTCCTTTTTCAGTCTCTTTTTTCAAGCGTACCAGTTGGTTCCGGGTATTGTACTCATAGAATGTTGCGTAATTATTCTCGTCGAGTACAGCCATGAGCAAACCCTTAAACGGATGATAAACATATGCTTTAACATTCGCCGTTGATGGGAATACCCTGATATCATCATAGTATTGGCCTGCAGGAAGCTTGAATGTTACATTATTAGGATGATTTAATGCTACATTAACACGACACAACACCCATTTATCTATAGCTACAGACACTTCAGTCATGTTAATTGGAGTTCCGCTATTTATAACGACTGAAGGAGGTGTAACAGCACCGGAAGTATTTTTAACCCAAACCTCAAAAGTGTATTCACTGTTGGCCCCATCCAGGTTAAAATCAAAAACATTAGAATAATTATCAGCATTACTATAGACCTTTGCAGTAGTCAATACACTACATGCCTGGGTAGTATACATAGAATGAATACCTGTATGAGCATGTGTGTTATTTAGCTGGAATGAACCTTTGAGGTGCGTAGAGTCCAGGTTCACCTGATTGGTTTCAAACACTGTATAACCAGGCACCGCACTTGCGGAACGTTGCATGTTCCTCCGGAATGGAGAAAAAGCAAAGTCAATAACATAATTATACTTTCTAATGTTTTTCATGTCTTCAAAAGTTTCTACCCAGGTCTGGCCAAACTTACCATTGGCTGTCACATGCATTATCTTCTTAGTAACTGGGTCAGGGAAGATTGAATTGTAGATATCAACAGCATTCTTTTCCTCTACAGGCCCTACAGAAGGAACTGATTTTGTCACCTTTGTTACAGGTACCCAAAAAGCATTCGGGCTTTTATCTGCTATTTTTCCAAAATCTACGCTGTTATAGTGCGCCATCATAGGGCTTAATGTAACCTCTGAAGCCTCGTACCTTGCAGGCAACCAGTAATACCAGTTTTTTAGAAAGCCATTCCGTCTTTGCTCTACCACCCCGCTTGAGGCTTCACTTTTACGATTCCCGAAAAGCCCGTATGTGCCATCTACAAATGGCTGATTCAGGATACCGGCTGACACCGGGTTTAACAGCGGTGTTACCGCCTGCTCTGCATTCACACTACCATAACTGTTGGCAGTAGCATTAATTACATCGTTTGCAAAACCAGGTACTGAACAATCCTGGACAGGATTACCTGCCTGGAAACCTTCATCTGCACTATTTATAAGAGGGTCCGACATGGACTGATAGTTACCTGCTGATAAGTTCAGCATATTTTTTCTACCTGATTTGTATTTGAATACAGCGTCTATGTTAGTCAGATTATCTCCGCCTCTTAAATCGCCTGTTAAGTGACCGCTCAACCTATATGGAATAACATAAACTTTAAAATCTGCTTTGGCAGCTAGTTTGCTACCGTAACTCCTGGCAAGCGGATCGTCATCATTATCAACCGGTGCACTTGTTCGGTCAACCGCAACTTTCACAACATACAACCTATGCCATTTCGGATGATCACTATTCCTTTTACCCTTTACAAAAAGCTCATCACCAGCATGAAAAACATTCTCAGTTGTGGTAAAGAATGCCTGCGAAGTTGTAGCATTAAATGATAATGATGAACTAATCAACTTAGCGGCATCTGTGCCTAAAAAGGGGAATCCAAAATACGAAGGTTCCATGTCTGTTTTTGTCCAGTAGGCCGGTATGTTTGTAGTGTAAATATCATCTCCGTATTTATCTTTCACAACCTGCACCACTCCTTCGCCGGTTATGCCATCATAATACTTATTCTCCGCTATTGTTTCAGCGCCCTCGTTAACCGTTTTAACACTTTTTATAATACCATAGCGGTTAATGATTTTGGTAGTTGTAGTCGACCTGAAATAGTCAACATGACGATGGGTGTTTTCAATCCAATTGAACTTAGGAACAACCTGTGGAGGTAAGCAAATTTTCAATCCGCCACCTTTTTTAGCCATATAGCGTTCTTCAGTCGAAGTCACCTCCCTGCTATCTGTACAAACATCAATCTCTACTCCAAGCGTCTTTTTCTGATGAACTATGTTGCCTCTTGGAAACTCATCATTAACAGTACAATTAATATTACCATTTGGCAGCAGCCCCTTGGTTACGTATTGAATTACTTCAACCTCGTTTGACAATTTATCGCCACCACTAGTATGGTAAAGATATTCAGTAGAGGATACTAATTCGGTTTTGCCCGCTACCGGTAACAAGCGATAATTATAGATAGCTTTGGGTTTTCCGTGCATATCATTTGTTTCTACAAGAAAATCCTGCTTTATCTCATAAGTATTGGCCGACGAAGATTTTGTCTTAGAAACACCCAGGAAACTTAACAAGACATCCCGTAGGGTTGGGTTAGGATAATCCTCATCAAAAACCGAATGCACAGACTTGGGTCCAAACGTGGCTGTCCAGGGGAAATCTTTCGACGTATAAAACTCCTGGACGAGCCTGTGTTGCGCAGACCTTGCAGAATCTTTATGTATACTTTCGACAATAACTTTACTGTACCCTACAGAACCTGTTGGAAAAAAAGACTCCCCTATAGGATCTTCTTTTATCAGTTCTACAGGATCGAATGGTGGGTATTTTGAACGGTTATTGCTCATAGTATAAGATGTACCGGACCTAAGTGGATTTTCTTCTCCTCCTAATGTAGGTTCGTAAGAAGCTACTCCGTATGAAGCTCCGTTATCATCTGCATATTTATAGGTATAGCCAACAAGGGAACTAAACTCCTGCGCACCGGTTATTGTATTCCATTCATCATCAAAAGTTAATCTTTTTACTCTTGAACCTCCCCCTACTTTTGCACCTGTCATGGCAAGCTTAACAAAGCTTTTGTTTTTATTAAACTTGTGGGCGGCCTTATAATCTTTCATCAGTTCGGCGATGGAGTTTTTTCCAAAAACTGCATCTGCCACCTGGATAGCCGCCTTTTTCAACCTGGCAGCATGGTTCCTGTTTCTACCATCAGTATTCTCTTTCTCCTGGAAATAAAGCTGGTCTGAAGCATAAGCCCTGGCCATATTAATAGCCGTATTCACCATAGGGCTGGGCCTAACATTTGTACCGGTGAGACTGACGGGTTTGACCTTGATATAAATATACCCACTATTGCCCGGGCAGTTACCAATCTGTTCTACTTCAGCATAGCCTTTTACCTGGTCGTATGTTGAAAAAGCATTTCCTGCGATATTGATGTTAAACGAAAAGTACATCAGGTCAGAATTATTCAGTAGATAGTTTTTGTCAGCCGTACCAGGATTAGCGACATATATATACAAGTATGGATTACGCCCCATATCATATAACCCGAGCGCATCTGTTGACACAAACGAATTGGTTAAACCTACCCCCTCAACCTGAGTTAAGGCCATTGCTCTTTTGTTCTGGACATAGCAATAATCATCAGCTTCATATTCAACATCAATGTTTCCACCTGAAGGCAGTCCTATTGACACAAGATGGAAAGCTTCCGCATCTGCATTTAAATCAGTTCTTCTTTGGCCATTACCCTGTTTAATATATGGAAATTCACAAAGTGGAATGGCGTGATTGTTACTATTGTTACAATAGTTACCCCAAGCATCTTTGTCTCCTATACGATAAGCCGGGTTAGAAACTGAATACCCCAAATTGTATGTTTCTGCAAATTCTATAGGTTCATTGCCGTGCTGTACCCTAACGCTAGTTAACCTTAATTTACCACCTTCAGAATTTGGCACATCAACTGAAATCTCATAGTCATAGTCAAAATAAATAGTTTTTACAGGTATAGCGTTGACCGTATTATAATATCTATCGTGCTTATCATAAACTTTAATGCAATTCAAACGTTGCATACGGGCAAAAGTATCTACATCATTTTTGTACTGGTCAATTTTATAGGGATGTGAATCATCCATTATTTTTTTCTTACTTGCCTTCGCATCATTTCGCGGGCTCAGATAAAATTCTATAACCTGATTTTTTGACTCAATAGAATGTGGATACCAGATTTCTTTGGAACCAATACTATAAGAGCCTATATCATCAAACTTGGTCAGCTTTACGCCCCTGTTCAACAATGCATTGTTCTGTCCTGCATCATATGGTACTCTCCAACGATAGTCAGTCGTAGCCCTGCTATAGTTAAACTTAACAAAACCACCCAGGTCATCATCTGATATACCATCATTTGTAACATCTACATAGTCCTGGGACAAAACTCCATTTAACAGGTACGATGTCGCATAAGAAGGAGTCAATGTATTCTTATACAATTTATCCCTTACCCGTTCATTTAACGGGGACCCATCTTTTACAGGATCGTATCCTGACAGCAATCCATTCTGTTCATCAAATGACCCAGTGTTAAATCCATCAATTCTGAATGCTACGTCATTCTTAATATTGTTGTTGACGGGCGTGGCGTACATATATGTTTGGCCTGCTTTATTAGTATTAAGAATTGCTCCTATTTTACTGCCCGCGGTTCCGCTGGTGGGTCTTGCTATAGTGCTTTTAGCAGCAGGATCGTTTACAGGGAATTTATTCATCACATAATTCTCCAATGCTTTAGGGATAACCGTAGGTGGATATTTATATATATCCTCGTTGGTATACACTCCAATAGGTTCTGTTACAACAGGACGTTTCACACCAGATGCTCCTCTTACAGTATTAGTTTTATTCTGTCTGTAAAAACTATATTTACCAACTTGGGTCAAATAATCATCGTCAACCAGGGATTGTGAGCCACAAGGCCTAAAAAACAGGTTCTGGTCGTTACCATTCGATTTACGATACGCGACTACATCGTCTGCCGCACCTCCACTTGAAACATAACCCTCTGTCGCTGTCTTAATATTATCATATTTCACTGATATACCTATCCAACATGAAAAAGACGAGTGTCCTTTTATTGAGAGTTGGTGAGTTTTATTTTCAAGGCTAGTATTTTTGAAGTCTACCCGGGGATCCCTTACTATGCCAAAATCATTTCTATCCGCCCTGAACACATTTGTTGCACCATGAGCAGTTGAGCTGAATACATCAAACGTTTTCATTGCAGGTGGCATAAAAGGCATATCCTTATTTATTCCTCCATCATTATCACGGGTAAAGTCCACCATATCAGTAGGTGTAGCATTTTCCGAATACATATATCCATACCCTTTATGTATATTTTTATCATTATAGCGTGTTCTTGCGTAGTTTTCGCTAGCTGTGATCCCTATACCCATATCGAGCCCGACACCTTCCAGCAAGCCTATTTCTACACCAAGATCTAATCTGAACGCCCTACCTGAACTAGCATACATATAAGGAACAGTAATCTGCGGAACCTCATTGCTTACGCTGTTTATAAAGTTTTTTTGTATTTCCCGTGTAATACTGGAGATATTAAGACTTCCAACGGTATTTGGCTGCCCCCAACCACTAATCGTATTAAAGGTCCGGTTTACAGACTTACCGAAACCTATTGAAATATAATCGCCGTAAGAAGCCCCACCGTTAAAACCGGAATAGGTAGTAATACTACCTCCGGTACTGGTATTTGCTGATAGTGTTACACCTGCGCTTGCACCGGCGTTAAAAGGACCTGCCTGGACTCCTGCGAACACACCGCCTCCTACAGACACCCCGACAGCAACTCCTGTATAAGAATCATCATCCCTGGTAAAACCCAGGCTAGATTGGACTCCTGCAGTCAAACCTATACCGTCACTGACCCCAACATTAAAACTTATACTTGGCTCAAAACTGACCCCGAAGCTGTTTACTTCCCTTTCTGCTATGTTTTGGAAACTTTTGATCTCTTCTCCGTTCATATCATCAGGCAATCCTCTCACCATCCTATTCAATGTACCAACGTTAATATTCCAGCCATAGCCAACCCATGAGCCTTCTTCTTCAATATTAGAAGTAGCCCTGTAAACAAGGTTTAAAGGATAACCATCAATTTCAACAAGTGGGATATTATAACTAAAATCCCCGCTGAACGGATCTACCAGCGAAGTAGTAGCTAATGGTGTGAATCCCTGGAATTCGGGTTGCGTAGGTCCGGATGTCAAGGCCAATGATTTTAATGGTACCAACATTTCTGCCAGCATGATGGTTAACATCAAACCTGACACCTTCTTTACATGTTTAGACACCGCTTTATAAGTATTCAAATTCATGTGATTAATTAGTTCTTGTGTGTAAAACAAATTTTTCCTAGTCCAACAAATCTATCTATGTACCAATATTCAACAGATTGATTGTCATTTACCATCTGCTTGAACATCTTGTCATTAATCTTGAATTTATAAATCAAACGATCAGTAATACTCAATCCGTTTGACGGCTCAAATACATAACCGATTGCGTATATGTAGTCATTTTTAAACTTGATATAAAAATCATTTCCGCTCTCAAAAGCCAGATACTTATACTTAGCTTCATAATCTTCATGTTCGTCAGAAACACTGTATAGTAAAGATTTTTTAGTTTTAGCATTCGATAAAAACAGTGTGGCTTTTAAATAATGGTCAGCACTATCTGACGCTTTATGATTCGATTTAAGCTTTTGCTCGTCTACACTAATACCGTATTGCCAATGATCAATCAAGATGTTTTCTTTGAATTCATAGAATTTTCCTTTTCTGTTTATTTTATCTGTACATCGGGTGAATCCCAGGCAAAACAAAAGGAATACTATCAAATAACTTTTACTTCTTACCATGGTAACGATTATTGATATACTTAATTACTTCATCCGTAATATTCAATGCTTCATCTGCGTACAGAACGTTTCCGGTTCCATTTGCTCCATATATGATACTGTATTTGTGCTCTTTCCCATAGTCTGTCAAATACGGATTCAATCTTTTCCATATCATTTTCTCTATCTCACGATTTCTCTCTTCAACTTTTCTGTAGTAGGCACCATATAATTCAGCTTTAATGTTTTCGTAAGAAGCAGGATCAGTGAGTTTTTGCACATAAATAACACTATCAATAATTGACTTTTCTTTATCCATCTCTCTCTTCGCTTCCTCAGAATACTCTTTCTGCAACTCAAATTCCTGCACTAGTTTAAACATATCTACATAGGCGGTTTTGTTGTTTGAACACGAGCTAACTGATACTACCAGTAGAAACAACAAAATGCTACTTAACAAACTGCGGATTAACATATCTATATTTTATTTTTTGTATTTTTTGATTTTCTTTACCTTGTTTTTTTTCAACAACAACTTCAAACTCTTCGTTATGGCGAAGACCCATATCACTTATATCCTTAGACCAAAAGTTCTCACCACGTGAAACGACCCATACCTCTCCTGATTTCTTAATTTCTTTGCCTTTTCTCACAAAACTGATAGTCAATTCGTTACTTAAATAATCACTTTCTTTGTATTTGAGTTTCACCTCACCGACTGCAAAATATCTCCCCTTGCCTGTTTCGATATTTATATCTATATGAGAACTTTCTTTCGGTAAGGTTTTCAACAAACTATCGTCAACAATAATAAATCTCCAAGGCTGTGCACCGCCAAGTAATATTCCTTTATAATATGCATCAACAGTCCAGGCATAAGGCTGCCATAACTCTAAAGGTTTTGCATACAATGGATATACTATGGTATTAGGTACAAGATTTGATTCTGCATATATGGGGTTATTTCTAGCTATAGCATTTTCTGTACTTTGGCCTTCTTTTATTTCAGCAACCCGAACCCTATATGTTAATTCATTTAAAAAGGGATATGTTGCAATCCATGTCAACATGGGGTTATACTCATACAACTTTGCATTGTTTTCAGGTTCCAATAAAGTAATTGAAAAAATATCTTCAGATTGTTTGTAAATACAGTCATTTACTTTACCAGCAAGATTCCGTTCTCCACCAACCGTCTTCGGTGTTACAGACACACAGTATTGATACGTACCTTGAGGCAGTACCTTGTGATATGTAAACAATTCTTTCAACGCAGGAGATGAAAACGTCCATGTAGGGTTTATTGTGGCTGAATTGAATAGATTCAGACCAGGGTTTATTGTCTGAGAGAAGCTGTATTTTACGGTATGCCCGGAACTTCTGAAAACAATACTCCCTTCAATCAAACAATTTTGATTTTCAGTTGATAAAGACTGGATTTGAAAATTCCACATGTTGTCAGGTGTAATATCGAGCCCATCCAACATTGCGGTATTTACTACCATCATTTGCGACCATCCTTTTTTTAGAGGGATCGCTACCGTCAAAATAAATATCAGTGATATTGAATGCAATAATTTTAACTTCTTTATCATTTCATTTCTTTATTTTATGTCACTAAACTTTTTCTTTCAACTTGCATTTAAATTGCCAGGTTACATCCAGCATACCTGAATAAATACTGCGCCAGGGCATTATCTCAGATGTTCTATATTGATTATATCTAAAATTACCTCTAACAACCAATGGCACTTTTCTGAGCTGGTGCGCGGCGCCAATGTTAGCAGCATATCTTGACAAGCCTGTCCTTATAAAGGCAATATCCTGCCCTGCACTTACATTCCATTGATCATTAAGAGTGTACCCCACGGCAATTGCAAAAAACGTGGTCTTATTATGAATAGCTGACAAATTTGATCCCCCCACCTGCGTCTGTCCGGCATTACTCATGAAAAAAAGTTTTCCCCTGTTGTAAATTAAATTCAACTGACTCACATTGCTATTGGAAGCAACAGTATCAGCTATGGCGGTATTTTTATTGTATATTGCTGTAATTCTAAAGACGTGAATCTGATTTTTCCATTGATAACTTAGCTTTCCCAGCCATACTTCTCCCAGTATAGGGCGTTGGGGTATATTGAACGTATCAGAAAATGATCTGAATGTGGAGAATGGCTTATATGATATGCTTGCTGAAGGATATCTTTTCGAATTTGTTTTGACTTCGAAACCCCATTTAGAGTTAGCGCTCCTGCTAACAAAATTTCGTTGCAATAAATAATTGTATTCGACTCCCACAGTTAAAAATCCCTTTAAAAAGTCGTTTTTGACCGAGGCGTTGTATTTATCAGTTCCACTAAGGTTTAATGGCAGTGTATTATTCTCAAACTTTTCACCGATATGTTCATAGCCGGCTTTAACATCAATACTTGTATAAGGAATTGCCCACGTGGCTCCAATCCTGTAAGCCATTTTTTCAGAAAGCTTACCTACATCACTGTTTTCAAACTCTCTGTATGCCCTGTACGAAGTAGCGACTTCAGATTCAACATTTACGTTATCTGCAACGACACCACTATGGATAATTGATAGAATATTGATAGGCTCTCTGAACGTAGGCATATATACATCCACATCCTTGAAGAAGGTATCTTGGTTAAGCATACGCTTTCCTGGAGCATATCCAAAATATACCAGTGAAACTTTCTGCTGTTTGCCTGGTTTAAAACTGGCACGCCCTGAGTAACCAACATAACGGTCTAAAACACCATCACGGCTTACATAATCGACATTACCACATGTTATGCCTACTTCAAATAAACCCAGATCGTATCCAACATCTGCACCTTTTATATTTTGTCCATTTAATGTGTATGCGGAAATATTTTTTGAAAAAATACCAAGATCAAAACTGGTTATTCCGGTTATAGCCTTCTTATTTTCTCCCGGGGGAAGAAGTGACGCAGCGGATTTTGATAGTTGTTTATAACTCAAGTTATCTGTGTTAGCGCCTTCAATATCTTTTACTTTATCAAAGACCAAAGCAGAATCTATGTATCTATTCTCCGAATATTTTTCAAGTAACGCTTTATAGTGTTTTACATTATCCTCAAGCTTCTGTACTTTCCTTATATCTTCTACTATTTTTTTATATCGGTTCTTCGCAGCCTCCTTGTCTTGAGCAAGTTTTGAACTGTCAGCATGTTTAATATTTAAGGTATCAATTGCCTTTTTTTCTATTTTCCTGACAACTCTATCGAACAATCCAGAGGTGTCAATTTTATATTTTTCAATATCAGGGATTCCTGTTTCTGCCTGCATATCGTTTAGTAATCTCCCCTTTTCACTCTGTAGATTCTCTATATATTTACTATATATGCCATTTAGGGCGTCGCCTTTAGATACGGTTTCTCTATACTTTTTATTGTAACCGGATATAAGGTTCAATAATTCATTTTTGGATTCATCTGAATCGTAATGAAACCTTATGTAGCTAGATTTAATGGTTCGTCCTTTGTCTTGCGAAGTATAATACCCGGATATTGTTACAGGAATATTCATTATAGGAGCCTCTATCTGGCCGGCAACTTCGTAATAATTATTATCACTCTGGGAATATTCCTCCTGACCAGTAGATACGTTTCCAGTTATATTCAATTGTCCCTTGACCTCTTTTTCATTCTTTTCGCCCTTCAGTTCTTTTATCTGAGATAATATTGGCTTATTCTGATTTAAACTATTATCAACATCGCTTAACGGGTTTTTGATAGTTTCTTTTCTGGCATCTATTTTTTTTGACAAGGGCATATTCAGGTCAACTTCGTAATAACCCACATACTTATCCTCACAAAAAACATCTGCATATCTTTTATTATTCAGGTATCTATAATTAACGTCAAATCCGCGTTTTTTTAACGCTTTATCAACTTTAGTGGATGTTTGTCTTATTATTCCAAAAGTTTGGAAACGGTTGTCTGATGTTTTGCGTCTACCGTATGTAATTCCTAAAAAAGACTTATTGCTTGATTCGCTATAAATATTGTCAATTGTCCTACTAATAGAACTACCAGGAACAAGCATACTATCTATGTGATAGGTATAATCTTGTTCAACTACCCTCTCCTCAATTACTAACTTGAGTTTTACCAGGTAATCGCCTGTCGGTAGACTATTACCTCTAGAAAGGATTTTATAATAAACAGGATTGAAGGTTAACTTTTTATCATCCTTGCTTAACTGAATACTAGAGTAAAGAGTTTTATTTTTTATTTTTTTGACAATTTTATTTTTCAGAATGTATACCTGTACGCTGTCTCCAGGATTTGTAATATCAATGCAGTTAATTGTAACCTGGATAATTTTAGACGTTGTATTCTCAATATAAACATCCTGATATATGTCGTTTTGATGTTTGTATGGCAGGCTGAGCAAATAAACTGAAGTACTGTCTATAGCAGCTGAATCCTTATTTTCTACAGAGGAGGTAAATGTATTCGTCTCCTTTGAGAATGATAGCAAGGGGATTAGAAATATGATATAGGTATAGAGATTTTTCACTGTTTCTGGTTAGGGATTGGATACATCCATATAGAAACGTAATATTAAAATTTCAACTTAATATCACAAAGAAATTTGTTAAAAAAATATTAATATTTTTATTTTTAATGACTAAAAAAATGACATGCAATTTTATATAAAATATAAATAACTTAATGTTTACATAAAATCTTAAAAGTATAGTGATTTGCAAAATTAGCGAGGTAGTTTAACCTGTGTATCACGGTTTCATGCATCTTCGGCTTAATGAAACAAAATAATTATTCAATTCATGTTCACTGGGACAAGCGTTATCCGAAGAAAGGAACAAACCTCTGTCCTGTACAATTAAGCATCAGCATCAACGGGCTTCAGTTTAAGATAAGCCTGCGCCTGTACGCCTCAAAGGAAAATTTTGACAAGGCGATGAGCGGGAAAAGTGGCACTAAAGAAGTGAAAGAACTGCGGTCAGAGATTAGTAAATACATTTCTAAAGCTGAAGCTATCCTTGAAAAGCTACCCAATGCTTCAAGAGAGTCTTTCCAGCGTCTTTTCAAATCGGAAGCTGACCTCGCCAATTCCAGAAAGACCGATATGACATTTCTTTTCAATGAGTATATCGTGGCATTAAGGTCAGAAGACAGGATAAAATCCGCTGAAAATATGGAGCATGCCTTGAGGTCATTTAAGCGTTACAAGCCTGCTCTGTTCCTGGAAGATATTGATAGTCAGTTCCTGAAAGGCTATAGGGCGTGGATGGAGAAAAGTGGTAATTCAGCTACCACCGCCCAGATATACCTGCGTAACCTCCGTACTATATTCAATAAAGCGATCAAGGACGGTTATATCGCCCAAAGGTTCTATCCATTCGCCAGTTATACTATAGGTATATTAGTCAAATCAAAAGCTGTCCTGTATCCTGAACAAGTTAAAGTTCTGTTTGAATACCAACCAAAGACATTTCGTTCAAGAAGGGCAAAAGATTACTGGGTGTTCTGCTATCTGTGCAACGGCATCAACTTTAAGGATATGGTATACCTGAGATACAGCAACATATCAGATGATACAGTAAGTTTTGTCAGGGAGAAGACAAAACGGACCAATACAGTTGCAAACAGGGAAATACGCGCTTACCTGCATCCTGAAATGAAACGTATCATAGAAACATGGGGCAATAAAGATAAGTCTGCTGAAAACTATGTATTCCCTATCCTGAACAACTACGACAAGATTACTGATAAAGAAAAACGGAGGAAGAATATACAGGTGCAAGTGAATGATAATCTGAAATTAATTGGGAAAGAACTGGGCTTTTCATCTTCATTAATATTAAACCTGACGAGGCATTCATTTGCTACGAACTTAAAGCTAAGTGGCACTCCCACTTCCTTTATTACGGACAGCTTGGGCCATACCTCTGTTACCACTACAATCCATTACTTAAAATCGATACCAGACCAAAAAATAAAGGAACTCTCTAACTCATTGTTGAACTTCTAAAAACAAACCAAAAATGATTCAAGTTATAAATACAATTGATGATGTAAATGCATTCTTCACCGAATTATTGGATGAATCACTGAACTTTCATCCCGATGAGGGCTTCGCCAATTATATCAATATTGATACTTCCGAGCCGACCTATAGTGCTGAAGGAGCAGAAATGAGAAATCAACTAATGGACAAGTGTTTTGAAGTTTGTGACCACAATCATGCAGATATATATGAATTGGCACAGGAGCTTTCATTAATATATACAGGGCTAGATGAGCAATAATTTGACTTTGGTGAATTTGTTCGGTAAGACGCGCAAGTCTGGGATATACTAAATCGAGTTCATTTGGTCTCTCTCAATAGTTCAGTGCAATTTTTAGTGTAAGTAGAAATGAATGTAAATAAAAAGGTAGTGGCGTTTTATCCTTGTCTCCTATTTTCGTTGGAAACCACGAAAATATCTCGGCATTTTTTAGCCCATGTCCTCTAGCTAAGAAAAATAGTAGCTGTGCTACTTTCATAGAGTATTTCGTTGTTAACAACCTTTTCGAAAACCTTAGCAGACATATCGGCATAGAAACATTTATCCAAGAAAAGATTATCAATCAATCTAACAGGTCACACCGTTTGTACAGTTTTATTCCGCCATATCCATATTCTAAGCCGTTCACAGGATTTCTAGCCTGAAAGACAAAGGTTGAGAAATTATAGATTGTAGGATCAAAATCAAAAAGGAAATCAAAAATTACAAGACTGTCAGCATCGACGATATACAGATATTCTGAGGCAGTAGCTATTGCAGCTTCTCTGTATGCATTGCATATGCCTTTAATTCCGTCAATCCGTATTGCACATCCTTGCGAATACCAGATTTTGAGTCTCATGCCACGGTCCTATAGCTCAGTTGGTTACTGGTGAACATAGTTCACCTTGAGAGCACTGACACACATTGTTAAAATGTATCAATATTGATATTGGGAAGTAAAAACCGGATTTATTGCAAGTTTCACTGCAACTAAAATGAAGAAAGGCTTTCAGTTGTCTGAAAGCCTTGTCTGTCTTGTGGTCCCACTAGGACTTGAACCTAGGACCCCCTGATTATGAGTCAGGTGCTCTAACCAACTGAGCTATAGGACCGTGGCTTGTGTGCCAAAAACGGATTGCAAATGTATTGTGCTTTTTTTAAAAAAGAAAAAATAATAACCACTTATTTTTGCAGCCATGATAAAAGGCATCCGGCATATTATTTTCGACCTGGGCGGCGTACTGCTCAACCTCGACTATCAACTGACAGAAAAGGCGTTCATTAAGCTGGGTATTACAAATTTCCCTGAAATGTATTCGCAACTCAAACAATCTACCCTGTTTGATGATTTTGAAACAGGTGGTATTCAGCAGGATGAGTTTATTGATGCACTACAGAAAGCAGCCGGTATAACCGTATCACACACAGATATGGTACAGGCGTGGAACGCCATGTTATTAGATTTCCCCTTAAGAAGATTACAAATATTGCAGCAATTGAGAACGTATTATGATTTGCTGCTACTGAGCAATACCAACGAGATACACGAGGAAGCCTTTAATAAAATAATATATGGCACCCATGGCATGCCCAATCTTGGGGTGTTTTTCGATAAAGTTTATCTCTCTCACCGCATAGGTATGCGCAAGCCCAATGTTGAAGTATTTGAAAGAATATTAAATGAGAACAGCCTGCAGCCGCAGCATACCTTGTTTATAGACGATAGCCCGCAACATATAGAAGGCGCTAAAAAGGCCGGTATTCAAACCATTTGGCTGGAAAAGGGCATGACGATTGAAGAACATATATTTAAGCCGCTAAAGCCGGCTCCATAATTAAAGCACTGCTAACCTTATTAACCTACTTTATTTCCTCATAGTCTATATAATCACCCTCTTTCACAGTATTCTGTGTTTGGGCTTTGGCATGTTCCTGGCGCTGCATGTTTTGCATCTGTTCCTGCATCTCACGCAGTTTACTCTGCGTCATACGGGTAACCTGGAATATGGGGACCACAAACCTGAGTATGAACCTGGTAATGAAAATAAATATAATAGCCGTGAGTATTATCCTGAAAATCATATATACCAAAGGTATGCAAACCCACGTTAACGAAAATATAATTGCATATGAAATAAAGACAGTAGTTGTTACAAATAAGAAAATTACTTACTTTTGCATTGGAAAAAGCTAATTGAAGGGGACATAATAGTCCCCTTGTTTTTTACCTATGACACAGGAATTAGAAAAAATAATATTATTTACGGAGCCGCTTCTGGAGGGTACTGACATGTTTATAGTGAGCATAAAAAACAAACCCACCAATAACATTAAGCTTTTTATAGATGCTGATAGCGGTATGCCCATAAGCAGGTGTGCAGAGATAAACCGAAAGCTTTATAAGCAGATAGAAGAGTCTGCTATCTTCCCGGACGGCGATTTTTCGCTGGAGGTATCAAGCCCCGGTATAGATGAGCCGCTCGTGTTTGAAAGACAATATAAAAAGAACATAGGCCGCAAGGTACTGGTAACGTTAAACGACGGCACCGAACACATGGGCAAAATGCTGGAAGCTACGCAAGACGCCATAATGCTGGAGGTTCCCGTAGGCAAAAAGAAAGAAACAACAATAGTGAATATACTATTAACGGACGTTAAAAAAACAGTAGTACAAATAAGTCTGTAATGACAAAACCCCTGCAAAGGGAAAAATTTAATAATCATGGCAAGTATCAATTTGATTGATTCGTTTCAGGAGTTTAAAGATGCCGAAAGCATAGACAGGCCTACCCTGATGAAAGTACTTGAGGACGTTTTTAAAACGTTGCTGCGCAAGAAGTACGGTGATGATGAAAACTTTGACGTTATCGTAAACGACCAGACGGGTGACCTTGAGATCTTCCGCCGCAGGGAGATTGTAGAGGACGGCGAAGTGGAAGATGACAATAAGCAGATAGAACTGACCGAAGCACTTAAAATAGAGCCCGACTACAGCGTTGGCGAGGAGGTATATGAAGAGGTAGATGTACGCGACTTTGGCCGCAGGGCCATACTGGCAGCGAAACAAACGCTGGCAGCACGTATTGGCGACCTGAAAAAGAACCACCTGCTGAAGAAATATGCAGAACGCATAGGCGAACTGATAAGCGGCGAGGTTTACCAAATATGGAAAAAAGAAATATTACTGCTGGATGACGAGGGCAATGAGTTGATCATGCCTAAATCTGAACAGATACCTACAGATTTCTTTAAAAAAGGAGAATCCGTACGTGCGGTGGTTAAAAAAGTGGAAACACGTAACAATAACCCCATCATCATATTAAGCCGTACCCACCCTTCTTTCCTGGAAAAACTGATGGAAATAGAGGTGCCTGAAATAATGGATGGCCTGATAGTAATTAAAAAAATAGTGCGCGAACCGGGCGAGCGTGCAAAAGTAGCAGTAGAAAGCTATGACGACAGGATAGACCCTGTAGGTGCATGTGTAGGTATGAAAGGTAGCCGTATTCATGGTATCGTCCGCGAACTGCGCAATGAAAATATTGATATTATTAACTTTACCAATAACCAGCAACTGTTGATACAGCGCGCACTTACACCCGCCCGCATCAGCCGTATGGAGGTAGATAATGATAAAAACCATGTAGATGTGTACCTGGAGCCTGAACAGGTTTCCCTGGCTATTGGCCGTAAAGGTGTCAACATCAAACTGGCGCAGGAACTTACAGGCCTTAGCATAGACGTCTTCCGCGATATGCCGGATGAAGTATTGGAATATGATATTGACCTGGATGAATTTGCAGATGAGATAGATGCATGGGTTATAGATGAATTTAAGAAAGTAGGCTGCGATACCGCATTAAGCGTATTGGAGCTGTCTGACGAAGACCTGGTGCGCCGTACCGACCTGGAAGAAGAAACAGTGAAAGACGTACGCAGGATATTGGAAGCTGAATTTAAAGAAGACGAAGAGGCATAGCTATAGCAGAAAACACCGCTTCAAATTGTGCAAAATGCACATAGTTAAAGCTTTGTCCTTAAAATGGCGTAGGTTTGTAGATTAGACTTAGAGACACATAACAGCGATAAAGAGTATATATAATACCGAGTAAAATAACGAATGGCAACAGCAGAAAAAACACCAAGGTTACTGGCCGCGGCAAAAGAGTTTAACATCGGTAAGGAGACACTTATAGAGTTCCTTACAGAGAAGAAGTTTGAGATAAACGCCAGCAACCCTAACGTAAAACTTACGGCTGAAATGTATGAAGCCTTGCAACGCGAATTTGCGCAGGATAAAGCCGCGAAACGCAAGAGCGAGGAAATTGCATTGCCGAAGGGTGCGTTAATGGATAATATTGACAAGACTAAGGAGCAACTGGATATAACGGCCCGTGACAAACAAGAAGCCAAGCCGGTTGAACCTAAAGCTGAGCCCAAAAAAGCACCTAAACCGGAGCCTAAAAAAGAAGAAAAACAACCGGAGCCTGCACCTAAGGTGGAAGAAAAGCAACCGGAAGTAATAGCTGCTGAACCTACACCAGTACCCGTTGTAGAAGAAAAGCAACCGGAAGTAAAGGCTGAAGTAGTGGCGAAAGAAGAAGTGAAGGAAGAAAAACCTGTCGAAACAGAAGCACCGGCAGAGCCAAAAGGGAAAACAGCAACTAAAATAGATGGCCCTAATATTATAGGCAAAATAGATCTTGATGAGATAAACCAGTCTTCAAGGCCTAAAAAGGGTGCTGCTAAAAAACCGGCAGATAAAAAAGAGCCGGTTGAAGATAAAAAAGAACCTGTAAGGCCTCCTAAAGAGGCACCAAAACAGGCGCCTGCTGTAGTTAAACCACCATTGGTTGAAACTCCGAAACCTACCCCACCGCCCGCAGAACCTGAAGAGGTGAGGGAGCATATTGAAATGAAAGCCCCCAAACTGGAAGGGCCTAAGATCATTGGCAGGATAGAATTGCCGGTAAGGGATGACAGTAACCGCGGAGACAGCAAGGAAAAACGCAGAAAGCGCATACCGGTACAGAAAAAGCCTGAAAAAATAAAAGATAATAACCAGCCCGGTAACAGGGGTCCCCGTCCGCAAGGAGGAGAAGGCCGTCCTGGGGACAATCGCGGTACAGACAACCGTGGTGGTGGTGAAAGACGTGGTGGCGGACCCGGAGACAGGCGTGGCGGCGGCCCGACAGACAGGCGCGGACCAAGGCCTGCTAATTTGCCCCCGCAGCAGCAGCAGGAAATTGACGAAAAAGCAATACAGGAAAAGATACGCCAGACACAGGCAAAACTGGCTGGTGGTAGTGGCGGAGGCCGCAATAAAAGTGCGAAAGCAAAATATCGTCGTACCAAGCGTGAAGGACTGGCTGAAAAACGTGCCGCTGAAGAAGCAGCAGAACAGGATAAGGCAATACAGGTTACGGAGTTTATCTCTGTAAGTGAACTGGCCAACCTGCTGGATGTAAGCTTTGCAGAAATCATCAGCAAGTGTATGAGCCTGGGTATCATGGTATCTATTAACCAAAGGCTCGATGCAGAAGTAATAGAACTTGTATCAAATGAGTTTGGCTACGAGGTAGAATTCATCAACCTGGAGCAGGAAGCTGATATAGATGAGGAAGAAACAGATGATGAGGAAAATATGGAGCCTCGTGCACCTATTGTTACCATCATGGGTCACGTTGACCACGGTAAGACCTCATTACTGGATTATATACGCAGTGCCAACGTAATGGGTGGCGAGGCAGGTGGTATCACCCAGCACATTGGTGCCTACAGGGTAGAAACCGCTTCAGGTAAGAAAATAACCTTCCTGGATACACCTGGTCACGAGGCATTTACCGCCATGCGTGCCCGTGGTGCCAAAGTAGCCGACGTTGCGGTAATAGTTATTGCAGCGGACGATGCGATAATGCCGCAGACAAAAGAGGCGATATCTCACGCACAGGCTGCCAACCTGCCAATGATATTCGCCATCAACAAAATAGATAAAGAAGGAGCTAATCCTGAAAAGATAAAAGAGCAATTGGCAGGCATGAACATCCTGGTTGAAGACTGGGGTGGTAAATACCAGAGCCAGGAAATATCTGCCAAAAAAGGCCAGAATATTGACGAATTGCTGGAGAAAATCATTCTTGAGGCCGAATTATTAGACCTGAAAGCTAATTATAACAGGCCTGCCGTGGGTAGTGTCATTGAGGCCTCTCTTGATAAAGGCCGTGGTTACCAGGCTACTATATTAATACAGAATGGTACGTTGAAGCAGGGTGAAATGGTAGTGTGCGGCCAATACTACGGTAAAGTAAAGGCTATGTTCAACGAGCGTGGCCAGCGCGTTACAGAAGCCGCCCCATCTACACCTGTACAAGTACTGGGATTGAACGGTGCACCGCAGGCTGGTGAAAAATCTAAAGTTTATGCCGACGAAAATGAGGCAAAAAATGTAGCCAACCACCGTGCGCAGATAATGCGCGAGCAAGGCATACGTACCCGTAAGCATATTACACTTGATGAGATTGGCCGTCGTCTTGCGCTGGGTAACTTTAAAGAACTGGGTGTTATCATTAAAGGTGACTTCGATGGTTCGGTAGAGGCATTGAGCGATTCATTGCAGAAACTGTCAACTGAAGAGATTGCTGTAAACGTGGTACATAAAGGCGTAGGACAGATTACAGAAAGCGACGTGTTGCTGGCTACTGCATCAGACGCCATCATACTTGGCTTCCAGGTACGCCCTTCTATGCAGGCTGCTAAACTGGCCGACCAGGAAAATATCGAGATACGTACCTACTCTATTATATACGACGCAATTGAGGAAATCAAAAGCGCCATGGAAGGCTTGCTTGAACCGAAAATTGAGAAGAAAACCATATGCCATGTTGAAGTGCGCGAGGTTTATAAAATTACAGGTGCAGGCACTATTGCCGGTTGCTATGTAATGGATGGTAAAATCACACGTAATACCAAAATCACACTGGTGCGCGATGGTATAGTAGTGCATACCGGCGAGCTGGGCTCCCTGAAACGTTTTAAAGACGACGTGAAAGAGGTGGCAACAGGCTATGAATGTGGTTTGAGTATTAAAAACTACAACGATGTGCGTGCAGGTGATATAATAGAAGGTTTTGAAGAAGTAGAAGTGAAACGTACATTGTAGCTTAACTGAATAATTTACAAACCGTTAACCCGAATGGGCTAACGGTTTGTTGTATTTAATAACCATAGTTGTTTTGGGTAACACCGTATTACAATTGCAAAAAGTAGAACAGCTTGCCGGTGGCAGTAAGCTTGCAAGGCTATTGCACCAGCCGGCAAGATACCTGTATGCTATGTTACTGTCAAAGTTGCTATACCCTGTTACCCATAAAGGTTCACTGAAAAAAGCCTCCTTGTTTTTTGGCGGAAGTATGGATGTGCTCTTGCCTGCAGCTACCGATATATACCTGACAGGCGGCAAAACGCATGATTCTGAAATAAGGCTGGCAAAATTTTTCATTGCGAATCTTAAAGAAGGCGATACATTCCTGGACGTTGGAGCCCATTTCGGATATTTTACCTTGCTTGCATCTGCACTGGTAGGACCCAGCGGTAAGGTGTTGAGCATTGAGCCGTCTAAAGGTAGTTTGGCATTGCTGACAAAAAATGTGGCCGCAAAAAAAAATGTCACTGTATTTCATAATGCGGTGTCAGATAAAAACGAGGATGTAAATTTTCATGAGTTTCCTGTTCTGTATTCAGAGTATAATGCAATGGACATAGAAAAATTCAGACAGGAAAGCTGGATAAAAAAATACAGTCCGCAAGCTATCACAGTACAGGCTGTTACTATCGACAATTTCCTGCAGGAGCATAAAACGGAGCCTGCGATAATAAAAATTGACGTAGAAGGCGCTGAAGTGAAGGCTGTAAGCGGTGGCATAAATACATGGCAGACAAAGGCACCTGTATTGGTGATGGAATACCTGGATGAGGATGCTGACCGGATCTATGAAACTGCAGCAAATATTATGTACATAAATGGTTATAAATCATTCATAATATTGCACGACGGTTCCCTTAAAGAAACCAATGATTTGCCGGGGTACATGAAAGCGAAAAATATTACATCAGAAAACGTGGTGTTTAAGAAACACAATAAATAATACAATAAACAGTTGTTATGCTGGATAAACTGGAAGCAATCAAGGCAAGGTTTGACGATTTGGGAGTGGCACTGACCAACCCCGAAATAGTGTCGAACAATAAAAAGTTTACGGAACTGAGCCGTGAGTACCGCAAGCTGGAAGACATAGTGGCGGCGCGTAACAAATATGTAAACTGCCTGGACAACCTGGCATTTGCTAAAGATATACTGGCTAACGAGAGTGATGAAGAACTACGCTCAATGGCCAAAGAAGACCTGGAGAAACTGGAAGAAGAAAAGACACAGATGGAGTCGGAGATCAGGATGATGCTGATACCTAAAGACCCGCAGGATGAGAAGAATGCTATACTGGAGATACGCGCAGGTACCGGTGGAGATGAGGCCAGCCTTTTTGCAGGAGACCTGTACCGTATGTACCTGAAGTATTGCGAGAAAAAAGGGTGGAAAGTTTCCCTGCTGTCTGAAACAGAAGGCACGGTAGGTGGCTATAAAGAGGTGCAACTGGAAGTGACAGGCACTGACGTATATGGAACGATAAAGTTTGAAAGTGGCGTACACCGTGTGCAGCGTGTACCGGCAACTGAAGCCAGTGGCAGGGTACATACATCAGCAGCTACCGTGGCAGTAATGCCGGAGGCGGAAGAGGTGGATTTTCAACTGAACCCGGCAGATGTAAAAATGGAAACTGCACGAAGCGGTGGGGCTGGCGGACAGAATGTGAACAAGGTAGAAAGTAAGGTATTGCTGACACATATACCAACAGGTGTAGTGGTAATGTGCCAGACAGAGCGTAGCCAGCTTGCCAACCGTGAAAAGGCTATGAATATGTTGCGTACCAAACTATACGAAGAAGAAGTACGCAAGCATGAAGAAGCCATTGCTACCAGGCGGAAGAGCCTGGTAAGCACAGGTGACAGGTCTGCCAAAATACGTACCTACAACTACCCCCAGGGCCGCATTACAGACCACCGTATCAATATGACGGTATATAATATGGACGAATTTATGAATGGCGATATAGAAGATATGGTAGAAGCATTACAATTTGCTGAAAATGCTGAAAAAATGCAGGCCGGAGAAACAGTAATATAATAAAGTAAGCATCCCTGTTTCAGGGAAAATAACTATGTTTAACAATTATAATCACATACACGAAATACAATGAGCAATCCTCGTTTTGACCTGGTAGATATCGTGCAGACACTGCGTAATAAAAGAAAACTTTTATTGATTGCCGTGCTGGTTTCCGCAGCCCTGGGCGGGCTGTTTTATTTAATTGGCAAAAAAAGCTATAAAGCCGAAGCCGATTTTATAATCTCAAATCCGCTGTATGCAGACCGTAATAACCTGTACCGTAACAGGGACACACGTTTTGTAGATTACTTTGGCGGTGATGATGACCTGGACAGGGTATTGGTGATAGCCACGTCTGACACGCTGCGGGAGGTAGTTGCAGATAAGCTGAACCTCTGGGATGCATACAAACTGAAGAAAGACGAGCCTAAAGACAGGTTGAAGATGAAAGAAATCTTCAAAGATGAGTTTAAAATGGAGCGTACTGAATACACAACGGGTAAAGTGTATTTCAGGGATACAGACCCCGTACGCGCAGCAGCCGTGGTTAACCAGGCCATTCAAACCAGTGAAGAGATATTCCGTAGCTACTACCTGGTAATGAAAAACAATATTGCCAGCTCGGTAGAGCAAAGTATAGCAGACATTGACAAAGAGATAGCTGAATTAACTGAGCAGCAGGTTGCATTAATCGATAAGGCAGGTGTTGTCACTGCAAAGGTAGAAGTAATGCAACTCCAGGATAAGCAAACGGAACTGAGTGTGATGAAAGAGCAACTTGTGCAGAACAAGGCTAATAATATGTCTCTTTTAAACGAGTTAAGAACCGGTGCCGATGCTAATGATAAAAGCCGTTACCTGCAGGTAATAACACCGGCTACCCCACCCGTCAAGCCGGCAGGAATCGGGCTGCTGTTTACAGTATTAGGCGCTGCTTTCTTCGGGCTGTTTTTTGTGGCAATCTATCTTCTGATAGTTACGTACTACCGCCTTATTATTAACACGCAGCGTTGAGAGACGTACTGAACATAAGCGATAAGTGGCTCATTCGTATAGGGCTGGCAGTACTGTTCCTGGGCATCATGAGTTTTGCATATACTCAAGATCCTAAGACCATACTACTACCATTAGGCTTTATATACGTGCTGCTGTTACTGGTGAACTGGAAAACAGCCTATATGCTGTTCCTGTTTACCATACCAATCTCTATTGATTTTGAAATATCCAGTTCATTATCCACCTCGTTGCCGGATGAGCCGTTGATGTGGATATTTATGTTCCTGTTTCCTTTTATTTTCATACAGAACCCTAAAGTACTGGGCAGGCGGGACTGGCTTAAAGACCCGATAGTAACCCTCGTCGCTTTGCAGTTTATCTGGATGGTAGTAGCGGTGATATTCTCTAAGGAAATATTGCTGTCTGTAAAATTTATGGCAGCGAAGATATGGTTCCTTATTTCCTTCTTTGTGCTACCCTACTATGTTTTCAGGCAAAAGAAAGACTTCCGTCATGCGTTTCTTCTTTTCCTTGTTCCACTCATAGTCACTATGATTATCATTACCATACGTCATGCTGCGCGTGGTTTTGAATTTCGCAGGGTGGAACAGGCCATTGGCGAGTTGTATTACAACCACGTTGATTATTCAGCAGTGTTATCCATATTCTTCCCATTGTTGCTGGTAGCTATACCTATGAGCCGCAAATGGCGCAATCCCTTTACTACTGTAATACTGGTAGGTTTAATCATCTTTTTCATTCCTGCTATATACCTTACGTTTGCACGTGCGGCTGTAGTAGCTGTAATATTTGCTATTGGTGTCGCTATAGCTATACGAATCAGGCTGGCCAACCTTATCATGCCGGCATTTATAGGTTTCATCGCTCTTGTCATTGTCATCATGGCAAAAGACAACAGGTACATCAACTTCCGCCCCAACTTTGAAAAAACCTATATGCACAAGAATTTTTCTGAGCATATTCTCGCTACTTTCAGGGGAGAAGACATGTCATCGATGGAACGCCTCTATCGTTGGATTGCAGCCATACGTATGAGTGTGGATGAGCCTGTAAAAGGCTGGGGGCCAAATGCCTTCTATTACTACTACAAACCTTATGCGGTAAGTTCATTTAAAACTTATGTAAGCCGCAACACAGAGAAATCTACCACGCACAACTATTTCCTGTATATGCTGGTAGAACAGGGCTGGCCTGCTATGATATTGTATGGCGTGCTTATAATGGTAGCGTTTGCCCAGGCCCAGAAAACTTATCATAGATTTAAAGACAAGTTCTATAAGTACGCTACACTGGGTGCGGCTATGATGCTCGCATCTGCCTTTATCAACAATTTCTTCTCAGAGTTGCTGGAAACACATAAAGTGGGGTCGTTGTTTTACATCAGCCTGGCATTACTGGTAGTATTGCGCAGAAAAAGCCTGGATATGGAGAAGGAAAATGAAACAGAACAGGAGCCTGTTATTATACCTCAGTAGGTTCTATCCACACTTCGTTATCTTTCAATAACTGTATCAACTCGTTCACGGCTATTTCGCTGGGCACGTTGCGTTTTACCACGTCTTTGTTTTTGTACAAAGTGATTTTCCCCGGGCCGCTGCCTACATATCCAAAGTCGGCATCGGCCATTTCGCCGGGGCCGTTTACAATGCAACCCATAATGGCAATTTTCACACCTTTCAAATGATTGGTGGCATTGCGTATCATAGCAGTGGTCTCCTGCAAGTCGAACAAGGTACGGCCGCAACTTGGGCAACTGATATATTCTGTTTTACTGATGCGGGTACGTGTAGCCTGTAGTATTGAGAATGCTGTATTATTCAGGAACTGGTGGTTGTTTTTCACCTCAAGATAGGTCCTGCCCGTGGCCCTCATGTTCTCGATATGCTGCATATGGTTCCAGAGCCACACCCCGTCGCCAAACCCATCCAGCATCAGTCCTCCTGTATTGGTGGCAAAATCTATCAGTTGTTCGTCAACGGTTTTATCCCTGTTATGCGCGCAAAGTATCACAGGACAATTGATATTGTGCAATTGCAGTTCCATCATTAGCCTGCGTACAGAGGGCATGGTGTGTGTGTTCATGCTTTCTATACACAACACAATTCCATCGCTGTCTTTTGCCTTCTGCAGCAGCAACTGTATCGTATCCCACGCCGCACCGGCATCTACTGATACAAAGTGCAGCATGTGTGTATCACCCGTATAGCTTATGTATTCCACAGCTTTAAACAGCGGATGATATTTTGTTTTGTCTGCGGCTATTTGCCAGGTGTCATAGTCGCATATCACCTGCAATGTGCCGGGCAGGTAGAAGTCTAATATTTTTTTACCGGTATAAATATAGTCTGCCGCCGCATCACCTATATTCCATTTATCAGTTGCCTCGTCATAACGATAACCAATGGACGTAAGGTCTTTAGTGGTAATTGCTTCCCGTTTCAAATAATCGGCCACAACTACAGGGACATGCCCCGTGCCTGTATTATTCACAACATTGGTGCTACGGCGTTTATATTCAAACGGGTTGTAAGGTAGTGCAGTTGTTACAGGCTCAATGGGCTGATGGCCCTCCCTGTTAGCATACCTGTTTACAATATCCTTGCACACCGGTATTTCAAATTCAGGGTCTTCCGTCAGGGATACGCGGATGGTATCACCAATGCCGTCTTCTAATAGCGTACCTATACCTATAGCACTTTTTATCCTGCCGTCTTCACCATCTCCGGCTTCTGTTACGCCCAGGTGCAGCGGGTAGCACTCACCAAATTCTTCCATCATTTGCTTCACCAGCAGCCTGTATGCCTGCACCATCACCTGTGGATTGCTGGATTTCATGCTGAGTATTACCTGGTGATAGCTTTCGTAACGGGCTATCCTTAGAAATTCCATAGCACTTTCTACCATACCTATGGGGCTATCACCATACCGGCTCATAATACGGTCGCTTAGAGAGCCGTGGTTGGTACCTATGCGCATGGCGGTACCGTATTCTTTGCAGATTCTAACCAGTGGTGTAAAGCGTTCGCGTATACGGTCTATTTCTGCGGCATATGCGGCATCTGTATATTCTATAAAGTCAAACTTCTTTTTATCAATATAGTTGCCCGGGTTCACGCGTACTTTTTCAACAATGCGCGCAGCTATTTCTGCAGCGTTTGGTGTAAAGTGTATATCCGCCACCAGGGGGGTATTATAGCCCTTCGTGTTCAATATCTTCTTGATTACAGCCAGGTTTTCCGCCTCTTTTTTACTGGGTGCGGTTATGCGTACAAGTTCTGCACCCGCCTCTATACAGCGGATACATTGTGCTACCGTACCCTCCGTATCCATCGTATCGGTAGTGGTCATGGTTTGTATGCGTATTGGGTTGCCATTGCCCAGCAGCAGGTTGCCTATGCGTACCTCTTTTGTAGCTAAACGTTTATACTCAGTAAGTGAATGGCAGTATTGTCCTGTCATAATCGAAAAAATTGCACGGAAAAAGCCCTGCAAAGTTAGCTAATGCTTTGGTAGGGAATTGCTAAAAATATTATTCTTCACATGCATTATAGTCTTTTTTCATTAGTGATAATAGAAACAAAATACTGCTTGCCGGCACAACAGTATGTTTTTCTGATAAACAGTAGTATTTTAGCAGTCAATAAGAGTGTTACATGCAGTACGAGATAAAACAGTTTGGCAAATTCAAGTATGTAGAGGAGGGTGAAGGAGAGCCCCTGGTGCTCTTACATGGCCTGTTTGGCGCATTGAGTAACTTTAAAGACTTGGTGGATCATTTTAAGCTCAGCCATAAGGTAATTATCCCAATGCTGCCTTTGTTCGATCTTTCTTTGCTTGATACCTCGGTATCCGGGCTGGCCAAGCATGTACAGAAATTTATAGACGCGCGCGGGCTGGATAATGTTCACCTGTTGGGCAACTCGCTGGGTGGCCATGTTGGCCTGGTTTATACGCTGAAACACCAGGAAAAAGTAAAAACCATTACCCTGACGGGCAGCTCCGGCCTGTTTGAGAATGGTATGGGGGAAACATATCCTAAACGTGGCGATTACGATTATATACGTAAGAAAACAGAACTTACATTTTACGACCCTGCTGTGGCGACAAAAGAGCTGGTAGATGAGGTATATTCTATTGTTAATACACGCATGAAAGCCTTGAAAATAATATCACTGGCGCGCTCTGCTATAAAACACAACCTGGGCGATGAGCTTAACGATATTAAGGTGCCTACCTGCCTGATATGGGGTAAAAATGATACCATTACGCCCCCAATGGTAGCAGAAGAGTTTCAGAAGCTGATACCTAATTCAGAAGTACACTGGATAGATAAATGCGGGCATGCGCCTATGATGGAGGTGCCGGGTGAGTTTAATAAAATACTGGACGGTTTCCTCAACAGGCACAAATCCTGATATTTTAAGAACTTATTTATTGTTGGTACATAATAAATCCCTCACCTTTGTATAGAGGTGTAAGAACTATGTGTTGTAGATAAATTTAAAATGCACCAATAGCCATGTCAGTAAAAAGCATCATATCATACGAGATACCAACCATTCTGCCAACAGATACAGGCGATACAGCACTGAGGCTGATGGAAGAAAACAACCTGGAGCAGATACCTGTTGTTGCAGACGGGCAATACCTTGCCCTTATAAAGCATAGTGATATGCTGGAGTGGGACACACCGGAAGAGTCATTAACTACAACTGACTATCTAAGGTACAGCCCGGCAGTATTTGTTGGCGGCCATGCATACGATGCTTTGCGCATGGCATACAGCCAGCACTTATCTGTACTGCCGGTAATAGACGAGCAGAATAAATATTTAGGCGCCGCCACACACGAAACACTCATTAACTACCTGGCAGAAAACAGCGGTATAGATACACCCGGCGGTGTGCTGATACTTGAAGTGAACCCGCTGGACTACAGCCTGTATGAAATAGCCCGTATTTGCGAAAGCGAAGATGTAGCTATTATAACTACGCATTTGTTTACCAACAGGGTGAGCAACAAGCTGGAACTGACTATAAAAACAAACCGCAGCAACCTGGAATCACTGGCATCTACATACGAGCGTTTTGGCTATACAGTAAAAGAAATGTACGGCGAGCGTAGTAATAAGGATGATATGATGGACCGATACAACCTGCTGATGGCGTATATAAACATGTAAGATCTGATGATTGCAATAGACAACATACTGGTGAGTGATGAAATAGTGGAGGAGCAGTTTGTTTGCGACCTGAACAAATGTAAAGGAGGCTGCTGCGTAGATGGAGATTGCGGTGCGCCCCTCACAGAAGAAGAAACGCATCTTGTTGCAAAATACTACCCCAAAGTAAAACACTTGCTGCATATAGACTATATAACAGAGGTAGAACGTGCAGGCACGCATACAATAGATGATGAGTATGGTTATGTAACGCCAACATTAAATGGTGGTATATGTGTATATGCCTACACTGATTTTAGCGGCATAGTAAAATGCAGTTTTGAAAAACTCTTTCGCGAGGGTAAGATAGATTTCCCAAAACCGATATCCTGCCACCTGTACCCGATACGCGTAAAAGAAAGCCCGGGCTTTGAAGCGCTTAACTATGCACCCAGAAAGGTAATGTGCGCACCCGCGTGTAAACTGGGCAAGCAGTTAAAAGTGCCTGTGTACCAATTTCTGAAAGGGCCGCTGATACGTAAATACGGCGAGGAATTTTACAATGCATTGGACGCTACTGCCCAGATGATGGCAGGTAAAAAATAAATAAAGCACTATAATTCTTTGCGCAGGCGGGCAACTGGTACATTTAGTTGCTCACGGTATTTTGCAACTGTGCGGCGTGCTATATTATAGCCTTTTTCCTGTAGCATAGTTGTCAGTTTTTCATCGCTGTGGGGCTTGCGCTTATTCTCGCTCTTTATTATTTCATTCAGTATATTCTTTACCTCGCGTGTAGATACCTCTTCCCCATTTTCAGTCTGTAATGCTTCTGAGAAAAAGTATTTCAGCTTATAGGTGCCGAACTCTGTCTGCACGTATTTACTGTTAGCCACCCGAGACACGGTAGATACATCAAGCTGGGTTATTTCAGCTATATCTTTTAATATCATGGGGCGCAGCATGGTTTCATCGCCCGTCAGGAAGAACTGCTGTTGAAACGCAATGATAGCCTGCATGGTTTCCAGCAGTGTATGCTGGCGTTGCTTTATTGCATCTATAAACCACTTGGCGGAGTCCAGCTTTTGCTTGATGAACATTAAAGCTTCTTTCTGGCGTTTATCTTTTTTATCACCGCGGTCGTAAGCCTGCATCATTTCCTTATAACCTGTAGATATACGCAGCTCCGGCGCATTTTTAGAGTTGAGCGACAATTCTAATTTCCCGTTGTTATTGTAAACAAAGAAGTCTGGCAATATGTAGCTGCCTGCTTTATTTACACTACCGAACGCTGAGCCGGGTTTGGGGTTCAGCTTTATGATGATATTGATTACTTCTTTAAAATCCTCATCATTCAGGTTCAGGTGTTTTTGTATTTTATCGTAGTGTTTTTTTATAAACTCGTTAAAGTACCTGGTCATTGTGTCCAGCGCATGGGTCACAGCAGGGGTACGCGGCTCTATCCTTTTCAGTTGCAGCTCCAGGCATTCCTGCAGCGTCCATGCGCATACACCGGGTGGGTCAAATTGCTGTATCAATGCTATTATTTCATGCACCTCCTGCTCGCTGGTTATCACATTCTGGCCAAAGGCCAGGTCGTCCACCAGCGCCTGCGGCTCACGTCTCAGGTACCCGTCTTCGTCTATGCTGCCTATTATCTGTTCTGCTACGGCCTGGCGGTGGTCATCCAGCCCCAGCATACTCAGCTGGTTCAGCAGGTGGTCATGAAAACTGGTTTCAACCCGTACAGGAGTATCAGGGCGCTCGTTATCCTGGTTGCCATAGTAGTCGTTAAAGTCGCCACCACCATCATTATCTTCCTGCCGCAGGAAATCGTCAAGGTCTATCTGCTCACTATCGTCATTGCTCAGCTCTACGTCATCTGTTTCAAAGTTGTCTTCTTCTTTATCGTCCAGGTCGTATTCGTCATTGTTTTCTTCTGCGCCTACTTCCAGTGCCGGATTTTCTTCCAGCTCTTCTTTTATACGTTCTTCCAGATTAACTGTAGGCACCTGCAGCAGTTTCATAAGCTGAATCTGCTGAGGCGAAAGCTTTTGTAATAATTTTTGTTGTTGGGTTTGTCTTAGCATTGAGGTGCATTCTGGCTTAAATATACAAAACTGTCTGTGGACGGCTAACAAGTAAAAAGCAAAAATGATAAAAAGCTCCTAAATAAATCGTTAATACTGCATGTTGCGGACGATGTTCCATGCTGCATTTGTATTTTTTCCTACTTTTGTAAAATGTCTGCGGTTTTATGCCGTAGTTAAATTTTCCTCTAAGAATAATAAAGATGTAAACAAATTTCTTTCTAAAAATTAGCTGAACGAGTTTATTCACTTTTTTAAAAGGGGGAAATTATGTTATTACTTCAAGGCGTAGCCTATACGCATCCTGATAAGGACTTACTATTTAATAATATTAATATTGCCATTAACTGGCAAGATAAAATTGCACTGATTGGAAATAATGGCTCGGGCAAATCTACCCTGCTTAAAATCATGGCCGGCAATATATCGCCTTCGGCCGGAAAGATAAAGCGTGAAACGCAGCCTTATTATGTACCCCAGCATTTCGGCCAGTATAATGATTATACTATTGCACAGGTTCTGGGTGTTGACGATAAATTAAAGGCATTAAAAGAAATATTGGCAGGAAATGTAACCGACACAAATATGGCTCGTCTTAATGACGACTGGGCTATAGAAGAACGCTGCAATGAGGCACTTGCGTACTGGAAACTGGATGGATTAAACCTCTCACAAAAAATGAACACCATTAGCGGTGGCCAGAAGACCAAAGTGTTTCTTTCCGGCATCATGATACATAAGCCACAACTGGTATTGCTGGATGAGCCCAGCAATCACGTGGATAATGCCAGCAGGGGTATGCTCTACAATTATATACAAACTACCGCCACAACACTGGTTGTCGTGAGCCACGACATTACATTGCTCAACCTGCTGAATAATGTTTACGAACTGAGTAACCGGGGAATAACAGTTTATGGAGGCAATTATGACTTTTACACAGAGCAGAAAGCTATAGAACTAAATGCTTTTAATGAAGAGCTGAAGAGCCGTGAAAAAGCATTGCGTAAGGCTAAAGAAACAGAGCGCGAAGCACTGGAACGGCAACAAAAGCTGGATGCGAGGGGAAAGAAAAAACAGGAAAAATCGGGGTTACCTACAATAGCTATGAATACGTTGAGGAATAAGGCTGAGAGGAGCACAGCATACACGAAAGCTGTTCATGCCGAAAAGACGAGTTCTTTATCAAACGAGATAGCCCACATGCGAAAAGAACTGCCCGCAAAAGACAAAATGAAAATAGGATTTGACAATTCTGATGTACATAAAGGCAAAGTACTGGTTGAAGTAAAAGCCGTCAATTTTAGCTACGGCAGTATACCACTATGGAAAGAAGCTTTGAGTTTCACCATCAGTAGCGGGGAACGTATCGCTATAAAAGGCCCAAACGGGTCAGGAAAAACAACACTGGTTAAAATGATGCTTAATGAAATCAAACCACTTGCAGGAACAATTAATGGAGGAGGTGTGCGTGCTACTTATATAGACCAGGACTATTCACTAATTGAGCATACCCTTACGGTTTATGAACAGGCACAGAAATTCAATACAGGCAATATACAGGAGCATGAACTGAAAAGCCGCTTGACCCATTTCCTGTTTACGAAATCATACTGGGACAAGTCCTGCGCTATGCTAAGTGGAGGTGAGAAAATGCGGTTGATGCTCTGTTGCCTTACAATTGGCAACCAGGCGCGGGATATGATTATATTGGATGAACCAACCAATAACCTTGATATTCAAAACATTGAAATACTAATCAAAGCTATTAATGGATACGATGGAACAGTTATTGTTATCTCTCACGACGAATATTTCCTGGAACAGGTAAAAGTGCATCGTGCAATAGTCCTGCCATAATCGGTCCTGGTTTCATATAACAACAAAGCCGCCTTTTTCAGGGCGGCTTGCTATTTGGTTATGTAAGTTACGACTTAAAGAAATCCCTGACCTTAGCTATCATTTGCGGGTCTGTAAGATGGTCTGAACTATCAACTGTTATTTTTTTATGGCTGAATTGCTGGTCTTCTTTCAGGAAGTTATGCAACTGCTCCTGCGATTTACCAGTGCCAAAAAGCAGTATATCATCATACGGCAGTAATTGTGCAGAAATGTCTTTAAAGTATTTAATACTGTCTGCATGTTTTGCGTTGTTCATTGTATGTTCGCTACCACCAGTGCTGTGCTCAGCAGACTTTACGTTGTGCAGCACTTCATAAATACCGGCTTCCTTATCACTACCTACTGCAATTATCCGTGCATGGCTGTTATCAAGGCATACTCCGGCCTGGTGTTTTTCATGTTTCTGTGTCATAATATTATTGCCGCCCTGCCACTATATTTTTCCGGTTAGAAGAATTACTGTCCCGGCGGCAAGGTCAATTGAAGTGAATATATCCGCAGATAAAAATCAATCTACCCCAATTTACCGTATTTAAACCAACATTGGTGTTAATGTAGTACAGCCGGATTATTTTCCTGTTGCAGCTGTATGAAATAAGCCCCTCATTTTATTGAGGGGCTTATACTAATGAGTAACCAAAATGCTTTTTATCTATTTCACTACAGAAAATTTCCTGGTAGCGGTTTGCGAGCCGTCATTTATATGCAGCATATAGTTACCGGCAGGTAATTCTGCAATTGAAACAGTGCTAACGGCTTGCGCAGCTTCGTTCCAGTTTTTCACTACCCTACCCTGCATATCAACTATAGCATATTGCACCTGCCTGCTGTCGCCACCTTGTATTGCTATATTAATAGTATTGCTGGCCGGCGATGGATATACATTCAGCACATACCCTTTACCATCTAATTTCTCTACGCTGACGTTATAATCCCAATACCAGCGCAAAACACTATCCTGGCCGCCATGTATAAATTTACTGACACCGTCCCACTGAAGTGATGTGCGTTTAGTTACAAGGCCATTAGGCATATATTCAAAGCCCAACTGGTATTGATTTACAAAGTTTCCGGTAGAGGCATCTACACGAAGGAGTGTATCGGGAGCAGATGTAGTATTACCCGCGTTATACATAATTGTATCTCTCTGGAAATTTTTCCAGCCGCCAGACCCGTTACTTGCCTTGTTATCTATTAATATAACACGGCCATTTCCATCATATGTATATGTTGCCCTGTAAAAGGGTGTCCAGGTAGTTCCGGTTCCTCCATCCTGGTCAACTTGTGTAAGCTTTCCAGCAGTCCATGTATATTTCTTCCTTTCCTTATTCGCCCATGCTCCGCTTGTCCATTCCTGGTGAGCAGAGTCTGAAATATTGCCTCCAGAATAACCGTAAGAAGTTTTCCAGTCATTTTCCCATTTGGGATTTCGGCCAAATGAACGTGTTAACCTTGTTGCACTTGCAACATTATCCGCACTCCATGTGTACACTATGCAAGAGCTCAGCCTCCAGCTACCGGAGCCCATTGTTGACCAGGTATCATAATATACCGTATCGGGTTTATTTGATTTATAAACTATCCTTGTCCGTCCGGAATTTCTCCAGTTACCACTATTTAATGTCTGGGTAATTTTTTGGTTAAAATCAGTACCTGTATAGGTGCTCACTGTCTTTTTTGTAAGAACACCTGCACTGAAGATGTGAGATGAATCTTCCATCAGCTCAAATTCAGGCACCCGTAGATATTTTGGCGTGCCGTAGCCTTTAGCACCTGAATGAAAGTATTTTACACTGTCAGAAACTGAACCTGTGTTGTTTGCCTTACTTGTCGCTTGTAACTTCATCTGTGCTCCGGCCTGGTTTATAGTAAGACCTGCAAATAAGAGCATTGAAAGAGTAATTTTTTGTATCATATAGAGGTAATTATTTGTTCTAATTTAACCATTTTTTAATTACTTACCGCATTTTTTTTAGGAAAGGTTTATAATTCAGCTATAAAAAACGACGAATGCCGGCTACAAATAGCCGGCATTCACAACGCATTTACCCGGGTAATACTGTTTTTTATTTAGTATATGATTGTGCCTTTCAAATTTGTAAACGTCGCTGTTGTTTGCCCCACAGTTACCGTACCTGTAAATGAACCTGTAGCATTTTTAAAACGTCCCGTACCACCTGTAAAATCTACAGTAGCAATACCCACAGCACCTACAGGCGTAAAATATAAGTCGTAAGGATAAGTATAGCAGTACAAACTATCTCCGTTCGCAGCCACAAAATATGCACACTCAACGCCTACATGATTGCCAATAAGGTTACCCTCTTGCAACAATGGGCCTACACATGGTTTAATCAATGAGGTAGTTTTGCCTAAATGGCTCAGGTTGCCGGTACCTGAAAATGTACCTATTGGAAAGAAATCGCCGCAATCACATGGGAGGTTTTCATTTGCAGCAAAATTATACGTCATAGATCCTGTGAATGGCCTTGCCTGTGGCCCTTGCTTAGCCAGGGATACCTGGTCTGCGGAAATAACCGAAGTTGTTGTATTGCTCTCTTTACTACAAGATGCAAGTAATAGCGTGGCAAATGCCATCAATAATAGTTTGTTTTTCATAATCCTCTTTATCTTAAATGTATGTGAGGATGTAAATGTAATATCAACCCTATCGCATTATAAAACATTGAATATCATTAACGAGCAAATTGCATTTAGTTAACGAGCAGATAACAAACGACAAATGCATATTATGCTTTGCAACCCATTATCAATAGGGCTTTGTGGCTTTCGCCATATCCCTCTTGCCATGCGGGCCGGGCACCTTTTCTACTATGTAGCCTGCCTGCTCCATAGCCCTCCTTATCACTACTTTGCTGCTGTAAGTAACCAGTACGCCGCCCGGTGATGTTATTCTATATAATTGTTTAAATACCTCTTCGGTCCACAACTCCGGTTGTACACCCGGTGCAAAGGCATCGTGATAAATTACATCAAATGTTTCCTGGAAATGATAAGCGTCAAGAGTAAGACGATGTTTGGTCAATTGCAGGTGAGGGTTGATGTTCACTACCTTTCCCCAACCTGAATGATGTATGGCCGATAACATACCCTTATCCTGTACCAGTTCACCGTAATTTAACCGGCTGAATTCCTCCTGTATTAAAGGAAAAGGCTCTACCGTATGATAAGATATATTGATGTTGTGCTGAACAGCGTATAAGCCTGTCAGCAGGGCGTTTAAACCTGTACCAAGTCCTGTTTCAAAAACCCTTACAGCACTTGCACCGGGGTGTTGCTGTATATAATAATCCAGCCCCGCATCTATATATACATGCCTGCTCTCTTGTATAGCGCCATGCCGGCTATGGTAGGTATCTCCTGTTGCTGATACGAGTACGGTACAAGAACCGTCGTTAGTCAGCAGGATGCTCCTTTCCATAACATTTCAGCTACGCAGATTAACCCCCGAAGGCGTTTTTCAGTTTATCAAAAAAACTGCGGTCCTCCCTTTCCTCAGCGGCATTTTCTCCCGGTTGGAAATTTGCTGACCTGGCCAGTTTATCCATAGCTGCTTTTTCCTCAGCTGTAAGCGTTTGCGGTGTCCAAACATTTACCTCTACCAGTTGGTCACCTTTCTCATAAGATTGAAAAGCGGGGAAACCTTTTCCTTTCAACCTGAAAATCTTACCACTTTGTGTGCCTGCCGGTATTTTTATTTTGGCTTTACCATCTATAGTAGGCACTTCTACCTGCGTGCCATTCACCACATCGGGGAAAGACAGGTACAGGTAATAAATTACATCCAGCTCATTGCGTTTCAGATGCGGATGTTTTTCTTCTTCTATCAGTATCAGCAGGTCTCCGTTGGGGCCGCCACGTTCACCGGCATTACCTGCGCCACCCATGCTTAATTGCATACCATCGTACACACCGGCAGGTATATCTATATTGATGGTGTCCTCGCCATATACACGCCCCTCTCCTTTACACGAGGTACATTTATTCTTTATCTGCGTGCCTTCGCCATTACAGGTAGGGCACGTGGTTACAGTCTGCATCTGCCCCAGGAAGGTGCTCTGCACTTTCCTTACCTGGCCGCTGCCACCACAGGTACCGCATGTCTGTACCGATGCAGTATCTTTTGCACCACTACCATTGCAGGTATTGCAGTACACATATTTTTTAACCTTTATCTTCTTATTCGCACCATTAGCTATTTCAGAAAAATTCAGTTTCAGCTTTACCCTGAGGTTGGCACCGCGTGTACCACGACGGGGACCGCCTGACCGTCCGCCACCACCACCAAAGAAACTACCGAACATATCGTCGCCGAAAATGTCGCCGAAATTCTGGAAGATATCGTCCATATTCATGCCGCCGGGACCGCGTCCGCCGCCTGCAGCGCCACCCATACCGGCATGGCCAAAACGGTCGTAACGGGCTTTTTTATCGGCATCGCTTAATACATCATATGCCTCTGCAGCTTCTTTAAACTTTTCCTCTGCAGCAGCATCACCCGGATTACGGTCGGGGTGGTATTGCATAGCTATCTTCCTGTATGCTTTCTTTATTTCATCCGCACTGGCTCCCTTAGCCACCCCTAACACCTCGTAATAATCTCTTTTTGCCATATATTATGTTAGTGGCCCCGCTTTATACAGGGCATAAAAATATTGTTTTACGCGCCAACCACTACCTTGGCGTGGCGTATCAGTTTATCGTTCAGGTAATATCCGGGCTGCACCACATCCAGTATTTTACCTTTCATTTCTTCTGCAGGTGCTGGTATTTCAGTTATGGCCTCGTGCAGGTCTGCGTCAAACTCCTTACCCTGGCATTCCATTGCTTTCAGCCCTTTTTGTTGTAGTACATGTTGCAGTTTGTTAAAGACGAGCCTTGCCCCTTCTTTTATGCTTTCCGCATCGTTGTCTGTTTCCATTTGTTTCAAAGCACGGTGGCTGTCATCTACAACATCCAGCAGGCTTTGTACTATATCTTTTCCGGCAGTTGCTATCAGTTCTATCCTTTCTTTTGCAGTACGTTTCCTGAAGTTGTCAAACTCTGCCACCAGCCTCAGGTTCTTATCTTTCATTTCGTCCAGTTCGGCCTGCAATTGCTCCGTGGCAGAAATCTCATTTTGTTCTTCTACCACTTCACTATCAGTGCTTTCTGTTTCCGTACGCTCTATATTCTCTGCATTTTCATGAGGCACATGCTCCTGCTGGGTCATTTTTTCGTCCATCTTGGTCTTTTTTTTGAAAATCATCCGCGAAGTTAACAGCAATAATTTTGCCATGGGTAAAAACCGGGACAAATTGTCTGTAAACCATTCATTTTTACGCCATTTTTGATGGCATATAAAAAAAGCTGTCGGCAATGACAGATTGCCGACAGCTTAAAAGTATCGCAGAAACCGTTATTCGTTGTTATCCAGCTCTTTTATCAGCTTTTTATAATCTCCTGATGTCTGTTTCAGGTTGTCATCGTTCTCGCTTTTAAAAGTAGATATGGTATCGTAAGAAAAATTAGATTTAGGTATCTTGTATATATTCTTAAATCCTTTCAAAGACATTTCCACACCCTTGTCAGCAGCTTTTGAAGACTGGTATTCTTTTATCAATTCCAGTACATCATAGTCAATATATTCTGCATCGCTAGCATCTATTATTACCTTGCTGCCTTCGGGCAACCTGTCCAGCGCCATTTTTATACCGGCTTTATTCAGGAAAGAGACCTCCTGCGCCAGTTTCATCTCTATCAGTTCCCCGTTGTTGCCCACCGTTCTGCGGAAAAAGAAAGGGATACGCATGTTTTTATACAAGAGCACGATAATGCTCAGCATCAGGCCTATACCTACACCTTTCAGCAGGTCGAGCGATACAACTGCCACCGCCGTTACCACAAAGGGTATAAACTGCGTCAGGCCGCCCTCTTTATATATATGCTTGAAGGTAGCGGGGTTGCACAATTTATAACCTGTAAATATCAGGATGGCAGCCAGTGACGCTTTGGGAATCATGTTAAGTACTAAAGGGATGGTACCCACACACACCAGCAACAACGTACCGTGCAGGATGGTGGAAGTTTTTGACTTGGCACCGGCATTTATATTGGCCGAAGAGCGTACAATTACCGATGTCATGGGCAGGCCGCCTATCAGGCCGCTTATCATATTTCCTATACCATGCGCCTTTAATTCTCTGTCTGTGGGGGTATATCGCTTCAGCGGGTCAAGCTTATCTGTTGCTTCTATACACAACAGTGTTTCTATAGTTGCTACTACAGCTATCACCACACCCGTCTGCCATACTTTAGGGTTAGTAAAACCACTGAAATCGGGCAGGGTAAATTGTCCTACAAACTCTGAAAAGCTACCCGCAATAGGCAGGTTTACCTGGTGTATATTACTCAGGTACAAGCCCGACCCCTGCATTTTAAAAAACTCATTAATTAATACGCCCAATACTACCACCATCAGCCCGGCTGGTACAAGCTTTAGTTTTTTAAAGGGCTTCAAGGTCCATAACATCAGTATGCCCAAACCTACTATTGAGATGACCAGCGCACCTGTTTCAATATGGTTAAAAGAAGAAGTAATGTAATCCCAGGTAAAGCCATCATCAGCATCTACCATTCTTTCATGCCCCTCGCCATCATAACCCATGGCTTCGGGTATCTGTTTTAGTATTATAGTAAGCCCTATACCGGCCAGCATACCTTCTATCACGCTATTGGGAAAGTAGTTGGCGATTCCGCCGGCCCTTAAAAAGCCTAACAGTAACTGTACCATGCCTGCTACCATTACCGCGCAGAGGAAAATATCAAAAGCGCCAAGGTCGGCTATGGCCACCAGCACTATGGCTGTGAGCCCTGCAGCCGGGCCCACTACACTTAGCTGCGACCCGCTTAAAGCACCTATGACTATACCCCCTACTATGCCGGCAACTATACCTGAAAACAGGGGTGCGCCCGATGCCTGTGCTATACCCAGGCAAAGAGGCAGGGCAATGAGGAAGACTATAACGCCTGCTATGGCATCGTGTTTTATGTTACTGAAAAAACCTGTTTTTTTCATAAAAATCAATGTATGTACAAGGAGATAAAACCCCTATTGTAATAATAAGTAGTAAAGAATAATTGTAATAACCCGGTCAGATGTAGAATTTACCCTATATAGTTGGGCGGAGGGGTAATGATATCGGGTATATGCTGTTTAGACACATTTTCGGGCGTGGTTGTTTTCAACCGGCCGCACGTATGCAGTATGTTCTTGTTGTAATTGCCCTGTACCTTGTATGGCATACAGGGGTCACTGTCTTTTTTTATCTTACTGCTGCTATCGGGCTCACTCTCGTGTATCTCTTCCGTCATTGTGCCTTTGAACAATAGTTTGCCTATTTCCTTTACAGGCAGCACCTGGAAGGAAAAAATCAACATAAATATGCTCGCCAACACAATTTTCATCGCCTGCAAGTTAATGCATACAGATGATTTGTAAACCTGTATGTATCAATAAAATGTTAAATAGTTCTAAAGGAAAAAACTATTACACCTTATACATCCAGATAAAATTCTTTATTTCTACGTACATAGTGGTATTTTTGCGCGCTGTTATGATGCTGCAACTACGCTATATTATTACCTGCTTATTATTATTTGCATGCCTGCACGGGGCGGTAGCCCAGGTATCGTGGCCCAACCCCGAGATAGAGAACCTCTACAAACAGGCACGCGAATTCCACTCGCAGGGCAACCTGCGCCAGGCTATTATACGTTACCAGCAGGCCATGCAGATAGCGCCCGATATAGTATTGCTGCACCGCGAGCTGGCACATGCCTACTACCTGGCACAGGGCTACGATGATGCTATTGCCACGCTGGAGCCTATAATAAAACAGCAGCAGGCCGATGCTGAAACTTACAGGATAATGGCACAGAGCCTTGTGGCCATCAATGAAACCAAAAAAGCCAAAAAGCTGCTGCGGGATGCAATAAATGATATACCCAACGCGGGTACGCTATATCACCAGGCAGGATTGCTGCACGAGGCAGACAACGAGCAGGTGTATGCACTGGAGGCCTGGCTGGACGGCATACAGAAAGACCCCGCCTACCACCTTAATTATTACGAGGCCGCCAGGATGTATATGAACACCAACAAAATGGTGTGGGCCATCATATACGGGGAAATTTTTATAAATATTGAACAACAGACAAAACGCTCTTATGATACCCGGGCTATGGTGCTGGAAGCCTATAAGAGATTATATACATCAGTAGCTACAGGTAATGTGCCTAAGTTTGGCAAAACGGCCGGTAAGGGCAGCAAAGGCTTTGAAGAGGCCGTGTACAGTACCTATATACAACTGGCACCGGTGATAACTGATGGCATTACTACCGAAAACCTGACCATCCTGCGTACACGCTTCCTTATGGACTGGACTATGCAGTATGCAGAGAAATATCCTTTTTCCCTTTTTACCCGGTACAACCAGCTGGTAAGCAACGGCTATTTTGATATATATAACCAGTGGATGTTTGGCAAAACGGAGAACCAGCAACAATATGACGCCTGGATAAAATTTCACCCCGAAGCCATGCCCCGCCTGCAGGGCTGGATGAACCAATACCCCTACAAACCCCTGCCCAACGAATTTTATAACGAAAAAACCGTGGACGGCATATTTGAAAAAAAGAAAGCTGAAGATAAACGTTAAAAATATTTTGGCTGTTCTGCCAACCAGCTCAAATACATTACATTTGCCCCACATTATTCAGTTTTCGCCTTATTAATACTCAATGACGAATAACAGTCCTACTTCTTTTGCAATACAGGGTAAAGCATGGTTGACACTATTGCTGCTATGCGCTGCCACAGTTTCTTTTTCACAACCCTTAGATAAAATTATAGGTGTAGTAGGCAAAAGCCGCATCATACTGCAATCTGAAGTTGACCAGCAGGTAGCCTCTGCTTTACAAACAGACCCTACCTTGGGCGAAAATGTGAAATGCGATATAGTAGAGCAAATGGTATTGCAGAAACTACTGGTAGAGCAGGCAGGCAGGGATAGTATCGAGGTGAGTGCCGAAGAAGTGGAATCTACACTGGAAAACAGGGTGCGCTATTTCATCATGCAATACGGCTCTAAAGAAAAGGTAGAAGAGCTTTCCGGCAAAACCATTTACCAGCTAAAAGAAGAAAACCGCGAGATAACAGAAGAAATGCTGTTGTCTGAGCGTATGCAGTCTGGCATACTGGAAACTGTAAAGGTAACCCCGGTAGAAGTAAAACGGTTTTATGACAATATACCTGTTGACAGCCTGCCTTTCTTTCCTGCTACGGTAGAGATGGGGCAGATAGTAATAGACCCCGCCGTGAGCCCCGAGCTGGATACATACGCCCGCAAAAGCCTGGAAGAAATCAGGAATAAAATAGTGAATGAAGGTGCTGATTTTGAAATACAGGCAGGTATAGAAAGCCACGATCCCGGCACGCGCGACGAGGGTGGTATGATGAGGGGCATTACCCGCAAGGGCGGCGGCCTGGTAACGGAGTTTGTGGTTGCAGCCTTTAAGTTGCAGAACGGTGAAATATCTCCTGTGTTCCGCACACGTTTTGGCTACCATATTATACAAATGGTAAACCGCAAAGGCGACGAAGCAGATGTACGCCATATTTTAAAACAACCCGAGCGCACCACGGCCGACTTTAATAATGCATTGGCCAGGCTCGATAGCATACGCACAGAACTGGTAAACGGGAAGATAAACTTCGGGCAGGCTGTAGGTAAGTTTTCTACCGACGAGCTGTCTAACCGTACAGGTGGTATGATAACAGACCAGCAGGGCGGTACCGTGCTGGAGGTGGAAGACCTTGACCCCGCAGTGGCACTGATGCTGGACACACTGAAACCCGGCAACTATTCTGCACCTATGGTATATACGAATGCGCGCGGAGAACGCTCCTGCCGTATTGTTTACCTGAAAAGCCTGACTGCCCCGCACAAGGCCAACCTGCAGGAAGACTACAGCCGCATACAGTTTGCAGCCATGCAAAAGAAAAAAGGCGAGCACATGCAAAACTGGGTAAGGGAAAAAGCACCCGGGTTTTATATAAAGATAGACCCCGAATACAAGCAGTGCCCCAACCTGCAGATATACACCGAAAATACCTCGGCAAAGAACTGATAACTCAGCCCTGTACGGGTAACTCATAAATAAAGGCCGTCTTCTTTACCGGAGATGGCTTTTGTATTTTACAGAACGCTCAGTTGTATAATTATGGACCACACGGCACGTTTAGCAATTTTCATACTTATTATCCTCACAGGCACAACCGTAGGGGGTATTGTACTGGTTATAAAAGGCATACATAAAAAGAAGGCGTATACAGGCTGGCTGGGTGTGCTCCTGCTGAGTATCGTAGTGCTTCTTACCTGGTTTCTGCTGGCACTGGTTTCCGGCATAGGCAAGGTTGGTGGATAGGCAACGCGTGTTACGTGCACACATTTTTTGTTGTGATTTGTTGTGGTTTTCATGGTGTGTTTTCTGAAATTGTTGCGGTTTGTTGTCTTTTTCACAGCTTTTCGTTGTTTTTGCGGGGGAAGGAGCAATCTTGCGGAATATGTTTTTCCCACGCGAGTTAACCTCCCCCGGTTGAAAACAGGCTACGCTGTTTTCAACTGTCCCCCCTCCTTCGTAAGGAGGGGAATCTTGTTCTGATTTGTTGCATTGATTTTGTTTTCTCTAAAACGCATTTTTCATAACCAGTTATTAAAACTAATATCTTTAACTATTTTCGTCCTGTATAATAACCCCAGCGATGCGCCGTTATAACCTTATTATTTTATCAATAATAATCCTGTCCCTTTTTTCCTGCAAAAAAACTATTAGGGTTGACGAGGACATTTGTGAAGCCCTGGTTACAATTATGGCCTGGGATGATACCAGTAAACCATTTAATGTAAAGGTGTTCAGCAACCTGCAAGACTACCTAAACAAAGAAAACCCGATAGATGAATACGAAAACGTAAAAAGCGGTACAGTTATCAAGGTAAAGACCAGGAGAAATGCAAGAATCTATTTCGACGTTAATTCTGACGACTTTCGCAGTACCAACTGGGCCCAGTATCATTCATTTTATGTAAACGTACCTGCCAATGTAACTTCTGATTGGATAACCATAGCCACAAATGCATCGTACAGGCGAATGCTATTGCCCAATAACACTACGCAGAGTAAGTGGATAATGGTGGGCTACCTTGACAAGTATGGGAACGATATACTCCATACCATTCCTGCATATATGCAGTACCGCAGCCTTATCATCAACAGGAACCAGAATGCTACCTACCGCTACCTTGTTTCTCCGGGCGATACTGTATCAGAGGAATACTTGTTTACAGTAAATAATGAACACTGGGCAGGCATCAATAATAGTTTTAGCATGGCATTTTATGACACAAGCATGCTCGATGCTATTGGAAACAACGTCAAGGACCCGGACGGGCAAATGTATTTTGCCGAAGGGCCTGTTTCTCAGAAACATCCTTACTATGCGGGCTTCTTTAACCCACCAACTCCACCAATACTGCTACCCGAAACAGACTCCCTATTCTTTATCAATTCAGTACTCGATAGCGCACGCATGATTTTTAAACGACGATAGATACACCATGAGTCGTTTGCCCCACGCGAGTTAACCTCCCCGGTTGAAAACAGGCTACGCTGTTTCAACTGTCCCCCTACTTCGTAAGGAGGGGTATTATTTGCTGCGTTTTATTGCCATTTTCTCAACAGCATTTTCAAAGAACATACAGCTATTTATAGATAGCTCTTATAGTGTAAATATACGTAAAATTGGTGTTATTTTGAAATAAAATAAATATATTATACTTTAGAATTTCAATAAATCATACATTTATGCCATGAGTGCTGACATTGTATTTATACAATTTTGCCTAGGCATTGTGTTGTTCTTTCTGATAAACTGGATAGGGAAGCATTCTTATTCAATTGGATACATGCAAATCTCAATTTTTGTAAAGACAGAAGAAGCACCTGCACTGAATTTCTTAATCCGATCTTAACACCCGTCGTTTTTCTAATTGTAATTTCTACGATTCTCTATAATTGGGGACTGGATAAGTATGTCCTAAACATTTACCTAGTTAACGTATATTATGTATTTTTTAGATTGATGTTTAACCTATTTACAAACAGAACTTTGCTTCTCAATTGGTACAGGCAATTCTTATATTGGATTGCTATCATAACAATTTCTTACTACACCTATGATAAATTAATAGAGGAAAAAGCCAATATTCTTCCTGATTTCACGTCAATTGCGAACGAACTTTGGATAATTATTCTCATTTTCTTATTTCAAATAGCAAATAACATGCGCTTTTCAAATGCAGGTACTATAAAAAGGAAGAATGCATATTTGGTTGAGCGTTACAATCACTTTAAAGTTCTGTACGGGAAAACGATTGAGGAAATTACTGGCAATGATATTCTCGAAGCGATAACATATTCTATAGTAATTTATGAAGATTTCAATAGACCGAAGGTAATTCGAGGGATTGAAAACATCTCTCAATTTTTCTCAAAAAAGCCACATACGTTAGGCGTTATGCAAGTTAGAACTGATAGAGTTATTACTGACTACGAAAGCGTAAAAATGGGAACAGAAAAAATCATGACAGCATATGAGAAATACATCAAACAGCTAAAAGAGCATGAAGAAGACTTTTCCGAGTATGGCGCTATATATAGCATTATCGGCAATTACAATAATGGTAGCGAGTATTTAAATGAAGTATACGAACTATTCGCCATTATAAAAGATAAATACTACGCCTCTACAAATGATTCACTAAAGACACCACTATAATTTATAGTCAAAATAGATCTTTCTGCAAGCGTCCTTTTGCATAGCAAGATTAGCCTTCGCGTGACGAGATTGCTTTGTCCGTATCTGCATTCGCAGATACTGCCGCGCAATGACGGGAGTGCGAGGATAGGCTCAAAACTAAGGAGGCGCAATAGCGCCCCCCTTAGTTTCAACCAAAATGTTATCGGGTATTTCTACCGCACCACGCTAAATTGTTTGGTGACGCTGTTTGCTCCGTCGTTTACGGTGACGAGGTAGTTGCCATTGGGCAGGCCGTGCAGCGGTATTTGTTTAGTGTAATTCTTTGCTGCGTTTTCCTTCCACGTAGCCACAACACTACCCTGCATGTCTGTAATGCGCACTGTAAAGTCCTGCTGCATTTCTAAAGAGATTTTCAGGGTTATTACATCACGTGCCGGTATGGGGTACAGTTTTATATCTGCCGCCATTTGCTGCGTACGTACAGAGCCGGGTACCGGGGTGTATAGTTCGTAGTAATACCTGTTGTTATAGTCGCCCACCACTTGCTCCCATACCTGGGTAGTTTTGTTCCACCTGTAGGTATGGTAGCGTGTCAGCTGGTTATAGCTGTTCCAGTCCTGGCTTATTTTCTGGCTGGGAATATACTTTACACTATCTGCATCCCAAAGCTGTAGTATATAGTCCAGGTTGTTACCGCTATCGTCATAGGTATATTCGTAAGTAAGGCTTGGTTTCCACACATTGTTTGTGGCATCCCATTGTTCAAACGTATCACGCACATTCTGCCCCTTGCTATCGTAGGTAAAACGCAGGTCGCTGTTATCTTCCCACGTACCGTTGTTCCAGGTCTGGCTGAGCGTACGCAGTATATTACCGGAAGCATCTACAGTATGTACCTCCCTGCTTTTATCTTTGTAGGTTGATGAATTGTTGTCGTAATCCTGCACAAGCACCTGTATAAAATGGCCGCTGCCATTGTAGCTGAACACCGATTTATTTTTGCCGTAAAGCGCGCCTGTCATATGATTCCAGCTGGTGAAATAATACTCCGTCCTCAAACCGCCGTTCCAGGTGTATTCAGCCACCTGTGCGTTTGCCCATGCATTGTTGTACCATTGCTGCACTGTTTGTTTTGTAAGGTTGTTATTAGTGTACTCATTCAGTTTCTGTGAATAGTTTTCCCACGCGTTGCTGTTTTTATTCCATTGCTCGCGCAGTTCTTTCGTGATATTACCCGCACCATCTCGCGTAAAGCTTACCCTCTGGTAGCTTACCAACGCACCGCCCGTGCCTGATGGTGTAAGCCAGTGGTGCATAGCCAGCCTGCCGTTGGCATCGTAGGTCATCTGGTAGTGCATACCGGTTTGCCAGTTGCCCGACAGGTATGCAAACCCGACTATGGTGTCGCAGCTCGTCTTGCCCTCCAGGTACTGTATGTACTGGTATTCTGTACCATTTATACCCCTGCTGTTGTCTTTGTATATTACGTGGCTTGAATCTACCGGCAACATGCCCTGGCCGTTATCGCGCATATTGGCCACACGCACCAGCCTTGAGGCCTGCTGCGCCTGCGCCATGCCCATTGTAATAACCGATGCGAGCATCAATGTAAAAAGTCTTTTCATAGTAAAAATTTTATACCACAAAATTACCTGAAGCCGCAACCCGGCCGGATACCCCATCTACGGTAATTATCAGTACGTGGTAGTACGGAGGTTTACCCCAACAATCCCCCACCCTGCATTGTTACTAACCTATGTCTAAGACACCGGCAGAAAAGATGGGTATAAAAACGGGCCTGCGCAGCATAGTGCTGCATGCGCCGGAGGGTATGCTTAATACACTGCAACTGCCTGTGGTGGATATGTGTAAGCGCATGGCCGGGATGTTCAACTATATACACCTGTTTGTAGTTACGGAAAAGCAGTTCCACGAAAGATTTCCTGTAGCAAAAAGCCACCTGGACGAGGGCGGTATGCTGTGGCTATCGTGGCCAAAGGCAGGTAAGGAAAATACCGACCTGTCGCTGACGCGCATCATAAAAATCGGCTACGACTACGGGCTGGTAGAGAGTAAATCTATAAGTATAGATGACACCTGGTCGGCCATCAAATTTACGCATCCCAAAGAGGGCAAGGTATATAACAACAGCTATGGTAAACTGAAGTAAACCTTACCCCACCCTCTCAAGGACTTTGCTTCTGCATGCAGCATTTATTCTATTACTATTTTCTCTGCCAGTGTGCCTTCATGTGCCTGTAGCTTCAGGTAGTAGCTGCCTTTGGGCAGGTGTGCGAGTTGCAGGCTGATGCTTTCTGTGCCGGTTTTTATAGCTGCTGTATATACAACCCTGCCGGCTATATCATACACCTGCAGGTTACCTGCAGATGCTGTGGGCTTTTGCAGCCTGATGGTGATATTACCATCACCAGGGTTGGGATAAACGGTAAAGCTGTTACTACCCTCAAGTGTGGATGCTGACAAAGTGCTGTCCCTTATTACCCACAGTTCCCTGCCCTTGTTGTCAAAATTCGCAGTAAAATAAAGCGCGTTGTTGTGTACCAGAAACTGTGTACCGGAAAGAGGGTTGCTGTTGGGCGCTATATCCGGTTGCAGCAAAGTAGTGCCGGCCTGCGTACCGTCTGACACAAATAGCTGGAAACCGGTGCTGATGCTTGTATAGGCTGAAAAAAAGAGTTTATTGTTGTAAATAACGGGGCTGCCCGGTGAGCTGCCGTCTGCCCCCGGTCCTAGTTCTATTGCCTGTCTTGTACCGCCGGTAGTGCCATCAGTAGCCCATACCTCCGCACCGCCGGCTGCTGTAAATGCGCTGAAATACAGTTCGTCTTTGTATATAACAGCCATATTGTTTAAAGGACTTGAAGACTGGTTGCCCAGGTTAATATCTTTAACTAATTGCGTACCGGCCGCGGTGCCGTCACTCACCCATAGCTCGTAGCCACGCACGCCATCGCTTGCTGAAAAATACATTTTCCCTTTATAGACAATCATATTATAGGCCCCAGAGCCATCGGCGCCGGGGTTTATATCCACCAGCATTTGCGTGCCTGCTGTTGTGCCGTCTGTTTCCCACAGTTCAAAGCCGTGCACACCATCGTTGCCCGAAAAATATACTTTGCCGTTATACACCCCTAAAATTGTGCCTGTTCCCCCGTCAGCACCGGGTCGTACGTCTTTCAGCAATTGGGTGCCTGCTGCCGTACCGTCTGTTACATGCAGTTCTATGCCTATCGCGGGTGAATAACAATGGAAATAAAGTTTACCATTGTTCTCCGTGAATGTGGTAGTTGTATGAGTGATATTGGTGGCTGTATTCAGATCCTTCAGCTTGGCAGTGCCGGCTGCTGTGCCGTCGGTATAATACACCTCATATGGAAAACCTTCACTTACCCAGAAAAATAACTTACCACTAAACTCTTTAAACCCGCCAACAGGGCCGTTATCTGTACCCGGAGCCAGTTCTTTTACCATCTGCGTGCCTGCGTCAGTACCGTCAGATGTCCACATTTCCCTGCCGGTAGCCGGTGTCGTTGCTGTAAATATTAACTTACCATTGTAGCTGATAATATTAGCGGGGTAACTACTGTCTGCACCAGGCCGGATATCTTTTATCAGCTGCGTGCCTGCCTGGGTACCGTCTGTACTATGCAGCTCTAAACCATTTGTGCCGTTAGCTGCAGAAAAATATATCTTACCATTGTGCACTACCATGCCAGTGGGCCTGCTGCCACCGGCAGGATTTATGTCAAGACATGTAAAGCTATACTGGGCACCAGCCCCTATAGCATGGCCAGTTAATACCAGCAAGAAAAATATGAACCCCCTCATAACCAATTTTTTATTGTGAACGTTAATTGCAAACAATATTCGGCAGAAGTCTTTATTACAAAATGCGTGATTGACAACATGCGTATATGGCAAAGGAATGGTGAGTATAAGTTCAGCAAATGAATTTGACATTTTTAAGATATAACCAAAAGCATAATGAACCAATTTTAAATAATGTTGTTACATTTGTCATGATAGTGTAAACGTTTATAAAAACCACCTCCAAATGAATAAGATTGTAATACTCCTCGCCGTAGTTATCCTTGCATCGTGCACGGCTAAAAAACTGGCAAAAACGCCTACAGAAGCGGATGCGCGGATAGGCGCTAACGAATACCCCGGCTATACGCTGGCCATGATGATGGATGATAAAAAGATATTTGAAGAGAAATGCTCCAACTGCCACGGCCTGAAAAACCCTGCTAAGAAAACCCATGAAAAGTGGCCCGGCACAGTAAAACGCATGGCTGGCAAAGCGGAAAACAATCCGAAAAAGGCAATCTCTGACACAGAACAGAAATCTATTACAAGGTACCTGGTAACTATGAGCCTGGCAGCAGGCAAATAAGCCAGGCGTATAAAACATACAACAATGGGCACGGAAGGAAATACGCCACAGCCCGGCGCTGAACATAAAGAACTGAATGTATTCCTCGGTAAATGGCATACAACGGGAGAGGTTGCACCTGCACCGGGAGAACCTGCTGCAAAGGTGGATGCAACAGATATTTATGAATGGTACCCCGGTGGCTTCTTTTTAGTGCATCATGCTGATGGTAAGGTAGGGGAAGATGCCATCCAGAGCATGGAGATAATAGGCTATGACGCGGAAAGCAAAACTTACCCGACCAGTTTTTTTGATAATACCGGTGGCTATGGTAAGGAACACATAACACTGGAAGGCAATACCTGGACATAGCGTGGCACAAACGTTATAGGGGTGAAAGAACACCGGTGCATAGCCGTAGTAAGTGATAACGGGAAAGCCATACATGCACGGCATGAAAAGTCTGACGACGGGCTGAACTGGCAACTGTGGATGGATGTTACTTTGAGAAAAATGGAATAGGGTTGCCTGCAAGGCATACCATACGCGATAGATAAACCCGCAACCGTTATGGTTGCGGGTTTTATTTTTTTGCTTTCAGAGCGATACCCCATTTTTTTATTTCCAATATCTTTACGCCCGATACATGAAACCACTGAAAGAAGTTGCGCTGTTGTTTCTGAAGCTGGGCATCACAGGCTTTGGCGGGCCTGCTGTACATATAGCCATGATGCAGAAAGAGGTGGTGGAAAAAAGAAAGTGGATGACACAGGAATACTTCCTGGACCTGGTAGGCGCTACCAACCTGATACCCGGCCCCAACTCTACCGAGATGACCATGCACTGCGGGCAGCAGCGCGCGGGCAGGTGGGGCCTGGTGGTGGCAGGTGCGTGTTTTATATTACCTGCGGTCATCATCACATCGGTATTTGCATGGGCGTACAAAACCTATGGCCACCTGCCGGAAGTGGCGCCATTCCTGTATGGTATAAAACCCGCCATCATAGCCGTAATAGTGGCTGCCATGTTTACACTGGGCCGCAAGGCACTAAAGACCACTATGCTGTGGGTGCTGGGCATAGCCTGTGTGCTGGCCACGCTGGCCGGTGTTAACGAGATACTGGTGCTGTTTGGTGCGGGCGCAGTTGGAATGCTATACCAGAACACAGGCAGGGGGCACGGCAGGCTGAACAGCATTGCGCCTATAGCGCTGCATATAACCAACACCAAGCTGTTCTGGATATTCCTGAAGATAGGTGCTATACTGTATGGCAGTGGTTATGTGTTGTTCGCCTTCCTGGAAGCAGAACTGGTGAACACCGGCATACTGAGTAGAAAGGAACTGATAGATGCCATAGCCGTGGGCCAGTTTACGCCAGGGCCGGTATTCTCCGCAGCAACATTTATAGGCTGGCAGATAAATGGCATTGCAGGTGCCGCCGTGGCAACCATCGGCATCTTCCTGCCATCGTTCCTGTTTGTAGCATTGCTGCAACCGCTTATACCCCTGCTACGCAGGTCGGCGTTGATGGCTGCCTTCCTGGATGCTGTGAATGTAGCTTCTGTCGCCATCATACTGGCGGTATGTGTAGCTATGGGCAGGGAAAGCATCAACGACTGGCGCACAGTGCTGATAGTCATAGCCGGGCTGGTATGCGCTGTATTCTTCAAGAATATGAACACCGCATTTATAGTACTGGGTGGCGCAGTTGCGGGCTACCTGCTGTATTTAATATAACAACAAAGCCGCCCCTGTGCAACTGTACAATGCTTTAGCGTATTCTACACCTTATCTGTAGCTGCCTGTAAGAAGGGTCCTCTATGATGTTTAGTTCTACTATACTTTCAGCGGCATTGCGTTTCTATGCCAGACACATCACAAAACAAAAGCCCCCGTTAGGGAGCTTTATTTATATAGAATCAGGATGTTTTTTGCAAATACAGGTCAACTTTTGTTTTTCCCGCATAGGCTTATCCTGTTATTTTTTTTGTTTTGAAACGCCGCTATAAAACAACAATAAAAAACCGTGCCCGCAAGATGCTGAAATGATGACAGTATGTGCTGATCTTAATTTTTTTATACTTGGAAGCAAAGCCAAGCACAGGTTTTAAAAATTCAGAATTAATTATTATTCAATGATTTGATTATAGCAAGAACTGTTGTATTTTTCCACAAGCTGCGCCACCATATGTTAAACAAAAATGCTAAATGCATTCAGCGGAATTCAATGTTTAAGCGTACAGGATTAATTAATTAAATATTATCGTATCTTTGATATTATGATAAATGTGAGCAACAGGTTAGTGGTGTTTTACGCAGACGACGACCATGACGACTTAGACACCTTCAGGGATGTGATTGAAGACATCAAAAATGCGGAATTATATACACATGACCATGGAGACAAACTGATACATGCTCTTGAAAATCCTCCCCCGGTACCACATGTAGTCTTTCTTGATTTGAACATGCCCGGAAAAAACGGTTTTGAAGTATTGCAGGAGTTAAGACTGAAAAGAGATTTTAAAGAACTTCCCGTTGTTATTCTTTCCACCTCTGTAGATGAGCAATCTATCTTTACCAGCAAACAATTAGGCGCAAATTTATATTTACCTAAAGCTAATAATTATGATAAGCTGAAGGCCTCTGTACTGCACGCGCTGAAAATAGACTGGAGCAGTTACGAACCGGCAGAGTCCGGTTTTGTTTACCATACATAAAAAATGATGTAGCTGTATAAAACAAACTATAGCTGTTTATGTTTTACATTGCTATGCAATATAGTCAGCCCCCGAAAATATGAACATCAGGGACATTGTAAACAGAGACATAGTAAACCTGGATAACTGCGAGCAGGAACCCATACATATACCCGGCAGCATACAGCCCCACGGCTGCCTGCTGGCCATCAGCGCAGATAATCATATCATAAATTTTTGCAGTGGCAATACAGGGCAGTACACTGGTGTGGCCTATGACCAGATGCTGGGCAAAACTATAGCAAGCTGCCTGGGGACAGATGTAGAAAGCAGTATTATGCAACATATTGCGGCATTGCCTGCCACATCCCCACTGGCGTTGCAGATTAACGGTTACAAACTTTTTTGCCATATACACAAAGCAGAAGATGCTAACGGGGCATATATACTGGAGCTGGAGCATGTGCTTGCAAACGAGCAGGACTATCCTGACGTATATGACCAGACAAGGCAGTTCCTGTCTTATATGGAGCAGTCTATATCGCTGCAGCAACTATGCCAGCTGGTAGCAAACAGGACCAGGCAACTGACAGGTTATGACCGTGTAATGATTTACCGGTTTGACGAGCAGTATAATGGCGAAGTATTTGCAGAAAGCCTGCGCGAAGACTTGGAGCCATTCCTGGGCTTGTTTTACCCGCATACGGATATACCCGTGCAGGCGCGCGCGCTATATATGAAAAACCTGGTGCGCCTTATTGCCGATATCAACTATACACCGGTACCAATATATACTATAGATGATGGCAGCCCAAAGAACCTGGACCTGGGCATGGCTGTGCTGCGCAGCACATCGCCCATACATGTGCAGTACCTGCAAAATATGGGGGTAGGCGCATCGCTTACCATATCACTGGTGCACCAGCAGCGCCTGTGGGGGCTTATAGCCTGCCACCACTACTCAGCAAAGAATATACCGCCCAATGTGCGCATATCAGCACAGTTGCAGGCGCATTTTATAGTATCCCAGATAGACATGCGCGAAGCCGCTGAAGAATACGAGGTTTCTATAAAAACCTCGGCAGCTGTTGACAGGACACTGGCCATTACAAAAAACACGGAAACATTTGCGGCAATCACCGCCAGCAGACATGTGCTGGATATATGCCATGCAGGGGGTATCTGTATCTTTTTCAGGAATGAATTATTTACAGGCGGTGCAACCCCGCCACCCGGTGTGATAAAGCAACTAATAAAAGACATGGCCGCAGGCTATGCCAACACGGGGATGCATACCAGCTACCTGGCGGGGTTACTGCCTTATATGCAGCAGCACAGCAACGTGGCTGCGGGTATTATCTATCATCCTCTCAGCCAGATGAATATGGATTGCATCATCTGGTTCAGGCCGGAAAATATTACGGAAGTGCACTGGGGCGGGGATCCTAACAAGGCTATCATAAAAGACGAAAACGGGTTGCACCCGCGCAAGTCTTTTGAGAAATGGCAGCAGATAGTGAAAGGCAAATCGAAACCGTGGCTGCAGCCTGAGATAAGTGCCGCGGGCAACTATGCCGTAGCATTGCAAAAACATATGGCGCTGCTCATTATCAGCGCCAACGAGCAGCGCTACCGTGAGCTGTCTGAAAGGCTGAAAAGCTATAATGAAGAACTGGAGAACATCAACTGGATAAGTACGCACGACCTGCAGGAGCCGCTACGCAAGATACAGCTTATGGCATCGCGCATACTATCTGCTAAAGAAGATGAAGCCCTGCCACCTAAAATACTGGATATGGTGCATCGTATGGACAAATCGGCACGCCGCATGCAAACACTGCTGCGCGACATACTGAACTATACCAAGATACGCTACAACCAGGAAGAGCTTAGCCACGTAGCGCTGAAAGATATTGTAGCGGACGTAATGGCCGATATGGAGGAAAAGACAAATGATATAGGCGCACAGGTAAAAACATCGGGGTTGCCCTTGATAAAAGGCGTACCGTTCCTGCTGAAACAATTGTTTACTAACCTCATTGGCAACTCCCTGAAATTTACAGATAAAAAAAGGCAGCAGCAGATAACGATTACCACCCTGCCCAATATTGAAAAGAACAGTATTGGTTACTACCATATAGTGGTGAAAGATACAGGGATAGGCTTTGACGAAAAATACGCTTCGTCAATTTTCAAAATATTCAGCCGGTTGAACAACCGTACAGAATTTGAAGGCTCGGGCGTAGGGCTGGCGCTGTGTAAAAAAATAATGGAAACACACCGGGGCTTTATAACTGCTACAGGAGTAGATGGCCAAGGTGCAGAGTTTCATTTATACTTCCCGGTATAGGCCTATAGGCAAACGGGGGTACGCGTGGGAACTGTTAAAAAATCACCCCCTTGTATATCGAATTTCAAGGTATTTTTACAAAACAAAACCTTGAAAAATTATGGCAACAGTTAACATATATCTCAATTTTAATGGCAACTGCGAAGAAGCATTTAACTTCTACAAATCAGTATTTGGTGGCGAATTTCCATACATAGGGCGTTACAAAGACATGCCTCCATCAGAAGAAGGCGGGGTAAAGACACCCGGCACAGACGGTGATAAAATCATGCACATATCACTACCCATAAGCAACGAAACCATGCTGATGGGTAGCGATGTGGGTGGTAACTGGGCGCCAACTTTTAAGGAAGGTAATAACTTCTCCATATCTGTGAACGCTGCCAGCAAAGAAGAAGCCGACCGTATCTTTAACGGCCTGGCGCAGGGTGGCAATATAACTATGCCAATGGCCAGCACTTTCTGGGGCGATTATTTTGGTATGCTTACAGACAAGTTCGGCATCAACTGGATGATGAGCTATAATGAGCAAAACAAACAGTAATACCGGATTAGTATAAAAAAACAAAAGCATGGGCTCCTGTGACGCCCATGCTTTATTTGTATATTAGATAGCCAAATAATGATACAGATAATGACTATGCTGCGATACATTGCCCTGTGCTTATGCTTCAACTTATACCTTGCAGCACCCGCCATAGCGCAAGATGAAAAGCTGCCCGTTGTCTATTTAGACGGGCAGAAGGTGATAGACATAGCCAAAACATCCGGCAAGTCATATTTGCTACTGACCATGTACATACCAAAATGCAAACAGGCAGACCGCCTGTTCCGCGAGCGTGTAGCATACTATAAAGCGAACAAAGACAAAATAAAACTGGTAATGGTTTCCGTATTGAAAAGCCGGGACAATATTGATATAGTAGCACAGTATGCTAAAACTTACAATTATGAAACACCATTTTACGTGCTGGATACCATGTATGCCAAAAACAATGTCATGGAAACACATATTGAGTTTATGAAAGACCTGCACCAACTGACAGGTGAACAACACGAATTCTTCCAGTATGTATTGATAGACAACAAAGGCAGGATTATATACCGGGGCGATGACGCTGACCTGGAAAAACTGGATAAATACCTTTAAAAGGCCCACTTGGCATATAAAACTTAGCTTTACAGGCAATACATGCATAACATGACATTTGAAGATCTGAACCTGAGCCGGCCGCTGCTGGACGCATTGGCCGACATGGGGCATACCACGCCTACTACCATTCAGCGTAAGGCATTCCCCGTTATTATGTCCGGCAGGGATGTGTGTGGTATTGCGCAGACAGGTACGGGTAAAACCTTTGCCTACCTGTTGCCCTGCCTCCGGACTATCAAATATTCAAAAGAACGCACACCGCAACTACTCATAATAGTACCTACACGGGAACTGGTGGTGCAGGTGGCAGAGCAGGTGAAGAAGCTGGGTGCTTACCTGACGCTGGAGATAGCTGCTGTGTATGGCGGCGCCAACATCAGGCCACAACGGGCAATGGTAGAGGCAGGCGTGGACATAGTAGTGGCCACACCGGGCAGGCTGCTGGACCTTGTGTACGATGGTTCACTAAAAATGAAAAGCATAAAAAAACTGGTGATAGACGAAGTGGATGAAATGCTGAACCTGGGTTTCAGGACACAACTCAACAACCTGCTGACACTATTGCCACCCAAAAGGCAGAACCTGCTTTTTTCCGCAACGATAACGCCTGAGGTGGAGGCACTGATGGACACCTACTTTAACGAGCCGGAAAGGATAGAAGCAGCCCCCACCGGCACACCGCTGGAAAACATCAACCAGCAGGGATATAAAGTACCAAACTTTTACACTAAGGTGAACCTGCTGAAGTACCTGCTGGATAACAATGCAGATATGACCAAAGTGCTGGTGTTTGTAGCCAGCAAAAGGCTGGCCGACCACCTGTATGAAGAACTGCAGGAACAGCACGCTGATAAAATGGGTGTGATACACTCCAACAAAGAACAGAACCACCGTTTCAATACCGTCAACCAGTTTCATGCGGGTAACTACAGGTTTATCATAGCAACCGATATAGTAGCGCGCGGGCTGGATATTGCAGAAGTGACCCATGTTATCAACTTCGACATACCGGACGTACCGGAGAACTATATACACCGCATAGGCCGTACCGGCCGCGCCGACAAACAAGGCGTGGCTATTGCCTTCTTTACCGAAAAAGAAGAAAAAAACCTGCAGGCCATAGAGGAACTGATGAAGTATAAAGTGCCTGTAGCAAAACTACCTGCAGACCTTGAAATTTCTGATGTGCTGACCGAGGATGAAAAGCCGAGGTACATCATGAAAACAGATATTTTAAAACCACTGAAACGCGAAGAGAGTGGCGCTGCATTCCACGAAAAATCGGCTAAGAACAGCAAGGTGAATGTAAAGGTGCGCCATGCTGATAAAATGAAAAAGAAATACGGCAAGCCGAAATCAAGGCCAAAGAAGCGGTAATGTAAAACACATGGTACATCTCATAGCAATACATTTTGTTAGACACTATAAATTATATCATGAAACCCTATTCAATTATTATCTTATTGCTGTTACTGTCCTGCACAAATAGACAGGAAGCTTCCCATACGCCCGTCTCTAATATTGATTCAACAAGTATTCCTCAAAATGCACTTACTGAAATTATTGAAACTTTTACAGACAGCCTGAATATAGGTGATACAGGAAAAAACAAAGTTGAGATTATTAAGCATAGAGTACTTGATAACAATTATGTAATTATTAAGTTTTACACAAATGGACCGGAAAGCTGGTATGTTCAAAATACATACATATACGAATGTAATGCCCTGATGAACCTAAACCCGGACATCGCCGATTTCAACAATGACGGACTAAAAGATTTAACTTTTATATCTGGCACAGCTGCCAGGGGAGCCAATGAAATAAGAAGACTTTTTATTTACAGTGACCGCAACAAAGAGCTGGTTTCTATCCGCAATTCAGAGAATTATCCTAATATGCAATACAACAAAGAACTTGATTGTATAGATGCATTTTTGGTGCATGGAGGATCTTCAACAATCTTTCTAAAGATTGAAGGAGATAGTCTGAAAGAGTTTGCAAGTGTTCATAATGATAACAACAGAACAGTATATGAGGTTGATAAAAATGGGCATCAAAGAGTTATAAAAAAAGACATCCTCAATAAGGAAGATATTTTTATGAGGTATGAAAATTACAAACCCCTAAAATAGGGTCATTTCTTCACAGCCATAGAAATTAACCGGTAAGACATCCTGATAACTGCTAATTCAATTTGTCTTTATCCACACTTAAATTATTTTTTATTGAAAAATTTGCGTAGCTAAATAACTACGCATATATTTGTAGCCAAATAGCTACGCAATGAATTTGAGAAGAGACGTGTTCCAGGCCATAGCAGACCCTACCAGGAGGGCTATACTGCTGCTGGTTGCTACCCAGTCTATGACGGCGGGTGCCATAGCGGCAAACTTTGATACCGCCCGCCCTACAGTTTCAAAACATTTACAGATACTTACCGAATGCGAACTGCTGAAACAGGAGCAGAACGGCAGGGAAGTACATTATCACCTGAACGCTAACAAAATGAAGGAGGTAGCTGATTTCATAGAGCCCTTTCGCCAGATGTGGGACGACAGGTTTAATAAACTGGAAGCTGTGATGAAAAACTACAAACCAAAAAAATAAGATACTGATGGAACGTAAAACGAGGATTCACACCGAAGAGGGCAAACAGGAAATATTCATTACCCGAGAGTTTGACCTACCACTTGAGTTGCTTTTTAAAGCCTATGCTGAGCCTGAACTTGTGGAACAATGGATGGGCACTAAAGTGCTGAAACTGGAAAACAAAAAGCATGGCGGCTGGCAGTTTGAAACAAAAGACGCGCAGGGCAATGTGCTATTCTGTGCCGATGGCACTATACATGAATTTACACCCGGCAAGAGGATAGTGCGCACATTTGAAATGGGCAATGCGTCTTATGGAGCGCAACTGGAGTTCCTGGAATTTGACGCGATTACTGAAGAGACCAGCAAGCTCACCATGCAGATTGTATACAGGTCCGTCGAAGTGAGGGACCAGGTATTGAAACTGCCGTTTGCCTATGGCATAAACATGGCGCACAATGCACTACAGGAAATTGTAAACAAATTAAAATAACAGGCTATGAACAAAGGGAAATTAATCACCTACTGGATTGCGACAACGTTATTGTCTTTTGGTATGCTGGGTAGCGGCCTGGCACAGATATTCCAGGCGAAAGAAATGGTTGACCTGGTTGTGCCTTTAGGGTACCCGTTATACTTCCTGCGCATTATTGGCGTGTGGAAAGTGCTGGCAGTGATTGCCATTTTAATGCCGGGTTTTAAACTGGTAAAAGAGTGGGCATATGCGGGTTTGTTTTTTGTTATGACGGGAGCATTTATTTCTCACTTGGCCAGCGGCCACGATAGTATAGCCGAACTGATAGGGCCATTTATGCAGACTATTTTCATTATTTTGTCCTGGTACTGCAGGCCTGCAAGCAGGAAGATAATTGCAGTTACCGCTTAAATAAACAGGATGAATCCTAAAGTTGATTTCTATTTTAACAAAGAATCGAAGTGGCAGCAGGAGTATGGGCTACTGAGAAAGATAGCGCTCAGTTGCGGGCTTACAGAAACGTTGAAATGGGGCTGCCCCTGCTACACGCTTGGTGATGCGAACATAGTACTGATACATGGGTTTAAGGACTATTGTGCCTACCTGTTTTTTAAAGGTGCATTGCTGCCCGACCCGGACGGTATATTGATACAGCAGACTGAAAATGTACAGTCGGCAAGGCAGGTACGGTTTACTGATGTAGGTGAAATAACCAAGCTGGAAACAACGCTGAAAGAGTATATCAAAGAAGCCATTAAAGTGGAAAAGGCAGGACTGAAAGTAGCACTTAAAAAAACGGGGGAATATGATGTGCCGGAAGAGTTCCAGATAAGGCTGGATAAAGACAAGAACCTGGCGAAAGCTTTTAAAGCCTTGACACCGGGAAGGCAGCGCGCTTACCTCTATCATTTCTCACAGGCTAAACAAGCCAAAACACGGGAAACAAGGGTAGAGAAACTAATACCGAAAATACTGGATGGTAAGGGATTGGATGATTAACAAGCAGCAGCAAAAAAAGAATATTGCTGCAATATTGCACAAGTAGTTATGCGTGCGAAAAACAAATTTGATTAGACGATTAATCTATTTACATTTGTCACTTAAGGAAAGGGATGAAGGAAGGCACAGGAAGTGTCTTTTTGTGTTTTGCACAAAAGAGATTAATATTTTGATGTTAATACTTGTAAAACGCATACATAATAATGCCTGAAGAAATCACCTCTGGTATCTGGAAACAACTTATAGGCGGCAGTGAACTAAACAATAATAACCGTATTGTAAATGCCGCGCTAATCATCTCCCTGGTTTTTATAGCAACCGGCACAATAGTAGACATATTGAGCGGGCTGATTGAGCCGATGATCATAAACATCATCCTGATTATAACTTTCGGTATGCTGTATAATATATCAAGATACCGCAAAGCATATAAGGCTTGCTTTATCATATATGCTATATGCAGTTATGTAATACTCATTACTACTTTTTTTTATAGTGCAGGTATACACGGCCCGACAATGTTCCTGTTTTTTGTCACATTTTATTTGCTCATTGCTATTTCACCTTCAAAGCTGCATGTTGTATGGACCGTACTGCACATATGCATTGGCTTCACGCTAATTTATATCGGGCATTACTACCCCAACGCAATTAAAAGTAACTACACTACACAAAACAGCATTTTTGTGGATATGGTATTTACTTATATTGTCAGCCTGTTTTTCTTGTACCTGATAACTATGCAGCTACAAAAAAAATACGAACAGGAAAAAAAATTATCCCAAAGCCGTAACCAGCTGATATTGCAAAAAGCAAAGTTGATTGCACGGCAACACACAAAGCTGAACCAGATATCTTCAGTACAGTCTCACGAAGTAAGGAGCAAAGTTGCAACTATATGGGGACTGTCTGAGCTGATTGACTGCAACAACCTGTCTAACCCCGCCAACCTGGAAGTGCTGGAAGGCATCAAATACTCTGTAAAAGAGCTGGATGAAGTAATTAAAAAGATAAACGAGTTGGCTAAATAACCCCCGTTTATCTTTTTAGCTGCAACCATTTTCTACTTCTTTATTGCAAAAAATAGTGCAGTAGCCGCATAACAACCGCAATAAATGATGCAATAAAAAAAATGGCTATAACAATAATATTAAAATTTACATTACGTTTTCTTTTCCTCTTTTTCCTGGACATAGCAAAATATTATTACTCTATATATTTTGCTTTCGTTCAATAACGGTAGTCTCTCTCTTACAATCCAGTATATAATAAAGTATGTCTCTCCTACAGGTTATATTGACCGTGTGATTCAATCGCAAATTTGCCGGTCTGAAAAATGTATGCTTTCGACGTGCAAAGATAAAATTATTGTACACACAGCTTATAGATTTATCACACTTAATATAAATAATACCTATACTTTACTATTTATTAATAAATAACTTACACCGGCTAATAGTATACAGACCTGGTAACATGTAATCATTTTTTGTACAGGATGCATAAGCCACTACTATTTTTACACCGGCCCTGAAATTAAATCTATAGCTAAACACGTAATTTGTGATGACTATAAAACACAAGGAATGGCAAACGGTAAAAACAAATTATCGGAAAAAGAAAGCACTGAGTTGCTCAAAACATTGCAGGCGCGCTTTGAAAAAAACATGAAACGCCACAAAGGCATAAAATGGGAAGATGTGCAGGCTAAGCTGGAAAAAAGCCCTGCAAAAATATGGTCGCTGAACGCGATGGAGAAAACAGGCGGCGAGCCCGATGTGGTAGGCCATGATAAAAAGACCGGGGAATATATTTTTTATGACTGCGCTGCAGAAAGCCCTAAAGGCCGCAGGAGCATATGTTACGACCACGAGGCACTGGAATCAAGAAAAGAGCATAAGCCAGACGATAGCGCTATAAATATGGCTACCGATATGGGTATTGAAATCCTGACGGAAGAAGAGTACAGGGCACTGCAGGAACTTGGAGAGTTTGACCTGAAAACATCCAGTTGGGTGGCTACACCACCGGCCATCAGGAAACTGAAAGGGGCTTTGTTTTGCGACAGACGTTACAATACCGTATTTCTGTATCACAATGGGGCGGAATCTTATTATGGCGCTCGCGGGTTCCGCGGCTCGTTAAGGGTGTAGCAACATCTTCAACCCATATATACAAGCTGCCAAGGGATGGTTTTACACCCTCCTTGAAAAAAAATAATTTTGTGTTTCAGCCATTAATCGTAATATTGCAATAGATATAGAAAGAATGGGAGCAACTAAGACAGATTTATTTACCAAAAAGCAGAATGAGCTGGCCATGATGGCCAAAGCGCTGGCCCACCCTGCACGCATAGCCATACTGCAGCAGCTGATAAAAGCTAAAGCCTGCGTATGTGGCAGCCTTGTAGATGAACTGGGACTGGCGCAGGCCACTATTTCGCAACACCTTAAAGAACTGAAACAAGTAGGGCTGATACAAGGCACCATAGAAGGTACCAGTGTGTGCTATTGCATTAACCCGAAAGTATGGCTGCAGTACAAAGAATTCTTTACCATATTCTTTAAGGAGCTGCCGGAAAGCAGTGATTGTTGCTGATTTTTTTTGCCCCAATCTATCGCAATATTGCAATGATATAAACAACAAAAAAATTATGAATACCGAACAGGAACTGAAAGAAATGGTAAGGCAGAAATACAGCGAGATAGCCTTGCAGGATAAAGATACCAACGCGGCATCATGCTGTGGCGCGGGTGGTTGCAGTACAGAGGTGTACAACATCATGAGCGACGATTATACGAAGCTGGAAGGCTACAATCCTGATGCCGACCTTGGGCTGGGCTGCGGGCTGCCTACAGAGTTTGCACAGATAAAACCGGGCGATACCGTAATAGACCTGGGCAGCGGCGCAGGCAACGACTGTTTCATAGCACGCTCTCAGGCTGGTGAAAGCGGCAAGATAATAGGTATAGACTTTACAGAGGCAATGATAGCGAAGGCAAGGACCAACGCCGAAAAACTGGGATATAACAATGTAGAATTTCGCCAGGGGGATATAGAAAAGATGCCCGTATCTGCCAACACAGCCGATGTAATTGTGAGCAACTGCGTACTGAACCTGGTACCTAATAAAAAGAATGTAATAGCAGAAATATCAAGGGTATTGAAACCGGGAGGGCACTTCAGCATTTCTGATATAGTACTGGTAGGCGCACTGCCGGAGAACCTGCAAAAAGCAGCAGAAATGTATGCAGGCTGCGTGAGCGGCGCCATACAGAGAAGCGAATACCTGCAACTGATACAGGATGCAGGCTTTGAGTCGGTAACGATACAGAAAGAAAAATCAATAATAATACCTGACGATATACTGTCTGCTTACCTGAGTGCAGAAGAAATAGCTGCTTTTAAAATCAGTGGTACAGGTATCTTCAGCATCACGGTTTTCGCACGCAAAGGTGATTGCTGCGCACCGGGAGCGGGTTGCTGCTAGCGGGTAACTGACGGGATAAATTATAGCCGGATTGCAGCTTAAAATATAAGTCGCAATCCGGCCTCTCAACAAATAAAAGAGTAGCGTAATGACAGCAAATAACTGTGCTCCTGCACACGAGCGAAAAAAACTAAGTTTCCTGGACCGTTACCTGACGCTCTGGATATTTCTTGCAATGGCCATTGGTGTGGCCATCGGCTATTTCTATCCCTCATCTTCGGGGTTTATTAATTCATTCTCAAGCGGCACAACCAATATTCCGCTGGCGGTGGGGCTTATACTGATGATGTATCCGCCACTGGCTAAGGTGAAGTACGAGAAGATGAAAGAGGTCTTTACAAACACCCGTGTACTGGGCACGTCCCTGTTGCTGAACTGGGTAGTGGGCCCAATTCTCATGTTTTTCCTGGCCATTATATTCCTGCAGGGCTACCCTGAATATATGGTGGGCCTTATACTGATAGGCCTGGCAAGGTGCATTGCGATGGTAGTGGTATGGAATGAACTGGCAGAAGGCAACCGTGAATATGCAGCAGGACTGATAGCGCTGAACAGTATATTCCAGGTATTGCTGTACAGTGTATATGCGTATATATTCATCACGGTACTGCCCCCGTTATTTGGCATTGAAGGCCTTGAGGTGAAAATCACTATTGGTGAGATAGCCAAAAGTGTGGGGATATACCTGGGCATACCTTTTGCGGCGGGTGTTATATCCCGTTATGGCCTCATTGCGCTGAAAGGAGAGCAGTGGTTCCGGGAAAAATTCATTCCTGCTATATCACCCATTACGCTTATAGCTTTGCTTTTTACAATCCTGGTTATGTTCAGCCTGAAGGGAGAGCTGATTGTACAAATACCCATGGATGTAGTACGCATAGCCATACCGCTTGCTATATATTTTGCTATAATGTTCGTGGTCAGCTTTCTTGCAGGTAAACGCATGGGGGCAGATTATTCAAAAACCGCATCGATAGCATTTACCGCTGCGGGAAATAATTTTGAGCTGGCCATAGCCGTTGCCATTGGTGTTTTTGGCATCAACAGCGGGCAGGCATTTGTTGGTGTAATAGGCCCGCTGGTAGAAGTTCCGGCACTTATAGCACTGGTCAATCTCGCATTCTGGCTACGCAGGAAATATTATAGCAACGAGGTACCCGCCAGTTAGTAATCTGATACAATCATAGTTAGTAATACTTAAAAAAAGAATACAATGAAAATCGCCTTATTTTCTGACATACACGCCAACCTGCCCGCGCTTGAAGCATGCCTTGCAGATATAGACAGCAAAAAACCTGATGCCATTTACTGCCTTGGCGACCTGGTAGGCTATAATATATGGCCCAACGAGGTGATAGCCGAAATACGCAAACGCGGCATACCTACCATAGCAGGCAACTACGACTTCGGTATAGGCAGGAGCAGCGACGACTGCGGCTGCGCGTATAAGACCGATGAGGAGAAAGCGATGGGCAAGATATCTATTTCGTTTACCAATGAAGTAGTGAGAGATGACGAGCGAAAATACCTGAGAACGTTGCCCGCACATATCCGGGTAGAATTTCAACTGAACGATGATAACCTTAACCTGCTGCTGGTACACGGCAGCCCCAGGAAGATAAATGAATACCTGTTTGAAGACAGGGATGAAAAAAGCCTGCTGCGCATTATGGAACAGGCCAATGCAGACATCATGTTCTTTGGCCATACGCACAAACCCTATCATAAAGCTTTACAGTCGGAAGGCGGGCATTTCAGACACGCTATAAATACCGGCTCTGTAGGCAAACCTAAGGACAGCAATAAAGATGGCTGCTATGTGCTGCTGACTTTAAACGAAGATTCAGGCGTCAATGATGAAAACAGTGTACAGGTTGAGTTCGTCCGTTTTGCATATGATGTAGAAAAAGCCGCGAAAGCTGTTGAAGACAGCCCTTTGCCCAATGAATACGCCGCTATGCTGAGGAGGGGGTATTAAGAAGCACGAGATCAAAGAAGAAGATGAAGCCGCTCTATTTTTAGCGGCTTTTTGTTAAAAGCGGGTATAACTGATTTATGTATTCCATAAAGGTGATACTCGTCATCCATGCCGCTACCAATAACAGATACCTTTGGATAAATAATGTCATAAAGCAGATTATGAACCTGACAGAAGCATATTTACAAACGTGGGCAGAAGCCCGTACAAGGTTTATTAACCAGTTAGCCAGCATCAACCCGGCCGACCTCGCGAAAAAACTCGTTCATACAAAAAATAGCGCCGGTTTTCTCATACGGCATATAGGCGATGTAGAGTTGCTGTTTGCTAAGAATGTATTTGGCGACACTGAATTGCGCGTGACAGCTAAAACCGTGATAGCACAGCACGACACAGGTGAATGGACCAACCTGGCCGAATTACTGGAATACCAGCAATATGCTTTCGACAGCTTAAAATCTATTATAGAAAAACAGGCAGATGCAGATTGGCAACAGGCTATTACAACTAAGGAGTTTGGCACTAAAACAAAGGCCGAAGCTATTGGCCGTATTATCTCGCATACAGCATACCACGCGGGGCAGCTGGCATTAACGTTAAAATATGGTGTGTAACATACCTGTTAATGTTCTTTCCAGCGGCAGTTAAAATCATTCAATAACCCTTTTCATCATTACATCAGTTTGTTCATCATTTCCAAGTTTAAACATATGCTTATCAAACGCGACAAAGCCGTTCTTTTTGTAAAAATTTATTGCTTTGGAATTCTCCTCCCACACACCTAACCATATATATGATTTCTGCCTTTGCTTAGCAACCTCCAGGGCTTGCTCATATAGTAATTGCCCGACTTTTTTACCCTGATATGCAGCTTTCACATAGATACGCTCTATCTCTAAGGCCAATTCATCCTTAACATCTGTCTGGGCGGTACCCGTATTCAGTTTCATGTACCCAATGGGTATTTCGCCTTCCCGGGCAATAAAAAAAACTGACTCCGGGTTATTCAATTCCTGTTGGATTTTTTCCTCGCTAAAATTTTCATCAAGATACTTTTGCATATCAGCACTCGTATTTTGGGCGGCGAATGCTTCAAAAAATGTCTCTCTCCCTACAGCCCGGACAACCGTTACATCACCTGGCAGAGCTTTAGTTATTGTTATCATATCCATTTGCTGGTCAATCGGTACAAAAATAGACGAACTACTTCTAATAAATCAACCAGATCAGATGAGAACCCACAGGTACATATTGCAAAGCAAAACCCATCCAATCCCATAAGGGGAACGGATAATTTCCAGGGAAGGGGTGATTTAAAAAAATGTGACATGATACATATCTGTTTTTAATACCTAATTTCAGGCTTCACAATCTGCTACAATGAAGAACATCATTATTCTTGTTACGTTAGTCCTGCTTTTGCTTGCACCGGGACGCAAGGCCTATGCAGAGAATGGTGTTCCTGATACTGTTTTGGCCGGTATATATATCAATAGCATTCACAACATAGATTTCAAACAGAAGGAATTTGCTATAAGCTGCTGGTTATGGCTCAGGTATAATAACAGGGATTTCGATTTTATCCAGAATCTTGAAATACCTTCTGCAAAATCCGTCAACAAATCATTTTCAACCATCGACACGACAGATGGAGATGTGTATCTATTGATGAAACTGGACTGCGTAATGAAGGATACCTGGAAAATAGATAATTTCCCCTTCGACAGGCAATCACTGCGTTTTACCATAGAAAACTCGCAGTACGATTCCTCGCAACTTGTATTTAAAGCCGATACTGCAGGCAATCATTTTGATGTGAAATACACCATCAGGGGGTGGAATATTGACAGCCTCACGATCAGTAACGGGATAAAAACATACCAGACAGACTTTGGTGATATACATGCACAGGACAAGCAGACAAAATACAGCAATTTCAAAGTAAGGTTGGTTTTATCGCGCGATGCTACAGGCTTGTTCTGGAAGATGTTTTTAGGCATGTATATAGCGCTGCTTATTGCCTATATGTGTTTTTACATACATGCAGACAATATTGATTCCCGTTTCGGTCTTAGCGTAGGCGCCTTGTTTGCTGTTGTGGGTAATAAATATGTTGTAGAGTCCACCCTGCCGGAGTCTAACACTTTTACCCTGGTAGATGCGCTGCACGGGCTCACTCTTCTATTTATATTACTCACCATTGTAGGCAACGCAGTTGCGCTACGTCTATTGAAACAGGATAAACTTAAAGAGGCTAACCGTTACGATTTTATCATGGCACAGGTCATGCTGATAATTTATGCCATTGCCAATATATATCTTATAAACAACGCTGCTACACAATAAGGCATACGATGCCACATCTTTCCAGGTGTGGCATAATCTTTTTGGGTTGCAGCAAAAACCCGCCAACCATTATCTTCAACTGATACAGCATCACAACGTACATGCTTACGCTTGCCTTAGAAATGCCCTAAAACGGTATTCATATCCGTACCAATACGGAGCGTGGCAGGTCAGATTTTATATCCTGGCAGCAAGCCGGTGTTTTTTTTAAATCTTTCAATAACAGGTTATACAACTGCCAATTATTTATCGTATTTTCTGGCTGGATATCTTTCATCCCCCAATATTAAAAGTCAATTTGTATGGCAGAGAAGGAGCACCGGCCTGACTACACCAAAGTTTACAAATCGCTTCCTGTTCCAATACTGGAAATAGAAACAGATGCACTCAACTTTACAATCATATCAGCAAACAATGCAGTTGAACTCTTACTAAATATTCCTGAGAAAAATATAACCGGGCGTAAGTTCTCAGAATTGATATTTAAAGTGGATAGCACCCTACAGCCTGACTGGGACGAATACTTACAACAAGTATGCAATGACAAACAAAACAAAAAGGTTACTTCTCTTAAAAGAGTTATAAATCCACCAGAAGCAAATAAGACTGATAAGTATTATGATATTCTGTTCACGCCTGTTTTAGATGAACACGGCATGATGCTGCATATTGCTGCACTAATAACAGATGTCACAGATAAATGTGTAGCCGAAGAAAAAGCGTCCGCTCTTTCAGATCTGCTGGTTAAGAAAGATAAGTTTTTGAATGAGACACAACGTGTATCCCGAAACGGGACCTGGGAAATAGATCTGGGCACCAACAAAGTGTATTGGTCTGATGTGATGCGGGAAATATATGAAACAGGGCCGGATGTTGATCTTAACTATGAAACTGCACTCAGGTTCTATAAAGATGATGAAAACCGTGAAAAACTTATAACGGTTGTGCAGGACGCGATATCCCATGGCAATGTATTTGATATTGAGTTGGAGATAATTACCTGCAAAGGCAACCATCGGTGGATACGCAGTACAGGCAAAGCAGATCTGACGGGCGATGTATGTACGCGCCTCTACGGTACCACACGGGACATTACAGAACAAAAGAAGATTGAAAAAGACCTGGTAGAATCCCGCAATAAACATAAATCACTGATACAGTCGGTAGAGGGTATAGTATGGGAGGCTGATGCACAGACTTTTAAGTTCAGTTTTATAAGCAACCAGGTACAAAGCATACTTGGCTACACCCCCGAGGAATGGCTAAAGGAACCTGACTTCTGGAGTAAGCATATTTACCACGAAGACAGGAACGAGGCGGTAAATTTTTGTGTCATGCAAACCGGGGAAGCGCGTAACCATACTTTCGACTACAGGATGGTGAAGGCAGACGGCAGCCTTGTATGGATAAAAGATGTAGTGTCTGTGATTATGGAAAATGGCAAACCGTCACTGCTGCGTGGAATAATGGTGGATATTACCGAGACGAAACTACTGGAAGACCTGGACCACCTGGAGAAACGGATATTAGAGTTGAACGCAAAAAAAGGTATTGAAATAGGAACCGTACTGCAGGAGTATGTTGAGGGGCTTGAAGAATTGTTTCCCAGCATGAAGTGCTCAGTATTGCGGGTGAAGGATAATAAATTGTTCGAGTGGGCCTCTCCTTCTCTACCCAAAGTATATGTACAGTGTATCAACAACGTGGAGATAGGGCCCAATGCCGGCTCTTGCGGCACATCTGCTTACACTAAAGAAAAAGTAATAGCAAGCGATATTGAAACTGATACAAGATGGGCGGATTATAAACACCTGGCACTACCCTATGGCATACGCGCCTCCTGGTCTTACCCGGTTACAGACTCTGAAGGGAATGTAATAGCCATATTGGGTGTTTATTATAGTACCGTAAAAACGCCGGATGCCAACGAAACAGAAATAATAGAGCGCTCCGTTTCGATACTGAACGTAATACTGGAGAACAGGCTTAATGCAGAGGTGATAACAGAAGCGAATTTGCTGATAACACAAGGGCAGGAGCTGGCAAACTTCGGCACCTGGCAGTGGGATATTGACAAAGATATAGTGATATGGTCGGATGTTTTGTACAACATATATGGATTGAATAAAGCTACCTTTCCCGCAACATTTGAAGGCTATGTTGCAATGCTGCATCCAGATGACAGGGAAAGGGTTACAGGTATTATCAGAAGCGTACTGGAAACTCATAAGGATATCCTGTTTGAAGAAAGGATCATTCGGCCGGACGGGGCAGAGCGCGTTCTGAAATCGTGGGGCCGGGTGCTGCTTAACGACGAGGGCAAGGCGGTAAAAATGATAGGCGCCTGCCTTGATATAACGGCGGCCAAACTTGCCCAGGTAAAGCTTGAAGAGATAGCATGGCTGCAATCTCATGTTATACGTGCACCGTTAGCACGTTTGATGGGCCTTATAGATATACTGCAAAACGAGCTTGCACAATACAAGTCTCACGATGAATTACTAAGTCATATATTGGATACCGCACACGAACTGGATGATGTAGTAAAAAACATATCCAGCAAAACAGGATAATAACATAATTGTTAACCGCTACTATATTGTGTAAAAGGTTAAAGAGATTGTATAGCGGTTCACTAATGATTTTCGTCATATCATATCACATAAAATATCCGGACCTTTATTATAATCTTAAGTTATTAATCTCTGTATGATTGTGAAGACCAAAAATAGTAATCCCATAAAAGACTATCTGTCTCCGCACTATATTCATAAAAGCAACTGGCTGAGAGCTGCGGTACTTGGGGCAAACGATGGTTTGCTGTCAACAGCAAGTATAGTTGTAGGTGTGGCATCAGCAAGTACGACACGGGAAGCAATCATACTGGCGGCTGTAGCCGGCCTGGTAGCAGGTGCATTATCAATGGCTGCCGGCGAGTATGTATCTGTTAGTTCTCAAACCGATATAGAAAAAGCGGATATAGACAGGGAGGCCCGGGAATTAAAGGATATGCCGGAAAGGGAATTACAATACTTAGCTACTATCTATGAACAAAGGGGCCTGCAAAAGGAAACCGCTTTGCAGGTGGCTAAAGAGCTGACAGAGCATGATGCATTAGGTGCGCACGTGCGGGACGAACTGGGAATAAACGAGATAAGCCAGGCTAAACCATTGCAGGCCGCATTGGTATCAGGCGCATCTTTTACTTGTGGTGCGGTACTGCCATTGCTCATTTCTATATTTATGCCATTAAAAAACCTTGTCTATTACCAGTATAGCCTGTCTATTGCATTCCTGATGTTACTGGGTGGTATAGCAGCTAAAACAGGGGGCTCTCACGTTGGCAAAGCAATATTACGCATCACATTGTGGGGAACTATAGCCATGGCACTTACAGCCACTGTCGGGCGTATATTTGGTGTAGCGGTATAGGCATACACTAAGAGTATGATTCCTATTGCATACGGGGCAGTTGATATTCCGGTGTCAGAAATCTGATATATTCGTTAATAATTTCCCACAAATAATTATTCCTATGATACTAAACGAAAAGCATCCTGTTAATACACTAACGATGAATGTATTGGTAAGTGTATTGCTCTGTGTTTTTTCAACAAGTGTGGCATCCGGGCAGGATGAATGGAAGCAAAGTGATGTGGATGCTAAAAATTATTTAAACTATTACCAGGCTGTTGCAAATGCTGAGGAAGATATTGTGAATGGTAATTACCGGGATGCCATAAAACGATACCAGGTATTATTTGAAGAGTACCCTTATAACAATCCTATCGATTGCTACATAGCAGCCCAGGTATCTTCTTATATGGGTGATACAGTTACCTGCCTTGACTTTATAAATAAAGGTGTAAATTTTGGGCTGCCTGTTCAAACCATCAACAGCAACCCCCATCTTGCAGGTCATTTAAAAAAAGTGGACAAACATACTATTGAGTCCTGCCGTGGTGCATACGAAAAAAGAATAGATGCCAGGGCAAGGGCTACAATGTTATCGTTGATAAAACGAGACCAATCAGTTATACATAATCTTCTTCCGGGCGAGAGCATTTACGGGCCTGATGGATATACACTTAAGGATATTTATCGCCCTTTATGGGACAGCCTTGTAAGGGAAGTAATTATGCTGACGCAAAGCAGCGGTTTCCCGGCGCAGAAGATCATTGGCACTCAAAATGGAGAAGACTCACTATTCCAGGCAGGTCCTAATTCTGTTTTTGCTGTCTATATATTTATTCATCATGGCAGGGCATGGAAACAGGTGGGTGCAATGCTTTGGCAGGAGTTGTTAAAAGGAAATATTACCCCTCAAATGTATGGGGTCATTTATGAATCCTCTAATGGCAAAAGTGCTTACAATGATTCTGTTCATTACTTTGCCTCACGCCCCTGCCAGGAAAGCCTATGTAAAAAGGCAGTAAAAAGAAATATTGATGCAATAAATAAGGCTCGTTGGGACATCGGCCTCGGTAGCTATGAAGTGATGCAAAAGAAATTCAAATCGAGAGCGCTATATTATAAATGGTGCAAAGAAAGAACCGGGAAAAATGAGCCTTTTTTTGATTTTCAATGTGATTTAAGTTTCCAGGGTAAGCAAACCCATTCATAGAGCAGGGTCTTCTTAAGGCAGAAAACACTAAACGTGATCGGGCTTTTTTTAACCAATTGCCAGCTTGCTTACAATCAGTATCTAGAACTCAGTGGCCAACCGCTCTACAGGCCTTTTCTTCAGTTTAACTATTCCAAGAAAGCTAAAAAGGCGTATCACTATGTAAACAGGATCTATTTCAAACCATCTTACGCCAAAGTTGATGCTTGAAGCATATTTGTGATGATTATTATGATAGCTTTCACCCAGCATAAGAAAGTCCACCGGTAACAGATTTTTCGATGTGTTATTGAGCTTAAAATTGGTGTAGCCGTATTTATGCGCAAACCAATTAATGATAGCCCCGTGCACAGGTCCCATAAGGATATGAACAGGTAAAAGCAAATACCACCAGTAAGATGGGGCGAAGAAATAATAGAAAGCAACGTATATCAGTACCCACAGTACCCTTGATATCCACGACTGGCCCCATCTATCTATTGCGGGCCAGTCCGGAACGTTTTTTTTAAAGCGCTCCTCAACTGCCATTCTATCCGCGCCAATATCTCTATATACTTTGGCTGTATGCTTCATCATAGCAAGGATGCTGGGATAATATATCGGCGAATGCGGATCTTCAGGCTGGTCTGTATAGGCATGGTGCAGACGATGCATGATAGCGTATGCCTTCGGGCTAAGATAGGAAGAGCCCATAGTGATGTAAGCGACCACATAAAAAAAACGTTCCCAGAATTTGCTCATTTGGAAGGCACCATGAGCGGCATAACGGTGCATCAGGAAGGTCTGTGAGAACAGAGACAGATACCAATGAGCGATAAAGAATATCAGAATGATCATTGCTACTATTTTTTACTGCAAAATAGAGGGTTATCTTATAACAGAAAATGATAATAATCATTGTTAGAGAAGATCACCATCAGGATTTGACGCTGTCGTTTTCTTCCGGGAATAGGGCAAAGAAAGAACTGAAAATAATGGCTCATTTTGATTTCAATGCGTGTACAAATATCTAACCGACTTGCAGATGGATTGAGCGTGTTGGCTTCTTAAATGATTTGTTTAAGGAAAATATTATTTAAATTCACCAGGACACGATAGTAGAAGATTTGTTAAAGAAACAATATGAACAAAATAAAAGTTATCGCCGGGATTACAATGACTCTTGACGGATTTACTGCAGGCAAGAATCAAAGTTTCGAAAACCCATTTGGAGACAATTTTGATTCAGACTTATTGGATCGTTGGATGTTTGCCGAACCGGAAAAAGATAAACACAAAAAAGAAATAGACGCTATCCTGGATGCAGGCGCGTTTATTATAGGTAAAAACATGTTTGGCCCCCAGGACAGGAGAGACAACCCGGAATGGAAAGGCTGGTGGGGCAACAATCCCCCGTATCATGCTCCGGTTTTTGTACTTTCTCACAAGCAGCGGGAACCGATAGAAATGGAAGGAGGAACAACGTTTATCTTTGTGGCTGACGGCATAGAATCGGCACTTTCAAAAGCGAAAGAATCAGCAGGAAATCGAAATGTAAAAATTATGGGCGGAGCAAATATCGTCAATCAATATTTAAAAGCGGGATTTATTGATGAATTGTGGCTGCATATAGTTCCCGTAACCGTTGGCGCAGGCACCCGACTTTTTGAAGACGTGCCTGATCTCAAACTCGAACCGATTGAACTGAGTGGAACCAGTACGGTTACACACATTAGATACAATGTTTTAAAATAGAATTTGCAGTCAAACTTGCCTGGACAGGCAGAGACTCAGCGATTGGAAAAAGTTGCACTACAAAAAAGCTTCGCTCCTCGGGGCTTCGTGAAGCCATTTAGACTCGCCCCTACCCCACATACTCCGCAAACAACCTTTCCAGCGTAGCAGGCAGATCATCAGTCATGCCGGGGTGCGGGCGGGAGGTTTGTATTACAGAACTGCGCACGGCAGTGAGCCAGCGGAAGCGTGAAGCAAGGTCGAAAGCACCGATGCTGCCCCCCTCTTTACTGCCGCAGCATATCTTCCCAAAAGACAACAGGTTGTTGCGCAGCAGGTTGATGTCTGCCTCCGGGTCAAGCGCCAGTATGCGCGACTCGTTCATCTCTATTTTGCAATGCAGGTAGTCGCTCTTGTTGGCGCAGAGTATCACGCCTACATTTACGAACTCCTCGCGCTCTACACGCGGCACAATGCGTATCACCGCATACTCATATAAGTGCCTGCTTTGCATCCTGCGCCTGTTTTACAAAGTTAGATGAATGTTGCAGCCGCGTGTTGAGGAATTGCTCATACACAGCGCGCTGCTCTGCCGGTGTACCCTCGCCCGTTTCCAGCAGCCACTCGTCGGGCAGTGCGGCTACAATATCGTGTATGGCTCCGGGTGTGAGTATCTTTTTAAATGCTTCATCTACCACTGCCAGGTTATCGGCAAAAGGCAGCAGCACATGGTCTTTTATTAAAGCAAAGGGAGATGTTGCATGTTTTTCCCAACCCGTCCACGAGTGGTGAAACAAAAATGCCGCGCCATGGTCTATCAGCCATAGCTCTTTGTTCCATATCAGCATATTGGTATTGCGGTAGGTACGGTCAACATTGGTAATATACGCATCCAGCCACACCACCTTCGACGCCAGCTCCGCATCTACTGGCATAGCTACGGGGTCGTAAGTAACCGAACCTGATAAAAAGTGCAAAGCAAGGTTCAACCCCAGGCTGCCCTTCAGCAGGTCCTGTATCTCTTCATCTCCCTCTGTACGGCCGAAAGCCTCGTCCAGGTTGGCAAATACCAGTTCGGGTATTTTCAGGCCCAGCAGGCGCGCTATCTCACCACCCAGGTATTCGGCTATCAGCATTTTTTCACGCTGGCCCGCCCCTTTAAACTTCAACACGTATTTAAAACCGTCGTCAGCCTCTGCCAAAGCAGGCAGCGAGCCCCCTTCGCGCAGGGGCAGCATATATCTCAGCACATTTACAGTACGCAGGTGGTTCATAACTATACAGCGTGCAAGGTAAGCAGAAAGCATAAAAAAAGGGGCAACCCGCCCCTGCAATAATGCTGTAAACCCACAGGCACTATTCGGTGTCCAGTTTATTTTTTGTTTTATGTATAAATATGACAGGTGTGTCGCAGCTGCCTACAGTTACAAAATGCTCGTACATAGTAGGGGCAACTAGGAAGCCCTCAGCCTGTGTCAGGTCCACTTCATACACGCCCGGCTCTACAGGATGTTCCATAGTTTGTTTGCCGTTAATTTTGGTAATTTGTTTATGGTCCAGTTCAAGGTTAAAAGGATAATTAGAATCATTAATAAACCTTATTGCGCTCTGGCAGGTTACTGTTTCTTCTTTTGTACAACTTACCCATAGTACCGAGGCAGACAACAACACAAAGAGGGATTTTTTCATTATTACAATTTATTTGCAGCTAAAAATATTATAATTCCATTAATAATCACAGTTTTTTGCCGGATAATACCCGCACCCACCCCTGCACGGCGGTGTATTATTTATAATGGCACATAACTATTCGGCGGCAATTGTGTTATACAGGCACTTACAACTGCTATGTGGTCATCCAGATTGTCTAAAGCCGTATTGATATTACTGCTGCTGTTTTTACTAACTGCGGGCATTATTGCCGCCAGGGAGTTCCTGATACCGGTGGTATTTGCCGTGCTGCTATCTATGCTGCTGCTGAAAAACGCGGTGAGAATGGAACTGAGGGGCGTACCCAAATGGCTGTCGGCTTTTTTATGCGTGCTGCTGGTGGTGGTTGTCTTCTCCGGCGCTATATACCTTATAGGCTGGCAGATATCAGACCTTGACGAGGAAATATCGAAGTTCAGCAGGAGCTTTGAAAAAGTGGAAAGAAACGTAAAGCAATTTATAAAAGAAACACTGGGCATGAAGTCCACAGATGTGAATAAGCTGGTGGATGGCGCCACGCAAACAGACAATGCCCCGGAAGTGGTAACAGCCGTGCTGCGCACCCTTACCGATGTTTTTATAAGCAGCGTATTAACGCTGGTGTACACCTTTATGTTTATATACTTCAGGGGACATTTAAAAAAGTTTGTGCTGATACTTGTGCCCGCCGACAAAAAAACCAACGCGGAAATAATCATTCACGATTCTACCAGGGTGTCTTACGGCTACATTTCAGGACTGGCAAAAATGATAGCCTGCCTGTGGGTGATGTACAGTATAGGCTTTTCACTCGTCGGGCTGGAACATGCTATTATGTTTGCCGTTATATGCGGCACGCTGGAGATAGTGCCTTTTGCGGGCAACCTGGTGGGCACGTCGCTGGCACTTGCCATGGCTATAACACAGGGCGGCAGCACGGGAATGATCTTCGCTATAATAGGTGTGTACGCCGTGGTACAGTTTGTACAAACCTACCTGCTGGAGCCACTGGTGGTGGGCAAGCAGGTACATCTTAACCCCCTGTTTACCATCATAGCCATTGTACTGGGAGAACTGCTATGGGGAATACCGGGCATGATAATAGCGATACCTGTACTGGGTATGGTGAAAATTGTATGCGACAATATAGAAGAGCTGAGACCTATAGGCTTCCTGCTGGGGCAAGAATACAGCAGGAAAAGCAGGAAGTTTTTAATAGACAGGCTGAGGGGGAAAGCTAATGAAGATAAGCTGCGTTAAACCTTTTTCAGCACGTCCACCAGTGCCATTATATCTGCTTCTGTATTGTAATAGTGCATACTGATGCGTACATGCCCCATGCGGCCCGACACTAATACTCCATTGCTTTTAATGAATTGCAACAGGTGGCCATCAGTATCATGCAGAAATACCATAGACCCACGATGAGTAGTAGATGCTTCACCTATTAACGATACATTCAATCCTTGTATGCCATCGAGCAACATCTGTGTCAGTTTGCTGTTGTGCGTTTCTATAACACCTACACCCATTGCCAGCTTGTGCTCTATAGCATGCTGCAATATGGTAAAGCCATACATATTGGGGTGGCCGGGCTCAAAGCTGCGTACCGACGGTGTGTATTTCATGGCACCATCTATCATACCATAGCTGTTATTGCCACCCACCTTTGGGGTATATGCTTCAAAAAACTCATCGCTCATGTACATTACCCCTGTGCCAAAACCGGCGTTCATCCATTTGTAGTTGCTGCTGATGAGTACATCTACATCCAGCTGTATGGGATTGATAACGATAGCGCCCATACTTTGGGTAGCGTCTATTATCAGCCATATATCATGCTTGCGGCAGAATCTGCCCAATACCTGAAGATCTATCTTAAAACCTGACAGCCATTGCACATGGCTGATGGCCAGTACTTCTATCTTTTCACTCAGCAGCCTGCTTTGCAGTTCCTCCATCGGGATGGTGAACCCACCTGAATCATTTATCCACGTTATGTCAAAACCGTTGATTTTAAAAGGCTCCGTGAGCGATGGGTAGTCCGCCGTGTACATCAGCACTTTCTCATCGCCACGCAGGCTGTGTACCATGCCATTCATAGCCCATGAAAAGTTGGGCACAAGCGCTATATTATTTGTACCAACACCAAGAAAGTCTGCTACCGCCTGCCGTATAGCCGGCTGTTCATCATCCCTCCACTGCTCTGCACTTGTACTGGCGTTTGTAGCCAGTTCTGCCATTAGCTTGTTTGCCGCTGTTGTAAACTCAGCAGGTACCAACCCGCTGGATGCTGTGTTGAGGTAGATATGTTGCATAACTTAAAGTTGAGAATTTTAGTTGTGATAAAAAAACTTACGCGGTTTTCTTAGCCAACTTCTGCTTTGAAAGCATACCCTTTCAAAATACAAAATCATCAACTAATCGGGTTTATTATCAATGCAAGCCTACGGGTGTTGACTTAACAGCTTTGGCAGACGGATATTTTAAAGCAGGGTACGTATTTATCAGCCGTTTATCAGTTACTTCTTTATTGTCTTTAAAATGTATTGTATCCGATTCAAAATGCCATTCTCCTACATAATACAAACCTGCACTATCAACACTAAAAGTGAAAGGGGTTAGCATTTGGGTAGTGTCAAAAACATGCTTGTAACTACCGTAAAGAGACACAGAATCATAACCCCTGTAATCTTCATAGAGTTGCTTGTTAAAGGAAATATTCTCATAGTTACTTATCGCGCCGGGTGGTCGTTGCATCCATTTATACTCCACCAGTGTGTATGTTCCTGTAGGGATGCGAAAGCAGAAAATTGTATTTTTTCTCGAATTAAACACGGGTTTTACAACCATCTTATAAACGACACCACTCCTTTTATTCTTAAGCGTTACATCCTGTGCCGCAACAGCAGAACCTTTCATGTCCCTTCTGAAGAAGTCGCCATAGATCACAGCTGTATTCGCGGGAACACCACTGCTAAATGACAATCGGGCTAATTCAAGATCATAATAATATTTAGGTTGGGCAGAAAGCATATTGCTATAAAACAGTACAAATAACAGCGTTAATTTCTTTATCATCATTTTCAGGTATAAATACACATATTGCAACTGCTATTCAGGCAATGTGTATAACAGTAGTCCTCGTTTCAAAACGGCCAGGCAATTATTCCCTTGTACAGACCGGGGGTCTGCATATTTTCTTATTTCAGCAACAACCTTATCACCTTTTAGAAATACGACACTCTTTGCGCCAAACAACAGTTCATAATCTCCCCCACCGGCTACTTTAAGGTAATAATCATGCGCATGGCTATCTGCAACTTCAAGGTCGTTGTTCAACTTTACAACCTTTCTCTTCTCGTCTATCAGCAACCAACCACTCTGTAAATTCCCGAAATCTTCTCCTCTTCTTGAATAAACTACCGCTTTGCTATTAATTTCCACATCACCTTCAAGGCCAACAATATTTGCAGATTTTGTAACGGTACCATTCACGGCATTTATAATGCTGAACACATTTCCGTTTAATATAGCTACTTCGTTTTCACATACTGTAAGCGCTTTGGTATATTCTCCTACGTCTATTGGCTTGCTATACTCCATATCGCCGCTCAACCTGTTGTAACAGGCAATGTATGGCTTGGCAACCTCTACCGGGCGGAAATACATGAACGCAACACCACTATTAAGCAAATAAACATGCTCTTTATCTGTCCATATGTACGATTTTCCGGTCATCTCATCAGGCAGTTCTTTACGCCACAACTCGATACCGCCTGCAGAAACACAGAAAATTTCTTTTCTGCCCGCATATACATAGTCCTCACCCATAAAGGTTATGTCAGATTGCATCCCATGAGTTTTCTCAGGAGATGGATACACCGTAGGGATGCCTGATATCATTGCTTCGGCGGTTGTTGCTGCGGTTGCAGCAATATTCGCTCCGATGTTTGCCACACCTGTAGATGCACTGTTGTACCAATATTCGCCTGTTTTCAGGTTTATGCCCATCAGGCCTTTCGCTTCAACAAGCAGCATATCACTCCCCGGTTTATATTTCAAAGACAGGCCATAATCCCTGTCCCACTTTACACGCCATAACGTTTTCAGGCTTACCGCATCTAAGGCATGCCCCTTCTCTGTAAGAAAAAGCTGATGTTTTTCGCTGGCAAGAATCACCTTGTCCATACGGCCACGCAAACGTTCTCCGGTGTATACGTCATAAGCTACAGTTTCATCTCTTTCATTAATAACTATAACATTATTTATTATAAAGGTTGAAAAAGAAATCTTGAAAGGAAAAGTACGCGTCCATACTTTTTTGTGCAATTTGAGGTTGTAACAGACAACATGCTCGTCGCTCTCATAACCGCCTTTTACAGGTTTTTTCAGGTATAGATAAACCAGACTATCGCCACTTGTCAGTTTATAGTTTACAATCTGGAAGGGGGATACATCAATATGCGCTCCGAACAATGAGTCGCCATTGGCGCTAATACCGATACCCCGAATACTCTTTGAAAAGTCACCAACAGGATTCGGCTCTACCTCATATTCATCCTCCTGGGCAAATGCAGGCATGCAAAAAATAATATAAATAAGGGTTATCAGGTATCGCATTGTACAAAATTCAGGGCAAATATAATGTTTTACCTGTCTTTACTCTACCCAGCGCCTGAAAGAGGCGGCTTTTTCTTTACTGATAACGATATCATCGCAAACGGGTAATTTCATTTTCAGGTATATTTTGCTGCTCTCGTCACTGTGCATAGATGCGATATATGGCAGGGCTATGATATGCTGCCTGTTGGCACGGAAAAACTGTGCCGGGTCCAGTAGTTCTTCCACTTCGTCCAGCGAGCGGTAGTCGGTTATATATTTTTCACCATCGCGGCTTGTTAAATATATCAGTTCTTCCTTACAGAAAGCCACCACCTCATTTGCAGGTACAAAAACTACATTCCTACCCCGGTGCACTGCAAAACGCTCTTTGTATTTTTTGCTTCCTTTAAAATCTTTAAACAACTCCCCTATCTGTTGTAGGTAGGCTTCGTTGCCAAATTTGCTTTGCAACAGGTGAAATTTTTCCAGTGCGGCTTTCAGTTCGTTTTTATCAATAGGTTTCAGCAGGTAGTCTATACTGTTTACCTTAAAGGCGCGTATGGCATATTCATTAAAGGCAGTAGTAAATATAATAGGGCACTGAATATTATAGTCTGTAAATACATCTATACTAATACCGTCTGCCAGTTGTATATCTGATATGATCAGGTGGGGTGTTTGCACCTCCAGCCGCATACGGGCTTCACGAACGCTTTGCACCGGCCCTGCAATATTGGCTTCGGGTTCCAGCTGCCTTACCAGTTTTATCAGGCTTTCAGCTACCAGTGGCTCATCTTCCAGTATCAGTATATTCATCCTGTTATAAAATTACAACAATGGTATTTTAATAGTATAATGCTCCGGCATGTCTTCTATCACTATCTGTTCCTTTGTAAGAAAACTGTAAAGATGTTTCAGTTGCTGCAAGCCCTTGCCGTTCGATGTTTCTATCTGTTTGCGCAGTTGCTTGTTATTATGCACCAGCAGGTAGTCGTTCTCATCCCAGATGATGATTTTTAATGGCGTTGCATCCTGTACTATATTGTGCTTAATAGCATTGTCTATCATCATTTGCAATGTTATCATCACTATTCCCTTTTCTTTCACCTTGCCAGTTATAGTAGTATGAATACTTAAGCCCACACCATAGCGTATCTGCAACAATTCTATGTAGTGGCTGATGAATTCCAGTTCTTCATCCAGGCTCACCACTTCACTTTCTTTATGCTGTAATACATACCTGTACACCTTTGCCATATGCCTGATGAAATCTGATGCAAGGTCAGGATTGGTATGCACCAGGCCATCCAGCGAGGTAAGCATATTGAACAGGTAATGGGGGTTTACCTGGTTTTTCAGCTGGTGATACTGCAATTCGGACTTTTCCTGTTCTAACTGGGCGGCCTGTATTTCAAGCGAAGCCTTATCCTGCACAGTTACCTGCCAGTTGCTAAAGAAATGCAGGGAGAAAAAAGCGAAATTGAACATGAGCATTACCACGATGAACATCAGTACCATTACAGCTTGCAGCTCTTTGGTAATGTATTGCGGAAAGTGGTCGTACGCCAGATAAAAAACCAACCCTACAAAAGGCAATACAACAAGCATGGTCACCAGGTTCTGAAGCATCATTCTTCTTACCGGCCCACGCTCAAAAGGATATACGACATTCAGCCGCCTATTTATATACTTAATCAGCTGCCAGAACCCGGTAAATACCAGGCACTGGTATATAAACAAAGGGAAATGCCACCAACCCCATTGAGGCATCAGGTATAAACGCAGCATAGATGTAATAGACGCAAAAGCTATTATCATGAAATACGGGGTGTACTTCATCTGCAACTTTTTCAGGTCTTTATCAGCGGTTTCGCCCTGCACAATATTTATTTTGAATAGCTGCACAAAATACAAATTATAAATAGGGCGATGCCTCTTTAGGAGTGGCAATCTCCAGTATTTTTCCATCTTCCATTTCCATAATACGGTCAGAGCCGTTGGCAAAATCAGGGTCGTGCGTAACGGTAACAATGGTTTGCCCATTCTCTTTTGCCAGCCTTTTAAATGTTTCAAATACCATTATGGAGTTAGCCTTGTCAAGGTTGCCGGTTGGCTCATCGCCCATGATTATTGCTGGATCATTTATCAATGCGCGGGCAATGGCCACACGCTGCTGCTGTCCACCACTCAGTTTACTGGCATACTTCAGTGCATATTCATCCATGCCTACCCAGCGCAGTTTTTCCATAGCACGGTGTTCTACTTCCTGCTCGCTGTATTTCCCAAGTTTTAGTGCAGGCAGCATCACGTTTTTCAGCGCCGTAAATTCAGGCAACAGAAAGTGGAACTGGAACACAAAGCCCAGGTGCTCATTACGGAATGCTGCCAGCGCATTCTGTTTGCTACCGGTCAACTTTTCGCCTTTTATGAAAAGCTGCCCTTCATAGTCTGTATCCATTGTAGAAAGTATGTACAGCAACGTGCTCTTGCCACAACCGGATTTGCCTATGATAGAAAAAAACTCACCCTCGTTCACATCAAAGCTTACACCCTTCAGCACCTCAAACTCTGTAGGCTGGTAAAACTTTTTCTTTATATTTTCTGCCTTTAGTACGGTAGCCATAATTCTATTATTTATCCCCTGATGATTGCCACAGGGTCTATTTTAGCTGCCTTGCGCGATGGGAACCAACCGGCAAACAGCGTGGTAAGAAAACCAAAAAACAACCCGATGATATAATGCAGGGGATTAAAATTGACAGGAAAAGTATCTATCCTGAAAAACTCACCCGCAGGAAATGGCGTGATAGATAACAGGTAGCTGAAAAAGAAACCGATACCCAAACCCAGCAAGCCGCCGGCAACACCTATCATAACAGATTGCAACATAAATATGCCTGTAACATCACTACCCTGGAAACCTGTAGCCTTTAGTATAGCTATGTCCTTCATCTTGTTGATGATGTTCATGTTCATAATATTGTAGATACCAAAACCCGCTACTACTAACAGCGTAAAGCACACGACGAAGGTCATAATATTACGTATCTGCTCGCCTGCCAGCAGGCTCTGGTTGGCTTCTTCCCAGTCTTCTATCTTAACGCCCGTGAGCTGGTTTTCAAGTTTTGTCTTTAGCGCGGAGGCTGTCATTACATCCACCATTTTCACATTCAGGTCTGTAACGTAGCTGGGGTCTTTCTGCAATATCTTTTGTACCGTGGCCAGCGTAGCATAGCTCTGCGACTGGTCCATCTGCGCTATGCCGAAGGAAAATATACCCACCAGTTTCAGGTTCAGGTTACCGCCTTCCGGTGTTGTAACACTCACACGGTCGCCAACGGTCACGTTCATTTTCTGCGCCAGCCCCTTACCCATCACTATCACATCTGCCGATTTCAGCAGATCGTCCAGGTCGCCCAGGTCCATTTTCTTATCCAGCTCAAACAATTCAGCCTGGCGTTTTACATCTATACCGTAAATATTACCTGATATTTTTACAGGGCCATTATTATAAAACACCTGTGTTGCCAGCTGCGGGGCGACGCCACGCACGCCCGGCATTGCTTCTATACGTTCCATCAGCGCAAGGCCGTTCTTTATCTTGCTCAATTCATTTTTAGGGCGTTGATGTTTTACCACGTACCAGTTCTTCTCATTCTGCGGTTTGTCCAGTGCTATTATCTTCTTATCCTCAATTTCCAGCGGCTTGTATATGCGCACGTGCGGCGTATTGTCCATAGCCATATCTTCTGTAAACTGGTTCACACCGGTCATAAAGCTGATCATGATGATGAACATAGATATACCGAAAGTAACGCCCAGCATAGCTACGATACTCTGCTTCTTTTTTGTAAGCAGGTGCGTAACAGCGATATTAAATGCCAGTTTCCAGTTCATTACTTCAGTATTATAGTTGATGATTTATCTAAACCACTTTTTATCTCCACCCATTCATCGTCTGCTATGCCTGTTTTTACAGCTACCTTCATTTCCTTATCATCTTTCTTCACCCATACGCTGTCGCCCTTTACCAGGGCCGTGCGTGGTATTACCATCACTTCCTTGTTTTCTGCCAGTACGATGTTCGCTTCCAGGTTCAGGCCGTATATCCCTACCGGCAGTGCTTCATCAAACGCAGCATCTACTTTAAATGACTGTTCTACTTTATTCAGCATAGGGTACACTTTTTTTATGTGCGCTTTAACCACCTTATCGTCATAAGCATCCATAGTTATCAGCACCTCCTGCCCTTCATACACTTTGTCCAGGTCATCTTCATCTACAAACAGCTTCGCTACCATATCGCCTGTTCCTACCAATGCCACCGGCTGGTTAGGGCTTACCAGGTCGCCTTGCTTCTTATAAATCTCGTACACCACTCCGTTTACAAAACTCTTCAGCCTGCCTACATTTTGCTGCGCACGGTTTACCATCAGCTGACTTTGCGCCTGCTGCAATTGCAGCCTGCCGCTTAGTGCCTGCTGCTCGTACTGTTGTTGCAGGTTCTGGTAGTTTTTTAGCGAACTCTGGTATTGCAGGTAGTATTTTTCATAACTGCTTTTTGATATGGCATCTTCCTCCAGCAGCTTCTTGTACCTTTTATATTGCAGCTCGTCCTGCTCCAGCCTTATTTTTGCTACATCTATCTGCCCCTGCAATTCTTTAAATACTGGCGCATCTTTATCAACCGATGCCATGGTGCGTTGCACTATAGCATCTGCCCCCAGCTCCTGGGCCTCGCGCACATCATTGCTTATGTAGAAAAGAGCCTGCCCTTTGGTAACCGTATCACCTTCTTTTACATACACTTCCTGCAGGTAACCATCCGCCTGTGGCACTACTTTGTATTCCTGCTCGGGCAGCAAAGTGCCCGATGCATATACCGCGGCAGTCAGTTTCTTAAACTGTGGTTGCGTAGTATTTCCCTTTTCATTACAGCCAATGGCCACAACTGTAACAGTGATAGCTATGCCGGCTGCCGCCCATAATATTGGTCGTTTCATTGTATTTAAAAGTTTTGCGTGCTTAACAGATGATATAATATACCGTCGGCAAGGTTTTGCAGGTATTCCATCCTTGCGCGGTTATAATCCATAAATATGTTGTAAAACTGGTCAAACTCCATCACCCCTTCTTTGGTATTCAGTTTGGCTATGCGCAGGTTGTCTTTGGCAGTGTTTACTTTATCCTCCAGCACCTTATGTTTTGTAAAAGCTGCGTTGTATTGCGACAACCAGTCGCGCTGCTGCTGTTGCAGTGTCGCTTCTGTGCGTTCCTGTTCCAGCCGTGCGCTTTCCAGTTGCAATTTACTTCTATGCTTCATACTTCGGTAGTAGTTTCCCTGGAACAATGGTACGTTCAGCTTTACACCTATACTGGCTATATTGAAATCTATATTATCAAAGCCCGGTTCAAAATTGGTCTGCATATTGTAAGTATAGCGGCTGGCCAGCGACAGTTCCGGCAATCCCGCACTCCTTGCCTGCCGCAAAGACAACTCAGCCGTACGCACTTTCAGCCGTGCCTCCTGCCATGCGGGGCGGTTATTTATACTTGCAGCTTCATACATCACCGGCCAGTTAAAGTCGCCTAATTCACCGTTCAGCAACACAGTATCTACAGCCAATATCGCATCCAGGTTATTGATACTCTGCCGCAGTGCCTGTGTATAACCTATTCTTGTTGTTTTCACATCCAGCGAAAGGGTTTTGCTCCTGTTATAATCAGCAGGATCCACCACGCCCTGCTCATCCCTTTCTGTCATGATTCGCAACAGTTCATCTGCCGTACTTTCATTTTCCTCGTTCAGTTTCAGCACCTCTTTGGTAACCAGCGCCTGGTAGTATCCCTGTACCAATTGCAGGTGCAGGTTTTCCAGGGCCACCTTGCTGCTCCATTCGCTTTGCTCATACTGCACTTTGGCTTTAGATAGCATGGCCCAGTTTTCCATACTTACAATGGGAAAGTTCAGCTCCGCACCTGTAACAAATACATAAGGCAGGCCAAATTGAGCCTTCAGGTATGTGCCCGGCGTGCCACCAAGCGCTTCTGCCGGTATCAGTTGTGTAGCCAGTATGGGATAATAATCTCCTGTGGCAAAAGCATTTACACGCGGGTACAGCGCCGATGCAACTGCCCGCTTATCTTGTTTTGCAATTAGTGGCTGTAGCTGCGCCTGCCGTGCAGCAGGACTGTTTTTATCTGCATATTGCAGCAACTCGTCCACACTGCCGATGGCTAACTGGGCGGTGGCAGGCAGGTAAAAAAGAAGAACCGTCAATGTATATAAAAACCGCATTTCGCAAATTTTTATACAAAGTGACGATAATACATACGCTTCTGCAAATGCTTAACAGTAAAACGGAAATATTTTACAGGGAGACGGAAATTGCCCCTAGCCCCATTAGTAGGTCATTTTCTTACTCAGCTTCTGGAATGGCTTTTCTACTATTTTGTAAAACAGGTGGGAGCATACAAGGCATACCCCAATAGCTACAAAAACCATCACCACGCGCAGGTCGGGGTTCTTAATCAGCGTTTCTGATATATTAATAATGCGGCCGCCGATGGGTATATGCAGCAGGTACAATGAATAAGATATTTTGCCCAGCCAGGCCAGCGGCTGCGGTACGGTTTTCAGGAACTGGATAACTGCAATGGTAATTAAACCCAGCGCGCATAAAACATAGTTGAACCCGTAATAGCATAACGCTGTAGCTATGACCAGGAAAACGAAAAACTCTATTTTATTGTATCGCCCTGTTTTGTACAGGCTCAGCAGGATACCCATAGCGAAAAACGGGAGATAGGAGAACACATGCGTGCCCTCTGTAGGAATAAACGACATGGTCAGCAATGCGCTCATAGCCAGCCAGGAAATCCACTTGTTTTTATTTACCAGCAGCGGGAAGAGCAGCGCAAGCCCCAGGTAAAATTCAAACTCTATAGCCAGGCTCCAGTACACATCCTGCAGCCATTTTTCGCCGGTAAACGCATTTACATAACCGAGGTGCCCCAGCACATTCCACCAGTCAGGATTGAAAGGCTTGCCCCTGTAGGTGGGCATTAACGTAGAAACATACATTAAAACCAACACTACCGCTATAGACACTATATATGGCGGCTCCAGCCTTATCAGCCTTTTTGCCAGGAACTTATGCACCCTTGATAAGGTATAGCCACCATGAAACATGGCATACATGATGATAAAGCCTGAAATAACAAAGAATATCTCTACTCCTGCCCAGCCCCATGCCCCCGCCCGGAAAAATACGCTTGACTTGTCGAGGAAGTCATGATTACCCCGTGCTATATGGAAATATGCCACCATCATAGCGGCTATGCCGCGCATCATTTCTACCGACTCAATATTTTTACGTGAGGACATCCGGGCGCAAATATGCAAAAAATGAATTTAAGGGAGAGAAATGATTTATGGGAGTTTTATACTCCATATTCTTAAAATCCACCTAAGTAGCGTATAGATTGCCAATACTACTACAAATTTCAGGTACAATGCGTTCCGGTTGCGTAACACAGTATTTTCAGTTGTTAAATCAATAACCTGCCGCGTGAGCAGGTCTTCAGCGGCACGATTTACCAGTTGTCGCTCCTTGTAAAGAACTATAGTGTCAGCAACTCTTTGTTGCGGGCAGGGCAGTTGTACCTTAGCATGACCTATGCCTTTTGCATGTACTATACTATCACAATCGGCATGTACATATATTACACCCGGTGAAATGCCGGGTTTAAATACCATGCTGTCTTTTACAAACGCCAGGGGAGGATACAAACGGCTGCACCAGCCTGATAACAAATGCGGGTGCCGGGCTGTAATTTTTGTGAGTGAACGCATAGTACGTTGTTGACTTGTACAACCCATAATAAAAATGGATAGCAGCAGGAAGGATGTATATATTTTCATGTCGATATTATTTACTCATTATTGTTTCAAGCCGCTCTATACGGGTATGCAACAGTTGTATTTCCAGTTTTTGTATGGCCAGCTCGGTTTTAAACCCGTAGTAAACGCTTAGTACAGTAGAAACACTTACCGCAGTGCAAATTACCAATGCCCATATCAGGCGTAGGTTAATGCCTTTCAGGTGCCTGTCTATAATGTTAATTTCGTGAACTGTCATCAGCTATAGGTTTTACCTTATGCTCTCCAAAAAAAATAACCGCCAGCGCCAGCAATACCTGGCATATATCCAATATATAGCTTACCCATGCACTAACAGCCAGCGTGGCTTCTTCATCTAACAAAGGCAAGCCCTCTACCAGGTAATGTTTTGCCGCAACCAGCAGGGTAATGACAGATGTAGTGTTCACCAGCCAGCGTGGTGCGTATTGACTGGCTTGTGATAAACCAAATTTCAGTTGGGTTTTCATAGTTTTATGTTTTACGGATGGTCTAAAAATCAGACAGGGCTGTACGCTTCCAGCCCGAAACAGTTTTAACGTATATGTAATTTGCATCCCAGGCTATGTCACCTGTGTTGCCGTTAGCATCGGCAGTGGAAGTTGGGGTGTATGCCGTTCTTAGCCTGAACTGGTTATACCCGCTGGCATTTACAATGTCCAGCAAGGCGGTAGGCGCCGTATTGTTAGACAAACGCCCGCTTTCCCCTTTAATATACCACCTGTCTGTAAGTGTTTGCAGGTCTGTTCCGGAAGTGGCGGCAGAAGTGGTAGCAAAAATCAGGTCGGCAGGCATAGCATTGCCTGTACCTTTACCGGCAGCAAGCCGTAATAACCCGCCGGCCTTATCTGGCCCATTACCTCCTGAAGAGTTAATGGTTACCGGGGCACCAATTCCACCCTGTAACGAACTTTTAGGCCCGCTGCCAAAATACACCTGTCTATAGCCCCCACCTGTAATATTTGGATTGCCGTCGGCTATTATCAGTTGGTTATTGGCAGTAGTTTGCTGAAAGCTACCTATTACCGAGCTGTATGGATGCAGTATTGAATTAGTCGAGCCGATTGCACATTGGCCACGACTTGTTACAGTAATAGGATAATTCAAAACATTATTATCTCCTATTACTATCTGATTCGGCTCTTCGGTCTGAATATTATTGAAAGTACCTATGCATGTGGTATAATGCCCTGCCGCAAGCAAATTATTTCCAGTCCCCAGTATATACTCAAACGATTTAGCAGGATTAGATGTGTTGCCAGTCCCGATTTTTATATGCCTGGTGCCTGTAGTTGGGTAGCTCCCATTGTCTTTACCTATAAAAATGGAAGGGAAAAACGCACCGGAACTACCATCGAGTAATTGAATACCTTGGGTTGTATTTTTAAAAGTAAGCGCCTTTTCTATATACACTTCGTCTGTTATCCTTGCCGTGCCTGTTACGCTGAATCTGTAATTGTCATCTGTATTACTGTTTATTAAAACATTGCCATTGCTACGCACTAGCAGCCTGTTATTATCTGCCGCATCTCTTACAGCAAAGTGCCAGCCACCGGCAGAATTATATCGCAAACCGGTGTAGGGCGAACTTTCAAAATTACTAAGGTTGCCCATCTGCAATTTTTTGGCGGGGCCTAACAGCACGTTCTGGTTCAGTTGCACCTGTGTATCTGTAAGCTGTAATATTTTATTGGTAGGTTTGCCAAATACCAATGCATAGCCACCGGAAAAATCGCCGCTCCACCCACTTATATATGTAAGTGAACCGCCCGCAGCATGGCTGCTGTCAAATAACTCATACCCTGTGCCAATACGCAATGGAATATCAGGTGTAGTATTCGTTCTTCCGTGCTTAATCCACACTCTTTTGTTTGAAATACTTACAGCTGCTGTATCGTCAACCACAATATCTATACCCTTATTATCAGTGGTACCCAATACAGCAGTCTTATTAAAGGCATTTCCCCCTTCTTTATAATAAGCTGATAAATGCGGTGGGTTTGTTGTAATCAGTTGTTTAATCAACACAGTGTCCTTGTAGGTCATGTAGCGTACTTTCTCTGCGCCATCAAAATGATACAATACCGAGTCTTTCAGATCATAGACGTACAACCCCCTTTTCGTAGTAGATATACTATCCAGCAATACCCTGGGCAGCAATACACCTTTGTTTGTAGTATCTGCACCTACCTGCAGCCAGGCGGAATTATCTGCGAATGCCCTTGTATTCTGCCCTAGCGACAGAGAGCCCGTTATGTAATAACGTTGCATCAGCAGGCCGGTTTGAGCATGTGTTTTAACAGTGATAAACAATAGAATTATAATCAGTAATTTTTTCATGGTAAAATCTATTTAAAATATAAAATGGTAATTTTTTGTCCTTCAAGTAGCGGACTGTTAAATACTATCTGCGCATCGGGTTTGTTAAACACATACTCGTCATATGCTTCTCCTTCCTGCCACATTGCCCCTTCTACAAAAACAGTTACCTGTGCAGCACCATTCAGTTGCAGGTGTGTAAATTCAGTTTGTCCATCTTCCGCTACAAATTGAATTTTGCCAACATTAAAGAAAGAATCACCGCCGGGCTGCGGGCATACATAATCAATATCAGGTAACAGCGGTATAGTTTTAACGCTGTAAGATGTACTGTTGAATACAGTATTGTCCGGCTGATACAGTTTAAATATGTATGTATAATCTTCATTCAGCTTTGCGGGCACAACTATTTTCTCCCCGCTCACTGCCTGGAATTGTATGTACTGATAGGCTCCGTTAAACGTCGTCATAAAGGCCCAGGTTCCTGTTGCGGTCGCTACCAATGGCAACACTACCGCTTCGCTGCACACAGGCACTTCACCTGTATTAATAATATTGATACTCATGGCAATTGGTTTTAAAATGGTTCAGTAATACAATCGGAGGGTATAAAGGATTTGGAAACACTAAGCCCTATTCTTACAATTGTTTCGTCTTTCAGTCTTTGTAATGAAGCATTGATATCTTCCACGCGCATCTTCGCCAGTTCTGTTGCCACTACCTGTTCGCGGTTCCAACTGCTGGTTACGGGTAATACATTTAGTTTGTCATACATCATAACCGTATTGCGCAGGTTCTGTATCAGTTTACAGGCATCTGCATTTACTACAACAGCTACCAGTTGCGTACTCATCGTATCAAGAAAAGTCAGCCTTTGCGTACCGGTATCAGTAAGACGTTCGGCCTCTTTAGCTTCGTGCTTCAGCCATGCATCATTGCGCAGGTAGAAATAATTGCCCAATGTATCTGCAGGCATAACACGCTGCATATCCTTGCCATTCTTCACCCATACAGCATGCGTGGTATCATCTTTATAAGCATTGGCAAAGCCATGCCGGAAATAGGTATTCTGCGTGAGTATAAAATCCTTCAATTGTTCAAAATCGTCGTATTGCATGGCTATCGTTTTGTAGGTTTAGAAAATTTTTTGCTGGTAAGTTTCTTAGGTTTCAGTAAGCGAATCCGTTTCACTACTTTTACTTCTGTAGCAGGTTTTGTTTCAGCAAGGGTTTGCAGATAAGCTCCGTATTCATTTAAATTCAAGCTCATTCCCTGAAGAGTTTTGTGATAAAATAAAGTGCTAGGTTTGTGCCGATACTTACATAGGCCAGGTACCAGGTGATATTTATAACAAACGCTGTAATACTATCTTCCACCGGTGCTGTTATCCAATAGCCTATTGCATGGTGCATAAAAAGCAGGTACAACCAATATCCACCAAATGTTATAAAATGACTGAAACATAATTCGCAAAGGCCACCGGCTTTTACCAGGAATTCCTTCCCTTCAAAGTCCCATTTATGCAGCCTGTCCTGCCAGTGTAGAAGCTTGTCCAGCCATTGCCCGGGCTGTATACTGATGTACAGTATCTTTATAAGGCATGCATTAGCCAGCCAGGCTACAAGCGTATATAACAAGAATGTAATCATCATATTCTTTTAAAATTTTCATTTTGAATTATTTAAATATTCGTCACCCACCTGATGCCGTTACATTGCAGGCAATCATCATTAAATTGTTTCAGCAGGCCGGGCATGGCATTTACGAAGACTTGCCATTTTTCACGGTATTGATTTTCTACATCTACCAGGTATTCTTTTGTTTCTTCCCTGCCATATACTACCCAATTGTTCAGGCGGTTGGTACGCAAATGCTCTTCCAGCAGCAGTACCCTGCTTTTCAACCAGATTATCTCGCCAATATAAGTCTGGGCCATATCTGCCATCAACTGGTCATAATCGCAAGCGCAGCTAAACACAAGGTTAATACCAAAGCCTTCTTTACTGCTGATTTCTTTGTCGTCATACCACCCTTTGGTATAACCACAGTCATTGGGCATAGTGCCATTACAACCGGTAAAGCAGGTAAGGTATGTACCTGCTACCGGTACGTTAGTTCCATCCAGCAATACACGGGCGAAACTCCCTTTTATCTCATATTCTACATTAAAGGTGTTTACCTGGTTGGCCAGCAGGTCTATGGTATAAGTGCTTACCATGCCATTGGCATAATCATCATAAATCTTCAGCATCGCACCCTCAACATCTGCCAATGCATACACCTGCACTTCATGAATCTTCAGCTTGCGCAGGTTGCCTTTTATTTTCCTGTTTTTGTACAATGTAAGTCCACGTTCTTTCGGTTCAGCCGGATAATTTATGGTGGTCTTAAACTCACCGACTGTATATTTCTTCGCAACCAGGTTGGGCAATACACGATTGGCAGCCATTACACTCATCATATCGTTACGCACCAGGATGAGTGCCTGCGCTACTTTTTTGCGTGCCAAATTCAGCCCTGTTATATATTCTTCATTAGCTATATTAGCCAGGTTGCGGGCGGATATTTCCGGCGCGTCCATCAGGTCAAGCCCGCTAAGGGATTGCGCCTGCTCTTCTGCACACATGTCCCGCACAGAAATTATATTTTCAAGTTGACTCATGATTTTTTGTTTTTGCAGTTTTGGGTAATAATAGCCCCCTGCGCTACTGTACAGGGGTGCTATCATGGTAGGATAATTAAGGGGCTGGTGTGAAGGAAATATCAGTAGCATTATTTAACTGGCCGCTCAACTCACTGTAACCTGTATAGGTAATTGTGGTTGTGCTTACGCCAAATACATAGCCCGTCACGTTTGCATTAAACAGGTCTTTCAACTCTGTAACGTTGGCAACAGTAGCATTAGGGTAAGATACCTGGCCAGCTAATTCCAGTTTGCTGACATACAGCGGGAATGTTACTGCTCCATCTGTATCCCATTCATAAGTATCGCTGGTACCGCCTGTAAGTGGCGTGCCACCTTCGGGGCATTCAAAAACAACAGGTGCACAGGTGGTAAAGTGAAACAGGCCATTTACACCCGGTATATTACATACCATTGGCGGCATAAAGAAAATATCCCATTCCAGTTTCCATTGGAAAGTCCAGCGGTGGTTGCATTTATCATAGTTTACATCAAGGTCCCACAGCAGGCCTGTAAGCGGGTCTGCCATTACGCCTTGTATATAATCGGTACCACCGCGTTGGTATATTGCATCTATCGCATCTATATCCTGCAGGTCGGTGGCGAATATGCCTGCATTACGGTTGAAGCTTACAAACTTCAGCATCTGTGGGTCAAAGGCCAGTATATGTTCTGTGGCAGTATCGGCAAATGCATCATTGATAAGGTTATCATAGTACGCATTTGCACGGCCCAGTCGACTTACATTCTGTCCCTGTTCATTTATACCGCCTACTTCCGTAGCCTTCCTCCAGTGAAACACGTCTGTACCACCTACTATAAAGGGATTAGAGAATCCACCATCGCGGTATATGCGCTCTACTTCCCACAGGCCCATCGGGTTTACGGTTCCGTTGGTTTTATCCAGGAACGGCAGCATGCGTTTTTCGTTACCATCAGGCAACAGCCCCACGCCGGCTACCAGTAAGTTAGCTACCTCTGTAGCCAGTTTGCGGCGCACAGCCGGCAACGCGGCATTTATAGCGGCTTTCGCATGGTCGCTGAAGGTATAGTTGCCATCTACATAACGCACATCATCACGGTTCAACTGGTAAACAGCAGAGGCGGTAGTACGCGATATTTCAAAGAACACTTGTTTGGGTTCTACTACTATTCCGGGGTCGCAGATGTTTTCGTTGCCGGTACCATTGTCTGTACATACGGGCGCATAATAGTTGACTTTTAGCTGACGCTTTTTACCTGCTTCAGATTGCAGATCGGTTTCTGTAATGCTGGTATTAAATTGTCTTGCTGCAAGCACGGCGGCTAGCACTTCGTAGGGTTGCCCCTGTTTTGCATATTGCAGGATGCTCTTTTGCGTTGCCTGCATGGCATTCCTAAAGCTCATGGCTTTTGCTATTAAATAGAGTTAAGAAAATTGTTTTCACGTTCCCGCTTGGAGGCGCGGGCTAAGAAATGCCTGATACGTATTATTTAGAGCAGCCGCGTCCGGCTACGTAATAAATCGGTAGTAGAACTGCTAAGACTTCTACTACACTATCCCTCTGCCCATGCTTCTATGGCATTCATGCCACCTGCAGGTTCGTCGCCGCTCAGTGTTATACCTGCATAGCCACCGTTTTGTCCTGCCTGAACATTTGCGGGTTGTATATGCCTGGTATCGCGCACTAATATTCCGGCACGTTCTGCCCACGTATGGGCAAAATCTTCGTCGGTAACAGGCTGGTTGGTATCATTCACAGCCGGTTTACCTTCTTTATAAAATTCCAGTTGTCTTGCATCCTCGTTATAACGCACTTCGTACACCTTCTGCATTTTATAGCGCAGCATATCTGCCTGCTCCTGCAAGTCACCACCTTTCCTGGGCAGCTTTTCTATTATACTCAGGCAGCGGGCTGTAATATCGCGCTGCATGTACTTTGCACGTTCCTCAGTCAGTTGTGCCTCGTGGCTGGCTTTTAGCTGTTCCATTTGTGTCTCATATTCACGTATGGTCGCCTCTACGCCGGTTTGTCTTTCCGCTTCTGTTTGTGTATAGCGGGTTTCAATAGTGCCTTTACATTTAGACAATAATTGCTCTACGCTCAGCTCTTCCAGTTCCCTGCGGGGGATATTAAACACCCTGTGCGCAGCGCTGCGCAGTGCACCCAGGTAACGGGCAGTAAATGCTGCATCTGTACTGGCTTTCACTTCTTCTTCCAGCGAGGGGCGAATGGCTTTTCCTACTACCTGGCTGATATTGGTAAAGACGGCTTCCAGGTCAGAATTTTTATCGGCCCGCTGCTCATCCCCCACAACTGTTACACCTGCGGTTAACTGAGACAATAATTTGTTGGCTTGTTCTATGGAGAGTTTCATAATGATGTTGGTTATAAATGGTTAATGTGCTTTTTTTTTGACTGAATACCTTGCTTCGTTGCCGTATATGCGTTTGTAACTTCTTTCCGGGTAAAAGAAACCGCTGTCTTGTTGTTCCGTACCATCTTCATTCAGCGCAACGATATACACATGCCCGGCCGGAACTTCAATTTCCTTTGCATGTGACTGGGATAGTTCTGTGGCTTCTACAGAAACCGGCTGCAATACTTCCGGCTGTGTGGTTTGCTGTTCTTTTCTTTTTGTCATAGTTATTGTTTTACAGGATTTTAAATTCTGTTGGATATTTTGTGCTGAGTAATGTGGCTGCTTTAGCACCCATACGCACTATTCTTCCGGTACGCATGTTAGACAATCTTACAATGCCTGTATGTTCTGTCGACTTGTTAAGGGCTGTAGCATGAACACTATCCGGTAGAATAGTAATAGCCTTTCTTTTTTTGTGAGATGAACTTTTTGTTTTCATGTTTCGGTTTTTATCAGGCGAAGCACTACATATGTGCAACATTAGATAACAAATGTACAACTATTAATTTAACCACAAAAATATTTTTTAAACTATTTTTTTGCTATTTATAAATACAACAGTAACAAAAGAGAAATGACCCAAATCAACATACACGACGTACAAAACAAACATCAGCTCCAGAAAATATTCCATAAAAAAACGTCAACACATATAAAATATCGGCAAATACATTAACTTTAGGAAAACGATACAATAAATCACTTATTTATGAAACAGTTATTACTTGCAGCCTGCACATTGTTGCTTTGTGTTAATGTAAATGCACAGCCATACCTCGATTCTTTTGACATCAATAAAACCAAAGTCAACAATAACCCCTTCGGCTCAAACCCGGGCAGCCTTGTTGCTGAGGGTACCACTGTTTATTTTATTGCGAACAGCGATTCATTGGTAAAAAATCAACTATGGGTGATGTACGGAAATGCAACACAGCCAACAAAGCTCACCAATATGCAGGTGCCTACAGTTTATAACATCAACAACACATTATGCAAGGTGGGCAACACGCTCTTTTTTGCTGCGGTTGACACTACGCATGGACAGGAACTATGGTTTCGAAACCACGATGGAGGAATGGCCCTTGTCAAAGATTTGAATCCCGGAAAAATAGGGTCAGGCCCCATGAATCTTACCAAATACAACAATAAATTACTCTTTACAGCTGTCGATACAAATTATCATTCTTACATCTGGTCTTACGATCATGGAACAGGAACGCTGGAACAGCTGACTAACGACACT
>CAYXHM010000004.1:0-426169 GCA_964464965.1 uncultured Flavipsychrobacter sp. | reverse complement strand
CTTAATTAATATTCAGTCAATAATTAAATTGTTCCCGATATGTCGATCTTATTATTTTTAGTAGTTAGTAAACAGTAGAAAAGGGTTAGTTACAAAAACTAATACCCGGCCACTAAAGACTAGCCCCTGAAATCAAGACCTTATGGTGGTTTTGCCGGTGGTGTTCACCTCTTCCCATTCCGAACAGAGAAGTTAAGCCCGCCATGGCCGATGGTACTGCGCAAGCGGGAGAGTAGGTAGCTGCCATATTTATTTATAAACGCCTTCAACTTAAATGTTGAAGGCATTTTTTTGTTTAATACCCCTCCAGACTAACGAAACAGATATCCCCTTTAGTATAATCCAGTGTTGATACTTTAATAAAAATCCTGCAATAGTTTTTATTGCCGATTTATATTGATAAGATAGAGAACAATTACCCTATGCCGGCTTGTGTAGCCATTACTGTAGTTTATATAACGTACTTATTTTTGTACGTTCCTGCCAGTTGTTGAAGTTGAAGTTGAAGTTAAGCAGCCATGAAGGTAGGGTAGAATATACAGGCGTCATCCTGTAATGTTTTATTGTTGTTGTATCCAACATTTTCGGGCTAAAAAAATATGCTTTGCCCTTTGTAATAGGTGTGCCTGGTAGTTGTTGAATACTATCAATGACTGTAACAGCCAGCTTTGGGTGTTTATAGAAGTTTATATTGAGCGTGATGGTGTTATAAGGCGAAGAACCGACACTGTATAGGATTGTGCTGTCTGCTCCTGATTGTTCCTGTTGCCGGTATAAATACTTGTAAAAACTAACTGTATCCTGTGCAGGTGTCACCGAGCGATACAACAATAGGATAACATTCACAAACACCAATACTTTAAAGCCAGCGGTATATACCTTTCTTTTTTGCAGATTGTCTATTCCTGTGCATACTATGTATATGAAAGGGATTACCATTGGAAATAGAAAGCGCATTTCTTTATGTCCGATAAAGAAATGGCCGATAGAAAACGTAAGGCAGCAGATTGTAAACAGGTGAAGTGGCTTTTTCCATATCCCCCTGAAAAATAGTACTAACAATACTATACTTATTGGTGGCACGCCATTCATGATAAATAATTCAAAGTATCCCCACCAGGGCGACACGCCAAATTCCGCGGCTTTACTATGCAGGATGTTGATGTCAAAATAACGATAAGGAGTAAATACCCATTCATTGTATAACCAATAGTCAGTAACAACGCAAATACCTGTAGCTATTACAAATGACAATAACACAATACTACAATATTTGAATTGCCATTTTGCGATGAATAATGTCCATGCAGCCATTCCTACCAGAGCGAAGCCTAGTTGTACCCTTGCATACCAGGCAAACCCCAAAAGGGCGCCCGCAAGCAATAGCTGCCCGTAACGTTTGGCAGGTTGCTCATTTGGCAAGAGTATTATATATGCTGCAAAGCAAAACAGCATACCAGAAAAGCCTTCTGCAGAAAATCGTACACTGGTATAAGGAACGAACCACAATAACATACTGCATAATACAAATAGCAGTTTACCGCGTTCGGTGGAAAAATCCGGGAGTAAGAGTTTCAACAACCTGGTTATAGCCAACCAGCTCAGTACAGCCATAAATAAGCGCAGCAAGAGTGCAAGGGTAAATGGATTGTATATACCAATTGCACTTAAAGCTTTAGCAAGTGAATATGCAATAAATGGCTGTATTGCAGGCCTTATTTTTGCTTCAAACTCCCAGGGTAAATCCGATGCAGGAGATAAGCCCAGCTTATAATTACAAAATTCAAGTATCTGGAAATGCTCATCATGATTATGATAACCGGAACTGAATATAGCTGTGATAATGAATACTACCAGGCCAGACCAATACCATGCAGCATATTTATTCATGTTATAGTGTTTGTTGCTGGAAAAGTAATAAAACAAGCTGATAAACAGGATTTTTATGTCACTACAAAGCTGTACATAAAAAAATCCCGGCTACACTAAGAGGCAACCGGGATTATATAAAAATATGTCAACCTGTTTTAGAACATATAAGATTGGTTATTACCACACTTTTGCACGAATGCTGTCTGCACGATACATTTTGTCGCCAGGTTTTATGCCGAATGCTTCGTAAAACTCAGGCATGTTGCTCAGCGGGCCGTTCGTACGCCATTCTGAAGGAGAGTGTGGATCTGTAATGATTCTATTCGCCAGTTCAGCATCGCGGGTATTAGCCCTCCATACCTGTGCCCAGCTTAAGAAGAAGCGCTGATTAGGTGTAAACCCATCTATTTTCTCACCTTTTTTAGCTTGCTCAGTTTTTTGGAATGCTTCGTATGCTATTGCAAGTCCGCCAAGGTCTGCCAGATTTTCACCCAATGTAAGCTGGCCATTTACATGTACGCTATCCAGTACTGTATAGTTATTAAACTGGTCAACCACTATTCCTGTTTTTGCAGCAAAGTTTTTAGCATCTTCATCAGTCCACCAGTTTTTCAGGTTACCGTCAGCATCATATTTACTTCCCTGGTCGTCAAAACCGTGTGTCATTTCATGGCCTATTACACCGCCTATACCGCCGTAATTAATTGCATCATCAGCGTCTTTATCAAAAAATGGGAATGCTAAGATACCCGCAGGGAATACGATCTCGTTGAATGCCGGGTTGTAATATGCGTTAACCGTTGGCGGTGTCATAAACCATTCGGTTTTATCAACCGGTTTGCCAAGTTTGCTCACCATAAAGTCATAGTCAAATGCAGATGAAGCAAAAATGTTTTTTACATAGTTGTCAGGTACTACGGTTAGCTTGCTATAGTCTCTCCATTTGTCTGGATAGCCTATTTTGTTGACAAATGTATTCAGCTTTGCAATAGCTTTTTGTTTCGTTGCATCAGACATCCAGTCAAGACGTGTGATCCTGTCCTGATAGGTTTTTTGCAGGTTGTTTACCAGGCTCAGCATACGTTCTTTAGCGTCTGCAGTAAAGTGTTTGTCAACATATGTTTTGCCCAGCAGTTCTCCTATTCCGCCATCCACTACGCGTAATACTCTTTTCCAGCGAGGTTTCTGTCCTTCAAGGCCGCTTACCGCTTTACCATAAAATTCAAAATTAGCATCGCTTATATTGCTGGCAAGGTAAGGGGCCATATCATTTACGGTATGAAATTTCAGGTACATCTGCCACACACCGATAGGTGTAGATTGTACCTGTTTGCTAACTTCTGTCATAAAAGCCGGCATACCTACCAGTATCGAATCTTCACCGGTAACTTTCATGTCAGCTAAAATTGCTTTCCAGTTCATGCCGGGTGTCTTCTTGCTAAATTCATCTATGCTAAACTTGTTATATAGTTTATAAGGATCACGCATTTCGGTACGCGTCATAGATGCTCCTGCAAGTTTTTCTTCAAGGGCATATACATCCGCCGCAGCTTTTTGAGCAGTTGCAGCATCCATTCCCATCGCCTGCATGATCTTTACCTGGTATGCTTTATATGCATCGCGTATTTTTGCACTACGTTCGTCTTTATTAAAATAATAATCCCTGTCAGGCATTCCCAGGCCACCTTGTCCTATCTGGCATATCTGCTTTGTTACATCCTTATCATCCGGAGATATATAGAAAGTGAAAACCTGAGACAGCCCCTGCGTGTGCATCACAGCTATTTCTTTCACCAGGCCGTTTGCATCTTTTATATTGTCAATACGCGCCATTACATCATTTAGTGGTGTAAGCCCGGCTTTGTCTATAGCAGCGCTGTCCATACCACTCTTGTAGAAATCGCCGACCTTTTGCTCTGCGGTTCCTGCTTTAGCTTTTGATGCAGCAGCTTCATCCAGGAGTGTGTGTAGTTTGTTCAGGTTATCTTCTCTTAAAAGGTCGAAGCTTCCCCACCTTGCTTCAGACTCCGGTATTGTATTGTTTTTCAACCAGCCGCCATTTGCGTACCAGAAAAAATTATCGCCCGGGCTGACAGTTGTATCCATGTTAGCCAGGTCAATAAATTTCTTCGCAGTTGTTTCTTCCTTTGTCTTTTGCTGGCAAGAGGCGATAGATAGTATCGCCACGCCGGCCAGTAAACTATTCTTTACGTTCATCGTAGTTTATTTAGAATTGCAAATGTATAAAATTGCCTGTACCGATACAGGATTAAAGTTTATATATAAGGGTGAAAAAATGGGTGATGTTTATCAGGCAATTTGCTGCCTTTGCCTTCTTATACGTTTCACTTCGTAAATACCGGGGAAGAAATATTTTTTGCGTGTACCAACTTCTTTGCAGATACTCCTAGTGCGCAGTTGTTCTATTTTTTCAAATATCCGGCCATCTTCCAGTTGAAAAACATGCCCGATTTCCAGGTCACAAACAAGCATACAGCCCGGCTTTCGGATATCATAGTTATATAGTGCTTTGTAAAGCCCCTGGTCTGTACAGGTACTTGCTGCAGGGTTATGCATATATTTGATAAGTGCCTTTTCTATGTCTGAAGGAAAAATCTTTTTCCCGATAAAAGGCATCAGCATATGGCGGAATTGTGTTTTCCACTCTTTACCATGGGCCTCAGCCTTATGCTTAAAGTGTTCAAACGTAACCATATGCGCCAGTTCATGTACCAGCGTTATCAGGAAGTTATAACAGTTCAGGTTTACATTAACAGTTATGCGGTGGTATGGGTGTGTTGTGCTTGGTTCCCTGTAGTCTCCGAGTACAGACTTTCTTTCGCGCGTCAGTGTAAGGTGTATAGTATATTCTTGAAAATAATGAGCTACCATCTGAAAAGTATCAGGTGGCAAAAATTCCTGTAGTTGTTGTAGTGGTGTCTCCTTCTTCTTCATATCATTTCGCCTCTCTTGCTAGTCTTGATAACATCATTGTTTCAACTACCGAATATACCATGTACACACCAAAGAGGGTGAATAAAGATGGCTTGTGTATATCAGGTTTGTTTACAATAGCATATGTTACTATTGCTACTACACAAATAAATAATTTAAGGAAAGATGATGCATATACGCCTCTTACAAAAGCATTAGGATTACCGCTGTGAATTTTCTTGGTAACAAGAAAGTAGGTGATAACAGACAGTACCAGCATAATGACATTGCCAGACATAAGCACTGTAAAATTGAAGGCAGGAGCTGCCGATTTAAGCCAGTAAAATACAGCGCTTAAAACAATAAATAACAGCAGTACTGATGTAAAAAAGGTTTGCTTCATTTTCCGGGTTTCTCAAAAGTTTTAACCAGCTTCCATAAAGAATAGGCTAAAATTAGTACTGGCAATATTATGATGAATAAAGGGAAATTCCATGTAGTTTTTTTGTCAATAAACCAGCCCAGCCAGGTAGCTGCTGCAAGCATGCCCATCATTTGCCCGGCAAGGCCCAGGTAGCGCATTGTATTATTCTTTTCTTCAGGCATATAGCAAATGTTATTGTTTTTTCAATTTGTCGTTGTCCTTTTTTACGCTTTTCGCGGCTTGGTTCATCAACACTTGCGAGGTAGGCAACAGGCTGTTCATTTCTTCCTGGCGGCTCTTTTTTAAGTCAAGCATGGTAGTGTCCAGTGGAGTCTTCATATTACCGGTTATCACATTGCGCAGGTTTTCCTGGTATTTTTCCTGTGCAGCTACCAGGTCAGACAATGAATCTACATTTTGCTTCAACCTCACCATTTCTTTACGGGTTTTTCCACCTGCATAGCCCGGTATGTAATATTTAACAGGTGTAAGAACAACAATAGACACGGTAACTATAGCTACTAAAACAAACAACGAACACACGAGAATGTATAACTTGCGCATAGTCAGTGTGTAAGATGCCACCTCTTCAAGCGATTCATCATCAATAAACACAAGCCTGTATGTATTGTTAAGCCGTTTTAAAAAATCCCGGCTTTTTTGGGTTACGTCATCCATATCCGCAATTTACATTTTTAGCAGTTTAGCTGGTCTTTGAATGGCATTTTTATAGACAGGTTAACAATTCAGTCATCAGGTTATCAGCCGGTTTTATATAATTTTGATATTTGTTAGGTTTGTCAGGCGGCACGTAAAATATTTTAGCCTCATTGCAGTTATAATATAGTAAGTTAGCATTCCAGATAAAAAATAGGTTAAGCGATATCAGGCAGTTGGTTAAATATATAATAATATTATTATTGGTGTGTTGCGCCGGTACGCAATTGCGCGCCCAGCAAAATACAGATAGTTTACGCAAGGCGAGGCAGTTAGAACTTGAGGTACAACGTGCTGAACAAAAAAGACTTTTAGATAGTACACAGGCTGCCCGGCAAAGGATCATGGACTCTACCATGGCTGCAAGAAAGGCTGAATCTGACAGGCTAAAAATAATAAGGGAAAGACGTGCCGATAGCCTGGAAGTTGTCAGGAAATATAAGGAAAGCAGGAGATACACGGATAGTGTTGCAAATGTAAAACAGGCAAGGCTTGATTCTATACAAGCCGTACGAAAAGCTCGTACAGATAGCACCCTGGCAGCAAGAAAAAGAATTTCAGATAGTACAATTGCGGTTAGAAAAGCATATACTGACAGCGTAAAAGCCGTACAGAAAAAACGCTCGGACAGCCTGGCCAAAATAAGGGAGTACCGGCAAAGTAAAAGATACAAAGACAGTGTAGAAGTAGTCAGGAAGTTACGGTCGGACAGCATTAAATCGGTAAGAGAAGCGTATTATGATAGCATAGCTACTGCCCGGAAAAAAGTAACAGATAGTATCACTGCAGCAAGAAAGAGTTATACAGATAGTACCACTGCAGCAAGAAAGGTATATACAGATAGTATAATGGCTGTAAGAAAAGCCCGGACAGACAGTCTTGCCAAAATCAAAGAGAAACGGGAAAAAGACCAAAAAGTAAAAGAAAAGCAGAAAGAAGACAAGCTTAAACTTGCCCTCGAGGTTAAAATAAAAAAGAAGCAGGAGGCGTATAATAATGAGCAGATGCTCAAGAAGCGATGGGGTTTCCCGCGGTCTGTAATGCAAAATACCTTTACCAGGTATAACTACTATTTCAATGCCGACCAGAAGATGGACGAAGCCCTGGAGAATATGCAGCGCTTCCGAAGAGAAAACTATGATTCGTTGCTGGCACTATACCCATTCAATCCTGACAGGGATTCGACCGTATTGGCACCGGATATGGATAGCATCATCCACAAAGCATCGCTGGGCATACAGATACATGACCCCCGTACAAAATGGGGCGATGACCTGTACTTGTTATTAGGCCAGGCATATTATTACAAGGGAGATTATAAAAATGCAGGTGATGCATTTAAATATGTTGTAAGCCTGCGCGATAAAAAGAAAAAAGGCAAGAATAAGAGCAAGGGTAAGAAAAACACATCGGTTGTAGTAGAGGAGAAAAAGGGAATAGCAGGATTGCTGATGCACCAGTCTGTACATAACGAGGCTATATTGTGGCTGTCACGTGTCTATACCCAGCAGCACAAGGAGGGTGAAGCAGAGTCCGTATTAGACCTGGTAGAAACAGACCCCAATTTCTCAGGTTCGTTGGCCGGCAGGGTAGCGCTTGAAAAATCATTCATCAGGCTGAACCAGGGCGATTTCAAAGGAGCTATTGCACCACTGGATGAAGTAGTGAATGACAAAAAGTTGCCTGACTGGATAAGGATACGTGCAGCCTATATTAACGGCCAACTGCAACAACGATATGAAAATTATACAGCTTCTGCTGAAAACTTCAAAAAGGTTCAGGACCTTAACCCGAAGGTTGAGTTAGATTTTTATGCGAAGAAGAATATGGCAACCAGCCTGATGCTGGCCGGCGGCGCACAAGAAGATGCGGTTGCCTTGCTTAAAACTATATTGAAAGACGGTAAATACAGCCAGTATTACGAACAGGTATATTATTTGCTGGGCAGGCTATCTGTAAACGGCGGCGACCAGGAAGGTGCCATTACTTACCTGCAAAAAGGTATAGATGCGCCTAAATCTACAACTACGCAAAAGGCATTGTCTTATGCTACATTGGGTGATATTTACTATGGGCAGAGAAAATACGAATCTGCTAAAAGCTCCTACGACAGCTCAGCAATATATATGGGCGATGCACCGGATGATGAACAAATGCGCACAGCATTGCGCAGGAGTGTTGTACTGGAAAAACTTACAGACCCTTTAAGGACTATCAGGTACAATGATAGTTTGCTTACCCTGTCTCAAATGGATGAAAGAGAACAGCGCAGTATTGTACGCCGGTATATAAAAATGCTGGAAGACAGGCGTGCAGATAGCATTTTCCAGGCAGAGAATGCCGGGCTTACATCTGCCATGAAAAATACAGGGAATGAAAATAACAGCAGGAAAAACAACTACGCTAACTGGTATTTTTCTAATGGCCCGCAAATGCAGAAAGGGTTTAATGATTTTAAACAGAAGTGGGGAAACAGGCCCCTGGCGGACAACTGGAGACGGAGCGCAGCAGGTGGTTTTGCACAAAACGACGGGTCAGGCAATATTGCTATTGATGGAGCCGGTGTAGATGCCAACGGTTTGCCCACAGAGGAAATGCTCTTGGCAGCTATACCCAAAACACAGGCTGCAAAAGATTCACTGTCACTTGGTATAAGAAGGGCTTATATTGGCGCAGCCAATGCATATGTGAATGACCTGGAAGATTACGGGCCGGTGGGTGGTTTGTTAGATACATTGGATACACGTTATCCTAAACATGAATTTGACGCGGAGGCATTGTACCTGCGTTATATTGTCGCATTAAGACAAAACAGGATGGATGATGCAGGGCGCTACAGGGCAGAATTACAACAGGAACATGCGGGCAGTAAATGGGCAAACCTGGTACAGCCATCAGAAAACGGTGCCGGAGTGGCAAACAATGCAGGTGGGGTAGTAGCGTTTTATGACGTAACATATACACATTTGTTGGACAGGCACTACGATACAGCGCTTGTAATGGCAAAAGAAGGACAACGCAAATATCCTGTGCCTGTATATAAAGACAGGTTCCAGATAATAGAGGCGGCATCAGAGGCTATGCTCGCAAACTATCCTGCTGCCGATTCTATACTGATAGTCTTTATGAAATCGCATACAGACCCTAACGACTCCCTGAAAAGATGGGCTGATGCCATACTGAAATATGTAACAGAAAACAGGAAGGTTGTACCGCCGCCTGCTAAAACCGCATTTTTAGACACATCGGCTGGTGCAGGCCGCGTGTTGCAGCCCGGTGAAACTGCTCCTGCTGCAGGCAATATAGTTGTGGCACCTGCCGCATTGCCCGCAGGTGGCATAATACCTGAGCAATATGCTTTTAAGCCACAGGAGCCGCATTATGTGATATTCAGCTTCAGGGTTATGGAGCAACGTACTAAGGGTGTACATGCTGCAATAGAAGATTTCAATAAATTCAGGTTCAGTTCGCAGAAATTGCAAACCGAAATTAATATGCTTAATGCCATCGATGGCATAATATCTGTAAAACAATTTGAGAACAGGAACCAGGCGGTGCTTTATTTGAACAGCCTGAAAAAGACAAAGCAGATATTCAGGGAGTACGAGGCTGTAGAATACGAAATCATGATGATTTCCCTGTCAAACTACAACAAGCTGGCTGCAGACAAAAATATACAGGAATACATAAAATTTTACAAGTCGAAATACTAAGGTAAATACCATAAAAAACAGAAATGGCATAGCTGTGTCTATGCCATTATCGTTGAAGCATATCTACTCACTGGGATTTATAAATTCCAGTTTTGGGCAACCCCCTTATTTCTCGTAATTTTGCGCGCTTATGTTGGTTTCTTTACAAAATATTTCATTTTTCTTCGGGTCAAGGGCTATACTGGAAGATGCCAGCTGGCAGATAGATACAGGACAGCGTATAGGCCTGGTAGGTCCTAACGGTGCGGGTAAATCGACATTGTTACGCCTGATAACCGGTGCGTATAAGGTAGATGCCGGTACTATAAATAAGCCCAAAGACGTTACCATAGGCTTTTTCAACCAGGATTTGCTGAGCTTTTCCACGGACAATTCGATATTGTCTGTAGGTATGCAGGCTTTTGAGAGGGCGCACCAACTGGAACAGGACCTGGCCAAACTGGCAGCCGAACTGGAAACTAAAGGTGACGATGCCGAACTGCTGGATAAGTACAGCCATATGCTACACGATTTTGAAGTGGCAGGCGGGTATGAAATGGAACACCGGGCGGCAGAAGTACTGGAGGGGTTGGGATTTACTACCGCCGACCTGCAAAGGCCCTACAGCCAGTTCAGCGGTGGATGGAGAATGCGCGTGTTACTGGCAAAAATGATGCTGCAGGCGCCTGACCTGTTGCTGCTGGATGAACCGACCAACCACCTGGACCTTCCGTCGATAGAATGGCTGGAACGCTACCTGCAGGGATATCCCGGCAGTGTGGTCATCGTATCTCACGACAGGTATTTCCTGGACAGGATGGTGAACCGTATAGTAGAGGTATGGCAGCAAGACCTGCATATATATTCGGGCAACTATACTTTTTACCAGAAGGAGAAAGCAGAGCGAATGGAACTGCAACAGCGCGCCTACGAAAACCAGCAGGATTATATCCGCCAGCAGGAGCGGTTTATTGAGCGGTTTAAAGCAAAGGCATCTAAGGCAGCACAGGCCCAGAGTGCTATGAAAAAACTGGATAAGCTGGATAAAATAGAATCTCCTGATGCATCTGTACCCACTATGAACATCAACTTTGATGTGAAGACACAGCCCGGTAAGATCATCAGCACATTAAAAAATATTTCTAAGAAATTTGGCGAGCAGCAGATATTTAACAATGCTAACGCTGAGATAAACCGGGGCGATAAGATAGCCCTGATAGGTGCGAATGGTAAAGGTAAATCTACCTTACTCCGTATTGTTGCAGGTAAAGAAACGTTTGAAGGAGAACGAAAAGAAGGCCATAATGTAGAAGAAAGTTTTTATGCTCAGCACCAGTTGGAGGCCTTGAATGTAGAGAACGAGATACTGGAAGAGATGTTGCGTGCGGGTACAGGCAAGCCTGAACTGGAATTACGCCAGCTTTTAGGTTGCTTCCTGTTTAGCGGAGACGACGTATTTAAGAAGATAAAAGTACTCTCCGGTGGAGAGAAGGCCAGGGTAGCGCTGGCCAAGACCATTGCAATGAAGGCCAACTTCCTGATGCTGGATGAGCCTACCAACCACCTGGATATGCAAAGCGTAGAGATGCTGATAGAAGCATTGAACAAATACCAGGGCACATTCATCCTCGTATCGCACGACAGGTATTTTATCAGCAAGACGGCCAATAAGATTTGGGTGATTGAAGATGGGCTGATAAGAGAATTTGCCGGAACCTACGATGAGTGGATGATGTATGAAGAAGAGAAGGAAAAACGTAAAGCATCGTTAGGGAAGAACAATGCGCAGGCACCACAACCTGTGGCTGCAAAAAAAGAAGAGCAAAAGAAACCACAGGTGGATAACAGCTCTGAAATGAAGCAAATACAGAAAGAGTATCAGAAAAAGCAAAGAGATTTTCAGAAGCTGGAAGAGCAGATGAATAAGCTGAACGCTGAAAAGGCTACACTTGAAGCACAACTGGCCGACCCCACTTTTTATTCTGATAAAGACAGGTTTGTACAGGTAGATGAAGCTTATAAAAATCTGAACAGGCAATTGGATAGCCTGGGGAAAGACTATGACAAAGCCTTTGAGGAAATGCTGGAGTACGAAGCTAAAATGAATTGAGGTAACTTTTGATGATATTTTTTAAACGTAGATAGCCTGCATTTGCAGGCTATCTTTTTGTCAGTAAAGTCTAACTTTTTGTTGCTTTTCTTGACATTATATGTTATTTTTTTTATTTTTATAATAAATAAAATTGCGCGTTATGAAACATGTTTATCTTTTGTTACTTGTATTGTCGCTTTGTTTGCAAAGCAAAGCTCAAATTACACTTCGCTATCATTTCAATAATGGACTGCACGAATTAAATTCAAAAGGTCCCCAATTGAGTGCTATTTGTGCTGGGACTTTTAACACTGAAGCATTGCCGGCAGGTGTCACACAAACAACATACCGGTTTGATAAAGGATGTGGCCTTATCTATGACGATAAAGCTAAAAAACTCCTGTCTTCAAATACCTACACTATCGAAATGTACTTTAAGCTGGATGATATAATCGGGTATAAAAAACTAATAGATTTTGACAGCATGAATGCCGACGAAGGACTTTATTGCCAGAATGGCGACATGGTATTGTACAATAAGTTTTTTTCAGACTCACTGATGGGTGCTAATAAATACTTTTATGTTGTGCTGACACGCGATGGTGTAACTGAAGACGTGTATTTGTATGTAAACGATATTGTTGTAGGCTATGTACTGGATACCGCATCAGATTTTGATATACACGCACAAAAGAGTCTTGTATTTTTTACTGATGATAAGGCTACTGGTGTAGAGCATATAGGCGGTACGGTAGCAGCTATAAATATATCCAATTTTGTAATGGACAGTGTTGAAGTAAAGAATAATTACGGCAACCTTGCATCCAGAGTAGGCGTAGAGACAATGCCGGAAGATATGCAAGTGAACATATATCCTAACCCGGCTACGGATGTATTGAACATAGATGTGCCGGGCGATGTATCTTATATGGTAACAGATATTACAGGCAGAGTACTGCTGAAATCTGAATTAAAGCAGGGAATAAATAGTATAAACATTCGAAAGTTGCCGGTGGGCTTTTATACACTCATGTTACAGAGTGATGAAGGAGAGCAGGTATTCAAGTTTGTAAAACAATAAGTATCTTGCACGTGGATATAAAAAATATACTATGCCTTCTTTTGATATTGTGAGTAAAGTTGACCTGCAAACATTGGACAATGCAATAAATATTGTTCAGAAAGAAATATCTACACGTTATGATTTTAAAGGTGCGCATATAGAAGTAGAGTTGAATAAAAAGGATATGGTCATCAACCTGGAAGTAGAGAATGAAATGCAACTAACCCAGGTAGAAGAAATAATTATAACTAAAGCAATGCGCCAAGGGCTTGAGGCAAATAGTTTTGACAGGTCTAAAACACACTCCGCATCTGGCAAATACATCCGTAAGACTGTGCCTGTAAAGAATGGAATAGACAAAGACATGGCAAAAAAGATAGTAAAACTAATAAAAGACAGCGGCTCTAAAGTACAACCTGCCATACAGGATGATACGATAAGGGTTACCGGTAAAAAGATAGATGACCTGCAGGAGATTATTTCACTCTGCCGCAGTTCCAATCTTGATATACCGTTGCAGTTTGTTAATATGAAGAACTAAAAATAAAAAGCGGCGATATTCGCCGCTTTTTATTTTTCTATAGCACTTACCAGTTCCTCGCTTTCGGGTTTTACTTTAGAGCCGAATACACCTACCAGCTTTCCCTGTTCGTTTATCAGGTATTTCTGAAAATTCCATTTTACACTGCTGTTGTCATACCCGTTATATTCCTTTTTTGTCAGCCAATGATATATAGGAGCCATATCGCCACCCTTTACATCTATTTTTGCAGCCATAGGAAACGTAACACCATAATTTTTCTGGCAGAACTCGGCAATGTTTTCATTTGAGCCAGGCTCCTGGAACCCGAAGTTGTTTGACGGAAAACCAATAATCACCAGTTTGTCGCCATATTTCTTATACAAAGCTTCCAGGCCCTCATACTGCGGTGTATAGCCACATTTTGAGGCTGTATTCACTATCAATATTTTTTTGCCTTTGAATGCTGCAAAATCTATTGTTCCTCCGTCCAGCGCCTGTACTTTAAATTCATAAATGGTTTTATAAACTTCACCTTTAGGCGGTTTAGGCAGCCAGAAGAATAAAAAATTGAATATCATTATCATGCTATATATCATAGATAAATTTTGAGTTGTAAAAATCTTAAAATCAAAAACTTATGCAAAGTTACCTACAATCGGCCAAATAAGTTTTATTACAACTGTTATATCTTATTTTTGTGCGCAATGACAGCGTTCCGCTTACGTTTTTTTATTGTGATATTAATGGTGGCATTTGCATCGGGTTGTGCAAATATTGTTCCCCCATCAGGTGGTAATAAAGACACTACGCCACCTGTCCTCCTTTCTGTAACTCCGAAAGACTCGTTGCTGAATACACGAGTAACGCGTATTGAAATGCGTTTTGACGAGTTCATAACCGTTACAGATGTCAGTAAAGAAATAAACATGTCGCCATTGCTTCCCTATCCGCTGGATGCGATGGTGAATGGTAAGAAGCTGACGGTAAAAATACCCGATTCGCTACTCAAGAATAATACCACGTACAGGATAAGTTTTGGCAACTCTATTAAAGACCTGAACGAAAACAATGTGTTCAAAGACTTTAGTTACAGGTTCAGTACCGGCAGTTATTTTGACTCATTAAAGCTATATGGAATGGTATATGACGCTGCTACAGGTAAGCCTGCCGCAGATATGAACATCATACTGTACGATGCTGATGAAACAGGCGATAGTGTTGTGGTAAAAGAGAAGCCTATGTACATTATAAAGTCAAATGCTACAGGGGCATTTCTGTTGCCAGGGTTGCCTTATAAGCCATACCGTATATACGCATTAAAAGATGATGATGAAAACCTGGTATATGGTGGTGAGGAAGAAATGATAGGGTTTATTGATTCTATAGTTTATCCTGTAGATAGTGTAAAAATAACTGAGCCGATAGTGTTGCGGGTTTTCCGAGAGCTGCTGTTGCCTGATAGCACAGGTGCTGAAGCTGATACCAGTACAACAAAAGCGTCTAAGAGATCTCGAATGAATAAAAAGAAAGACGATAATGATAATACGGAGTTAGCTTATACACTGAATGTAGATACCGCCGATGTTGAAAAAAGAGTACACGATATAAATAAACCCGTAAGGATATCTTTCAGTAATGCGCTGGATACTTTTAATGACGAGCGTGTTTTTGTTAGTTATGATAGTTTAGGAATAGAGGTTGAGGGATACTTTATATTGGAAAGAGATACAGTACCAAACGTGCTATTGCTGAATACAACCTGGAAAGAGAATACTGTATATACAATAAGGCTCCTGAAGGATTTTGCAATGGATACTTCAAAAGTACTGGCTATGCCTTCTAAATATATATTCCGTACAAAGGGTGATGAAGATTACGGAGTATTGAATATACATGTAGCGCAAAAATATTACGGTAAAAAATACGTGCTGAAAATAAATACTGAGAAAGACAGCATATATCAGAAGCCCATAACAGATACATCGATAACACTGCGCACGCTACAGCCTGACAAGTACTACATGTCTATAATAATAGATGAAAACGGTAATGGCAAATGGGATACAGGAGACCTGTTTGCTAAACGGCAACCTGAAATGGTAGTGCCCTATACTGATGCTATAGACCTGAAAGCAGGTTGGGAAAATGTAATTGACTATAAAGAGCCGGTAAAAGAGCCGCTGGATAATAAAACCAGGGTCAAAGGCAAGGCCAAAACTGCACCACCCGTAAAGGGGGATAGCACCGGAAATAAATAAAATTATCTTTACGCCACAATATATTTATATATGAAACGCATACTTATTCCACTTGTATTAATACTATGTACGGGTGTTCATGCACAAAATGTAATGACACCGGAGCTGCTATGGAGCCTGAAACGTGTAGGCATACAGAGTGTAAGCCCCAGCGGCAAGACATTGTATTACAGCAGCCGCCAGTACGACTGGAAAACGGAGAAATCTACAGCTAAATACTATTCGCTGAACCTGGCTAAAGGCACCGTTAACGAGGTGATTACCGATAAGTCTGTTATACAACGTGACGAGAACGGCTGGTATGCAGTGGACGGGAAAGTGCTGTATCGCAGCAATGACAGGGGTAAAACATGGAAGGGGATATACGATGGTGCTGATGGGATAGATAATATTGTAGTGTCTCCTGATGGCAAAAACATTGCCTACAGCAAAGATGTACTTGTGAAAAAAATGATGGGTACTGATATATATGCAGACCTGCCCAAAACCACCATGCAGGTATATACAGACCTGAACTACCGTCACTGGGACACCTGGGAGGACGGAAAATTTTCCCATGTGTTTGTTACTTCGCTGGAAAACGGGAGCACCATAGATCTGCTGGAGGGTATGCCTTACGATAGCCCGCAGAAACCTTTTGGAGGCACTGAAGATATTGTATGGACACCGGATAGCAAGGGTATAGTGTATGTATGCAAGAAGAAATTCGGTAAGGAATATGCTACCAGTACCAATACAGATATTTATCATTATGATATAGCTACACGTAACACAATAAATCTTACAGCGGGCATGATGGGTTATGATATGCATCCTTCATTCAGCCCCGATGGACAGAAGCTGGCTTTTACCAGTATGCGCCGCGATGGCTTTGAGGCAGATAAGAATGATATATACGTGATGGACTGGAATAAGCAGGGTAATAAACTGAACATGACTGCCGGGTGGGATGAAACTGTAAATAGCTTTGCCTGGGATAATAGTGGCGGTTACATCTATTTTAACGCTGCCACAAAAGGCACTGTACAACTGTTTGAAGTAAAAGTGCCACAAAACCTGATGGTGAAAATGATGCCAGTGGTAAGACAGGTTACCAAGGGGAACTTTGATATGGGAGGTATAGCCGGACAGACTGCCAGTGGTGAATTAATTACAGACCGCAGGGATATGAACCATGCAGCAGAGATATATGCTGTAAAGCCGAAAGACGGCAGTATGCGCGCTCTTACTCACGAGAATGATGATGTTTATAGCCAGTTAGGAATGAGCAAGACCGAACTGCGTATGGTAAAAACCGGAAGCGGTGAAAAAATGGGAGTATGGGTAATATATCCTCCTGATTTTGACCCTGCCAAAAAATACCCCACATTATTATATTGCCAGGGCGGGCCGCAGTCGGCATTATCACAGTTTTATAGTTTCAGGTGGAATTTCCAGTTGATGGCAGCGAATGGTTACATTATTGTGGCTCCTAACAGGCATGGGATGCCGGGCTGGGGTACCAAATGGAATGAGGATATAAGTAAAGATTGGGGTGGCAAACCGATGCAGGACTACCTGGCTGCTATAGATGATATAGCTAAAGAGCCATTTGTAGATAAAAACAGGCTGGGTTGTGTAGGGGCCAGTTATGGTGGATACAGCGTATTTATGCTGGCGGGCATACACAACAACAGGTTTAAGACATTTATCGCCCACGATGGCCTGTTTGACCTGAAAAGCTGGTATGGCACTACAGAGGAACTGTGGTTTGCTAATTTTGATATAGGTGGCCCCTACTGGGAAAAAGGCCAAACGGCATCTTACACAAAATATGACCCCAGCCGCTTCGTAGATAAATGGAACACACCAATAATGATAATACAGGGCGGTCTGGATTTCAGGGTGAGTACAGAGCAAGGGCTGGAAGCCTTCCAGGCTGCACAATTAAGAGGTATAAAAAGCAAGTTGCTCTACTTCCCTAATGAGAACCACTGGATATTACATCCGCAGAATGGTGTAGCATGGCACAGAGAGTTTTACAAATGGCTGGATGAAACATTAAAGTAAATTTTCCCAACGCGGCAACTGATAATTGCCGCGTTTTTTTATCTTGCCAACTTAAACAAATATTGATGGGAAAGAAGTTATTATATGTATTGCTAGCTATTATTGTTGTGCTGCAATTCATCAGGCCTGAGCGTAATATTGCAGAGGTGCCATCTGCCAATGATATAAGGGTACATTACCCGTTGCCTGGCAATGTAGAGAGCATACTGAAACGCGCTTGTTATGATTGCCACAGCAACAACACCAACTACCCGTGGTACACTAATATACAACCTCTTGGCCTATGGTTGCAAAACCACGTTAACGAGGGGAAAAGCGAGTTGAATTTCTCTGAGTTTGCAGCCTATACTCCCAAAAAAGCTGATCATAAGCTGGAAGAAGTTATAGAAATGATAGAAGCGAAGGAAATGCCGTTGGAGAGCTATACCTGGATACATAAAGATGCAGTGTTATCGGCTGAAGAAATAACTATATTGACAGATTGGGCAAACAATCTGAGAAAAACCATACAAACCAAGATGTAATGAGAATAATATCGTACAACGTAAACGGGATACGGGCAGCTATAAAAAAAGGATTTATGGACTGGCTGGCCACACACCCTGCAGATGTAGTGTGCCTGCAGGAAACAAAAGCTACAAAAGAGGACATAGATTACGCATCGCTGGAAGAACTGGGCTATAATAACTTCTGGTATTCTGCTGAAAAGAAAGGATACAGCGGTGTAGCTATATTCAGCAAAAAACAGCCCGATAATATATACTACGGAAACGGTATTATGCAAAGTGATGCGGAGGGTAGGGTGATACGCGCCGATTTTGGAGATATTACAGTAGTAAATGCATACTTCCCTAGTGGCACCAGCGGCGACGAACGCCAGACTTATAAGTACCAATGGCTGGATGAATTTTATACCTACCTGGATGAATTACGCAAAGTGCGCCCGAACCTGGTTATTTGCGGCGACTACAACATCTGCCACAAAGAAATAGATATACATAATCCCGTTGGCAATAAAAAGAGCAGCGGTTTTTTACCTGAAGAACGTGCATGGATGGATAAGTTTTTCTGCAACGGCTATATAGATACTTTCCGCCGTTTTAATCAAGACCCTCATCATTACAGCTGGTGGAGCCAAAGGTTCCCTACTGTCAGGGCACAAAACAAAGGCTGGCGTATAGATTACATCAGTGTTACAGAGCCATTGTCAGATAAACTTAAGTCTGCTGCAATATATCCGGATGTAAAACATTCTGACCATTGCCCGGTTTACCTTGAGCTTAATATGTAATATAATTTTTAAGAAATCTTAGTTAGTAAATAGGAGATGAGATAAAAAAACTAAAGGCGGGCATTTTGCCCGCCTTTAGTTTTTGGTATTAATGTTATGCTTAGTATGATACCAGCTTTTCTGTATAACGCTCGTAGCCGGCCATGATGTGAACCATGTAAACGCCTTTTACTTGTATAGCAGAAGCAGGTATTTCTATTGTTGTAATAGTACCATTCAGTTTTTGCTGGGTAGTGTAAACTACTTTACCAGCTATATCTGTAACGATAACTTTAGCATCGTCTTTTATTGAAGACCTGATGATCAATTGAGAACCACCATGTGTTGGGTTTGGTGCAATAGCAACATTTTTATCTCCTGTCAGCAGTGTGTTCACGCCCAGTTTGAATGAGCTGATATTCAGACGGTCGATGAAGAAGTTGTTACCTGTACCCGGCAATACTCTTGAATTTTGTCCGCTACCTGTCAGGTCATCAACACCAGGGTTGAAACGGAAACGGAAGAAAACCTGGTTAGTTCTTGCAGCTCCAGGTACGTCAAAACTTTTCAACGCCCAATCACCGTAGTACTGTGGTGCATATTCTATTGGAACCAGGCCCTTATTACCAAGGTCAGATTTCATTAATCTTGCCATTGTTACCCAGTTTGCACCACAGTCAGTAGAGTAGGCAATAGATAATGTATCTCTCAGTAATCTGCTATCGCTGGTCCTGAACGCACCCGAAGACATAAAGTTCAGGCGGCATTCGCCACTCTGCATATTGCTCAGATCGAATGCTGGTGTGAAGAAATCATCAACATCACCTTTAGGAGTACCATTGTAAGATTCGGGGCCAACCCTTTTGTCATAGTTATGGTAAACAATACAAGATTTATCCCAGTAGCCTACGTTTTGATCAACAAACCATTTATTATAGTTACCATAGTAGTTGAAAATAGGCCATTTTTCTAATGGGTTATTCTGGTCAGCTTCATCAAACTCCATGAAGAAACCATTGTTTGGATCTATTTTGGCATTGCCATCTGCAACGTAAACTACATTCTTGAATTCGATAGTAGAATCACCTGTGTTATTTCCTGTTGCTTTTACGGTAACGTTCACCCATCCTGGTTCATTAAATGTATTAGATACTGTAGAAGAAAGGCCAAAGCCGGTTTGAGTTATTGTAGGCTGACTGGCGTTTTTATTGAAGCTCATTTCAACTGCTTCTATTGTATCCCTCCAGCTTCTCTGCCTGAAGCGGAACTCAGAACCTGTACAAAGGAAAACAGAACGATCTATGCTTAATCCTGATCTTTCAACAGATACATCCGGTACAGGCTTCAAATCTATCCTTTTACCGTAAGTACCACCGAAACCGTCTAGGATACCAGTCCTTACGTGCGTAGTATCATTAACTAACCTGTTACGGCCACCTACAGGGCTTTCCAATGTAGCGCGCATACGTGCTACCTGCTGATGGGTAAACATAATAGGACAATCTGCATAGTCCATTATATTCTGTGTATTTACAGTATCAGGGTAATCTATACAATCTTTAATATAACCATAACGCACGCTCAAATCGTACAGCAGATCATACCTGCCGGCTGTTACATCGTTAGTAATATCAATAACACAAGGAATAGATTTTACATAAGGCGTATTGCCTACAGAATCATTATAGACTCCCGGGTTCTTAGTCAACGTCAGTCTGTAATTAGTATCCGGGGTTACCTTGTAACCTAGTTTTACAACCTGGAAGCTATCCGCTGTAGTAGTTAATGCATCAAACCTTGTTTTCCAGTTGTAAAAGAAGTTATACCTTCCCTTATAAGCTGTTGGAGATGTACTGTTATCAAATCCTGTAGTATCAATAAAAGTTACAAACTCAAGAGCACCGGTAATAGAAGCATCTATAGCCGCACGTGTGGCTGCCACCAGGCTGTCACAGAAAAGACCGGGGTTACGTACTATTTGTAGCCTGTAGTTTGTTGCGTTTGGTATAAATGCGCCAAAAGGTACTGTCTGCGCACCTGTATTGGTAGCAGTTACACCCGTAACGGATTTTATAAGGTCCCCGTTGAATTTACGAAGTGTAATAGTAAATGTATCGCCTATAGTGCTTGGATAAATATCAAAAGAATCTATCCATATATATTTAAGCGCATTGAAAACTATAGATGTTTTAGCTGCGGGGCTATCTACACCAAAATCGTTAGCAACAACGTTTGTGCCCAGCATTGATTTACCAAGTAATGAATCGCGTTTTGTTCCAAATACGTTTATTGGCTCAAATATGCCTGTAGTGCGATTTTGCTTGTAGTTAGTGATTTCAAACTCGCCACCAATAACAGATGGATATATTTTAACAGACTCCAGCACCAGATTGGTACGAGGGAAATAATCGAACCCTTTTTGGCCGTAATCAACTGCAGGAGCGGAATTTTTGTCTAATAATATCTTAGCCATACTCTGCAGGTTGTTAGTGCAGGAAGTATCGTACAGACTTGCTGCGTCACAACGGCCATTTGCGGTATTACCAAAAGGTTGTCCATCGCTAAAGTGGCCTGTAGTGGGCGGTGTATCATCAATTTCGTCAGTTTCACCGCACCTGGTTGAAACCGGTATATTGCCCCATGTATGGTACAGGTTAAGAATGTGGCCTATTTCGTGCGGAATTGTTTTATTGCTGAATATGCTACCCGCACTGGTAATAATGCCATCTGTGTATGGAAAGGCACCTGCAGAACTTGGGAATACTGCATAGGCTGCTACAACGCCATTGCTTATGCCTCTTCCAATCCTTGCTATAGACCATATGTTCAGGTATGAAGTCGGATCCCATTGGTCAAATTTTGCCTGGTCGTCACCACCGCTTGTCAAATAAGACCTGTGGCGGGTGATACCCGTAGTAGGCCTTCCCTGTGGATCTTTTGTAGCCAGGTGAAACATGATATTGGGAGCGCCGATATACTTTTTGAATGGAGATATTACCTGTGTAGTATCAGCATTACGCTTCATGTACACCGTGTTGATTTCGTCCATCAGGCGGAAGATGTCGTTATCTGATACATAATCCGTGTTGCCGTAGTCGTGTACCACATGCACCACTACAGGTATGTGCAATACCTTGTTTGGATCTAATTCGGTACCCTTGTGGTTGGCACGGTCAACATTTATGTTTTTCATTGCCTCGTCAATGAAACCTTTCAATTGCTGCTCGTAGGCCGCAATTTCCGGAAACGATTGTTTGTAGGACTCGTTTACCTCTGTGGTAGTACAGGGTAGCTGCCTATCCTGGGCTTTGGTAAAACCAAAAGCCATCATCACAAGCGGCAACAGTGAAAATACTTTTCTAATCATGTTAAAAATTATTGTGAACTATGTTAAAAACAATGGTATCAAAGATAGATATTCCTGTTAAAACATTGCAAAGTTTTTTGTCACAGTATATTGATATTTATGTCATGAAAATGGCATTATAAGTAGCATAGAGGCTTAAAAGTGACTTGCAGCGGGCATTTTACTATTTAAGGCAAAAAGTCATAGCATTGTAGCATTAATTACTAATCATTCACTTTTGTATATTTTAAAATTTGTACAAGCTATTTAACCTCTCTTCTTTACAAATAATCAATTGCAGTTAGCTTTGATTACCACACATATAGCCGGATAAACAACTGGTAATTAATATATTTTATAAAAAGAAAATCGTTTTTTACGTGTTGGGGCATTGTGCAAGTCAAAAATTCATTTTATCTTCAACCGTTCAAACTATTTGATACATGAAATTACGTTCAGGGCTGATAACAGGTTTAGCATTCATCATAGTTGTAACCGCGTCATCATGCACAAAAGAGTTTATTTGCGAATGCGAAATAACTTATAGTGGGCAACCGGGCCTGCCGGATACACTTATTAATGAATATAAACTATCTAATACCGAAAAGAAAGCTAAAGAGATATGTGAGAAAGGTTCTTCACAAACGACGGAAGAAGGAATAACTACTATAGAAACCTGCAAACTATACTGATTTAATATTAACACATTCTATACTTTTTATCAGCCGCTGTACTAAAGTACAGCGGTTTTTTTGTGCCTCGTATTCATATATTCCTTTTATATTAGTAGCCTGAAATCTCAATCATTATGGCAGACTTTAATAAAGCATACGCACTGACACGCGAATACGAAGGAGGGTACAGTAATCATCCAAACGACACAGGGGGCGAAACATATAAAGGCATAGCACGCAGGCCCCAGCCTAAATGGAAAGGCTGGAAAATTATAGACCAGGAGAGACATAAGCCTGATTTCCCCCGTAGGCTTGACGGCAATAAAGAACTACAGGCACTGGTACATGAGCTGTATAAAAAAGAATACTGGGACAGTATGAAACTGGACGATGTAAAAGACCAGTTGATAGCCAACGAGATGTTTGATACAGGGGTAAACATGGGCATAGGCCGTGCAGGTATTTTTTTGCAGCGGGTGCTGAACGTGGCTAACAAGGGGCAGACTTTATACCCTAACCTGAAGGTAGATGGGCAGGTGGGGAAAGTAACAGTAGCGGCGTTGAATAGCCATCCGCAACAGCGAAATATACTGGCCGGTATCAATGCACTGAAGGGTGCGCAGTATATTACCATATGCGAGAATAATCCATCGCAGGAAGTGTTTTTTAACGGATGGATGAAAAGGGTGTTTGCTTACGCTAAATAAGCGCTACAAATATATCTGGTGTGCGGCCTGTGCTAAAGTGGTAACAGCTAACTTTGCCCTACTGAAAAAAGAGGGTAGTAACCATGCAACATATACAAAGTGCGATGTATCGCATCAATAGTTTTTTTGAAGATTATGCTGCGGCGCTTGAGAGAAAAGATACAAAATTCCTGGCCGCTTGTTACGCATTGCCCTGCACATTCATAGCCAACGATTCGTCACAAGCATATACTACCGAGGCTAAACTGGAAGGACTGATAAACCAGGGCAAACGTTTTTACGCTGTACATAACATAACTAATGCCATACCGGACATTAAAAACAAAAGATACATCAGCGACAAAATAGTATCTGTAACCCTGAACTGGCTATATACAGATAATAAAGGTCAAAAAGTGTACGACTGCGACTACTACTATATCCTGAAACTGGGCGAAGAAGATAGCTGGAAGATAGAAGTTGCAATTCCTGTAAATGAAAAAGAGAAAATTGCTACCCTTCCCACGGCAGGGTAACTGTATTTGTTATGAAAGAGAAAATAATAAGCAAGCAACAGGTATTTGACGACTTTTTTAAAGTCGAGAAGTGGTATTATCAATATGAAAAAGAGAATGGCGAATTGACTGACCCAGTGGACAGGATGGTATTAAAACGCCAGGATGCTGCCTCTGTCATACTATATAATACAGACCGTAATGTAGTGTTGCTTTCGAAACAATTCAGGCATTGCACTTATGAAAAAGGCCCGGGGTGGATGATAGAAGCCATTGCCGGCCGGCTGGATGAAGGGGAACAACCGGAAGAAACAATACGCAGGGAAGCATTAGAAGAAATAGGGTACAAGCTGCACGACCTTGAAAAAATTGCCATGGTGTACTCATCGCCGGGGTATAGTACCGAGCGCATGCACATTTACTATGGACTGGTAAAAGACGCTGATAAGATTGAGCAGGGTGGGGGTTTGATAGAAGAAGGCGAATATATAGAGCCTTATGAAATGACTATAGAAGAGCTGAATGATGCAATAAAAAAGCACGAGCTGATAGACAGCAAAACGGTTATTGCAGCTAACTACCTGTTAAAGAAGCATGGTTATTAAGACAGAGATTGCTCCATTTTGCTGAAAATTGCTGCAGGGGAAGCGTTGTTCCATAATACTTCATAAACGGCAGTAGCAATAGGTATGCTTATACCGTATTCTTTAGATATATGCTGCATGCCCCTGGCTGCGTAGTAGCCCTCAGCCACCATATTCATTTCCAGTATAGCGTTTTTTACAGAGTAGCCTTTGCCGAGCATAGTGCCCAGCATACGGTTGCGGCTGTGTAGTGAGTAGCAGGTTACCAGCAGGTCGCCCAGGTAGGCACTGGTATGAAAATCAGGCCTTTCGTCTGAAGGGTGTACCTGTTCAAAATGCGCATCCAGGTACCGGTACATTTCGCGGTAGCAGTTGGTTGCATACACGCTCTGGAAATTATCTCCATAATCCAGCGCATGTGCTATGCCTGCACCTATAGCGTATATGTTTTTCAGTACGGCTGCAAACTGTACGCCCCATATATCATGGTTGGTAGTAGCGTATATATAACTGTTGCGAAACGCCGCTGCCATTGCGGTGGTAAGCTCATCATTAAGCCCTGAGAATGTAAGGTATGATATACGCTCATATGCAACCTCTTCTGCATGGCATGGGCCTGTTACGGCCATATAGTTATGCAGGTTGAAGTCAGGATTTTGGCTCATGTAGTCGTTAAGCAGCATATTGCTATCCGGTAATATCCCCTTAATGGCAGAAACGATATTCTTCCCTTTCCACAATGTATTATCTACGCTTTCTATAACTGCCTGTGCATAGGCAGAAGGCACACATACTATCAATGTATCGCAATGCTCCAGCACTTCCTGCAGGTTGCTGGTGGGTATAATTTTTTCGGGCAGGAAACTGACAGATGTAAGGTAATGCGGGTTGTGATGGCGCTGCAGCAAGTAATTTACAGATTCCTGGTTTCTTACCCACCAGTGTATTACATGGCCGTTATCAGTAAGTATTTTAGCTATTGCCGTACCCCAGCTGCCATTGCCTATCAATCCTATTTTCCCTAAAGTGCTGTTTGTTGGTTTAGTCATTCTCTTTTGCTTCGTACAGTTTATCCTTATCTTCTATCGTCACCTTGGCTTTATCTTTTAGTGTACGTGCTATTGCTCCATAAGGTGCTATTACCACCTGTTCACCTTCTTTCAGCCCGTCTGTTATTTGTATATACTCATTGTCCTGTATGCCTGTTTTTACATCACGGATATATACTTTCCCTTCTTTTTTGTTGTACACAAATACCACCTGCCTTATCTCATCTGTACCCGTTTTATCCATTTCCTTCTTTACACTGTCAGGCCATTCGCGCGTAGTAACGGCATTAACAGGTACTGCAAGTGTATTAGGGTCTTTACGTGTTTGTATTTCTACAGAAGAGCTCATGCCGGGTTTGAATACGAACCTGCCTTTTTGCAGCTCTGTACTTAAATCCTGGTAGCTGTTTTCCAGTATCAGTATATGCACGGTATAGTTGGTTACCTGGTCGGTAGTCATAGTAGCCGTGCCCGATGCTGTGCTGGATACTGCTACTTTAGATACTACACCTGTGAACTTACGGTTGCGGTATGCATCTGCCACTATTATGGTAGTGTCGCCTATTTTTACTTTGGCTATGTCTGTTTCGCTCACATCTACGCGTACTTCTATACGGCTCATGTCTGCAATGGTCAGCATTTCCGTACCAGCCATTTGTGCTGTACCTACTACACGCTCACCAAGTTTTACTTTCAGTTGGGACAGTATACCCGATACAGGTGCCACAATTGTAGTTCTGCGCAGGTTTTCATAGGCCTGGTTCAGGTTGGCATTTGCACCCTGCACGCTATAGCCACTACCGGCTGTACTGGCAACAGATGCTTCATAGCTTGCCTTCGCACCCAGGTATTGCGCCTGTGCCTGCTCAAACTCCAGTGCAGATATTACTTTACTTTTGTATAATTTCTGGTTACGTTCGTAGGCTGATTTTAATTGCTCAAATTGAGCTTTGGCCTGTGCAGCCATCTGTTCAGAATTTGTAGCCCTGGCTTTTGTTTCTGCTACACTGGCAGCGGCCTGCGTAACTATAGAGGAATATATAGCGGGGTTTATTTTTACCAATACCTGCCCTTTGTACACACTATCTCCTTCTTCTACTTCCAGGAAAGTAATCTCACCGCTTACCTCGGGGCTTATCTTAACTTCTGTTTCCGGGTATATTTTACCACTGGCTGTTACCGTTTCTATAATAGTATGCGGTGCGGCTGCCTCCACAGCTACCTTGGTGCCCTTATCGCCTGTGGATTTACCTATTATTATAAGTATTGTCAACAAAACCAATGAGCCACCTACTATCCACCAGAGTGTTTTCTTTTTCATGTATTAACTTGTGTCTTGTAAAAATAACTATCTCACTTCACTTCCCGCTGCTGTATTTTCTACAGGCGATACAAATACGAGTTTGCCACCTCCATCTTCCGCCATCAGTATCATGCCGTTACTTTCTATACCTCTCATTTTGCGGGGTGCCAGGTTCGTAACCACAGTTACCTGTTTGCCCACAATATCTTCAGGTTTAAAGTGCAGGGCAATGCCCGACACTACAGTACGTTTTTCAAAACCCATATCCAGTTCCAGTTTCAGCAGCTTATCCGCCTTTTCTACTTTTTCAGCAGTTAAAATGGTGCCTACCCTGAAGTCCAGTTTCGCAAAATCGTCATAGGTAATTTCAGGTTTCACCGGGTTGTGTGTTAAACCACCTTTTGTATCTTCCGCTGCTGCCGCTGAATTGTTTTGGCTGCCACTACGTAGCTTATCTATCTGTTCCTGCATTTGCTCGTTTTCTACTTTCTTAAATAATAATTCAGGTGCCCGTAACGGATAGTTCACTTTTAACAGGTCTATCTTACCCGCATTCTCCCAATCCAGCATTTTCTCTACCACTTTCATCATGTGCAGCATTTTTGCCGATGTGAATGGCATAAACGGGTTAGCAAGTATGGCCAGGTTGGCTGTCAATTGCAGGCACAGGTGCAGGCAGTTATCTATCAGTTTCTGGTTGCCAGGTGTTTCTTCCAGGCTTTTGGCCACTATCCAGGGTTGTTTATCCTGCATGTATTTGTTGCCCTTGCGTGCCAGGTCTATTACGTCATACAGTGCGTCACGAAACTTGTACGCTTCTATATTTGACTCAACTGCATACTTCGCATTCTTTATTGCCTGTATCAACGCATGGTCTGCATCATCCAGTATATCATTATGCAATGGTGGCACACGGCCATTGCACAGCTTGTGCATCAGCACAAACGTACGGTTCACAAAGTTGCCGAATATGGCCACCAATTCACTGTTGTTCCTGTCCTGGAAATCCTTCCAGGTAAAATCATTATCCTTAGTTTCAGGAGCATTGGCGCATAATACGTAACGCAGCACATCCTGCTGGTCAGGAAAGTCCTGCAGGTATTCATGTACCCATACAGCCCAGTTGCGCGAGGTAGATACTTTATCACCCTCAATATTCAGGAACTCATTTGCCGGCACATTATCGGGCAGTATATAGCTACCGTGTGCCTTTAGCATAGCCGGAAATATAATACAGTGAAAGACGATATTGTCCTTACCAATGAAATGTACGAGTTTGGTATCTTCTTTCTGCCAGTAATCTGTCCATAATGGTGTCAGGTCTTTTGTAGCACTGATATAGCCGATAGGAGCATCAAACCAGACATACAATACCTTACCATCAGCACCGGGCAAAGGTACAGGTACGCCCCAGTTGCTGTCGCGGGTCATGGCGCGTGGTTGCAGTCCATTGTCCAGCCAGCTTTTGCACTGGCCATATACATTACTCTTCCATTCGTCTTTCTTGCCTTTTACTATCCACTCTTTCAAAAAGTCTTCATACTTATTCAGCGGGAAGTACCAGTGCTTCGTCAGCTTTTTTACGGGCACGGCATTGCTAAGGGCACTGCGCGGGTTCTTTAACTGCTCGGGGGACAAACTGCTGCCGCATTTCTCGCACTGGTCGCCATAGGCACCATCATTGCCGCATACGGGACATGTACCCACTATATATCTGTCTGCAAGGAAAGCCTTTGCCTCCTCGTCGTAATACTGTTCTGTTTCTTTTTCTTCAAACAGGCCATCATCGTACAGTTTCTTAAAAAACGCCTGCGATGTTTCCTTATGGGTTTCGCTGCTGGTGCGCGAGTAGATATCAAAAGACACACCCATCTGGTTGAAGCTGTCTTTTATCAATGCATGGTATTTGTCCACTACATCCTGTGGGGTAATACCTTCTTTACGTGCACGTATTGTGATAGGCACGCCATGCTCATCACTACCACAAACAAACTTTACGTCACGCTTTTGCGCCCTCTGGTAGCGCACATATATATCCGCCGGCAGGAAACAACCCGCCATGTGGCCTATGTGTACCGGGCCATTGGCATAGGGTAGCGCTGCCGTTACTAAAATCCTTTTATAATCCATGCTGTATAACTGCCTGTATTTGAAGGTGCAAGATAATAATTTCTGAGGCCAATGCGCTAATTGGATAATATGCTAATGTGCCAATTATTTGTTGAATATTCCATAGAATATGGTCAGTTTCAACTTATTATAAACCATAACGGCTGTACATGTGCACAGCCGTTATGGTTTATAATTTATATATTTTCTACTTCAACTCAAAAGTCTCTATAAACTTGGTATTGAAATCACCCTCCCTGAATTTTTCATCCTTCATCAGTTGCTGATGGAATGGGATGGTTGTTTTCACGCCTTCTATCACATATTCGCTTAACGCACGCTCCATAGTGTTGATAGCTTCTTCACGGGTTTGCGCTACCGCTATCAGCTTGCCTATCATAGAGTCGTAGTAAGGAGGAATGGTATAGCCCGCATAAATATGGGAATCCACGCGTACACCATGCCCACCCGGGGTGTGTAGTACCGTTATTTTCCCGGGGCTTGGCCTGAAATCATTATATGGGTCTTCAGCATTGATACGGCATTCTATAGCGTGCATTTGCGGCTCGTAGTTTTTACCACTTATCTTAATGCCCGCAGCTATTTTTATCTGTTCTTTTATCAGGTCGTAGTTAATTACTTCTTCGGTTACACAGTGCTCTACCTGGATACGGGTATTCATCTCCATAAAGTAGAAATTTCTGTGCTTATCTACCAGGAACTCTATGGTACCTACGCTCTCGTAATTGATAGCTTGTGCAGCTTTTATAGCCGCATCGCCCATGGCTTTACGAAGCTCAGGGGTCATAAATGGCGAAGGGGATTCCTCAACCAGTTTCTGGTGGCGCCGCTGAATAGAGCAGTCACGCTCGCTCAGGTGGCATACGCTGCCAAACTGGTCGCCTGCTACCTGTATTTCTATATGGCGTGGTTCTTCCACAAACTTCTCCATATATATACCTGCATTGCCAAATGCCGCGCCTGCTTCTGTTTGTGCGCTTTCGTATGCTTTTTCTATTTCATCTTCCTTCCATACCAGGCGCATACCTTTACCGCCACCACCGGCAGTAGCTTTCAGCAGTACAGGATAACCCATTTCTGCAGCAAGTTTCTTTGCTTCGTCTGTGCTTTCCAACAAGCCCTTTGAGCCAGGAATAACCGGTACACCGGCCTTTATCATGGTATCTTTCGCCGTTATTTTATCACCCATCAGGCGCATCATTTCAGATGTTGGCCCTATGAACTTGATACCATATCCGGCGCATATATCAGCAAATTCAGCATTCTCTGCCAGGAAACCATAGCCCGGGTGTATAGCATCAGCATTCGTAATTTCAGCCGCTGCCATAATGCGTGGGATATTCAGGTACGAGTCAGAGCTTTGTGGCTTGCCTATACACACCGCTTCGTCTGCAAAACGCACGTGGAGGCTATCTGCATCAGCAGTAGAATAGACAGCTACTGTTTGTATGCCCATTTCGCGGCAGGTACGTATTATACGCAGGGCTATTTCACCCCTGTTTGCAATGAGTATTTTTTTAAACACTTATCAAAGTTTAAAGTCAAAAATCAAAAGTCAAAAAGACAATTGCCTAAAAAATAATGGCCTTTTTAGGGGCCATTGAGCAATTAAGAAATTGAGTATTACGCAATTTCAACCAGGAACAAAGGTTGATCGTATTCTACCGGAGATGCTTCATCTGCCAGTATTTTTACCACTTTACCGGATACTTCTGATTCTATTTCGTTGAATAACTTCATAGCTTCTATAATGCAGATATGCTGACCCATAGAAACAGTATCGCCGACATTAATAAATGGTGGCTCGCCTGGTTTAGGGCTGCGGTAGAAGGTACCTATCATCGGAGACTTAATAGTAACCAACTTATCTGAAGCAGGTGCGGCAGCGGGGGTAGTAGCCTCTGCTGCAGGTGCCGCAGAGTGTTGTGGTGCCGACATCATAACTTGTGGCGCGGCCTGCTGGGGTTGCTGATAAGTTACTAATTGTCCGCCATTAAGCGGGTTTTGCTTAATAGTGATTTCAAATTCACCATCTTTTATACTTAATTCGCTAAGTTCAGACTTGTTAACAGCCTTTATCAGCTCCTGGATGTATTTTAAATCCATGTTTGTTTTTCGATTTTATTGATGGGTAATAAACCAATTTTATTTAACGCGCTCCATATAAGCACCTGTCTTACTGTCGATTTTTATTTTCTCACCGGCATCTACAAACAGGGGTACGTTTACCGTAGCGCCTGTCTCTACTGTTGCAGGCTTCAGGGTACGTGTGGCGGTATCGCCCTTCATACCTGGCTCTGTATAGGTAACTTCCAGTACAACGCTTGATGGCAATTCCACATTCATGGGTTGTTCCGTTTCCGTGTTGATGTTGATATAACATTCCTGGCCGTCTTTATACAACGCCGGGTTATCCACAGCCGCCTCGTTCATGGTAATTTGCTCGAACGTCTCATTATCCATAAAGTTAAAGCCCATGTCATCTTTATACAGGAACTGGAATGTACGTTTTTCAATACGTACAGGATAAATTACCTCGCCTGAGTTCCATGTGTGTTCTATTGAACGGGCGTTATCTACACCTTTCAGTTTAGCCCATACTTTTGCCGCCGAGCGGGCTGTCTTGTTTTGTCCAAATTCAATAACTGAATACAGGCTACCGTCTAATTTAAGGACGATACCATTGCGAATATCTGCTGTTGTTGCCATATTTTGTTTTTAAGCGGGAAGCAAAAGTAACCCGAAAATGGCAAAAATTACATTATTTGACCCTCTAAAATCATTTTTTCAACTGGATTATTGCCAAAATCATAAGGAATGTAAGAAAATGATGGCATTGGCTTCGTAATAATCAGGTTAGCTTTTTTGCCCCTGGCTATTGTGCCCATTTCCCCGGCCATTTCAAGAGCCGCCGCACCATTGATAGTCACAGCATTTATAGCCTCTTCCGGTGTCATTTTTAATTGTGTGCAGGCCAGTGTCAGCAATAATGGCACATTGCCCGATGGGCAAGAGCCGGGATTGTAATCTGTAGCCAGGCACACCGGCAACCCGGCATCTATTATTTTACGTGCAGGCTGGTAACCAATTCCAAGAAAAAATGCAGCGCCCGGCAGCAGGGTAGGGATTGTATCTCCATTTATTAAAGATGCTATCTCTTCCTCGCCTACTGCTTCAAGGTGATCAACGCTCACGGCTTTGTGCTTTACGCCAACCTGTACTCCACCTGAGTGGTGTAATTGGTTGGCATGTATCTTCGGTTTAAGGCCATGCTTCCACCCTGCTTCCAGTAATCTTTCGGTTTCTTCCACGCTGAAAAAGCCTTTTTCGCAAAATACATCCATATAATCAGCAAGACCTTCGCCTGCCACTACAGGTAGCATTTCATTAATGATTTGATTGAGATATCCCTCGTGATTGTCTTTATAATCAACAGGATATGCGTGAGCTGCTAAAAAAGTTGCTTTAATCGGGATGATGTTATCCTCCTTCAATCTCCTGATGACGCGCAGCATTTTCAGCTCGCCCTCCATATTCAGCCCATAGCCGCTTTTTATTTCTATTGCTCCCGTTCCCTGAGCTATTACGCTGTGCAACCTTGCCAGGCTCTCGTCATACAATTGTTCCTCTTCTATTTCTGCCATTTTACGTGCAGAGTTCAAAATGCCGCCACCACGGCGTGCTATTTCCTCGTATGTAAGACCGTTTATCCGGTCAACGAATTCATTTTCCCGTGATGAAGCGAATACGAGGTGGGTATGGGAATCAACCCACGCCGGTAACACTAGTTTGCCTGAAAGATCTACTATGTCATTTGCCTGCACCGCATGGGCATGCTCCATATCGCCAAAGTCTGATATTTTTCCGTTTTCAATTAACAGCCAGGCGTTTTCTATGCAGTCCAGATTTTTCATGTCTGCGCCTTTTACCCATCTTTTCCGTTCTTCCCCGCGCTCTACATTGCAGAGCTGCCTGATATTTGTAAGCAATAAATGCATCTGATATTGTTTTGCCAACCAAATGTAGGACGATTGGTTGAGTAGTTCAAATACTAAAAAAGCAGTATGGTATAAAAAGGCCGGGGCAATAAAACTATGATGATAATTTCAATTGCCCCGGCATGTAACTACTCAATTTATTATTCCTCTTCTTCTGCCGCTTCGTAATTGATATCGTTTTCAGCTATAGTTGTCAGTAACTCGTCAGCTTCTTTTTCTTCAGCCAGTGTTTCTGCCAGGATATCTGCCACATCATTCAGGCCTAAAACTTTAGCTATTTGTGTAAGACAGCCATAGGTAGCTATCTCATAGTGTTCTACCTTTTGTGATGCTATAATGATGCCCACATCGCGTGTTGCAGATCCTGCTTCAGTGTCTTCTATTACACCTTGGCCTTCTTTAGCCAGGCCTTCCATAGCTTCGCATTTTTTGCCAACCGCTTTTTTGCCCAGCAATTCAAAAACCTGCTCCAGTCGTGCTACCTGTGTCTTTGTAACTTCAAGGTGGTCTTTAATAGCCGCAGCCAGTTCCCCGGATGTAGCAGCTTTACTCATTTTGGGGAGAGTTTTCACCAAATGTTTTTCAGCCCAGTAAATGTCTTTTATCTCGTCGATAAATAATTCCATCAGCGCAGGCTCTACATTCTTTGGTTGAGACGCTTGTTTTGATGCTGCTTTTTTGAGAGCAGCTTTTTTAGTTGTTGCCATAAGTTAGATTTTAGGTTATATACTGTAATAACCATGCCACGGGCATAAACGATAAAATAATTCAGTTAGTAAAATCATTGGCATTATTTTTTCATGCAATCCAGCATATTCTATTAAAAGAAATTTTATGAAAAATGAAACTGTATTAATAACGGGGGGTACAAGTGGTATAGGGCTTGAGCTTGCTAAATTATTTGCAAAGGATGGTTATAACATGGTAATTGTTGCAAGGGATGAGCAGGAACTTACTGATACCAATGCACTATTGCAAGAACATGGGGTAACCATCACCACCATTGCAAAAGATTTGTTTTACCCGGGCAATGCCTTTGAGTTGTACGACGAAATAAAAGAGCAGGGTATCAAAATAGATATACTGGTAAACAATGCTGCACAGGGGCAATATGGCCTTTTTGCTGAGGAGGAAATCAACAGGTACCTCGATATCATCAACCTTAATATATCAAGCGTGGTAGTTCTTACGCAGCTATTTTTAAGAGATATGCTGGCAAGGCAATCGGGCAAAATTTTAAACCTTTCCTCAATTGCCGGTAAGACCCCCGGTCCATGGCAGGCAGTGTACCATGGCACAAAGGCATTCGTACAGTCGTTTACTGAAGCTATACGTAGCGAGGTGAAAGATAAAGGTATAGTAGTAACCGCATTACTGCCCGGAGTTACAGATACAGACTTCTTTAACAAGGCAGATATGAATGATTCAAAAGTAGTGCAGGATAAAGATAGTATGGCAGACCCGGCAGATGTAGCAAAAGATGGATACGATGCGCTGATGCGTGGCGATGATATGGTTATATCAGGATTTAAAAATAAGATGCAGGTGGCTATGGCGAATATAATGCCGGACTCAACATCTGCCGATTATATGGGCAAACAACAGGAACCGATTGATAACGATAAAAATAAATAAAATATGAAAGCAGCTGTAATACATGGACCGCGTAATATTTCTTACGACACAGTAGACGATCCAAAGATAAAAGACAACAGAGATGTGATATTAAAAGTTACAGCTACAGCTATATGCGGATCAGATCTGCATATATACAGTGGGGGTTTACCTACATCGCCGATGATACTTGGCCATGAATTCATGGGTATTGTTGAGGAAGTAGGTTCTGAAGTAAAAAACCTGAAGCGCGGAGACAGGGTAGTAGTGCCTTTTCCCATAGCTTGTGGGCATTGCTTTTTTTGCCAGCATGAAGTACCGGGTAACTGCGAAAACAGTAATCCCGAACATTATGGCCCCGAAGGTGGCCTGTTGACAGAAAAGGGTGGTGCCTTATTTGGCTACACCGACCTGTATGGCGGCTATGATGGTGGTCAGGCAGAATATGTAAGAGTACCCTATGCAGACTATGGGCCGCGCAAGGTACCCGATAACCTGACCGATGAGCAGGTATTGTTCCTGACTGATATATTCCCTACCGGATATACAGGTGTAGATTGGGGTGGTGTGAAAGGTGGTGAGATAGTTGCGATATTCGGGTCGGGACCGGTAGGCCTGATGGCTGCCAAGAGTGCATGGCTGCGGGGTGCAGGCAGAGTTATTCTTGTAGATACACACCAATATAGGCTGGATAAAGCAAAAGAAACAACCAACAGTGAAACTATATTATGGACAGACGGCGCGAAAGATGTAATAGAGCAAATACGCAGCATGTCTGGTGGCAGAGGTGCTGATGTATGTATAGAAGCCGTTGGGTTTGAACCGACACGTAATGTGCTGGAAAAGGCTAAAGCGGTTGTCAACATGGAAGCAGGTTCACCTAAGGTGTTAGAGGCATGTATGAGTGCTGTGCGCCGTAGTGGTACAGTTTCTGTCCTGGGTGTTTATCCGACGACTTATGACAACTTCCCCGTAGGGCAGTTTTTTGATAAAGGCCTGACCATGAAAGGTGGACAGGCACCGGCACATAAATATATAGACACCCTGCTGCAATACGTAGTAGAAGGCAAAGTAAAGCTGGATGATATTATCTCCCACCGCTTGCCATTATCGCAGATAGCGCATGGCTATGATATATTTAAGAAGAAAGAAGATAATTGCGTGAAAGTGGTACTAGACCCATGGGCATAGTATTACTGTGAGCAAACAAAATAAGGCAGTAAGGCTTTAGGGTTCTTTAAGATACCCTCTCGCCTTGCTGCCTTAACTATCTTTAACTGCACAGTCTGCAACAGCGAAAACCATTACTCTCTATTAAGAAATCCCCGGATGGTAAAAGCGGGGAAAACCGTCTTGAAATTATTGGTGAAGATAACCTCTGGTACAATCAAAAACTGGTCTTTTAAACCAAAGTTTAAATACAATTTCATAGTAGTGCCAGGTAGATAAGTACTATTACTATACACCATATAGCCTATTCCGGCACTGGATTTTTTAAATAGAAACTCCGTATCTTTCTGTTTAGCGAGGCTACCTACTTCGGCATTTACAAACAAGTTGGCTAATACCCGGATATTGCCTGCTGGATTTTTGTCAAAAGTAAAATAAGAAGAAGCTACCAGTTTTGTCATTTTAACGTAGTCACTACCACGGCTTGTTCTGAAACGATATTCCAGAGCGACATCCGCTACGGTTGTTGCCTTTCCACCGAGCAAGCCGGCTCCTATATCAGGTACAAACGCGAATGTTTCCGGTATCACCCATTTAGATTTCCATACGAGGTTTGAGTATTCGTCAGTAAGAATGCCATCGTAAAATATAAATCTAAACTTGCCTGAATAGCGTTCACGGGCATTAGCAGAAGTATGGAAGTTAATAGTCGTTTTATAGGTATAAGGATTCACTTTATACTTTGGGGTAGCAACAGTCTTCATAGTATCAATAATGTGCTGTATCTCGCGCCCATTTTCAATCAAGGCATCTAAATCCGTATAGTTATTCAGTACAAGGGTTAGCTGTATGGGGCGATAGTTCCTGAACGTGTCGTTTTTATAGATAGCAGTAGCTGCTTTTTGAATTAGTATCCTGATGGTATCCTGCTCTACTTTCAGATGTGAGATTTCACCGTTTTTACTTATGAACATATTGCCGTCCGCATCGTGTTTTCGTATGCGTATTTTTTTGTATCCTGCATGTGTACTGTAAACATAATCAATGCGTACATTGCCTGACGGGGAAGTTTCTAGTGAGTCTTTAAAGGGCGCCAGTGCCTCCCGGCAAGACTTTAGTACTTCCGCTGTATTCTGTAATACATCGTAGTCTTTAATGTTAAACATTTCCACTACCATCTTATTACCCTTGTCAAGTGTAACTATGTGGCGGTGGTTAATATAAGTAGCGTTGAAGTTTGCTTCTGTTTTTGACCTGCGTTGCGGATGGCAGAAGTTGCATTCAATATCCTGGGCTCTTATACCCGATGTGATGCAAATTAATACTACAAGAATGGCAATTGTTTTATTCATAACAGTTTAGTTAAGACGTTTTCTTAATTCATATGTATTAGTATATGCCTGTTTTGCAGCCGGCTCTGGTACAGGGTTTTTATACAGGCGATGCTCTGCAATGGTAATAAAACTCTCCTGTCTTGGTGGGATAAATTGATGCGGTTCATTAGTAACCTCATTTATATGCAGCACTTTCATTTTGTTGTTTACACCTATAGGCCGTACTAGTTCTGTATCCTGCATTGTTATAGCGGTAGTAATTTCTTCCCGTTCGATTACTATTTTTTCATTTGGTTCCGTTCTCACCGGCATTACATGGGCTGCTGTGTTGGAGTGTAGGGTTGGTTTTATAGGATTGGTATCTTTTACTTCTGTTGATAATACAGCAGGTGTTGTTTTTCCCATAGTATCATGCGGTTTGTTTACGGCAGTCGTAGTGGCAGATGCTATTGAAGCTCCCCGGCGTTGGTTGTAGATAAACACTAAAGCAATTAACAAAACAAGCGAAGCTGCCATACCATAATAATACCAGCGTACGGGCCTTGCAGGTTTATGATCCATGCGCATTTGTAATTTAGACCATGCAGCATCCTTGTCCACTGGACTGTCCGGTACATGCTTCAATCCGTTTATCTTGTCCCTCAACACTTTATCTGAATCGTTCATTATATCCTCCATTTCGTTTAATAATTTGTTGTAGCGCTGTTCGTGCTTTGTTCAACTGCGATTTTGATGTACCAATGCTGATATTTAACGCTTCGGCTATTTCCCTGTGTGTCATGCCTTCTATTACATACATGTTGAAGATGGTACGGTATCCGGCAGATAATTGGGTGATGCTGTTAAAAAGTATATCGCTATCTATCTTATCATATATCGTTTCATCGGTGTGTAGCTGTTCTGCAGAGCGTTCGTCAATCAATATCAACTGGCCTCTTTTACGCAGGAACATCAGGCATTCATTTATCATTATCTTTCGCAGCCAGGGCGCTATACTCCCGGTGCCCTTGTACCTGAATTTATCCAGCTGTGTAAAAAATTTGTAAAAGCCACTCAACATCAATTCTTCAGCATCAGCAGGATTACGTACATAGCGGGTACAGGTAACCAGCATTGCGTCTGCAAAGTTGTCAAACAACAACTTTTGTGCTTTGGCTTGCCCCTGCTTACAGCCTTCTATAATTAATGTTTCGTCCATACCCGGCTAAAACGCAACTATTGTTTGATAAACCTGGAAACCATGCGACCATTACTATTAGTCAGGTTGATAATATACGCACCTACTGGCAGTGTTTCAACAGAAATGGAGTTTTTGCCTTGTATGATTGCGCCTGATATACCTGTAGAAGCGCCTGTAATGCTGGTAATAGTATATTTCAATGAGGAGCTGGTGTTGTTGTCTATGTACAATTTGCCATCGCAAAATGTGGGGTATATGTTGACATTGTCCCATGTATTAGCCGCTGATATAAATACAGGCCATCGCCTGAAGCGATATACCGTACCTGGATCAGGCATATGGTTAAGCAATCGGGTTTGTAAAATATCTGTAGTACTATCCAGTATAGGGGTAGCCGGATCGCCATACAGGTAATAAAGGCGTTCAACACTAAAATCGGTAAAGAAGCCCAGTTGGTCTAAATAGCATGCCGCCGGGGCATCACCAAAGAAAAAATAGCTTTGCGGGTTGATAACTTTTGACGGCCCGTATCGTAATTCCACACTATTGTCAGCCTCATAGGCCCACACCTGCAGGTTGGCATAATCGTTGTTGGTACCATATACATTCATCTCTTCCCAAAAGCCCATGTTAGCATATTCTATTTTAAATATCCTGTTGCCGGTATTGCCTGTTAAGGTATAAGTAATTGGAGAAACTGCTGCACTGCTATCGTGGATGCCGCGGTCACATAGATCAGCGTCGATGGTCCAGAACCCCGTAGCTTCACTGTCATGATTCATATACCCGAGGAAGGTGGGGCCGGCCAGGAGGAATGAATCTATTTTCGTATCGCCCAACACTAAGGGAAAGCCTATCGGGATGGTAAATACCTCCTCATCCCACAGTTGTCCATTGGTAACATTGATGCCACCTGTAAGCGGTATGTATGGCTCTTTTGTTACAGAATAACTATATGGAAACTGTGCCTTAGCAGAAAGACAAAAGACGGATAGTGCTATTACAAAGATTGATTTTGCTGACATATTCAAAGCTGTTTTGTGTATATATGCAGCTTTGTGCCTGCAGGTTGCCTGTACGGGAATTTATTTTTTCAGTTTATCTGCAAATACCTTTTTAAACTTATCCATTTTAGGTTTTACTACAAACTGGCAGTAGCCCTGGTTTGGGTTCTGGTTATAGTAATCCTGGTGGTAATCTTCTGCTTTGTAAAAGGTGGTATATGGCGATATTTCGGTAACCACAGGATTTGCATATGCCTTTTCTTCGTTCAGCTTTTGTTTATACTCTTCTGCTTTTTGCTTCTGCTCGGCATTATGATAGAAGATGGCAGAGCGGTATTGGGTACCGACATCATTGCCTTGTCTGTTAAGGGTAGTAGGGTCGTGCGCCACCCAGAATGCGGCCAGTAGCTCATCATAACTGATCTTTGAAGGGTCGTAGTATATATTGCAGGCCTCAGCATGGCCTGTATTGCCACCGCATACCTCTTTATAAGTTGGATTTGCCACATGCCCACCCAGGTAGCCTGATTCTACCTTTTCAACACCCTCAAGCTGCTGGTACTGCGCTTCTACACACCAGAAACACCCTGCCGCAAAAGTTGCTACTTCTAATTTGCCATTTGTCTTGTCACCTGCTGCCTGTTGGTTCATTTCCTTAAATGTTTTTGATTGTTCTACTTTGGACTGTGCAGAACCACAGGCCGAAGCCAAAAGTAACACTGCGCTGCTAAGAATTGTTTGAATTTTCATCGATTGCAAATTTACTCTATGTACGTCTAAGCAAGCCGAAAGGATTGTAAATACAGGTATTCGCAACTTCTATTTAACATTGTGTTATAATAAATATAACATGTTGGTCAAATTCTTTTTTGAAAATCAACCTGTTAGTATAATTTTGTCCACGGAGAGATGGCAGAGCGGTCGAATGCGGCGGTCTTGAAAACCGTTGACCGTAACAGGTTCGGGGGTTCGAATCCCTCTCTCTCCGCCAGGCTCAACCGAAAGGTTGGGCTTTTTTGTTTTAGTGTATGCCATACAGGCGCACGGGAACTCTTTACCAACCGACAGTATTGCTTGATTTACGGCGGTTTTCTTTTTTAGCACCTTTGTACATTTTCTTGCGTTGTTTATAGTTCTCCCGCATCTGGCGCTCGCCGTCCAGTTTTGTTTTTACGGAGCCGCTGCGATAGCTACGCTCCTCACGCAATGCCTTCCGGGTCTCTTTTTTGCTCTTCCGAACCTCTTTTTTACCCTTGTCTTGTTGTTGCGGGCTTGTATGAGTGTTATTTTGCGCAAACACTGTATTGGTAGCAACCGGCGCTGCCAGTATGCACCCTGCCAGCAAAACCATCATCATTTTCCTCATGTTTTATCTTTTTCAAGTAATCAATGGGTAGTATTTGTATCATAACGCTAAAGTTATCGAGTATAGGTTTTAGGATATGTTAAAACCTCACAGTCCAGCCTACATCATTAAGTGTAGACAGGATAAATTGCATTTTAGTTGTGTTTTCTATCCTTTGTGGATAGTCCTACCTGCTTACCCCGCCAATATGGACAGGTGAATTGTTGTGTTTTGTTGCGTTTCAGGGGTGTTTTCTGTCCTTTGAGAGTCAACCACCCCTGCCGCCGATTGCGGGACAGGCTGTATGTGGACATCCCCGCCAGCGGGGGACAGGTGAATTGTTGTGTTTTGTTGCGATTCCGGTTTTTTTTCAGCCTTACCCAACCCTCTCACGGGGAGAGGGTTTTGTTCTTTTGTTGCATTTTGTTGCGGGTTTCCCCCTATCCCACTAAAGGGGAGACTAAGATTGTCATCTTTCCGGGTATTACATTCCATTTCTGTACTGTCCATTGTCAATTGGGAATTGTCAACTGTTAACGCCCGCTTGTCAACTGAATAGTGACCCGCCAATTTGCTGTCCAGGTCTATGGCTTTCAGCATCTGGTGGATGGTAGGACGTACCATCTGGGTACACTGGTTACAGTCTTTGCCCTTGTAGTTTTGTATGGCATACATTTCGCCGGTGGCTATGTTGGTCAGTAGTTCGCGCTTGCGCTGTATGGTGAGCAGTTCTGTTTTTTGCTGCGCTCTTATTTCCTGCTCTACATCGTAGCGGACGCCATCCAGCACCGAACGGATGACGCCACCCACATCGGGGTCGTCCATCAGTTGTTGAGCGGCAGACATGATGATTTCGTACTGAGATTGATCTTCTACATTATAAGCAATGCAATAGGCTGTGTAGGCACTGCTGTGGCGCAGGTACTGTGTAATGAAGTTGTGTTGTTCAATATTCATGATGAAAGGAATTTAAGACCTCTACCGGCCTCATCGAAAGAGAGGGGATGGTGAAGGAAAGTGAAAGAATACAGCATATGGTTATACTGCTTTTATATGGTAAATACATGTGTATTTACTATAACAAAAATAGTTGTTTAAACTGATAAATACAAATTTAAGTGGAGCGTTATAAACGCTTTGCCGTGGCATCCCTATAGCTAACCAATACGAGTGTGAGTAAAGCATTACAGCTATAATGTAGAAAGTGCTTTCGGAATGAAATGTTTCCATTAACCTTAATTAACATTAAAGCTCTTTGATTAACTATGTAGCCTTTGTGTATTAGATATATTTGCTGTGTATAAAATAACAATATGCAGCAACAAGCAGAACCCACCACAAAGGTTAACTGGAAAGCAGTTACTATTTACTATGTTATAGCCTGTGCTGTTTCCTGGCCATTCTTCTGGTGGCGGGATATGAATACAGAAAGCTGGCTCGCCTGGAAAATCCCTAATATTTTAAAAACATGGACCTATATGTGGGGCCCCGGCATTGCCGGTATTATCTGCCTGCTCATTTTCAAAAAGAGTCACATAAAAAGGGTGACATTTTTTGGCAGCTCCGCAATTAAAAGCATCTTGTTTTATACGTTGCCCATATTGGCTATATGCATACCGGGTATAGAAGGGCAGGGAATGAACGCGCACCTGTTCCCTATAGTATTCGGCCTGGTAGGATTTATTTCTATATTGGGCGAAGAACTGGGTTGGCGTGGTTTCCTGCAGGATGCTGTATGGGCATTGCACCCGTTGAAACGTTACCTGCTGATAGGAATAATGTGGGAACTGTGGCACTTTACTAACCGGACCAGCCATGGGGAACTACCGCAGGTATTGCTCCGCGTAGGTATATTCCTGATTGCAACGACAATTATTTCATTCATAATGGGTAAGGCAACAGAGCGGAGTAAATCGCTGTTGGTAGCAATAACATTGCATGCGTGGATAAATATAGTAGCAGAAAATAATACACCGTCTATATGCATAATATTTGGCTGCTCCATAGTATTCTGGATATGGATGCTGCTGAATTGGGATAGCAAACCTGCAACTGTGGCCGATACTATGTGAAAAGATGATATTTCACTGACAAATAACAGGGCTATTTTTCCTAATTTTTCATTTGTAAAAAAAACGGAGATATGGATAAGACGATGTTATTGGCGGCTTCAGTTCCCACCCTTATTTTATTGGCTATAGTTGTGTACGTGGTATTGCAGGCAAAGAAGAGCAGTTTTTTGAAGTAATTTATCTCATAAGCAATATATCCCCTTTTGTAGTTTTCATTTCTGTTGACCAGGCAGTGTTATATTCTACCAGGTAGAAGTAGGTACCTACGTCTGCAATGTCTGCACCATGCATGCCATCCCAGCCTTTGTGTACGTCTTGTGTAGTAAACACTTCCTGCCCCCAGCGGTTGAAGATGCGGAGGGTGAACGTGTTGATAGGACATGATGGTATTACTTTAAAATAATCATTACGTCCATCACCGTTGGGTGTATAGGCTGATGGCACAAACAGGCAATTTTCGCAGTCGCTTATTTTTATGTGTACAGTATCAGTGAAAGCAGGACAGCCTTCCCCGGTAATAGTGATTGTATAAACACCTGTTTCAGAAACTGTGATACAGCATGTTGTGTCCCCTGTATTCCAGCGGTAAGCGGGTCTGATTTCATATTGCCATCCCAATGGAAGTTCATTACAAGCATTTGTGTCTTTCAAAGGCTGGGCATATGCTGAAGGCGGTATTACCGGTATAGTTTCAAAGTCTTCTACCACGACAGCGCAGCCGTTAATTATGTAACATGTATAACTGTTCTGCTCTGTTCTAATGATGTTCCGGCTCTTATCTCCCGTACTCCATATATATTTTGACCCTATTGAATCCGGTGAAAGAATGTATGTATCACCCACGCAGTAGCGGACCCTATGCAGTTGCGTTTTTATAGTGTCAATTCCTTTTATTATAAAAGTATCAGCCATTAACCTGCAATCTTTTACCGCTGTACACCAGTATTTACCGCCAGTCTCTACAGAAATTGATTTTGTTGTATCACCTGTATTCCAATGGTATTCATCTGCATCGAAGGAACTCGCCAGTTTGAGCATATTGCATATATCACTTGATGTAGATTTTACAGTCGTGTCAGAAAAGCCTTTTACATGAAAAGTATCCGTGATAATATTACAACCACTAATTGCAGTACACCAGTACATACCAGGTTGTGTTATATTAATAGATAACCCCTGTGAGCCTGTGCTCCATAAATGCATGTATGATTGAGAAGGAGCAGTGGTGTATATTGTAATGTCAGGATTTATGCTGCAAATTGCAGTATCTGATGAATTGAATACTGTATCGCAGGCAACATATTGTACGTTTACGTCGTCAATAGCATAATAGCTTGTTGCACGTCGTTCAGGTTCATTGATGTTGGATGTGTAAATAAATTCACCCACAGGTTTGCGTGTATTTAATATTCCGATGGTAAGCCATTCCTCGCCACCTGTAGCATGATATAAACCTGAAATTTTCACCCACCTGGCAGTATCATTCATAAAACTCATGTCAGGTGTTGTCATAGGTGTAACATCACCCATCATGATCATATCGTCATTCCGGGTAGGTTGTAAAGTAGAAAATGATGCATGTATTTCTTTAAGAGCATATTGCCTCCATATAGAATTCATATTCCTGGTTATAAACAGCCTTACATAGCAAGACACCATATAATTAAGCCCGGGTTGCAAAGGCTCAGTAAGTTTTACCTGTATATATTCATGAAGAAGGTCTGTTGTATCAAGTGTAATATGATCGAAAGCAATGATACCGGCGTATGCATTGCCTGTATGTGCCGGATAATATCCTCTGTAATTTAATGGAACACCCGCATCCCCGGTGTTGCAACTATTAAAATAGTCAGGCGTAGTTAGCGTAGGACTTACCCAATGGTCTGCAGTAGTAACAGTTGACAGACCTAAATAGTAATGTACCTGGCCTAAGGCGGATGGGCAATTCAGGAAATTTTCGAAACCAGGGTTAGGCACCAGGTTTTGCGCATTGGCCGATAAACACAGTAAGAGAAAATACAGGGACAGGAAATACTTCATACTACAACGAATTTAATATATCTATATTAAATTCAGTTATTAAAATTTCTGCAATTACCTCAGTAATATCACATCGCCCTTTATAGTTTTTATTTCTGCTGACCAGGCAGTGCTGTATTCTACCAAATAGTAGTATGTTCCAACATCTGCCAGGTGTGCGCCATGCATGCCGTCCCAGCCTTTCTGTATGTCTTGTGTAGTAAACACTTCCTGCCCCCAGCGGTTGAAGATGCGTAGGGTAAACTTATTGATGGGACAAGAGGGTATGGTTTTGAGCTGATCATTACGACCATCGTTGTTTGGGGTGAAGGCCGATGGCAGCCAGATACATTGCGTGCAGTCGTTAACAGTAAGGTTGATGGTATCTGTAAAGGTGACGCAGTCGTCCGTGACCGTAAGGCTGTATTGCCCCGTAACATGCGGACGAATACAACAGTCAGTTTCACCGGTGCTCCATTTGTATTTTACCTGGCCGTTATAGTTGTTGCCAATTAGCCCGGCTTTGTCTTTACAGAGAACAGTGTCTTCAATACTATGAAATGGAGTGGGGACGTGGGCAGCCACCCTGTATAGGTACGTGTAGTGCCAGCAGTCGCGAATGAAAGAGCAGGTATATACCCCCGGCTCATGCAGGTTTATCCGGCTGGTAACTGCACCGGTGCTCCATGTGTAGTAGCTGCCATTCTCCGGCACTGACAATACATAATCTGCGCTATTGCAGAAACTGGTATCAATTGTAATGTTGATAGAGTCGTGGTACATGGTTACATTAAAAGTATCAATATAAAGATTGCAACGGTTAGAGGCCTGGCACCAGTATTTACCGGGCTGTTTTATATTTATAGTCCTTGTTTGTTCTCCTGTATTCCACATATAACGCTCGCAAACTGTATTAGTGGAAGTTATTGTAAAAGGTGCTGTAATAGGTTTGCACACCACCATGTTGTTATTGTTTACAGCAGTATCACAGTGTTCGCCAACATACACATCATCTATGAAATAATAACTCATGTGGGATACCACAGGCATGATAGGTTTCACCGGATTGACCAGCGCAGCCACGGGGTTATGCGTATTGAATACCCCAATTGTCAGCCATTTTTCGCCACCCGCGGCACGGTATGTGCCCGCTATACGCACCCAGTCGAGCGAATCTGTAATAAAATTTCCGTCCTGCCTTTTCAAAGATACAGGCATATCACTTTCTATTATGGCGTCGGGGCAAGTTGCCCGTGTGTTGGTAAGCGAAGCCTGGAGTTCTTTTACAGCATAACACCCTGAGCCGCCGGACGGTGTAAAAGCCTTTTCAACGTACATTTTTACATAACAGGAGATTGTGTATGTGAGACCTGCAACAAGAGGTTTTGTAAGCAGGACTTGTATATACTCCTGCCTGCTTCCACCTGTCCCACTATAAGAAAAAGGCATTAGGGCCGCATACGCATTGCCATTGTGTGCCGGGTGGTAGCCCCACAAGTTGTACGGCACATCCACATTAGTATTATCTGCACAGGCATTGAAATAGTCTGGGCTTTTAGGGGTAGGGTTTTGCCAATGCTCAACCGTTACCGACCCACCGGGATTGTAAGGGCCGTATATTTGTGCAGCATCATCGGGACAGTCGTAATACTCCTCAAACCCCGGGTTGGGCACCAGGTTTTGAGCATAGTTATATTGAAACAACGCCATGCAAAATAATATCAGGAGTATCTGTTTCATACAGGTACAAAAGTAACCTTAAATATACCGGTTAAAGGTAACAGAATTGTAATGTGTTTTGCGTGGCTGTTATTTTACCGGGCTTTTGATATCCTGGTTTGTACGTAAAAACAACTACCCATATATGAAATGACAGGCTGTAGCTTGCGTGAAAAATTGATTTGTTCTGAAACTCTAATAGAAGGACATAAAAAAAGCCCTGCATAAAGCAGGGCCGGAAAATGATAATATATGTGTAGGATTAAGCTACTCTTACATTAAAAGCGTTTAAACCTTTTTGACCATTTTGTACTTCGTAAAACACTTTATCGTTTTCACGGATTTCGTCTGTCAGACCTGAAACGTGAACGAAAATGTCTTGTCCACCAGCTGATGGAGAAATGAAACCAAATCCTTTAGTTTCATTGAAAAATTTAACTGTACCTTCTTGCATAAAAAATTAATATAAAATAATAAAAAGCAAAGGTAAGTAAAAATATTTAATTTTTATTTTATTTTTTAATTATTGTAAAACAATAAGTTTAGCATTAAAAATATTTTTAAATAAAAATCTGTCAAATGACAGGCTGAAATAAATACAGCACGAAACTGTAACTAAGGGTGGAACTGCACCTTTTGCTGATGTTGTTGACCAACAACTTGGTGTAGATATTTTGAAAGATATAGCCCTGCTCAATCCTGTCAGTGTTCTTCACTGACAGGATTTTAAGACCAGGCGAGACGGAATGTGCAAGTTTCAAGCTTGCATTAATTGCTGCTACAAGTTGTTACAGCCCAAGCTGAATAGAGGATTTTGGTCTTCTGCACTAAGGCCGAATTATGCAAAGTTTACAGGGGCTATTAATCGCAAATTGTGAATTTCGAATCTAAACATTCAACATTATAGACTTCAAATGTAGCATCTACTACCTGATTTGTACCGCAGTCTGTACAAACGTCACTATATTCAAAACAGCTCGTTAGCAATCCAGGACCGCATATGGTAAATGTATGCTCGTTCCAAGCAGCTATAGTACAGAACATAGGTGAGCCTGATGGAGGGGTTGAAACACAATTATATACCTTAGCTTCTCCAAAGTACCAAGGTCCGCAGCCGGACGGGCCAGGATCCTGAGCCCAACCTACGGTACTGGCGATACTGTTATAGTCAAAGGTAGTTGAAACAGTAATTGAGTTAAGCGGTATGGGATTGGAATAACCGAGCATAGGGCCGAAGCAGCCTACACTCATTGCAGCGACTACTACCTGTAAATCGTTTGAGCAATGCTCAGTTCCGCACCTTTCTATTGTAACTGTTTGTGCAATTACGTTGCTGCCTAATATTGAAATAGCAGCGATCAGCAATAATAATTTTTTCATTGTAAGTTGTTTTAGATGATTAAAAAATATTTGATTTGAATTTATATAGGCGTGTTTGTAACGAAAGCATCTGAAATATAATTAAATCGCTTGCACCTATCCAACTTTGAAAATACACGACTTGTTAAAAAACCGACAAATTGTGAGTTTTATGTATATCAGGTGATATTGCTATTGAATGACAAATTTAGCTCCTCCAGGCGCATTTATATCTAACTGTGCTGTATAGCCCTGTTGGCAACAGTGTCTTGTATTATCTGCCCCAAGTGCCCATTGTGGTACGAATGGCCACAGTCCACATAAGTCGGGGTAGTTTAAATGAATTAAATTACTGGTGTTAGGTTGTACATATTGGTCGCATGCCAATTGAATATCAATTGCGAGTCCGCATGATGGCATTTGTCCCGGTTGAACAAGGGAACAGTTGGGGCATTGATATGTATTAAGGTTTAGAGTTGAGTAGGCGGATACCGTGACAGGGTTAGGAGTAACCGGATTGGTATAAACGTTACACGGATTACCAGTAGCAACGCAAAAGAAGGTTATCACTAAATCACACCCGGTCCAGTTTTCAATATCAGTTGCCCGGTGATGTGTTGTTTGACCTTTCGATGAGATGCAGACTCCTATCAATGCGACAATTAAGAATAACTTTTTCATTTCTATTTGTTTAAAGTTGTTAATAGTCATTTAATTGAACGTAAGTATTGCAGTTCCACCCGGTGTAGGTGCCGGAGTCCATGTGGCTACTATTTCGCCGCATATAACACAACCTCCACTTCCGTTAGGCATGTTAACTGAATATGAAGGTGTGGTGGTATTGGAAGTAGCACATGGTTCACCAATAAATACGGGAGGGTTTGAGAACATACAAACACTTTGATCCCCATCATAAATAAAAGCACCTGTGATTTCGGTGCCCCCACCAAAGAAGCCAGAAGCCGGGAATGAAGGAGGAGTGACAATTGAAGAAAAACCTGCCTGGATTATATAACTAATACTATTCATGCCCGTACCGCAGGTCCCAGACAGGTCGCCGACCATAACAACAAATACATGACATTGTGTGTTGTTTACAAACTCCACATCGCCCGCTTGTGCAAATGCGCTCGTAGTCAATGCAGTAATCAATATTGACAATAAAATGAATTTTTTCATCAGGTTAAAATTTAAATGGTTTTAAAAATATTCCTGATTGAAAACTACTTACATTGACGAGACTGCATTTGTTAATTGTAATGAATGAGTGTTTTTACGTCACGAAATGACCTAAAAACGTAATGAAAGAATAGTTTATATAGCCGGGTTTTTAAGAACTGAAACTGCTGAAGGTTATTATCCTGCGATAAGATTAGTTGTTGAAAGGAGCAGAAAATAAAATACTTCCTAATTCCATATCCCGTTCATCTCCGTCAGTATCACCGGTTTGCCATCGGTAATCATAATCGTATGTTCGTGTTGCGCCATAAAGCCGCCCCTGTTGCCTACCATCGTCCATCCGTCCTTCAGGGTGGTGGCCAGGGTAGAGGTGGTGGATATAAATGTTTCAATAGCAACAACTGAATTCTTCCTGAAACGGGTATAATTATAACGGTCGCGGTAGTTGGCAATTTCAGATGGCTCCTCGTGCAGGCTCCTGCCCACACCGTGGCCTGTCAGGTTTTTGATAACTTTATAACCCCGCTTTTTCGATTCGGTTTCTATAAGGTGGCCAATGTCTGAAATGCGCACACCGCCTTTTATATTGTTGATGGCTTTTTGCAGTATGGCCTTAGAGGCATCTACCAGTTTACTGTGCTGATGGACGTCTTCACCTATCACAAACGAGCCGCCATTGTCTGACCAGAAGCCGTCCAGTTCTGCCGATACATCTATATTAATCAGGTCGCCCTCTTTAAGTACGGTTTTATGAGAAGGTATGCCGTGGCAAAACTCGTTGTTGACGCTGATGCATGTCCAGCCGGGAAAACCGTATGTGAGGTATGGGGCAGACTTGGCACCCAATGAATTCAGTACCTCTGCGCCATATTCGTCCAGTTGTTTGGTGGTCATGCCGGGTGCGGCGTAGCGGGTCATCTCCTTCAGGGTGATGGCCACAGCCTCGCTGGCTTTTTTCATGCCAGCCAGTTCAGCTTCATTTGTTATAGACATGTTGCAAAAATAAGGAAAGAAATGCTGGTGGAGCGTTGTGCTATGATGTTCCCCGGGTTAAATTACCCAATAAGCCTTAATTTGTGGTATGAGTTTCTTAACGGCAGAATGGAGGAAGCTGGCGATAGCCAACTATGTGACAGACCCGCAGGTGCTGGCGCCATACCTGCCGGTGGGTACCGAGCTGGACCTGTGGAATGGTAATTGTTATGTAAGCCTTATTGGTTTCCTGTTTAAGAACACCAGGCTGATGGGTTATTATGTCCCCTTTCATGCAAACTTTGAGGAAGTAAACCTGAGGTTTTACGTAAAGTATAATGATGCCGGTACCTGGAAAAGGGGAGTAGTATTCATCAGGGAGTTTGTGCCCAGGTTTGCGTTGAGTGTGGTAGCAAATGTTATTTATAATGAGAACTACCTGCCGCTGCCTATGGCGCACAAATGGGAGGAAGGTGAAGACCAGCGCACTGTAACCTATAAATGGCGGCGCAAAGGCCTGTGGCAGAGCATCTCTATTAATGCACATAAAGAACTGTCTGCCATAGAAGAGGGTAGTGAGGCCGAGTTTATTACAGAACATTACTGGGGCTATGCAAGGTATAGTAACAGGAAGACCAATGAATACGAGGTGAAACACCCTAAATGGGCGCAATACCAGGTGAATGATTATACAATAGATGTAGATTTTGCGCTGAACTATGGTGCTCATTTTGCATTTTTAAATAACCTGCAACCTGCCTCTCTAATGCTGGTTGAAGGGTCTGATATATCTGTAGAGAATAAACGGAGGTTGTTTTTTTAGAGAGAAGTGATATCATAACTACGGCATGTGTAAATAACGATTCATTATTCAGACTTGAAGGCAAATTGTAGAGTCAACCAAAGATTAAAGCCCCACAATGCGGGGCTTTAATCTTTGGGAGTTTTTCAAATTTATCTTTGTACTAAAAACTTAACTCTTTTTACAGACACGTTATTCTCATCCATAACCTCCATTATATACATCCCTCCTGCCAGTTCTTTTACAGATAACTGGTTCCGCAATTCATTCGTCTGAAGCTGTTTTACTTTTTTGCCAGCCATATCTGTAATGGTTATAGTATGCAGACCTGCGTTGCTAAGTTCTACATATATAAGCGTGGTGGCAGGATTTGGATAGATTTTGACATTGTTAACATTGTCAACACTACTCACTGTTGTTGGTTTTTTAAACCCGGCCCAGGGAGGCGTAACATGACCTACACATTTTATTTCCTGCGTCATGGTAAAATTGCAACAAGGTGATGTACCTGGAGGTGCGCTGTTGTCAAAGCCGGTTACACTAAATGTTAAAAGGCCTCTTTGCAATGGTGTACCTACTGTAAATTGGAAGGGGAATGTAGTAGTAGGCGGCAAGAGCATAGGAGTCTGGCCCGGTATAGTTAATTCATAACCGGCCAATGTCGTCCCCGGAGTAGCAGTTCCCCTGAAATCGATTTCCACCTCGCAATCATTATTTGCATCTAAACCTATAAAATTCAAAACAAATGATGGAGTATCAATACATCCTCCGTTGCCTCCACCTACTGCACAAGGCCACGGTAGCGGGCTTTTATTACAGTTGTCATAAAAAATTTCATACCTACACCTCAGATCATTTGAAATCTGCTGTATCTGCGTCGGGGTCAATATGCTATCGTAGATAATTACTTCAAAAACGTGGCCTGCAAGTGCATGTGCGACGCTGAATATTCCTGAAGAGGTTCTTCTTTGGCCTAACAGCACAGTTCTTTGTGCAGTTAATGTATAGTCAGATGCACCTGAATTTGTTACGGTTGTCATAGGGAGGCCATTTTCGTACCTTGACATATTTGTGGCTGAACGCCCAAAAGTAGAAGCAATAACAACGGGCCTTTCAAAATCAGGCACACAGGCAGGTGGAATGTAACTATAAGCAGTTGTAGATGTACTGTGCCTTGTATCGCTTCTTAATATTGACATACCCTGGTTAAATGTACCCTGTTCGGCTATAGAAATATATGTTGGATCATATCCGTTACCGTAAGACTTAGTAGCTACAATGAATATTGTAACATTGTTGTTGGCGTTAGATAGTAGCGGTACAACGGCCGATTCAAGATAACTGCCTAACCCCCCGGGGTGTGGATGAAATAATACAGATGGAAAGTGCGTGCCTGCCCAGCCTTTTGCAGGTATAAATGTGGCCGCTGTAGGCGCTTCTGCAACCAATAATGAAGACTGTACATGGTAGCCATTACCACTTTGGTCAAGCCACCTGGCAGGGCTGGTTAGCAATGTCGGTGTGGTGGTGCTAACTACGCCCGGAATAAAACCTACTGCGGCATCAAGGTGCAATATAGGTGTTTGGCTATGAGCATTGCCTATTGCAAGCGCTGATATATATATTAGAGAAAGTATCTTTTTCATAATTTGAAATTGTAGTTTAAAAATGTTTATGGAAAAACAAGGCCTGTACCTGATTGACATTGTACCTGCCGCTGTAAGGAAATGTCACAACAATAGGGACTAATACCGGGAGATGCAGTAAAATATGAATTGCCGCGAAGCGCTGTAGGAGGAGTACCTGCCGGTAACGTAAAAGCGAATGTTGGAGTTGTTGTCCATGTTCCTGCACCTAATTGCCATTCTGTAGAGAGATTGCTATATCCAGGAACAGTTGACGTTACCAGATCTGCCTGGAACATACAGTCTCCATTTATGTTATTTCCCATATAAACCACGCTCATATTGGCCGCATCAAAACAATTGGTAGTTGTATTAGTAGGGTTATTGCAAGGTGACATACTATACCCTGCACCATATTTTATCTGCAGCCATTCATTTACCTGTCGTACCTCGGTAGTGTTTAGCTGCCTGTTGTAAGCAAGGATTTCCATAATATCACCCTGGAAAAATTCCTGGGGAGAACTATTGTTATCATACCGCGCGCCCACAACTATCATCCTGTCCACAGGATTATATGCTGTTGGTAAATTGGAAATTGGCGGACTTGCGGTTGTCACCGCTGCAGTTGTCGAAAGAATATTATTGACATAATAATCAATATCAGTAGTTGTATTTGTTCCTCTCCTGAGTACTGTTGATAATACAACCGGCCTGTTTGCAGGTAAAAATGAATAACACTGGTGAGCCTTGTAAAAAAAATGCCCGTTAAAACTGTGGTGTACGCCTGTATTTGTTGCCATTAAAAATTCTTCATTGTACACACGATCCTGACATATTGATAATAAAGTATGTACAGCACCCGGCCCTGTTGCCATCATATGAGGCATTGTGACAGCAGGATTTGCAATACGTACTACAAATAAGGTAGCAGCGGTAACATTGTCGGCAGCATCCCATCCGTTGGCCGGGAATGCGCTTTCCATAAATTCACCACCACTGAATCTCACCGCAGGGAAGCCGGTACCAAATGAATTGGGAATGAAAGCCGGATTGGGATTGCCGGGTAGTACGGAAACATCATTGCCCTGTCCGGACTTATCATGCCAGACATCAGGAGTAGTGGAATTAACATTGTAGCCACTGCCGGCTTCAAGATGTAACATGAGGTTGCCAGCAACCGGTAAGGGTGCCTGTCCATAAACATCTAAAGATATCGCTATCAGCAGGAGCGATAAGAGCTTCTTCGTCATAATAATTGATTTTTGAATTGATGAATAGTTAAAATGGTGTTGTTATCATCAGTAAATTGATACAATACCCTGAACTATGACTATAGCAGTTTACAAACCGCTTATGCGGCTTGTCAAAATATGGTTACCGGTTGTTGTATTTATATGTAAAAGGTAGAAGACCGTAGGATATTGATAACTTCTTCCTTGTATTTTGCACCGATTGGTATGTGTTTGTTGTCAGACATCACCAGGTGTACGCCATCATCTTTCCTGAATTCTGTAATATGACCAAGGTTGATGAGATAACTTTTATGGACACGTAAAAAACCTGCTTCTATTAATGCCTGGAACTCAACCAGGCCCTTGCTGATAGTTATAGAACGATTGTCTGTGAGTTGCATTTTAGTATAACTACCTTCCGCTTCCAGAAAAATAATATCATCGATATCGTAGTATGTATAACCATTTCTGCCGGGAACTGATATACGCCTTTTCAGGTCCTTAAAAAGGTCTGCTATATTCCTGTTATCCTTATGTTGTTTTGTTTTAATTATATCAACCGCTTTATTTATTGTAATTTTAAATTCCTGGAGGTCTATAGGCTTTAGAATATAGTCGAACGCATTGTGTTTTATCGCCTTTAGAGAATAATGCTCGTATGCGGTAATAAATATAATATGACTGTTGATGCCCGGGTACCTGTCTAAAATGTCAAAACCAGTACCATCTGCCAATTCAACATCAAGAAAAATAATATCAGGTACAGACCTTTCTATGTAAGCCAGGGCATCTGTTGTATTTGCCAGTGAAGCTACTACCGATACTTCATTTGTATATTTTTTCACTAAAGACTCTATTATCTCTCTTGCTGCCGGTTCGTCGTCAATTATTATTGCCTCTATCATATATGTATGGTAAATAAAATTTTACTAATGTTCCTGAAGCTTTCCCATCAGCATCATAAAGGTCCACGATACTAAAATGGGTATTTGTGTTTTCACCCCAGGCCTGCGCTATTCTTGCAGTCGTTACAGTTGTGGCCGAATGATGTTTGTTTTCTGTTTCTTCATTTGTTGTGAATTTGTTTTTAGCTGCCTTTATTAATGCCGCAGCTTTTCTGCCTATGCCATTATCCTGTATTGTTACCATGATAGAGTTTGCGCTGTGTTGAATAGCGATGGATATACGACCGGCCTTATCAGAAGGTAGGATCCCATGTAATATAGCATTTTCTACAAATGGTTGTAATATCAGTGGAGGGATAAACATATGTGCCAGGTCATCTTCAATTGGCGCAAATATTACCTCGAATTTGTTGGGGAAGCGCATTTTTTCCATTTCTATATATAGCTTTAAGGCTTCTAAATCTTTCGCTATTCTCACCAGGTCGCTGCCGGTGTTGTTGAATATCAGACGCATGAGCCTTGAGAATTTAGATAGAAAATTTACAGAAGCTTCATCGTCATGTTTGACGATATAATTTTGTATAGCATTTAGAGAATTGTATATAAAATGCGGTGACATCTGGTCTCTGAGTGCTTTGTCACGATACTGCGCCAAATCTGATTTGAGTTTCAATTGTTTTTTTACAAATCTTATTCTCAGGTGAAAAAAGTAGTATAGGCCCGATATTAAGAATAGTATGACAATAAATATAAACCACCATGTTTCCCAAAAAGGTGGATCAATAGTGAAACGGTAAACTCCATATTTTATAGTACCGGCCTGGTTTGGCGCTATGGCAACATATTCAAACCGATATTTGCCGGGAGAAAGGTTATTATAGTTAATAGTAGGGTTGTCTGTATATTCCCATATTTCTTTACCGGATTTTTTGAGCCTGTATTTGTATTCTAACGAACCTGCATACAAATAACTTAAGCCTGAAAAACGGAATGTAATATTGTTCTGATCAAAGCGGAGTATTGAATTTTGACCCTGCAATTCTTTCCCATTTACTGTAATAGATTGTAGTATAACAGGGATAGGGTGGTAATAACTGAGATTTGTGCTGCCTGGCATAACGCTTATACCTCTTGCAGTAGCTGCCCATGTATCCCCATTTACAGAGATAATATCATATACTTCATTTGATAAGAGTCCGTTATTTATGTTTATCCATTGCTGGGATAGTCGGGAACTTAATATGTTGGATATCTTACAAACGCCTTTATTAGTGCCCAGCCACACGGTATTATTAGAGTCTTTATAAACTGTATTGTACACAATTCCTTTTGAACTGTTCTTGTGCGTGAAATGCTTTACAATTTTAAACGCCGGTAGTTGTAATATGTACAGCCCTTTACTTTGCGTGCAAACCAGTATGTTTTTTCTGTCAAAGAATTTAAGGTCTGAAATACGCGAGCTTCCTATTATACTATCCTGTACCGGGAGCAACTGATTGTTTGTGTATAAAAATAAACCCTTCAATGTTCCTGCCAGAAGTTTTAAGCTGTCTAATTCTATTCCACAAGTTATCATTGGTGTCTTAGGAAAAGCCCCTGACAATTTTTTTTTGTTATAATAACGTATGCCCGGCCCGGTAGCCCATATACTTTTACCAACAAAAACTAATCTGTTATCAAACAATTGTTCAAGGCCGGCTTTGGGTTTTACTTTGTAGTTATCCATAGTAGTAAAAAACAACACACTGTCGCCTCCATTCCGGGATGAAAGAATAGGAATTGAAGGAAATATTTTTTCCCATTTTTGTGTTGCAATATCAAGACGGACCAAGGAATAATCTGATTGCCGTGCATAAATGACATTATTGATATAATGAAGGTTTAAAGTTTTGGTGAATGTCGTCCCCGGTTTTGCGTAAGAGTATATTCTCTGTGGCGGGAGATAGTATACGCCGTTTTCAAGAGTGGTGAACCATATTCCATCCTCTGAATCTTCAGTAATACAGGAAATGGAAAAGTTTGCTAATAAATGTTCAGGGTCCCGGTAGTTATTGCTCTTTTTGTAATGATAAACACCTTTGAGTTTATAGCCTATCCATATATCCTCTTTGCTATCAATAAACATATATAAGGCATTTGCAGGGCAGTCTGATATTTTTGTAAGCAGGCCTTTCTCTATAATATAGATGCTCTGGTTAGCGTGAAAGAACGTTTTCTCCTTTACGTTACGTGCAAAAGCCAGTTTTGTAGTTTTATTATTGGGTAACTCTGCCAGTAATTTCCCCCCGGGCTTATCATATAACAAAAGTTTAGGCGCATAGCTATAGCCTGCCATAAAGCAAATATTGCTGGGCGTAACATAAGCACATAACGCCCCTTTTTGTTCAAATAGGTTGCTATCCAGCCGGCCTGACGCAGTAATGCGAAATACTACATGATGTTTATCTATAGGAGCATTAAACAGAATTTCATCATCATTAAAAATAAGGCAGCTCCATATTACTGACATTATATGCTTATATATAACAGAATTATGCCTGTAATCGTAAAACTTATTACTGGCGAGATATCCCAGGTCGGAAGAATAGGAATAATACCATAAAGCATCCTTATGCCTGAATAGGTTAAAGACAGTATTGTCAGTAAGTCCGTCTGCCGTTGTGAACGTTTGAAAATTATTTCCATCGAAACGGGCAAGTCCACGGTCGGTACCAATATACATGTAGCCGTCGTTGTGCTGAACGATGACATAAGTTTCAGAACTCGGTAATCCGTCATTTACGTTATAATTTCTTAATTCAGGAAGTTGGGAGTATGTATGAGAAGGTGATATGCCTAAAAAGATAATCAATATCACGTAGAGTTTTAGTACCCTAACTGTTTTCATTTATCAATATTAGCAAAAATTATTGCCAGATTTACATGTCGATTATTCTCATGTTTGCGAATTGTTAACAAGACAAAATAAATTTGTTAGATTAGTCTAAAATTGTAGTTTTGCTTTCACAACTACAATGTGAATGAAATTAATATATACTATACTATTGTTACTGGCAGGGTTTACGGCAGGTGCGCAGCGGCTGGTAAAAGGCAATGTATATGATGTACAGGACGGGCAGTCAGTCAGTTTTGCAACAGTAGCTGTGCCAGGTACTACTATAGGTACTAACACAGACGAGCAGGGAAAATTTGAAATAAGCATACCTGAAGATGCCACTATGCTTATTATAAGTTACATAGGCTATACAACAGATACCCTGAAATTATCGGCAGGTAAAAACCAGTACAGGATAAACCTGAAAGCAGCGGGCAAACAAATGGACGAGGTGGTGATAACAGGCACCATGAAGGAGATGAGCCGCATGGACAGCCCCATACCTGTGGAAATATTCACGCCACAGTTCTTTAAGAAAAATCCTACCCCCAACCTGTTTGACGCGCTGGAAATAGTTAACGGCGTGAAACCGCAGATCAACTGCAATGTGTGCAATACGGGCGATATACATATAAATGGTATGGAAGGGCCATATACCATGATACTTATAGACGGTATGCCTATAGTAAGCGGCCTGGCTACGGTATATGGCCTTAGCGGCATACCCAACAGCCTGGTAGAAAGGCTGGAGGTGGTAAAGGGCCCGGCTTCATCGTTGTACGGGTCTGAGGCTATGGGTGGCGTGATCAATGTGATTACGAAAAAAGCAGAACGCGCACCATTGCTGAGTGTTGATGTAATGGGCACCACCTGGCAGGAGTATAATGCAGATGTTGCTGGAAAATTCAGGCTGGGAAAAGTGAATAACCTTTCGGGAATAAGCTACTACAACTATAATACACCACATGATAAAAATAATGACGGCTTTACAGATATGGCATTGCAAAACAGGATATCTGTTTTTAACAAGCTGAGTGTAGAGCGTACAGACAACCGCGTGGCATCTGTAGCAGGCAGGTATGTATATGAAAACCGTTGGGGCGGCCAGACCAACTGGAATGAAAACTACCGTGGCGGCGACAGCATTTATGGAGAAAGCGTATATACCAAACGCTGGGAGATGATAGGTATGTACCAGTTGCCATTTAAGGAAAAGATATTTACCCAGTTTTCATACAACCACCATTTGCAGGACTCTTACTATGGCAATGTCCCCTACATGGCCAACCAGCAGGTAGCATTCGCACAGGCCTATTGGGATAAACAGCTTACAGAAAAACACAGCCTGCTGCTGGGAACGTCTTACCGTTATACCTATTATGATGATAACACACCCGCAACAGCTACCGGCGATAGTGCCAACCTGACTAATAAACCGGCAGTGACACCGCTGCCCGGTGCTTATATACAAGACGAGTGGGCCTTTGCAGCAAAGCATAAACTGCTGCTGGGTTACAGGTATGACTACGACCGCAATCACGGCAATATACATTCGCCACGTTTTGCCTACAAATGGTCGCCCAATGACAGGAATACCCTGCGCGCCAGCTTTGGTACGGGGTACAGGGTAGTAAACCTGTTTACTGAAGACCACGCAGCGCTTACAGGTGCCAGGGATGTGATTATAGCAAACCAGTTAAACCCTGAAAGGTCTTACAACAGCAACCTGAACTATGTATTAAAAATTCCTACAGATGCATTGTATATTGGCATAGACGCAACCGCGTTTTACAGCTACTTCACCAATAAAATAGTTGGCGATTTTGACACCGACCCTAATAAGATAATATATGACAACATAGATGGCTACGCCGTATCGCAGGGTATATCTGTCAATACAGATTTTACATTTAATGTACCGTTTAAAGTAAGTATAGGCGCTACCTATATGGACGTGTACCTGAATCAGCAGGATGCTAACGGAAATATGCAGCGTACAGTGCAGATGTATGCACCCAAATGGTCGGGGAATTTTATTGCCAGCTATACCTTTACAAGGCAACTATTGACGATAGACCTTACAGCAAAATGGAATGGCCCTATGCGCCTGCCTGTGTTGCCCAATGATTATCGTCCTGAATATTCGCCGCTGTACGCCATTGCCAATATACAGGTTACCAAACGTTTCAGCAGGAATTTTGAAGTGTACTGCGGTATTAAAAACCTCTTAAACTTCGTACCCAAAAATCCGATAATACGCGCCAACGATCCGTTTGATAAATATGCCGAGGACCCTGTGAATAATCCGAATGGCTATACTTTTGACCCCAGTTATAATTATGCCTCTATGCAGGGCATAAGAGGCTTTGCAGGTTTCAGGTGGACATTGCCCGGTAAGTCATAAAAAGTATTTTATGTTTACCTTTATCACCTGACCATGTGTACGAAATTTATTTCGCACCATGATAAAGCGAAACGATGAGCCACCCCAAGAAACTGAACCAACTGGCCGCCACAGCAATTTGTGGCAATGATATTACATCTTCCTGTTTATATGTATCAGCCCTTACAATAGTATATGCGGGGCAATATGCCTGGATATCTCTGCTGATGGTAGCCCTGGTATTATTCCTGTACCGGAAAATATACGGCGAAGTAGTAGGTGCCTTGCCCCTGAACGGCGGGGCGTACAACGTATTGCTGAACACTACCAGCAAGAGCAACGCATCTGTTGCGGCATGTCTTACCATACTTTCTTATATGGCTACTGCAGTGATATCTGCAACAGAAGCCATGCACTACCTGCATAATATAATACATGCCGTGCCTGTTTTCTGGGCCACAATAGGGTTGCTTACCTTTTTCCTGATGCTGACGATACTGGGTATCAGTGAGAGTGCTATAGTAGCTATAGTAATATTTATTATCCACATGGTTTCTATGGCCATGCTGTTGTTTGTGGGTGGCTGGTTTGTGTTCAACCATGGTTTTGATGTTTTTACCACCAATTTCAGAATGCCGGTAGAAGGTGGCATTGTTACAGCATTGTTCCTGGGTTTTTGTACGGCCATGCTGGGTATCTCCGGTTTTGAAAGCTCTGCCAACTTTGTAGAGGAACAGCAAAAAGGCGTGTTTCGCAAAACATTGCGCAATATGTGGATAGCCGTAACGGTTATCAACCCGTTGATGGCGCTTATTGCTATCATGGTGCTGCCTATGGCAGAGGTAGCGCAGCATAAAGAGGCGCTCCTGTCTCATATAGGCGATAAAGCTGCAGGTGACTGGATGTCTATGCTGATATCTATAGATGCTGTGCTGGTGTTGAGTGGTGCAGTACTTACTTCTTATGTAGGCGTAGGAGGCCTTATAAAACGTATGACACTGGACAGGGTATTGCCACAGTTTTTATTAAAAGAAAACAAAAGGGGTAGTACGCACCGTATCCTGATCGTATTCTTCCTGCTTTGCCTGTCTGTATTATTTGTTACCCGTGGAGAGATAGGCCCGCTGGCAGGGGTATATACTATATCCTTCCTGGCAGTGATGATATACTTTGGCTACGGCAACTTTTTATTGAAGATAAAACGCAGGGCACTACCGCGGCCGGAATACGCACCTGCCTACGTGGTGGCTATAGCGGTTTTTGCACTGGTAGCGGCATTGTATGGCAATATTAAAATGAACCCCAGCTACCTGGTGATGTTCCTGCAATATTTTGTTCCTGCAATACTGGTCATCTACCTTTTTTTACGACGTAACGAAATATTACAATACCTGCTGATAGTAGTGAACAGCTTTATAGATACTATGGAGCGTATATCTCTTTTAGGCAGGCTGCATATAAAGAAGGCAATAAGAAAATTGTCTGCCCAGGAGTTTGTGTATTTTACAAAAGGTGACGATATATCTGTACTGAACAAAGTGATGATATATGTACAGGAAAATGAGATAACCCGCAGGCTGAAGATTGTAACCGTGGTGAATAAAGAGCAGGACGTTTCGCCACAATTCATGACAGATTTTGAAGTACTGGACAGGGCCTACCCCGAGATAAAAATCGAGTTTATACAGATAGAGGGTGTGTTTGGCCCGCAGCTGATAGAAGAACTGAGCAAAAAATGGAAGATACCACAGAACTTTATGTTCATCAGTTCGCCCAGCGACAGGTTTACCCACAGGCTGGAAGAGCTGGGCGGGGTTAGATTGATTATATAGCTATTTCAAGCATAACATAAATACAATTATAAAATTGTTTCAGGCCTTTCACGTATTTTAGATTTTCAGAGGGAAATAATGACAGCCGGAAATATAGATATTGTTTTAGATGAGATTTTGCATAATACGGATAGTAACCGCAACACTATGTTTTTTTCCAGCCTGGCACAATCATTACGTCCTGAAAAGAAAGAAAATAATGCGGTTGAAAAAGTAGCCCACCTGGTTGAAAGACTAGAGAATGATGGCGCTCTGCGTGAATGCATGCAACAACTCATTACTTCGCTTTTCAACCAAAGAAGTTGTTTCAGCCTTTTAACAAGGGTAGGGGTTTTGAGTGGTTCAGGCTTTTTTGCTGAATTTTCAAAACAATTATCGCATAGGATATTGCCACCTATGCCGGATAAACGAAGCCTGGAATATACAGTGCAACATACCTTTGATTCCCGAAAAGACTATATATGGGTACGTTCAGTTCCTGACGAATTATGGGCAAAGTTGTTTGGCATGTTTGCTTTTGATCTTTATAAAGATTCGCAAAGGCTGTGTAAATATCTTACCGATACTTTGACAGTGTTGTCTTACAGGGTTTCTACACTTGGCCTGGAAGAGGAGATAAATATACATATTGAAACTGATGACAAACTTACAGGCCCCTTCCTGGAACAGAACAGGATAGCAATATTGTTGGTACAGGCAGTGCAGTATGGCAATAAAGAATTGGTGAACTCTCATGCTTCAGAACTGGATGAACAGCTTGGGAAGTGCAGTGAAATGCTGAATACAGTCAGGAAAAACAGTGAAAAGTATGGCACTAGCTTGTCGCAAACATACCTGCTGGTACGTACAGAGCAACAAATAAAACGCATATTGCATGTGGTATCTTTATTGCGTACAGATGATGACCTGCAGGCTGAATTAAAAATGTCTGTCAGGCTGTTTAAAGATATAGTAGAGAGTGAGAACAAGCGTACCAGTATAAAGGAACTGCTTCATAAAAACATAGGTTTACTTGCCTACCAGATAGCAGAGCATAAAGGTAATACAGGAGAGCACTATATTACTACAACAAGGAAGCAGTATAACCGGTTTTTTGTAGCAGCCGCCGGCGGAGGCGCTATTATTTCCTTTATTGCGCTTTTTAAAACATTACTGCATCATTTGCATCCGGCACCATTCTGGGAGTATTTTCTTTATGGGTTGAATTACGCGATAGGTTTTATTTTACTACAGGTTACACATACTACCCTGGCTACGAAGCAACCAGGTATGACAGCATCTACACTTGCTTCTTACCTTGATCTGCGCAAAGAGAAGAATAAAAAAAATACTTCATACACAGTAGCACACTCTTTTGTTTTGATATGGCGGAGCCAGACTGCTTCTTTTATTGGTAACCTCATTATAGTATTCCCTTTGTCTTATTTATTGGCATATGGGCACAAGTACTTTTTTGGGCATCATCTTACATCCTTGGCGGAGGCACACCAGTATTTAAATAATCAAAACCCACTGCTTGTTCCGGCCTGGTGGTATGCTTGTCTTACAGGTGTTTTCCTGTTCCTGTCAGCTCTTATAACAGGTTATGTAGATAACAGTGTACGTTTCAGGAATATCCCTGCAAGGGTTAGAGAGCACCCACTTTTGAGGAAATTTGTAAAAGGTACAAGACGTGATAAAATTGCTATATATATTGATAAGAACCTGGGTGGTTTCGCAGGCAACCTTGCTTTAGGGTTTTTCCTGGGTTTTGCGCCATTGATAGGCCGTAGCCTGGGCATACCTTTCGATATCAGGCACATTACTATTTCGACAGCAAACTTTGCGTTTGGATTGTGTGGGTTGGATAATAAAGTTCCACCCATAGAATTAGTTACGGTAATAATTGGTGTATTAGGTATTGGAGCATTTAATTTCCTGGTGAGTTTTGGTCTTGCGTTTTGGGTAGCAGTCCGCTCACGTGGCATGTCTTTAAGGCATTACATTCCTGTAATACCGCTGATATTCAGATATAGTTTACGTTATCCGTTTGATTTTATACTAGCCCCAAGACGCGCAAGGGATTTAAAGAAAATATACAAGGAATTAAGAACTGATGCTCAACAACCCACAGAAGCTGTTGCCTGACGCTACTTTTTCTTTTCAGTCGCTTCCTTTTTTGCTACCACCACCCATTCGTCCAGCGAAACTGTGAAGGGCATTTTGCCTATCATAACAATAGCTTTCTTGTCTTTTATTTCGGATAAGATGCCTACCTGGTGATTTATTTTGTGCCGGACGTAGTTGCCGGGTTGTGGTTTGCCGCCTACTACTTTGTAGTTCTTATCGGCTTTTTTGGCCATAGATGCATTGGCCTGCACCTGTTTCTTTTTAAAAAGTACCACCTCGGCTGCTGCTATCACATCCTGCTTGTTCTCTGCCTTTTTCCAATCCTGGATGATTTGTTTGAACTTACGCTCCATATCGCGCAGGTATTCCAGTTCTTCTTTCTTTACCTGGTTTTGCAGCTTAATGGTCTGGTGTTGTTGCTTAACAGCTTCCTTGTCGGCCAGCTCCTCGTACTTTTTGCGGGCTTTATCGTGTTCCTTCAGCAGGCTGTCCAGTTCCTTTTCCTTTTGCGCCAGCCTTACTTCTTGCTGTTCTGTCTTCAGCAGCATTTTATCCAGTTTAAAGTGGCCGCGTTCTGTCAGCACCCTTGCACGGTCTATTATTTTGTTAGACAGCCCGCTGCGCTTTGCTATGGCAAAGGTGTATGAACTGCCCGGCTTGCCTATGATTAACTGGTATAGTGGCTCCAGCCTGTCTTCGTCAAAGGCCATAGCGCCATTTACAATGCCCGGTACTTTACCGGCCATTACTTTCAGGTTCAGGTAGTGCGTGGTAATAATGCCCAGTGCATGGCGTGCCGCCAGTTCCTCTACTATAGCTTCTGCAAAAGAACCGCCAAGGTTTGGATCTGAGCCGCTGCCCAGCTCGTCTATAAAGAACAATGTTTTGCCATTGGCAAAATCCATAAAGTACTTCATATCACGCAGGTGGGCGCTGTAGGTACTCAACTCATGCTCTATGGACTGTGTATCGCCTATATGTATAAATATCTGCTTGAAGATGCCTATTTCAGAGGTACTGTCAACCGGTACCAGCAGCCCGGATTGTGCCATTAGCTGTATTAAACCAACGGTTTTCATGGTTACCGTTTTACCACCTGCGTTCGGGCCACTTATTATCAGTATCCTTTGATTGCGGTCCAGTTTAATATTCAGTGGTATCGTCGGTTTGTTCTGCTGTTTATTGTGCAACAGCAACAGTGGGTGGTGCGCCTTTATGAGATCTATACCCGGGTGCGGACTAAGGCGTGGCATATTACCGCCTATATCCTGTGCCAGCAATGCCTTTGCCCTGATGAAATCGTACAGGCCACTTATATGGTAGTAAGTATCTAACAGGGAATGATATTCTGCAAGTTTGCCCGTAGTGTCGGCGAGTATTTTCTGTATTTCCTTTGCTTCAGCCCGTTCCAGCGAAAACACTTCGTTATTCAGCTCTATAGTAGCTTCAGGTTCTATATATACCGTACGCTGGCTATCGCTTTCGCCATGCAATATGCCTTTTACAATGCGTTTATGCTCTGCAAACACAGCTAAGGTGCGCCTGCCGTTCAGGAAGCTTTCACCGATATCAGCCAGGTAGCCTTCTTTGTTCAGTTTGCGCAGTATGCCGTCAAACACTTTTCGTAATTGCTGCCTCTTATTCGACAATTCGCTGCGTATGCTCATTAACTCCCGCGATGCATTGTCACGTACATTGCCCGTATCGTCTATAACGCTGCTCACCAGCTCCGCTATGCGCTTGTCATAAGTAATGTTGTCGCATACTGCACGCAGGTGCTTGTATAGGCCCTCGTGTTTGTTAAACCATGCCAGTATGTCTTTCATGTTCAGCGCCAGCTTCTGCATGTCCATCAGTTGGGTACCGGCCAACACTGCACGTGGTATAGAGAGTAACTTCAGCTCTTTTGAAAGATTGGTAGTAAAATCGTTCGGGAAACGGTCGCCACTTCCCAACATCATTTTAAATTCATGGGTTTGCTGCAACTCTTTGTCCAGATATTCCAGCCGGGTATGAAAGCGCAAAGTATTTACACGCTCTGCCGCAGCATCGGTCCTGCATTTTTTTAGCAGTAATGCACGTATTTTATCAAATTCCAAGGCCTCCGCCGCACGCTCAGGGTACAGTTGTATCATATACTTTCACTACCGTGTAAGGGTGCAAAGGTATAACAAACCCTTATGACATTCGTAAGGAGGAAATCAGTTATATTGCGTGTAGTAAACGATATGAATAACTACGAACTTCTTATATCAAAATTAGATGCATTTATACGTAAGTATTATGCCAACCAGCTGATACGTGGGGTATTAGTATTCAGTATATCGTTGTTGTTGTTTATTCTTACCGTTACAGTAAGTGAGTACTATCTGTATCTGCCCGTATGGGCCCGTTTATCCATAGCTGTTTTGTTTGTTTTGTGTGGGTTGGCGGCGTTGGTAGCATGGGTTGCAATACCATTGGCAAAAATGGCCAGGCTGGGCAGCATCATCTCTCACGAGCAGGCAGCCGTAATAATCGGGCAGCATTTTGACAATGTGAGTGACAAACTGCTGAATATATTGCAGTTGAAAAAAAATGCAGACGGACAGTCAAGTAAAGAACTGATTGCCGCGAGTATAGACCAGAAGGCCCAACAACTGGCTCCTATACCTGTGGTGTCTGCAATTAATCTCTCAAAAAACAAGAAATACCTCCCTTACCTGCTGCCTTTACTTTTGGTAGGGATATTCATACTGGTGGCTGTACCTGATATGTTTCGCGACGCATCTGCCCGTTTGTTACAGCCAACCACCAGTTTTGAAAAGCCGGCACCTTTCAGCTTTATACTGAAAACCGAAAACCTGAAAGCGATACGCAACAGTGACTTTACAATAGACATGACTACACAGGGCCAGGTGCTGCCGGCAGATGTTTCTGTAGCCATAGGCAATGATATAGTACCTATGACGGTAACGGGCAACAACCAGTTCAGGTATATATTCAGGAACGTAACAAAGCCCATTGAGTTCAGGTTTTATGCAGCCGGTTTTTACTCGCAATCCTATACGCTTGCTGTAGTACAAAAGCCCATACTTACATCCTTCAACATTAGTTTGAACTATCCGGCATACACCGGAAGGAGAGATGAAGTGGTAGCAAGCCTGGGAGATGTTACTGTACCGGCAGGTACAGCGGTAGGTTGGTCTTTTGTAGCAGAACATACAGACAGGGTAGCTATAAGACTTGGCAACGGCGCTGAAACCGTGCTGAAAAAAAATGGTAACACATGGTCGTCTCAATACAGGTTTTTAAGAGATACAACATATACCCTGATTTTAAGTAATAAGAAAACTGCTGTAACAGATACATACAATTATTATGTAAAAGTAATACCGGATGAATACCCCGTATTGCAGTTGCAGGAATTCAGGGATTCAGTTACCGGGAAGCAGATTTTACTGAATGGTAATGCAGGAGATGATTATGGCATAAGCAGGGTATTGTTTCACTATAGTATTACCAATGCTCAAAACCAGGAACTTGCAAAGAAAAGTCTTGCGTTGAAAATTACCTCGGGCGCCCTTACGACCTTCCAGCATTATTTTGATATAGAAGCCCTTGAGCTGCAACCCGGCCAGAAAATGAGCTACTACATTGAGGCATGGGACAACGATGGTGTACATGGCAGTAAAGCCGCACGTAGCGAGTTGATGGAGTTCAGGATGTATAATGAAAAACAACTGGATTCTGCTATTAACGCCAATTCAGAGCAGATAAATTCAGGCCTGAGCAATAGTTCTCAACAATCTGACAAACTACAGGAAGAGTACAAAGAAATGCAGAGCCGCCTGCTGAAAAGTAACGATATGGACTGGGAGCAGCAGGAGTCGCTACAGAACATGATGAAGATGCAGCAGTCTATGCAAAATGAAATGAAAGCCGTGAAGCAACGGTTTGAAGAGCAGTTGCAGCAAAGCCAGCAGAAAGAACTGAGCCAGGACCTGAAAGAGAAGCAGGAGGACCTGAAAAAGCAGATGGATAACCTTGTAGATAAAGAACTACAGGAGCAGATGAAGAAACTGCAGGAACTGATGGCTAAGCTGAACAAAGAGCAGGCTGTGCAAACCATGCAGCAGCTACAGGAGCAGAATAAGCTCTTCAAAATGGATATGGAACGCATGAAGGAGCTGATGAACAAGCTGGAGATGCAGATGCGCATGGAGGATATGGCAGCCAAAATGGATGAGCTGGCAAAGAAAGAAATGGACCTGAAAGAGCAGACCGATAAAAAACAAGAACCTAATGCCGCACTGGAAAAGAAACAGGACGATATAAAAAAGGAACTGGATGATGCCCTGAAGAAAGAAATGAAAGAGCTGGAAGAACTAAATGAGAAGATGAAGGACCAGCAGGATATGGATAAAGATAAAAAACTGGGCGAAGAGGCACAGCAAGAGATGCAGAAAAGCAGTGAAGAACTGCAGCAGAACAAGAATAGCAAGGCCAGCGAATCGCAAAGTAAAGCAGCGCAAAACCTGCAGCAAATGGCAAAGAGCATGAGGAGTGCCGCCAGTGGCATGGATGTGGAGAAACTTGAAAAGGATATACGCGCAGTAAGGCAGATACTCAGCAACCTGATGCGATTATCATTTGACCAGGAGCAACTGATGGGCGAGATAAGAAGCGTGAACCTTGCAAGCCAGAACTATGTGGCCAAGCAACAGGAACAAAAGCGCCTGCACGAAAACTCTAAAATGATACGTGACAGCCTGTTTGAGATGAGCAAAGACATGTTTAAAATAGCAGCTACGGTAAACAAAGAAACAACCGAGCTGGAAAAAAATATGCGTTATTCTGTTAGCTCTATAGAAAGCCGTAGAGTAGGGGATGCTATGACCAAACAGCAGTATGTAATGACACATACCAATAACCTGGCGCTGATGCTGAATGAATTACTCTCTAACCTGATGGCTATGCAAAGCCAGGCAAAAGCCGGTGCTGAAGGTAGTTGCGAGAAGCCGGGTGGTAAAAAACCTAAACCCGGGCCGGGGCAGCAGCTGAGTGATGTAATTACCAAACAGAAAACTTTGGGCGATGCTATGCAGCAAATGCAGGATGCTAGGAAAAAGCGAGGAGAAGGGAAAGAGGGCAAAGAAGGAGAAAATGGAAAACCACAAAACAGCGGCAATCCGCAAGGGAAAGGCGAACAAGGCAATGCAGAGCAACTGGCACGTATGGCCCAGCAACAGGCAGCCTTGCGCAGGCAATTGCAGGAACTAAACAGCCTGCTGAACAGCAAAGGCATGGGCGAGATAGTAAAGGAACTGAGAGAGATACAGGAAGAGATGGATAAGAACGAAACCCAACTTGTAAACAAGAAGCTGGGCAGCGACTTGCTGATGCGCCAGCGGGAAATACTTACCCGCTTACTGGAAGCCGAAAAAGCTGTACGTGAACAACAACAGGATGATAAACGCTCATCGAACACTGCTAAGGAAATAAGCAGGCCAATACCTGCAGAACTTGAAAAAAGAATGAAAGAGCATCAGCAATTAACAGAACAATATAAAACAACTCCACCTGTTTTAAAGCCTTATTATCAGCGCATTGTTGAAGATTATTATAAACTACTGGGTATATAATATAATCAATTAATTGAATTTTCCAAATTATTTAGATTAAACTATTTTAATTTTTAGACGAGTAAAAACTTTGTCTAGGTCAGGAAACTGTTAAAGTATTTTAAATCAATTAATTAGTACAAACCATTGTTCTTTTAGTAGCGTCTTAGTTGATATAGAGAGGTTTAATGCTGTTGTTTCTATGAAGTATTTGCATTAACTTTCATATAGTTACATTGTTAACATTTAAAACTAAATCGTGCCTATGATATTCTCAAGAACTTACCGGTACGTATCTTCAATTTCAGAGGAAGACATAAAGGGGAGACTTTTAGGTAAACACATGAAAGTTCACGACCTGGACTTTGAAGTGTCTGAAAAAGGAAAGATGCTTAAAATCATTCCACATGCAGAACAGGTGACGGACATTAAAACTTTACCGATTACACATGTGGAGTTTAAAGGCAAAGGTGGTAAAACACATATTGTATTAAATTCAAAAATGCGTAAGATCGATTCTGGCGGGCCAATGCTGATCATGGTCTTTGTATCATTTATGGTACTTGCTGCATTGATGCTTCTGTTTTTCGGCGGTAATCAATATAATACATATACATACACACTGGGAATTATAGGCCTGGTGATCTTTGCCATATTCTGGACAAGAATGGAAAGGGGTTATTTTGACTATGTGCGCAAGATAAGAGACTTCGTAAAAAAACAGGCGGTACAATAGTATCGCCTGTTTTTTTAATACCACTGCTTGTAAAAAAAAGTGGTGAGGTACTTTATTCTACATACGGTTCTAAATCTTCAAAAGACGCTTCGTTTGTAAACGTCTTCATTAGTTTCCTATCCTTATCATATACATTTATATACGGTAAAGTACCGTAGGGATATGTCTTTGGTATAAAATCGGCGCTATCTATACCTACGTAAATGTTGCTGTATTTATGATGCCTTGTGATGTTGTTGAAAGATTCAAGTTTTTCTTTTAGTGACGGGTGACAAATCATCACTATGTCTGTCTTTTTGAATTTAGCTATGTTTTGCTCCAATTCAAGCGTTAAAGACTGGCAATGATCGCACTCAGGGCCGAATATCATGACGAACAGGTTACCGGCTTTGCTGAAATCTTTTCCTGTAAGTCTTATGTTGTCTTTGGTAATGATATCTAAAGCCGGCATAGGAGCACCTATTGCTTTGTAATTAACCGTATCAACTACAACATCTGTTTTTTGGGTGCTGTTTATACTTTTCTTTTGTTTTTTTTGTGCATAAGTTGCACACACAACACCGCACAGTATTGTTATGATGAGTATTACACGTTGCATACAAATGAATCTTAGCAAATAAACGATAGCGTATTTAATAATTATACTGCTGCAGTAATGTGGCAATTACTTTGCCAAGTTCTTTATGCTAATCTATATAAGGTTTTAGTGCTTCTATAGACGTTTCTCCCATAAAGGTTTTAACAAGTTTCCTGTTTTTGTCGTAGATATTTATCTGTGGCAATGATCCGTAAACAAAAGTTTTACCAATAAAATTTGCACTATCAGCACCCACTTTTATTTTAGGATAATCAGAATGCCTTGTAACATTGTTAAAGAACTCAAGATAATTGACGAGAGAACCCGATGCCATCAGTATTATTTCAGTCTTCTTAAATTTATCTATATTCTCCTCAAGAGTTTGCGTTACCGTCTGGCAATGATCGCATGTGGGATTAAATAACATAACCAGTAAGTTGCCCCCTTTTGTAAAGCTTTTCTCTGTCAGCTTTTCACCATCCAGGGTATGGGCATATATAGGTGGCATAGGGGCTCCTATAGCTTTATAGTCTATTTTTGCAGAGTCAGATACAGATTGTTCTGTATTGTTTTTGTCGCTTTTTTTCTTTTTATCTTTCTTTTGGGCGTAAGTAACTGCGACAGTGCCGAAAAGAAAAGTTATGATGAGTAATTTGCGTATCATAAAGGCGAATATATGATTTTTGATGTAAACAGAATGCTAATACTATGACAGCTTTAACTCAGGTTCCGTTGGCAGAAAGGGTAAGGCCTCAAAGCCTTGATGAATTTATTGGCCAGGAACACCTTGTAGGGAAAGGGAAGGTACTGGAACAAATGTTGCAGAATGGCAAGGCGCATTCCATTATATTCTGGGGGCCACCGGGTGTTGGTAAAACTACGCTTGCGCAAATCATTGCACAGACACTGGATATGCCGTTCTTTACATTGAGCGCAATAGATAGCGGAGTGAAAGAAGTAAGGGCAGTAATAGAAACGGCCCGTAAATCAGGTCATGCCTTATTGTTTATAGACGAGATACACCGTTTTAATAAAGCGCAGCAGGACAGCTTGCTGGGTGCGGTGGAAAAAGGCATCATTACGCTGATAGGTGCCACTACAGAAAATCCTTCATTTGAGGTGATAAGCGCCTTGTTAAGCCGCTGCCAGGTATATGTTTTAAAAGCATTGGAGGAGGATGACCTGAAGGCTATGGTGATGCAGGCGCTGGAAACGGATGCATGGCTGCAAAACAGGAATGTGACGATACAAGAGTGGGAGGCTTTACTGCAACTGAGCGGGGGCGATGGGCGCAGGCTGCTGAACCTGCTGGAACTTGTGGTGGCATCTCTGCCAGAAGGTGTACACACTATTACTAATGCTATTGTGCAGGATATAGTACAAAGTAAAATGGCCTTGTATGATAAAACCGGGGAACAGCATTATGATATTATTTCGGCGTTCATCAAGTCAATAAGGGGCAGTGACCCCAATGCGGCGGTGTATTGGCTGGCGCGGATGATAGAGGGTGGGGAAGACCCTAAATTCATAGCCCGGCGTATGGTAATACTTGCCAGTGAGGATATAGGGAATGCAAACCCTAATGCACTATTGCTTGCCACTACAACCTTCCAGGCAGTGCAGTTGATAGGCTATCCCGAATGCAGGATAGTGCTTTCACAATGCGTTACTTACCTGGCTGCTTCTGCAAAGAGCAATGCGTCTTATATGGCCATCAACAAGGCGCAGGACCTTGTACGAAAAACCGGCGATTTGTCCGTGCCGTTGTCTATACGAAACGCGCCGACAAAGTTGATGAAGAATATGGACTATGGTAAAAATTACCAGTATGCACACGACCACCCCGGCAACTTTATAGCGCATGAATTTTTACCTGATAAAATAGCCGGCACCAAACTGTATGACCCGGGCGATAATGCAGCAGAGCAGCGTATGAGAGATTTCCTGAAAAATAACTGGAAGGAGAAGTATGGTTATTGAGTGATACCCCTACTTAGGTGCCCTAACAACCACAGGTAATGAATAAGCCACATTCACAGGCTTGCCGTCTTGTGTTGCGGGCTTCCATTTGGGCATGTTTTGAATAACCCTAATTGCTTCTTTTGCAATGTTTGGATACCTGCCTGAATTGCGTACGGTGATATTGGTAAAACCTCCCTCAGTAGTAACTACAAAATCTACCATCAACCTGCCTTGTTCTTTAGCTGCCAGTGCTGCTACAGGATATTGAAAGTGCTGGTCGATATAGGCATTTATATCATAGTTGGCTTCAGGCATTTTTTCAGCATAACGCAGTACCTGTTGCTTTTCAACGGTAGAGGAAACCTTTGTTTGTGCACTGGAAAACTGCGGTATGAACGAGAATGCTATTAATATTAAATACTTCATATCGGGTGTATTGTCAATACTGGTTTTACTAAAAGGTCTAGTGTTTTACAGTTCTTTTCAGGATTCCCCCCGCTGTTTCTTTTATAGTGTGCGTAAACACAAATGCCTTGGGGTCTATTGCATGGACTACATTCTTCAACTTACGTACTTCGAGACGGGTGATAACAGTGAAAACTATATCACATTCATGGCTGACGTTGTATGTTTCCTTCATAAAGCCACGTTCGCCTTTATACACTGTAATACCCCTGCCAAGCTTAAGTACCAATGCTTCTTTTACCTCTTCGCTCATGCCCGATATAATGGTAACACCGGTATAAGCTTCCAGGCCTTCTACTACATAGTCTATAGTACGCATGGCCACATAATACGTAAGCATGGCATACAAGGCGGTTTCTAAACCAAAGTGTATGCCTGCAGACAGGAAGATGATAATGTTCATGGCCATGATGACTTCAGTAACTGTAAAGCTTGTTTTCTTTAACGTATATAATGCCAGGACCTCAAGACCATCTATAGCACAACCCGCGCGCATAGCCAGGCCAATGCCAAGACCCAGGAAGAAACCACCAAATATCGACACAAGCAACTTGTCTGAAGTAATAGTGGGAAATTCACCAAAGTGCAACGCTATTGCCAGCCCTATTACCGCAAGAAATGTTTTTATGGCGAATGCTTTATTTATCTGGTAGGCCCCCATAATGATGAAGGGTATATTGGTGAGTATCAGCAACAGTCCCAAGTTCCAGTGAAATACTTCATGCCCCAGTAGCGATATACCTGTTACACCACCATCCAGAAAATGGTTGGGCACGAGGAAACTCTTCATTGCAAAAGCACTGAATAATATACCCAATACAATATAAATAGTGTCTTGTATCGCGTACGATACTTTATATTCTCCGCTCATTGTTCCCGCTATTTCCCAATCTTTGATTTTACCAGTTTCAGGTATTTATCTTTTTTCTTCTGCCTTTGTTTGATGGCCGTTTTTGTAAAATACCGGTGTGCTTCCAGGAAACGTACCTGCAGCATATTCCATTCATCTTCCGTACTTAATATGCCATACATGCACAATTCTGCAAACAGCTTATCGCCTATAATAAAAAAGTCCTCCCTGCCCAAGTAGTCAAGATCGGCATCGCAGATTATTTCTTCAAGATGGTTTTGTGGTTGTTGAGGCACTTTCGTTGCCATGATCATCCCGCATATTTTCTTTATCTGCTCTGCAGTATAACCATAGTCAGGCAAATGCTTTTTTGCAATGTTGCAGGATTGCTTTTCATGTTCCTTAGGACCTTTCAGAAAGCCGGAATCGTGAAACAGCGCAGCTGTTAGCAACAGTTTCAGGTCTTCACCTTTTACGCCCTCGCTCGCCGCTATCTCTTTGCACGAATTGAACACATCTTTTACATGCTCAACACTGTGGTAAGAAAGGTGTCTTGGCAACTCTGTTTTCAGCTTGCCCAGTATGAATTTTTTAGCTTCTCCAAATTGCATAAATGCGATTATAGCACTAATATATTAAAACATTCGTTTTTACAGGAGTATCAAATGAAAAAGCTGCTATTTGTGTAGCAGCTTTTAAATGTATTCAGCATTTTATTACCAAATGTTCAGCCCGAATTTGTCAGCATTTTCTGTTGCCTGCTCGTAGCCGGCATCATGGTGGCGCAGTATACCCATTGCGGGGTCGTTATGCAACACACGTTTCAGGCGTTCATCTGCATCAGCACTACCATCGGCCACTATTACCATACCTGCGTGCAGTGAGTAACCCATACCTACACCACCACCATGGTGGAAGGATACCCAGCTGGCACCGCCTGCTGTGTTGATTAAGGCATTCAATATAGGCCAGTCTGCAACGGCATCACTACCGTCTTTCATGGCTTCTGTCTCACGGTTGGGCGATGCTACTGAACCACAATCCAGGTGGTCGCGGCCTATTACAATAGGGGCTTTCACCTTGCCGGTACGTACCAATTCGTTAAACAGTAAACCAGCTTTTTCCCTTTCACCCATGCCCAGCCAGCATATGCGGCTTGGCAGGCCCTGGAAGGCTATGCGCTCCCTTGCCATATCCAGCCAGCGTATTAGGCCTTTATTTTCAGGGAACAACTCTTTCAACGCCTGGTCTGTAGTATAAATATCTTCAGGATCTCCGCTTAATGCTACCCAGCGGAATGGTCCTTTTCCATCGCAAAACAGCGGACGGATATAGGCCGGTACAAAACCGGGAAAGTCAAACGCATTGGTTACACCACGTTTATCATGCGCTTGTCCACGCAGGTTGTTCCCATAGTCAAATGTAATGGCTCCACGTTTCTGTAAATCAAGCATCTGGCGCACATGTTTTGCCATAGTGTCCAGCGAGCGTGAAGAGTATTCTGTGGGATTGCTTTCTCTTAATGCATTAGCTTCTGCTACACTCAATCCTTCTGGGAAGTAGCCGATCAACTCGTCGTGGGCAGATGTCTGGTCGGTAAGTGTATCAGGAGTGATATTCCTGTCTATCAGTCTTTGCAGCAGGTCAACAGCGTTGCAGCATACACCTATAGATACCGCTTCTTTGTTTTCTTTAGCTTTTAGCGCCCAGTCTATGGCTTCATCTATATCATGGCTGTATTTATCCAGGTAACGTGTTTCTACACGTTTCTGCATGCGCCATTCTTCCATTTCTGCAGCCAAGCATACACCCTCGTTCATAGTAATGGCCAGCGGTTGAGCACCACCCATACCCCCAAGACCGGCAGTAACGTTCAATGTGCCCTTCAAAGTACCGCCATAGTGCATAGTTGCCAGCGACAGGTAGGTTTCATAAGTACCTTGTACAATGCCCTGAGAACCTATATATATCCAGCTACCGGCAGTCATCTGGCCGTACATCATCAGCCCCTTCGCTTCCAGTTCGCGGAAGTGTTCCCATGTAGCCCAGCGGCCTACCAGGTTGCTGTTGGCTATCAATACACGAGGGGCGTTTTTATGAGAACGCAGTATACCTACGGGCTTGCCCGATTGCACCATCAGGGTTTCGTCCTCGTTCAGGTTTTTCAGGCATTCCAGTATTTTATCAAAGCTTTCCCAGTTGCGTGCAGCTTTGCCTATGCCACCATACACTACCAGGTCTTCAGGGCGTTCAGCCACATCGGGATCCAGGTTGTTTTGCAACATGCGGTATGCAGCCTCTGTTACCCAGTCTTTACAATTCAGCTTATTGCCGGTTGGTGCTTTTATAATACGTTGTGTTGTGCTCATACCCTTAAAAGGACTATTAAATGTTATGAATGTTTGTAATTCACTATTGAGCTCCTTTAGAGTTTGGAATGTTTAATTTCATTACTTCCTTTTCCAGCGTTTCTATCCACTCCTGCTCGTTCAGTATCTCTTTCACAAATTTCTCGCCTGTAACCTGCTCATATAATTCTATGTAGCGCTCAGAAATATCGCTTACCACTTCATCAGTCATTTCTGGGATGGTTTGCCCTTCTTTGCCCTGGAAGCCGTTCTCCATCAACCACTCGCGTACAAATTCCTTACTCAGTTGTTTTTGTGGCAGGCCTTTTTCCTGGCGTTCATCATATTCATCTGCATAAAAATAACGGCTGCTGTCAGGCGTATGTATCTCGTCTATCAAGTAGATGGTGTCTCCGATTTTGCCGAATTCATATTTAGTATCTACCAATATCAGCCTGCGCTCGCGGGCCATCTGGCGGCCACGTTCAAATAATGCCTGTGTTATGCGCTCCAGTTGCTCGTAGTCTTCCTTGCTAACCAGCCCCCGGCTTATTATTTCTTCTTTGGTGATATCCTCGTCGTGTCCTTCGTGTGCCTTGGTAGATGGCGTGATGATAGGGTGTTCAAAAAAGTCGTTTTCCTTCATGCCGTTTGGTAGTGGCACACCGCACAATTCACGCAGGCCGCTTTTGTAAGTGCGCCAGGCGTGTCCTGTCAGGTTACCACGTATTACCATCTCTACCGGGAAAGTCTCGCATTTCTTGCCAATAGTAACGTTGGGCAGTGGTGCAGATATTTTCCAGTTAGGAACAATGTCCTGCGTTGCATCCAGGAACTTTGAAGCTACCCTATTGAGTACCTGACCCTTATAAGGTATAGGGCGGGGCAGTACTACATCGAAAGCTGATATACGGTCGCTAACGACAATAACCAGGTAATTATCTGCTATTGTATATACATCGCGCACTTTACCTTTGTAAAACGCGGTTTGGTTTGGGAGTTGCAGCATAGATATGCCTTATGTTTTAAATAATAAGGCTGCAAAATTACTAAGAAAAGCGTTATGGCGGTGAGTAAAAGGAAAAATGCAGGCTTAAACACACTGAATAGTTCAAGACTGCATTCTATATTCATTATTTAAATATTAGTTATGCGAAATGTTCATCATATTACAGCTTCGTAAACTTTATGCTGTATATCTGCTCCTCGTTGCGAATTCTTACAGTATAAATGCCCTGGGGCAAGCCGTGTAAATCAAATACGGATGTCTTTTGTACTTCTGCTGTGTGCATCACCTGCCCGAATGTGTTTACTATTTCAATACGATTAATCCTGTCGTCATTAAGCTGCAGGGTGAATGTACCATTGTTGGGGTTAGGGTAGAGTGGTGCTTTTTGTTGTTGTACGTCGTTTACGGATGTAGCAACGTTCATTGTGATACTGTTGCTTACAGTGTCTTCCGGATCTGAGCAAACATCGCCACAGCTAAGGCGACAGGATACAACATCATTATCAGTAAGGGTTGTGCTACTCCATGTGGCGGCTGTTGCACCCGGTATGTCGCTGCCATTAAGTATCCACTGGTAAACAGGCTGTGCACAGTTGCTGCTTTTGGCGGTAAATTTAGCCTCAAGGCCGGGCCATATGTCTGGCGACGGAGATACTAAAATATTTACAGTAGGGAAAGTGACTGGCGTATCGAGAGTAGATATATTGATAGTATCCGTGAATACGTGCGGGCACCATGGTGCAGATGATGTGACCACATATGTTGCTGAAGGGTCTGGGTTTCCATAAGCGTCCCAGCATTGGGTACAACTAAGTGTACCATTACTTCCGTGTAACATCTGCCAGGTAAAATTACTGCTCTTGCCTGTATAGCCGCCACGCCAGTCAAGCCTGATAGCCTCATGAGCACATATGGCTGTATCATTGTCCAGAGATATACCTGCCGGTACGTTGAATTCCATTGGGTGTGAGTAGCGTAGCACTAATCCTGGAGGAAAGCATACATATTCTTCAATAATAAAGTTTACAATATGCAACCCGGTAGTTGTAGGGGTCCAGCGCAGGTGCCCACGTACAACATCAGATACTTGTCCCGAATATGTAACTACACTGCCGGGTAATACAACATCAGCATCGGAACTGATACTTATTTTGGCATTGGTGTCCCTGAATTCATAATTAAACGACCATACCATTTCTTGTCCTGTACAGCCTATGATCTGGTACCTCGCATTTGTTGAGTCGGCCCCGCGCAGGGTATCTGTGTAATGCCGTACAGTAACAGGGTCATCGAATGTTGGCACTGTCCGGGCGTCGCAATTGAAAATATACAACTGCATTTCCCTCAGCATACTTCCAAGTTTTATGCCGTTTCTGTATTCATCTACACGGATAGAAAAAGTAGCCGGACCTTCTTCATTCACGCCTGCAAATGTTATTATCCCTTTTGTACTGTCAAGTTTATAAGTATTGTTAGTTTGAAAGGGATTGTTTGATAAATTGTATTGAGGGTTGGCCTGGTTGATACCCATTTTTGATGTTACTGGTGGATATATACCCGAAGGTGCCATAAAGGGATGTACTGTTGTATATACCAGTGAATCGCCATCTGCATCCGTAGCATTGATAGGGAGCGTTACAGGCTGATTTTTACAGTAAAATAACAAGGGGAGGGAAGCAAACTGAGGTGAGGAGTTTTGGTATGTTGTCATATTATTGAGCGTGGCCTCAATGTAGAAGTTGCCACCCTGGGTAACATTGTTTTGGTTGCGTGTAGCATAAGTCACGCTGAATTTCCAGTCGCTGCAGCGTGCCGGCAGGGTTACGGTATCTGTATACCACCATTCTGTATAACCGGGCAAGGTTGAATTTACGTCATTGCAAATTGTTGCCGGCTGTGAAAGGCAATTGAACGATACTTCGCTGCCATTTGGTATTGTATTATTCTGAATTTTGCCTTGGTAAGGCTTTAGCATACGAGTAAAAGCTTTGCCGCTACAAGTATTATATGCGCAGTACTCTATTACACTTGCGGCGTTATTACCACGGCAATCGTTATAAAATTTAAACATTATGGCGTAGGTCGAGTCGCTTATCCAGGTAGATGTCAGCTCTCCTGCTGCTGCGCTGTTGGCACGGGATAAATTACTAATCAGCAAACTTGCTGTAAGTAACACTACTGAAAATATACCCTTCGCTTTTACGCCCATTTATGTGTATGCCTTTTGGTAAATATAATCTAATAAGCTCGTCATATGAGCATCGCAATAGACGCTCACCTGTTTGGTTGATGTGGTATCCTTATAAGACGGTGCACAATAATAACAGGGTGGCGGACAGCATATATTACTCACCCATTTGCTTCCTTTGCAGATTTATTTTCTGCAGATCTTTGCACGTTCTGTATGCCCAGAGAAAATCAGCCGGTCTTACAGGGCCCAGTGGTGTTGGCAAATACTCAAGAAAGTAAACGTTACCAAATTTCACATTAATAGTAAACGGATTTTTATATCCTATGTTAAAAGGTATTGGTAATTCCTTTGTTATAACAAAACTGCAAACAGAATACCTATCCATTTTACAAGGTGGTACATTGTTATATCTTAATGTGCTGACAGGAAATTCTTCAACATTTTGTATCGTGGAGACGCGAAGTACACGAGTAATGCTTCCTTCGACGTGTCTGAAATGAGTTCATTTCTCAGGGAGTCAAAGTATAGTCTTTCATCAATAGGTTGAACATTATCAGGGTTGGTAGTGAAAAAAAGTTCTGCCTGGTATAACCCGTAAGAGTAATGCTTCTCCCTGGTAAAACGTTTGTTGTATTTGGTGTTGGTTATAGTTCTGTGAATAATCCTTATTACATTTGCATTTAGTGTCTGCATATCGTACGCTAACGTACTGATATGCATGTCCATTTCAGCGGGGTTGAAATTCTCAGGGAGGTCTATTGTGCTTTTATACAGCAAGCCATGTGCAGCCTGGCCGTATTTCAGTACGAATATTCCCTGATTGGGATAATATTGTGCAAATGATGTTTTTAAGCAAATGCTAAATGTTATAAGCAGTATAAAAGCAAGGTATTTTTTAAACATGATTTTTAGGGTTTGTTTACAATCCGGCCCAGTATATGCTCCATGCCCAGCAGTTCTGCACAGGTGGCTACCGCGGTGATGCTGACACCAAGGACACCATGCAGGTTTACATTCTGTCCGGTAAGTAAGAGGTTGGGTATTTTGGTGCGGGTGGCTATGGTTGTTTCGTTGGGTTTGTTTACGTCTTTCAGTATGCCGTACAGCGAGCCTGCAGGTGTACCTGTATAGTCTCGCCATGTGAGTGGGGTTGCTGCTTTTTGCGCGGTAATATTGCCTTTAAGTTCCGGCACATGTTCATACACTTTTTGCAGCAGGGCTTCAGTTTTTGTGGCCTTGAAGGTTTCATAGTTTTCGCCACGGGCCTGTTCATGCCCCGTGCGGTTGTGTGTAGCGGTCCATTCCTGCACTTCGCTATAATGCATATAGCTGAGTATAGATATACTTTCAGCGTAATGAGGATTGTTTTTATCCTGTGTATAAAACAGGGTATAATTGGCGGGCCATTCAGCTGGTTTATAATCAACGGCATCCCATACATTATTGGCAGCGTTCCAATACAGGTTGTGGTGCCTCATTGGTACTGTGCCGGGTTTCACCACTGCGTTCAGCATAAAAGACGATATGGTTTGCTCCAATCCCTGTATTCTGTTGCGGTAAGCAGGGCGCAACTTATCGCTATGTATAAGATGCAGCAATAATTGAGGATGTATGTTAGCTATGAACTGTTTGCCATATATACGTTCACCTGTATTGATGACTGCATATGTCAATAGTCCATTTTCTTCTGCCAGCTTTAATACTTCTGTGTTACGCAATACGTCGCCACCATGTGCCTTTAACTCCTGCCACAGGAACTTTGATATTTGTGAACTGCCGGGCAATACTTTATGACTGCTGTGTATATAACTTTCTGTTGCCAGTGCATGCAGGTAAAAAGGTGTACGGCCCGCTACACCAGCGTAGAGCATGTTGTTGCCTGCCAGTACGTTTTGCAGACGAGTGTTATTGGTTATTTGTCGTAGTGTATCTGTAAGTTCCCAACCGGATACTGCGGCTTTCTCATTGGCATCGCCCATCCGCAACCTGTAGAGTGGAAAATGGTCACCAACATTCTCTACCTGGTGCAGATACTTCTTTATGTTTTTTTCTTCTTCAGGAAAGTAGGGTAGTAATTGTTCAGTGAAGTTGGCAAAGCCCTGGGCCAGCGGGTATTCAATGTCTTCATTGCCAAATACTATTTTATCAAAAGCATTGGTATCGTACTCTTTCAATTGCAGCTTATCCATTATACCTGCATAGCTGAAGATGCGGTTGAGCGTATGGCCTTCTCCCAAGCCACCTATATAATGCACACAACTGTCAAACACTTTTTTGTCAACCGAAAAAGTCTGCAGGCAGCCGCCCACCTGTTTGTCTTTTTCTATCACGCATACTTTCATGCCCTCTTTAGCCAGCATCACGGCAGATAATAATCCGCCCAGCCCGCTGCCTACCACCACTACATCGTATGTATTGTTTGCGGTCAAATAAAATAGAATTGTTTAAACAAGATTACATCATTTCCCTGATGTCTTCCATAATACGCTTTGCTATGTTTTCAGAAGTGGTTTCAGAGCCACTTTCTGCATAGATGCGTATAATAGGTTCGGTGTTTGACGGACGCAGGTGTACCCAGTCCTTATCAAACTCTATTTTCAGACCATCTTCCGTATTGATGGGATGATTTTTGTACTTGTCCTGTATTTTGGCAAAAATGCTTTCCAGGTCTATATCGTCACGCAGTTCTATCTTGTTTTTAGATATAAAGTAGCTTGGATATGTGCCACGTAATGATTTGATGCTTTTGCCATATTTAGCCAGGTGTGTAAGGAACAGTGCAATACCTATCAATGCGTCGCGGCCATAGTGCATTTCCGGCACGATGATCCCACCATTGCCTTCTCCGCCTATTACAGCATTTACAGCTTTCATTTTCTTCACCACATTCACTTCTCCTACTGCACTTGGTGTGTATTCACCGCCATGCTTTTCAGTTACATCTCTCAATGCCCTTGTGCTGGACATGTTAGATACTGTATTGCCTTTTTTATTACTCAATATATAATCTGCCACAGCTACCAGTGTGTACTCTTCGCCAAACAGGCTGCCGTCTTCACATACAAAACACAGGCGGTCCACATCAGGGTCAACAGCTATACCTAAATCTGCATTCTGTTTAGCAACAACAGAACAAAGCTCGGTCAGGTTTTCGGGCAATGGTTCGGGGTTGTGTGCAAAATGCCCTGTTACCTCTTCGTTGATGGTAATTACGTTTTCAACACCCAGGGCTTTCAGCAATGGAGGAACCGATATAGCCCCTGTAGAGTTTACTGCATCTACCACTATTTTAAAGTTCTTAGCTTTTATTGCAGCTACATCTACCAACGGGTGCTTCAATATCTCGTCAATATGCTTTTGTATATAGCTGTCATCTTCTGTAAGCGTACCCAGTTTATTTATCTCCGCATATTTGTGCTCACCTTTATCAGCATAGTCCAGTATCCACTGACCATCTTCTGCGTTCAGAAACTCGCCCTTGTTATTCAGTAGTTTCAGTGCATTCCATTCTTTTGGGTTATGGCTTGCTGTCAGGATGATTCCACCTGCGGCTTGCTCCATAGTTACAGCCATCTCCACTGTAGGGGTAGTGCTTGGCCCCAAGTCTATTACATTAAATCCACAGCCCCGCAGTGTGGCTGCAACCAGGTCGCGTACCATGCCGCCTGATATACGGCCATCGCGGCCAATAACTATTGTATTACCTCCACCATTTTGATTAACCCATGCAGCATAGGCTGTTGTGAATTTTACTACATCAATTGGAGTAAGGCCGGTACCTTGCGCTCCACCTATGGTACCCCTGATGCCTGAAATAGATTTTATTAGTGCCATGATTTTATGCTGTAAGATTTACGGCGCTAAGATAAACTAATAATAGGCTTATGACCGCGGTTTTTAGATATTATGTTTTTATACCGGCCTTTATATTTTCAACTTATGGCATGTCTAATTTCACAATATTTTAAGATTATTTAATAGGACAGGTATTCGCAAATAGCTTGTATTTTTTATACTTTGGCAATCATAAAAACTCCTTACATATGCGATACACGCAAAAGAACTCTTACAGTAAGATACTGGCATTACTGGTGCTGCTGGTCTCTCTTGGTACCATGTCACAGGCACAGGGTCTCACCGATGCTTTGCCAATTGACCCGAACGTTACCATTGGCAAGTTTGACAATGGTCTTACATATTACATCCGGACCAATAAAAAGCCCGAAAAGAAGGTGGAATTGCGTCTTGTGATCAACGCTGGCTCTATCCTTGAAGATGCAGACCAGCAAGGGCTGGCGCACTTTATGGAGCATATGAACTTTAACGGGTCTAAAAACTTCCCTAAAAATGAATTGGTCAGCTACCTGCAGTCTATTGGTGTAGAGTTTGGCGCAGACTTGAATGCCTATACCAGCTTTGATGAAACAGTATATATATTACCTATACCAACAGACAAGGAAGGTAACCTGGACAAAGGTTTCCAGATACTGGAAGACTGGGCGCACAATGCCTTGCTGACTGATAAAGACATAGACGATGAGCGTGGGGTAGTGCTGGAAGAAAGCCGCCTGGGTAAAGGCGCTGAGATGCGCATGCTGCAAAAATACCTGCCAGAGATGATGTCGGGCAGCTTGTACGCAGAACGTTTGCCTATTGGTAAAGATGATATTTTGAAAACGTTTAAATACGAAACAATCCGTCGTTATTACAACGACTGGTACAGGCCCGACCTGATGGCTGTTGCCGTTGTAGGTGACATAGACAAGGCTACGGCTATGAAATACCTGGAGAAGCATTTCAAGCCAATGAAAAATCCTAAGAACCCCAGGTTACGTTTTGATGCACCGGTTGAAGCGCGTAAGGTGGCAAAGGCTATGATACTGACGGATAAAGAAGCTACCAATTACAGCTTGCAGATCATTTTCCCCTCTGTAAAGAAAGATGAAGAGGTGACAGTAAATGATTACAGGAAAATGATGATACGCGGCATGGTGAGCGATGTTATTAACCGTAGGTTGAACGACTTGGCACGAAGCAGCAACCCTCCATTCCCATATGCATATGCTTATGTAGGTGGCTGGGCACGCGATTATGAAAACCTGATCGGTTTTACCATGTTTGGTGAAGATGGCCCCGAAAAAGCATTGATGGCATTGACGGCCGAAATGAAAAAGGCAAAAGAATTCGGCTTTAATGAAAGCGAACTGGAACTGTCAAGGAAAGGGATGATGAGTTTTATTGAAAAAGCCTATAACGAACGTAATACAACTGAAAGCAGCAGGCTGATTGGTGAGTATGTGCGCAACTTCCTGGAAAATGAACCAATACCGGGCATTGAAAAAGAATACGAGTATTATAAAAAATTCCTGCCCGGAATTACGAAAGAAGAACTACATGCAGAAGTAAAGGAACTGATGAGCAATATGAACTATTTTGTATTGATAACTGGTCCTGAAAATGGTGAAACAAAACTGCCGGATGAAGCAGGTCTGCTGGCTATGACTAAAAAGGGTTTTGCGCAGGATGTGAAGCAAACAGAGGAAAGCAAAGTAGCTGCCAACCTGCTAGAAAAGAAACCAACGCCAGGCAAAGTAGAAAATATATCAAAGGTAGAGGGGCTAGATGCCACTACATACACTTTAAGCAATGGTATAAAAGTAACGGTAAAGCCTACAACGTTTAAAAGTGACGAGATCATACTACGTGGTGTGAAAAAAGGCGGGACGAATAATTATGGTGTAGGCGACCTGTACAATGTAAAATATGCTACACAAGTGGTAGCTGCTATGGGTTATGGCAAGTTCAGCCCGACCGACCTGGAAAAAGTGCTGGCCGGTAAAACGGTAGGCGCTAATGTTGGTATTGGCGAACTGACAAATTCTATTTCGGGAAACAGCAATATAAAAGACCTGGAATCTATGTTCCAGCTTATGTACCTGAAGATAACCGATCCACGTAGTGATAAAGAATTGTTTGAGGCATATAAGAAAAAGAACATCATGCAACTGCAATTCCTGTCAGCAGACCCGACTTATGCGTTTATTGACACATTGTATAATGCCTTGTACGCCAATAATCCGTTGGCACCATCTCCATTGCCCAAACAGGCACATTTTGATGCGCTAAACCTCGGTAAGATCATGGATATCTACAAAAATGAATTCAGTAGCGCCGACGGCTACCAGTTTTACATTGTAGGTAATGTTGACCCTAAAACACTGGTGCCACTTATGGAAACCTACCTTGGCAGTATCCCAAAGTCAGGAAAAGAGCCGGCGTTTAAAGATAACGGTGTACGCCCCGTAGCCGGCACTAAAACCTTTAAATATTATAAAGGTTCAGAGCCCAAAAGTATGATAATTGCTATTGCCCATGGTGACGGTAAGTATTCTGAAGACTTCGCGTTAAAGGCATCTGCACTTGCTGAGATATTGAATATAAGAGTAATAGAAGAGCTGCGCGAGAAGCTGGGGGGTATATATGGTGGCGGCTATAATGCCAGCGTAGATAAAGAGCCTTACGAGAATTATTCAATATCCCTGCAACTGCCCTGCGGCCCTGAAAATGTAGATAAACTGCTGGCAGCGGCTGACGAAGTAGTTAATGATATAAAAAACAACGGCCCTAAAGTTGAAGACCTGGAGAAGGTAAAAAGCCAGTGGAAAGAAAAACACAGGGAAAGCATAGAAAAAAATGCCTGGTGGGCAAGCAGTATGCAGGATGTACTGTTCTGGGGTAAAAGCAAGGACAACAAGCTGAAGTATGAAGACTGGATCAATAAACTGACGGTGAAGGACATACAGGAAGTAGCCAAAGTTGTATTTGGAGCAAGCAACTTTATTGCTATACTGTATCCTGAAGCAGAACAGAAATAAGACTGAATTATGGTAAATGTATAAAGCCCCTGCAAATATGCGGGGGCTTTATAGCTATTCAATTTTTTGCAACTATTACTTCTTGCTACTGCTGCCATAAAATACGTGCAGTTTAGCATTAAACCGGGCAGCATATGGGTGGTAATATATATTAAACAAAGGCGATTCATATTGATATACTGATATGTCCTGTTTAGGTTTGGCCCATACATTGTTAGTTCCCGATGGCAATGGCTTCTTTACTTTTTGATAATCCCTGTCATAAACCTGCAGGCGTTGTTTACTGCTGGCCACACTCTGTCCTGCTGATAATGACCCTTCACTTTCGTCGGTTATTTCTTCATACACTAGGCCAAACAATACTATAAAATAGTTTTTGCCAATGGCATTTACAGAACTTGGCTGTACAGGGCGCAGGGTGCTATCCAGCAAAACACCGTCAAGCTGTTTACTTTTTACCTTTTCAATATCAGAATCGTGAAAAAAATAAACAGGACAGTAGTCTATATTATCACTGAAGTCAAGCACCATTTTCGCCTGCATACTGTCTGCATCCCTTTTTACCTGTTCCAGTTTAGCGCTGTCTTTTGGGCGATGCAGGTAAGCAATTCTACGCTGGTATGTGGGAAGTTGAACTAAAATTGCCCCCGGGGCAGGTTCATTTTTACGTGCATGCCTGCGCATTAGAAGTTGTGCCTCGGCATCTGTATGACAAAGTATTATAAGCAAGAATAGTGCGCATAAGCGAAAGGAAAGAAATGTCTTCATGGGGCAAAAATAACAATGCCTTCCCTATAAAAGGAAGGCATTATGTTAATTATGACAATCAGGTTGCTATTATCTTGCTCTTGCATCCATCATCTGCACCTGGTCTTCCAGCATTTTTGCTGTTTCCGCATCTCCAGCCTGTTTAGCCGTCATTGATAAAGACCCGATAATCTGCATACTTCTTCTTAAATCGCTCATAAAATTTGCCTTGCCATTTTCACTCAGTGTCTGGTAGTAGGCCATATTATCGGCTGCATTTTTTGCAAGTTTTGTAGCTATCTCTTTACCGGTTGCTTTATCGCCTATATTATAGTAACCGATAGCCATATAATAAGCTGTAGCATCGTAATGGTAAGCGCTTTCAGAAATGCCTTTCTTCACTTTGTCCAAAACGGCTTTACCTTCCGTCACCTTGCCGGTTGCAGCAAGTTCCATAGCCAGCCTGGACGAATTTATTTTGTATGCAGCAAACATCAGCCTGTTTTTCTCATCAAAATACACATCGTTGCGGTCTGCATTGCCCCATGTATATTTGTTCATGAACAGGTCGTAACTTTTTTCAAGGTTTACACTACCAATCTCGCCCATTTTATCTGTTGTATAAGGAGCCATTTTATATGGTAACAGCCTATATACAACACCTTCCAACCTCATATAGTCGTCCATGCCAATGTAATTGTCCCCCGGCAAGCCACCGCTGAAGTATATAGGCCTTTCCCAGCCCTGCGCAGCTATTGCGGCTACTATATTCAGTGTTGCAATATCATCCTTATAGAGTATCTCTTTTGGGAATACGAAACGTATATCAGTAGAAATCCTTCCTGTATCGGCGGCACTTACTAAATTCTTCGCTACCAATTGCTCTTTGGTCATTGCAGGCAGGAAGAAATTTTTAGTTGGGATGAAATTTTCCCTGCTTCCGTCAGACATCTGTACTTTAGCATCAGGATTATCTGATATAATAAAGTTACAGATTTCCTCCAGGTTAAAGAACCTATCAGAAGGAATCTGGGGAGATTTTACATAGCGCAGGTAGTTTCTGCGGTCTCCGGCAAAATGTTCTTTTTTCCATACCATAGGTACAGGCATACCATCATTTATGCGGTTGTATAGCTGTTCTATATACCAGTCAATTCCCAACAAGCTCATGTTGATGATACGAACGTCCGTTCTGAAGCCCTCTACCTCCTGCATGTACCACAGCGGATAGGTATCATTATCACCGAAAGTGAAGAGGATACCGTTCTTTTCGCAAGACTGTAGTACGTTCATTGCTGTAGCGCGCGCCAGGTATTTTTTAGAGCGGTCATGGTCATCCCATTCTTCACTCGCCATAAGGGTTGGTACCGCTACTAACGATAATACAACAGCCAATACACTACCCGGATTACCCTTAGCAAATTTCTGGAACCATTCATTCAACATCAGTACGCCCAGTCCTATCCATATTGCAAAAGCATAGGTGGAGCCCGCAAAAGCGTAATCTCTTTCACGAGGTTGCAATGGCGCCATATTCAGGTATATGGCAGTGGCTATACCGGTAAAGAAGAATAAAACCAGTACTGTAAAGCCATCGCGCTTGTTCCTGTTAAACTGGAATACAAGGCCTAATACACCCAATATAAACGGCAGCATGTACAGTTCGTTACGGGCAGGGTTATTTTTATAACCATCATTATATCCTTCTGCACTACGGGCATCTACATCGCCTAACCCTCTTAAAGTTTTGTCTATCAGGCCTATGCCGGATACCCAGTTGCCATTTTGTGGTTCACCCTGTCCCTCAATATCATTCTGACGGCCGGAATAGTTCCACATAAAATACCTCCACCACATCCAGTCAAGCTGGTAATTGAAGAAGTATTTGAAGTTATCTGAAGCAGTTGGGGCTTCATTTGCTTCAAGCCCCAGGTATGAACGATAGAAACTCATATGCGCCGGATCGTTATAATCCCATATACGAGGGAAAAAGCGCTTGTCCTGGCTGGCAAATACTGGCTCTATTTTATTGCCCACTTCTTCATAAACATCTTTGCCATCTTTTGTAGAGCGCGTATAGCGTTTGCCGGTTACATCATAATCCACCGGCCTTTTGTCAAAGTCAGGGCCGAATAAGAGTGGCTGAGAGCCGAATTGCTCGCGCTGTATATATGATACCAGGCTTATTGCATTGTCCGGATTGGTCATGTCTATTGGAACATCTGCCCTGGAACGTATAATAGGCGCCAGGTAGCTGGTAAAACCAATAATGATAAATATGAGGCATAGCATACCTGTATGTGCCAGGTACCAACCTTTCCGTTTTACAAAAATCACAGCCCATGCCAATGCAGCAACAAGCAATGCAATAAATACATAAGCGCCAGTATCGAATGGCATGCCAAAGCTGTTTACAAACAGGTAATCCATTTTAGACGCAATAATTGGCAGACCCTGGAGTACTCCAAACTGTACCAGGCCCAGGATTGCGCAACCTACTAAAAAAGCTATAATTGTACCAAAGCGGCTAACCTCGTATTTCCTGAAATAGTACACCATGGCAATAGCTGGTATAGCTAATAAATTCAGTAAGTGGATACCAACGGATAAACCCATCATATATGCAATAAACACCAACCATTTATCAGCACCGGGCTTGTCTGCAACATGTTCCCATTTCAAAATAGCCCAGAAAACAAGAGCAGTAAAGAAAGATGAAGTTGCATACACCTCTGCCTCAACAGCAGAGAACCAGAATGTATCAGAAAAAGTATAAGCCAACGCACCTACAGCGCCTGCGCCCATTATCAGCAACAATTGGTTGCCCTGTGGTTCGCCATCCCTGCCAATCATCAGCCTGCGGGAAAAGTGTGTGATAGTCCAGAAAAGGAATAAAATGGTTAGACCACTGGCGATTGCCGACCAGGCATTCATCATCATGGCTACCTTATGCACATTTGAACCTGCCAATAATCCAAAGAGCCTTTGTATCATCATAAATAGCGGCGCACCCGGAGAGTGGCCTACTTCTATTTTATGAGCACATGAAATAAACTCACCACAATCCCAGAAGCTGACCGTGGGCTCCATGGTTATAAGATAAACTGTTGTGGCAATAAGGCCGATAATCCAACCAACGATGTTATTGATTCTACTAAAATTCATGCAAGAATAGTTTGACAGGCAACAAAAATAGAAAAATACACTTATGCTCCTACTGGCAATTAACGAATTAACATAATTCTATTATTTTGCTATAAGTTAATATGCTGCCAAGACCATTCATAAAAGGAGGTGGTTGAGGTTAACCAGGCGGTCCGTATCTAGTATTTGCGCAAGTTGTACGTCGGGCAATTGCCTGAGATAATGTGTGATTATGCTAACATCGTCCTCGGCAGAGAAACTATTTATCAGCCATAAATAATCAAGCTGTTTAATTTCCGGCAGAAGTGATTTTTTTTCACTGCGTAATTTATATAATAAGTGCTTGCAACTGCTGTGCGGCACCAGGTATTGATACAGGGAGAAAAAATGTACTTGGTCTTTTGCGGGCTTATATTCCACATCAGATTCAGGTTCCCGGACAAAAGCATAGTCAAAGGCCTGGTTGATGGTCCAGCAAAAACGGTACCCGGGGAGTGCGCATCCTATACCTATAAGGGCAGTGTCAGAAAAGAAGTTTTCCGTCGCCCCACTCATATCCAGTACCTGCCTGCTAACTGACATAAATCAAAAGTAGGACAATAATATATATATCTAATATTACGCTGTAGATGTTTGTTGGTATTTTTTTATCTTTTTTAAAGAAAATTTGCCCCCGTATTATACATTTGCCGGGTAATAGAATTTTACAATTACATTTACAGGCGGCAATACATAGTTTTACCGCCGCTTACCAGATTTAATATTCATTTTATGGTTGACGTATTGTTGGGATTGCAATGGGGAGACGAAGGCAAGGGGAAAATAGTTGATTACCTGGCTGCAGGCTACGATATAATTGCACGTTTCCAGGGAGGGCCTAATGCAGGCCACACATTATATATAGATGGCAAAAAAGTGGTATTGCATACTATTCCCTCCGGAGTGTTTCAACCACATTGCCTGAACCTGATAGGAAACGGAGTAGTGATAGACCCCGTGACGCTGAAAAAAGAGATTGAAACAATCATCGCTTTGCAGCCTGACCTTAAAGAAAGATTGTTCATTTCTCAAAGAGCACATATTATAACGCCCACACACCGTGCGCTGGATGCTGCGTCTGAAGCTGCAAAAGGGAAAGAGAAAATAGGCTCTACGCTGAAAGGCATAGGCCCCGCCTATATGGATAAGACCGGCAGAAACGGATTGCGTATTGGTGATATATTAACGGAAAGTGGTTTTAATACCAAATACAATAAACTGAAAGGAAAACATGTAGAACTGCTTGCTCAATATGAGGAAACTGTAGACTTTTCTGAATGGGAACAACAATTCATGGATGCAGTTGCATTTTTGAGAACATTGAATATTGTAAATGCTGAATACTGGCTGGATAACAACCTGAAAAATGGTAAAAAAGTATTGGCAGAGGGTGCGCAAGGTAGTATGCTGGATATAGATTTTGGCACATACCCATTTGTTACATCGTCTAACACTATAGCCGCAGGCGTATGCAATGGTTTAGGTATCGCCCCTTCATCTATAGGTGAGATTTATGGTATTACGAAGGCATATTGTACCAGGGTAGGGGGAGGACCATTCCCCACAGAACTGGAGGATGAGACAGGGGAGGCGCTACGTAAGGCAGGAAACGAGTTTGGCGCCACTACAGGCAGGCCACGCCGTTGTGGTTGGATAGACCTTGTTGCATTGCGCTATGCCGTAATGTTGAGCGGTGTAACCAAATTAATAGTTACTAAGACAGACGTTTTGGATAATTTCAGTCCGTTGAAAGCCTGCGTAGCATATAAAGTGGATGGCGAAGAAACGGCAGAGATGCCTTACGACCTATGCAATACAGCGGTAGACCCCGTTTATCATTCATTTAATGGTTGGGAAAAGCCTATAAATGAATGCAGCACTTACGAGGAAACTCCCCCAAGTTTTAAAACATATTGTGACTTCGTGGAACAGTTTTTAGGTACAAAAATTGAATATATCTCCAATGGAACAGGGCGAGACCAACTGTTAAAAAAAGTTTAGCCAAAAATACTTTGTATCTGAAAAAAAAATGTGAATTTAGCCGGAGCAATTAAATAATTACGCTATCAAAATTATATGAGTGCTATGAAATCAGCAACACTAACCACAGCGGTTGAGCAAAACAAAAAACAAACCGCAACATCACCTGTAATGGTAACAGCCACGGGTGAATTGATGACAGAAGAGGTGCAGGCAGAAGAGACTGAAGAAGAGGTCGGCGCTTTATTAGAAAGAATTATCAACACGCCAATGGCAGCCAAGTCTAAAAAAGACGAGGATGAGGATGACGACGACGACGATGATGATGATGATTTTGACGACGATGATGATGATTTCGACGATGATGATGACGTAGAAATTGACGACACTGATTTTGAAGAATTTGATATCCCTAAATCAAAACCAGGTACAGCAGGCGTTGCTAAAAAGAAAGAAGACGACGATTTCGAACTGGAAGAAGATTTTGATGATTTCGACGATTTCGATGACGATGACGACGAAGATGATGATTTTTAAATTTCTTGCAGATTTTGCAACGAATTAAAAAGACATACGCTATTGCACCATCGCAATACGACAGTATAAAAAGAAGAATGCTGAACTGGTCTGAACGGTTCAGCATTCTTCTTTTGCTTGATAGCAACGGTTATGTCGACAAGTACAGTAAGTATGAATATCTGCTGGCTGCCGGGGCAGAAGAAATCGTGCCGGCTACAGATATGGCGGGTGTTAAAAAACTGCATGACACGCACCATGATTGGTTGTTTGGCCATATTGCATATGACTATAAAAACAAGCTGGAAAAAAATCTTGCATCGATACATGCAGACAATATAGGTTTTGAAGACCTTGTTTTTTTTCGACCCCAGGTAGTATGTTATATCAGTACAGGTAGTACAGATTTAGTTATAGAAAGTATTGCCGACCATCCTGATGAGATATACGCATTGATAATTGCGTCCGATGATGTGTCCAATAAAAATCCTGCAATCACCTTTACAGCCCGTACCACAAAAGAAAAGTACCTGCATACCGTAGAGCGACTGAGAGCACATATAAAAGACGGTGATTGCTATGAAATAAATTACTGTAATGAGTATTATGCAGAAAATGTAAAAGTTGCACCGCCTGATATTTTTATGGCCCTTAATAAGATGTCAAGAGCGCCATTCGCTGCATATTACAAGCTTAATAATAAATACCTGGTATGTGCCAGCCCGGAAAGATACCTGCAAAAGAACGGTAGAACTATTACATCTCAACCAATAAAAGGTACTGCTGCAAGATGCATAAATGAAGCGGAGGATGAAATTGCGAAAATATCTTTACTAAACAGCATAAAAGAACGTGCTGAAAATGTAATGATAACAGACCTGGTGCGTAATGACCTGGCACGTAGTTGTATAACAGGCTCTGTAATTGTAGAAGAATTATTTGGCATATATACCTTTCCGCAGGTACACCAGATGATTACTACGATTAGTGGCCGGATAGATGAAGCAAAGCATTTTACCGATGCAATCAAGCTTTCTTTCCCCATGGGTAGTATGACAGGTGCGCCGAAAATTAAAGTAATGCAGCTTATAGAACATTATGAAGATGCGCGGCGTGGCTTATTTTCCGGAACCGTAGGTTATATTTCACCGGATGGAGATTTTGATTTTAACGTAGTGATAAGGAGCTTATTTTATAATGAAGCCAAGCTATATCTCAGCTTTTTTGCGGGTGGTGCAATCACATACGACAGCGACCCGAATGCGGAGTGGGAGGAAATGCGGCTAAAGGGCAGGGCGATAGAAAAATTATTTTCAGTAGAATAAATTTCTTTTCATTCTGCCATCTTTGTCTATCTTAGTTTCTTGTAAAAAATAAACAATGGCCGCCCCTGGCGATGAAAATAAACCTGGCCTGCATTTAGCATACCTTGACTCGGTAAGAGGCATAGCAGCCATGATAGTGGTAATATACCATTATATCAACTGGGACTATGCCGATCGCACTGAGATAAAAATAGCCAACATCATATTTAACGGCGGAGACGCTGTAGCATTCTTTTTTGTATTGAGTGGCTTTGTACTATCATATAAATACCTGGTACTAAAGCATAGCTTGGATTATGGCAAATTTTGCATTAATCGTTTTTTCAGGCTTTGGCCTGCATTTTTTATTACTGTGACATTGAATGCACTATATCATGTCTGGAAGCATAATGGCATAAACGTTCAAGCCTACCTGGACATGTTTGTTTTTGATAAATACACGTTCTGGAAACAAGCACTTTTGGTTAAACCTGTAGCATACACATATTATGTTCCTGCATGGACTTTGACTATTGAATTCGTACTGTCTCTATTTGTGCCGTTTTTAATAATAATAGCGCAAAATAACCGTCGCAATATGCTCTGGCTGACCGGCTTTTTCCTGTTAGGTGCACCCGGCCTCATTGGTGGGCAAGGTATATTTATGAACCATTTTGTGTATGGCGTGCTTACAGCCACCTATTTTATGTTGATTGCAGGAAATGATTTTAAGCGAACCTGGATTTACAAATACCGTTACCCGATAATATTGTTTGGTATCTTATGTTTTTCTATGCGTCCGTTGGAGAAGTTGTTTACTTTTCCTGAATGGTATAATAGTATCATATTTAAATATCTGGGTTACGAAGTGTCTCATTTGTCAGGAATAGGATCAGCTATCATACTTATGTTCATAATACATAGCCGCAAATTGCAAAAAATGTTGGAATATGCTTTATTCAGATTTATAGGTAAGATATCTTACGGTATCTACCTGATGCATTGGTTACTGGTGTTGTGGATATCTGACCATCGCCTGCGGTTATATGAGCTGTTCCCTGATAAAAAGCTGGCATTTATCGGGTTACTTGTTGCTTGTGTTGTTGCAACGATACTATTGGCAACTGCCATTTATTATTGGGTGGAATTACCGTTTATCAGGCTGGGGAAGCGACTTACTGCCAGGATGCGCCCGACATTGATAATAGAGCCGGATGTTAAGTAACTGCCAGTCATGTTATTATGAATTTATTACGTCAAATAATTTTTGCCCGTTACATTGGTTTTTTTCAGGAGGAGTAGTATATTCACATCAGTATGAAAAAAGCATTATTCATTTCAGGTGTATTGACTATAATGATTGCCCTAACGCAGTCTTGTGCTCCAAAACGTAAAATGCCTCGTCCACAAAGGCATCCTACACCCCCTAAGAAGTTTGTTATGCAAACCCCTGTTCAGTCTGAGCATGTAGCGGTATTGCGTTACGCATAAATTTATTTCTCTGGTATTGAGCAGGTTCTTCTAAAAAGGAGCCCTGTAATTTATTTGCACATGAATATTTTGTTGTAGTATTTTTATTGCATGTACAAGTATCTGCTGATTTTTTGCTGTGCACAGCTATGTGCTTACCTGTCTTTTGCCCAGAATATAGTTAACCCTCATGGGCTGGAAAACAGTGACAAAAACCCTGCATACAATGATATCTATACCTTTTATAAAGCTATGGATGCATCCCACGCAACCATCAGAATGGCGACAGCAGGCCCAACAGATACAGACGATTCCCTGCAGGTAGTTTATTATTCTGCAAATGGCAAGTTTGATGTAAGCAAATGGAAGGCTGATAGTAAGGCTATCATCTTTATCAACAATGGTATTCATCCCGGCGAACCCGATGGTATAGTTGCCTCCATGCAATTGCTATGGGATATTGCAGAGCATAAAATTTCAATTCCTGAAAATGTAGTGTTAGCTATTATTCCCGTCTTTAATATAAGTGGTGCAAAAAGCCTACGTACAGGTACACGTGCTAATCAGAACGGCCCTGTACTTACCGGCTTTCGTGGAAATGCGCAAAACCTCGACCTGAACCGTGATTTTATGAAGATGGACGCAAAGGAAACAAGGAGCCTGGTGCATGTATTCAGGACATTAGACCCGGATGTGCTGATAGATAACCATGTAAGCAATGGTGCCGATTACCAGCACGTAATGACCTTGTTAAGTACACAACATAACAAACTGGGAGGGGCAATGGGGCCATACCTCGATAAGACTTTTGAGCCTGCATTATATAGGGATATGAAAACGCGTGGGTATGACCTTGTGCCATATGTAAATATATGGAGCAATACACCCGATAAAGGTTGGCGCCAGTTTTCAGAAACACCCCGTTTCTTAAGTGGATATGCAGCGCTCCATCACACATATGCATTTGTACCTGAAACCCACATGTTAAAACCTTTTGCTGACAGAGTGAAGGCTACCTATGCATTGATGCAAAGTATTATTACCTATAGCGCGGCTAACGCTGACCAGTTACATCGTACCCGCAAGCAACAACGCAGTATGATTGCCGGGGCTGATAGTATTCCAATAGAATGGACAATTGATACTACAAGACATGCCACGATAGAGTACAAAGGATATACAGCGGGCATGAAAAAGAGTATGGTTTCCGGACAACCGGTACTGTATTATGACCGCAATCGTCCATTTACTGCAACTATTCCGTTCTATAATCACTATGTGGTTTCAAAGATAGTAACCGTACCCCGAGCTTATATTATTCCCCAAGGCTGGCATAAAGTTATCAGGCGCCTGAAAGACAATGGGGTAGTGCTGCAGAAGTTGGAAAAAGACACCACGCTCACCGTGACTGTCAACACAATATCAGATTATAAAACTACACCCTCACCCTACGAGGGACATTACCTGCATAGCAAAATTAAAAGCACTTCTGTCGGCAAACAAATGAAGCTGGTAAAAGGCGACTATATGGTAGCGACATCCCAACCAGCTAAAAGATATATAGTAGAAAGCCTGGAACCTGAAGCGCCGGACGGGTTTTTCGCCTGGGGCTTTTTTGATGGGATATTACAGCAAAAGGAGGGTTTCAGCGATTATGCCTTTGAAAACCTTGCAGCGGAGCTTCTGAGAAATGATGCGCAGTTGGCAGCACTTTTAGCCGGTAAATGCGCACAAGACCCGGCTTTTGCAAAAGACGCCGATGCACAACTGGAATTTATTTTCCAGAATTGTGCTTATCATGAGCCTGAGCATATGCGGTACCCGGTGTATAGGTTAGAGTAGCTTATCTATAGCCGCTGCTAATTTGTGGTCTTTTTCAGTTACAACATCGCCTGCATCGTGTGTATTTAAATGTATCTCTACCTTGTTCCATACATTTGTCCAGCGGGGATGATGATTATGTTTTTCTGCAATGAATGCCACACGTGTCATAAAAGCAAATGCCTCTAAGAAGTCTTTAAATTCAAAACTCCTGTGCAATTCATTGTTTTCTTCTTTCCAATCCATAATTAAGATGTTTAGTTGATAACAGTTTCAAACCATACCGGTTTATCATTATTCCAGTCGCCGTTATAATTTACGGTTAATTCTTCACCTGCAAGTACATCCCGCATAGTTTTTACCATAATAGTTTTTGCATCATAGTCCATAAAATATTCACAATTGGAGGCGGGCGAATGGTTATAAACAGAAATATAGCCCTGTGCCATGCAGCACATCAACTCTTCACCATCTGCTCCCCATTCAAATATATAATCGTGTAGCAATGTCTGGTCCAGCAGGGTGCGTTCGTCCGCTGTCATAACAATTACAGGAGATGTTTCCACTATTGTGTTTTTGGGTATGGCAACACTGGTGTAAACGCCGTTGCCTTTCTCGTTTGTATGTTGAATATGTATTCCCTCATGAATGCGCATATTGTAAAAATAATAAGTCCCCTGTTTTGAGCAGGGGACTTATATAATATATTTTGAAGAAAATCAGAGTTTATTAGCCGACTCGTCTTCCAGCTGAATGCCGTTTTTCTGAGCCAGTATGCCTTGTTTCCCTTCTTCTTCAGGCACTACTTCAACTTTTACATTTGCCAGGCCAGCATCTTTATAATCCAGCTTTTTTGCGCAAATGCTGGCCATATCAATCAGGCGCTTATTGTTTTTGCTCATACGGTCGTTGATACGTACGTAAAGGTATTTGCCATTTTTAATGTTGGTAACCTTTACATATGTGTTCAGAGACAAATGATTGCTAGCTGCAGTATACTTATCGTTACTGAACACTTCTCCTGTAGAAGTATGCCTGCCTACGAATTTATCGTGGTAATAACTGGCCACTCCTTTAGATACTGAATCTCCATCAATCACACTACTTCTTTCAGACTGCCCGAAAGCAAATTGTGAAAGCAACAAAACCGATAAAACAGTAAATATGTATTTCATTTTCATTAGGTACATATTATTGATTAGGTGCAAATGTAGGGCTTTTTTTCTACAATCGAGCCTGTTGAAATGTTAAAGTCAGTCGTTCTTGCTGCTACGCTTAAAAGTAGGGCGACCTTTTCCAAACTGTTTGCCATCAGGCTTTTGTGAATAGCTTCTTTCCCTTCCGCCACTTCGGCCACCTTTGTCACCTCCACGGTTATCACGGTTAAAACCACCACTTCTTTCCCTGAAACCACCATTTCCACCGCCTCTTTCTCTAAAGCCTCCTCCGCTGTTTCCTCCACCGGATTTGCCGCTTTGGTCAGCTTCTTCAACACGTACCTTACGGCCATTGTGTTTCTTTTGAGAAAGAGCAGTCATGACAAAATCTACTGCAGTGCCAGGTACATTGAAGAACGAGCTCAGTTCCCTTACAGTGATGCGCTGTACCAGGTTGGCTTCTATATCAGTAGCGCCCGTTACAAATTCCAGCAGTTTTTGAGGAGAATTGATACCGTCTTTTTCACCCATGTTCATGAAAAGGCGTACACTATCGCGATTACCACCACCTGCACCACGGCTACCTTTATCTTCGTAACCTGCATTCAGGTCTTTTGCATCGTGATAGGCATCAATGGTTTCCTTTAGTTGCAACCATATCAGCCTGCGTATCAGCTCATCTTTATCCATATCGGCAAAACGCTCGTGTATGGAGTTCAGGTAAACATCAGCGAAATCAGTTATTGGTTCCGCAGTTTCTATACTTTCCAGGTGGAAGAATAAGCGCTTGCGCACTACTTCAGCACCATCAGGTATATCACTACGGTTAAATTTCTGTTTTACAAGGCGTTCTATATTACGAATGCCAGATATCTCTTTGGGAGATACAATAGACATACAGATACCTGATTTACCGGCACGCGCGGTACGGCCACTTCGGTGTGTGTACACCTCAGGATCGTCCGGCAGCTCGTAGTTGATAACGTGTGTAAGGTCGTTTACATCTATACCACGTGCAGCCACGTCTGTAGCTACCAGTATTTGTAATGCTTTGCTTTTGAAGCGCTCCATTACTTTAGAACGCATGCTTTGATCCATATCGCCATGCAAAGGACTAACGTGGTAGCCCATTTTCATCAGCTTTTCAGATACTTCCTGTGCATCGTTTTTTGTACGTGTAAATATCACACCATATATACCTGGTGTAAAGTCCAGCAACCTGCGCAGGGTTTCAAACCTGTTGTGGTGGTTAGTTACATAGTACTGGTGGTCAATATTTACGTTAGTGGCATTAGCCGCTGATACGGCAAATTCCTGCCAGTCGCTCATGAAACGTTTTGCAATCTTACGTACGTCGTTAGACATTGTAGCAGAGAACAGCCATGTTTTTTCACGCTCGGTAGCTGATTGTAATATCAGCTCGATATCCTCGCGGAAACCCATATTCAGCATCTCATCCGCCTCGTCAAGTACCACGCACTTCATGTCTGCAAGCGATATCGCTTTGCGTTCCAATAGGTCAATCAGCCTGCCCGGTGTGGCTACAACCACCTGGGTACCCGCTTTCAGGCTTCGTATCTGCCCGCTTATGGGTACACCACCGTACACTGCTGTGATCTTTAGACCACGCATATACTGCCCGTACTTCTGAAATTCTGCCTCAATCTGCATACACAATTCGCGTGTAGGACTGAGAACCAATGCTTGCACATGTTTCTGTGCAACGTCAATGCTGTGCAATAGCGGAAGTCCGAAGGCGGCAGTTTTGCCTGTACCCGTCTGGGCAAGGCCAATAATGTCGTTTGGAGTAGAAAGCAGGTAAGGTATTACCTTTTCCTGGATTGGCGTCGGGGTTTCAAACCCCATTTCCGATACGGCACGTGTCAATTCTTCTCTCATCGAGAAGTCTTTGAATGTTACCATTAATAAAGAACTTAAATTTTTAAATGAGGCGCAAAGGTACGGGTAATAATTGATAAATAGCATAATATTTTAATTATTTTTAAATTATCATATGCCACCTGTCTTTATAACATCTTTATATAGAGGTGTTACTTCTTTATATTTTCTTTATAACCTGCTACCTACTTTTGTGTTGTAATTGCAGTTATGGCATTCAGCATCAACATTAATAAAAGTAAAACCTCGCAATACCTGATAAGTATTGCTGCTGTCTCCATTACAGCATTGTTCGGTTATGCTGTAACAGGTATTGTTGGCTACAGGGTTACTGCATTATTACTGTTAGTTACAGTATCATTGCTCGCTATGTTTTTGGGTATAGGGCCTGTCCTTGTAGCTTCTTTACTTAGTGCCCTGGTATGGGATTATTTTTTTATCCCGCCGCGTTTCACCCTTCATGTAGACACTGCTGAGGATGCATTGCTGCTGCTGATGTACTTTATCATATCATTAGTAACAGGTGTATTGACACTGCGCATACGTAAGGTAGAGGCACAACAGCGCGATAAAGAAGAAAAAGAAAAGACCATCAAACTATACAACACATTGCTTAATTCCCTTTCTCATGAGTTGCGTACACCCATAGCTACCATTATAGCTGCTGCAGATTACCTGCATGACAACTTCCCTGCAATGGAAAGCAAAGCACGTAATGAATTGATAGATGAAATATCCATAGCGTCGCTGCGGCTGAACCAACAGGTAGAGAACCTTCTGAACATGTCCCGGTTAGAATCGGGCTTTATAAAAGCAAAGAAAGACTGGTGCGACGTACAAGAACTGGTATATACAGTAGTAAATAAACTACAGGACAGTACAACAAGCCATAACATTGAAATTGATATACAGGAAGGAATGCCCTTGTTTAAAATGGACTATGGATTGACAGAACAGATACTACGCAATCTGGTTATCAATGCTGTGAATTATACACCCCAAGGGTCATCAATAAACATTAAAGCTATTTGTGAATATAATAGTTGCATCATTACTGTTGCAGATAATGGCAAGGGGTTTCCTATAGATGAAATAGAAAGGGTGTTTGGTAAGTTTTACAGGCTGGATAGTACTGCTACAGGCGGCACAGGTTTGGGATTATCAATTGTAAAAGGATTTACAGAAGCACAAGGTGGTACCGTAAAGCTGGAAAATATCCCCGGCAGCGGTGCATTGTTTACTATTGAATTACCGGCAGAAACCTCATACATAAACGCATTGAAACATGAATAGCCCGGAAATACTGGTGATAGATGACGAGATGCAGATATGCAAGCTACTGGAAATAACACTAAAAGCGGATGGCTATAAAGTGAGCATTGCACATACAGCACAAGACGGGATAATACAACTAAGTACACATCCTGCGGATGTAGTGCTGTTAGATATTGGGTTGCCAGATAAAAGCGGACACGAGGTGTTGACAGATATAAGACAGTGGTATGATAAGCCCGTGATAGTACTGTCCGTACAAAGTGCCGAGGAAGATATAATAACTGCGCTTGATAATGGGGCTAACGACTATCTGGTAAAACCCTTCAGAACAGGAGAACTATTGGCCCGCATACGTACTGCTATCAGACACAGCAGTACTAATGATAAAGAGCCTGTACAACAATACGGCAACCTGAGCATAGACCTTGTAAACCGTGTTGTAAAAAAGAATGAGGAAGTAATAAAACTGACACAAACAGAATATAATCTGCTGGCATTATTTGTGCAGAACGAGGGTAAAGCACTTACGCATCATTACTTGCTCAAGTCTATATGGGGCCCGTCCTATGCCGGGCAAACACAATACCTGCGGGTGTTTATTGCGCAACTGAGGAAGAAGATTGAAGATAATATCAACCATCCTGAATATATCAAAACAGAATCCGGTGTAGGATACAGGTTTACCGGATAAACAGCAAAAATATAAATATTATTTATTATGAGTTCGGATACGTTTCATTCGAAGAGGGTAAGTATTGCCTCATTGTTAGTAGCACTCGGCATTATATACGGAGACATTGGTACCAGTCCGTTATATGTAATGAAGGCTATAGTAGGAGATAGGGAAATAAATGAGCTGTTAGTACTTGGCGGCATTTCCTGCATCTTCTGGACATTGCTCTTTCAAACCACACTAAAATATATTGTACTAACGCTGATGGCAGATAACCATGGCGAAGGCGGTGTTTTTTCTCTATATGCACTCGTGCGCAGGTTTGGTAAAAAGCTCATTATACCCACTATACTGGGTGCAACTACTTTGCTTGCAGATGGTATTATTACACCTCCTATATCTGTATCATCTGCCATAGAGGGTTTAGAAATGATTATCCCTGATATACCAACAGTACCCATCGTCATAATGATATTATCTGTATTGTTTTTCTTTCAACGCTTTGGTACACAAAAGGTGGGGCGCACCTTTGGCGTGGTAATGGTGTTGTGGTTCACCATGCTGTTCGTCATAGGTTTTTCGCAGATAATACAATATCCTGTAGTGCTCAAGGCATTCAATCCTTACTATGCTTATCGTTTATTATCAGAATATCCTCAAGGCTTTTGGCTACTGGGTGCAGTGTTTCTTTGCACTACCGGTGCAGAGGCATTGTATTCAGACTTAGGGCATTGTGGTCGTAAAAACATCAGGACAACATGGGCAGCAGTGAAGATAGCATTGGTGACGAATTACATGGGGCAGGCTGCATGGCTGCTTAATGACGGTGGTACAGTATTGGATGGACGTAACCCATTTTATGAAATGATGCCCGGATGGTTTTTATTACCGGGTATTATTATAGCGACTGCCGCCACCATCATTGCATCTCAGGCACTTATCAGCGGTTCCTACACGCTCATAAGCGAGGCTATGAGCATGAACTTCTGGCCAAGGGTAAGCGTTCGCCAACCTACAAATCTGAAAGGACAAATCTATATTCCAAGTGTTAATACTATACTTTGGGTAGGCTGTGTGTTGATGATACTTTACTTCAGGTCTTCTGCACATATGGAGGCTGCGTATGGATTTTCTATAACAATAGCCATGATAATGACTACAATTTTGCTCACCTACTATATGTTATACATACGTAAGTGGAACTATTGGTTGGTGACAGGTATAGTGCTAGTGTTCAGCAGTATAGAATTCTCATTCCTGATTGCAAACATCGCGAAGATAAAAGAACGATGGATGTTCCTTGTATTTGAAGCGGGTATATTCCTGGTGATGTATGCCTGGTATTATGGACGCAAGGCTAACAATAAGCTGGTGAAATTTGTACAGCTTGGCCAATATACCCGTATGCTGAAGGAGTTGAGTAACGATGATGCCATACCTAAATTTGCTACACACCTCATATACCTTAGTAAGGCAAACAACCGGGAGCAGGTAGAAGAAAAGGTTATCAAATCGATATTTGCAAAACGACCCAAACGTGCTGATGTGTATTGGTTTTTGCACCTGAACAGAACTGATGAACCTTATACTCTAGACTACCATGTTACAGAACTTGTAGATGATAAGGTTATAAAAGTAAGCATAGACATAGGTTTCAGAATACAGCCCCGTACAGAACTATATTTTAAAAAGATAGTACAGGAATTGGTGGCTAATAAGGAGCTAAACCTGCATATACGCCCGGATGGCTCTACGAGGTACAATGCCGAACCGGACTTTAAGTTTGTTGTGATAGAGAAATTTCTATCTGTAGAAAATGAGTTTTCACTGCGTGAGGGATTATTGCTAAATACCTACTTCAAACTAAAACATTTGGGACAGCGCGACGAACAAGCATTTGGGTTAGACAAAAGCGATGTGGTAGTAGAGCATATACCACTCCTGTACCAACCTGTACAACAAATCGAACTAACAAGAACTACAAAATAACATACCAATATGACAAGAATTACATTAGCAGCCATAGGGCTGGTAGCCATACTATTGCCCCAAAAAGTGGGGGCTCATACAGACACAACAATACACACAAGCGTTGAGCCATTTGCCTGGGGAGATTTTACCTGGGTGCAGGGAAACAACAGGCAAAAGAGCCCGCTACTGGATGGTAAATATTTTACAGGGAGCTTTACTTTAGACGTAAATTACAACTATTCGTTTAATCGCCCGATAGATCATACTAACAGTGGCTCTACAGCTACTTTCAGAGCAAACGAGTTCAATATTTCTTATATAGAAGCAGGTGGTGATTTTCATTACAGAGATGTACGAGGAAGATTAATGTTACAATTTGGCACCCGTGCTACAGGCATACCGCGAAATGACAATACTCCACTACGTGGACAGTACGATTTATATACAGCACTGCGTTTCGTTACCGAGGCCTATGCCGGTCATCATTTTAATGTGTGGCATGGCATTAATGTAGATTTGGGTATGTTTAAATCTTACGTAGGATTACTGTCTTACAACAACTTTGAGAACTGGAATTACCAACCTTCCTTTACATCAGACAATACACCTTGGTTTTTTACCGGGGCACGTATTCAAACTTTCCCGACAGATAGGCTAAAAGTAGAACTTTGGTTGATAAATGGCTGGCAAACATATGGCATGTTTAATGAGGCTCCGGGTGTGGGGATGCAATTACAATGGCGCCCAAGAGAATGGACATCCATTCTTACCAGCGCTTATTGGGGGTATGATACACCCAACCAACCCACACGTTCACGCTTTCATAGCGATAATAGTGCGGTAATCAGGTACTTTCAAAACAAAGGTGGATTAATATCAAAAGGGGCATTTTCTCTTACGGGCGATATAGGTTTTGAAAACGGTGCCGGTGTAACCCCATTTGGCAATAATAGTAAGCCTGCACAATACTTTCTTAGCGGTATGGTGTATCACAGATTGTGGTTTGGCGCAAAGGAAAAGATAGGCTGGACTATTGGCGGGGGATATATAAATAATCCGGGCCGATACCTGACCCTATTGCCTGCAGGCAATGGGGTGCTTACTCAAAATCCAGGAGATTTATTTGAAGGCTGGGATGCATCGACTACCATTCAATTTATGCCTAACGATTATGTAACATGGGGTATAGAAGCGGTAACACGCCACACATCAGTGCCATACTTTTCGGGCAGGGGCGGTGTAACATCACCAAGCGGTTATAATGCACCTATCGGTAATCCTACGGGCTACACAGCTGACCTTGTAAGAGATGAAACAAGAATTATATTATCTATGATATTCAGGTTTTAATAAGCGCAGATAAAATATACTTCTGTTATCATTCAATTCCCCGAAGATGTGTCTTCGGGGAATTATAAGCTAACCAAGGCTCTTCAATGCTTTTTCGAGATTTATACCACGTTTTAGCACGGGGGCAAAAAGATCTCCCTTTTTTTCTACCCGCTTCAGAATATTTTTTATATTGAAATCAAGAGGGTCTAACGAATGCTTTACCTCTTTCCATTCCAGTGGGGTAGATACCGGCGCGCCGGGCCTGGGGCGAAGGCTATATGCACAGGATAGGGTAGCCCCCTCCTTATTTTGTAAGTAGTCTATATATATCTGGTCTTTGCCTCTTTTGCTCAAGGAGCGTTCCAGTGTAGTAAAGTCTGGTAGTTGTTCCTGCGTCATTCCGGCTATTATTTCTGCAAACTGGCGGGCTGTTTCATAGTCGTATTTAGCAGCAAGCGGCACATAAACATGCAAGCCTGTAGCACCGGATGTTTTGCAATAGTTGGCAACCCCGGCTTTGTCTAGTATCTCCTTTATTACCAATGCGCAATCTACTACCTGCACAAAAGTGTTTTTATCTGACGGATCTATATCCATTACCAGGTAGTCCGGTTTGTCTATGGTTTTTACCTTCGAGTTCCAGGGATTAATTTCAATACACCCCAGGTTGGCTATATATAGTAGCGATGGTTTATCATTTACAATAAGGTATTCAGTAGTCTTTCCGGATGATTCAGACCATTTATCGTAAGATGGTATCCAGTCAGGCGCATTTCCGCCTGCATCTTTATGGTAAAACCATTCACCCTTTATTCCATTAGGGTTGCGCTTTAAAACCTGGGGTTTGCCTTTTATATGTGGAATGATGTATTTATACATGCTTTCATAATACGCAATCACATCACCTTTGGTATAACCCTCATCAGGCCAATACACTTTGTCAAGGTTTGTGAAATTGTTCTTTCCTGTACTTGCTGATTTTTTCATGACTGGTTCTTTGATTTTTTCTGATTGAACTAATGTATCCGTTTCAGGGTGCACCTGCCTGGGCGTTTTGTCTTCTCTTAATCCAAGGAAAACCGGGTGGCGCCTGATATTGTCTTTAGTAATTTCTGTAAATTTTATCTGGCAAACAAGTTCAGGCTTTAGCCATGTTACCGGTGCATTTATTGGGATTTTTACGCCAAAAGGGTTTTCATCGGTTGTTAATGGTTGCATAATGCCAAATAACTCTTTTAATGTCTTGTATGTAAAACCTGTGCCCGTATGGCCAATATAGGTAAGTTTGTTTTTTACATAAGTGCCCAACACTAATGCACCGAAATGTTTCCTGCTGCCACGTGCCTGTGTATAACCTGCTATTATAGCCTCGTCCGTAAGACTATGTTTTATTTTCAACCAATTATTGCCCCTTGCTCCTTCCTGGTATGTGCTGTCTGCCTTTTTGGCGATTATACCCTCCATACCGGCTTTTTTTACGACTTCAAAAAATGCTGTCCCATTTTGGCCTATATGATCGCAGTATTTAATTGTATGGTTATTAGCGGGTAATATCTTTTTCAGGAGTGCTTTCCGCTCCAGTAATGTTTTATCCTGGACGGATTTGCCGTCAATGTATAATACGTCAAATACATAATACACCAACTCGATATGCTTGTTCTGTCCATACTGCTGCAGGTTCTGGAAACTGGGCACGCCTTCTTCGTCCAGCGCCACTACTTCTCCATCCAGTACAACTTTCTTCTTTATTTTCGCAAGTTCCTGGTATACTATAGCGTATTCCTCTGCAAATGACAATCCGTTGCGTGAGTATAATCTTGTGTTTTTCCCATCCACCTCAGCTACTGCGCGATAACCATCCCATTTTATTTCAAATACCCACTCTTCACTATCAAAAGCCTTGTCTGTGAGTTTTGCAAACATTGGCTTAATGTAGTTGGTGAATTTCCGGGGCTTACTATTGAATTTCAGCTGGTAATATTTCTTTGGGGGGTCTGCTAATTCTTCGGAGACTTTTTTTTTACAATAGTTTTTTTAGAAGCTATCTTTTTACCTGCATTTTTTTTGACTGTAGCTTTTTTAGCTGTTTTTTTTGACGAGCGCGCCTCTGTATATGCCAGTGCTTTTTTAGTAGCATAATCTTCGCTATTATATTCTTCATCTACAGCATATTTATCACGATGCTTTATCAGAAGCCAGCTCTTTTCGTCTGCCTTTATATTTACAAGTGCAAACTCACCTTTCAGCTTTCTGCCCTTTAATTTGAACTTTATGCTACCACCTTCTATATCACGCGCAAATTGCGCTGCTGAAATGACTTTATGGTCTTTGTCAACAGGTTCATACGTTCCATGGTCCCAAACTTCAACATAACCGGCACCGTAATTCCCTTCCGGTATGGTGCCACTGAAAGTCGCATATGAAACGGGATGGTCTTCCACCATCATAGCCAGGCGTTTGTCCTCAGGATTTAAGGAAGGGCCTTTGGGTACAGCCCAGCTTTTCAAAGTTCCCTGCAGCTCAAGCCTGAAATCATAATGTAACCTGGAAGCATGATGTCGTTGTACTACAAATGTCAATTTTTTTGTAGCCTTCTTTACCTTCCCCTCAGGCTCTGGAGTATCTTTAAAGTTCCGCTTCTGTTTATATTTCTCCAGGCTCATCAGCTTGCTTTTTTAGCTTTCAAACTTTCACGTAGTTGTTCCATGATATCTTTGGTCTTGGTACGGGAAACTTTAATTTTTGGCGTAGATACTGTTTTCCCTTTTGCTTTAGTTTTTATAATTTTCATCAATGCTTCTGTATAAGTATCCTTATACTTTGCTACATTGAATTTCTTGGGACTAAGCTGGTTAATTAAAGCTTTCGCCATTTTCAATTCTTCTGCTTTTATCGTGATTCTCGCCGGGACCTTTATATCCTCCGTACTCCTTATTTCTTCAGGGAATCTTAACTTCACCAATACCAGAACCTTATCAGGAGCAGCTTTTATCATACAGAAATTTTCTTTAGTGCGCATTACAAATGTTCCCAAGGCAACTTTTCCTGTATCTTCAAGAGCTTTATGCAAAAGCATATATGGTTTTTCGCCTCCTTTGTTGGCCTCAAGATAGTATGGTGTGTCAAAGTACATACTGTCAATCTCTTCTTCCTGAACAAACTCATTTATCTCAATGATTTTGCTTTTTTCAGGGCTGGCATTCTCAAAATCTTCGTCTTCCAGCACAACGTAATCATCACCTAGTTTATAACCTTTTACAATATTCTCCCATGCAACTTCCTTACCGGTGCTGTCATTTATCCGCTGGTATTTTATATGGGCATGGTTCTTCTTGTCCAGCATGTCCAGGTCCAATGTGCTGGACTGTATAGCGCTATATATCCTGATGGGTATATTTACTAATCCGAAACCTACTGCCCCTGTCCATATTGCACGCATAACTTTGATTTTTTTAGGTTATTGAATGTTTATCATTCGTTGCAGGCTATAAGCATTCTCATATCCCGCTTCAAACATAGTATTGTTAAAAAACACAAATGCAGTATGCGTCCCCGGGATGCTTTTTGCCAGTTTTTTTAATTCGCTGTCACTATATTTCGACTTAAATAATTCCGGTACACCGTGCATGCGTTTGTAGAAAATACTGCCGGTCGCAATATTATCTTCAGGTAATCCAGGAAAGCTTACACTGCAAAAGTGAAGCGAATGTTCCTTTAGGGTATCATACACTTCTTGCGTCCACCAAGATATATGCCGGAATTCAATGACGTTTTCTACTCTCTTATCTACATGATCAACTATATCATTCAGTCTGTCAACTGAAAAGCTATATGATGGTGGTAACTGGTATAGCATACAGCCAAGCTTTTTTCCTAAACCTTCTGTAACAATATCTGCAAAATCTCTTACACCTTCATTTACGTTTTGCATACGTTTAGTATGCGTTATGCTTTTATTCACCTTAACTGCAAATTTGAAATCATCAGGTGTCACATCAGCAGCTTTTTTTAGGTTTTTTACTGTTGGGAATCTATAAAAGGTATTATTCAATTCAAGTGTGTTGAATTGCGTACTGTAATACTCCAGCCATTTAGATGCAGGCATACCATCGGGATAAAACTTACCCTTCCAATAAGAATAGCTATATCCCGATGTGCCTATGTAATACTTCATAACACTTCTTTAGTGCTTTTTTTGTTTTTCTTCTTTTGTTTCTCTTTTATTGTGTGTGACGTCATCTCCTTTAAAGTCTTGCTCCTCACCACTACGGCTGTCCATATTATCTTTATTTTCGGGCCTTTTGCCGCCTGATTGAGACGCCTTGGGGTTTGTACGAACATTATTAGGATGTTGATTGGGATTCTGCGTTTTCATAAAATGTTGTTTTATATTGTTATAAAAATCTATTCCTCAGTATTTATTATTCCTCTTATCAGGCTTTTCCATTGAAGGTCTGAAAAACCAAGCATAGCACTCAGGCCTATCAGCCAGTTTCTTGCATTTTCCATTGGTTCGTCGGTATGGGTATTTGTCACTTCATTCCTTCCATGATACGATATAACTACATCATGATCTTCCCGCTTCAGTATAAAGCTGCTGGATGAATCTTCCTCGAAAAAGTGTACCGGTTTTTCTTTTCTTTCTTCATTTGGTGCATGAGACGGTTGCAGTTTTATAGACAGTAGTTCATTTTTCCCATCAGGCATTTCGTATTGTATGTCTTCAACACTTACCCAGTCGTGCTGCCCGCCGGGGTGTGATGGTCCAGGAATATCTATTTTTATAAAATCTCCTTTAGCTGCCAACCTTTCTATTTTTTTACCACTGTCATCAGTAAGCGTAAAGTCTGCACTTAACAGCCCTCCATATTTATGCCACTTATTTATCTCTAACAGGCGATATTTGGCCTTGTCAAAAGCCGCCTTTGCCGATGCAAGGGAGGTGTATGTAATCCTATGTTCGAAGTCTTTTTGTGCCCCTTTATGTTGATCCGGTATAAGAGAGTTCTTATTCATATAGTACACTGTATTGGTACAGTATAACTAAAACAGTAACTATTGAAAATAGTTTTAAACTGCTATGTGGAATTATATCTACAAACTGTTAAATAAACAGCCCCTGCATCAATTAAGATGCAGGGGCTGTTTATGAGATGTGACGCATAGTGTGGCTGTTATTTCCGTTTGCCCTTACCGCCATGTTGTTTAACAGGTTGTAATACCGGCCGGGGTTCTTTCTCTTTTGTTATTTCCGGCATCTCAAATTTTATCAACGCATTAGACAACTTTGTAAACAAAGGACTATTGCGCATATAAAGAATCATTAATGGAAACATCTTGAAAAACCCCCGTTTGGCTGTAGTTATGTTGAAGTAAACAGTTGCATATATTAGTAAGGGCATACCCAGGTAAACCACAAGAACCCCTGCCAGCCAAAATTTCGCCTCCTTGTTGAATGATCTGAAGAAAATAGCGTCAATTAAGACTACGAGGATGAAAAAGTATATAAAGTAACCATAAAGTGCATAGTTCATACCGCCGAACATAAGTTCGGAATTTATGGTAGAAAACCAGTCTGCATAGGAAACTTCTGAACCGAGGTTAAGTTTCTGATCATCATCCAGGTTGAGGGGTAATTTATATTTTACAAATATGTTTACCCAGATAAAATAGAAAGCGAAAGGGATTAGCGCCAGTAGGAAAAAATTCATAGCGAGTTTAGGCAATTTTACATCACCTTTTTTGTATCCTGTTATCAGGATAGGGGAAAGTAAACCTATAAATATCAAGGTTTCAACCCGCACAAATGTGGCAAAACCAAACATCAATGCACTGAAAAGGAATTCTTTATAATTTCCGGAGTCAAGATACTGTATTAGGAAGTATATACCTGCTACAAAGTATATGGTATTACAATAATCCCATAAAAGAATGAATGTATAAGCATACATTTCTGGTATGGTCATGAAAAAAAGCATTAAAAAGCCAGCTACAACCGGGTGCAATTTCTCGCGGAGCAGATAGTATATCCATACCAGGAAACATAAAACCATGATGCTGAGGTACACCTGGCCAAAAGAATGAACAAAATATTTATAAACGATCTGTAAATTAGTTACAAAAGGAGGTTTTAAGAGGTTAGGTACGCTCTCCTCCAGGTTCATTGTAAAAACTGAGTTATTCAGTGTCCCTTCTTTTATCGCATATTCTGCCAGGGGTTCTGGCCCGGAAAGCACGTCGCGCGCCTGCGGTGGGTAAAAGTAAGATAACCACAAACTGGGTATCATAATAATGACAAAGAAGATAATAAATACCAACTCATACAACTTCGGGAACGAGAATTTTATCTTCCTGAATATGCCATAGTCGTACTTCCTCACAAACCCTATATTTAATAATGCAGTTATAGCACAAATGCTTACGCCAATGTTTGTTTTAGTAATCTTTAAACCAAATAACTCTACAAACAGGGGAATCATAGAGAATATCCCTACGCCTATGAAAGACGAGATAGCGAAAGTAATAACAGGCTTTTGCTTTATCCCGAAGATGGCCATGACACCTCTGCCGGCAAGAAATTGAGTAATAATGAGAAATAGTAATCCTGCAATGTTCATAAAAATTAATTAGAAGCTTTATATAACTGTATTACCTGGTCTATATCTTGTTTATTCCTAAGTTCCTGTATACTCATATTCCCATTTACAGAAACGAGACAGTAATCTGCATCGTAAACATCTTTGCAGTTCATGCGTGTTGTTCTCAACCCTGAGAAATAATAGCAAACCACAGGCTCGGGCATAACAAAACGAATACCATTCTTATCACAATATTCCTGTGGAGGCAGTAACACCAGTGCATTACTTACACTATCATTACGCGACTCTATGTATTGCCTGATGCCCTTGGCCATGTAATAGGGTTCTCCCCATCTGAATTCCCGGCGACCTTCAATTGTATTAAACTCCAATTGCTGATCAAGGGTTTCACTGAAGTTAAATATGCGATGCTGGAACCATAGCTTGTTATAGCCCATATTTACAAATATCAATATGATAAACCCGCTTAATGCAGTAAGGGCCAATTGTTTAAAATACATAGTTCTGTTGTCTTTAATTTTATCCAGACGATACTAATTACTACACATGTGAGCAATTAATAAAAATTTATTCGCTTCGTCTGCAAGGTTACTAATTCTTATGTATTAATTAAAATATAGACAATTACAATTTTGCGCGAAATTGAACGATATAGATAATTGAGTGGGTTTTGTATTGGATAAGTCATTTTAAATAAGGTACTGACCATAATCATGAAAACCGTATATAAACCCTAAATTGCACCTGGTAAATTCGGTATAAAATAGATAGAATGAAAGAAGCGAGAATCTATAAAATGTCACGACATCATAACAGGGCAGGTAAATTAAAGAAGACTAAAAGTAATACAGGGCCTTTGCTGGATGCTAATACGGTTGATATTGCTATAATTGATCTTGTATTGCAATCACTTTACAGGAACTCTCATATTGACATACTTCATGTAGAAAAAGACATATATAAAAATGCCAATATTAGTGTACCGTATATTGAGTCGGAAAGATTGTGGGAAGTAATGCTAAATTCTGGCCTGGTAAACCCTGTAGCGGGTTTTGGGAATGCAGGTAAACTGAAACTATCGCGTACCGGTTACCAGTTGATGGCTCAATACGGTGGCTATAAACAATATATGGATGCAATAAAACATCCTCAACAACCACAGATCATTATTGAAGCACCAACAGGCATTCCAGATGATGAAGAAAACGATTGTAAAGAAATAACTGAGAAAGCCAAACAGCCTAAAACAAAATAACACCCTGAAAAGATAAGCACCCTTGTTTGAGAGAGTCAAACTAAATTACTTTGTTAAACTATTTCATATATATGAGTCTTAAGTCACGTTTTCGTCTTTCTTTGTTAATGATAGCATTGCTGGCTGTGTTTACGACTAACGCACAAAGCCATGCAGACTGGACGCTGGAAGAAGCTATACAATATGCACTAGACCATAATTTATCTATACAACAAAATGAACTGAACCGGAGACTGGAGAAGCTTACATTACAGCAAAACCAATTGGCGCAATTGCCTAACATTAATGTATCCTCCGGCTATGGACGCAGTTTCGGACGTTCTATAGATCCTACAACAAACCAGTTTGTTGAGGGCAGCAGTTATGATTTCATGAGCATAAGTGGTAATGCTGATGTGTTATTGTTTGGATGGTTTCAACGCCGTAACCGCATTGTGCAGAGTAAATATGCATTGCAAGCTGCCAATAAGGAGTATGAACAAATTCAAAATGACGTATCTCTTAATGTTGCAAATGGTTTTTTGAGATTGCTATTAGCAGAGGAACAGGTAAAAATTAATGAACAACAGGTTGCCCTTTCAAAAGAACAACTTGAACAGACCAGCAACTTTGCTGAGGCCGGCTCTGTGCCAGAACTGAATGTAGCGCAACTACAGGCACAGCTTGCCAGCGACAGTGCAAACCTGATAGGAGCCATTTCTGAACAGAATGCGGCATTGCTTGATATAAAAGCTTTGCTTAACCTCGATTTTTCGCAGCCATTTACTGTAACAATTCCCACTATAGAAGATATAGAGAAAGGTTTTTCAAATGTATATATGAAGCCTGAAGATATCTATGCTACAGCATCCAGGGTATTACCAACATTATACAGTTCAGAAATGCGGCTAAAGGCTGCAAAAAAGGGTGCTGACGCTGCTAAGGGTGGGCTGTTTCCACAACTGGCGCTCAACATGCAGGCAGGTACCAACTACTCTACATTAAATAAAGACTATGATGTAACCGGGACAACATTTACACCATCATCTGGTGTATTTGCATTGGACAATGTTACAAATACCCAGTACCAGGTTTATCAGCTAACACCAGTATTTACTACATCTACTACACCACTGGGTTTGCAATTAGACAATAATTTCAGGCAGAGTGTATCTCTTGGTGTAAATATACCTTTGTTTAATGGGTGGCAGGCACAAACAGCATTAAAGCAGGCGCGGATTAATGTACTGTCACAACAGCTAAATCTGGAGCAGGCTGAATTGAAGTTGAAACAGGATGTATATAAAGCCCAGAACGACGCACGTAATGCGCTGCAAAAGTATTATGCTGCCCTGCGTGCAGCAGAGGCAGCAAAACGTGCACAGGAATTTGCAAAGCAGCGTAATGACCTGGGCCTTACCAATACAGTGGAATACCTTGTAATACAAAATAACTGGTATAAGGCAGAAGCTACACTTGCCAGCTCTAAATACGACCTGATTTTTAAGATCAAGGTTATTGATTATTTCCTCGGCAACGAGATAAAACTTTAAGTTCATAATGAACACTGAGATAAGGGACGTTTTACTCAAGGCCACCAAAGCTGCAGGTGCTGTAATTGCACAATACTTCCAAGGTGCTTTTATTATTGAGAATAAAAGCACTGTGAATGACCTGGTAACAGAGGTTGATAAACATGCTGAAAAGGTTATTATAGATATTATCAGAATATACTTCCCTACACATAGCATCATAAGTGAAGAAATAGGAGAGTTGATGCAAGACTCTGATTATGAATGGATAATAGACCCGATAGACGGCACTGTAAACTTTGCGCATGGCATACCTATATGCTGTGTAAGCATTGGTATAAGGCATAAAGGACAAATGATACTGGGGGCTGTGTTTAACCCTGTTATGAAAGAATTGTTTTTTGCTGAAAGAGGAAAGGGAGCCTATCTGAATGACGTAAAAATATCTGTTTCGAAAAAAACAGATTTTAAAACAGCGTGCCTGGTTACTGGTTTTCCCTACAAATGGCCTAAATCTTATGTTCACCCTATAAAAGTGTTTGAACGCTTTATAATGGAGGGGCTACCTGTAAGAAGGTTAGGTTCAGCGGCCATAGATTTATGCTGGGTTGCTTGTGGGCGTTTTGATGGTTTCTGGGAATATAATCTCAATCCGTGGGATATAGCAGCAGGCTACCTGATAGTAGAAGAAGCAGGGGGTAAAATAACTAATTTTGATGGCGATGCCTATAATGTAGAAGACAAGGAAACCCTGGCCACAAACGGATTGATTCACGACGATATGTTGAAACTTATAAGGAGTAATATTTAGTATTATGGAGGAACAAAGAACGGAAATCAGCGCTCTCGGTGAGTTTGGATTAATAAACCATCTTACCTTAAATAATGAAACCCGCAATGCTGGTACATTATTATCAGTAGGGGACGATGCTGCAGTTATTGACCAGTTTGGCAAACAAACTGTCATCAGTACAGATATGTTGATAGAGGGGATACATTTTGACCTGATGTACACTCCGTTAAAACATTTAGGATATAAGGCTGTGGTGGTGAATCTGTCTGACATCTGTGCAATGTGCGCAACGCCTACCCATATTACTATGAGCATCGGTATATCCAACCGGTTTTCTGTAGAGGCAATAGCAGAATTTTATGAAGGTGTGTATGCTGCATGTGAACATTATAATGTTGACCTGGTAGGGGGCGATACAACATCTTCTGATAAGGGTTTCGTGATAAGTGTAACTGCCATAGGCGAGGTAGCACCCGATAAGTATATCACCCGCTCAGGTGCGCATAATGGCGATTTGCTTTGTGTTACAGGTACTCTTGGAGCAGCCTATTTGGGCTTGCAATTGCTGGAAAGAGAAAAAAGGATATTTATAGAAAGCCCCGGCGTACAGCCCGACTTGCAGGGGAAAGTTTACAATGTAGGCCGTTTACTGAAGCCTGAAGCACGTACTGACATAGTTACTTTGCTGCAGGAGCAGGATATTATGCCTACAGCCATGATAGATGTGAGCGATGGGTTGAGTTCTGAAATAATGCATATATGCACGCAAAGCAAACTGGGTTGTGTAGTGTATGAAGAGAAGATACCTATTCATGATGAAAGTAGGGAATTAGCCTATGATTTCCAGATAGACCCTACCATGTGCGCGCTTAATGGCGGCGAAGATTATGAATTGCTTTTTACTATTTCTCAGGCAGATTATGAAAAGATAAACGGGAGGGCAGGCATACATATAATCGGTTATATGACTACTGCAGAAGAAGGTATGAAGTTGCATACCAAAGGTGGCAACGTGTACCCTTTAGTGGCGCAGGGCTGGGAACATGGCAAATAATAAAAAAAGCATGCCTTGCTTATTAATAGTCAGGATTTTTTGTATTTTGCCCTAAATAACTTTTTTAGTCATTATGAGGTTTTGGAAACATTCTTTGCTGGCAGCAGCTGTTTTTATGGGTATAACCAGCGTGGTTACATACACATCATGCACAAACGATAGTTGTAAGACCCTTATGTGCCGTAACGGGGGCACTTGTTCTGACGAGACATGCTCATGCCCGGACGGCTATGAAGGCCAGCAATGTGAAGTTGTTTCACGACATAAATTCTATGGTTTTTATGGTGGTAATACAAAAATCAATTCATCGCCGGTAATAATTGACTCTGCGGTTGTGTTCAGCAATGCTGGAGATACAACCAACAGGATCCTTCTTACAACAATATATTCAAGACAACCCGAAATCCTGTCAGGGAACGTGACAAAAAATGACGTGTTCTTTGATATTCCCGGCAAGACCATCACTTATAAAATGGTTGCTGAAAACAGGATTGAAATTGTAATTGACGAAATGGTAGATGGCAAAAGAGTTATTACAAACTTCCAGGGAACAAAAAGACAATAATAACAAATATTACATTGTATAAAATAAGAAAAACCGTATCGGGATGATACGGTTTTTCTTATTTTATAGATGTGTATTATTTCAGCTTGCAATTTTCATCAGTACTTAATTCTAATTGCTTGCATGATGCGGTTGCCTCAGGCTTTCTTAAACCCGTAATAGGTACATCAGTAGTTTTGCCGTCAACAGTACAACTGCATACAAAATCTTTTTTGCAGGATGTGAACCCGATGACGGATAATATTATAGCAAACAATATAGCTTTTTTCATAAAGTAGTAATGCTATTAAATTGCTTAATCACAACGTTTGTTATTCAATTTCACAATCTGCACCTTTACTGTCGCAGGTTTTATCTGCATCTGTTTTTGTATTTGCCTGTACTATTTCTTTATACGCGCCCTGGCTACACACGCATGAATACTCTTTTTGGCAAGACATGAGTGAAAAAGAGATTGTAACAATCGCAATAGATGTTTTTACTGTATTTTTCATATTCTTAAATTTATTAAAAACGGTAACCAATTTTAAAACCAAATTGTGCAAGAGGATCAGGTTGTCCCACATCTATACCATCCATTTTGTTGATGTATGTAAATCCTAATCCTAATTCCAATCCAATATGTATGCGACTTGTAGGGTTAATGTTCAGGGAATTAGTAATCATAATTCCCAGGGCATTATGTGTCTGCCAACCCACGCCAATCGTGTTTCCTAAGTTGTCATACTTAAAATCATAGCGTTGGCCTGTGAAATAGGTGAGGTTGGGGCCTACTGCATAGCGCACTACGCCTTTACTACCAGTCGGGTAGAATTTAAGTCCCGGCATTATGTAGTAATACGGGCGGTTCTCTGTATTTACCAGTCCTGTCTGTGGATTGGTTACCCTGCCACTGCTATTTGTCAGAGACATGGCAACAGGTAAATAAAAACTTAAGATACCTCCTTTATCCAGCACGCGCTCGTAGGCTATGCCCACACCTACACCTTCTGTTAATAGTTGCATAGGCATAGCGCTTATTATATTATTGCCATACTTTACAGGCTTTTTATTAAGATTCCTTTTTAACTGGTCAGCTTCGCCAAAATAGTCTTCACTACCATTTTCATAGATGATTTTTGCAACATCTGCTTTGCTGATAGTATAACTTGGCCCGTTTGTATTATCATGTTTTTTATAGCTAATAGTGCGGGGGGTTATTTCAGTAACCTTGACTTCCAGCATATCGCCATTTTTTTTGTAGAGTTTGTCTTGTGCTATAGACGCAGTGAATGATACAGCACAAACAGTGGTAAGTAATAGTGTTTTAAAATTCATAAAGAGTTTTTTATTACTAATAGCACAGATTATGCCAAATATTTTCTTTACGGGAATATGTTATTATTAGTTTTATTCATATTTAAAACTGCCGTAGGGGCTTTCAATAATCACCTCTTTTTTATCCGATGCCTCAACATACCCGGAAATGACAGCTTCAATGTTAAACCTGTCAGCGATGCTTATAATATCATCTGCAGTAGCAGGGTCTGTAAATATTTCAAGACGTTGACCCATATTGAATACCTGGTACATTTCACGCCAATCGGTGCCGGCCGACTTTTGTATCATTGTAAACAATGGAGGAACAGGTAGCAGGTTGTCCTTTACAACCCTTAGCGGGGCGGGTAAATAATGAAGGCATTTGCTTTGGCCGCCGCCGCTGCAATGTATTATACCGTTAATACGGTCAAAATGCTTATCTAATATTTCTAAAACTACCGGGGCGTATGTGCGGGTAGGTGAAAGGATCATTTTGCCAATATCAAGTGGGGTAGGCGTGCTGTCTGTAAGACTATATTTCCCATTATAAACCACATCTGCAGGCAAGTTAGGGTCTACACTTTCCGGATACTTTTGTACATATTGCTTAGATAAGAGCTCATGGCGTGCACTTGTCAGCCCGTTACTACCCATACCACTGTTATACTCTGTTTCATATGTTGCCTGGCCATAACTTGATAGTGATACCAGAACATTTCCAGGTTTCATTTTCTCTGTGGTGACCAGTTTATCACGCCTCATACGGCAGGCCATAGTGCCATCAACAATTATTGTGCGCACTACATCTCCTACATCGGCAGTTTCGCCACCCAAGAACTTAATATCAATCCCATACGCTCGCATAGTATCAAAATACTCCTGCGAACCATTGATTATTTCACTTATAACTTCGCCAGGTACAAGATGTTTATTACGGCCAATGGTTGATGAGTATGTAAATGGCCCTGTAGCCCCCACACATAATAAGTCATCAGTATTCATTACTATAGCATCTATAGCTATACCTTTCCATACACTTATGTCCCCGGTTTCTTTCCAGTACATATATGCCAGTATAGATTTGGTGCCGGCGCCATCAGCATGCATCAGGTTGCAAAATACATCATCATTTCCCCAGTAGTCGGGGTAAACTTTGCAAAAAGCATTAGGAAATAATCCTTTATCCAGTTTGGCAACGGCACGATGTACGTCTTCCTTTTGTGCGGAAACACCCCGTTGATTGTAGCGGTTATTGTCTGCCATAATAGTGAAGCAAAGGTAAAAATAAATACCTCAATATTCAGCAGGAGGTGTTTTTACTTACTATTGTACCTTAAAGCCTGTGCTGTATTTCCTGATATTGATATGATAAATAACATGCTATCTCATTAATATGACGGTACCTTTTTTAGTCATTTCATCCTTATTGTTACATAGGTATTTTATGTAGTATGTATACGTGTCTTGTGGTGCCGGTGCGCCTTTAAATGTACCATCCCAGCCTCTTCCCTGTGTATTAGTTTCGTAAACTATCTGACCCCGACGGTTTGCTACAATAAATACTACAAGTGTATGTTTATCAAGGTCGGGCGACCAATAGGTGTCATTTATACTATTATTATCAGGTGTAAAGGCATCAGGCATAAATATATCGCAGCAAGGGTCACCATTAACCCAGAAGGAGTCGGTAATCATACAGTCCCACTGGTTAGTAACATCTACATAAACATATCCGCTCTTTTCTGCTATGCCGGTTACTTTCGAGGTTACATTATCATCAAAGTATTGTGGGGGCCTCCATGAATAATCGTACCTGTAGTCATGCGTGGCTTCCAGTTCAAAAGTTTTTCCCTGGCAGAGATTATCTGCATTCACAGCTTTTATACTCGCTACAGGATATGGCTGGATACCTATGAAAGTCTCTTTTGAAGAGAAGCAACCATTATGGTTTTTAGTAGTCAATTTTATTTTTTTCTGGCCGATGGTATTCCAAAGCAGGTAGAGCGTCTCTACATATCCTGTTTCATTAATCTGGTGTTCATCTATCTCCCATAGATATTCCGATTCTGGCTCAAAATTAGGATGTAATTGAACAGGTATGCCTGCACATTCATTCTTAAAGACTTCAAAAGAGGTTTGAGGGGTACGTTCTATTTCAATAGTTGTAGAATCTTCTGCGCTGCACCTGCCATTAATTATCTTCAGTTTTATTTTTTTTGTGCCGGACTGGTGCCATAACGCATCTATTGCAGGGGTACTTATTCCATTTGTGATGTTACCCCCATTTTCATTTACATTCCATAAATACTGTGCAGATGAAGGGTTTGAAAAATCATTTATTATCGGAACGATAGTGCTCGAGCAGAATGTGTCATCCACTTTTATATTTGTTACGACTTGTTCGTCAACCCTGACAATGACACTGTCAGTCGCATGACAGCCGTCTTTATCTGTTATTTTGATATAGTATTTTGTGAATGCCGCGGGGGTCGCAATTGGGTCGTCGCAATTGCTACAGCTTAACCCTGCCGGAGGAGTCCACTCATATGTATATGGTCCCGCACTGCTGTTTGTGCCCGATGAAAGCTGCACACTCTCTCCGGCGCAAACAGCTGTATCCAGAGAGATGTCAACGGTCATATTGGTGATAGTAAATGACGAGTATATGGTGTCAGGACAGCCAAAACCGGAGTATGGCAATACAATTAAAGAAAACGTACTGCTGCTGGCAGGAGTTGGTATCGTAACCCTTTGGGTATTGCCAATAATATTATTCGAGTTGTCGCGCCATTCGTAAACCGAAAAACCCGGAGGGCCTTCCAGGGTATATGTGGGCTGGTCAGGGCAATGCAATGTATATGACTGGTAAAAGTTGCAGGCTACATCTATATAGGCATAGCCGAAGTGGCCTCCCTGCGAGCAGTCTCCGCTTGTAAAGTCTATTGCAACAGTCTTTCCTGCCATTGCAGAAAGGTCGATACTTGCCGTGGCCCACGGCTTATAAACTACACCATTGGCTGCATTTCGAAAACCTGGCAATCCCGCACTTGCAACAAAATCAAATTGGTTGCATGGCGCTGCTAACCCTGTAGCAGAATCAAAAACAGCAACTTCAAATCTGGGTTGCTCTGCTTGTGTATGTCCGGGGTTTTGCAATACTACAGCATAGCTATATGTAAGTGTATAAATACTATTCGGATTAGCAGGTACTTGTACATAATAACGTGCTCTTTCAGCTTGTGCACCGGTTGAGTTATTGCCCAGTCTTAAAGAATACTGACCACCATTCGGGGGGACAACCGGGAAATTTCCGTATGGGTCCAAGCCGGCACCGCTCATAAGAGTATGACGTCCGTTAATAGCAGCTCCGGGTACTGCTGTATTTGTAGGACAGCAAATACCTGTATAAAACTCCCAATTATCTAATGTGCCGTTTTCAAAATCAAGATTGGGAGGGCAGGAAGTTTGCTGTGAATAAACATTATTAGCCAAATAAAGAATAGCAAAAAGCAGGTATAGTACAGGTCTTATAAACATTGCAGTATAATTTTCTTAAAAGCCGTGTGAAGCGAAATGTTATTTTTTAGTGAAAATTACTTCAAATTTCACATTTAAATATAAGATTATTTTCATAAAACAAGCTAATAATTATACCTCATTTTTTAGTGTTTAATAGTCAGTTAATATCATTATACTTAGATACATGTTGCCTACATTTGCAAATAACATACAATGACATTACACTATACATTATTTTCGAGGTATGAATAAAGGCAATGCGCTGTATTATATTTTTTCTATCGTTCGCATATTGCTTTATCCCCTCGCCATTATTTATGGTGCGGTATTGTGGTTGCGCAACCGTTTGTACGACAGCGGTTTCTATTCTTCTATCAGTTTTAGTGTTCCGGTGATCAATGTAGGCAATTTGTCTGTTGGCGGTACAGGCAAAACACCCCATATAGAATACCTGGTAAGGTTACTTCAATACCGTTTTCAGGCTGCTACCATGAGCAGGGGGTACAAGAGGCGAACACAGGGTTTCTTGCTGGCCGATGCTGAAACTAATGCTTTACGTATAGGCGATGAGCCCATGCAATACCATATGAAGTTCCCGGAACTTATAGTGAGTGTTGCAGAAGAACGCATGACCGGCATCCCCCGCCTTTTGCAACAGCGCCCATTGGTAGAGGTGATATTGCTGGATGATGCATTTCAGCACCGGTCTGTAAAGGCAGGAGTAAATATTTTAATAACGGATTACAGTAAGCCCTTTTATAAAGATTACATTTTACCTGTAGGTACTTTAAGAGAAAACAGGCAGGCTTATAAGCGGGCCGATATAATCATAGTTTCTAAGTGCCCGGAAGATATGACCATCGAAGCGGCGAAAGAAATGGAAGCGCATATCAACCCATTACCGGCGCAAAAAGTATTTTTTACAAAAATATTCTATGATACACCTTACAACCTTTTTACCCATGAAAGGGTTGTATTGGAGGGCAAAAGCATATTACTGGTGTGTGGTATAGCCAAACCGGCACCACTAGCCAGTTATGTTGAAAGGATAGCGAAGGAAATACATGTATTATCCTATGCAGATCATCACTATTTTTTGAAAAAAGATATTGAAGAAATAAAAGAAACATATAATAACTGGAAGACAGGTAACAAAGTGATTCTGACTACAGAAAAAGATGCTGCAAGGTTGCACCTCCATGCAGATAAATTGAAAGAATGGGATGTAACAGTTGCTGTGATACCGATACAGGTTTCTTTTTTATTCAATAAAGGAAGTGAATTTGATAAGTTAATTTTAGATTATACAGAGCATACGGTTAACGAAAATAATATGATGTATTATGGCGAGGAACAGTAAGAACAACAAGAAGAATGCGAGCAGTGGTGGTAAGACGATTTATAAAGGCGTGATAGAAGTTACACGTTCCGGTTTGGGATATGTAACCGTGGAAGGATTGGCGAAAGACATCATGATAAAACGTGAAAACCTGAAGAACGCCCTGAATGGTGATGAGGTAAGGATAGAAGTATCAACGAGGGGTAAAAGACTGGGTGCAAAACCGGATGGGGTAATACTTGACATCCTGAAAAGGAAGCAATCTGAATTTAGCGGGAGGGTAGAGGTACATAAGAGTTTTGCATTCCTGGTAACAGATGCCGAAAAAATGCCGGTGGATATATTTATACCACAACACCAACTGAATGGGGCAGAACATGGAGACCGTGCAATAGCTCGAATTGTTGAGTGGGAAGGCAAATCAAAAAATCCCATGGGTGAAATTGTGAGCATCCTCACCAACGAAAGTGCTAACGAAGTAGCCATGCAGGGTATACTGATTGAGAACGGTTTCCCGCTTGCATTCCCTGATGATGTACTGGAAGAAGCAGCACGCTTTCCTGAAGGAGTGGATAGTGCCGAGTTGAAGAAACGCAGGGATATGCGAGATGAACTCACCATAACCATCGACCCTGTTGATGCTAAAGATTTTGACGACGCTATATCTGTAAAAGCCCTGAAAGATGATTATTATGAAATAGGTGTACACATAGCAGATGTAAGCCATTATATAGCTAAAGACAGTGAACTGGATAAGGAGGCATACCACCGTGCTACCAGTGTTTACCTGCCCGACAGGGTTTTGCCTATGTTGCCCGAGCGTTTGTCTAACGAATTATGCTCGCTGAGGCCAAATGAAGATAAATATACATTCTCGGCAGTGTTCCAGATGAACAAAGCGGGTAAAGTAAAGGACTATTGGCTGGGAAAAACTGTTACAAGGTCTAAACGGCGTTTTTCTTACGAGGAAGTGCAGGAGATGATAGAAGGAGCAGAGGGTGATTATAAGGAAGAAATATTGTTGCTGAATTCCATTTCTCAAACGTTAAGGGCAGAAAGGTTTAAGAAAGGCGCTATCAACTTTTCTTCACAGGAGGTAAGGTTCAAGCTGGATGAAAATGGCAAACCAATAGGCATTGTTATAAAAGAAAGTAAAGAGGCGCACCAGCTTATAGAAGAACTTATGTTGCTCGCTAACAGAACTGTTGCAGAGCATGTATCAAAAATTGAAATAAAGAATAAGCCTGTACCATTTCCATACCGTGTGCATGATGCCCCTCATGAAGAAAGGCTGAATATATTTGCAGCATTTGCGGCAAGATATGGCCATAAGTTTCAAACAGGTTCACCACAGGCTATTGCAAATTCGTTTAACGAAATGCTGGCTCTGGCGAAAGGTAAGCCGGAGCAACATGTTCTGGAAACATTGGGCATACGTACAATGGCAAAGGCTATATATACTACAGAGAATATAGGTCACTATGGCCTTGGCTTTCAGGATTACTGCCATTTCACATCGCCCATACGTCGCTACCCGGATGTTCTGGTGCACCGAGTGTTATTTGAATGCCTGAATAACGACATACACCCGATGAAACAACTGGAACAGCAATGCCGCCACTGCTCTCAGCAGGAGCGCAGCGCAATGGATAGTGAACGGGCCGCCAATAAATACAAGCAGGTAGAATTTATGCAGGATTATGTTGGTGAAGAATTTGATGCAGTTGTGAGTGGTGTCGCCGCCTTCGGCTTCTGGGCAGAAACAGTTGAACATAAATGCGAGGGAATGGTGCAGATGTCTGAACTGGCAGATATTGATGATTTTCAACACCTGGAAGGTGAATACGCGCTGGTAGGCAGGCATACAAGAATGCGGTTCGGCGTAGGTGATAAGGTAAAAGTGAGGGTAGTAAGCACCAACCTTGATAAAAGGCAGATAGATTTTTCACTGGTTGGTATGGTAGAAAAACCAAAACGTAAGGCAACACCCGCACCCCGCAAGACTGATAAAAGGAATACAACGCGCAAAAAATAATTCATGTACGATTTCAAGGAGGTAGTAAAGCAATTTGAACAACGGCTACAAGAGCAGTCCACCTTTCCGCAATCGCCTGATAATTTATATGAGCCTTGCCGCTACCTGTTGGCTTTAGGTGCTAAAAGGGTAAGGCCGGCTTTGTGTATAATGGGTAATGAGTTGTTTGGCGAAATAGTGGAAGATACATGGCATGTGGCGACTGGTATAGAATTGTTTCACAACTTCACGCTGATACACGATGATATAATGGATAAGGCGCCTTTGCGCAGGGGCAACCCAACAGTACATGCCAGGTACGGACTAACTGCTGGCATACTGTGTGGAGATGTAATGTGCATACAGGCGTATGTTCAGATAGCGAAAGCAAAAAAATCGTTGCCTGAATTGCTGCAACTGTTTAATACTACTGCAATAGAAGTATGCGAAGGGCAGCAACTGGATATGGATTTTGAAGATAGGAATGATGTTTCTATTGATGAATACATCAATATGATAGCCTTGAAAACATCTGTACTATTAGCCTGCAGCTTGAAAATGGGTGCGATCCTGGGTGGCGCGTCGGGCGCAAATGCAGATAAGCTATACGAGTTTGGTAAAAATGTAGGTATAGCTTTCCAGCTACAGGACGATTACCTGGATGCCTTTGGTGATAGTGATAAATTGGGTAAGCAGAATGGCGGAGATATTAAAGCAAATAAGAAGACTTACCTGCTGATAAAAGCGCTGCAACATGCCAACCAACTACAACACACAGCCATTACCGCGTTAATAGGCCGGGATGATGAGACGAAAGTTCCTGCCATGTTATCTTTGTATAGCAACACAGGCGCAGATGAGGCATGCAGGGAAGCGGTCAGTCATTATTCAGATATGGCTTTTGCCAATCTGGCAGAAATAGATGTGCCTGAAGAAAGGAAAAAACCATTGTTCGAGCTGGCCTCTTATTTATTGCAAAGGGATAAATAGTATTTTAGCGGTATAATAAAACGCATATGAATTACTGGCTGATAAAATCAGAACCGTTTAAATATAGTTGGGACCAGTTTGTAAAGGATAAGAAAACATTCTGGGATGGTGTGCGCAACTATGCCGCAAGAAATAACCTGCGCGATATGCAGAAAGGTGACCAGGTATTTTTCTATCATAGCAATGAAGGACTGGCAATTGTAGGCATAGCAGAGGTTGTAAAGACAGCCTACCAGGATCCTACAACAGATGACCCGAACTGGGTAGTAGTAGATTTTAAACCACTAAAACCTATGCCCAAACCTGTCACACTTGAAGCTATTAAAGCAGAAAAAGAGCTGGAAAACATGGACCTTGTTCGTTTATCCAGGTTGTCGGTTGGTAAAGTAACTCCGGTTGAGTATAAAAAGATTTGTAAGATGGGTGGGTTATAAAATCGCCGTGTTTCAAAAGTAAAAAGGTGCGGATGTCCGCACCTTTTACTTTTTATTTTGAATTGGAAATTACATTTTCTCAAGCACTACAGCGCTTGCACCGCCGCCCCCATTGCATATACCTGCTGCGCCGTACTTAGCATTGTTTTGTTCCAGTACGTTGATAAGTGTAACTAGTATGCGTGCACCACTTGCACCCAACGGATGGCCTAATGCTACAGCACCGCCATTCACATTCACTTGTTCGGGTTTCAGGTTCATTTTCTCCATGTTAACCAAACCTACCACGCTGAATGCCTCGTTCAGTTCGAAGAAGGAAATATCCTCCATTTTCAAACCGGCTTTTTGTACTGCTTTAGGCACAGCAATGGATGGGGTAGTCGTGAACCACTCCGGTGCTTGTTCAGCATCTGCATAGCCTTTTATTTTTGCTATTGGTTTTATGCCTAACGCTTCCGCTTTTTCTTTGCTCATCAATACAAGTGCTGCTGCACCATCGTTCATTGTGCTGGCATTAGCAGCAGTAACAGAACCACCTTTTATGAAAGCAGAGTTCAGCGCAGGTATTTTGTCGAACTTAACATTGAATGGCTCCTCGTCTTTTGCAAAAACAATCGGGTCGCCTTTACGCTGGGGAATTTCCACCGGTATTATCTCATTTTCAAACTTGCCGCCATTTACAGATGCCTGGCTGCGTTTGTAGCTTTCTATAGCAAACTCATCTTGTGCTTCACGGCTGATGTTGCATTCGCTGGCGCAAAGTTCAGCAGCATTACCCATAGCATAGTTGTGGTACACATCTGTCAGGCCATCTTTTGCAAGGCCATCTATCATAGTAACATTGCCATATTTGTTACCCCAGCGCATGTTTTCGCTATAGAATGGTACATTGCTCATACTTTCCATACCACCTGCTACAACTACATCTACATCGCCCAGCATTATGGCCTGTGCACCCTGCATTACGGCTTTCATACCGCTTGCACATACTTTATTTACTGTGGTGCAATGAACAGTATCAGGCAAACCTGCAAACTTTGCAGCCTGGCGTGCAGGAGCCTGGCCAAGATTAGCCTGCATTACACAGCCCATCAATACCTCGTCAACTTCTTTTACATCAATACCGGCTTTGTCAATAGCTCCTTTTATAGCTATTGCACCCAGCTTTGTAGCTGAAAAATCTTTTAAACTACCGCCCCAGCTACCCAATGGTGTGCGCACGGCAGATACTATATACACTTCTTTCATAAAATATTTTTAAGACAGCCAAAAGTAACAAAAAATATCGCATAGAGGGTAATCGCGCCATACGATGCATTTATATCTATATTTGCAGTATTATTTATTTCGCTGTTACATAAGCATTAATCTGTATGCAATAGAATGCAATCAGATATTTTTTTATACATTAATCATTTTAAATTAATGATAACTCAATCGGCAACTGTTAATAGAAGATTAGCCAATATAATTACCGTTGGTGTTGTATTCACCATTCTATGTGTTGTTGCCGGTACGCTATGGATTTTATTTTCATACAGGCAGGTGTTGGATATGAGGACTGAATATGCTCAACTGAAATATACTGCCGGTAAATTACGTTCCGGACAAGGGAATGTTCCGGAAGAGCAAGCGGTACAGAATACAGTAGTTATACTGCCTGTTAAAGAACAGCTGGAACCAGGTAAAGAGATAACTACACCTGCTGTCGAAAAAAATGAAGTTAAGCAGGAAGGATCAGCATCAACTGATGAAAATGCTGAGCATAAAGATGCGTTGCCGGTAAATAGAAAAGATATAGTTGTTTGGTATTTTTTAAGAAAGGCTGATAATGAAAGTTTGCAGATTGCGTTAAAATCATTGGGATATAATTACAACACAAAAAAACTGGATAAGAATACCGGCTACCAGAAATCAAATTGTATATGGTTTGGTACAGGTGTGCCGCTGGCTGATGTGAAGCGTGTTGCTATAGCCATGATACAATCGGGCAATACCGTAAAAGGTATAAAACGGTTCCCTGTTAGCACCAGGAACCCTTCTTACAAACGCAACGTTATAGAGGTAGGCATGGAAATTAAGTATGAAACTTACTACACTAAGCCCCTGAGTATTGTAGAAGTAGAGCGGGCCAATAACTTTAAATAGGCTGTTTTTATAGATATAGGAGAGAAATTTGAGTGTTGTAATGTGTTGTTAAAACACATGAAATGTTTTTAATAGGTGATTAATTTTGCTTACTTTTATATCATTCCATTAAAACATAAAAAGTATAAAATGAACAGAGCACTGGTGTGGTTAGGCGTAGTTATGATGGTATTGGCAAATGATAGCGGTAGAGCTACTGAGCCTGATGTGCATATGACGCAAGTGGTAGTAAATGCTATCTCTGAAAAATACAACAAAATAGATTTTACAGGAGTTGAGAAGTTGAATTATGATGTATTTGCCAAAGCATATACAGGCTATTTAAACCTGAAGGCAGAAAACAAGCTGAATACGGAAAAACAAATACTAACCGTGTGTGACTATTCATTGTCTGCCAACAAAAACCGCATGTGGCTTATAGACCTTGCTAATAATAAAGTATTGCTGAATACTTATGTAGCACATGGGCAGGGTACTGGCGAAGAGTATGCCAAGGCCTTTTCAAATAATGAAGGTTCGCACCAGAGCAGCATGGGCTTTTATGTAACCGGTGATACCTATACCGGCAGCCACGGTAATTCTCTTTACCTGCATGGTATGGACGATGGCTACAACTCTGCTGCATATGAGCGTGCCATAGTAATGCATGGCGCTGGTTATGTAAGCGAAGATTTTATAAAAGGCACCGGCCGCCTGGGCAGGAGCTGGGGTTGCCCCGCTATAGCTCCTGAAGTTTGTGAGAAAGTAATAGATTGCACTAAAGGTGGTACATGTTTATTTATCTATTATCCTGAACAAAAATATCTTGCAAATTCTTACTGGTTAAACAAGGAAATAACTCCTGTAGTGAAAACACCAATCCAGGCGACTGCACAGGTTATGCAATAATATTTTAATCTTAGTTTTGTTTGTTGAGTAAGGCCGCAAGTTCGCGGTCTTTACTGTATATATCTTTAAAGAACTGTAACCGGCCATCTACATCATATGCAGTGAGGTAAACAATATGTACAGGAAGGCGATGCTGTAGTTTGATGTATTTGGTCTCGCCTGCATTCAGCACATTATCTATCTGTAAAGTATCGTTATTGCTGTTCATTTTCTTTAAAATATATTCTGCTAGGGGCAGGGCACGCTCAAGGCGGACACAGCCACTGCTTTTATATCTTTCTTCCAGTTCAAAATCACCTTTTGATGGTGTATCGTGCAGGTAGATATCCCATGGGTTGGGCATGTTAAGCTTCACTTGGCCCAATGCATTTTTTTCACTTGGTGGTTGACGGAATACATATCCTTTATAGTTGTCTGCGGTAATGGTAGATGGATCAACTTCGTTGCCTTTCCTGTCATATACTTTCAGGTCTTTTTTATCCAGGTAACCTGTGCCCTTGTTTAGTAACCCGGGTATAACATCTTTTTTCATAATACCGGGCGGTACACCCCAAGAAGGATTAAACACTATGTTTACAATGTCAGCATTTAGAGAAGGCGTTTCCCTGTCCGGTTTCCCTACTACAGCTTTCATCTGCATGGTGGTTTTGCCTTTTTCTTTCAGCATTATTTCCATCATAGGTACTACTGTCAGTATGTAATCCTCTTCAAAAGATTGCGGCAACCAGCGTAAACGCTCAAGATTTGCATCTACAGAAGCCTTTGCAGAATCACCATCTGCCAATGAAGCACGGTGTTTTACCAATGCCGCATAAGTACCGAGTTTGCTCCTGTAAACATCTAAAGACGGGAACTTGTTATTTTTTATGTTTTCCTGCCAGTTAACCGTTGTATCATTATCGTGGTACCACATATCAACGGCATCTTCAGGATCGAGCACACCATACAGCAAATCATTTGCTGCTTGTACGTAGACAGTGGTCATTTTCTTATCCCATTCTATTACAGCCTGTATATCCTTCCGGTTCTTGTTCTTACTCATGGCTTCAGCCTGCGCTTTCAATTCAGCCAGGTTATACTTAGCTATTGATATGCCTTCACCGGGCAGCGCTTCTAAACCCTTAATAAATTCATCTGTGTTTTTGATTTTACCTTCTTCGTTTATCCACACAGGCGTAAAGCCATTACCGCTGTATATGGCATATACGCTGGCAGATGTATTACGAATGTTCTTTTTTGACGTGGAATCTTTAGCTGTGAAAGTTTGCCTGATACCGGCACTGAATTCTTCAAAATCTACATCCCTTTTGCAGGATGATGTGATGAGGACAATAGTAGCGAGTGATAATAATTTGAGAGATGCTTTGTAACGAATCATGATGTTACAACAACAATCAGGGCCTTAAAGTTCAATTAATGGGTCCCAAAACAATTTCTTAAAATCAACAACTGTATCATTTTCTACTTTTACACCTTCTTTCTCTAATAACTGTTGCATTTTTTCCGGTGGAGAAAAATGGTGTTTGCCCGAAAGCATGCCGTTGCGGTTAACAACCCTGTGTGCCGGTACTTTAGGTTTTACATTTCCACTCAGGTTCATGGCATAGCCTACAACTCTTGCACCTGATTTTACACCTATGGCCGCAGATACAGCACCATACGATGTTACCCTGCCTTTCGGCACAGCACGCACTACATCGTATATAGCATCGTAAAGACTATCCTTGTCCGTTGTCGTCTTTTTCATTTTGGTTTCTTTTTGCTAATAATTGCGCTCTTTTTATATCCGGTACATTAATATAATTATAGGGGCAATGTTTACAACCACGGCCACAGCATACTCCTCTTTGCAGGTGAAATGCCTCTGTAAAGACCAGCAATCCATCTTCATTTATATAGTAATCAATCCCTTCCTGCAAATCCCTGGTGCTTTTTATAGCGCTCGTCTATTTCTAAAGTATGTTCCGGCAGCCTGAATGATACGTAATTAATGGTACGGTTATCAGCAAGGTGCATTTTTTCATAAAACGTTTGTATGGCCAGTGGCCCTGTCGCTTTCCCTTTGCCGTATATATCAGTTATGTTTTCTACTATAGTACAGTTGGTTTGTTCTATTACTTCCAGTGTATAGTCATACAGTTCTTTTGAGTCAGTTTTCAGGTTGATGATACCGCCCGGTTTCAGTATCTTCTGGTAGCGGTACAGGAAACGGGGATGTGTCAGCCTGTTTTTTTCTCTAGATTCACGAAGAAAAGGGTCGGGAAATATGATCCATATCGCTTCTATTGCACCGGGATGGAAGTATTCTTCAATCTGCAATATATGTGTGCGCATAAATGAAACATTGTTAAGCCCCTCTTCCAGCGCCTGTTTAGCGCCAATATATATGCGGTTACCTTTTACATCAACACCTATATAATTTTTATCCTTATTCTTGCGGCCGAGATTTACACTATATTCCCCTTTGCCACAGGCAAGTTCCAGTGTTATGGGATTATTATTACCGAAAAATTCCGACCATTTATCCTTCATGTCTTTAGGATACTGCAAAACATTAGCATATTTATTTATAGCCTCAAAGCGAACAAGTTTATTTTGCCCCATAACCGGCAAAGATAAATGAAAACCCGTAACGATATATTTAAGCAGTGTAAGGCCGGATGAAAAAGATGCTTTTCTACCACAGTACCAGCACAGCGTACAGCAGCATCATACCGTCCACCAGCCCGAGGTAGGCCCTGTCTGATGGGTGTTTACGTGCATAGTCTATTGATAATTTAGTAGCCAATGCTACAATAAGTTCCCCAGCCAATCTGCCGGCAGACGGGTACCTGAAGTATTGTATGATACACATCATTATGAAGAGTATCATCGAAACAGTCATCACCTTGTAGCTACCTTTTACGCCTATTATATTGGGCAGGGTAGCAATGCCCGCATCCATATCTGTCTGCATATCACGTATATCAAACGCCACACATAGGGTGAACATAAATACAAAGCGCATCAGTATTTCATAAGGATATGCGCTTATTTCTGAACCATGATATAGTATGGGTAACACACTGGTTACAATCGTCCATACTGTTGTCAATACCAGTATTTTTATCCAGCCAAAGTCTTTCAGGCGTTTTTTGTTTTTGAAAGGTAGCAAGGGTATGGAGTAGGAAAATGATAATACCCCGAGTATAATGCATGTATATAAAATGCTGAGGGGTAATTGATACACTGCAAAACCACATGCTATTACCCCAATGGTTGTAAACAGGTAATGCCACAGCTTATGATACTGCGACCATGCAAACCTGTCTGATATTTCAGGTGTTGATTTCTTGACAAGGTAGTGCACATTATAAACAAACAAAGTACTGCCAAATACCAACATGTGGAGGGGAGAGTAGAGTGGTACAACATCATTTAATAGTAAACGCTCCGTGCCCATACATAGCCCCACCGCGCAGCATGCTGCAAATATACTGGTGTATAGCAGCCAATCTATTATGGTATGTATCGCTTTCAGCACTAAACTCATAGATATAAAAATACGGCTGCAATGAGCCGTATTTTAGTTCTTATAGCGGAATATTTCCATGTTTGCGTTTCGGCCTTAACTCTACTTTGTTTTCCAGCATTTTATAGGCGCGTATTAGTTTTTCGCGGGTTACATCGGGTAGTATTACTTCATCTATATACCCTCTTGCTGCAGCGCCATAAGGATTGGCAAATTTCTCCATGTATTCCAGTTCCTTCTCTTTCCATTTGGCGTCTTTATCCGCTGCTTCTGATATTTCTTTTTTAAAGATAATTTCAGCGGCACCTTTTGCACCCATAACCGCTATCTCTGCAGTAGGCCATGCATAATTCAGGTCGGCGCCAATGTGTTTGGAGTTCATTACATCGTAAGCGCCACCATATGCTTTGCGGGTAATAACCGTAACCTTAGGTACTGTAGCCTCGCTTAGTGCATACAATAGTTTAGCACCATTGGTTATGATACCATGCCATTCCTGGTCGGTACCGGGCAGGAAGCCGGGCACATCTACCAATACCAGCAGGGGAATATTAAAGGCATCGCAAAAGCGCACGAAGCGAGCTCCTTTTTTGCTCGATTCTATATCCAATACCCCTGCAAGACTGGCAGGCTGGTTAGCGACTATGCCAATGCTGCGGCCTGTTATACGTGCAAAGCCCACTACTATGTTCTCCGCATAACTTTTGTGTACCTCCAGGAAAGAATCTGCATCGGTGATCTGTTCGATCACTTCTTTCATATCATAAGGTTGGTTGGGGTTGTCCGGTATAATATTGTTTAATACAGGGCGTTTTTCATCTCCTACTTCATGATGGTATGAAGGGGCATCTTCCTCGCAGTTTTGCGGCATATAACTCAGCAACTGTTTGATGTTCTCTATACAAGCCACCTCGTTGGCACAGGCAAAATGCGTAACGCCTGATTTTGAAGCATGTGTCTGCGCACCGCCCAGTTCTTCGCTGGTTACAGTTTCGTGGGTAACGGTTTTTACAACGTTTGGTCCGGTTACAAACATGTAGGAGGTATGTTCTACCATCAATATAAAGTCTGTAATGGCCGGAGAATATACAGCACCGCCTGCACACGGGCCCATGATGGCCGATATCTGTGGAATGACGCCCGATGCCTTAACATTCCTGTGAAAGATATCAGCATATCCACCCAGTGATACCACACCTTCCTGTATCCTTGCGCCACCGCTGTCGTTCAGACCTACCAATGGTGCACCATTCTGCACGGCAAGGTCCATTATCTTACATATCTTTTCAGCATGTGTTTCAGACAAGCTGCCGCCAAATACAGTAAAGTCCTGTGAGAAAACATATACCAACCTGCCATTTACAGTACCGTAGCCGGTTACAACGCCGTCGCCCATGTACACTTCTTTATCCATGCCAAAGTCGCGGCTGCGGTGTGTTACCAGCATACCTACCTCTTCAAATGAGCCTTCATCCATCAGTAACTGGATGCGCTCGCGGGCGGTGAGCTTACCTTTTTTATGTTGGCTGTCTATACGGTTTTGTCCGCCACCCAGCATGGCTTGCGCTATCTTATCCTGTAATGAAGATATTTTATCCATAAATATGTTTTACTGAAAAATTACCTCGCAAACCTAATGTAAATGAACCAAAACATTACTATTTCAACATTGTTTTAAGATATTGTATAGTGATATGCAGGAGATAGAATAATACCTTTGTGTGATGGTTTATTATATAAAGACTTTGTTTCTGGTTTTAATGCTGATGGGTGTTACGGCTTCTGCGCATGCTCAGGCTGTGCCTGCTTACAATGCTGAAACATTGATGAAACGTGTAGCCAATGGCGGCGATACGCTTTTTGTTATTAACTTCTGGGCTACATGGTGCGGGCCATGCATCAGGGAACTGCCTGAATTTCAGAAACTGGCAGACAGGTATGAAGGTAAGCCGGTGAAAATATTGCTGGTAAGCCTTGACTTTAAGAATGACTATCCTGAAAAAATAGAAAAATTTATAGCTAAAAAGAAACTACAGCACGAGGTACTATGGCTGAATGAAACCAATGCCAATGAATTTATACCTAAAATAGAGGATGAATGGCAGGGCTCTATACCGGCTACACTGTTGCTGAGTCCATCTAAGAATTATCGCAGGTTTTATGAAGGAATGGTGAAGAGTGAACAATTATCTGTACTGATAGACAAACAGATTACAAGCAGGTACTAAGACTTTCTCTCACTATACGTGCGCATTATACAACCATATAAGCAACTGAACAGGCTCCTGGAAAGAGAGTCGTTTGAGCCTGATGTAAGCTGGGGACTGCGTATGGCTATAGCTGCCATGGTGCCACTCATATGGGGCCTGTACACGGGTCACCTGGAGCAGGCGGGGTGGATAGCCCTGATGGCAGAATGTATATGCTGGGTAGAACTGAAAGGTGATTTCCAGCATAGGCTGAAGCTGTTAGCGGGTAGTTCAGTACTGGCCATATTTTTTGCGTTGTTAGGCAGTGTTTCAGGTAATATATTATGGCTGAGTGTACTGTTGATGGCGGTAGTAGGCTTCATCTCATCACTGCTGAAAAATATAGGCAACCGCGGCAGCGGGCTGGCTATATGTGTGTATGCCCTGTTCATTTTCTGCAATGCATACCCTACAGATAACTGGCCTGAATTGCAGGAACGTACCGCACTGGTGGCTATAGGGGTGGGGTGGAATGCCTTTGCAGCTATTGCGGCATCGCTGTTCACACCTGCGCAGCGGCCTTACCGCCGTTCTGTAGCTATGATATGGAAATCTGTGGCAGAACTGGCTAAAGCAATATCGCAGGGATGGGAAGGCATAGGGCCACGTGCCAATGAGCATAACATTTACCAGAAAGAAAAAGCTATACGTACAGCTATCGATGGCTCGCTTGACCTGTTTGAGAAGCTGGCACACGAAAGCACTGAAAAAGACGGGCACGAGCATGCGCTGGCACAGGTGCGCAAGGCAGCGGCCATAGTAGGCGCACAGGTAATGACTATTAGTGAAGAGTTGGGCAACCTGCACCGCAACAAACTGGATAGTGCCCTGCGGATAAAGATATTTACATTGCTGCGTGCCACACAGCAAACCCTTGACAGGATGGCAGTATATACTGTAACGGCAGAGGTAGCGGAAGAAATGATACTGCGTTCGCGTATCAACAGGTTGTTTAAGCTGACCGTTTTACTGCGCGAACGCCTGGCAGAGCAGGATGATGAGGCCAATACACATATCCTGCGCATAGCGCAACTGGCAGAGCGCAATGCTAAAATAATAGATGCAGCGTTCAGTCATTTGCAGGGCATTGTCAACGAGCGGTCTATGATACGTTCCTACTCGTTGATGAAAACCATTTTTATTCTGCACCCTAAATACTGGCTGCGGTATATACAGTTGTTGTTCAACTTCAGCACATTTACGGCCAGGTACGCCCTGCGGTCTGCTATAGCCGCAGCACTGGCTATGTTCATATACAAATACTGGAATATTGACCACGGCTACTGGATACCCTTCACACTAATGATAGTGATGCAAACCTATTTTGGCGCTACATGGGTAAAAGCCAGGGACAGAGTTATAGGCACTGTGGCAGGTGGCCTGGTAGCAGGATTATTTTTAAAGCTACCTACAGGGTTATATTTGCAGGAAGCCTTACTCTTCCTCACGTTTATACCTATGGTAGTGTACCTGCGTACCAGGTATTCACTGGCCGCATTTTTTATAACGGTCAACCTGGTGCTGCTCTTTAACATCAACAGGGAACTGAGCAGTTCCCTTATTATAACACGGGCTTTATCCACCATGGCGGGGGCAGGTATTGCCATTGTTGCAGGGTTTGTATTACTACCTACATGGGATAAAAAATACCTGCCTGCGCACCTGGCACATGCTATTTACATGAACTACCTCTACTTCCTGGCCAACATCTTCCCGAAAGAGAAAGAACAGAACTGGACAAAGCACAAACGAAAGGCTGAGTCTGCCAACAGCAATGCCTTCGATTCTTTCAGCCGCTATATGGAAGAGCCCACTTTCAGGAAAAAGCCTTTTGCGATATTCTATTACATCATTACGCACAACATAAGGATAACGCGGGAGCTTAATAATATACAACTGGAGCAACCGGTGCCTGAGATGAAGGATAAAGAACAGCAGGCAAAACTCGTTACAGAATCGCTGATGTGGTTTAATAAAAATATGGCCCTCCTGCCGGCATTAGACCCTGATGGTAATTTCGTAGTGCAGGATATACAACAGTTGCCCCTGCCTATGCAAATGACACCACATCAGCAGATATACCTTGAAAAACTATTGGTGGAATTAAAAGCCATGAATAACGACCTGAAAATACTATCCGAAAAGCTGCCCCGTATCATGCAGTTGTAGTAGATTGCAGGTATGAATTATTTAGGCCATGCCTTATTTTCATTCGGCGATGCGGAGCTGCTTTTGGGCAACATGATTGGTGATTACGTAAAAGGGATGGCTGCTGTTAAGGAATATCCTGAAGGCATACAAAGAGGGATTATGCTGCACAGGCATATAGATACATTTACAGATGCAAATGCTGCCGTACAACGTGCGCAGGTATGGTTCAGGCAGGAGTATGGTTTATATTCAGGCGCAATAGTAGATACCTTGTTTGACCACTACCTGGCAACAGACCCCCAATACTTTAATACGGAAAACGATTTGTTGAGTTTTACACAGGATGTGTATAAAAAGTTAGCGTCCATGCAACAATATTTTCCACCACAATTTGCGGCCATATTCCCTTATATGAAAGAGGGAAACTGGCTGTACAATTACCGCACCATGATGGGCGCACAACGCTCCCTGCAAGGTTTACAGCGCAGGGCGAAACACATGAAACCTGTCGATGATGCTTACAGGACTTTTGTCATCAGCTATTACGAGATAGGGCAGTGCTATTATGAATTTATCGAGAAAGCTCATAAGTTTGTTAAAGATGAGTTAAAGGAAAACAACTCATAATCATATAAGTTAGCTTTGTAAGTAGTGGTAGTTTGGATAATGCAACAAAAGATACATCTCTTATTAACCATTTTTTTCTGTTCCCTGGGCTGGAGCACATTTAGCGTGCATGCCTGTCCCAAATACGTAGGCGAGTCTAAAAAGTTTGGTAGCGTACATCTCTATTTTGATGATACCTCGTCTGCCGACTACCAGCAGATGCGGTATAAGCTTGATTCATTTTACAAGCTACAGGTTGCACGCGGTTTTAATGGTAGTGTGCTAATAGGCTACCAGGGACATATCATCTACGAACGTTACCTTGGTTTTGCCGATAAAAACAGGAATATAAAGTTGACCAAAGATGCCCCTGTACAATTGGCATCTACCTCGAAGACATTTACTGCAACAGCGGTTATGTACCTGCACCAGCACAAGTACCTGAATATTGATCATCCTGTACAAACATACCTGCCGTCTTTTCCTTACCCGCAAATCACGGTTAAGATGCTGCTTAACCACCGGTCAGGCCTGCCCGATTATCTTAAATGGTGGGGGCGATATAAGAATACCGTCACCCCTGCGTATAATGATGAGTTGCTGACTATGTTTGCAAAGTATAAGCCAGCTCTCGATTTTCCATCTAACACCCGCTTTAAATACAGCAACAGCAACTACGCCATACTGGCAAGGCTTATAGAGGAAGTGACGGAAATGAAGTACAAAGACTTCATGAAGCAGTACTTTTTTGAGCCTATTGGTATGAACAATACTTTTGTGTACGACCCCGCTGAGGGTTTCCCGGGCAATGCAACTAAAAGCTATCATCCTAACTGGATTGAGTATCCTATAGTATTTTCTGATGGTATTTATGGTGATAAGGGTATATACAGCACCGTACGTGATATGTACCGTTGGGACCAGTCTTTTTACGATAACGAATTCCTGGACAGTAATACTACTGAATATGCTTATGGCCCCTGTTCTTTCGAAACAGGCGGCGTGAAAAACTATGGCCTTGGCTGGCGCATGTATTGCTACCCCGATGGAGATAAAGTGGTTTTTCACAACGGGTGGTGGCATGGCAACAACACTGTGTTCCTGCGCTTTATCAAAGACAACTTTACTATTATAGTATTGGGTAATAAATACAACAAAGGCATATACCAGCACGGGCCTGCTATTTACAAAATTCTCAGCAATTCTTCCGCCGCTTCTGCCGAATTTGAAGATGAGGGTGCAGAATAAACAAACATCGTACATGCTTTGGAACTAAGGTGTATAATAGTCTAACTGATCTTGCTCCAGTTGTTCGCAGGCTTTGATTGCTGCAGCAATACATTGCGGATACCCTGGTGTTGCGGAGCAGTAAGGTTAGGGTCTTCTGTCAGTACCTGTAAGGCGGCCTGTCGTGTAAGTTCCAGTATAGCGGTATCTTCTATTATGTCTGCCAACTTAAACCTGAATGTACCGCTTTGTTTAGTGCCATACAGGTCTCCGGGACCGCGCATGGCCAGGTCTTTTTCTGCTATGATAAAACCATTAGCTGTTTCCACCATGATCTTCATACGTTCTGCACTTTCTTTTGAAAGCTTATTGCCTGTAAGCAGTATGCAATATGACTGTTCGCCACCACGGCCCACACGGCCACGCAACTGGTGCAGTTGAGAAAGACCAAATCTTTCAGCACTTTCTATCAGCATCACGCTGGCATTGGGTACGTCCACGCCTACTTCTATTACTGTGGTTGATACCAGCACATGAGCATCACCGTCTATAAAGCGTTTCATGTTCCGCTCTTTCAGTTCAGCATCCTGCCTTCCGTGCACCATCGCTATGTTATACTTATGCTCAGGAAAGAAAACCTTTACCTGTTCATAGCCAGCTATCAGGCTCTCGTAGTCCAGTTTCTCAGACTCTTCTATCAGTGGATAAACTATATATGCCTGCCTGCCTTTGTCCACCTCGCTGCGAATAAAATCCATCACATGTGCTCTGCGCATTTCATTGCGGTGCACTGTCTTTATCTCTTGCCTGCCGGGTGGCAGTTCATCTATTACAGATACATCCAGGTCGCCATACAGGGTCATGGCCAATGTACGTGGTATAGGCGTGGCTGTCATTACCAATACGTGTGGGGCTATCTCATTCTTAGCCCAGAGCCGTGCACGTTGCCCTACACCAAAGCGGTGCTGTTCATCTATTACAGCCAGCCCCAGGTTCTGAAACTTTACCGAATCCTCTATCAGGGCATGGGTACCTACTGCAATCTTTATAGTACCATCTTCCAGTCCCTTCAGTACAGCCTTGCGTTCCTTGCCCTTTACATTGCCTGTAAGTATAGCCATCGGTATATCCATAGCCTTCAGCAATTTGCTGATGCCTTTATAATGTTGTTGCGCCAGTATTTCTGTAGGGGCCATCATGCACGCCTGGTGACCATTGTCCAGTGCCAGCAGCATAGACATGACGGCTACAATAGTTTTTCCGCTACCCACATCACCCTGCACCAGCCTGTTCATTTGCTTGCCTGTGGCGGTGTCGTACCGTATCTCTTTCAGTACACGTTTCTGGGCGCCTGTCAGGTCAAAAGGAAGATGTTCTTTAAAGAAGTTGTTAAAATGGTCGCCCACTGTATCAAACCGCCAGCCGGGCTGTACACTGTGTTGCACCCTTAACTGGCCTATTTTCAATTGTGATGCAAACAGTTCTTCCCATTTAAGGCGATAGCGCGCTGCCTGCATATGCTCTTCCGTATCAGGATAGTGTATCCATTTTATAGCATGGTACCTGTCGCATAGTTTGTATTGCTGAATCAAAGCCAGCGGGAGTATCTCGGGAAAGTCAGCCGGCGTTATTTTGTTTACAAGTTCCCTTGTAATTTTAGCAAGCACCCTGTTATTTACCCCACGGCCTTTCAGCTTTTCGGTTAGCGGATAAACGGGTGTCATACCTGCCTTGGCCGTTTCAGCATTCAGCGGGTCTATATCAGGGTGGGGGATATTGGGCGTACCATTGAAAAATGCCACCCTGCCAAATACTAGGTAATTCTGGTTTTCCTGCAGGGTTTTCTTCATCCACTGCGCCCCCTGGAACCATACTAATTCTATAGCGCCGGTATCATCATACAATGTAGCTGTGAGCCTTTTTGCCCTGCCGGTACCTTCTTCAAAAATATTAATGAGTGTCCCTATCAGCTGTACATACTCGCCATCTGTACTGATGCTCTTTATCTTGTTCAGCTGTGTACGGTCGTTGTAACGAAAGGGGTAGTGGCCAAGTAAATCCCCAGACGTCTGCACCTCAAGTTCTTTGCGCAGCATTTCTCCACGTTGGGGGCCAACGCCTTTCATATACTCTATAGGAGTATCTAATATGGACGAACGATAATTGATTACTGAATGATTTGTACAACGTAAATATAAGAAAGCGTGCTGCGCTTTCCATATTTATGGCGCATTATCAATGGCAGCCACTACTTTCAGTTTAGATGCCTTGGCTGCTTTCATCACAGCCATTACATTGTCCCAATCAGCTTTTTTATCCCCGTTTATTACAACAGTAGGTTCTGCATCGTTCGATTGTGCAGCCATTCGTGCAATAACGGGTTCCAGTGAATCTATCGGGGTAAGGGTAGTGCCCACATAAAACCGCTGTAAAGAATCTACCGTTACCACTACCGTTTGCTTGGCTTTGGTTTCTGTAGCGGCCTTAGGCGTCAGCACCTTTACCACGTTCGGGTTAGCCAGTGTAGATATTACCAGGAAAAAGAACAATAGTATAAACAGTATATCGTTCAGTGCCGATGTACTTACTTCCGTCTTATCCCTAAGTCCTTTTCTCAGATTCATAAGCCGGTATTTTTAGCGGGTAGGTTCGTGAAGGATATCCAGGAATTCAACCGAAGCAGCCTCCATTTTGTTGACCGCTTTATTGATTTGTGCATTCAGGTAGTTATAAGCCACATAGGCAAGCAGGCCTATTATCAGCCCTACGGCTGAGGTAACCATTTTTGTGTAGATACCACCAGCTATATTTTCAATAGAAAACCCTTGGTGCTGAATGTTAAAAAACAGGATGATCATACCCGCTATAGTTCCTAAAAAACCAAACATAGGGGCAATGCCCGCTATGGTAGATAATATAGACAGGTTCTTTTCAAGGTTATACACCTGTAGTTTGCCTGTGTTCTCCATAGATTTTTCAATATGGTCAACCGGCTTGCCTATACGGCTAAGGCCTTTGTCAATAATTCTTGCAGTAGGTCCTTCCGTGTTTTTTGCCAGTTTCTTTGCGGCTTCCAGGTTACCGTCCATTACATGGTCGCGTATACGGGGCATAAACGTTGGTTCAACCATGCCCGCCTTCCTGATAACGGCAAGGCGCTCCAGGAAGATATATATCATTAATATAGAGCAGAGCAGCAATGGTATCATTAACACACCGCCTTCCATAAGCAGGTATATCAGCGATAGCTTTTCCACAGCCGGTTCGTCTGCTATAATAGTCGATGCAATAGTATCCGATTGTAATAAAATGGTTGACAACAAATACATGAGTTAGTATTGATTGTGACAAATGTAATAATTCAATTACTATGATGGTTGTTAAATTAGGCATGAAACACAGTCATGCAAAATAATTATAATTCAACGCTAAAATACAGAACAACGCAGAAAGGCTGCTCTTTCGTTATATTGGTATTATCTTTGTAAGCTTTTAAAACTATAAAGCACCTCAGTATTTATTTTAATAATGGAACTCAGTAAGAATTTTCAGCATAAGGAAGCGGAACAGCATTGGTACGGGCATTGGAACAAGTCAGGCTATTTTACATCAGTGCCTGACGAGCGCCCGCCATATACCATAGTCATACCGCCGCCAAACGTAACAGGTGTGTTGCACATGGGTCATGCCTTGAATGATACCGTGCAGGATATACTGTTGCGCCGTGCCCGTATGCTAGGTTATAACACCTGCTGGGTGCCCGGTACCGACCATGCATCTATAGCTACTGAAGCAAAGGTGGTAAATATGCTGCGTGAAAAAGGTATTGATAAGAACAATATCTCTCGCGATGAATTCATGCAATACGCCTATGAATGGAAGGATAAATACGGAGGTATCATACTGGAGCAATTGAAACGCTTAGGCTGTGCACTGGACTGGGACCGTACCAATTTCACCATGAACGAGGAATATTATGCCGCTGTTATACGCGTCTTCAATGACCTGTATGATAAAGGCTATATCTACCGTGGCGTGAAAATGATAAACTGGGACCCCCAGGCTAAAACAGCCCTGAGTGATGAGGAGGTATTGCACAAACAGACTAATTCCAAACTCACCTACGTACGATATCGCATAGCGGATACGGAGGATGAATATATAACCATAGCTACTGTACGCCCTGAAACAATACTGGGCGATACTGCCGTATGTGTACACCCCGACGACCCACGTTATACACACCTTAAAGGCAAAAAATGTATCATACCATTGGTGAACAGGGAAGTGCCCATCATATTCGATGACTACATCGATATGGAATTTGGTACGGGCGCTTTGAAAGTGACACCTGCGCACGATATCAATGATTATAACCTGGGGCAGAAGTATAACCTGCCTGTTATCGATACATTGAACGAAGATGGCACCATGAGCGAAGCTGCGGGCCTGTACATCGGGCAAGACCGCTTTGCCGTGCGCAAGCAGATCGTTAAAGACCTGGCAGAGCTTGGCCATGTTGTAAAAGAAGAAGATTACAGCAACCAGGTAGGTTTTTCTGAACGCACCAATGCTGTTATAGAACCACGCCTGTCTATGCAGTGGTGGTGCAATATGGAAAAAATGGTGGGCCCGGCATTGGAGAATGTGTTAAATGGCAATATTGAATTCCATCCCGGGAAGTTCAAAAACCTGTACAAGTACTGGATGGAGAACCTTAAAGACTGGTGCATCAGCCGCCAGCTCTGGTGGGGTCAGCGCATACCCGCATGGTACGATAGTGAGAATACCATCTATGTAGCAAAAACAGCAGAAGAAGCACATGCCAAATACAAGGCTAAGAAGCCAAACCTGGCAACAACACAACCGGAGTTAAGGCAGGATGATGATGTACTGGATACATGGTTCAGCAGTTGGCTGTGGCCTATGCAGGTATTTGGGTGGAATGAAAACCCGGAGAATGCGGAACTGAAATATTATTACCCAACCAATACCCTGGTAACGGGGCCTGACATCATATTCTTCTGGGTAGCCAGGATGATTATGGCGGGCTATGAGTTTATGGGCGATAAGCCTTTTAATGAAGTTTACTTTACGGGCATCATCCGCGATAAGCAGGGCCGAAAAATGAGTAAATCTTTAGGTAACTCGCCCGACCTGCTGGAACTGATTGACAACTTTGGGGCGGATACTTTACGTTTCAGTATTATGATAGCATCACCTGCAGGTAACGATCTGTTGTATGATGAATCTACACTGGAGCAGGGGCGCAACTTTACCAATAAAATGTGGAATGCACTGAAGCTGGTAAAAAGTTGGGAAGAACGTACTGCAGATGGTGTAGATGATGCCAATGTACTCTTTGCTATAGACTGGATGGAGCAGCGCCTGGCGCAGTCATCACAGCAGGTAGCCGAGCAGATAAAGGAGTTCAGGTTGAGCGAGGGCTTGAAAACTATATATTCTTTGATATGGGATGATTTCTGCTCCTGGTACCTGGAATGGGTAAAGCCCGGCATGGAGCAACCCATGTCACGCAAGGTATATGAGCGCACTATCGGCATCTATGAAAAGCTGATACAATTGCTGCATCCGTATATGCCATTTGTAACAGAAGAGATATATCACCGGTTAAAGCCCCGTACTACGGGGCAGGACCTGATGGTACTGCAACTACCCATATACAATAGTATTGACAAAGATGTATTGAAACATGGTGATATGCTGCAACAGGTTATTACCAGCGTAAGAGATGCACGTAATAAAAACAACCTGAAGCCTAAAGATACCATCAAGCTATGGATAACAACACAACAGCAAGGATTTTATAATACGGTACAACATATATTGCAAAGGCAGGTAAATGCAGAACATATTGGTTTCACAGACGAGGCAAAAGCCGGCGGCATAGCGGTAGTAGTACAAACAGATAAGCTGTACATAGAAGCCAATGTAGTAATAGATACTGCCGCCCAAAAAGCACAAATGCAAAAAGAGCTGGATTACCTGAAAGGGTTCCTGGTAAGTGTAGATAAAAAACTGGGCAACGAGCGTTTTGTACAAAATGCCAAACCAGAAATAATAGATGTAGAACGCAGGAAAAAAGACGATGCTGAAGCGAAGATAAAAGCACTTGAAGAAAGCCTGAGTTTGTTATAACTTTATAAGGATGAAAAGAACAGCACAGCTATTAATATTAGTACTGGTAATGACGATAGCCTGGAATGTGTGGGCTGGTGATGATGGCAAAGACAAGAAGAAGGTGAAAAAGGTCGTCCCTGTAAATGTGTACCTTGGCAATAGCGATATAGATACCGGTATCATTAAAAAGCCCCTGTTCGATTCTCTTTTAAAGCAGGGCCTTACGTCGCGTGACAGCAACGGGCGTGTGTTCAATGTGAAGAGTTATATGTTTACTTTCTGCGAACGTATGCTATACGAAGATTCCGTTGGTAACCCTTTTGTTACAACAGACTATTTATCAGAATTCACTTTCGATAGTAAACTAAAGGAATATCAACTGAACGCGTTGCTGGAGAGGGCTAAAAAAGGCGATACCGTTATTTTTGAACAGATACAACTGGAGGCTGCAGATAGTACAAAAGCACATGCTGTAGGCAAGCCTTTACGCATAGTTATTACCCGGTAAAAATATGAGCACGGCAGACAATAGCATACTTGGCCTAAAAATGCCCACAGACCCGAGATGGGTAAACCTTGCAGCTATATCGCTGGAGGAAATACTTACAGACCATGCCTTTTGCGAGCAAAAAGCCGCTACACAATGTATCAGCATCATTCAGCGCCACGCAGATAAGCATAGGGTAGTAGAGGTGCTGGCACCAATCGTTACCGAGGAGTGGGGGCATTTCCGCATGGTATATGCAGAAATGCGGAAGAGAGGGTATGAATTGGGGCCGCAACGCAAAGATGAATATGTTAACCTGCTGTTGGAGTACCAGCCAAAGAAAGACTACCCCCATGAAGAGAAACTATTGCACAGGTTACTGACCAGTGCGCTTATTGAAGCCCGTAGTTGTGAGCGTTTCAGGTTGCTCAGTGAGAGGCTTGAAGAAGAAAGCCTTCGTAAGTTCTATTATAAGTTTATGGTTTCAGAGGCTGGCCATTACAGGGCATTTATTGACCTTGCAGAAGAATACTTTCCGGCAGAGAAAGTACGCAGCAAATGGCATGACTGGCTGAAGATGGAAGAAAAGGTATTGGCGCAGCTTACACCCCGTGGCGATAGAATGCATTAGTCCAATAGTGTTGGTTATAGAGTTTGTTTTTAAGTAAAATATAATTAGTATGCATGTACAGCAAGAGGGTGATGATAAAAAAGCCCGGTTCTTTATAGAAGAAAATGGTGCGAGGATTGGGAATATTGAATACGTTTATGCAGGGACTGATAAGTTCATAATAGAACATACAGAAGTAAATGAAGGCTACGAGGGGAAAGGTATTGGCAAAATACTGGTAGAAGCAGCGGTAGATTATGCCCGTGCCAATAACCTGAAAATAATACCGCTTTGCCCATATGCCAATGCCTTATTTAAAAAAAGAGCAGACGAATTTGCAGACGTGTTATGGAGCCGGTAATACTTAATGTAGTACAGCAACTACCAGCACCGGCACAAGATACCAGCAGAACAATGTTATAAGTACGGCTGATACAATGTTCATGATGAACCCGGTAGTGGTCATGTGTTTTAGTTTTAGCTTACCGCTGGCGAATACTATAGCATTGGGAGGGGTACCCATAGGTAGCATGCCTGCGCAACTGGCTCCAAGTGTCATAGCAAGGCCCAGTTGTAACGGATTGATATGCAAAGCCGCTGCCAGGCTCGCTATTACAGGGGCAAATACAATTACCTGCGCTACATTGCTCATTACCTCGCTGATAAAGATAGAAACAAGAGTCACAATAAGCACCAGCATTATACCGCCTGTAGCATAGCCTGCTATCCACTCGCCAAGGCTTTGTATCAGCCCTGCACCTTCCAGTTGTGTAGCCAGCGATATACCCCCGCCAAAGAGTATCAATATACCCCAGGCAAGGTTTTTAGTATCGTGCCATTCCAGTATAGGTTTGTTTTCACCCTCGCCCGATGGTACTAAAAACATGAGTATGCCACCCAGCAATGCTATGATAGAATCATTCAGTTTAAACACAGATTGGGCTGCATTCACCAGGTCTTTGGTTATCCATAATACAGCCGTAGTTATAAAAATAGCCAATACCCTTTTTTCGGCATTGCTAAGTTTGCCCAATAGTTTCAGCTCACTGTTAATCATCTTCCTGGCGTTGCTGTCATCTGCCAGGTTGTTAGGGTACAATACTTTCACCATTACAAAGTATAATGCTATCAAAAGCAGTATGGAAAGGGGCAAGCATATCTTCATCCAGTCTGCAAAGGCAAATGTATAACCGCTGCTCTTTTGCAGGTAAGCTACATATGCTACATTGGGCGGTGTGCCAATTATTGTAGCAATACCGCCAAAGTTGCTGGCATACGCTATAGCCAGTAAAAGACAAATGCCCAGGTTCTTTACATTGCCTTGTTCACTGCTCTTATCTTCCATTACTTTAATAACGCTCAGTGCAATAGGGTACATCATCATGGTAGTAGCCGTGTTGCTCAGCCACATGCTCAGTAAGCCAGTGGCAAGAATAAATCCCAGCACAATACGGTTGCCGCTGGTGCCTGTCAATTGTATTATCGTTAATGCCGCACGTTTGTGCAGTTCCCATTTTTCTATAGCCAGCGCTATCATAAAGCCACCCATAAACAGGAAGATGATAGGGTTGGCATATGGCTCTGCTGCAGCTTCCATAGTTGAGATGTCCATAAGAGGAAACAGCACCAATGGCAGCAATGCAACAACAGGCATAGGCAGCGCCTGTGTTATCCACCAGGTAATCATAAGTGTAGCAATAGCCAGTACCTTTGTCGCCTGCCACGATAATCCAAACGGATTAAGCCATAGCATAAGGAGCGATAAAGTGATACCACCAAGCAGGGATAAAAGTCTCCCGGTACTTTTACTCATAAAAGACCATTAAGGCGCTGAAGATATAAAGAAGCAGTAATAATTAAGAATAGCCTGCTACAACTTCTTTACAAACCTGTCGTCTGTAAGGGAGTGAAGGAAAGCCTCCAGGTCCTGCTTGTCCTGTTCAGTGAGGTTTAGCGGTTCTCTTAATACACTATCACGGCCAATGGCGTTTGTTACAAACTTCTGTGGCTGGTCGTAATAGTCTATTACTTCCCTCAGTGTTTTCATGCTACCGTCGTGCATATAAGGCGCTGTGACTGCGACGTTGCGAAGGCCCGGTACTTTGAACTTGCCTATATCAGCTATGTTGCGGGTATGGTTATATCGGCCTGAGTCATTATACTCTCCGCCATTGAACAGGCCAATATTCCTGAAATCGTCCACAGTGAAGTCTGGCGAAAAGTGGCACTCAAAACACTTAGCCTTTACCCTGAATATCTCCCGGCCTCGTTCCTGCTGTGCTGTCAGTCCTCCCGGTTCGTCATTCAGCCAGCGGTCATTTGGCGTATCTGATGTTTCGAGGGTTTTCTCGTATTCAGAAATGGCTATACCCAGGCTTTTTCTATCCGGCACTTTTCCAAATACCTGTATAAAGAGTTGCCTGTACTTGCTGTTGTTCAATCTTACCACCGCCTCACTAACAGGCAGATTCATTTCATCCGGGTTCTCAATAGGCATCAGTGCCTGCTCTTCAAGGGTTGCAGCACGTCCATCCCAAAACAACGCCTCTCTTGCGGCAACGTTCATAGCCGAGGGGGTGTTGCGGGCGGCCTTTTTGCCATGCACACCTGTACTGAAGGCTACCGTATCTGCAAATGCGAATTCAGGCTTATGACATGAGGCGCAGCTTACACTGTGGTCTTCAGACAAAATAGGGTCGAAGAATAATAACTCCCCCAATTCTGCCTTTGTCATCCGTTTACCTTTATCTTTAAAACCCAGGGAGGCGAAACAGGCAATTGACAATGCAATACATATAACTAATCCGTACTTCACAGGTGCAAAATTACTGCAATATATTTAAACGCCCTATTCCAATGTCACCCAGGAGATGTATGCTTTTTTCTCTTTTTTATTACGCTTTACCATCAGGGCCGCATATACACCTGTCTCCTTACGAAAGTGTGATGATTCTATGTTACAAAAGGCTGTCTGGTCCTTGTCGGGATTGCCCCCGTATAAATAGCCCGATTCTATTTGTGTATGCGCAATTTTCCTGTATACAGCTGCATTTTCGCTAACTGTGCTAGCAACCACTCCTAATTTGTCGGGTCTTGTTTTAAACTGGCCATTGATGTAATTCTTGGGGTTGTCATTGTAAATAATATAGGTGTTGTTAGCTGTTGTATTAATGCAATCATAAGAATAGAATGACCTGTTATCAATTGGAGTATACATTGTCATGCCAACTTTTTTGCGGTATGACCACATTCCTTTTCCTCTTTTGGCTAAATACATATTCTCCATTGGCTGTCCTTCTGCAATCTGGTTTTTGTAAATAGCATATGCTTCTATATCCTTTCCTGTATTATCCAAACTGACAATACCTATACGGTTCAAGGTAACGGTTGTTGTTGCACTTCTACTATTGCTCGATTCTGTTTTTTCTTCAAGAAGTATAGTACTGGTATTATCATTGTTCAATATCATGTTTACTGGCATGCCTTGAAATTCATCATCCCCAATATTTTTAGATTTTACATATGCCTCTATACCATCCATTGGTAACAGGGCTTTCTTAATTATCTGTAATGACTCAGGGTCTATATAGGTAACAAGTGCCATATAGTAGCTAACTGATTTTGTTGTAGACATAAGTGGATTCGCCTTACCCTTCGATTTTAACAGCGTTAAGGTTAACATTTGTATCATGCCGGTTTCAGGGTTATAATTCATCAGGCCTTCGGTCTCCTTAAAGTCGTCTGTAAATTCCAGGTTCACGTTCGTAAATGCACTTTCACCCTTTTTTATCCTGGAGATGATTACCCTTGAGTCTTTACCGCCACTACTTTCGGTATTGTAACCGTATGCAGCAAGGTGCACAGCTTTGTCACTGTTTACGGTCATGCCTATATAGTTGGTGTATTTAAAATTCTGTGCATCATAGTAAGACCTGTTGATTTCTACATGCTCGCCGTTTTCTACGGTATAGTGTACCAGTTCTATACGCTTGTTACTTTCTTTTGAAAATGAGTTATAATGTACCACTGCATAAGCATCAGAATAGGGGTCTTTCTCTACAATGAAATCCTCTGCATCTACACCGCCAAATGCCATAGCATAACCTGCCATCATGCTGTATTTTGGCAATTCGCCCAGCTTCTGCTGTTTAACAATAGCGCCGTTTTCAGGGTTCAATTGTATGCGGAATAACTCCGGCACCCTGTCATTAAGCTGTTGTAAGAATATTACGGGCTGGCCGGCTATCTCGTATATGCCCTCCATCGTCGAATTTTTCAAGTTCTTCGGATCCCACACAGTGCTGGTGAGTTTTTTGCGGCCGGCTATTTTCCTGTCAGGTTTATATACGGTTACCTCAACACCATCTGCGTTATTAAAGTTGAAGAAGAAAGTGTTACCATTGGATAGCTGCATTACTTTGTACCAGCCCTTCTCAGGCTCTTCAAAGGGCAGGCTGTATTCCACATTTTTTACTTGGGAAAAGCTGCAAATGACGTTAAGGGTAGCCGCCAGGGTTAATAATAGGTTTTTCATATTTGAAATTTAGTTTGCAAGTATAATTATATGGCTTGAAAAATCATAGCTGTAATACTATATCGACCTATTTTTTAATCAGCCATTTAATACCTTTGTCGCGTCAATTTTATTATATATCATTTTATAAATAATTACACTGTATGGAATTCCGTATTGAGAAAGACACGATGGGCGAGGTGAAAGTACCTGTTAACGCTTATTATGGCGCCCAAACACAAAGATCTATAGACAACTTTAAAATTGCCCAGGACATCAACAAGATGCCTAAGGAGATAATTAAAGCATTTGCCTACCTGAAAAAAGCCGCTGCGCTTACCAATACCGACCTGGGTGTATTGCCCGCTGAAAAGTCTAAACTGATAGGCAAGGTGTGTGATGAGATACTGGAGGGCAAGCTGGACAACGAGTTTCCGCTGGTAGTATGGCAAACGGGTTCGGGCACACAAAGCAACATGAACTGCAACGAGGTGATAGCCTACCGTGCACATGTGGTAAACGGCGGCCAACTGACAGATAAAGAGAAATTTGTACATCCTAATGATGATGTGAACAAGTCGCAGTCGTCTAACGATACATTCCCTACGGCTATGCACATAGCTGCCTATAAGATACTGGTAGAAACTACTATACCTGGTATAAAGAAACTGCGCGATACACTGGCTGCAAAGTCTAAAGAATACATGCACATAGTGAAGATAGGCCGTACACATTTTATGGATGCCACGCCATTGACACTGGGGCAGGAGTTGAGTGGCTATGTATCTCAGCTGAACCATGGATTGAAAGCTATTGAGAATACGCTGGCGCACCTTAGCGAGCTGGCATTGGGCGGTACTGCGGTAGGTACAGGTATTAATACGCCTGAGGGATATGCTGAACATGTAGCGGGCAAAATAGCTGAACTGACCGGCCTGCCTTTTGTAACAGCAGAGAACAAGTTTGAAAGCCTGGCTGCGCACGATGCAATAGTAGAGGCTCATGGCGCACTGAAGACTGTAGCTGTAAGCCTGATGAAGATAGGCAATGACATACGCATACTGAGCAGTGGCCCGCGTTGCGGAATAGGGGAGATATCCATCCCTGACAACGAGCCGGGTTCTTCTATCATGCCGGGTAAGGTAAACCCTACTCAGTGCGAGGCTATTACTATGATAGCTGCACAGGTGCTGGGTAACGATGTGGCTATAAATATTGGTGGTTCTAATGGCCATTTTGAGCTGAACGTTTTTAAGCCTATGATGATATACAACTTCCTGCACAGTGCAAGACTGATAGGTGATGGCTGCGTGTCATTCAACGACAAGTGCGCAGTGGGTATAGAGCCTATACAGGAGAATATAGACGCCCACCTGCACAACTCGCTGATGCTGGTAACATCGCTGAACACTAAGATAGGTTACTATAAGGCCGCAGAAATAGCACAGACTGCACACAAACAGGGCAAAACGCTGAAACAGACAGCTATAGACCTGGGTTATGTTACATCTGAGCAGTTTGATGAATGGGTGAACCCTGCCGATATGGTGGGTAAGATGAATTAACACCTCACCGGCGACCCATGTCCTTGACAGGAGATGGGAGGCTTGATATTTTCTGACCCCTTTTCTGTAGTAGGAAAAGGGGTTTTTCGGCCTCACCCAAGCCTCTCCCGGGGGAGAGTGCTTTTTCCTATGAGGAATATCTCGCGCTCCTGCTCGTTTTCAAACATGGCTGTACACTCCTGTAGCAGTTTCATGATACGGGCGGCACGGCTTGCGGGGTTTCGTCTTTGTGTTCTTGTTCCATCTGATGTTTTATTGTGGTAATTTTAGACGTGAAAAACATTTTATTGATATTAATAGCACTCCTATTTTCCGGTTTTTGTGTAGCAACAGAAAACAAAGAGTACATAATTATTGAACAAATTGCTTCAGCGGATAAGCGATTGTGGCCCATATATATATATCATAAAGGTGACGGCGTAGCTACACACGAGCACTATCCTTATCAGTACAAAGTTGATAAAGAAACATACGAATCAGTTTCTTTGTATGTATATGATAATGCCAGTCCTGATTACCAGCTAAAAGAGGAATGTTTTAACTGCTATTCAATAAGTATAATCAGGGATGATTCGGTATTAATTTCTTACTTCACAAAATCTCCCAGGGAAAGTCAGACATACTTTAAAGAATTTATCCATAAGATTGGTGACGGGGAGCGCACAGCAGAACTGGTTAACTGCATTAATCTTTATATCTTGTCAAACTTAAAGTACGTTGATAAATAGATACATTCTTTACGAGGGGATTTGACAACAAAGTGCAAGGTTCTTTAGCGCAGCAAGGTAATATCACCCTTCAGGCTTTGCAGCGTGGTATTGTACACAGTGTTGTATTCTACATAATAATAGTATGTGCCTACATCTGCCAGGTGAGCGCCGTGCATACCGTTCCAGCCCGATGCGGGGTTTTGCGTATGGAACACCTCCTGCCCCCAGCGGTTGAACACCCGGAAACTGAAATTGCTGACAGGACAGGATAGCACCGCCCTGAATATATCGTTCAGGCCATCACGGTTGGGTGAAAAGGCGCTGGGCAGCCATACGCAATTTTCACATGCTATAATATCTACTACTGCGCTGTCTGTAATACTGCCGCAATGTTCTGATGAAATGGTAACGGTGTACAGCCCGCTTTCTGCAGGGTTGATACAGCAAACTGTATCTCCCGTGTTCCATTTGTATTGCAGGCCGGTATCTAAAGGGCGGCCTATGGTAAATGGTACATCGTCGCAGATGGTAGTGTCGGCTGCGGGGTTTTTAATGTGATTGACACCAGGGTGCAGGAAAACATTATATTCTTCTATAAATATGGTACAGCCCACCTTTATATAGCAGATATATTTACCCGGCTTGTTTACCACTATGCTGCGTGTGTACTCGCCGGTGTTCCATACATAAGCTTCGCCTTCCTGTTCGGGCGAGAGGGTGCGCTGCTCTCCTTCGCAGAAAGAGATACTGCGGAAAGGTTTTGCCATAATGCTATCAAAACCCATGCGCACGCGGAAGCTGTCTATGTATAAATCACAGCCATATATGGCATGGCATACATACATGCTGTCTTTGGCCACAGCTATACTTGCGGTTGTCTCCCCGGTGTTCCAGTTGTAGTAGCTGCCGGGCGGGGCGCTCGAGCTGATAACGGCCAGCTCTGCAGTCAGCTTGCAGATAGCAGTATCGTACCGGGCAATAAAAGTATCGCAGGGCGGGTGGTTAGAAACCGATACATCGTCCAGCAAATAATAAGTGTGGTAGTTGGTAATGGCTACTGGTGGCTTGGGGCCCAGTTGGGCCAATGCAGGTATGAAGCCCGTAAAATGACCACCCAGTGTTAGCCAGCGTTCCCCGCCTTTGGCTTTGTAATGCCCTGTCACTTTTACCCATGCCGTGGTATCTTCCAGGAAGGTATTGCCCTGCGCTACCAGTTTAACAGGTTCAGCATCTAACGGGGTGCTATGGCCTAATAACATGGTATCGGTAAATACCGCAGCAAATGCACTTACGGCCATCCTGGCTATCTCCGGCGGATTAGGTCTTGGCGCAGCACGTACATAGCAGGATACTTCGTAAAACGAGTCGGCCTGTAATGGTGCCAGTAGTTGCACCTCTACATACTCTGCCCAATATGCAGGAGGGTCTGAAATAGTAGAGGAAAATGGTATAAGCCCTACATAGCCCTGCCCTGTATTGGCGGGGTGGTAGCCCAGGTAATTGTTGGGTACGCTAACGGAATTGTCTGTTGCGCAGCCGTTAAAATAATCGGGACTGGTAGGAGCTGCAGAAATCCAGTTGCTGACACTTTGTAACGGGTATGCCCGCATATCAGGCGGAAATCGTATCTGCTCTGGTTCAGTAGGGCAGAGGTTCATATTTTCAAAACTGCTGTTGGGCACGAGGTTTTGCGCATGGCCGGTGTATGCCAGTAGTATTAAGCAAAAGAATAATAACGCCCTTTGTATATATTGTACCATTGTTTACCGGCTATACAGACTTGTAAAACACTGCACAGGTTGGTGCAAGGTCGTTAATAACCATAAAAAGACAATAAAATGACAGAGTGAATTTATGAGGGAAATATGTGCTGTACGGGTTAGTCGGCAAATTCAGAATAAAGAAGCCTCTTGCCGTAATGTATCTCGCAGATATGCCGGTTGCTTTTGCGCAGGCCGAATATATCGACCCCTCCTGAGTAGTAGGAGAGGGATATATCACGATTTAAGATGTCTGCAGGGAGATGAGCGCTTAATGAATCAACTGCGTGGTTAATATAATAAATGCATCCGCTATCATTTTGCAGACGTATCACTATATCCCCGCTCTGCTCATCTGCATATACACCTGACACCCTGCCTGAAAAAACTGTGGCAGATGTGCGGGCAGGCGAGGATGGTACTGTAAGGGAAAGCCAGCTATATATGAACAGCATAATAAGCACCGCAGGCGTGGCTATGGCCAGTATCTTAATGATTTTCATTTTGAAGTAATGCAGATATGTAACGCGCGGGTAGTGGCGTGTATTGTGCGGGTTGCCTTATAATTATTCGTATATTGCAGGATGAATAATGAAGAATACCTGCAGCAACTGGATGCGCAGCTGAGACCTATGGTCAGGAAATACATCAGCAAAAAAGGACGCATTAACCAGGGCAGAACCGTCACCTCTGTACAACTGAATATTGAAAACTGCATGGATGATGCAGACGAGATACAAAAAGAGATGATGTCTATTGCCAATATCCTGAAGAAAAAAAACAACGTAGTAGCTACCGACGAGCTGAAACAACAACTGAGCGAGCGTTATATAAACGCCCTGAAAGATGTAAGCACCTACAGGATAACGGGCAACTGGCCTGACTAAAAGATTATACAATTGCTGAACAAACCCGGTAACCTGTAATGACTCCACTTTTTAAAATAACCACCTTACTGGCAGGCTGTATGATGCTGTTGTGCCCCGCTGCCAGCCATGCGGCAGATGTGGTGGTGACCATTAAGAATATAAAAAGCAATAAGGGTAATATACGCCTGGGTATTTTTACCAGCGAAGAAGGCTTTAGTAAAAATAAGGCCTTGTCCTTCACCAACTATGCCAAAACGGGGGTAAGCAATGGCACGATGACCATACGCATCTCCCTGCCGGCAGGCGAATACGGCATATCACTAATGGACGATGAGAACAAGAACGGGGAGATGGACTATAATATAGTACACATGCCCAAAGAGGGTTTTGGCTTTTCTGACTATTACCATACCAGCCTCACCATGCCCAAATACAAGAATTTTAAATTTAAAGTTGGTGACACCGCCAAAGCCGTGACGGTGAAGATGCGGTATATGTAGCCATGCTAATGGTCCACCGGGTATATTACTTTACCCGGCTTTACGATTGCGTTCTATTATAGCGTTTTGTTGCTCCAGCAATTCTGATATCCTGTGCAGCAGCTCTATATCCTTAGGGGCTTTTACTGTTTTGTCCTCGGGGTCATCAGCCCTCTTTTTTATCGCATTCATGGCCTTCACCACAATAAAAACCGTAAAACCTATGATCAGAAAATCTACACCCGCTTCTATCAGTTTACCATAGCCTATAGCAATCTCTTCTATCTTTACCAGGTTGTTTTCTTTAACAGCAGGCCTTAATACCCATTTCTTGTTTTCCCAGTTTACGGTATCTGTCATAAAAGATAACGGGGGAAGGAATATTTCCTTTACCAGGACATCTATCACTTTATTAAACGCAGCGCCTATGATAACACCTATGGCTATATCAATCATATTGCCCTTTACTGCAAACTCCTTAAACTCCTTTAAAATTTTTAACGCCATTGCCTGTTTCTTTACCAGGCATCAAAAATACTGACTACTGTTATTTTATACAAAGCGGTTTTGGGGGGTATAAGCAAAACTGTCCCGTGTCCCGATTTTGGGACGCCGGACAAATGGGACATGTTCCAGAGGGGGTGGGAGTTACTCCAGGTTGCGTTCTTTTATAAGCTGCTGCAACTCCTTGCTATCGTACCTGGAATTATTGACCAGTTTATAGATTAAAAACAGCGGGATTAATGTAAACCAACCTATATGATTAACCATAATGCTGTAAAAAATAATACCTGCAAGAAAACCTATCATTACTGCATTAGTCCTCTTCGCCGTTTTCATTTTTTTTGCCTCCTGCAGCAATTCGCCGTCCGTTAAATCTGAAAGTTTTTTCTGCTCCATATCTATGGCGTAAAAATATCCCGCTGCTGGCAACTTAGCAAATTTCGGTGCAGAAGATACTATGCCTAACGGGTGCATGTGTCAGCTGCGATATGGTTCCTGGCTATTGTGGTTTAGCTAATTTTGCAGACTTCTCTATATCTGTGAAAGGAATATGGGTTCTGACCTTATATTCATCTCCCCATGGCCATGTCTGTAGTACAGTATCAACTTCCAGTTGCAGTTCTTTTACTGCGTTGTAGAAGCCTATTGTTCTATCGCTGGCGGGTGTGGTAGCCATATTATCAGATGCCCACAACAGGTCTCCTTCCAGCACCAGCTTTTCCTCCGGGAAATAGAAAATGATATAGTCTTTTGTATGGTCTGACTTGTTGCCGATGTGGAAGAGCTTCATCTTGTACGCGCCGTCTGTTATATCCATCATATTATCTATTACCTGTGTTTTTATATTCCTGCGCTGCAGGTGCAAGCTATCCGGCTGTAGGCTGTGCGATGCATTGGCAAGAAATTGTATATAGGGTATATTCTCTTTTACAGTAAGTATGGTAGCGCCCGCGTGTATAAATGGCCTGACGCCACCCAGGTACCAGGGATGATGATGGCCGAATGCATAATACTTAACCGGTTTGCCAGGTGCAATTTTGTTTGCCTCCTGCTGTACAAGTTCACCATTGGTACTGCCATGTGCTACATCTATTACCACGAAGAAATCTTTGAATTCTACCAGGGTAGCTATGGAACCGGCCTGCGTAAGATGCAGTGTATGTATGTGCTTACTGAGCTTATGGCGTACCAGTTTATATACTTCAGGTTTATCCTGCTTAATAATATAATCAGTTGGTTTTTCAATGATTACAGGCATTACGTTCACTATGTTCTTTAAACTAAAGCGTAGTGTATCTGTAATATTGTTCACCTTGCTGTAATGCACATTGCGCGCATAATGGTACCGTTTGTACTGCAAAAAATCACTATAGTTTATGGTGTGTGTAACATCGCCATACATGTCATGATAACCGGTAATGGTAACTTTTTCCACCAGTGAATTTTTACGGTTGATGTAAAGCGTTACAACAGACTTATGTATGATTGCCGTGTACATCGCATAACCACCTGTGCTGTAGTCTGCTGCGGGATTGATAGCCGCGACATGACTGATGAGCATAGCAGGATTGTACTTTGCTATATCATATACTTCTTCCTCCAGCTGGCTTTGAGTAACTTCCATTGGTTTTTTTAGCCAATATGGGTGTACCAATAGTACACCCGGGCTAAATTGTTCTTTAGAGACATACTGCCCGGCACCGCGTATTATGGTATCGCACATGGCAAAACTGTTGTGGCCGGCCCAGATTCTGCCGTTTTTATAATTGTGTAATACCTGCCAGGGCTCAGGGGAGTGGTAGGTTTGCTGCTCGTGCATGGTAAAGCTGAATTCAGCAATGTTGCCATTGAGCGCCCCCACCTGGTTTTGAAAACATTGCTGCAGGTAATTTACATCGGCAGCTTGCGTGCTATTATACATACCAAGTAATAGCAGGGTAGTGCTTAGTGTTTTAAACATATGAGTAGTGTGTTTGAGGCTGTAGAGACGGTACGAAATTTTTAACCGTGAGCAAATAATATGTTAAATGATAAAAATTATAGTTCGGGGAATATTCCCGTGTCCCGATTTTGGGACGCGGAACAAATAGGTATGAACACAGAATAAAAGAATTGCCAAATTTATTATATTTGGATATGCTCTTGAAAGCCCACCGGTATTTTGTTACCAAGCCTGCCTGGTTTGTCCTGTCATTTTTTGCGGGGTTGTTCCTGTTGATTAAACTTGCTGCTTGTTTGTTGATTGCCTTTTTTGCACCGTTGGTAGGTTTCGATATGCTGCCGGCGGAAGTATTAACTGACAGCAGGTTATTACGGGGGCTAATTGTGGCACCACTGCTGGAGACTCTTATTTACCAGTATGTACCCATAAGGGTGCTGCTTTCTATAAAAGCATTGCAGAAATACCCTGTGGTGAGCATCATTGTTTCTATAATAACATTTTCATTAGCACATACCAACCCGCCAATCATCATATTTAGTGGGGTAGTGCTGGCCTACAATTTTTACTGTTTTCAAAAATACAAATCGGTTCGGTTTGCGTACTGGAGCACGGTACTGCTACATTTCTTTTATAACCTGGTTACTTACCTGCTGGCGTATAAGTATGCGTGGGTATGGGGGTAGTAGATACGCAAATCAGGAGATTTGCCGCCTGTATGAGGTAGTGATACACTACGTTTAATTGGACATCATTTTTTAGGAATACTTCCTACTCGTAGATTAAAGCAGCTATCTTCTATATAAGCATCAACACCAATATGAGGATTACTGTTTAATTCTATATATACACGATTTGTTTCTTTGAAAACTACACCATTGTTTTCTAAGTATTCCGTTAAATCTTGGAGGACAGTTGGCGATACAAGGTTAGTCCAACTGCCGATGTTTATACATTTAAACTTATTTTTTTTCTGGATTACCAAAATTTCATTAAATAACCATTTTTTGTATTCGTCTGAATAAAACTTTTCATGGTATATGTTAGTTATTATGAAAGCTGTTTGACCTCCTGACTGATCTACAGATTTGATATTGATATTTAAATTACCCTTATAATTTACTGATTTTAAATATTCTTGTAGTTTATTAATAACAGATAAACTATCAATTTGAGCATAACAGTAAAGTCTAGAAAATATTGATATTAGCAAAATTATTAAACGCTTCATCTGTTATTATTTATAGTATGCGCAGTCTGACCATCTTGTTGATTATTAGACGTAACATTTATCGTTGTGCTGTTTGTATTTTCTTCTTTTGGGGTCTTATTCGCATTTTTATCATCAATACTGTCGGATTTGATGGGAACGACTTGATTAGTAACTGGTGCATTGTAAACGTTAGTAATATTGTTATCTCGTTGATTAATTGGGGTTAAGTTTTCTGCATCTGAGCTTTCAAACAAAATGGAATCTTTACCAGTCATTATATGGTATATATAATCAAAGAGCAATAAACTCGATAGAATAATAAACGTCCCTATAAGAATAAATCTTATTGTATTGCTTTTTATTGGCTTATTTAAGTTTCCTTCGATTTTTATTTCTCCTGACATGATAGATATTTGATGTCAAAGTTATATATTTCTATGGCCATAACTTATTGTCATTTTTCCTTTTAGTATGAATTGGCACCTGAACATTTTAAACCGTCCAGTACATTACCTTACACCTATCTTATTCTCAATTATTCTTTTTGTTCTATAATTTTGCGTTATGTTACCGAAGGCTTTGAATATCGGAGTGGGGTAAATTTTCCTACCCCATGTAGTATTTAACGATAACGTCAATTATTGAACTAATACGGGTGGCCTGTTAATCGGGTAGAACGGTACGGAGAATAGAATTACTGCAACGAGATATGAGGGCTGCCAAATGGCGGCTTTTTGTATATTGGGAGAAAATGAAAATATGAATTATAGCTATAATGAAATGCTTGATTACATATTACTGAACCTATATGAGAATGCAACACTTAAAGACGAGTGGAAAGAAGCAGTGCTTGTTGATGGTACAAGGCACGATATAAGAGTTAGTAAAAAAGAAGAAATATGGGTATACAAGGCGACAGTCATAAAATATTTCATGAAAAAATATGATGTGAGTTCTAATGTATTTGACTTCGTTTATGACAAGTTACTCGGGGAACAGTTTATAGAAACAAAAGACGGTGGCATAATAGAACAATGTAAGATAGCGCATAAGGGTGCTATGTTTATCCAAAATGGCGGATACTGTACCCGACAACGAAAAGAAACCAGCAAGCAGCAATTGCAAGATATACAAACGCTTGCGTTGGTTCTTGGTACGCTTGCCGCAGGAATTGCGGGATTTGATTACCTTGTTTCAGATGCGGTAACCCGTAGTATACTTGTATCGATTCTCCTTTCAGTGCTGGCTGCACTAATAGTGCCAATAATAACATACATAGTGAAGACCAGATTATTAAAGAGAAATCAAAATGTAGAAGTGCGAAATAAGGATTCAAAAAGATAAACTGCCGCACCCTGATTAAAGTTATACATATTAACATTTAGCTCCATAATCCCCGTGCGGTGGCATTTGTTCTATAATTTATATTATGTTAAATAGAAAATAACACGGTAAAGGGGATATACTCTATATGGGTTCGGGCATAAAAAGGCATAGCCCCCGATTAAAGGAGCTATGCGCAGTTCTGTTACCCTCTTTGTAGTTACGCTGTATTCTCTTTTTAAATAAACTGGTTGTACTGGCCGGGCTCATTCTTCTTGGCAAATAAGTCCAGGTACTTGCTGCACGTGTTCCAGATGTCATTCTTAAACTGGTCGTTCTGGATCTTAGCATTGTTCAGGAAATCTTTGGCATAATCTTCCAGCTGCTGGCCCAGTGTTTCTAAATGGTTGTTGAACACATCGTAATTGTCAGACAGCCGCACGCTGTCCCTGAATAACTCGGCAGAATGGTCGTCCACCAGTTTTTTGGCTATGACAGAGAATCTGTCAACCCTGTTTTGATGTAGTTTCATAAAACGGCACGTTTTTCCGGTTTGTAATAGATAAATATCCTCTTCAACTCTCTCTAAAAAAAGGAGCAAATTATATTAATGCGCAACAGTTGTGTATCTACTATGGTTTAGTTTTACTTGCTTACGCTCTCTATTCCGGGGGATGTGAATTTCCAATCGACGTCAATCAAATAATGCCATGCCACATATAGATGATAGGATGATAAGTTTCAACAATGTCACTGATATGTAAATATAACAACAATGTGCCCCGAAAGGCACATTATAGATAAAAAATATATTACAGCCTACCAAGCTATAGAAAAGCATATAATGTTTAGCTCACAGCCTGGCCGGTCATCTCTGCCCTCAGCGTTTTTACCCTTTCATCATTCCTGTAATCATCAAAGCTCATCTCCCTGTCAATCAGCCCGTTAGGTGTCAGTTCTAAAACCCTGTCTGCAACTGTCTGCGCCAGTTCATGATCTCGCGTGGTGAACAGTATGGTACCCTTAAAATCTTTCATGCCATTGTTCAGCGCGGTGATACTTTCCAGGTCAAGGTGGTTGGTGGGTTCATCCAGCATCAGTACGTTGCCTTTCAGCATCATCATGCGGCTCATCATACAACGCATCTTCTCTCCCCCGCTTAGTACCGTACATTTCTTTAATGTCTCCTCACCGGAGAATAACATCCTGCCCAGGAAACCACGTATAAAGGTCTCGTCCTTCTCTTCAGAATACTGCCTCAACCAGTCAACCAGGTTCAGGTCTTTGCCTTCAAAGTATTCAGTATTATCAGCAGGCAGGTAGGTAGGTGTAATAGTTATACCCCATTTGTAACTCCCCTCAAAAGTTTCATCTTCTCCTGCAAGTATTTTATAGAAAGCCGTGGTAGCCAAGCTGTTATCAGAAATGATAGCTATCTTTTGCCCACGCTTTACGTCAAAAGTTATGTCTTTGAAATATACCTCGCCGTGGTCAGACTTGCCCAGCTTATTTACCTCCAGCACCTGGTCTCCGGCATCGCGCACCTGGTTGTTAAAGAGTATGGCCGGGTACTTACGGTTAGACGCAACCATATCGTCCAGGTTAATTTTGTCCAGTGCTTTTTTACGGCTGGTAGCCTGTTTAGATTTAGAGGCGTTGGCAGAGAAACGGGCTATGAACTCTTTCAGCTCCCTTATCTTATCTTCCGCTTTCTTATTAGAGTCTGTGCGTTGTTTCAGCAACAGCTGGCTACTCTCGTACCAGAACGAGTAGTTACCGGTAAAGATGCTGATCTTACCAAAGTCGATATCCGCAACGTGTGTACACACCGCATCCAGAAAGTGACGATCGTGAGATACAACCAGTACTATCTTATCATAATCTGCCAGGAAGTTTTCCAGCCAGGCTATGGTTTCCAGGTCCAGATCGTTGGTAGGCTCATCCAGCAGCAGTATGTCGGGGTTGCCAAACAGTGCCTGCGCAAGCAGTACCCTCACCTTCTGGTTACCATCCAGCTCTTTCATCAGCTTGTAGTGCAGGTCTTCTTTTATACCCAGGTTGCTCAGCAGTGTTGCCGCATCGCTTTCAGCATTCCAGCCATCCATTTCTGCAAACAGGCCTTCCAGTTCACCCGCCTTCAGCCCGTCTTCTTCGCTAAAGTCTTCTTTGGCATATATGGCGTCTTTCTCCTTCATTATCTTATATAAAGGAGCATTACCTATTAATATGGTTTCCAGCACGGTATTTTCATCAAAAGCATAGTGGTCTTGTGACAGTACGCTCATACGCTGCCCTTTTGATATTTCAACCTTGCCGGTAGTGGGGTCTATATCCCCCGACAGTATTTTAAGGAAAGTAGATTTTCCTGCCCCGTTGGCACCAATGATACCATAGCAATTCCCCTCTGTAAAACGGATGTTTACATCTTCAAACAATATCCTTTTGCCGTACCGGAGCGATAAATTAGAAACACTTAACATGATAAACGAAAATTCAAATTTTAAATCCCAAATCCCAATTATATACCGGGGATTTTTAAAGAAGTGCAAAGGTACGTAAAAGAATGCGGCAATACGTATTAGGCCATTAGGTAAAGTGTTAAAAACGATGGGTTTATTGTCCGGGCTTAATATCGTCGATAGTCTTTGTGAAATCGGTTATTTCTTTAATGATATTATCCAACTCTGCGCAGGACTGAGTGATGCCATCTATAATTTTTTTGTTGTCCTTTATTGTAGCATCGTTGTAATGAAGCAATGGTGCAAGCCCTAAAATGGTGGCAACCGGGCGGCGTACCTTGTGCGATTGTATCCATGATATTTCGCGCAGCTTTGTATTTTGCTCCTCGATAGCCAGTATATAATTACGCACTTTACTTATATCCTGTATCACCCCTATCATTCTTATAGGCCGTCCGTCGGAGTCAAGCACCACTGTAGCCCTGTTTAATATATATTTATAACTTCCATCTGCGCACAAAAAACGGTATTCCAACTGTAGTGAGCTATGCCCGTTTGCGAAGAATGTTGTAAACCCCTGCACAACCCTTTCTACATCTCCAGGGTGAATTTTATCATTCCACCATTTTTGTGTTGGTTCTATTTCGGACTGCGGATAGCCGAACATGCCGGTTATACCGTTGTTAAATTTCATTTTATCGTTAAGTATGTCCCAGTCCCAAAAGGTATCGCTTGTGGCTTTAGAAACTATTTCAAACTGCTCATAACTCCCCTTCAGTTTGTAAAACAGGCGTGGCAACAATATGGCCACCAGCAGGCTCAATATTATAAGGTTGGAAGAAACGGCTATCCATGACGATGCAGAATATATAACTCCACCGTTTCCAGGGGCTGTGTTATAGTAGAATAATGTAAATGCTATACATATAAGGATATTTACAAGCACTGTCCAATAGGCTTTGTACCCGGGGAATATCAATGCCGTGAAGAAAGTACCCATTAAAAAATACAACATAGCCGGCCCGAATGAGCCCAGGTAATACTGCAGCGTGATACCCAGCAGGTATATCACTGCAATAAACAATACTTTACGGGTATTGATATTTAAGTTTTTGTATAGTATGATATATGCAATAAAAAGGAAAGCGAGTGCATCAACAGCGGCCAGCAGGTACAAACCCGTAACTAAAGACATAATAATGCCGGGCACAACGGCTATTACGCTTAGCGGAAGGAAGTAGGTAAGTATCTGTGCAAACAGGCTATTGCAGGCATGGGCCATAGCATCTGTTTCCGTATTAATGTGTTTAGTCCACTTCTGGGTGAAGGTTATATAACGTTTATAGCTGTTCTTCATGTATTCAATCATCACAGTATAATACTATGCTATACTAATACATAATTCAAATCTGATTGTTTATAATTTAAACATTTTTATAATCAGAATTCAACCCATGGAAACAGTTATACATTACTGCCCTGCTATATTTGCAAACTCGTGTATGTGTATTGTTGCATACGCAAGAATATGGTTAATTGTTTGAGGATGAAGCGTTTGGAACTGATTGTCTAAAGCGTGGAAAACAGGAAGCTTATTGTAAAGTGCAGCAAATTCCTCCACAGTTGTTTCTTTATCTAATATATCCTTATGGTCCACATAGGCTTTCAGGGCCTCGGCCAGTAGTTGGGCCATGTGCTTGTCCCCTATCGTGCCCAGCCATTCGGGCATAGGAAGCAACATATTTACATATCCGTTCTGTATCAGTTGTATAAACCCGCCCTGTAGTACGTTGTTCTGTATATAATCATAACATATCAGCATCTGCTGCATATCATTCAGTTCATCGAAAAAGGCAAAATCCTGCCGGCGGTACAGCTCCTCGTGCAGGGGTTGGCATAATAAATCGTAATATGCGTTGGGGTCGCCTCCCGACTGTGCTTGTTTAAGCTGGCCCAGTTCTATATGTGGTAAAAATTTATCAGTCATGTAAATGGTTCTGTTATTTTTGTAAAAGTATGAAAGATATAAAGGATAACTTCTCTGCACAGGCAGACATTTATGCCCACTACAGGCCGGGCTATCCTGATGCCTTGTTCGAGTGGCTATATACCCATTGCAGACATTTTGGCAGGGCCTTAGACTGCGCTACAGGCAACGGCCAGGCAGCAGCAAAGCTTTCAGAAAAATTTGAACTGGTAAATGCTATAGACATCAGTATCAGCCAGTTAGAAAATTCGTATAAAGCACCCAATATTCAGTACTCGGTAGAAAAAGCGGAGCAGCCCTCCTTTCCTGCTAATAGTTTTGACCTCATAACCGTAGCCCAGGCTTTGCACTGGTTTGACCATAAAAACTACTTTGAACAAATGTACAAGGTGGCAAAAACGGGTGCTTTGTTCGCTGCATGGGGCTATAGCCTGCTGCGGATAAGCGAGGAGATAGATAGCCTGACGGATGATTTTTATACGAATGTGACAGGACCGTATTGGGACGAGGAAAGGAAACACATAGACAATAAATACAATTCTATCCCCTTCCCTTTTGCGTTACTACCCTGCCCGGATTTCAGCATCAGCTACCCGTGGAAGGCAGAACACATGATAGGTTATCTTAACACATGGTCGGCAGTGCAACACTATATAAAAAAGAACAATACAAACCCGGTTGACCTCATAAAGGAAAAATTGTTATCTGTATGGGGTAAGCAGGAACGCATAGTGACTTTCCCCATATTTATGACGGCTGGATATATTGATAAATAACAGAATGTTTTTGATTGGTGGTTTTTGTCTACGGTGGTCGTTTGTCCATATTTTATTTATTCATCATTTGAAAGTGAAACCTGTAATGTGAAGTGGTATCTTGTAGCAAGTGTAGCAGTGCTACGGCGCTACAGTTTCATTCAGATGAGCTATGTAGATTTTGTAGCAGGTGTAGCAGTGCTACGGTGCTACAGTTTGAAAACGTCATGTCATACGAGGGACAACTCAATTCGCAAGCCGTTTATAAGCTATCCTAGTCGTAAGATTCTCACGCCCTACCATTAAATCATCATTTTCAAATCGTAATTGATTAATACTAAAATATTCATTTGGAGGGCGAACAGCCTTTTCATCACTACTCAACATCTTAATAAAAAAAACATTTCCATTCCTATTGTCGTATGAAAAATTTACAATATGGAATTTTAAATACCGTTCTCCAAATGCGCCAATGGTATAATATCTATCACCATCAATAATAACCTCTTCTTTTTCACTATCCCTACCTTCTATTGTATATGTGTTTTCCCATCTTCCATTAATAAGATTAATATCAGTAAATTGGCTTATCAACTGATCGCGTTCAACAACTTCCCTACGAAGACCTATTAATTGAGTATCGGAGTCAATTCTTTCGTTTCTTAATCTGGTTAATTCTTCCGCAAAAACATTCTCCTTACTAATAATTTCTTCTAGATATTTACTCCGTGTCTCATAGTTATCTCTTAATTTGAGATATTTACTCAAACTAACACTACTCCCTTTTAAAATCTTTAAATTCCAATTCTCCCCCCATTTATGTGCCCAGGAATTTAATGCCTTAATCAGGTTTCTTATTACGGGCATAAGCAATGTATACCCAACTGCGACCGTTAAAGGTTGCCACAAAAAATTATTGATTCTATTTCGTTGATTAATAAATGTAAATATGGTGTTAGCCCCTTCCTTTTCTACTTGTTTAATATCAACAAATAAACTTAACGTGACTTGCCAGTTAATTATCAACCATGCACAAGCAAAAGAAAAAATCAAGGGATTAGAAACTCTTTCTTTTATATTATTAAATACCTCTGTTAAGTTTTCCTTCATGACAATTTAGTGATTTGCATAAATATATAATGAATTATGTAATTTTTAAAGCTAACATAATTACGCTACTCAAGTGTAGCACCGTAGCACTGCTACAAAATCACAACTTAAATAATTCCCCTCTTTACGAAGGAGGGGATGTTGCGCGGTCTGTCTCAGACAGAAGTAGCGCGACCAGGGAGGTAAACTCTCGCGAGTACACCTCCCCGAATGGCTTTCCTGTCCTTCGGACAACAGCCATTCTCCCCTCCTTCGTAAGGAGGGGGTTGATAATTTCGCAGGTGTAGCAGTGTAGCATTGCTACACTGCTACAAAAAGGAACAGCCCAACAGCGCTCCGAACGATGCAGTGAGTGACACAACGATGCTTAATAGTTGTTCTGCACTATGTCACCTCAATATCTGTACTACACGAGTGGACACACCCCAACCCCTCTCAGAGAGGGGAAATATAATTATAAAGCTATCCTGCAATTATCCACATGCCGCATTATCGCATTGCCGCATTGCCCCCTTTTCGTTATTTTTGTTAACCTCGTTTGGATAGTGTCTTATGAAATTTTCGCATCTACATAATCATACCCAGTTCTCTTTGTTGGATGGTGCCTCGTCCATCCCCCGCCTGTTTGACAAAGCTGCCAAAGACGGCATGCCCGCCATGGCCATATCAGACCATGGCAATATGTTCGGCGTGTTCGACTTTGTGGCCAGTGCCTGGAAAAACACCAAGGTGGTGGGTACCGATGAAAACGGCAAGGAGATAAAAGAACCCGTGGTAAAGCCCGTGGTGGGTTGCGAATTTTACGTGGTGGACGACCGTCATAAGCGTGCCTTCAGCCGTGAAGAAAAGGATATACGCTATCACCAGTTGCTGCTGGCCAAAAACGAAATTGGTTATAAGAACCTGGTGAAACTGTGCAGCCTCGGCTTTATGGAGGGTTTGTACGGTAAATATCCAAGGATAGATAAAGAGCTGATACTCAAATACCATGAGGGACTTATCGCAACAAGTTGTTGTCTTGCGGCCGAGGTGCCACGTACGATATTGCGCAAGGGCGAAGAGGAAGGTGAAAAGGTGTTCAGGTGGTGGCTGGACCTGTTTGGCGATGATTATTATATAGAGCTGCAACGCCACGATATACCCGACCAGGTAAAGGTGAACGAGGTACTGCTGAGGTTTGCAGAAAAGTATAATGTACATGTAATAGCCAGTAACGACAGCCACTATGTAGAGCAGGACGATGCCAATGCGCACGATATATTATTATGCGTGAATACGGGAGAAAAGCAATCTACCCCAAAGGCTAAGGACTTTGACGACGAGGGCGGCAAGGCAAAAGACACCCGCTTCGCCTTTTATAACGACCAGTTTTATTTTAAGAATACACAGGAGATGTCGGCCTTGTTTGCTGATATTCCGCAGGCAATAGACAACACACAGCGGATAGTGGACAAGATAAAACCACTGAAGCTGGAACGTGATATACTGCTACCCCACTTTAAAGTACCGGAGAAGTTTAATAATGACCAGGACGCCTACCTGGAACATATTACCCGGCTGGGTGCAAAAGAACGCTACAAGGATATTACCCCCGAGGTGGAAGAACGCCTGAACTTTGAGCTGTTCACCATCAAAACCATGGGTTTTGCGGGTTACTTCCTCATTGTGGGAGATTTCATTAAAGCCGGCAGGGATTTGGGAGTGTTTGTAGGCCCCGGCCGTGGTAGTGCTGCGGGTAGCGTGGTGGCCTATTGTATAGGCATTACCAATATCGACCCTATAAAGTACAACCTGCTGTTTGAGCGTTTCCTGAACCCGGAGCGTAAGAGCATGCCCGATATAGATACGGATTTTGACGATGCGGGCAGGCAGAAGGTGATAGACTATGTTGTAGATAAGTATGGTAAGAACCAGGTGGCGCACATCATTACCTACGGCACCATGGCTGCCAAAAGCAGTATAAAAGATGTAGCCCGTGTGCTGGACCTGCCGCTGGACCAGAGTAATATGCTGGCCAAACTGGTGCCTGAACGCCCGGGTATCAGCCTGAAGCGATTGTTGAATGCACCGCTGAAAGGTGACGGCAGCCTTGCGGATAAGGAAGGTTTGGGCAGTGAGGAGATGGAAGCTGTGGAGAAACTCCGTGAGTTGCGTGCCGGTCATAATATACATGGCGATGTGCTGCGCGAAGCGGAAAAGCTGGAGGGCAGCGTGAGGAATACGGGCATACATGCGGCGGGTATCATCATTGCCCCGTCAGACCTTAGCGACCTGATACCGGTGTGCACCAACAAAGATGTATCGTTGCTCATAACCCAGTTTGAAGGGAATATCATTGAGAATTCAGGTGTTATAAAGATGGACTTTTTAGGACTTAAAACCCTGACAATCCTTAAAGATGCACTTGCGTTAATAAAGCGTAACTATAACATAACCATTGATATAGATAGTATTCCGCTCGATGATGAGGAAACGTACAAACTGTACCAGCGTGGTGAAACCAACGGTACCTTCCAGTTTGAAAGTGTGGGCATGCAGAAGTACCTGCGCGAGCTGAAACCCGATAAATTTGACGACCTGATAGCCATGAACGCCCTGTACCGCCCGGGCCCGCTCGAGTACATTCCCAACTTCATCAAGCGTAAGCATGGCGAGGAGGAAATAGTATACGACCTGGAGGATATGAAGGAGTACCTGGAGGAAACTTACGGTATAACAGTCTACCAGGAGCAGGTGATGCTGCTCAGCCAGAAGCTGGCAGGTTTCAGCAAGGGCGATGCCGACGTACTGCGAAAAGCCATGGGTAAAAAGCAGAAGGCGGTACTGGATAAAATGAAAAGCCAGTTTGTGGAAGGCGCTAAGGCAAAAGGCCACCCTGAAGACAAGCTGCATAAAATATGGACCGACTGGGAAGCATTTGCCCAGTATGCGTTCAACAAATCGCACTCTACCTGTTACGCCTTTGTTGCCTACCAGACGGCCTACCTCAAAGCGCACTATGCGGCAGAGTTTATGGCGGCGGTGCTCAACAACCAGGGCAATATCGATAAGATAAAGTTTTACATGGAGGAATGCCAGCGTATGGGTCTACAGGTATTGGGGCCTGATGTTAACGAGAGCCTGAAAGGTTTCTCGGTGAGCAAAGGCAGTGTGATACGCTTTGGTATGAATGCTATAAAGGGCGTAGGTGAAGCAGCGGTGGAAGACCTGATAGCAGAAAGAGAAGCCAACGGGCCTTATAAATCTCCATTCGACCTGGTGTCCCGTGTCAACCAACGGACGGTTAATAAGAAGAGCCTGGAGAACCTCGTGCTGGCGGGTGCTTTTGATAGCTTCCCGGAAATGCACAGGGCGCAGTACTTCTACGCCCCACCCGTTGACCCGGTTACAGGTTTGGAAAGACTGACCAAATACGGCAACCAGGCAGCAGCAGCTAAGTCTATGACAGCCAATAGCTTATTTGGCGATAGTGCAAGCATGGAGGTAAAGTGCCCCGCTATACCCACCTGCGACCCATGGACACTTGCCGACCTGCTGGAGCGAGAGAAAGAAGTGGTAGGTATCTACCTGAGCGCACACCCGCTGGATGGCTATAAGTTTGAAATGGAGAACTACGGCTTCAGCAAGATAGCCGATATGGAAGCTATGAAAGGCCGCACCATACGCATAGCAGGATTTGTAACCGGGGCAGAACACCGCACCACGCAAAAAGGTGCCAAGTTTGGCAAGATGACCCTGAACGATTACAGTGGACATACAGAGATAATGTTCTGGCAGAACAACTATGTGAAATACGGCCCCTATTTAGATAATGGTCAAAAACTTATGATAATAGGCACCTACGGCGAACACCGTTTCCGCCCCGGGGTGATGGAATTTGACATACAGGACGTAATGCTGCTGGACGAGGTAAAAAAGAAGTTCACCAAAAAGGTACACCTGCAGATGCCGCTGGATAAGGTGGATAATGAGTTCATCTACTTCCTGGGCACGAACATGCAGGCCAACCCCGGCAATACAGAGATACGTATACAAATAATAGATGCTACTGACAACATGACAACCACCCTTAAGACAGGAGGGCAGAAAGTTGCCATAAATGACCAGTTGGTGCAGTACCTGGAAGAACGTGAATATATACGCTATCATGTGGAAAAGCAGTAGTGTCAATAACTATGTGGAAAGCTTATGTGCGTATTGCGGCCTATTATTGTGGTAGTAACTATTATGGTCGTATTTTTGCTCTCTTATCGTTAGTTACATTTTTAATTATTTATAAAATACAATACAATGGCAGCAGTATATACAGATGCGAATTTTGACGCAGAAGTGCTGAAAGCAGACAAATTATCGGTAATAGACTTTTGGGCTCCCTGGTGCGGACCATGCCTGGCTCTTGGGCCAACAATAGAGGCCCTGGCTACAGAATATGCCGGAAAGGTAAATGTAGGTAAGGTAAACGTGGATGAAAATCCTAACCTGTCTATCAACTACGGTATTACCAGTATACCTGCTGTACTGTTCATAAAAGACGGTCAGGTAGTAGATAAACAAGTAGGCGCTGCCCCAAAAGGCGTGTTCGAGAAGAAAATACAATCGCACCTGTAATTTTTAAGGTGTTAATAGTTAGTGAGCCCTCGCATTGCGGGGGCTTTTAATGTGTAGCATCTGTAGCGTGCTACACTGCTACATAGTTACAACCATTTTTCCTCCAGTTTCCACCCGTCCTTACCCTTCCGGAACGTTGAGGTTACCATATATTCCTTGTCAAAACAATGGTCTCCCCAGAATCCGAAAAAAGGTGTGCGCGTGGGTGTTTCTTTGTATCTAACATCGCAGGTGCTTTCTCCATTTTCATCTATTGGTTTCTCAACTACAGAAAAAATATCTACCTGGAAGGTAACCAACCGTACCCAAAGTATCTTAGATTCTTGCCTGATAAGATAAGGCGTTGCTTTTTTGTGGAGTTTCACCTCATATACAAACGCATCAGTTACACCGTTACCCACCAGCTCAATCAGGCCTGCTTCCTTTAAAGCAATTATATTATCAGGAATTTTGTGCCTGTTTACAAATCTTTCAATGTAATAATCAGGATACTCATGGTTATTATACTGCTCAATAAGCTTCCTAGCTTCAATTTTTGTCAATACCTCTCCGGCATTGGTATAATAGAATAAACATATAGCCAGTAATATCAGGACAAATGACTTTGTTATCATTTTAATATTTTTAATACTGTTAAAGAAGTAAAGACAATTAAACAAAAGCCATATATAGGGTGCTAATATGTACTATAACCTTACTTTAACAGTGCTGTTGTGCCGGCTAAGGCTACCGCATCTTACCGTTGCTGTTCCTTCCTTGTTGAACTATATAAACAAAAAGGAGTCTATTGAAACTGATTCAATAAACCCCTTTTCTGTATTGTAAAATATAATTTTATTGCAGTTTGCAATCAGCGCCTGAACCCAGTTCAAATGCGTTACAAGCAGTAGATGCTTCAGGCCTGCGGGAATCTTTTATATCCGCTTCCATAAATACCTCACCATTCTCTGTGCAAACACATTTGTAATCTTTTTTGCAGGACGTGAAACCAATTGATACGATTGCGATAGCAAATAATAGAACTTTCTTCATTTTTCTCAGGTTTTAACTATTAACAATACTTCAATTATAATAAAACTGTTTAATAAACAGGTAATATTTTGCATTAAAATATTGTATATTAATTATAGTATGTGCGGTTTAGTTTCTCTGCTGTACCTTTCCTGAACCGGATATCTCGCTATCAATAGTTGGCCTGCCACGATAATATACATTGCCTGACCCGCTGATGCGCACGTTCAGATAATCACTCACCTTAACATATATATCACCTGAACCGGAAATTTTCGCCATTGCCCTTTCTGACTCGCAGGTTTCCATATTACAATTACCTGAACCATTCACATCTACATTTATATTTTTATATACGTTGTTCGATACAGTAATATTGCCTGAGCCATTAATACCGGCTTCAAAATTATCCTGCATAAAGCCTGAATATACCATTACATCGCCCGATCCATTCAGCGAAACATCGTCAACATAAGGCGTATGCACCTCTACCCGTATATTATCATTTTTAATGTTCCAGAACCTGTTATTCATCTCCAGGGTAAGCCTGTCTCCTTTTACCCTTGTTTCGTAGTTGTCAACAAGGTTGCTGTAACCGGATACAATCACTTCATAAACAGAATCTTTTACCACGGTAATATTATGACTACCATGCGCTTCTATCTTGCTGAATTTCTGTAATACCCGTGTTTCAGACACATCGGGCCCGTCCCCTTTTAAAGCCTTTTTGTGGCAAGATGATGCACCCAGGGCCAATAAACCGATACCAATAATTGTAGCAAACTGTTTCATATAAAATCATTTTTTTAACGTTCATAGTAATAACAGCTATACAAAACTACACCCCTATTCACAGGAAAAATATTTTTTCTGCGCCATTTTCCGTGTTTAGATTTTCGACTTGCTATTAGTTTAGTAATTTAACCGCATGGAAAAGAAACAACGTCCACCGGTATATTATAGCGAGTACCTGCAGTTAGATAAAATACTCAATGCGCAGTTGCCCGAAAGCCAGAAAGAGAACATACAGGCCGATGATGAAATGATGTTCATTATCATACACCAGGCATACGAGTTGTGGTTTAAGCAGGTGATACACGAACTGACCATCGTCCGCAATATTTTCAAGAAAGATATTATCCCGAATAATTCCCCCGATATATATAACTCCGTACACCGCGTAAAGCGTATCTGCACCATACTGGAACTGGCCGTGCAGCAAATGACCATTATGGAAACTATGACACCGCTGGACTTCCTGGAATTCAGGGATTTGTTGCGGCCTGCATCGGGCTTCCAGAGCATACAGTTTAAGATGATAGAAGCATTGCTGGGGCTGAGCTATGGCCAGAGACAGGGGCAGGACTATTATATATCTCAACTGAATGAAGAAGACAGGAAACGGGTAAAAGATGCGGAAGCACAGGAATCCCTGCTGGTACTGGTGAACAGGTGGCTGGAGCGTATGCCCTATGTAAAGGATGAGGAATACTGGCCGGGCGAAAAATTCTGGACACAATACAGGGAAGTATATAAAAACAGCCTGCTGGAAATGGAGATGGGCAATATGGAGTTGTTTGACATGCTGTTCATCAACGAAGATAGCTACAGTGCAGAACGTAAACTAAGTATAGATGCCAACAGGAGCGCATTGTTCATAATGCTTTACAGGGACACACCTATGCTGCACCTCCCTTTTGAACTGGTGAGTAACCTGCTGGATATAGACGAGAAACTGTCTATGTGGCGGCACAGGCATATACATATGGTGCAGCGCACTATAGGCAAGCGTGTGGGCACAGGCGGCAGCACAGGTGCAAAATACCTGCAGGCAGCCGCAGACAGCCATATCATCTTTAAAGAAGTGGCAGAACTGACATCCTTCCTTGTTCCGCGCAATTTATTACCGCAATTGCCTCAACAATTAACACATGCGCTTGGTTATAGATAAGCAAGCTATAAGGGAGGGAATATTTTTCTATGTTTTCAGCAATTGAAATAACAAACCTGCGTAAACACTATACCGGTGCATGGGCACCTGCCCTTGACGGGCTGAGCCTGGTAGTACCGGAAAAAAAAATAGTGGGTTTACTCGGGCCAAATGGCGCAGGCAAAAGTACTACCATAAATATTATATGCGGGCTGGTAAGGCCTGATAGCGGGCATGTACGCGTGTTTGGCGTAGATTCAATAGAGCATACACTGGCGGTAAGGGCGCAGATAGGCGTAGTGCCGCAACACATAGCCCTGTTTCCCAACCTGACGGCGTGGGAAAACTTTTACTATATAGGAAGGCTGTATAATATAACGGATAAGTTTATAAAAGAACGGGGCTCCAGGTTGCTGGAACGCTTAGGGCTGGACAAGCACGCAGACAAAAGAATAAACAGGTATAGTGGTGGAATGAAACGCAGGGCAAATATCATAGCCTCGCTGCTGCATTATCCCGAAATACTGATACTGGATGAACCCACTGCGGGTGTAGACGTACAATCGCGCACCATGATACTGGATTTTCTGAAAGAATACCAGGAATTGGGCAAAACCATATTGTACACCTCTCACCTGCTGGACGAAGCCGAAAAAATATGTGATGAAGTAGTGATAATAGACGAAGGGAAATTCATAGTAAATGGCACCCCTGAAGAACTTATAGAAACAACAGAAGATTGCAAAAGACTGGAAGATGTATTCCTGCACTACACCGGGCGTACAGTAAGGGATTAATTGACTTATATAAGCACTATGAGAAAAATACTGGCGACGATAATAAAGGAATGGATACTAACCCGCCGTGATGTTGCCGGTTTTATGCTCCTGTTCCTGATGCCGGCTATATTAATTGTAGTTATGGCTACGATACAGGATGCGCCATTTAAAGATTACCAGGCTTTGAAGTTTGAGCTGCTGGTAGCAGACCATGATAATGGCAGTATAGCAAAATCTATAAGAAGAGGCCTGAAAGAGAGTGGCAGTTTTCGCGTAACTGATAGCATAGATGGTAAGGCCCTTACTGAAACAGAACTGAAACGATTGCTGGAAAAGGGAGATTATCAAGTAGGCATAGTAATACCCAGGGGCACCACTGCCGAAATGGTAAATGCAGCCAACATAGTAGCCAACAGCATATCTGAAAAACTGGGAGCAGGCAAAATGCCATCGCGCGAGGCAAGGGACAGTATGTATATACGTATGTACTTCGACCCCGTTTCGAAGCCAACCTTCCGTATGTCTGTGGGTTTTGCGCTGGATAAGCTGATAACCGCCGCCAGCAGTCATGTATTGATAGAACGCCTGTCAGCAATGGGTACTCCAGATACAACTGATAGCGTCAGTATAGCCTCCGTAACAACATCGCCACCTGATTTTGAAAAGGTTTTTAAAGGGATAGGCATACGGGAAGAGAAGCTCAGCAACAAAGAAGAACATAGTAAATACATGAACAGTGTACAGCACAATGTACCTGCATGGGCTATATTCGGCATGTTCTTTATTGTAATACCCATATGCAGCCACCTGATAAGAGAACGTGAAGAAGGCAGTGCACTGCGTATAGAACTGATACCACATGCCAGGCGCATGGTAGCATTAGGTAAAATATTATTTTATACCATAGTCTGTACTATTCAGTTTATACTGATGTTCTGCGTAGGTATATGGCTGTTGCCACTGCTGGGTTTACCGTCTTTATACCTTGGTCTGAACGGATGGTTACTTTTACCAATGGCTATTGCTATAGCTGTAGCTGCCACATCTTACGGGTATTTTATAGGTGTAGTATTTAAAACCGCCAACCAGGCGATGCCATTCGGGGCTATATCTGTTGTTATGTTATCAGCTTTGGGGGGTATATGGGTACCGGTAGAGATATTCTCTCCCCTGCTGCAAAAGATTGCTATGATATCACCACTCTACTGGGGGCTGGACGGTATTAACCAGATAACATTGCGCAATGGCAGCCTGCTGGATGTTTTGCCTCATATAATTATCCTGTACGCATTCAGCACATTGCTATGGATAGTAAGTACCTATAGAAATAAAAAACGTAGCCAATCGGTGCAGTAGAAAATCTCCCCGCCTCCTCTAAAGGATAGGGAGATAATGATTGCTACTTCCTTAATACAAATACCAGGTTAGCTGTGTGCTTTGCATTATCTATAACCTGCACCTGCATGTTATTTTTTGCTGCGAAGTCGTCTATCAGTTTCCTGCTGATGAAGTGCAGCCCGTTTTGGGTTTTATTAAAGCCGAATATCTTAGTAGAGAATATTTCAGTCAGTTTTGTGCCTTTAATACGGCCTGATAATTCAGAAATACCATCGCGCACTATTAATATGCCATTGTCATTCAGTGCATTGCAGCATTTATCTAATAATTCGCTTTGCTGCTGTGGTAACAGGTAGTGCAAAACATCGGCTATGATAATACCATCGCACGGTTGCAAATCTACTTTTGTCAGGTCTCCCTGCTCAAACCTTATATGCTCATCGCGCAGGAAATTATGTTGGGCGGTTTCTATTTTTTCTTCGTCGTAATCTATGCCAATGAACTCCCGCCCCTGTGCAGACCAGTGCAGCATATATGTCATAAAACCATAGCCGCAACCCAGGTCGTAAAACTTACCTGTGCGTGGCAGCAGGGCATGAAACTGTTCGTAATAGCCCTCCAGCGCAATCTTTATGCGGCAATACCATTCCAGCACAGGGCCTTTGTAGGTATAGGTACGTAGTAGTTGCTCTTTAAAATATCGTGGTGTTTCATCTTTTACTTTTACCGCTTCCAGTTCATTACGCATCCAACGCCCTATCAGTTTAGCACGTTCACTATAGTTTTTACCAAAGCGGGTATCATCCGGCGATATGTGCGGATGAATATAAACAGAGCAGGTGCCGTTTTTCAACAGCCAATCGCCCTTTTGCATGGTATAGTTTACCCCGTGCAATAATACAGGTACTATATCCAGTTTCAACTGCTCTGCTACATAGAAGGCACCTTTATGAAAGCGCTTCATTTTATCGTCATAACTCCGTGTGCCTTCAGGAAATACCATAATAGAGTAACCACGGTTTACCAGGTCGCGCAAAGGCTCTATACTATCTTCCGCACCATCGGCCACAGGGTAATACTCTGCCATACGCACTACCGCACCAAACACCGGCGACTTCCATACCCACCGGTTGGTCAGCAATATCATATGCGGGTTGAGCATGGTTGTTATAAGTATATCCAGGAAAGAACTGTGGTTGGCAATATACACTGCAGGTTTTTTATAATCCTCCCCTGCCAGTTTGTAAATACGCTTACGCTGGTTTACCATGATGTACATCATACTCCAGGTGTATCTGCTGATGCAGATATGAAACAGGTATTTACCCCGTTCTCTACCAAATGGCCACAGGCGTGTGAATATGAAACCAAGTACCGTGAGCACCATAGACCCCGTAAAGAAATAGAAGAAAGCGAACAAGGATATCAGGAAACTGGATAAGGTAAATGGCAGGAACTTTTTATCTGCCCTGCGCTGTATAAACCAGTTGAACAGGAAAGGCTGCAATGTTTGTGATATGAACAGCACACAGACCAACCCTGTGACGGATATAAAAGCGATAGACCTGAGTGCGGGATGTTTTGCCAATAACAGCACGCCTAAACCTATAACGACTGTTACTGCAGATACATAAACAGCTGCACGTACTGAAGAGAGTTTCTCTTTGCCTGTCCTGTAACGTTCTACCAGGCCATCCATAGTAAATATGGTATAATCATCGCCCAGGCCAAAGATGAGTGAAGAGAAAATAATGTTGACGATATTGAATTGCAAACCCAGTAAAGACATCAGGCCAAGTATCCATATCCATGATATAGCCATTGGCAGAAAGGCGATTATTGCTAATTCTATTCTGCCATAACCAATCAGTAGTGCAAAAAATACAATGAGCGAGGAATAAATGGCTATATGTGTAAAGTCGATTTTCAGAATAGCTACCAGTTGACTGGCCCCCTGCTGGCGGTCTGTAACTGTTACAACGTCCTGTTTTTCCAGCGCCTCAAAAACCTGCTTCCGATGTTCAGCAGGTACCTTTAAAGCCGCTATAGCATAATGCTCATCAGCATTGCCGGAAAAACTGCTTGGGAACAATGTTTTGAGTACAGCGACAGATTCATCGTCAAGTGGCTGATAGCTTTTGGTGATTGTCTCTTCGAATCCTGTGAATGCATTGGCCGCAAAGCCCGACTGAACTGCAGCAGAATTTACAGCCTCCAGTACTGAAGCACGTTTTTCTTGCGTCCAGTAGTTGTTCCACCTGTTAATACGACGTTGTTGCTCCTGTTTAGATGTAAGCAGCAATGTTGGGTCAGATACTCCCCTCACCCAGCCGCGTGCCATTAATGTACTTATCGTATCATTAATGGCTTGCAATTTTTGCAGGGCCTTATCTTCTGTATCGTCCTGCGCTACCAAGAATATAGAACTTAAAGCAACAGCGCTCACACTACTCACTTCTTTTTCAGCTTCCCGCAGTTTTGGCGAAAGATAATTGAGGTTCATCAGGTTGCTGTCAAAGCTGACACCTGAACTGAAATATAACATTACAGGGGTGAACAACAGGATGAACAACACCAGCCATTTATTCGCTTCAGGCTTCCATTTTGCTATCTTATCAAGTACAGTAGGTTTGGGGGTATAAATCTGCTTGTTGCCTATCGGCAGGTGTGGCAGGAATATCAAGGTGCATAACGCCGCCCCTAATAAGCTTGCAGCGGCAAATAGGCCCATGTCCTGTAAAATAGGTGTGCTGACCAGCCTTAATGAAAGAAATGCAGCTATGGTGGTGAAACTACCAAGTGTAAGTGGCTGGGATAGCTCCTTAACCGTATCCCTGATATCATGACTTTTCCTGGCCTGCGATAAAAAATGTATAGAAAAATCTATGGCAATACCCATGATAATTGCACCACCTCCTAATGCTATTACAGATATGCTGCCTTGGAACAACGAAACAATGCCCATGCCCATTGCCCCACCATACAGCACCGGTACAAGTAAAAGCAGCGGTGTCCTCCTGCGGCGGAAATAATAAAAGGTAAGGGCTAATAACGCAATGATAGTAACAGACAGGGTAACTATCGTATCTGTACGCATCTGGGCAGCGTTGCCCGCTGCAACTACAGGGCCCCCAAAGTAGGTAATTTTAATACCAGGATGCTTTTGCTGCCAGTCTTCAATAAAATCATCTGCCGATTGGAAGAATATTGAATTTTTCCCGGTTTCACTTCCTTTATTCGCCAGCTTTAAAAAGAATGTCAGCTTACCTGATTCGCGGTGAAACAGGTATCCATCATAGGTTTCGTAACTGTCGTCATATTGCAGTGTACGCAGTTTATTCCATACAATTCCTGAAATACCCACAGGGTCGTCAGCAACAAGTTTTTTATAAACAACACTTGCCGGAGATAACAGGACACGTTTATTAGCAGCCAATGTATTACCGACCTGCTCAGGCATAACCAGGCTATCTATTTTCCTGTAATCGCTTTCGGTAAGGAAGAGTGGCAGGTTTTGCTGCACCATGCCGGTTAGTACTTCTTCATAGCCACTGCCTGGTTGCAGTATTATGGTATCTATATCTTTATCAAACTGCTGTGTAAAACGCTCGTTAAAATCATTGGCAGCTATTACCAGGCTGTCATCATCTCTATAACTACTATCTGTAAATGACACCAGGAATATTACCTGCTCTCCTGATTGGGTATGGCTGATAACATCGTTCATTGCCTTCAGCGCTTTACTGTCAGGCAACATGGAAGTGATGTCTTCTTTAAGCTTTACTTTAAATGACAGGCCAACCCATAGAAAAAAAGACAGGAGAAATACAACCCAAAACAGTGGTTTTCTCCGTTTGAAAAAATCATAAAGGGGTACAAAAAGAATATGCATCTATGTAATGGCCGAAGTAGCGTTTTTAGCTTTCGAAATCTTTATATAACAGGTATTTTTTCCTGATTTTTTTAAATGCGTCAATATCTTTTTGCCATGTAGCTTTTATGGCTTCCTCTGTCCATCCTTGTTGTATCTGCTTTTTAAGTTCTTTATCTCCAGCCAGGTGGTCAAAGAAACTATTAAAGAAAGTGCTCTTATCATCGGTCCATTCATAGGCCTTTAGCAGGAAGAATATCTTTACCCTTCCGGCTACGGTAACCATGGCATCTTCAGTATTCAAGGCTACCATCATACCATAGCAGGTTTTTCCCGCATGCAGTGGGTCTGGTCCGTTACGGGCAATATTAGGCATAAAACCATACATTGTTTTCCCTTTAAAAGACGGGTGGCCGAAGTGCTGAAAAGGTAATTTTGTGCCACGCCCCACACTTACATCTGTACCCTCAAACAGGCATAGAGACGGGTACGCATAGACAGCAGCCATAGTCCTGAGGTTTGGAGATGGATGAATAGGTAGTTCGTAAAGCATAGTATGGTCGTATGTATCGCAGGGGATAACGGTCAGTTTTGCAGAGTCTGCATGGTCCATCCATTTTTCGCCTATCAACATTTTTGCATATTCGCCCGGTGTCATACCATATACTATAGGTATGGGTTGCATACCCACAAAAGATTTTAATGATTTGTCCAGAACAGGGCCATCAACAAAATGGCCATTCGGGTTTGGGCGGTCCAGTATTATGAATTGTTTACCATACTGTGCACAGGCTTCCATAGCATATTGCAGGGTAGATATATATGTGTAAAAACGCGCCCCTACATCCTGAATATCATATATTACTACATCCACGTCTTTCAGGTGCTCCTGTGTTGGCTTTTTAGTATTACCATATAGTGATATAACCGGCAATCCTGTTTTAGCATCCTTCTCATCACTTACTTTTTCCCCAGCTTCCGCCTTTCCCCTGAAGCCATGTTCAGGAGCGAGTATTTTAACAATTTTTACGCCTCTTTTTAGTAAAGTGTCGGGGAGTAAGGTATTGCCCAGCCCAACTACAGATGTCTGGTTAATTAGTAATGCTACTCGTTTGCCTTGCACCATCGGCAGGTATTGTTCCATTCTTTCAGCTGCAGTAATAATGCGGGGCTTATAGGGTGCCGGAGGGTCCCATTGTGCATATGCTGCGTTGACCACAAAAACCAATACAAATGCCAGAATACTTAAAAACTTTCCAAAGGTCATACTCCCCAAAATTTTGTCAAAGATACACAGTGAAACAGATATTCGCAGATTATAATGTACCTTGCGGTACAATCGCATTATTTTATTAAAACAATTATTATGCAACAAATTAAAAGCGGGGACAAGGTAAAAGTGCATTACCATGGAAAATTAACAAATGGCGAAACTTTTGACACGTCTGACGGTCGCGACCCTCTGGAATTTACGGTTGGCGCAGGACAAGTAATAAAGGGCTTTGATGATGCCCTGATGGATATGACTGTTGGTGAGAAAAAAACCGTACAGATACCTGTAGCTGAGGCCTACGGCGAACGTAAAGATGATATGATAGTTGAGTACCCAAGGCAGGAGTTTCCTGAAGAAATGACGCCTGAAGTAGGTATGCAACTGAATATGAGTGATAACCAGGGTAATAACTTTCCTGTAGTGATTACGGAAGTAAAAGATGAGGTGGTAATATTGGATGCTAACCACCCCCTTGCTGGACAAGACCTGATATTTGATCTTGAGGTTGTATCTATTGGTTAATAAACCATAAGTTTAAAATAATAAAAAGAAGTTGTTTGCACTGCGCAGACAACTTCTTTTTGTTTTAACTAAAATACTACAAATCTGTAAGCCGGATCCTGTACTCTTTTGCAAGAGTGGTTATCATTTATCTGGGATGTCCCTCGCAGTACACCTCTATCTGCCAACCCGCTAACATCGGGCGGGAAGCCCTCAGGCATTAGCCTATTTGGCATTTCAGCACGCAAGGTTTACCCCGGTTTAATGTTGCCATTCTACCGCGTAGGCTCTTACCCTACATTTTCACCCTTACCCCGCCAAAGCAGGGCGGTTATTTTCTGTGGCACTATCTGTATTCCGCAAAAACGGAACCCCACCCGTTAGGTGGTGCGCTACCCTATGCTGTCCGGACTTTCCTCCCCTTATGCTGCCATAAAAGGCGATAACCCGATTTGTAGCGCTGCAAAAATACTAAAAAATTGAATGTAATAATGTTCAACTTTATTGGCATAGTTTATGTTAAAACATTAACCAAACAATACATCTGTATGAAAAGCTACTATTTATCAATACTTGTTTTATTCGGTCTATCCATAACGAGTTGTACACGCTACTATTATAAACCAAACGGTGTAAATGTACCTCTGCTTACCGATGCGGGAGATGTGCACGTAGATGTTAATGGCAGTTTCAATTCTGAAACATACAATAACGGCAATAGTAATGCTATGAATATAATAGGTGTGGAAGCATCAGGATCACCTCTTAAACACCTGGGATTAATGGCCAACTATTATTCATACAACTATACCACCACCCAACCCGATATATTAAATGGCAATATAAATGCCAGCGCCTACCTAGTTGATTTTGGCGTAGGCGGCTACTATGCTGTAGGCGGCGGCAAAATAAAAATGGTAGTTGATATGTATGGTGGCTGGGGCCTGGGTAATATACGCAGCGATATAAATGCGGATGTAACCAGGATGTTTTTACAGCCGGGTATAGGCATGCGCTCCCCCTGGTTTGACGTAGCCTTCGCCCCACGTATCGTAAACCTGGGCTATTCTAATTTTAGCGCTAACGGCCATGACCTTGCATACCTGGAAAGCAAAGGTCTGGTAGAGCCAGGTGGTAGCAGGATAGACCAGAGAAGGTATACTTTTTTTGAGCCTAGTATAACTATGCGGGCAGGTTATAAGTTTGCCAAGGTGCAACTTCAGTATGTTCTGTCCGCACCTATGTCTGCTATGTCATGGCATCATAGCCCGGGTCGCTTTTCAGTCGGTTTCTACTTTTCTGTTGAAGATGTTGTGAGTACTATAAGAAATGCTAAGCCGGGTCAGTAAGAATATAGGTAATAGAAATAAACAGGCCGATACAACGTATTGGCCTGTTTGATATTAAAACATTGTAGCCTGGTAAGACACACCTGCATGTTTTGCTTCGTGTTCCAACAGCCATTTTTTATTTTTTAGTCCGCCTGCATAACCGGTAAGGCTGCCATCGCTGCCTACTACCCTGTGGCAAGGTACTATTATGGCAAAGCAATTTTCACCGTTGGCACGGGCAACTGCACGTATAGCTTTTTCATCGCCCAAAACCTTTGATTGCTGCATATAGCTGCGTGTAGCGCCGTAGGGAATGTTTAAAAGTTCATTCCATACCTTGTTCTGAAAAGCTGTGCCGGTCATTACAAGGGGTAGGTTAAAAATTTGCCTGCTCCCAGACAAATATTCATCAAACTGTGCCCGCAGTTGCTCGAACAACGGGTGTTGGCCTTCTGCAAATTCGTCCTGTAAAAAAGAACTTATGCGCTTCTGGATGCCGGGCATCATTTTGCGGTACTCAAAATCGAACAGGCATAGCCCGTCGTCATTTGCTGCGGCTATCATATTGCCCAGAGACGTTTTAATTTTTGTTGTGGTTATCATAGCACGTCTATTTGCTCTTGTATAAACTTACTTACCTCTTCTGCCCTGTTGTAAATCATCATATGCCCGCCATCATCTATCCACCTGTCGGCCTGGATATTTCCGGGGAATATTATTTTGTCCTGCATGCCATGTATATGAGCAACGGGTGAAACAATGGTTTCATTCTGCCAGAAAGAGATAGCACGCATCGCCCATTTCATAAATTTTCCGTCAGAATCCTTTAGTATAGCAGTTAACAAGGCCTCATCCTCATCTGTTTCTGCACCAAAACGTTCGTACATAATAGGATTAGGTATTTTATACATGAATGATGGTACAATTTTCGACCTCATAAGTTTCCCGAAGAGCCCTTCGTAAGGAGGCATCTCTTTTTTTGTCTTCGCGCTCGATACCAGTATCACTTTCTGTACTGCCCTTATATTACTTATCTCTACGCCAATCATTCCCCCGAGTGAGACACCAAGTATTACCGGGTTTTCTTCCTTTATTAACGATGATACTTTTTGAGCATAACACGGCAGTTCATCATGCTCATCATAATCAGGCCAGGGAATGTGTACTAACTCTGCATTCTTTATCTTCAGCTTCATAAATACCCTTTCGTCTGCGCCCAGGCCGCTGATGCAATATAATTTTCTCATAGCAGTACTTTAAAGATAAACCAATAGCAGCACTTAATGGTTTTGTGTCCAGAATTATACTTGTAACTTGCAGTATATTTCACAATATGAAAATGAGGTATCATAATTGCAATATCTTACTGGCAGTCACATTAATCATTTTATCAGGCTGTGCTACTGACGAAAAAAAACAAGCTGAAAATCCACCAATTACTATTGCTGCAGATACAATCGGCCTGGAAACCAACAATAATATTTATACCACTTGGGAAGAATTTTATAAAAAAGAGGACATTTCTTTTACGCTGGATAGTTTTTTGAAAAATGATACTATTATTGGTGAATTACACATTACCAGTTATAAACCCAATGACACTTTTTACAGGAACTTTGGCAACCTGCTGGTATATAATTCCGACTCGTCTATGTTTATAGATGCTTTCAGCACTAACTGGATAATAGAACGTGATGGAAATGGTAAACTGACAGCGAGGGAGGGTGAAATAGACCAGGAAGTAACGGTGGTAGATAAGAAAGCACAAACCAGGAACAGGTTATTCTACTGCGGGCCGGGCTGCCAGGTACAAAAAGTATTCTGGTATAATGATGATATTGTGGGTATTATGGGTCTGATGACAGAATATTCTGACGAATATTATACACCCACAATCTGGTTTGTGAATATTCACAACGGCATAACTATACCTTACCAGTATAACTCAAGCGTAAGTATCATACAAGCCAATGACTTTATGAAAAATCACCTGGAAAGCCGTGGCGTAAACGTTGATTATTGAGTAACTTCCTTGGCTGCGAAGTATGATGTCAACCTGCCGGGCAGATCAACAGTTATGTTTTTACGCGCCACGTCTATCATATTCTTAAAGGCAAGTGCATGAGCTACACCATGACCAATAATTACAGTATCATTAAGTCCTAAAATAGGTGTACCGCCATATATTTCGTGGTTGAACGTATCCAGGAAGTCATCTTTAAGGCCTCGCTCCTGTATCAGCAGGTCATAAAGGGACTCTGTCATTTTCAGTACGATATTACCCACAAAGCCTTCGCATACAATAATATGCGCCTTCTCAGTAAATATATCCCTGCCCTCTATATTACCTACAAAGTTGATATCCTTATGCTCATTCAGCAACGGAAAGGCAGCTTGCGCCAGCAGGTTTCCCTTGCCCTCTTCTTCACCTATATTCAGTAAGCCGACTTTAGGGTTTTCCACACCAAATACGTGCTCCATATACATAGACCCCAGTAATGCAAACTGCACCAGGTTTTCTGCTTTACAGTCAGCATTGATACCAACATCCAGCAACAGGTTAAACTTGTTGTTGGTACGCGGTACGGGAGAAGCTATTGTAGGGCGCTGCACACCGGGAATATTTTTCACAGTGTACATAGCACCCACCATCATGGCACCGGTATTGCCGGCACCAATAAATGCATCCGCTTTTTTAGCTTGTAGCATACCAAAGCCAATGGCTATGCTTGAATTTTGCTTTTCTTTCAGTGCTTTGGTAGGGTGTTCGTCCATACCAATTACCTGTGGGGCTTCTATAAATGTATACCGGCCCTTATAGGGTTCCAGCAAATGTCCATGCTCCGCAAAAGCATTTGCTGTGCCAATAAGAAACAGATGCACAGTTTCATCCAGGTTTTCACCAAAAAACATCTGTACACCTTTAAAAGCTTCCGTAGGGGCATAATCGCCGCCCATAAGATCAAACGCTATTTTCATCAAATAGGTTTAAGTTAACTACTGATTATCAGTTCCTTCTACAGAGGGATTGTTGTCTATCACAACATTACCACGATAAACCAACTTACCTTCTGACCAGTGCGCACGGTGGCGCAGGTGAGATTCACCTGTAGTTTTATCTATACTCCAGGTTTCGGCTGTTGCCTTATAGTGTGTACGGCGTTTTGCACTACGTTGTTGTGAGTGGCGTCGTTTTGGATTAGGCATTTTATATCAATTTAAATTTACTTCTGTTTAGGTTTCTTTTCTTTTTTCTCTTCTTTCAGTGCTTCCAGTCCTTTCCAGATATCAGACCTTGGTTCTTCATCTGTAACGGCCAGTTGGTTCAGCAATTTCAGTGCTTCGGGGTTGCAGCCTTCACTTCCGTCGGCTTTATCAGGATGAATTCTTTGCAAAGGTATGCTAAGCATCAGAAATTCGTACAACCAATCGCGAAAGTTTATTACTGTTTCGCTTCGCGGTACAAATACCACGTCGGCATCCTCATCTACCTGCTCACTTTCTTCACCACCGGTTAGCTTAATCATCAGGTCAAATTCATCCCAAAGCCTTAGTTTGAATTCTTCCCCACACCTGTCGCAAGGTACTGTTATGCTTCCATCTATATCAAAATGACATAAGAAGAAATCGGTCTTTTTATCAAACCTGAGCGTAACTATCGCATCCAGGTCCTTAAAATCCCTTTCGGCATCTTCTGCTGTAAAAAACTTGTCAGTTATTTCATATTCAAAAGTGCTCACCCCCGGCTTCAATCCCTGCCATGCTATTTCAAATTCGCGGTGGTTTTTCATCTTTCAAAATTTTTCATCTCGCCACAAGGTAATAAATACCTTCATTGCAATATGTAAATGACTGTTTTTCTACTATTTATCTGCTGTAGCAAACCCTTCTGTTGTCAAAAAACTTCAATGGGGTGCAAAGGTAAGTATTTCCCCTGAATTACAGTAATTTATTTCGCTTCAATAAAAAACTGTGCAACACCTGTTCTACAGGCTCAGAAAGGTCAACCGGTAGATAGTCGATCTTATACTGGTGGCAGCGGTTCTGTACCATAGCTGTAAATTCTGCCATCCGGTCCTGGTACTGTTCTTTCACCTGTTGGGGTTGCAATCTCACCCGCTCCCCTGTTTCCATATCTACAAACTCAAAAGGACGGTTATCAAAGTCAAATGCCAGTTCCTGGGCGCCATCCATAGTATGGAATAATATGACTTCGTGTTTATTGAATTTCAGGTGTTGCAATGCCGAAAACAACTCTTCAATATGTTCAGCATCGTCCATCATATCGCTAAAAACAATAATTAGTGAGCGTTTATGCATTTGCTCAGCAATAGTATGCAGTGCATCAGCGGCATTGGTAGCCTGGTTAATGCTTTCTGCTTTTAGCACCTCTTCCAGTTTACTTACCAGCATGCGGTAATGACTGTGCGAAGAGCGTGCCTGCGAGAGGTATCTTATCTCGCTATCAAATAATGCCAGGGCAGCAGCATCCAGCTGGCGTTTAAGAAGATGCATAAGGCTGGCTGCTGCAACTACGCTATATTGCAGCTTACTTACCTTTTTGCCCTCTTTAGGAAACTGCATAGAAGATGATGTATCTATAGCTATGCAACAGCGCAGGTTAGTTTCCTCCTCGTACCTTTTTATAAACATTTTATCGGTACGGCCATATACTTTCCAGTCAATATGCCTGAGCGGGTCACCATTGTTATACAACCTGTGCTCTGCAAACTCTACCGAAAAACCATGAAAGGGGCTCTTATGCAGGCCGATAATAAATCCTTCCACCACCTGTTTAGCCAGTAATTCCAGGTTATCTAACTGTGTTCTTTCTAACAGCATCTTTAAAATAATAAGCCAGGTTTAAAGGTAATATAATTAGTACACGATAGCGACAATGAGGCATTGTAACAGCACTATAAGCAGATTTTTAACAGTTTCATTATATCTTCTGATTTTGATATGGCTTAATTGACCTATTATTTACCTTTGCCCGCAAATAACCAATAAATGAAAGACTATAAGAACGCTATTATAGAATGTGTGCCCAACTTCAGCGAGGGGGTAGATATGAATATTATAAAACAAATTACAAATGAGGTTGAAAAAACAGAAGGCGTTACCCTGCTGGATGTTGACCCAGGAAAAGCTACCAACCGCACAGTTGTAACGTTTGTAGGTAACCCGGAAGCAGTAATTGAAGCCGCTTTCCATGCTATAAAAAAAGCCGGTGAGTTGATAGACATGCGCAACCACAAAGGTGAACACCCTCGTATGGGTGCAACAGATGTTTGCCCCCTGATACCTATTTCCGGTATTACGATGGAAGAAACCGTTGAATTTGCCAGGGAACTGGCTAAACGTGTGGGCGAAGAATTAAATATACCCGCCTACTTGTATGAATATGCAGCCAGCGCAGACTATCGCCGCAATCTTGCAGATATACGCAGTGGTGAATACGAAGGTATTGCAGCCAAAATTGTTGAGCCTGAATGGAAGCCTGATTATGGCCCTGCAAAATTTAATGAAAAAAGCGGCAACACGGCTATAGGTGCCCGTGATTTCCTGATAGCTTATAATGTAAACCTGAATACGACCTCTACACGCCGCGCTAACTCAGTAGCCTTTGACGTGCGTGAAAAAGGACGCACAAAAAAAGATGAAAAAGGCAAGCCTGCAAAAGATGCTGATGGAGAACTGATATGGGAGCCGGGTTTACTTAAAAACGTAAAAGGTATAGGCTGGTATATAGAAGAATATGGCATAGCCCAGATATCTATGAACCTGACCAATATGGATGTCACGCCCCTGCATGTGGCTTTTGACACTGTATGTGAGCGTGCTACAGCACGCGGATTGCGGGTTACAGGTAGTGAACTTGTAGGATTGGTGCCATTGGCTGCATTAACAGAAGCCGGTAAATACTTTCTGCGTAAGCAACAGCGCAGCGTAGGTGTGGGTGAAGCAGAACTGGTGCGCATAGCCATAAAGTCTATGGGGCTGGATGAACTTGGTGCGTTCGACCCGCAGAAAAAGGTTATTGAATACGCAATGAGGAATGCCGATGCCGGAAAGCTTATAGGCATGACATTGGACAAATTTGCACTGGAAACAGCCAGCGAAAGCCCTGCACCCGGTGGCGGATCTATTGCAGCCTATTGTGGTGCATTGGGGGCAGCACTTGGCACGATGGTAGCTAATCTGTCGTCGCACAAAGCCGGGTGGGATGCACGTTGGGAAGAGTTCAGCAACCATGCAGAGAAAGGGCAGGAAATAGTAAAAGAGATGCTGCACCTGGTAGATGAGGATACCAACGCCTTTAACCAGATAATGAATGCTTTTGGCTTGCCTAAAGGCAATGATGAAGAAAAAACTGCCCGTAAAGCAGCAATACAAGCCGCAACTATCAATGCAATAAAAGTGCCGTACCGCACTATGGAGCTGGCCTACCAGTCATTCGACCTTGCAAAGGCTATGGCAGAAGTGGGTAACCCTAACAGCGTGAGCGATGCAGGTGTAGGTGCTTTATGTGCAAGAGCTGCTGTAAAAGGCGCTTACCTGAATGTTATTATCAACGCGCAAGACCTGAAGGATAATACCGAAATAGCCGAACTGGTAAAAAAAGCAGGTGAGATGAACGAGGGTGCAGACCGTATAGAGAAAGAGATATGGGATATAGTGAACGGTAAGATCAAATAGGCTGATTAGTAATTATTATACGCCTATATTGGGCTAAAAATATACATAACGTAACTTTGCACAACAATTAATAAATATGTACCCAACAGAAATAGTGGCCCCGATGAAGGCCGAAGTGACAGATAACGGTTTTGAAGAACTGCTTACCCCTGAAGATGTGGACAATGCACTACAAAAATCAGGCACAGCATTATTGTTTATCAATTCAGTATGCGGATGCTCTGCTGGTACTGCCCGCCCGGGCGTAATTATGGCATTACAAAATGCTACTAAGAAACCAGACCAGGCACTTACCAGCTTTGCAGGTTATGATACAGCGGCTGTACAGCAGGCAAGAACTTACTTACTGCCTTATCCCCCGTCTTCACCTGCAATAGCATTGCTTAAAGATGGCCAGGTAGTGCACATGATAGAACGCCACATGATAGAAGGTCGCCCGGCGCAAATGATTGCCGCAAACCTGCTGCAGGCTTTTGAAACACATTGCTAAAATCAACTAATTAAAAAAATAACAAAAGGTGTGCCCAGGTGCACCTTTTTTGTTTGCATTAGTTCACGATGTCATAGTATTTTTGTTCTTTTACGACCCAATGGATTCTACTATTACTACCGGCAAAATAATTATCGTAACCGCCCCATCAGGGTCCGGCAAGACGACTCTTGTAAAACGGATGCTGGCGGCCTATCCTACACTTGCGTTCTCCATATCCGCATGTACGCGCAAACCAAGGCCAAACGAAGAGCATGGCCGCGATTACTATTTTTTTACGGAAGAAGAGTTTAAAAGACTGATAGACGAAGATGCTTTTATAGAATGGGAAATGGTGTACACCGGTAAATATTACGGTACCCTGAAAACCGAAGTGGAACGGATATGGAGCAATGGACAGGCGCCATTGGTGGATATAGATGTACAAGGGGCACTGGCAATAGAAAGACAATATCCTGAAAGTGCGTTGAGCCTCTTTATACAGGCGCCCAGCATGGAAGAGCTGAGAAACAGGCTGATAAAACGCGGTACCGAAACACCTGAGACTCTGGAAGAGCGTATAAAAAAGGCTGAATGGGAACTAACCCATGCCAAATATTTCGATGCTATTATCATAAATGACGATTTGGATAAGGCAACCGAAGAACTTGTAAATACTATCAAAGATTTCCTCGACAAGACATTATAAGGAGGCGGCTAGATTTTCGTTCTATTCCGTATCTTTAGCAATATTATATGGCAGACCCGAACATAATATTTTACATAATAGGTTGTATCCTGCTTATTGGTTTCTTCGCAGGTATGGAAATAGCATTTATTTCTGTAAACAAACTGAATATCGAACTCCGTAAAAAGCAAGGCTCTGTATCAGGGAGAATATTATCCCGCTTTATGGAGAAACCATCTGAATTTATAGGTACCAGCCTCGTAGGGGTAAATGTATTACTGGTGTTTTACGGTTTGTGGATGACAGAGCTGACCAACCCGATACTGGATAACCTACCCGCCCCGCTTAACTCAGAATATGTACACCTTGTATTAGATACACTTATAGCTACTGTTATTGTCTTGTTCTTTGCTGAATTTCTGCCCAAAGCCATTTTCCGCGCTAAGGCAGAACATTTATTATCCTGGTTCAGCGTGCCAATGCAATTATTGTATTTTATACTCTATCCTTTCGCCAAAATATTCGTATCGATTTCGGAATTTATATTGAAATACCTGTTCAATGTCCGCATAAAGGACAACAAACAGATATTTAACCGTGTAGATCTGGAGCATTTTGTAAAACAAACCATTCATGGCCACGAAAGTGATTCGGGTGAGTTAAATACTGAGTTGTTTGAGAATGCATTATACCTGGTGAATGTGAAGATCAGGAAGTGTATGATACCACGCAACGAAGTAGAAGCGATAGATATTACCACACCAATAATGGATGTACGTCATAAGTTTATTGACACGAAACTATCTAAAATTATAGTCTATAAAGACCATATAGATAACATAGTGGGTTATGTACACCACCTGGACCTGAACCGCAGGCCGCAAAAAATAGAGGAGATTATTCATACCATTACGGCAGTACCTGAAACCATGAGTGCTGTTGACCTGATGAACCGCTTTACAAAAGACCGTAAAAGCATAGCCTGGGTAATAGACGAATTTGGCGGAACGGCAGGTATCGTTACTATGGAAGACGTGCTGGAAGAGATATTCGGGGATATAAATGACGAATATGATACCCAGGACCTGGTAGAGAAACAGATATCTGAAAATGAATTTATCTTCTCAGGCCGGATGGAACTGGATTACCTGAATGAAAAATATGATTTTGACTTCCCTACAGACGATTATGAAACCCTGTCAGGATACATAATTGCCAACCACGAAACCATACCTAAGCTAAAAGAACGGATTGTAATAGAGAACTTTGAATTTGACATCCTGCTTGTATCAGACACCCGGATAGAGACAGTAAAAATGAAACTATTGCGTTAGTACACTATAAAAAATTACGATTATGGCCATTCAACGCCCTTTTAACTTAAATAACTGGATAGAAGAAAACAGGCACCTGCTGAAACCACCCGTAGGTAACCAGAGTGTTTATAAAGATGCCGGCGACTTTATTGTAATGGTTGTAGGCGGGCCAAATAGCCGCAAAGATTTTCATTACAATGAGAGCGAAGAGTTGTTTTACCAGTTGGAAGGCGATATAGTTGTGCGTGTAGTGGATGAGGGTAAAATAGTAGATATGCCAATAAAGGCTGGCGACATGTTCCTGCTACCGGCGAAAGTGCCCCACTCACCGCAGAGAACTGAAGGCTCCGTAGGTATTGTAGTGGAAAAGAAGCGGGAAGACAAAGAGATAGATGGTTTCCTGTGGTTTTGCGAAAACTGCAATGAAAAACTCTACGAAGAGTTTTTTGAACTGACGGATATAGTGAAACAGCTGCCACCTGTGATGCAACGATTTTACGATGACGTAGATAAGCGCACCTGTAAAAAATGTGGGCATGTAATGGAGCCGCCTACACCTAAAAAATAAGATTTATCGGCCGTGAGGCATAGATAAATGATGTTAAACAATTAGATTTGCACATTGTAAAATAATAGAAAACTAATGTCACACGATACGCATACACATCACGTACAGGAAGATAAAAGGCCGGGCAGTTCATTCACTTCGGCTATATGGTTTGTAATATTGGTTGTCGGACTGTTTGTAGCCGCTGTAAATTTTGTTGACGTAATGAGCCACGATGATGGTGGACATGACGCAGGCCATGCTACGGAACACGCTGCACCTGCAGGGCACGGTGAGGCTAACCATGATGCTCAGGGACATGAGGGCACTGAGGAGCATGCACCTGCACACTAATCTTAATAACTAATGCAAACCACCGACGTAATAGCTATTACCGGGGCGGCAGGTTTCATTGCCAGCTATCTTACAGGCCTGCTTAACAAAGCAGGCTTTCAGCAATTAATACTGGTAGATGATTTTTCAAAAGAAGAAAAACTACCTAACCTGCAGGGCAAACAATACCTGGAGCAGGTGCATCGCGATTTCTTTGTGAAATGGTTACGGGCACATCCCGGAGAGGTGAAATACATCTTCCACTTAGGCGCGCGTACCGATACTACAGAAATGGACTATGAGGTACATAAACGCCTAAACCTTGACTATACCAAAGAAGTGTGGCAGGTTTGCGCAGAGCAGCAAATACCACTTGTATATGCCTCATCGGCAGCTACTTATGGTAATGGGAAACACGGCTACAGAGACAGCCACGATATAGTAAGTCAGCTACAACCACTTAATCCATACGGTGTATCAAAAAATGAATTTGATATCTGGGCGCTGAAGCAGATTGCTACTCCACCCTTTTGGGCGGGCGTAAAGTTTTTTAATGTTTATGGCCCCAATGAATACCATAAAGGTCGCATGGCTTCTGTCATTTTCCATGCATACAGGCAGATTATAGAAAAAGGCAGTGTAAAACTATTCCGCTCTCATAATCCGGATTACAAAGACGGCGAGCAGATACGCGACTTTATTTATGTAAAAGACGTTGCTAATATATGCCTGTGGCTGATGAGGGAACAACCTGCAAACGGTTTATATAATGCCGGTACAGGTGAGGCCCGCACTTTCAACGCATTGGTCACTGCAATTTTCAACACCCTGAAACTACCTGTCCATATAGAATATATAGATACCCCTGCAGATATCAGGGATAAGTACCAATACTTTACTGAGGCTGACATGCAGAAGCTGTTGGGGGCAGGTTACACTCAACCATTCACCACTCTTGAAGATGGCGTGGAAGAGTATGTTAGCAGTTATCTGCAAACAGGCACACTCTTCTGATCCTTGCAAGATACCCCAACTTAATCTACATTGAGGCTGTCTTAATGCAAAATAACCTATATGAATAAGACCTTACTCTACAGTCTTGCCATTTTAACGGCATCGCTGTTTTCTTTTAATGTTACTAAAGCCAATACGGCAGCCGGTGGTGAGCTAATCTATATCTATTTAGGCGATGATCAATCAAGCAAACCTGCTTACCAGGTAATATTAAAATTATACACAGACTGCGGGGGAAGCGCAGCGCCCGATTCAATGCCACTGTGTGTGAAAAACACGTGTAACAACAACATCATTTCACAGAAAATGGGACAATGGATTCCTCCTCCCCCAAACCCTAATCCGAATGGTAAAATAATAGGCATTTCATGCCCTAATGTAATTACCACATGTACCGATCCTTCGGCAACGTTGACAGGCTATAGGGAATACTGGTACACAGGTATTCTAAAGCTACCCACGCAGTGTAGCAAATGGATATTTTCAACCCATATTGCCAACAGGAACAATAGTATAAACCTGCAAAATTCTACATCCCAGCCATTTTATATAGAAGCAACACTTAATAATAGTACTACTAATAGAAATAGTTCACCCTATTACTCCATTGGCCCTGAAATAACAATAGAAAAAGATTACCCGTTTTCATATAACAGTGGTGCACTCGATGGCGATGGCGATTCCTTGGTTACATACCTTGTAAATGCCAAAACCGGTGTTACTGCTTGTACCGATACTCCTAAAAACATGGCATTTACCAATGCGAACCCTTCTTATAATCTGACTAATAATCCTATCCAGACCAATAACACATTCGTTTTAAACCCCGGAACAGGGCAATATGGTTTTATACCAGATGCATTAGGGACGTCAAACATCACCATCAGGACAGATGAATACAGGAATGGTGTACTGATAGGCTCCATAATGCGTGACCAGCAGATGCAGGTGGTTCCGGCAGACCCGTTTTATGGTGGCAGTGTGAATGTTAAATGTAATAGCGTAAGGGTACCAGACCTAACTAAAGAAATAATCGTTTGTGTTGATGAAACATTCAGCTTCTGCTACGACGTTGTATCTGAAAATCCATCTGCTCGGCTGTATATAAGCGATAACCTGGCAAGTTTAAACATGATTGGCGCTGCAGCTTATTATTTTAATCAAGGTACCGACTCTGTACGTGTTGTATTTTATTGGAAACCAGGTAACAACATGGTTGGGTTGCACGAGTTTATTTATACTATTGCTGATTCTACATGTTCACCTCAAGCAGTTGTAAGAAAATATACCTATCCTATTGAATTTAAAGTGTTGGGCAAAACAAAAGCCATCAAAGACACCACTATCTGCGAAGGAACAACTGCTTTTCTAAATGCAAGCGGTGGCGGAGATTATAAATGGACAGTATTATCCGGTGGTACAGCTAATAGCCTAAGCGATTCAACAATAGCTAACCCTGTAGCCTACCCTACCAAAACAACAAGCTATGTAGTCAGATCAACAATCAATGAATTTTGCCCGAACCTGAATAAAGACACCGTAACAGTAAAAGTAAATGCAGCTACTACAGGTGCTGATGCAATAGTGAACGTGGTAAACTGCGGATTATCTGACCCCGGGATTGACTATGTATATATATGCCCCGGAGAGCCCGTGTCTTTTTGCTATACATCACGTTCTTTTTTCAGCAATGCATCACTCCACTTAACAGACAACATATCTACCGGAACACCGGGCGCACAAATAAACTACAGCAACCAGGGTACTGATACTGTAAAAGCCACCTATACCTGGACACCAAATGCAAACCAATCCGGTATTTATACGTTGATACTTACCACACACGATTCTGCATGCGCTAAGCCCAACAGCCCATTAAGGAGCAAGGATAAAAAAATAAACTTTTATGTATGGCCGCCTGTAAAAATCAATTATGATAGTTTAACAATATGCAAAAACGAGACAATAGAGCTTAAGGCCATTGGTGGTGTCTATTATTCCTGGGAAGAGTACTCATACCCCGGTTATACCAATCCGGCAGTACCGGTTATTACAGATAAAAGTCTTGCTACACAAACATTAAAGCCATTTACGTCAACAGCATTTATTGTAAAATCAACTTTAAACAGCTGTAATAATAATACAGATACCGTAATTGTAAATGTAAATACGAATATTACAACACCTGTGGTAAGCATCAGTGCTTCACCTGATAGTATTATCAGTAAGGGCAATAATATCGCATTTACTGCTACAGTATCAGGCTGCAGTAGCAGTAAGTATGAATGGTATGTGAATGGGAGGCATATACCGGATTATTATAGCAATCAATACCTGGCGCATAATCTAGGGAACCTGGACAAAGTTTGGTGCAGGGTAATTTGCGGGGACAGTTGTCCATCGCCAAAGGATACCGTAAGTAATATTATTACAGTAAGGGTATATAATACAGGAATTGCAGGGATAGAAGATGAGTATGCTATAGGATTGTACCCCAACCCAAACAATGGCCTTTTTACAATACAGTTAAATGAAACATTTGTAAAACAGCAACCTTTAGCCGAAGTTGTGAACATCTACGGACAGGTGGTGTACAGTACGACTGTAAAATATGCTCAGCAACAGTTAGAAATAAACGTACCTGCGGGAATATATATGTTGCGGATATCCACTCTTAACCAAGTATACACAACAAGATTCACAAAGCAATAGAAATATAAACATGAAACGGGCTCTGTTGGAGCCCGCTTCTCACTAATATATTTTACTTAGTTCTGTGCTTGTTCCTGGTTGATCATCCATTTGATACCATACTTATCTGTAAATGAACCAAAGTATGCACCCCAGAAGGTATCTTCCATGGGCATTTCTACCTGTCCGCCGGCTGACAATGCATTGAAAAGCCTGTCAGCTTCGTCCCTGCTTTCAGGATGAAGAGATAACTGTACATTATTGCCTTCCGTAAGTTTATGACCGGCTGATGGCAGAATGTCTGAAGCCATCAATGTTGTGTGCCCGTCTATTGGCAGGACAATATGCATAACACGGTTACGCTCATTTTCGGGTAAATTTTCACTTCCCGGTGCGCCATCCATCCTGTATATATCGCCAAGAAATTCGCCGCCAAATACAGACTTGTAAAACGTAAAAGCTTCTTCTGCTTTACCGTCAAAATTTAAATATGGATTCATTTTTGCCATAATATATGTTTTTAAGTGTTAAGCAATTTAGTTTTTATATTGAATTTTATTTACCAGGGAAAATTAGCAATATATTAAGCCTATATTTTACCGCTTACTTTTCATTGCCTTTACTACCTTGATAGTTTTGTCCTTAACCAGCTTTTTATATTCCGGTGTTTCAGCAGCGTATAAGGCAATTTTGCCGTTGGCATCGCTATGTACCCCCCAACCGTATCGCTTGGTGAGCGGCGATGCTCTGAAACAAGCCTGCCCTTTTGAGAAAAACTGCTCCCTGGCCTCTTTCATATCTGCCTTTTTTATACCATTGCGTATAGCGTACACATGGAATAGTACATCGTCCGATGTGTATTTGTATGGGTTATCTATCACCATATCAAACTGCAGGTTGGCCACAGTTTTGGTTTCGCCTTTTACTGGTGGCACCTCGCCCATTATTGCCGGGCAATCTTCTGCTATTTCAATAAAAGTATTTTCGTAATTGGTAGTGTGGAGTTTCATTACAATCACCGTTTTAACCAAAATTAACGTCCCTGAGTGACAACTGTATGTCAACAGGGGATTATTCTCACCAATAGCTTCCGGTAATCATTATTGTCTATACATGGTTAGGCAATGCATAAGGGGAAGCATACATTTTAACCAATCCAACAGGCTAACTTTGCCCTTTAATAATAAATCATAAGTCATCCTGTTTTGAAAAGGTTGGGAATAATATGGATTTGTGTACTGGCATTATTGCCTTCATTTTCATACGCACAGAGGGCTGTAAGAAAGCTTCCCAAAACAAAGCAGGATGCTAAAACCACAACAACAAAAATGAGAGTAGATATATGGTCGGATGTGATGTGCCCGTTCTGTTATATTGGCAAACGACGCTTTGAAGGTGCATTGGCACAGTTTGAAAACAGGGATGATGTCGAGATTGTATGGCACAGCTTCCAGCTAGACCCTGATGTAAAGGCCCAGCCTGACAAAGATGTGTATAGCTGGCTGGCAGAACGCAAAGGACAAAGCCTGGACTGGAGCAGGCAAGCCCATAAACAGGTAGCAGAAATGGCGGCGGGTGTTGGATTGCAATACAATTTTGATAAGGCCGTAATTGCCAATTCTTTTGATGCGCACCGTGTTACCCAATTAGCAAAGAAATATGGCAAAGGTGATGCCATGGAAGAACAACTGTTTAAAGGATATTTTACAGAAGGGAAAGACATAGGAAACCACACCGTGTTGATTGAGATGGCTACAACAATAGGCATTGATGCGCAGGAAACAACAGAAGTATTGAAAAACGGAACTTATGCTGATGCTGTACAGGCAGATATAGACCGGGCAGCGCAAATAGGCATAAATGGTGTTCCGTTCTTCGTGATTAATAATAAATATGGTATAAGTGGCGCACAAGCTACAGAAACCTTTACAGGCGCGCTAAACAAAGCGTGGGAAGAATATGCTACAGAAAAGAAACTTACTATAATAGATGGTGATGCTGCAAGCTGTGAACCGGGCGGTGATTGTAAATAGTTGTCTTTCTCGGATATAACATTAAAAAGCCCCTATGCAATGCATAGGGGCTTAGTATTAGATTATGTTTTTTATTTAATGGCGGGTAGCTTCAAAATTGCCCGATAACTTAAAGAGGAATGATGTATCATTCTTGAAATCAGCATTGACACTGAAGCCATTAGCATCTTCTTTCCAACTGATGTTGATCATAGGATGTACATCAGGCGTAATTAACTGCAGGAATTTTACCTGGCCTGCGTCGCGCATCCACAGGCTGCTGTCTGTCTGTGCCTCCAGTAGTTCTTTTACCATCTGCATCATACACACCCCCGGCACTACAGGTTGCCCGGGAAAGTGGCCTTTAAATATATCATGATTAACGTTGAACACAATCCTGCAAGAGACGCTGTTAGGCTCTCTTTGTATGTACTCTATCCTGTAAAAATCATTCATTAACATTGCGCTCAATTTTAGTAAGTGATATGGTAAAGTTGGCTTTGTGATGGTTATACATTACGCTGTCGGGCATCGACTTCATGCTTTCCTTACCTGATATATTAACGGTTACTATCCTTTTTCTATTATTTGTATTTTCTATTTTTATTAAACTGTCGGGTGTTACTGTATGATATACATAACCTCCTGCGTTCCTGTTAAGACGATGCAACTGTTGTTTACCCCCATCTGCAGCCAATAATATTTCTGAATTTTTATCCATTCCTATCATCATCAGCAACTCCATGTCTTTCTGCAATGTCTTTATTACAGCCTCTTTATCCAGTTGCGGCATCACCTGTTTTACCTTGAAGTTTCCTGTACTATCCCACTCCATATCGAAAAAGGCAACCCCCATCTCATTTTGGAATATAGCACGTTTCGTGCCATTTTCTAACTGCTTGAAAAACAACACTCCACTTAAGTGGAATTTTTTAAATATGAACCTTCCATCCACTATGCAGCGATATAAAACACGGTCAAATTCGGGCTGGAACCTATAAACAGAACCTGAAAGGGGTTGTTGTTGTAAATTTTTATACGGCGTTGCGCAGGACGCTACAAATAAAATTGCGAGGAGGCTACTTAACCTTAAATAATGTTTCATTTATAGAGGAATTGTGCCTGGTGTTAAAAAAATCCATACTTGTATAGTCACCGCCTTTTTCATTCATTACCAGTTTATCAACATTCAGTGTAGTCTTATCTATATACACATCTATGCGGTCAAAAAGGTTTCTCATTTCTGCAGATACAGGTGCCATTGCCAGCAGGTATTGTTTGCCATTATGGTATGGTGTTACTTTAAAATCAGGATTTGACAATACAGTACCGCGCATACAATCTACCATGATACGGTTTACAGATTGCATCATTTTACTGTTTCCTGCATTTATTTTATTAGTTTTCTGTTCGTCTTTTACCAGCATTCGGGTGCCGTTCATCACTACCAGGTATTTATAAGGCTCTGTATATTCTATACGCAGCTTATCATTTTTCATAAAGTAGAACTTACCTTTCGACTGGATCTTTTCAGCCAGCAAAGACATATGCTTTACCTGTTTGAAATCGCTGCTAATATTATTAATAGCAATATTGGCCTTCGCTTGTGCTGTCCGGAATGAATTAACATCGTCAAGTTTCTTAAAACCCGGCTGTTGCGCAAAAGATGTAAAGGATGATGCTATTAGTAGCAGGATAAATGCGGCACTACGCATAGGCTTGTATATCGAGTAATTCATCTATGCGCACAAAGGTAAAACCCTTTTTTCGGGCTTCGCTTATCAAATCAGTTAAAATTTCACGTGTTACAGGCACGGAATCATGCAGTAATATTATATCTCCCCCTTGCAAATTGTTAATTATCCTGTTTTTCAGTGCCAAGGCATCCTTGGCCATTGTATCAAAAGAACGGAGACTCCAGCCTATGGAAAACATACCAGAGCGGCTGATAGCCCTATCAAGATTTGGATTAGTAATACCATATGGCGGCCGGAATAACATGGGTTTATTATGTGCTACTTTTAATATTGCTGCATTACACGCTTCAATTTCAGCTACCATTTTAGCTGTTGTCATCCAATCAAAATCATGCGTATGGCGGTAGCTATGGTTGCTAATTACGTGCCCTTCCTGGTGCATCCGCATTGCTAATACAGGCTGCTCATCTATGTGCTTACCGATGCAGAAAAAAGCAGCTTTAACGCTTTCAGCCTTCAATATATCAAGTATAGCGGCGGTTTCAGTATTGGGGCCATCATCAAATGTCAGCGCGATGTTTTTACTATTCCTGTCGCCCTTGTTGTAAGATTGTACAAAGTAATTCCACTGTATTTGTGTAACAGCGAAATACATAAAAATGAGGTAGTCTATTACCAACACCAGCAATAGCCACCAGCTCATCATACCTTTTATGCAGAGGTACACCAGCAGCCCGGCAACTATGGTTACTAATATGGATATATACTGGTATCTGCGCAATAGTGTTAGTTTATTCCTTTTTCAGTCATGTAAGCCTCTGCCACTACTATATCTTGGGGCATATCAACTGCTATGCTGGTATGTGCCGTTACAGCCATTTTTATTGGCATATCGTAATCTATAAAACGGTTACACTCCAGTTTTTCAACCACCTCCAGTGGTGATGGATGCAATGCTGCAAACTTTATCAATGCATCCTTCCTGAATGCATAAATACCTATATGTATATAGTAGGTATGGTCAATAATTTCGTCCCTGTGGTATGGCACAGCACTTCGCGAAAAGTAAATGGCATAACCATCTTCACGCAACAATACTTTTACCTTATTTGGATTATCAATGATTGTTTTGTCTTTTGTTTCCAGCACCAGTGATGCTGCCTGAACGGCTTCCCCATCCTTACCTTCAAACAAATTAAGCAGTTTGGCTAAAGGTTCCTTTTCAATAAATGGCTCATCGCCTTGTACGTTGATAATTATATCCGCATCCAGGTCTGCCGCTACTTCTGCTATCCTGTCGGTTCCGCTTTCATGCTCCTTTCTGCTCCTTAATACTTTTCCTCCAATAGATTCAATCTCCTGTTGTATATCATCGCTATCTGTTACTACTATAACCTGTGTAAACAGGCCGGTATTTACCGCAGCTTCATATGTACGGCTTATTAATGCTTTGCCTTTTATTTTAGCAAGCATCTTGCCCGGGAAACGTGTAGAGCCTATGCGGGCCGGTATCAGTGCTATAGCTTTCATTTTATTTCTTTTGCAGGCTGCCGGTTAAAAAGAATATCCAGCCAAGAATAAAAAATACGCCACCTATGGGTGTAATAATACCTAAACCTTTCAGGCCGACATCACCACCCAGCTTCAATAATGTGAGCAGGTATAGTGAACCGCTAAACATTATAATACCGGCTATAAAACATCCAGATGCCCTTTTAAAAGCTTTGGCCGGTAAGATGTGGTATGCAAGTCCTGTAGCCAGTAATGCAATACTGTGATAAAACTGGTATTTAACACCGGTTTCAAAAGTTGCTAACTGCCCCGGGTCTAATATTGCTTTAAGGGCATGAGCTCCGAAGGCTCCAAGTATTACAGCCAGTGCTGCGAATATAGCTCCTGAAATCATTGCTGTTTTGTACATAATGCAATTATATTTTCAAAATCTCCTATAGTAATTGAATTTGTGTTGAGAGTATAATGCGCCTGTTGGAAGACATCTTTTCGCAGCTCATATAATGTTTCAAGTCTTTCTCTTAATCCTCCTTCCAGCAATGGCCTTTGCTCGTCGGTATTAAGCAACCTTTGCTCCAGCACATTTATATCCGTTTCCAGGTATATTACACAGCCATGTTCCAGCATCAGTTCCATATTGCCGTTAAATGATGGTGTGCCGCCGCCACAGGCGACTATTACATTCCAGTTGTCCTTGTTTTTAATAATCTGCTGTAAAAGTCCATTCTCCATTTCCCGGAAATAGGCTTCTCCTCTTTCTTTGAAAATCGTAGCTATCTTTTTCCCGGTAAGTACACTAATTTGCCTGTCCATGTCCACAACATCACATTTATAATGTTCTGCAAGCGTTTTGGCCCAATATGTTTTACCGGAACCGGGCATACCTACCAGGAATATTATTTTCATAATTTTCGCTTTATATACTTCCACAACATTAGCAGTCCCATCTGCGCGGCTATTTCTTTATTCATCAGCCTGTCATAATGAAACTGGAATCTCTTGGTTTTTACACCTTCATCTCCGGCAACGGCCATCCATACCAATCCTTTTTGTATTTGTGCATCCTCCCCGCCATAGCTTAGTTGCCCGGTTACAGAAAGGCTGTAATCGCTGCTAAACATTTTTCGGGTATTCTGCGCCAGTTCAATAGCCGTCTCCTCGCTTATCGCAGTATGTTCTTTTAACGTGTTGCTACTTACGCCAACAATTTTATGTTTTAATACGCTTTGATAAGGAACTATCGCTCCTTTAAAATAATTGCTGGAACCCTGTACTTGTGTGATAAGATGCGACACGTATCCACCGGTGCAACTTTCTGCCAGGGATACTGTTTTCCCCGTTTCAGACAAGACCTTTGCCAGCAACTCCTGCATCGTTATGTCTTCCAGCGAAACTACAATGCGTTCGAGTATATCTGCTACCTGTGCCTGTAGTAAATCTAACTCATTTACTATTTTTTGCTCATCAGCACCTGTACCAGTGAGCCTTAGTTTAACAATGCCGGGTGCGGGCAGGTAAGATATTTTTATGTGCGATGGCAACAAGGCTTCAAAGTCTTTTAATGTATCTGCAATAAAACTTTCACCCTCTCCCGATGTGATGATGTTTCTATGTACGATGACATCGCTTTGAAATCGTTGTTTCAGCCTCGGTAATACTTCATTGGTCATAATACCCTGCATCTCAAAAGGGACGCCTGGCATAGAAATAATCCACTTCCCATCTTTTTCAAACAACATACCCGGGGCAGTACCCATTTCGTTGAAGAGTACCGTGCATACATCCGGTACTTCTGCCTGTTTCATATTGATGTCAAGAAACGGGCGGTTACGTTTTATGAATAGTCCGCTCACATGGTTCAGCACCTGCTCATTCACTATCATTTTGCCGCCAAAATATTTACATAAAAATGGCTTTGTGATATCATCAGATGTTGGACCAAGTCCGCCGGTTAACAATAGTATAGACGCTCGTGGCAACTCCTCATCCAATGCCGATTGTATGTCTTCTTCTTTATCAGCAACTGCAATACGCCTGTACACATCAATACCCAGCTTGTTCAACTGTTGAGCCATCCATGCCGAATTTGTGTCTATGGTTTGCCCTATCAGCAATTCATCTCCTATGGTTATTATGGTAGCTTTAATATTGCTCATTTATTCGAAGTATATTTTCAGTTTTTCCACCAGCGCCTGTGGCATGGTAGTTTTTGTTTTGCTTGCCGGGTCGTAAAACACGAGTGTTGTCACTCCTACATTCAACAGTTCATTTCCCTCATTATACAGTTCTGAGTGGAAACTGATCTTTGGGCCATCGGGCAGTTCTTTTAAAATGGTTTTTACGGTAATCAGGTCATCATATTTTGCAGGGCGGTAATATTTGGCATTAAGTTCAGCTACAGGCATCATAATGCCCATATCCTCCATTTGTTTATAGGTAAAGCCTAATTCGCGTATGGCCTCAGCACGGCCCACCTCGTAATACAAGGCGTAATAGCCGTAGTACAGGTAACCCATCTGGTCGGTTTCACCATAACGTACTCTTATTTTTGTTTCAGCGCTATACATGTTTCTTAGCTAGTTCTGAATTTCTTAATGTGTAAAGGCTGTTTGCCTGGTTGGTACAGGTCATTGTTATATCATTGATACATACATGCTGTGGCAATGTAGCAGCGTAAAATGCTACGTCAGCAATATCCTGGGGGCGTAATGGTTGCAGGTCGTTATAAACACCGGCAGCCCGCTCTTTATCTCCTTTAAACCTTACCAGAGAAAATTCAGTTTCTGCCATTCCCGGATTTATTGCTGTTACTTTTATACCGAATGGCAACAGGTCTATCCTCATAGCCTGGTTTAGGGCATCTACTGCAAATTTTGTAGCACAATAAACATTCCCGTTTTTATATACAGACTTCCCGGCTGTAGAGCCAATATTAATAATATGCCCCTGCTTACTGTTTTTCAATAAAGGTATTACCTGTTTAGTTACGTATAGCAAACCCTTCAGGTTGGTATCTATCATTATATCCCAATCATCCATATCGCCTTCGTCTATGGTACTCATACCTGCAGCCAGCCCTGCGTTATTTACCAGTATGTCAATGCTGTCCGTAAGTTTTTTCAATTCATTGGTTGCCTCAATAACTTCCTGCCTGTTACGTATGTCAAATGCTAATGTCGTGACCTTTACGCCGTATTTTTCTTCCAGTTCAGTTTTAAGAGTTTCCAGCCGGTCGTCCCTCCTGCCCGTTGCATATATATTAAAGCCATTTTCTGCGAATTTTTCAGCAATAGCCTTACCAATACCAGACGTTGCACCCGTAATAAAAATATTTCCTGACATGCATGTATTATTTGGAGCTAAGATACTGCCGTTTAGGTAGAATATTTATAAAAAAGGTGACGCAAAAACGCCACCTTCAAAAGTTATTTTTTAATCATCTATCTTATAAGAACCACGTCACCTTTTTTCTGAAACACCTTCCCATCTTTATCTTCAGCGCTCAGCAACCAGAAATATGTACCCAGGTCGGCTTTGTGACCCTTATATCTCCCGTCCCAGCCATCGCCAATAGTTTCAGTCTCATAAACCATTTCTCCCAGCCTGTTAAACACTCTGAAATACTTATATGCCCTATACCCAACACTTTTGGGCCTGAATAAATCATTCCGGCCGTCTCCGTTTGGTGTAAAAGCCGAAGGTACAAATAAAGATCCCTGTCCAACTACCCAGACGTTAATACTATCATTACCTTCACAGCCTTTCAGGCTCATTGTGTACAAATTATAACTAATCTTGCCGGTATCAGGATAATACCCTGTAGGGTTTGAAATAGTAGTACTGTTGAGAAAATCAGGTGGCGACCATTCAAAAATACTACCACCTTTAGCATTAAAGTTGATGTATTCACCCTTTACAATGATAGTGTCATTACCGGCAAAAGGATAGAAATGATCAATAGGTATCACTGCAAATGTGGTATCGGTACAACCTTTTATACTTTTCGATACCATTTTTACAGTAAACTCGCCTCCGGCACGGTAACTGTGTTTGGGGTTTTGCTCTTCAGAAAATGTACCATCCCCAAAATCCCAAAGCCATGTTACCACAGGCTTGTATGTAGCAACAGATATATCTGTAAAGCTTAGTTCGGCATTGGGACATAACAGGCCATCGTAATTAAATGCCGTTGAAAAGAAAGGATATACTTTCACAAATCTTGATATGCTATCCGGACACGTAGAACCCTTATTCACAACAAGCTTTACTACATAAATACCTGTATCAGGGAAAGTGTATGTAGGCTCAAATTCTGTAGAAGTTGCCCCTGTACCAAAATCCCAGTTATAATTAAACCCGCCTATACTCCAGTTGTCAAATTTTACAGTTTTTGTTTTACACGATACAATGTAAGTATTATTTTCTTCTGAGTATTGTGGGATATTAGCAACAACAGCCTTGGAGCAATTGGTAACCGTAAATTGAAATTCCCTGCTAACGGTATTTATTTTCACGCCGTTTCTCCATTCATGTGCACACACTGCCACCACATAACGCCCTTGTATAGTAGGAGTGCCGGATATAATACCGGTTACCGGGTTTATCTGTATCGTAGGGTTTCCTCCCATGGGCCTTTGTGGTGTAAAGCCATTAGCATATCCAAAACTTGGCGGATCAGCATTAGGCCTGCTGATGGGAGGAGGCAACTGCCCTTCAGGAAATGGTTTTGGTTGGGTTGTAGTGCCACCGGGATATGCATCACATAATTCATAACTTACAGAATCACCGTCATCGTCCCTGGCCGAGTGGTCATATACCAACGGGTTATTGATACAGATGATTTGTGGCGGGTAATTATTAAAATATGCACTGCTATTGCATGTCGCTTCTGCACTTGCCGGTATCCTGCAGATGTATGATGCACCTACCTGCCCGGGGCTTTTCAGATTGAGTATCTGCTCATTTCTGCAACAACGAACATACATTACTCTATATCCTCTTGAGTTTACAGGCAATGTATATGTTTTAGTGAATGTTATTTTTTTAAGGCATAATACAGGAGGGTTATTTACACATTCATTCCTGAAGTTTGGCGGCACCAATACTTCCTCTACCCTGCCTTGGCTAAAATTTCCTATTGAATCCAGACGTGGCCTCCAGGAAGGATCGTCACTGAAAATGCCTATATATGCGGGAATATCTTCTGATCTTGCATCTATATTACCATTAATGCAATCCTGGTATATCTCAACTGTTATACGGTAATTCACCCCTCCTCCACCAGAACCAAGGCATGTATAAGTAATGCCTCCACCAACAATATGCGTAGCAGATGCCTGGTTAATCATGGCTGTAGCAGCCAATAGAGACACCAAAAATATTTTAAAACCTTTCACCATTTTTAATGTGCTGCCTTATCATAGCAATAGTCAGCAAACGATTTAATATTATCAACCAAATCACCCGGAACTTCAACCATACTCATGTGGCCACAATCACGATGAGTATGTACAAAGTTAACGTTTGCCTGTGATGTTTGTTGTATTAAATTTTTTGGTGGTATTATGCCATCATTTTCCCCAATTACCCATAAAATGGGCATTGTAGCGGTTTTTAGTGAGTTAGTTCTATCCGCGCGGTTTATCATGGCATTGTAAAAAGCTACCATGCTTTTACTCTCAGTTAATAAAGCCTGTTCGGTTAAACTATTAATTTCTTCATTAAACTTTTCCCTGTTCTGTTCTGCAAACAAAGTAGGTATCATTTGCTTTATAAAAGCATCCTTGCCTCCTTTTTCAAATAAGGCTATCGATTTCCTTCTTTGCTCTTTCTTTTCTTCTGTATCAGCTGTTGCTGTAGAGTGTATCATACCCAGCCCTGCAATCATTTCTGGATATAATTCAGCAAAAGCTATTGCTGCATATCCACCCATAGAATGCCCTGCTACAACGGCATTTTTAATTCCCTCTCTTTCCAGTATAGCTTTTACACTTTCGGCCATATCGTCTATACTTAATTCTGTCCCCCGGAAGGCACTCTGCCCTGCTCCTGGCAAATCAGGCACAATTAAAGTATAGTTACGAGACAGCTTTGTAACCACGTTATCCCAGATTGTGCCATCCAAAGGGAAGCCATGCAACAAAACTATTGCATTACCTGTACCTGATAACCTGTAGTACAATTCGGGGAATTTTGCTGTGCTTATGGTTTTTGTCTGCATTTTATCCTTTTCGTTTAATAATTGATCCGTATATGAACAACATAACAAACAATAAAGGAGAAAGTTCCAGCAGGGGTAATTGCTGAACACGGAGTATATGCAACAGAAGAGAAACAAAAATGAGTGCAATTGCTACTGCTGCATATTTGCCTTTATTACGCTTAGGTAAAAAGGCTATCAGCAGGTTAGTAGGCAATGCCCATAGAATATTGAAATTATCATCACATCCCTGGTGGTCTGTCCATAGCCACATTACCAGCATCAATGTACCTAAAAGGCCCGTTACCAGCAGGAACAGGAAGCTCATAGCGTTGCCCAGCCATTTTAATTTTGGCAACATCAGTCCCGCAATAGTCAGCAATGCAGCAATTGTCAAAATAATAAATGGCCAGTTCGGCCCGGCGGGAACATGTCCGGGGCCTTCCAGTATTACATCTATTGGTGCGGCTACAGGCTGCCCTGCTACTTTTGCACCTTCCATGCCGTTTCTCAGGTAATCTGGCAGAAACATGATTTCACTATCCGTCATTACCTTGTCTATCTTACTGCCCAGCAACAGGTTACAACCAAGACGTTCAAAATGTACCCTGTAAAAGTACACATCCATGATTTGCCTGAAGGTGAGTTTAGAATCATCGGGCACTGTGCTGCCGTAATTGAATTCTTTCCCTAAAGCCATAGGGAAAGCATCGCGTATGCGTGTAGCACAGTTGTCAAAGAAGAAATCGTATTTATAATACTTATTCTCTTCCTTCGCATTCTCTTTTAAAAAGTTGCTGATTGCAACTTCTTCTTCAGGCTTTATCAACAGCACCTGTTCTTCCAGCCTTCGCCCGTCACGGGCATATTCCTCTTTGAATAATTCATAAGCGTAATAGGATACATAATAAAGCAGTTTACCGCGCATAAACTGTATCTCAAAGCCTTCACCAAAAGCAAACGTTCCGTAGTTATATACGATATCCGTACCTGCAACACTATCCGTTACACGTATTGCAGTGTGGCCAAACTGTGCCCATATCTCCTCACCAGGACCACAGGTAAGCAGGCTTATGCGCAGGCGGCTGCTATCGGGTTGCGCCTGTGCACCATATGCACAAAAAATGACTAATATAGTTGTAAGAATGTTCCTGAACATGAGGCAAAATAACAAAAGGCTACCTGATAAGGCAGCCTTTTGCAGCATTATTTTATGATTATTGTTATTTAGTGTTTTGAGAGCCGCCTGCAAGCATGGCGCCCAGGTATTCCCTGTTCAGTCTGGCTATGTTCTCCAGCGAGATACCTTTGGGGCATTCTGCCTCGCAGGCACCGATGTTGGTACAGCCGCCAAAGCCTTCTTTATCCATCTGGTTCACCATATTTGTAGCCCTTTCCTTACGCTCAGGCTCGCCCTGCGGCAACATAGCCAGGTGAGATATTTTGGCAGAAGTAAACAGCATAGCAGAAGCATTAGGGCAGGCAGCCACACATGCGCCACAACCAATACAAGCCGCCGATGCAAAAGATTCATCAGCACTGTGCTTGTCTATAGGCAGCGAGTTTGCATCCACCGCATTACCCGTATTTACTGATATATAACCACCGGCCTGTATAATACGGTCGAAGGATGTACGGTCAACAACAAGGTCTTTAATAACAGGGAAAGCATTAGCACGGAAAGGCTCTACAACGATTGTATCGCCATTTTTATACTCGCGCATGTGCAACTGGCAGGTAGTAGTATGGTGCCATGGACCGTGTGCACGACCATTGATGTGCATACTGCACGCACCACATATACCCTCGCGGCAGTCATGGTCAAAAGCTACAGGGTCTTTGCCTTCAGCAACCAGTTGCTCGTTAAGTACATCAAACATTTCAAGAAAAGACATTTCAGAAGAAATATCCTTTACCTGGAAGGTTTCAAAATTTCCTTTAGCCTTGTTATTTTTCTGACGCCATACTTTCAGCGTAAGATTCATATGGTAATGCTCCATATTATAGTGTTTCTGTTAATATAATAATTTTATGTCCGCCATTTTTACTAGTGGCTTTACTTCTATTTTATCCTTCTCATCTACAAGCAACACACATTCCTCTGATATCTCTTTTATCTCCCTGCTGCCTGTCACAAAGTTAATATCTTCATACTTAGTACCTGCAAACTCGTTGTCCAGCATATCACACTGTTTCACGCTCCAAAAAGAATAATCACGCAGACCTATCATGTAAAAATCATTATCCTGATATCTGAAAGTCCTCATCATTTCAAACTTCCATGAGTTCCCGCTAAACTGCACAATTTTCAGTACACCTTTTGTGATGCTGATACTCGAATATGGGTCACCAGACCTACCTCCGCAAGCTTTACACAGGATAATGTTATCACCTTTAAAAGCTAAGCGATAACCAGTTTCATCTTTAAAGCCTATAACCAGTATGCGGTATTCATCTTCATGATCCCCATCCCCGTCCTGTTTTTTAAACAGGACCATGGCAAAGTCATTTTGCGCATCTTTGTTCAAATCGCCTTTTATTACTTCGATAGAACCATATCCTTTGGGGATAAATGCTTCCGGAGTTGTTCCCGTTGCCGGTATATGTGAAAGAACTTCTTCCTGAGTTTTGCCTGTATTAGCCAACAATAATAAAACGACAATACAAAGCAACCTCATATTCATTATTTATAACTCCTTGCACTTGGATGAACCACATCATAAATGAGTTCCTCTTTATGCAGTTCAAACTGGCTATCGCCTTTGTATTCCCAGGCTGCTACATACATATAACCATCATCCTGGCGCATTGCTTCTCCATCTTCAGTCTGGTACTCTTCGCGGAAGTGGCCACCACAGCTTTCGTTACGGTTCAATGCATCAATACACATCAGTTCACCCAGCTCCAGGAAGTCTGCCACACGATTGGCTTTATCCAGTTCTGGGTTAAACTCATTTACTTCGCCCGGTATGCGCACATTGCTCCAGAACTCTTTGCGTAATGCCTGTATTTCAGTTATTGCTTGTTTCAATCCCTCTGCATTCCTTGCCATACCACATTTATCCCACATGATCTTACCAAGGCGTTTGTGGAAGCTTTCCACGCTTTCAGTACCCTTTATGCTCATCAGTTTATTGATGCGGTCACTTACTTCTTTTTCGGCAGCTATAAATGCAGGGTGGTCTGTTGGTATTGCTTTTGTACGTATATCATCGGCCAGGTTGTTACCCAGTGTGTATGGTATTACAAAGTAACCATCAGCAAGACCCTGCATGAGTGCAGATGCACCCAGGCGGTTTGCACCGTGGTCGCTGAAGTTTGCCTCACCTAATGCATATAAACCGGGAACAGTTGTCTGCAATTCATAATCTACCCATATACCACCCATAGTGTAGTGTACGGCAGGATAAATACGCATAGGTACTTCGTATGGGTTTTCGCCTGTTATCTTCTCGTACATTTCAAACAGGTTGCCATATTTCTCTTTCACTACATCCTTGCCCAACTCTATTATTTTCGCTCTATCTGCATTGGCAATACCCAGCTTATTTGCCTCTACTTTACCATAGCGCTCTATAGCCGAAGCATAATCAAGATATACAGCCTGTTTTGATGCACCTACACCATAACCGGCGTCACAGCGTTCTTTTGCTGCACGGCTGGCCACGTCGCGTGGTACCAGGTTTCCAAATGCAGGGTACCTTCTTTCCAGGTAGTAATCCCTTTCTTCTTCAGGTATTTCATTAGCCTTGCGTGTATCACCTTGCTTCTTAGGTACCCATATACGGCCATCGTTACGCAGCGATTCAGACATCAGCGTCAGTTTCGACTGGTGGTCGCCACTAACAGGAATGCACGTAGGGTGTATCTGTGTATAACATGGGTTGCCAAAAAAAGCTCCTTTTTTATGTGCCTTCCAGGCGGCTGTTACGTTGCTGCCCATTGCATTGGTTGACAGGTAGAATACGTTACCGTAACCACCGCTGCATAATAACACAGCATGGCCAAAGTGACGCTCAAGTTCACCCGTTACCATATTCCGCACTATCACGCCACGTGCTTTGCCGTCTATCACAACTATATCCAGCATTTCGTGGCGGCTGTATTGTGTTACATTGCCTAATGCTACCTGGCGCTCAAGAGCCTGGTAAGCACCTATCAATAATTGTTGCCCCGTTTGTCCCGCTGCATAGAAAGTGCGTTGTACCTGTGTACCACCAAATGAACGGTTGCTCAATAGTCCGCCATATTCACGTGCGAAGGGAACACCCTGCGCTACACATTGGTCTATGATGTTGGCGCTCACACTGGCCAGCCTGTACACGTTGGCTTCTCGTGCACGGTAGTCACCGCCTTTTACTGTATCATAAAACAAACGGTAGGTGCTGTCACCATCATTCTGGTAGTTCTTAGCGGCGTTGATACCACCTTGTGCTGCAATAGAGTGTGCACGGCGCGGGCTATCCTGGAAGCAGAAAGTTTTCACCTTATACCCCATTTCACCCAAAGACGCAGCTGCAGAAGCGCCCGCAAGGCCTGTACCTATTACTATTACTTCAAGGCTACGTTTGTTGGCTGGGTTTACCAGCTTACACGTAGATTTATATGTTTCCCATTTTGACTCTAACGAACCTGATGGTATTTTAGAATTAAGTGTCATATCTGTAGTAGAGAAAATTATTAATTAATACTCTTAAACCATTACGCTACCCAACCCAGGTAAAAAGCAATGGGCATCAGCGCAAATACCAATGGAACAATGATAGAAAACGCAACACCTAAACTTTTTATGATTGATTTATATTTATTAGTAGTCAGCCCCAATGTCTGGAATGCGCTGTAAAAGCCATGCAGCAGGTGCCATGCCAGCGCCACGCAGCCAAATACATATAGAAGTACTATAAGGGGGTTCTGAAACTCATCACGCATCATATGGTATAGCGGTAATTCGCCATCACCCATTGTTTGCGATGCCCTGTTAGGCGCCCAAAACATAGAAATGTGTACTATCAGGAACAACAGTATCAATGTACCCAGCAGGCCCATAGAGCGGCTGTACCATTTGCTGGTAGCGTTGCCGGCACTTACAGCGTAACGTGTAGTACGTTTTGCCCTGTTTTTACTCCAGAGAATAAGACCCTGAACAATATGTAATATCAAAAAGGCAAAAAGGCCTATTTCTATTGTACGGATTACAGGATTTGTACCCATGAAATGTGCAAGTTTATCAAACTCTACACCACCGTCATTCCAGAAAATCTGCGCATTAATGTAACAGTGTACAACAAGGAATACGATAAGGAAAATACCGGTCAGGCTCATTTGTATTTTTTTGCCTACCGAGGTACTGAAATAATTTTTCCAGGACATAAAGAATCTTAAGATTTGACAATGCTATGATAAATCCTCGCAAAGATAATACTCAAATTCGCTAAAGAATAATCATATTATTTGTTATATGTTTTATCCGACAAATTAATTCAAAAACTCTATTCCAGGCGAAGCATCCTGTTGTCTATCACCTGGAAAAAATGTTGGGGTTGATATGTACGCCAGCTTTCCGCATCCATCAGCATTACATAACGGTCTATACACGATATTTTAAAATCATACTGTGTAGATTCAGGCATATTCACAGCTACTATCCATCCTCCATCATCTTTTATATCATCATTCCATTCTTCATAATACTCCCTGTCGCTACTGTGAAAATTAAGTACGTTTTCAGTTACCAGTATGTACTTGTATATCCCTTTGGCTATCATCAGGTCTATAACTGAACGTTTCAGCAGCATAATGTCATTCTCCACTGCATCATTCCACTCGCCCAGCATTTCAATTATTGCAAAATTCAGGTCGTAATCTGCATACAATACTTTCATGTATAATGTCCTTGACCCGAATTCGTCCCATTGCGGGTGTATATAGTAGTTATAAACAGTTTGTGAAAACTCAAATTCACTATACTCCCTGCCATAGAATGGAGATAATTCATCTTCTTCTGCTGTGTAAAGATGCCTCCAGTTGTAGTATGGTTCTATCTCATGCATTTACAGATGCTATAGCTCTTATTTTATTTTCTGGTTGCCATATTTTTCCTGCCATGCCAAAGCACCGCCTGTTACGTTCACGACTTTAGTAAACCCAACCTGCTCTAATACCATACATGCCTGCATACTGCGTTTGCCCGATCGGCAATGAATGATCAGTTCCTCATCTCTCAGCTCGTCTATATCATCCAATTGCATACTCATTATCTGGCCAAGAGGTATAAGCTTAGCCCCTATATTGTATTCTGCATACTCGTCAGGTTCACGCACATCTATAATATGCAGCTCCTCACCATTATCAATACGTTGCTTCAGTTCTTCTACTGTTATCTCTTTCATTATTTGTAAACTTATAGTTTAATGAATTTCTTTGGTGACGATACCTGGCCGTCCACCTGCAATTGCATTATATACATGCCGGGAGGAAATGCTGTAATATCTACCTGGTTATCATCCTGCAACCGGCCGGAACTATGTACCCGCCCCTGTACATCTTTTATTGCATAATCCAGCTTTGCTTTATTATCGGCGAAATACAGGATTATCTTTTCAGTAGCGGGGTTGGGCGACATTGTCCATTCATATTGCACTGCAGTTGCCAAATCAGTACTAGTCGGGAAAAACGTGCCGAATAATGGCCTTATCATTACAGCGCCGGGCAACTTTGATTTCTTCCATTCGTTCACAACATTGAAAAACACATGGTTATCTGCAGTTCTGTTTACATCCAGGCCAAAATACAGGCTATCGCTGGTGCCAAGGGCGGGTTGTATAGTACCAATATAAAATTTACCCGAACCTAACGGGATAGGCTTCCTGAATTTATAATACCAGAAATTATTTCCCGGTAAGTATGATGGAATAAGCAGGTCTTCCTGGTAAACCGGTAAATCTGTACCACCATTAAATGCAATATCTTTATAAACCACCAGCGAGAAATATTTCTGATATGCTAATGGCACCTGGCGGCCAAAGTATATAGCTACCCCTTTTAATGTATCAGGCACATTCAACCTGTGTTCAATAGCCAGTTTACCTGGCAATGCGGGAAACATATTCAGGTAATAACTTTTTTCCGGCGTGCCATCGTCATAGGCAAGATAATTAAAGAAATGCTGTAGCCTGACAATTGTATCATTTTCCACTAACCCGTTTCCCGATGCTGTTTGCAGGTAATACCTGTTTTCATATGTCACTGCCTGGTTGGGTATAGTGCCGGAGACAGTAGTATTGTATGCAGGAAAAGAAACAGGACTCGTTGTACCCGGATTTATTGTGATACTGTTATTCCCGCTGCCCAATGGTGTACCACCATTTATTTCAACTGCATTGTAACCATAGTTTACCGTTACACTATTGTCACCATTGTTCCTGATACTTGTTTCATGCTGTTGTGCGCTTTCTGCTGCCATATTTGCAAGAAACTGGTGGTATGGCATAAAGGCGTAATCATTCAGCAACAACGATGGCTCAGCAACATAAGCAACCTCCTGCAAGGCCGTGTCGTTCATATTCCTGTTAACGTCCAGCCTTATGTAATCTATGTTCCAGGTGTCATCTGTATTGTTCACAGATGCTTTGTTAACAAACCTGAATTGGAAATCTGCGTTGAAAAAACTGGCATCAGTAATTGGTATCATCACCTGTCGGAAAGGCTGCAACGTAGAGCCTGCCGTTCTCCATACCCTGGTCCAGGGTGTAGTTGCATTAGCCCGGCGGAAGTACAGCATTAATGAATCCTGCACCTGTGGGTCAAAACCATTACCTTCCGGTTGATAATAAAAGCTGAAATACAAACTGTCGTTCGCTGTATATGCGCTTAGGTCTATAGGTTGCGATGTAAGGCTGTCTGCAAGTCTTTGCAAAGATTTGTTCTGCTGTTCGTATGGCAGGCCATCGGCTCCAAGTGCATCAAGCGTTGCCACCCCGCGGCTTATTGCATTTACACACATATTGTTATTAATATAGGCTTGCCTGTCCTGCCAGCGAAGGGTATCAGGGTAATAATCAGATTGTGTAAAGTCTTCTATAAAAGGCAGGGGTAAAGCCGTTCCTTTTGATGCCGCCCTTTGTGCTTGGTAATATTTGCCACCGGCAGAAGGTACTGCCTTAAAACCCAGGGGAGCAATAGCCTCCTGTGCGCCTGCAATTGTGGATGTCAGTGCAAATAATATAGATATGGTTGTAAATTTCAGCATCTGCAATATCTCATTTTTATCACCAATCTCCATTGTTATCAGACTGGCTCCTATTCTGAACAGATTTTTCGGGCTTTTTATTGCCCCTGGAGGTATTTTGTGGAGATGCCTGCATGAGTACCGGAGCAGTCTGGCTGACTTTTATATCTATCAACTGTCCCTCTTTTATGGTATTAATAGCGCCGGATTCATTCTTGGCTTCAGGAAACTGGGCATATATTACTGCTGTCTGGGAGTCTGTTATACGGCCTTCCCATACGTCAATAAACTGCAACCCCGATGCATTTAATACTGCAATGGCTTCCGGATAGGTCATACCCACAACATCCGGCACATCAAACTCAACATTACCAAGACCATCACCTATTACCAGTGTTATTTTACTACCCTGCGGCAGCATATCACCTGCGTTTACTACTTTGCCCTGGTACAAAGCTTCGAGTATAGCGCCATTGGCTATATCAGGACGGTGTATTGTATCTCCAAGCCGTAATTTATTACTTTTTAATACAATCTCTGCTGTACGGTATGAAACACCGGACAGATTGGGCATTTCCGTTGGGGGTGGCTGTGTTTTATTAATTATAATGAAGACGGTTCTGCCTTTTTTTACAAATTGCCCCGTATCGGGCAACTGCGATAAGACAATTCCCGGCTGCTTTTTCATTTCGAAAGAAGAATCTATATCAATTTCGAAACCCTGTGCTTCCAGTACTTTTACAGCATCAGTTACATTTCTGTCAACAAGCACCGGCATTTTCACTTCTTCGCCATGCCCGGTTATTCTACCCAGTGCAGCAAAAAACAACATATAAAATATGATGGCGATTATTAGCATCGCCAGCAAATTATACCAGATAGAATTCCTGTATTTTTCTTTAATTAATGCCATAAACGTTATTCACGTGTATTATTAATGCCACTGATACACTCTTCAATAAGTGAACTATAAAAAGTGCCCAGGTTAATACCCGCAGCCCTTACCTGCTGCGGCACAATGCTTTCCTCACTTTGCCCGGGCATAGTATTTACTTCCAGGAAGTAGAGCTTGTCTGTGCCATTTTGCAGTATATAGTCCATCCGTACAACACCTCTGCAGTTTAAATGCCTGTAAATATATTGAGATTTTGTATCCAGCATTTCCTTTACGTCGGCACTGATGGGCGCAGGCGTAATCTCGTTAGTGACACCCGGTGTATATTTCGCCTCGTAGTCAAAAAACTCGTTCTGGCTTACTATTTCAGTAGCAGGCAGCGTGTGTAATTTGCCGCCTTCGCGGTACACCCCTATCGTCAGTTCCCTACCCTCTATAAATTCTTCTATCAATACCTGGTTATCTTCTTTAAAAGCTTTTTCTATAGCGGGCAGCAGAGCCTCAACAGATTTTACTTTCGTTACTCCCAGGCTCGATCCGCTTTCATTTGGCTTTACAAACATGGGCAATTGTATTTGCTCCAGTATCGACCCTACGGAATACGGCTCACCTTTAATAAGGTGTACAGAGTTGGCAATATTCACTACATTAAAGTCTTTTACCACCTTGTTGCAGTAGCTCTTATTGAATGTAAGGGCTGAAACTATGGCATTGCAGCTGGTATAGGGTATGCCTATCATATCAAGATAGCCCTGCATCCTTCCGTCTTCGCCCGGTGTGCCGTGTATAGCTATAAAAGCAAGGTCAAATATAACTTTTTCACCTTTTATCGTAAGTGTAAAATCATTCTTGTCCAGTACCGTTTCGTTGCCATCATCGTCTTTGTACCACCAGCCATCTTTGGTCACTACTATGGTATAAACGTTATATCGCTCACTGTCCAGATTGCTCTTAATAGTTGCAGCGGTTTTTATTGATATTACATATTCTCCTGAATATCCCCCTGCAAGCAGGGCAATGTTTTTCTTCATATTGTGGTCATGAACAAGTTGTTCCAAAGGTAACGTAAAAAAGAAATAAGGGGAACTGTGTGCAGGAATTTTGGGCAATCAATACCGGCTGCCCGCTTGCTTTGTATTTCTGTACAAAACCTAACTGTGATAATTATGGATATTAATCACCACTATTTATGATTTCTTGACACTGCGGTAAAGTTCTCTTAACTATCCTCTAACATAACAAAGTGAGTTTTGCATTCACTATGTTTCTCGTAATAATTATTTAATAAATATACGTACAATGAAGATGAGGTTTACAACTTTGGGATTAGCTATGCTAACAGGTATTGCAGTGGATGCCCAGGTTACGATTACACAACTTTCAGTGCCTTATACTGAAAATTTTAACGGATTGTCAGACACTACCCTCTCCAATCCATACACCGGCCTGCCTGCAGGATGGAAAGCATTAGAAGCAGGATCAGGTGCAGATGCTACTTACCGGGCTGCATGGGGACAGTACTCTGGTGGTGATTTATACAGTTTTGGCGACAGTGCGGTAAAAGAACGTGCATTAGGCTCTGTTGGCAGTGGAACAGTTGCTCCGGTATCTTTTGGCATAGCCATTGTGAATAAAACAGGCGGTACTGTGCAGAGTGTTAGAGTAAAATATACCGGTGAGTTATGGCGTGTTGGTAACCCTGCAAGGACTACAGGCCCTGATAGCCTTCATGTTTCGTACGGTATTAACAACGGTGCTCTCGCTGCAGGTACATGGAACAAGGCTACATATCTTAATTTCATTAGCCCGGCGCCTTCTTCAGGTCCGAGCAACGTACAGCTAAATGGCAATGCAAGTGCCAACAAAGTGAATATTGACGATACGCTGAAGGGCATCAACCTTGCCCCGAATGATACTTTATGGATTAAATGGGTAGATGATAATTCAAGCAGTTTTGACGATGGTTTGGGAGTAGATGACGTTAGTATCACGCTCCTGCCAACAAACACGTCAAACATGTTGACGTTTACAGCATTTAATACCTATTACTACCAGGACTTTGATGGTTTGGGCAGCACTAATGGTGCAACACCGGCATTTTCAACACTACCCTTGGGTTGGTTTGCATCAGAAACGGGGACTAATGCAGACCAGACTTACAGAGTAGCGTTTGGAGAGTTAGCAGGCGGCAATATATATAGTTTTGGCGACAGCAACAGCACAGAGCGGGCTCTGGGTTCTATTGGAAGCGGGTCTGTATTAATTTCACGTTATGGGGCTGCATGGATAAATAAAACCGGGCAGACTATTAAAAATGTTGAAGTAAAATTCATAGGTGAAATGTGGCGCCAAGGCCGTCCCGGCCGCAATACAGGACCAGATACTTTACACTTCAGCTATGCTACATCTGCAAAAAGCATTGATTCAGGGAATTACATTAATCTTTCTACATTAAATTTTTACGCCCCGGTTACAAATGGAACGTTGAGTACACCTATGAAAGGCAACCTGGCTGCAAACCAGGCTAAAGTAGCCAATGTAATATCTAACCTGTCTTTACAACCAAATGATACGCTATGGATACGCTGGACAGATTATGACAGTGAAAGTTTCGACGACGGCCTGGCAATAGATAGTTTTGCTATAGCCGCTGTAAGCGCACCTGTATTGCTGAATATGGAATTTGCGCAAAAAAACTCAACATACAGTGAAGCCGACGGAACTGTTAAAGTACCACTGCACATACATAACAAATCAAACTTCATAAGCCAGGTAGAAGTATTTATAGCTGACACAGGAAATATTGACATTGCTACTGACCTTATTATATCATCAGGCTATGTCACATTTCCAGGCTCTACTAATGATACCGTAGCAAACTTTAGTTTCGGAATAAAAAACACACACCCTTTTGAGGCTGATGAATATTTTGTACTGGGTATCCGCAATGCAGTTAATGGTACCACAGGACAAACAATTTATGACACGATACATATAATCAATTACAGGTACCCGGCTGTTGCAATATCTGCACTTGCAGGTGACGACGCACAAGGCTTACCGGATAGTGCCGGCAGGAATTTTGAAATAGAGGGTATAGTACATGGCGTTAATTACAGCGCAACTAATGGATTGGACTTTTACATAATGCAAAATGGTGCAGGTATTAATGTTTACCAGCCACAAGCCGGAACATATATTCCAACTGAGGGAGATAAGGTGAAAGTTTGGGGTGCCATAGGTTATTTCCGTGGATTGACAAGGTTCGAGGCTATTGATTCTATTCAGAAAATAAGCACGAATAATACCCTGGAAACACCAAAGAAAGTAACGGCGCTGACAGAAGCTGAAGAGTCTGCCTACTTACAGTTAGACTCTGTAAAATTATACCCTGCATTAAATACTTGGCCCAGGAACCTGGAAGTATATGCTGTACAAGCTAATACTAACGATACCATCGCCATTTATGTGAGTGACAACACAGACCTTCCCGGAGAAAATGTACCAACCGGCTACTTCTCTATAACAGGTATCGGTTCGCAGTTTAATAACACCACAACACCTCCGTATAACAACGGTTACAGGTTGATGGCCGTGAGCAAAGCAAAGATTGTTCGTGCTTCTGTTAGTAAAATGGAGCTGAACACCCAGCAATCTACTCGTTGGTACCCTAACCCATTTGTAAACCAGGTAACCATTGAAAGCGATACTGAAATACAATCTGCTAAAGTGTTAAGCCTGGATGGAAAATGCATCTGGACGGCTGATGTAAAGGGTAATAAAATAATTATCAATACCGGCAACTGGCACAGTGGTATATATATATTACAAACTACCGGCGCAAACACCACAACTGTAAACAAAATAATAAAACTGTAGAACATGAGAAGAAGGATAGTAAGTTTTATATACTGCACATTAACGGCCATTGGTGCTGTAAATGCACAGAATGGTTTTACACACGGGCCCGGTGACGGCATAGAAGCGGTTTATTTTGACACATCATTGGCACCCTTCTATCACGGTCTTGCCTCCGGCGACCCATTAGATGACCGTGTTATAATATGGACAAGGGTTACGCCCGAATATGATACTACAATAAGGGTACAATGGAAAATGGCGCTGGACACAGGCTTTACTAAAATTGTAAAGGAAGGTGTGGTTAATACCGATTACACCAAAGACTATACTGTAAAAGTTGATGTAGATGGTCTTCAGCCTGGTGTTACGTACTATTACTATTTTTCCGCACTTAAGAGAAACAGTATCATAGGGCGTACACACACATTGCCACAAAGTACGGTTGACCATCTTCGTTTTGCTGTGGTGTCCTGTGTTAACTACCAGATGGGATATTTTAATGGATACAAGCGCATTGCGGAGCGTAATGATTTGGACGCGATACTACACCTGGGCGATTATATTTACGAGTACCCCACTTATGGTTATGGATATACTGCAGAGGTGGGTCGTACACACAGGCCCAACCACACTACCATTACGCTGGACGACTACCGTATTCGTCACTCTTTCTATAAGTTAGACCAGGACCTGCGTGCTGCACACCAGCAGCACCCGTTCATTGCCGTGTGGGACGACCACGAAATTGTGAACAACACTTACGAAACAGGCGCCATGAGCCATGATCCCAAGACAGAGGGGGATTTCGAAACACGTAAGCAAAATGCTATACGGGCTTACCTTGAGTGGATGCCGATACGCCATCCTGAATTTGTACGAAATGCACGCATCTACCGAAAGTTCTCATACGGAAACCTCGCGCAGCTTTTAATGCTGGATACCAGGGATGAGGCCCGGAATGCACAGGTAACAAATGTTAATTCTCCGCAATTCAGCGATCCCAACCGACGCATTCTCGGAGATGTGCAGCGTAACTGGATGTTGGACAATATGAAACAATCTAAAGCTACATGGCAGATATTAGGCAACCAGGTAATGTTTTCACAGGACGGGATAACGCCGGATATAGATGCATGGACCGGCTACCCGGCTGAAAGAAAGTTAGTATTAGACGAGCTTACTAACATGAGCAGCAGGAATAATATCATTTTAACAGGTGACACCCACCGCTCATGGGCATACGACCTGACAGAAGTGCCGCATGATACCGCCCGTTACGAGCCGTTTACCGGCAAAGGAACTTTTGGTGTTGAACTCGCCACACCCAGCCTTGCTTCTCCTAACCGTAACGAAAGTAGCCCCGGCACATCTCCTGTACCACAGCAGCAGGCATTGTTAGTAGAAAATCCCCACCTGCGCTATGTTGACCTGGATAACCACGGTTACTTTATACTGGATATTACTCCTGCAAAAGCACAGGCAGACTATTTTTATGTTGATACTAAAATGCGTTCTGCAAATGAAACGTTCGCGTCTGGATGGTTTACAAATGTGGGCGATGGTTACCTGCAAAAAGCCACAAGTCCTGCCACCGGCAAGTTACAGGCTACCGTGGCGGCTCCGGGTGGTGCAGCACCTTTTAAGGTTACTGAGCCCAGTACAGGAATAATGCAGGCACCTACGCTACTGGTAAGTGGCATATACCCCAATCCTGCTCATGATTATATATACATAGGGCTGGCACTTAATGAAGGATCGGATTTATCACTTACGCTGACTGATGTAAGTGGACATACCATCCAGTCTCACAACTTCCCGCTGAATAGTGGTAACCACACTATTAAAATACAAACGGGAAATGCTGTACCCGGCATATACATACTGGTCATTAAAGATAAGAACGGCTATACCCAGCAGCGAAAGCTGTTGGTTCAGTAAATCTCATGTTTTGCTGAGAGAGCGCCTTTTAAAAGGCGCTCTCTCAATTTTAGATGGTGTCTCAATATGCATTTTACTGAGAACAATACATCTATCCTCGTGCAGAATTATATTTTCCTATTTTTGCGCCGTTAGTATAGCATTAAATATATTTCAACCTTATTTATTAATATGACGACCGAAACAATAAAATTTGGCACAGACGGCTGGAGGGCCATTATAGCAAAGGATTTTACCGTATATAACGTAGCCCGCGTATCTAAAGCACTGGCAGACTGGCTGAAACAGAAAAATGCTTCGCCTAAAGTAGTTGTCGGCCACGATTGCCGTTTTGGCGGCCCGATGTTTACAGAAACAGTTGCTGACGTACTTTGCGCCAATGGAGTAAAAGTTATACTGGCCAAAGGTTATATAAGCACGCCAATGCTGTCTTTCGGTGTATTAAAACTGGGTACAGACCAGGGTGTTGTCATTACAGCATCGCACAACCCGCCAACATATAATGGTTTCAAGCTGAAAGGCCCGCATGGCGGCCCAACCAGCCCTAAACATATAGCTGAAGTAGAAGCATTGATACCTGCAGAGGTAGAAATACCCGGCCAATCGCTGGCAAGCTGGGAAGCAAAAGGCATGCTTGAGTATGTGGAACTTGAAGATATGTATGTAACCTATCTGCAGGAGCATTTTGACTTTGAAGCATTGAACAAATCCCCGTTCAAAATGGCTTATGATGCCATGTATGGTGCAGGCCAGAATGTGATACGCAGGCTGCTGCCCAATGCCACACTGCTGCACTGCGACCATAACCCCGGCTTTCATGGGCAGGCGCCTGAGCCTATCGACAAAAACCTGCAGGAGCTGTCGCATACCATGGCTACTACGCCCGAGCTGAAAATAGGCTTGGCTACAGACGGAGATGCAGACCGTATAGGGCTATACGATGAGGAAGGAAACTTTGTAGATGCACACCACATACTGTTGATACTGATACACTACCTGCACAAATATAAAAACATGACAGGCAAGGTTGCTATAGCCTTCTCTGTGACAGACCGCGTAAAAAGAATGTGCGAGGCATATGGCCTTCCTGTAGAGGTAACGCCGATAGGTTTTAAGTATATAAGCGAAATAATGGTGAATGAAGACGTGCTGGTAGGTGGTGAAGAAAGCGGTGGTATAGCGGTAAAAGGCCATATACCGGAACGTGATGGCATTTATGACGGATTGCTGATATACCAGTTTATGACGGAAACGGGCAAGACCCTGAAACAACTCTGCGAAGAAGTATATGAAGTAATAGGTGCTTTTGTATACGACCGTAACGACCTGACTATTGATAACAGTATCAAAGAAGCAATTATCACAAAGGCAGGGGCAGATGGCTATACACAGTTTGGCAAATACACCTTTAACCGTACCGAAAAGACAGATGGCGTGAAATACCACCTGGATAACGGCGGCTGGGTTATGTTACGCGCATCGGGCACAGAGCCGCTGCTGCGTGTATATGCAGAGGGCAATAGCAAAGCAGAAACGGCAGATATACTGGAAAGTGTAAAAGCAGCTATATTGTAGTTTGCTTTTTTCAATTACTAAACTTATTTTTAGACGATAAATAAGAATTCATGAAAAATAACTTTACTATATCTGCGGTAGTCGCCCTGGCGGTATTGGCATTGTCATCCTGCTATAAATCTCACGATTGTGTGTGCGATGTGAAGACTGTACCTAACGATACTAAAGACACCGTAAAAACAGTGAACACCCATCACACTATAAAAGGCACAAAAGATGATGCTGAAGATGCCTGCAAATATTATGAAACTGAAGAAACGTATCTCTTACGTCCATCTATAGTTTATCACTACTGCAGGATAGAAGACGACTACGAGAAATAATTTTATACCACTACTACACATAATTAGCGCCGGTAATATACTTACCGGCGCTTTGTTATGTATGCTTATTTATTTGCAGGGGTTAAGACACCAGTTCCTTCTTCATATCCTCATTGCCTTCTACATAGCCAAATTGCTTCTTCTGCATTTCTGTGGCCCACTCTTCATTCTCTTTCATCAGCTTCATCATTTCCTTCACCGTCAGCGATGATTTGTCAGGGCTCCAGCCGGGTGCATTGAAAATATAGTTCAGTTTGTCTTTTAAAGTCTTTGCCTGCCGTACATCAGCCACTATATTCTCATACTCGTGTGTAATTATCTTTATCGGATTGTAAGATTCCGGTGGTTTGGTAACACCAAAGTAACGTTTCTGCCCGTCACGACCATCGTGAAAAGTGCCGAACAGTTTATCCCAGAATATGAATATTCCTCCATAGTTTTTATCCATATAGGCCATGTTCTGGCTGTGGTGTATCTGGTGCAGTTGTGGTGTGTTAAATACCTTCTCGAACCAGCCCAGGTGTGGTACCGGTACCGAGTGCAGGCAAAACTGGTACAGGGAATTGATGGTCATTGCCGTAAGTATCATTACAGGGTGAAACCCTACAATAGGCATCCACAACCAGTAGATGGGCTTAAAGAAGAAGATGGTCCAGCTATTGCGGAATGAAGTACCAAAGTTGAAATACTCTGATGAATGATGCGGAATATGTGCCGCCCATAATATCCTGATGGTATGGGCAAACCTGTGGTGCCAGTAAAAACAAAGGTCATCGCCCAGGATAGCTAAGGCCCATATATACCATGCTGTGCCCAGCCAGTCGTACCCCAGGGCATTGCGTACAGGCTGAAACAGGTTAAACAGGAAATAAAGTAAAGCTAATGTGCCTGCCTTGGTAAGTATCTGCATAAGAACAGCGCCTATGCCCACCCCCGCACTTGCTGCGGTATCCTTCCACTCATATAACCCCTTATCGTGCCTTATGCTTATGATGACTTCAATTGTAATAAAGATGATTCCCCCGGGTATGAACCAGGGTAGAAAATTGACAAATTGCATTGCTTTCGTTAAAAATGTAAAAAAAAATAAAGAACCCTCATGATACGTAAAAAACGCTGTATATACAAACAGTTGATGTATATACTACAGGAGTTTACCTATATATGACAACAGGGAAAGTGTTAACCCCTATTCCTTGAACGAAGAATTAATAACAATATTACCTGTATGGCAGAACTTAACGTTCCAGCAACAAGGTACCATAGCGATGCTATATTGAACACCATCAACACTTTGCCAGACTTGCGTATCTCCATGGCATAACACACCATGAGTATCAGTCCTGCACCACCCCACACCAGGAAGATGGATTTCATAAGTGTAGATTCAGGCTCTATGCCTATACCAGTAACAACATTTACCCATGGCCCTAACTGACCTGCGTGTTCTCCCGTTTCAGGGCGTACATAGTCTCCCTGTATCAGCCCGCGCGATCCATCATAACACATGTACCCGAAGTTGAGCGTTGCGAGGATGATGACAATCCATTTGAGAATACTAGGCTTCATATCAGGTAATTGGCTGGCGGCTTGTATGTTGTACAGCTGATATAATAACTTCTTTAGTTTTCTTCTCTACAGTATAATGTATGAGATAAGGAAATACACCTACTCTTACCGCTCTTATATTACCGTACTTTATTGAATATACATCAGGATTATTACGAATTATTTCAATTTTCTTTCTAACACTCTGGATAAATTTTCTACCTAACCCATATAATTGATCATTATACCATCTTGCAGTATCTGTAATATCTTGCCTTGCAGCAAGTAGTATACGTATTTTATACATTACAAACCTTTCTCAATTTCGTCCATAGCCTCATCAAAATCCTGCGCAAGACCCGGATTTCGTTTATACTCTTCCATTCTTTCAGCCACAATTGCCTTATGCCATTCAGGAACATCTATTTCAGATTCTATTCCTTTATACTTATCCACTAAAGCATTCCACTCCTCTATCGGGATAAACACCCCTGTCGTCATTCCCTTCGCATCTGATATATATTGTACGTTCATCGCACTCATTTTTACTTATATAAAATTACAAAATTCTATCCATACAACTCCAGCAGTTTGTGAACGGTCTTCCTGTTGCGCATGGTGCATATTACGCCCAGCTTCTTTTCTATCAGTTTATTGTCAAACTTCTCTTTGCCCCTGTCACGGTAGCGTAGTACGTATATCTCCGTGCCTTTTATAGTGCATTCATCTACTTCGTTATTAAAAGTCTGCAGCAATTCCTGTTTATCTTTTGCCGGAGTTTCTGACATGAAACCTACATATACTACCGCATTACCATCATCGGGTATTTTACCATACGGGTCGTTTTTTTCTATAGCTGCCAGTTCTTCAACAGTACGTACCATGGTTTCCACTTCAAAACCCAGTGCTGCCTTCAGGTGCTTTTCTATCTTCTTAGATAATGCTTCGTTAGTGGTCTTTGGTGCTTCAAAAAACATATTGCCACTTTGTATGTAGTTAGCCACGTTTTTAAAACCCATTTCCGCAAACAACTCTTTCAGGTGCGCCATCTTTATCAGCTTGGTGCCAGATACGTTTATTGCCCTGTGAAATGCTATGTATTTTGCCATACTCCTACAAAAGTTTATTTTCCCTGTTATCTACAAACTTCAGTTGTTTGCGGCTACCCTCGGGGAATTGCATATGCTGTATAGATGCCGCCGAATGGAAATGCAGCAGGGGTGCTACACGCAGTTTGCTTTGCAGTTCCGGTTTCAGTTTTGCTTCGCAATCATCTATAGGCAGTGGTGTGTGTATGTGCAGTTTCAGTTCGTCTGTACCCAGCTCATTGGTAAATGTTTCCACAACGTACTCGCGCACATAACTGATGTTGTTCAGTATCTCGAATATGGCCGGAGGGTATATCGTGGTGCCTTTATATTTTATCATCTGCTGCTTACGTCCCAGTACCGGCGATAGCCTGCGCGAGGTTCTTCCGCAATAGCATTTGGTATCATAATAGCTGCATATATCGCCCGTGCGGTAGCGCAGCAGTGGCATACCCTCTACACCCAGCGTGGTAATAGCTACCTCACCAAACTGTCCTGCCGGTAAGGGCTTGCCATTATCATCCAGTATCTCCATAATTACCAGGTCCGGCTGCTCGTGGCCCCCCACCCCTGCGTTACATTCGGTAAAGGCGGTCTGCATTTCTGTACAGGCGTAGGTATTATACAAGTGTACGGGCCATTCGCTGTATATCTTTTGGCCCAGGGCGTTCAGTTCAAAGTCTGTTGTGCGTATGCTCTCCCCTATGCATATAGCCTTTTTTACGGGCGACTTCTTCAGGTCTATCTGCTGCTCGTGTGCGTATTCTATCATCTTCAGCATAAAGGACGGCACAGTAACTATACTGTTGCTTTGCAGGCGCTGTATGGTATCCCATTGCAACGATGGCAGCCCTGGCCCTGTACGAACTAAAGCTGCACCCAGTTTTCTTATGCCCTGGTAGTAGGCTATGCCCGCCATAAACTGCCTGTCCAGTGTCAGCATCAGTTGGTATATATCTTCCGGCCGGCCGTCTGCACACAGGAAAGATTGCTGCTCGTTATACGCCAGGCGTTGCAGGTCATTTTCTGTCAGGGCTATGGTTACGGGTCTTCCCATAGTGCCGGATGTGGCAGTATATTCCTTTATGTATTTATCCTCCACGCACAGGAAATCCCAGTTATGCTCCTGCATATCGCTCTTGCTGGTGGTGGGTAAGAACACAATATCCTCTGCAGAACGGATATTATTTATATCAATATTATGTTGCTTAAACAATCTTTGGTAGAAGGGTGAACGCTCCTTCATATACACCAGCAATTGCTGTAAAGCATCGTACTGGTGGGCTTTTTGTGCTTCTCTTGGGGCAAATGCCAGCTTGGGGTCAAACATCATTGTCAGGCTTGTTTTTACCCTACTAAAGTACAGCTAAATAAATCTATTGCGGTATTTCTAAAACTGATTTTTCATTTTTCAATTCGCCGTTATATCTTTGCACATGGCTGCAAAATCCAAATTCTACGGCGAAGGCCTTACTTTCGATGACGTACTGCTCGCCCCTGCTTATTCAGAGGTACTCCCACGCGAGGTGAGCATTGTAACCCAACTGACAAAAGACATTACGCTGAACGTTCCTATGATGTCCGCCGCAATGGACACTGTTACAGAGGCAACCTTGGCTATAGCATTGGCACGCGAAGGCGGTATAGGCATACTGCACAAGAACATGAGCATAGAACGCCAGGCAGAGCAGGTGCGCAAAGTAAAACGTAGCGAAAGCGGGCTGATAACAGACCCCATAACACTGGCGCCATCTGCCACCGTTGCCGATGCCGTGAAGCTGATGCGTGACAACAAAATAGGCGGTATCCCCATAGTAGAAAAAGGCAATAAACTGGTAGGCATACTCACCAACCGCGACCTGCGTTTTGAAAAGAACATGCGCAAGACCGTTGGCGAGATTATGACCAAGGAGAACCTGGTAACCGCTGCCATAGGCACCAGCATGGCCAAGGCAGAGAATATACTGGAGCAATATAAAATTGAAAAACTACTGATAGTAGATAAAGCGGGCAAGCTGATGGGGCTCATCACATTCCGCGATATCATGCACCTGAAAAGCCACCCCAACGCCGCTAAAGACAAAACAGGCCGCCTGCTGGCAGGTGCTGCAGTAGGTATCACCGCAGATACACTGCAACGTGTAGAAGCCCTGGTAGCCGCAGGTGTAGATATAATAACACTGGACAGCGCACACGGGCACTCTAAGGGTGTGATAGATATGGTGAGACTGGTAAAGAAATCTTTTAAAAAACTACCCATAATAGCAGGTAATATAGCCACAGCAGCAGGTGCCAAAGCACTGGCCGATGCAGGCGCAGATGCGGTAAAGGTAGGCGTAGGCCCCGGCTCTATCTGTACTACGCGCGTGGTAACAGGCGCAGGCGCACCACAACTTACAGCCGTAATGGAAGCTGCAACCGCCCTGAAAAGGACGAATGTAGCCATCATAGCAGATGGTGGCATACGCTACACGGGAGATATGGTGAAGGCCATAGCCGCTGGTGCCACAGCCGTAATGGCGGGCTCTATATTTGCAGGTACTGAAGAAAGCCCTGGTGAAACCATCATCTACGAGGGGCGTAAGTTTAAATCGTATCGCGGCATGGGTAGCGTAGAGGCCATGCAGGAAGGCTCTAAAGACCGTTACTTCCAGGACAACGAGGCGGATATTAAGAAGCTGGTACCGGAAGGGATCGTTGGACGTGTACCGTATAAAGGCACTCTGAATGAGATAGTACAGCAATTTGTAGGCGGCCTGCGGGCAGGTATGGGCTACTGCGGTGCTAAAGACATCAAAACCCTGCAGAACGATGCGCAGTTCATCCGCATTACATCGGCAAGTATGGCAGAAAGCCACCCGCACGATATAGTAATAACCAAAGAAGCGCCTAACTATAGTCGCTAGTAGTAAGTCTTAAGTGCATTAGGGTTTCCTCATCGGAATTAGAATTTGGGATTTATCCCTGGAACTATACAACGGCCGTGCATTGCATGGCCGTTATTTTTTTAACGGGCCAAAATAAAAGAAGTCCAGCTGTAAAGCATGGACTTCAGTTTGTGTTGCAAAACAGGCTTTCGCCTTTTGCAACCTCGAGGTTTGGCACCATGGCAAAGGTACTTCATATTAATGACATAAATTTGCGGAAACCTAATGGCTTAATATTTGATATACTACCGTTTGCACCCTTATGGAACTTGAAAAAAAAGATAAAGAGATACTGGAAACCGCTCTTGCCGAATGGGAGCGCAGCCACCTGCTTACCAAAGAAAAGGCCGACGAACTTAGAAGCAGCCTCAGCCTGAAAAAGGCAAGGGGGCAAATAGCGCAGTACTTTTTTATAATAGCCATTGCATGTACACTACTGGCCTTCGCGGCAATATTTATAGATGACAAGCTGCTGGAAAAAATAAAAAAGTATTTCGATATAGGGAATGTTGTTATAGCCATATCCTGCACGCTTATAGCATTGGCCTGGTTTATGTACCTGTACAGGAAGAGAAATAGTTTTAACTCGCTTATTTACGAGGTATATATGGTACTGGGTGGGCTGGTAACTGTGAGCGCTATTGTATATTACTGTAAAGACATAGGCTTCGGGCCGCAATATACAGGGCTGTTGGCGGCTGTAGCCGTAGTCATTCTTCCGCTCGCAGCTTTCTTCCGGTCTAAAACGCTGTGGCTGGGCGGCATACTGGCGCTTATGGGCTGGTATGGCTCATTTGCAGAATGGCAGCAAAATAAAGACAACCTCTTCCTGGGCATGAACTACCCCATGCGTTTTACCATATTCGGGGTATTGGTTATAGGCCTCAGCTTTTTGCAGGACAGGGTCAGCGTACTGAAATTCTCACAGAGGCAAACCTATATAATGGGACTGCTCATTTTCTTTACAGGCATGTGGGGCGTATCTGTATTTGGCAATTATGGCCATTACGAAGACTGGCTTGCAGTAAGGCAGGTACAGGTCATAGGTTATTCACTGGTACTGGCCATTGTATCCATAGCCGCGCTGGTACTGGGCATTAAGTTCCGCGATGATATTACACGCGACTTTGGTATTATATTCATACTCCTGAACCTGTACAGCAGGTATTTCGAGTTTTTCTGGAATACTACCAACAAGGGCATCTTCTTCCTGGTGCTGGCAGCATCTTTTGCGCTGGTAGGCTGGCAAATAGAAAAACGCCTGAAGCGAAAGGAACGTGATACATTAAAAGGCTAATGGACATAAACATGTAATATTGCAGCCGGGAAATGATCTGATGCATAGATATTTTGTTGAAATACAGTATAACGGGCTGGCTTTTCATGGCTCGCAGGTACAGGGGGACACTCCTACAGTACAGTTGGCTATGAACAGGGCCATTTCCACGTTATTGCGCGGGAATATTACCACTTTTGGGGCCAGCCGTACAGACGAAGGTGTGCACGCCCTGTGCAACTACTATCATTTTGACACGGAAAAAATTTTAACGGGTAATTTCCTATACAAGCTGAATGCCATCCTCCCACCCACCATTGCGGCGAACAAATTATTTCTTGCCAATGACCCTGAAATGAATTGCAGGTTTGCGGCCATTGCCCGGCAATACCGCTACCGCATTTACAAGCAGAAGTCCCCCTTTAAATACCAGCGGGCGCTTTATTACCCTTTTAAATTTGATACGGGTATATTAAAAGAAACTGCGGCCATACTACCGGAGTATGAAAACTTTGAAACCTTTTCCAAGCGCAATACACAGAGCTTTACATTTATCTGTAAGCTATCCGAATCGCGCTGGGAAGAGCATGAAGACGAACTGCACTATGTAGTGTGCGGCAACCGTTTTCTGCGGGGTATGGTACGCGGACTGGTAGGCACACAGTTACAGGTAGCCCGGGGCAAAACCACCCTGGCAGATTTCAGGAAGATAATAGAAGCGAAAGATTGTACCCTGGCAGATTTCAGCGTACCAGGCCATGGCCTGTACCTGGAAAGCATAGAATATCCCGCAGGTGCTTTAACGGAGGTGAAATAAGAAATGTCGCGCAGGGCAGCATCATACTGCTAAGTTTGGTTTCAAATATCATGGGATTATACCAAATAATACATTACATAATTTTTTCGCCTTTGTTGGTGTTCTTCATGGACAAATCTTGCGCAATATATAATTGCGGAACAAGAACACATCGCAATGGTGTAAAACACTTTCCCTAACGCCTGCACTTAGCACTCAAAGCTGCAAAACTGCTCCAATTTATTTTGTCTTAGTTTTGTGTCATGAAAATAAAGATTCCACTTTGGACAATCATTACGCCCATTTTAGCGTGGCTTCTTTTTTTTGCAGGGTCTTACATAGCCGGCACTATCTTCACAGTCGTTCTTGCGGTTTCACTTATTGGCGCGGTCATGGCAGCAGTCCATCATGCAGAGGTGGTTGCCCATCGTGTTGGTGAGCCATATGGTACACTGTTGCTGGCAGTTGCTATTACAGTAATAGAAGTATCGCTTATTGTTTCCCTGATGTTGGCCGGGGGTGCTGAGACTACTACCCTTGCGCGCGATACCGTATTCGCAGCTATCATGATCATTCTTACCGGTATCATAGGGTTATGTCTGCTTGTTGGGGGCATACGCTTCAAAGAGCAGGTCTTTGGCGAGTTTGGTGTAAGCGCTGCGTTGGTAACGCTCACTGCTATTTCGGTGCTCACGCTTGTACTTCCCAATTATACAACCAGCATACCAGGCCCTTCTTATAATACAAGCCAGTTGATATTTGTCGCTATTATTTCGTTGGTGTTATATAGTGGTTTTGTAATGATACAAACGGGAAGACACCGGGACTATTTTCTGCCTGAAGAAGCGGATGTATCGGAAGATGTGCATGCAGCCCCGCCTACCATACCCGTAACACTAACCAGCCTTGCGCTTTTGCTGGCCTGTCTGGGCGCTGTAGTGCTCATAGCAAAAACGTTGGCCCCTGCTATTGAAACAGGGGTTGTTGAAATGGGTGCGCCAAAATCGGTGGTAGGTATTATTGTTGCCCTTGTCATACTACTGCCCGAGGGTTTGGCTGCTTTGCGCGCTGCGCGGAAGAACAGGCTGCAAACAAGCCTTAACCTTGCCTTGGGTTCGGCTTTGGCCAGTATCGGGCTCACCATTCCGGCAGTAGCTATTGTTTCCACCTTTACGGGGTTAACCGTTACCCTCGGTATCGATGAGAAATCAATTGTGCTGCTTATGTTATCCCTGTTTACGATCATGCTTTCTTTCGGTAAGGGGCGCACAAACTTTCTGCAGGGCGTAGTGCTGCTGGTAATATTTGCTGTTTATCTTTTCACAACCATTGTCCCATAAAGCCAGGCGTGCATTCGGCGTACACCGCAAAGCAATGTAATCTTTCCTTTGGTCGGTCTTATGACCTCACCAACCACACTCACTCTACCCGTCCCGTCTTACAATGGCGATGCTACGGCAAAGCGTTTATAACGCTACACTTAAATTTGCATATATCCTTTAAAATAACTATTTTTGCTATAGTAAATATACCTGTATTTACAGTATAAACACAGCACATCCACGTGCTGTATTCTTTCACTTCCTTCACCATGTTCTCTCCTCAGGAAGGTCCGGTGAGGGACTAATGTAACAATGCTACCCTGCTACAATTTCCCATTACTAACGGCTTTATGGCAAAAAAAACACAAAACCCGCCGGTGTGGCGGGCAGTGTTATAGTATAGTTGTATTGTTCTTTTATTAAACGGCGGGGTTATTGGGCTCCTGCCTTGGGGGTTGGTTAGAGTTGTCTCCGCTACCCCTGTTCCTGTTGTTGCGGTTGCCCTGCGGCTTCCTGTTTTGTGGCGGGCGGGTATTGTCGCCACCCTCCTGCGCCTGCCTTGGTTCGGGGCGGTTGCGTGGCTGCTGCGGCGGGCGGTTTTCCCTGTTTTGCTGCGGCCTTGGTTCGGCACTACCCTCGCCACCCTGCCTTTCGGGCCTGTTGCCCTGTTGCGGGCGTTTGGCCTGTTTGGGCTGGTTACTGCGCCTTTCGTTGCTGCGTTCGCGGTTGCCAACCTCCGGTCTTTCGGGCCTGTTGCCCTGCGACTGTTTACCTTCCTGGCGTTCCGGCCTGTTATCACGGGCCTGTTTACCTTCCGGCCTTTCGGGCCTGTTGCCTTGCGGCTTATTGCCCGTACCCTGCTGGTTGCGGTTTTTGCTGCCGCTTTTGCTTTTTTTCTTGCTGCCTTTCTCCAGGGATTTCAGGCTTATCTGCCCTACGTCGTTCACAAATCCCGCATCTACCTTCACCAGTGTTTTGCTGTTGGTAGCTTCCAGTTCTACCGCCTGCAGCTCGTCGGGCTTTATGCCCTTGCGGTTCAGGTCCAGTATTTCCTTTACACGCTCTATGGTCATGGGATACTGCTTGTTGCTTTCGCGGTAGCTGTACCACATCAGGTTCTTGAATATATCCCTCTTTTGCAGGTATGCCACCCCGCTGGTTGTTTCTATACTGTCCGCCTTTTCAGGAAAAACAGACAAGGCATCCATATAAGTATCCAGCTCGTAGTTCAGGCAGCATTTCAGCCTGCCGCACTGGCCGCTTAGTTTGGTCTGATTGATAGACAGGTTCTGGTAACGTGCCGCGGTAGTGTTTACGCTTTTAAAATCTGTAAGCCAGGTGCTGCAACATAGCTCTCGCCCGCAGCTGCCTATACCACCTACTTTGCCGCTTTCCTGCCTTGCGCCTATCTGTTTCATCTCCACCTTTACGTTGAAGTCTCCGGCGTACATTTTTATCAGTTCGCGGAAATCCACACGCTGATCGGCTGTGTAGAAGAAGGTAGCTTTCCTGCCATCGGCCTGTAGTTCGACCTCTGCCAGTTTCATTTCAAGGTTCAGCTTGCGGGCTATAGCGCGGCTGCGCACCAATAGTTGCTGTTCTTTCTCCTTGTTATTGCGGAATGTTTCCAGGTCGGTATCTGTAGCCAGGCGCTGTACGCGTTTCAGCACGTCTTTCTCCTTCACGCCATATTTCTTCATCTGCACCTTTACCAGCTCGCCCGTCAGGCTCACCTGCCCCACGTCGTAGCCGCTTACACCCTCTACCGTTACCCATTGCCCTTTTTCAGGTATTATACTTGCGCTGTTCTTATAAAATTCTTTGCGGCTGCCCTTGTTAAAAGACACCTCTATTATAGGGTAAGGCCTTGCGCCGTCGTGCAGGGGCAGGCCATTCAGCCAGTCATACACGTTCAGCCTGTTGCACCCGCCTGTGCTGCATCCGCCATTGCCTTTGCATCCACCGGGTTTGCTATCTGTGCCTTTACCACAGTTTCCACATCCCATTCGTTATTTAGTTTTATATAGACGGCAATGTTTTTTGTGCAGCTAATCCGGTATCGTTAAAATTCCCATTCATCACTATCGCTGTCACCATTGCCGGTGATTGTAAAAATATAATCTGCGAAATTAGCATTTTTTAGCAGAGTAGGTATAGTTTATATATCATAATAATATTTGCGCATATATGGTTAATCCCTCTTTTACTTTAACTAAATCGTTTAACTTTGCCATCCCTTTAGTAAAAAGGACGGTAAATTATGTTTGAGAATTTAAGTGAACGCCTTGAAGGTGCGTTTAAACAGCTAAAAGGTGAAGGGCGCATATCAGAGATAAATGTTGCCAATACTATTAAAGAAATAAGGCGTGCGCTGGTAGATGCGGACGTTAACTATAAGATAGCCAAAGAATTTACAGACAAGGTAAAGGACAAGGCTACGGGTGAAAAAGTGTTGCAGGCAGTATCGCCCGGGCAGCAGATGGTGAAGATAGTGCAGGACGAGCTGGCCGCACTGATGGGTGGCGATGCGCACGAAATAGACCTGTCGCCAAAACCAACCGTTATACTGGTGGCTGGCCTGCAGGGTTCGGGTAAAACCACCTTCAGCGGCAAACTGGCCAACTACCTGAAGAGTAAAAAAGGACGTAACCCACTGCTGGTAGCGGGAGACGTGTACCGCCCCGCGGCTATCAACCAGTTGCAGGTATTGGGCGAGCAGGTAAAAGTGCCTGTATATGCCGAGCCAGATAATAAAGACGTGGTATCTATTGTGAAGAACGCAATGGAACACGCAAAAAAGAACGGTAACAGCGTAGTAATAATAGATACGGCAGGCCGCCTGGCTGTAGATGAGGCCATGATGACCGAGGTGGCCAATGTAAAAGCCGCTGTAAACCCGCACGAGATACTGTTTGTAGTGGATAGTATGACGGGGCAGGATGCGGTAAACACCGCCAAAGCTTTTAACGACCGCCTGGACTTTACCGGTGTGGTACTGACCAAGCTGGATGGTGATACCCGTGGTGGTGCGGCATTGTCTATCAAATACACGGTAAATAAGCCCATCATGTTTGTGAGCATGGGCGAAAAGCTGGATACGCTGGATGTGTTCTACCCCACGCGTATGGCACAGCGTATATTGGGCATGGGTGATATCACTACCCTGGTAGAGCGTGCACAAGCACAGTTTGACGAGGTAGAGGCTAAAAAGCTGGAGAAGAAGATACGTGCCAATAAATTTGACTTTGAAGATTTTAAGCAGCAACTGGGCCAGATAAAAAAGATGGGTAACATAAAAGACCTGTTGGCTATGATACCCGGCGTAGGCAAGGCTATAAAAGATATAGACATATCTGACGATGCATTTAAAGGCATAGAGGCCATGATAAACTCTATGACACCCTACGAGCGCAGCAACCCCGATAGCATAGATACGGCAAGAAGGAAACGCATAGCTAAGGGCGCAGGCAAAGACATAGCAGAGGTAAATGCCTTTATGAAACAGTTTGACCAGATGCGCCAGATGATGGGGCAGATGAATAAAATGAAAGGTATGATGCCCCCCGGCATGGGTGCTAAGATGCCTTTTGGTAAGTAATATTTCAAAATCGTTTTTGACGGGTTTTAAGTAACCCTTAACTTTTGGTTGTATAAGTTAGAGCATTCTTTAACTTGTACAACCAATCTGTTTTTATGAAAAAACTACTCTTACTGGCCTGCTCTGTAGGCCTTATCATTTCATCATCTTACGCGCAACCAAAAAAGGGCGACTGGCTTTTGGGTATCAGGATATTTCCACAAGGTGTGAAAGGCGGTTATTTCCTGTCGGATAGGTTAACCGTCAGTGCGGCATTAATGGGTAGTTTCCACCATGTAACTGCGACCCAGGAAACGTATTTTAGTACGAATCTAGGGCCATCCCTCAGGTACTATTTCGCACCGAGGGGAGGTATGCAACCGGGAAAATTTTACGCATTTGCCGATGCTGAATTTCTTTATGCAATTGCATGGACAAATACCACGCCTCTGAAAAAGGACCAGTATAGTCATAATATAAGAGGCGGGCTGGCTCCGGGTCTTACATACCTCATTAACGACAGGGTGTCGGGGGAAGCAGCATTAAGGTTTAACTATATTGCGACAAATGATCCCAGGCACAATAACATCAGTACGGCATTTGAAGCAGGCTTTAATGTGTACCTTAAAGGCAAAAAGAAGCGAAATGCCGACGTAAGCGAAATGCGCAGCACGGAACTCTGATATTCTACCGGCGATATGCATATCTACTTTTTGCCTTCCACAAAATACATATGCATATCGCCTTTGTTTTTAGCCAGTATTTCTCCACGGTAAATACAGTTAAAGTCGTGTTGCACCAGATTGTAAGTAGCCTGCGAGATGTTTATCCTGTTCGACTCACTGGACGATTCCATACGTGCAGCGGTGTTTACCGTATCGCCCCATATATCGTAGGCAAACTTCTTCAGGCCTACAATGCCTGCTACCACCGTGCCGCTGTGTATGCCTATGCGTATATCAAACGTTGTGTCAGGAAACAGCTTTTTGCGTTCCTGCATGTAAGACATAATATCCAGTGCTGCATTTACTGTTTTTATGGCATGGTCAGTATCAGCGGTGGGCAAGCCGCATACGGCAAGATACGCGTCGCCTATGGTTTTTATTTTTTCAATATTGTATTTAGCCGTTATCTCGTCAAAGGCTTTAAAGCAGGTGTCCAGTTCAGACACCAGTTGCTGTGGCGTAAGGCGCATGCCTGCCTTGGTAAAATCTACAAAGTCTGTAAAAATAACGCTTACATTATCGTAATACCTTGCAGCAGAAGAGCCTTTTTGTTTTAGTTCTTCTGCTATCTCTTCGGGCAATATATTCCGTAGCAGCTCGTCAGATTTTTGTTTTTCTGTGGCAATTTCGTGTGTGCGTTCCTTTACTTCTGTTTCCAGCCGTTCATTCTGTGTTTCCAGCAGGTGTTGTCTTTCCTTTTCCTGTTTGATAATTGTTTTACTGATAGTGGCAAAATTCCAGGCAAGGTATATAGACATGGATACAGGTATGCACAGGAGTGTTGCAAGTGCTATAAGCACTACTGCTACACCCATAGCATCATCCATAGTTATTATTACCCGGTCGTCTTTTGTTGTTGCAATAACGAATGTGACAGCAAGTACAAGTATTAGCAACATAAAAAGCAATACACCAACACCTACTATTTTCGCCCCATGCTGTCTCCTGGACAAAGCTATAAGCGTAAGGATTATAGATTCAATGATAGCACTTATCCAGAACGCCATCAGTAAAACGGTTAAGGAATACTCGCTGATTTTCAGAATAACCGATAGCAAGGCCAGCAAACCCATGGAGATAATGACGTAAAAGAAAATATTGCGCTTACTGAACAGGTAGTTTGTAAGGCCGGATAATGATATGAATATGGTAAGCATTGCCGCATAGTTGCAATAGCCTGAAGCATCGTATATATCTATGCTCATGGGGATTTCCTCCATATGTGTGGTAAACAGAAAAGTTGCTACTGCCAGGCTGAAGATGCTGAAAAACAGGTTCGCTTTATCTTTTTTATGATAAAGCCACAGCACAAAATGCACAAAGCATAAAGCCATAAAAAATCCTGCAAGGCAAAGTAAAATGAAGCCACTGTATATGATGTTATGTATGTGGTCATCACTCATATCGTTGCCTGTGCCCATCTTTACACTAAAGCCTGTCGATTCAAATATTTCATTTATTTCCCCTGTACTCATTTTGTAGTTGGCATACCTTATAGCTATTACATGCCTGCCCGGCGTGTCCAGCACAAACATCAGCGGAGATTCTTCAGGGTTAAAATATTTGCTTTCTGCGTGATTTCTACCTACAACACCATAACCACCTACCATCTTGCCGTCTATAAAAATCTCTGAAGCGCCATATTGTGATATACCAAGCGCCAGTGGTGTATTTGTTGAGGCTTCGTCTATATTGATGTGCATACGAAACCAGCCTATGCCCTTAAAGTCTATATGCTCTTTGCTGTCGGCCATCCATACTGCAAGCTTTGTATCATTTACCCGTTGCCAATTGCTGTCATTATATCCTGCGGCTGCCCATGCTATATCGTCCCCGGCTTTATAACGCCAGCTGTGGCTGAGGGTGATACCACGTTCCAGCGCTGTATAGGTAACATCAGTAATTTTACTTGTGTCACTGCCGGCCGAGGCATTCAAAAACGCCAACAATATGCAAACGCTCAAAATGTATTTCATACCAGAACAATATACAAAAACTGGCAGGGATGGAGCAACGCCTTTGCCTGTTATTTTTTGGCAAACCCTTAAGATGCAATTGGCGTTTTTTTAACCATCCGTTATCTACGTTTGTGCTTCATTAATCACACACATTCCTCTTTTATGAAAAACTTAGTATTGATCACTACACTTGCTTCAACAGTATTAGCAGGCACTACAGCATTTGCACAACCCCAAAAAGGTGACTGGATGGTAGGTGCCAGTATTGCCAACAGCCAGGCCTACCTTAGTAACAATGGCTACAACCAGTTCCTGGTGTCGCTGCTGCCCAGTGCGGGGTATTTTTTAACCAACCGTATAGCAGTAGGTACCGGCATAGGCCTCAGTTATGCTTCAGGTGGGCACAGGCAGCATTATTTCCACTACAGTATTTCTCCCTTTGCACGCTATTACTTTTCAAAAAAAGAAGGCATACAGATACATAAGCCTGTATTGTTTGGCGAGGTAAGCACGGCTGTAGGCGGCCACAGCATTGTAGATAAAAGGAATAACTACATGCAGAGCAACGGCTACGGTGCTGTAGGCGCAGGTATAGGACTGGCATATTTCATCACCCCCAATGTAAGTGTAGAGGGCCTGCTAAAGCTAAACAGCCAGAACCTGTATCATACCCCTAATAATGGTGTAATACCCAGCTTAAATATAGGTTTTAATATATACCTGAAAGGAAAAAAAAGGAAGGCCGAAGTACTAAAGTAGCAGTTGATAATATTTTGTAAATCAATATACTACGCCTTTAGATTATGTTTTAAAAAACTGCTTGTTTTAAGATATTTAATACATTAACTTTGCATACTTAAAATTTATTGTTAACCAAAGATAATTTCTATTATTTATGGCGGTTAAAATTCGTCTTCAACGTCATGGCTCTAAGAAGCGCCCATTCTACTTCATCGTAGTAGCTGATACAGCTGCTCCGCGCGATGGTAGGTTTATTGAAAAATTAGGCACATACAATCCATTGTCTGTTCCGGCAACCATCAGGTTAAACCGCGAGCGTTCACTGCATTGGTTGCAAACAGGTGCCCAGCCCACGAATACATGCCGTCGTATCTTATCTTTCAAAGGCGTATTGTTCCTGAAACACCTGATGCGTGGTGTAGGACTTGGCCTGTTTGATGAAGCTACGGCGATGCAGAAATTCGAAACATGGAATACAGACCACGAAAAACTGGTTGTAGAACGTGAAGAGGCTCACCGTAAGCACAAAGCCGAAAAAAGACATGCAGCAGTAGCTGAGTCTGTAAAGAAAGTGGAAGAGAAAATGGCCGCTAAAGTACAGGCAGCTGTAGCAGAAGCTGAAGCTGAAGTGGATGCTGAAGATGCAGCAGACGCAGCAGCAGATGCAGCAGCAACAGAAAATAACGAAGAGAACGCAGGTTAATAACCCGTGTCAACGTTATAAAACATTGAAAAGGCGGTGCATTTTGTACCGCCTTTTTCATGTCTTGTATACACTATTAGTATTGCAACCAGGCTTCCCATGGGGATAAGCAATAATGCCGCCACTCATAGTTATTCAACCGGGACAGGCAGGATTATATACACAACAAAAAGCCCGTCCTTATGCAGAACGGGCTGTGTAAATATGTGTAAATTTTACGCTTCTTTAGAAGCGATGAATTTTTTCTCCTGGATACGGGCTGATTTACCGAAACGCTCACGCTGGTAGAACAGTTTAGCACGACGAACACGGCCACGCTTGTTTACTTTTATAGAATCAATATGTGGAGAGAACAGCGGGAAAACACGCTCAACACCAATACCGTCAGATATTTTACGAACGGTAAAAGTTTGTGTATGGCCTGTACCCTGGCGTTTTATAACATCGCCTTTAAAAGACTGGATACGTTGCTTGGCTCCCTCTACAATCTTATAATCTACTGTTATGTTGTCACCGGCTTTAAAATCAGGAAGTTCCTTAGCCTGACTCATTTGCTCGTGTATAAATGCTACTGCGTTATTCATCTTGAATACTATTTGGGACGGCAAAGGTAAGAGGTTTATTTATTTTTACAAAATTATTTACACAATCATTATCCGGCATCGTCCAGTAAATCGGGCCTTCTTGCCGCTGTACGCTGTAATGATTGCTCATGGCGCCATTCATCCACCTTTTTAGGGTCGCCGCTCAGTAATATATCCGGTACTTTCCAGCCCCTGAAATCGGCAGGACGGGTATAAACGGGCGGTGCCAGCAGCCCATCCTGGTGAGAATCGAACAAGGCAGAGGTTTCATCATTCAGTACGCCGGGTATCAGCCTGCCTATGGCATCTACCAGTACAGCAGCAGCCAGTTCTCCGCCACTCAGCACATAGTCGCCAATAGACATCTCACGGGTTACATAATGCTCCCTGATCCGCTCATCTATACCCTTGTAGTGCCCACAGATAATGAGCAGGTTTTCCTGCATGGAAAGATAATTGGCCATGCTTTGCTTCAGGGTAACACCATCGGGAGTCATATATATCACGTCGTCGTATTTCCGCTCTGCCTGTAGCTTTTCTATTAAAATGGCCAATGGCTCGGGCATCATCACCATACCTGCACCACCGCCAAACTGGTAGTCATCCACCTGGCCCTGCTTATAGGGTGTATGGTCTCTCAGGTTATGTACATATACCTCCAGCAGCCCCTTAGCCTGTGCACGCTTCAGTATAGAATGCCCGAAAGGGCTTTCCAGCAATTGGGGCACTACAGATATTACGTCTATTCGCATCAGAAAATTAAAGTAGCAAAAGTAAAAAGTAAAAAAGTAAAAAGCGCTACCTGCCTACAGCGGTAACTGCATACTGTAAGTTGTCAACTGTAAATTACCCCAGGTACACCTCAAGCAGGCCATCAGGTAGTTTCATACGGATAAACTTATTCCTCATGTTAACCTCAATAATCATATCATCAACCAGCGGTATCAGCACTTCTTTCTCAGAGATAGTGATTTTGGCAATCCATTGGCGGCCTACCAGCATCACATCCTGTATTGTGCCCAGCCCACCCTTTTGCTCATCTACCAGGTTGAAACCTATATACAACAGGGGGCTGTCAACCTTAGCCGACTGCAATACTTCTTCCTTTGCATATACAGTCCTGTTCACCATTTTACGTGCTTCATCAGGAGATGTAACATCGTCCAGCGTTATAATATATTCTTCATCATTGGCCGCCTTTGCAGTTTCTACAAAGTAGGGAATGAAACTTTCCCGCTGCATTTCTATAAACAGCACGTCGCCTTTTTTAAGCCATGAGGTATTGTCTATTATCTGCTTTAGCACCAGTGCGCCCTGCAGGCCGTGTATGGCCACTATTTTTCCTACTCTTAACATTTTGTGGTTGCAAAGTTAAAAATACCCGAAATACAATTTTGCATTTGTTGAGTATTCAATATTTATTTCATCTCCTTCGTTCAGCTCATAATAATCTGCCTCTGTTACTTCAATGCTCAGCTTGTTTGGGCTGTCAAGGTAAAAATAATATGTGGCGTTTTGTTTTACCTGCTGTTTGCGGGTAATGCGCGCGCGTTCTATTGTTTTACTGCGTAACCTTATATCTGTTTTTATCTTCTGCAATGTGCGGCGATAAGCCAGCCAGGCACAAAAGCCCAGGAAACATAATAAATATCCTACGCCTAAAAAATAATGAACAAAAGAAAAGGGATTGCCTTCTCCGCCAAAAGCCCTTACCCATGCAACTATAAAAGGAATGACAAAACAGATAACCATAAAGATACTGATGACCGTATAGAAGTTTTTTGTTTCCTTTTCGTCTTTACGCAAAAGAAAGTCCAGCTCTGTACTGCTCAGCTCATCATGTATCAACTCCCGTTGCATCAACTGCTCAGTTCATATATATGTGCATATTTTTCCGTGGCATAAGCCATAAAATCACTAAAATGCAAGCCTTTTCCAGTAACATTTTTGCACAACTCATCAGAACGGTAACGCCGGCCATGTTGGTGTATATTGTGCCTTAGCCACTGCAGCAACGGGTCATAGTCACCCTGTGCAAGCTGTGTTTCCAATCCTGCTATATCATGCCTGGCCTGGTTATAATATTGCGCTGCATAAAAGCTGCCTAAAGAATAGGTAGGGAAATATCCGAAACTGCCGTGTGCCCAGTGCACATCCTGCAATACACCTTGTTTATCATCAGGAGGGGTTACACCCAGGTATTCGTTATATTTCCCGTTCCATGCTGCTGCAAGGTCTTTGGGGTTTAGCTCTTTACTTATTAGTGCTTTTTCAATTTCATAGCGTATCAGTACATGAAAATGATAGGTGAGTTCGTCTGCCTCTGTACGCACCAGCGAGGGTTGTACCTTGTTGATACCCCGGTAAAAATGCACCAGCGAAGTACCTGATAACTGGTGCGGAAACAACTGCTGCAATTGCGGGTAAAAGTTCTTCCAGAATGGCAGACCGCGGCCCACACAGTTTTCCCACAGGCGCGATTGTGATTCGTGCACCGCCAGCGATGCTGCCGCGCCCAATGGCAGGCCATACTGGTCTGCCGGCAGGCCCTGTTCATACAGTGCATGCCCGCCTTCGTGTATGCTGCTCCACAGCAGCGATGCGAAATCATGCTCACTCACCCTTGTAGTAACCCTGACATCTGCCGGGGCAAATGATGTGGTAAACGGATGTTCAGACAGATCCTGCCGGCCCGCTTCAAAATCATAGCCAATCTTTTTCAGTATTTCTATAGAAAAGTCCCATTGTTTGTCTTTGCTGTAGTGTTTGTACAGGAAGCTGTCATCTACCTGCAGTGTAGCTTTTATTTTACTGAGTAACTTAGGAAGCTGTTCTTTTACGTCAGCAAATATCGGGTCGCACATAGCCACTGTAGCACCTTTTTCATACTCGTCCATCAGGGCATCATACGGGTGTGCCTCATAACCATACAACCCTGCCTGTTCTATCTTCAGGGCTATCATCTTAGCCAGCTCAGCGGCATATACGCCATAATCATTTTCCTTCCGGGCCTGCATCCAGCTATTGTAGCTTGTACTGGTTTGCGCTGTTATCTTATTTATAAAAGAGGCGGGTAGTTTTTTATTCTTCAGGTAGTCTTCCAGGCTCAGCCTTACATTAGCGGCCTGTATATCTGTCATATCGCCCCTGCCGGCCAGTTCCTGCAACAGGTTCCCGTAGGTATCCGTAGTCACCATTTCGTGAGCGAGTGTAGCCAATGTAGCCAACTGCCTTCCCCTGTATTCAAATCCTTTGGGTGGCATATGCACTTCCTGATCCCACCCCAGCACGGCTGATGCGTAACCGATATCTGCAGCCTGCTGTGTTATTTCCTCGTATTGTTTATACAGTTCTTCTGTATTCTTTTGTATCAGCATTATATTTCTTTTTATTCTACGGCTGCCTCAAGGCGCAGCACCTTATTAATACCATCTATAGCGCCAAGTTTGCGTACCAGCCTGTCCAGTTCCTGTGTGTCATATACATATACCATAATGGTGCCGTCAAACACACCATCGTGCGTATCTATACTTATAGAACGCATATTCATCTTTAAATCGCCGGAGATAACATTGGTGATTTTCTGTATCATACCCACCTCATCCAATCCTATCAGGCGCACACCTGTCAGGAATGATATCTCCTTGTTCTTAGCCCACTTCGTCTTCACTACCCTATGCCCATGGTGCGCCAGTAGCTGTGCTGCATTGGGGCAATCTGTCCGGTGTATCTTTAAGCCTTCGCCCGATGTAACAAAACCAAATACATCATCGCCTGGTATAGGCTGGCAGCATTGTGCCAGTTTGTACAATATTTTATCAGAGCTTTCCCCGAATATGATCAGCTCGCTGCCTTTGGCTGGCATAGCAGATTTTGCAGCCTCATCTTCCAGTATTAAATGTCGGGTATCCAGGTTTACCTCTCTAAGCGGTTGCACCAGCTTATCTCCATGAACGGTAAAAGATCGCAGCTCTTTTATATCAACACTACCTACAGCTATGCCATAAAACACATCTAAAGGAGATGCTTTTTTAAAGTAAGTGGTAATCTCGTTGATATTATGAGCAGAAAGAGGCACGCCCATATGCTTCAGTTTGCGTTGCAGTATTTCTTTACCGTCTTCCGCTATTTTGCGCTTCTCTTCTTTCAGGTAATATTTTATCCTTGACTTGGCCTTACCGGTTATTACAAATTGCAGCCAGTCTTCAGATGGTTTTTGCTTAGATGATGTGATGATCTCTACCTGGTCGCCGGTTTTCAGTTCGTGGCTGAGAGGCACTAGTTTATAGTTTATTTTAGCACCTATGCATCTTGCCCCCATTTCAGAGTGGATGTCAAAAGCAAAATCGAGCGCTGTAGCATTTTTGGGCAACACCCGCATATCACCTTTGGGCGTGTAAACATATATCTCCTCTGTAAACAGATCGAGTTTGAAATCCTGTAAAAAGTCGAGTGTATCTGTGTCCGGGTTGCTTAATACATCCCGTAAGTGTTCCAGCCAGCTATCCAGTTTGCTTTCATGGGTAGATGGGTTGCCCTCTTTATACTTCCAGTGAGCCGCCACGCCTTTTTCCGCTATTTCATTCATGCGGCGTGTGCGTATCTGCACTTCCACCCATCGCCCGCCGGGGCCCATTACGGTAGTATGCAGGGCCTCATACCCATTTCCCTTAGGCACACTTATCCAGTCCCTCAGCCTGTCGGGGCTGGGACGGTAAAAATTGGTTACTATGGAATAAACTTTCCAGCAGTCTTCCTTTTCTTTTTCAGGTGGAGAGTCAAGAATTATCCTGATGGCGAAAATATCATATACCTCCTCAAAAGCTACATTCTTGGTACGTATCTTGTTCCATATAGAATGTACAGATTTGGGCCTGCCGAATATCTCGTATTTAAAGCCCTCTTCGTTCAGCTCTTCTTTTATAGGCTTGCTGAATTCGTTAATATACCGGGTACGTTCCCTCTTGGTTTCACGCAGCCCCTGCATTATTTCTTCATAAACCTCCGGCTGTGTATATTTAAGGGCAAGGTCTTCCAGCTCAGACTTTATTTCATAAAACCCCAGCCTGTGCGCCAACGGGGAATATATATAAGATGTTTCAGATGCGATTTTCAATTGCTTTTCACGACTCATACTTTCCAGCGTACGCATATTGTGCAGCCTGTCGGCCAGCTTTATCAATATAACACGTGGGTCGTGTGCCAGTGTCAGTAATATTTTCCTGAAATTCTCCGCCTGTTCAGTCGTGGTAGACTTCAGGTCAACCACATTTGAAATTTTGGTGAGCCCGTCAATGATCTTGGCGTAATCAGAGCCAAATTCAGTTTCTATGTCATGCAGGGTTATTTCCGTATCTTCTACCACATCGTGCAGCAAAGCGCATATGGCAGACGTTACCCCCATACCCACTTCTTCTACCACTATCCGGGCCACTGCTATAGGGTGTAATATATAAGGCTCACCAGACTTGCGGCGTGTTTCTTTATGCGCATCTGCAGCTATTTCAAAAGCCCGCCTCAGCCGTGGGCGGTCACCGCGTTTTATCCGGTTTTTAAGAGCGCGTAACAAGGCCCTGTATTCTCTCAGTATGAGCTTTTTCTCCTCCTCTTCGTTCTTTTGGTATATTTCCAGCACTGGTGTACTCATCTGTATTTTCTGCTTCCTTAAATTTACAAAATTCGGAAGGAAAAATCTATAAAAAGAAATAAAGTGGGTATAACCTGCAAAAAGCTATAAAACGTAGCTTTACTAAAACATAAAATAATGGAAACAAAAACAGCAAGTACAAGGACAGAAGGCTTACTGGCACTGTTTGATATGCATACAACATATTTTGCCCGCGCAATAGAAGGCATTTCTGAAGAGGATGCCTACAACCGCCTCAATACAAAAGCCAACCACATAGCATGGCTGGCAGGCTCACTTGTAGCACAGCGGTATGAAATGGTGCAGGAAGCCCATCCTGACATGAAACAATATGGACATGAATTATTTAAAGACAACAAGGGCATACAGGACGGCGTTAAATACCCCACCCTGGCACAATACCTTGAAGACTGGCAAAAGATAAGCCAGGTAGCGCGTGAAGTATTGGTAAAAGCAGGCGATGAAAAGCTGGATAGCATTATAGATATGGGCTTTATGAAGATGAGCTACTACGAGCTTATCACCTTCACCATATACCGCGAGGCAAACATGATAGGCCAGCTTGCCCTATGGCGCAGGCTGCTTGATTATCCCGCACTGAGGTATGATGACTAATATCCGGAAGTAATGTGATAACAAAAAGAAGGCTGCGTAATTGTAGTCTTCTTTGTTTTTTACGGAGCATATGGTCAGAATACCTATCATTGCAGCCTGATGGATGAGCGGTTTGCAGTGGAATTTTCCTATAAAGGGATAGCATACAATATTGAGGCGAAATTTGTAATACTGGGTTATATACACCAGTTTCATGTTGTTGTCAACGATGAGCATTTAATAATAGAATTTGACGAAGACAGGGATTACAGGGTCATAAACCCCGCCGGAACGTCTTCTAAAACAATAGATACAGGTTTTCTGCAGGCACTTGTAGAGAAAATTTCTTCCCTCCACTAAAAGACAGTTCGTTACCTACATGATTATATTTTAATTATAAAAATGCGCTACATAAAATTATCTTTATAGAGCAAACACCTCTATGAAGCTTCGGAACGACATTTTAATAGTTACATTTTATCTTCTCTGTGGATTTGCATGGATATACTTCAGTGATATACTCCCCGAATACTCCGTTGGATTGGCCAATACAAAATACCAGACATACAAAGGATTTTTTTATGTAAGCCTGACAGCTTTGCTTTTGTTCCTGATGCTGCGCAGCAATAATAAATTGCTGGACAGGAGCATAAAAAAGCTGAAAAAAAATCAACAGGTACTACGTCAGTCTGAAGAAAAATACCGTCTATTATACAATGAAAGCCCAGGGCTGAAACTAATTTTCGATATAGAATCATTCCGGATACTCGATGCTAATAAAGCCTCCTGCGAGGAGTACGGCTACACCTTGCCTGAATTCAGGCAAATGAGTGTATTGGATTTGTGCGACCAGCAGGAATTCAAAAACAAAATAAAAGAGGTTAGCATAAACGATAAAATTCTGCCTCTTGGTTTGTTTCCCCATACTAACAAAGATGGGTCTGTAAGGATAGTGGACATTATGGGCCACAGGTTAACATTCGACAACACACCGGCAGTTATGTTACTCTCAAACGATGTAACCGAAAGAACAGAGGTACTGCGCAAACTTGAAGACAACCAGAAAAAACTATCCGCAGCGCAGAAGATCGCTAAAATTGGCTACTGGCAAATGTCACTTGAGAACGGTACTCTTTTCTGGTCAGATGAGATATATGAAATATGGGGAGTGGATAAAGCAACTTTTACGCCTCATTTTGACAATTTTCTTGCTGCCATGCACCCGGAAGACCTGCCCATGTTCCTGGAAAAGCAAAACAGTTTTCAATACAACGAGGAGATATTTGATTTTGAGCACCGTATCGTGAGGCCTGATGGCAGCATCCGCTGGGTAAATGAACGCGCCAAGAGACATGAGGAAGAAGAGGGCAGGCTCGTTTACCTGGAAGGAACAGCACAGGATATTACAGAGCAGAAGCTGGCAGCTATAGCTATTGAGGAAATCAGCCAACGGTACCAGTACCTTACCAAAGCTACATTCGATACAGTTTGGGATTGGGATTTATCCAACAACAACCTAACCTGGGGAGAGGGTTTCTTCAAAGTATTTGGCTATAATCCTGATGTGGTGAAAGATGATATTGAATCATGGTCTGACAATATTTATAAAGCAGACTATGACAGGATAATGTCCGGCATTCAGAACTTTATAGATAGTGACGAGCTAATTTGGCACGATACCTACATGTATAAAAAGGCCGAGGGCGAATATGTTACTGTACAGGACAGGGCTTATGCTGTGAGGGATAAAAATGGCAAAGCTGTAAGACTGGTAGGCGCCATGCAGGACATTACAGAGGCAATACAAAAAACAGAACAAAAAGAATTCCTGGCAAAAGCCATAAAAACATTTGCAGCGTATCGCACCCTGGATGGTGCATTGTGTGATATATTAAAGCAACTGGTAGAATTTGGTGACTTTAAACTGGCTGAAGCATGGATGGTAGATGGTATAGCAGAACAAATACAACTGGAAACATGGTACAGTGACACACCGGTAAATTATTACAATAAACAAAAAGCAAAAAACGCATATAATATTGGCGAAGGGCTGCCTGGTATAGCCTGGGCTACAAAAACCATACAGCACTGGACTGACGTGCAAGAACAGGACCTGGGAATCATTAAACGGCAGGAGTTAGTTGCCGAAACCGGCATTAACGCTGCTATTGGATTGCCTTTAATACACAATGATGAATTATTGGGGGTGCTGATATTCGGGTATGACAAAGAAAATGAAATCAACCCTGCATTTTTTAAACTAGCTGAAACAATTCAGTACCAACTGGGGTCGGAAATAAGGAATAAGCAACGGGAGGAGCAAATGGACCAGATATTCAACTTTGCACCCGATATGATTTGTGTAATGGGTAATGATGGGCTATTCAGGCGTATCAATCCATCCGGTTGTTCTTTACTGGAATATTCGCAGGACGAAATTATAGGGAAACAGGCCCTGACGTTTATACATCCCGACGACTTAGAACACAGCACGGCCGAACTGGCATCACTGGCATCGGGCAATTCTACTATAAATTTCGAAAACAGGTTCATCAGTAAAACAGGCAAACTATTCTGGTTTTCGTGGACGGCCACTCCATATACAGAAAAAGGCTTGCTGTTTTGCATAGGCAAAAACATTACTGACAAAAAAATATTAGAGCAAAGGCTTAGCAAGGCACATGATATGGCAAGAATAGGCGTGTGGGAAATTGACATGGAACACAACGATGTATTCTGGTCAGACATGACGAAGCTAATTCATGAAGTGCCTGATAATTTCAAACCTGATTTCGATTCAACTGTAAACTTTTTTTCAGGAGATAGTAAAGAGAGAATTGTAGCCGACATTTCTGAAGCAATACAATCTGGCAAAGCTTTTGACAACGAGTATCAAATAATAACCCATAAAGGCAAAAACATATGGGTAAGGCTGATAGGCGAAGCTGGATTTGCAGGCGATAAATGTGTCAGGATATATGGCAGTATGCAGGATGTTACAGACAGGCACAACTATACACATGCTATTGAGCAGCAAAACCGACAGCTGCTTGAAATTGCATGGATACAATCGCACGAGGTACGGGCTCCGTTAGCGAGCATCATGGGCCTGGTTATGCTCATAAAAGAAGGGAATATCGAAGCAAGGTCTGAAGATTTGAATCAGGTGCTGAGTGATATATTATCATCAGCTAAAGACCTTGATACGGTTATCAGGAAAATAACTCAGAAAGCAAACTATAACAAAGCGTAAAGGGTGTAAGTCTTTTTACTTGTTTCACATAAACACCTACTCGTCCTCGCTTGCAACGTGGGGCTCATGGCAAATCCTCAAGAACTTTTTCAGGGAACATCCGATTAAGTGCTGTCTCAATTAACCTTACAAATGGCAAAAATATGATTACCCCAAGGATATTAAACAACATATGCGCGTTTGCCACCTGCTGCTCCAGGCTGGTATTACCACTTATATAGGAAATCATGTTGATGAATATCGGGAAGCAAAGCAAACCTATAGTTATGTTTATGATATTGAAAAACAAATGAAATAGCCCTGTTTTTAACGCCTGCCTGCTAGAGCGGATTGTTGCAAGTAAGGTATCTGCACAGGTACCCAACTCTGCACCCAGCATCACCGCTATCGCACCCGGTAGCGCTATTAGTCCTTTTTTGGCAAGGGTTATTACAATACCCATTGTTGCAGATGATGATTGTATAATGAGCGTAACCAGGGCACCGCTGCCTGCACCCAGTACAGGATTATCAAGCCTGGCCATCAGGTGGGCAAAATAAGCGTTGTTTTGCAGGGGTTCCGCAGAACGCTCCATGGTATAAAGACCAAAGAATAGAATACCGAAATAAAGCATGGCTTTGGCTCCGTGCGATATCTTCTCGCTTTTTACAAAGAAGGTCAGAATAAGTCCTAACAGAATAAAAACCGGAGAATACTTACCGATATCCAGTGCTACCAGCTGACTTGAAAATGTGGTACCAATATTTGCACCCATCACTATCCCTATTGCATGACGAAAAGTAAGAGCCCTTGCATTTACTAATACAATTGTTAGTATGATAACGGCAGAGGATGAATCAAGAAGTACAGTAACGACTACACCGGTAAGGATAGCCGTAAAAATATTATTAACGAACTTGTGCAGCAGTGTTTTAGAACGTTCTGCAAGTAGTTCGTTCATCACCTCTCCCAGCCTGCTTACTGCAAAAAGGAACAACCCTAATCCTCCTAATATCGCTAACACGATTTCCATAATACATCCTGTTTAGCGGGTAAAGTAACAAGCGAATATTAGCTGAATGTTACATTTAAACATGTACCTCAATATGCTATCTGTACAGTCTGTCTAAGCCGAAATTGTTCCCCGTTTGGTTGGCCTGGTAATTTGAGTTGCTAATAATAAAATAAGAAGCGCTGAAAATACCATAGCCGGCTGTAACCAACTGACGTACCCGATGATAAGTACCTGCACACCTATCCAGAGTAACAATATAGCGCCTGCCGCATATGCAACCGGCCTTGCCCGCCTGTCTTGCCGCAATACCATGATGGCCGCGGTAAAACAAACGCCACCTACTATGACGAAAAGGATAAGGCTTGGTAAAAAATAGTTTTTAAACGGGCTGTCTTGCAGCCACTCCACCGGTACATTTTCAGCGCCGGCCATTCCATAATACCCTCCTCCAAAAGCATTGATGGCTACTATAATAAGTATGGCACCAAGCAGGTAGCGAAAGATTTTAGGCTTGTTTGACATGATTCTTATTTAGAAATGTGGTTAACATTATAAGCTATTTCTTTAAGGTGAAACTCTCCGTACGTGAATGGCCCATCCGGGTAATGCCAGATGGTCTGTCCAAAGGTTGGCAGGTTGTACCCACCTATGTTTTTATAATCTTTTACAGGGGTTGAAAATTTATATTGCTGGTTGTCACCAATAGCATACCGGTCTTCCGATATGAAATTTACAAGTTGTCCTTGTTGATTGAATAGCAGGATTGCGGATATGGTAATGCCGTTGCATGTAAACTGTGCTTTCGCAGAAATATCATCTATAGAATACCACTGTGTGTGGTTACCAATAAGTGTGGCCGGGGCAAAGAAGCACATATCATTAAATAATGTAACGGTTTCAGCTTTGTTTAAATTTTTTCCTTTGTTAGAAATGAGTGGGTAAAGCCCGAATAATTTTATCTCCATAGTGGCAACGCCACGGGTATAGTTGTGATAACCGGGTACATCTATGCCAAACATACGCCCATTCATAAAAAACAATCTTGCCGGCAAGTCATAAAAATTATATTGTAATGATGTTAACGAAAACCAGTCTTTTCCTTTGTCTCTCATCCTTCCCTCAAAAACCAGGCGCATGTTTTTCACTTTAGGTTTATTAACAACCCCTACATACCGTAAGTAACGTTGTACACAAACAGGCAGGTGTTGAAGGTCAGTTTCTGTAAGCCGGTTATCTTCTGAGATGTTGTTTTGTTCTAATGCCGCTGCAGCATCAGAAAAGAATCTCTTTTCAAACTGCCATTGCCCGAATCCGGCAATTACCCCCAGCAACAGGATGATGTTTGCAATGGTGCCATATTTAGCGTCCTGCCAGGCAGAAATGATGAGCACTTGTGAAATAATTATAGATAAGAAACCTACCAGCCACCATTCCTGACGTTTTAACAGGAATAGAACCGCTGTTCCTGCAAAAAGCAGCGTAGCTATTAGCCAGGTAATACCTAATGGTTTTGTTATGTCTTTACTCAAGACTCCGGCATTGCCCAACTGGAATGCTTTTGCAAAACCCATCAGGTGAATGATGCCATGTAAAAATATGATGAGTATAAAACCCGCACGTAACATTACTATTTAGATTTAGTAACAAACTTAACACCGGAATATATCTAAATAAATGACAATAATCAGCCCGGTAAATGATGGCAGTCAGGCACGCAGGTATAATCTACTTATCTCCTGTCTCCTTTTAATTATTCAGTATTGGCAGGATAGCAAAGGCTTCAATTTTATTTGAAAAATTACTATTAATACCTATTTTTGCTATAGTAAATATGCATGTATTTACCGTATAATAATGGCACATCCACGTGCTGTATCTTTCACTTCCTCACCACCTTCTCCCCTTCAGGAAGGCATGGCGAGGCCTTAATCCCTTTATCATGGACAACCACAAACTGAATTTCATTACTACCTACCTGCGCCACCGCAGCGCCTACACGGCTTACTGCATAGCCTACAATGTTGAAGACCAGTCTCAGCATGAAAGCATTATGTCCGCAGCACAACAACTGATGGACGACCCCGAAGTGGGCGGCCTCATCCGTTCGGTACTGGAACATGTACATTACGAAGTAGAACAGGAAATAAGAGCTCAACAAAAAAACAGAACTGCTGAGCATACAACGCAAGCGCGAACTGCTGGCTAATATAGCCACGGGAGAAATGTACGCCATACAAAACTACAAAGGCAAAGATTGCAACCAGTGCACGCAGATGGTACGCCCCACCATCAACCAGATGCTCAAAGCCATAGACCTGGATAGCAAATTAGCAGGACACTATTCAGTTCGGCAGTTTACGGTTGACAATACAGAAATGGAATATAAAACCCCGAAAGATGACAATCTTAGTCGCCCCTTTAGGGGGATAGGGGGAAATCCACAACAAAATGCAACAAAAGAACAAAGCCCTCTTCCTGGGAGTGAATTGGGTGAGGTTCACTCGAAAAACTCAGAAAGCGCAGCCATGCTGCAACAAATTGCAACAAAAAATACCCTGGAATCACAACAAAATACAACAAAAAATACCCTTGCAGCGGGAAAGGCTCCGGATAATATCGAAGTTGCCTCCCTCCACTGTCAAAAAGAGGACCGGAGTGAAGTTAAACTACAACAATGCAGAATTTCACACGAAGGGTTGCGAAAGCTATCAGGCAAACAATAAACATAAACTATGAAAGGCAGAGATGCCAGGTTGAAACATAAATAAATATTTATCAATAAAAAAATTTATATGAATAGACTAATCATATAAATTTGTCATAAATATCTATTACAATTAAAAATAATTCTATGAAACACATACTTATCTTAATGCTGTCTTTATTCAGCATCACTTCTGCCAGTGCACAGAACATAGCCGTAAACGCAGATGGCAGCAATCCGGATGCAAGTGCAATACTTGATGTAAAAAGTATTGACAAGGGATTGTTACTGCCACGTATGACCCTGGCACAACGTAATGCTATTACAACTCCAGCACAGGGCCTGGTTATCTACCAGACGGATAACACTCCGGGTTTTTACTATTATGATGTTTCATGGAAACCAATGGCAGACCACTTAGGAAACCATTCAGCTACGCAAACTCTTAATCTTGCCAATTTTCGCCTTGCCAATACCAGCAATACTACAGGTTTAAGCATTCAAAATAATGGCCGTATAACACTACGGACCAATCCCAATAAGCCAGCGCCCAACAATGTGCCGGTAGACAATTTTATATTTATGGAAGATGGTGGCTTTATTGCTAAAGGTGTACATTTTGCCAGCAATATGCCTGCTACAGGGCCCGGCACGCGTTTCATGTGGATGCCCGGCTTGGGGGCTTTCAGGGCCGGCACCGCTGTTGGCTCAGAATGGGATAGTGTTAATTTAGATGAATATTCATTTGCTTTTGGTCACGAAGTTACCGCCAGCAATTACGGCTCGTTTGCTATGGGCGACCAGGTTACAGTAACAAGCACAGTGGGCGTGGGGTTTGGTTCAGGCGTTAGGGTTACCGGCACAGCAGGTTTCAGTGTTGGTGCGGCTAATGTATCCGGTGGCTTTGCCAGTGTTACAATGGGCTATACAGATTCTGCAATGGGTCAGGGCTCTGTTGCATTAGGATACAGGGTATCTGCATATGAGGATTATTCAGTAGCCATTGGTTACAGGGCAAGGGCACGTCATACAGGCTCAATTGTATTTGGTGACGAAGCTTCTACCTCTGTCTATGCAACATCTACTGCAGCCAACCAATTTAATGCGCGTTACATAGGTGGCTTCAGGCTGTACACTAATACAAATATGACAGTAGGCACATCTTTGGCTGCCGGAGGCAATTCGTGGGTTGTTATTTCAGACAGTAACAGGAAGGAACGTTTTGTAACTGCCGATGGTGAAGCAATGTTGAAAAAATTACGCCCTATGCGTATCGGTTCATGGAATTATAAAGAGCAACCCGAAGCGGAGATGCGCCATTACGGCCCTATGGCGCAGGATTTTTATGCTGCTTACGGCAAGGATGAATATGGCACAATAGGTAATGATACTACCATTTCCCAGGCTGATATGGAAGGTGTAATGATGATACTGATAAAAGCACTGGAAGAACGCACTGCAGTACAGGCAAGTGAAATAGAAACACTGAAAAGTCAGAATGCAAGACTGACAGCTAAACTTACAGAAGCAAACAGCCTGAAAGAAGAATGGTCAACCCTTATGGAACTGCTTAGCCAAAACGAGGCTACAAAAGACTTACCCGCAAAAATAGGCGCTATAACCAGGATGAAAGAAGGTACTGTAGCTGGCAAATAGCACGCTGTAGTTAACAATCTTATTCTTCCATAAAAAATTATAGCAATGAAAAGATACATAATTTATATATGCCTGGGGATGTTGCCCGTATCCGTACAGGCGCAGGGCATCAGGGTAATGCCCGGTACTACTTTCAAACAATCGGGGCCGGTGGCGTACATAGTTATGGCAGATAATGCCGCATTTGAAAACAATGAAGCCATAGCATCCGACGGACTGATCTTAAAAGCTACCGGAAATGGCAATACAGAAATAAAAGGTTCAGCAGCCTTGAACGTAGCAGGCTTGCATGTAAGCAAAACAACCGGGCAGGCTGTCCTGCAAAAAAATATATCTGTTGACAGCATTGTAGATTTCAGCGGAGGATTGCTGGACCTGAACACACACCAGTTGCTACTGGGCGCTGCCGCAAAGCTTCAGAACGAATCTGAAGCCAGCAGGATAACCGGCAGCCTTGGTGGTTCAGTAGAAATAACACAAGATCTGAATGCACCACTGGCAGCTAACCCCGGCAATATAGGTATAGCCATAACATCGGGCGCAAATATGGGCACTACAACTATCAGGCGCAGCCATAAGATAGTATCAACACCATTTGGCGGTACAAATATTGAACGCACTTTTGATATACTACCTGCTACCAATACAGGTCTTGCTGCACAACTGCGCGCATTTTATTTTGATGCAGAAGCCAATGGTTTAGATGAGAACAAATACGATTTCTACAGGACCGACGACGGCGGTAATACATGGCAGAATGTAGGCTCATCAGGCAGGGATGCTGCGCAAAACTTTGTGAACATCAGCAATGTGGCCACTATGAGCAGGTTTACACTTTCTACATCAGACAATAAACTAAGTACAGGTAACATATCTTCATCCCAAACTGTATTTACCTTATTACAAAACCCGGTTCAGCAAACCTTATACCTGGGTATCCAGTCGCCTGCTCATGCGCAATACAACATGCACATTTATGATGTGCAAGGAAAAGAACTCGTAACACGGCAACTGGATGTATCTGCCGGAAACAAACGATATATTACAGATGTAAGCACACTACCCCCTGGCAGCTATATGGTAAACATCACCGGATTTGATGGCCGGATCTGGAAAACACAATTCGTAAAATTTTGATGTAACATTCAACACAGAAGCCACTGCAATGCAGTGGCTTCTGTACTCTATGAAGCAGATAGACCACTTTCGCGAACTGATTAATGAAGAGAGTCATGGCTAATAATATAATGTGCCTTAAAAGTGCCAACGCCCAAACGTTTTACAAAAAGAAGATGGAATAACCATAATAGCTATCTGTTTATTATTCCCTTATATTCTTATTATATTTGGCCCCACATCTCCAAATGCCATGCATCTTGAATAAGGGACGCTATTAAGATAACAGTTAGAATGGTAAGCAGTATAGAATGCGTTACATCAAAAGTTGTAATGAGTAAAAATATCACTACTGGCATTGTACCGGAAAATGAACATGAAATTGTGCTGAAGTTGTACCCTAACCCGAATGAAGGTATGTTCACTGTGGCTGCCGACGGGTTGAGTGCAGCCAGGCATATTGAACTGGAGGTAACAAATGTGTTGGGACAAACCATATACAGGCAGCAGGTGTTTATTGAACAAGGCAAAATCAACCATGTGGTTAATCTTAACAAAACAAACTCTGCCGGTGCTTATATGTTGAATGTAATTATTGATGGGAAAAGACTCAGCAAACGGTTTGTAATAATAGAATAGCAAAGCAGCATCAACACAAGTTAAACTATTATAAAAGTAAAGCCGCTCCTGTAGCGACTTTATTTATTCTTTATATTATGCGGTATTATTTCTAAGCATATGGTCTTTTAAGCAAAGCAAATACGTCTTTTAAACAAAGTAGTTCGTTTTGTATCGCTTTAGTTTTGTTCTAATAAATAAAATTAAAATGAAACAGAACAATTATCAGGGAGCATTACAGGTAGCTATCAATTCCGGGTTTAATGCGAAGTCAACAACAAGTGATGTAATAAAAGGTGTGGACCTTTCAGGCAAAGTGGCAATTGTGACCGGTGGCAATACAGGTATAGGTTTGGAAACTGCTAAAACACTCGTTGCTGCAGGGGCTACAGTAATAGTACCGGCCAGAGATATTAAAAAGGCTGAGCAAAACCTTCGTGGTATCGGTAATGTAGAGATAGAATCTATGAATCTTATAGACCCGGAATCTATAGATGCGTTTGCTCAAAAATTCCTGGAATCGGGAAGGTCACTTGATATAATCATCAATAATGCAGGCATCATGTGGGTGCCCATGCGTAGAGACAGCCGTGGAATTGAATCTCAACTGGCAACGAACTACCTGGCACAGTTTCAACTAACCGCCAGGTTGTGGCCTGCACTAAAAAAAGCAACAAAAGCGCGTGTTGTCAATGTCTCTTCACAAGGGCATCAATTCGCGCATTTCAATTTTGATGACCCTAATTTCCACCACAGAGTGTATGAAACTTTGTTAGGCTACGGGCAATCAAAAACGGCCGTCAATCTCTTTTCGGTTGAACTGGACAATAGGGCTGGGGATACTAATATAAGGGTATATTCAGTACATCCAGGCTCAATAGGCGGAACGGAACTCGCAAGAGAAGCACCAATTGAACTGTTTCAGCAAATGGGATTTTGTGATAGTGAAGGCAAAATGTTACCCGAGGTAGCAGCATCACTTAAAACTATTCCACAAGGTGCTGCCACTACTATATGGTGTGCTACCAGCTATTTACTTGACAATATTGGAGGGGTTTATTGCGAAGATGTGGAAGTTGCAGAATTAGCTACGGGTACATCTGTATCAGCAGGTGTCAAGCCATACTCGCTGGATGAGACCGCAGCAAAACGCTTATGGAAATGGAGCAAAGAAGTAACCGGCATTACTTTCAATGCAGGCTAATGCTGTAAGAAATAATATGGGGCGAGTACCGGAAAGAAGTTAACAGTAATAGCCGCAGGACGCAACCGTAACAGGGGAAAATCTTTAAATTGTTAGTATTTTCAGGTTGAAATTTGGTAGATAAGCATTGTCATAAAAAATGGAATATAACGCAAAGTATATCACCGATGATATTAAACTGTCTTGTTACAAAGATAGTTTTTTCAAATCGGACATCATGTTTGAGCACCATATGCTGGTCTGGTTTCTATCCGGTGAAACAAAGATTGTACAGGCAGATGCAACCTACAACTTCAAAAAAGGAGATATCTTTTTGATTCCCAGGAACCAGTTAGCTACTATTATCAATTATCCTAAAGACGGGCTTCCTCATAAGACGGTCGTCATGCATTTATCTACAGAAAGATTGAGGGATTACTATTCGAAGTTAACTACAAAGCCTGAACCTATTGCATCGCAAAAAATCTATTGTTATAACAATCATCCACTACTGGAAAGCTGCCTGGCTTCCCTTGTCCCCTATTTCGAAATGAAAGACCTTCCTGAAGACCTTGCCGGTTTGAAAATAACGGAAGCAATAAGTATCCTCAGAATAATCGACAAGAGAATTGATAGTGTATTGACCAATTTTGAAGAACCCGGCAAAATTGACCTGGCGGATTACATGGAAAGGAATTTCATGTTCAACCAGTCTATTGAAAAATTCAGCTACTTAACCGGACGCAGCCTGACAACTTTTAAAAGAGATTTTAAAAAAACATATAATACCACACCTCAAAAATGGCTTACACGAAAAAGACTGGAATTGGCACACTACCAGTTTTCTGAAAAGAAAAGAAAGCCCATTGATGTTTGTTATGAAGTTGGCTTTGAAAACCTATCGCACTTCTCCCATGCATTCAAGAAGCATTTTGGCTACCCACCCACCATGTTGAAACAAGTTAATTATGATAAATTGGATTAATAAGTTTGGAGCATAATTTATGCAGAATAAAAAAAGCCCGCTATACACGATGCTTCATAACCCTGATTGTATTTTCGAAATAAAAGTGCAAATGATAACATTAGTTGCATTATAACCGTCTGTATTCTTTAAACGCTTAGTTAATTTTAAAAGTGAATATCGTATCTAACATATCGGTTTCCATTTCTTTGATATTGGTTGTCTCAAATGGTCGTCTGATTCTGTTAGCAGCAACATCATATACCGCACTTTTAAGCACCAATGTATATTTTCCTTTCTGCCAGTTTTGTACAGGCATTACCTGGTAATGACCATCGTCGGCTAATGTTCTTACTATACAAGGCACAGGTTTTCCCGCACGATCATATATTTTAGTACCGTCAGTTACAGAAGCATGGTCCATACTTTCTGAAAAAGAAAGGAATATTGGTTCTCGTGTTTGGGCTTGCGGTAACATCTTACGGTCAATCTCAGCCTTAGGACATATCCTGTCTTCCCCATTTACAAAGTATTGTTTCGTATATCCAGCTCTAAGCGTTTGTCCATTTGCATCTTTTATGTCAGTCTCTATTTTTATCGTGTAGTTTTTTCCAGAATCAAACAAGGGACTTTCATAGTGTATGCCGTTTTTTACCCTACCGGGATGTATCATCAGTACCAGCAGTTTATTGTTATCCAGCCAGAAAGATTTTTGTCTCCAGGGCCTTTCTCGTTCTGCACCATTTTCATCATATATTTTAACGTGTTTGTATGCATCCTTATCGTCCAGCATTGGCTCGCTGAATCTTACGTGAAAAAACAGTGTATTGTATGGTATAGTATCCGACATAGGATATGCCGTAACGACACTTGCGACAGCGCCAGGCCTGGGCTTAGATGGCATGGAGAACCGTTTGGTTGCCAACTGACCACCAACTTTATACTGAACCTCAAATTCCTTGCTGTCGCCTAATGTATATGTTGGGGTAAAGCTAAGTTCCCCGTCATTTAATAAGTAGCTTCCGCTTACTGGTACACTGGCGGGGGTATCATTTATAATCATATACAGGCTCAATATATCAGCAGCTTTGGTCATTTCGCCTGCTACGATTTTTGCTTTTTCATCTGTAATACTTACCGTAATGACAGGGCGCATGGTAGCCATATTTTCAATTTTTATTAATTCACCTGCAGTAGCCTGCAGGTGAATTAATAAAAAAAAGTAGAGCAGTCCTTGTTTTATAAACATAGAGGAGGCTATTCAATAATCAACTTTTCAGATAGTTTCCGGTCATTCTCCAATGTCATATTCACCATGTACATTCCGGTAGCAATCTTGCTCACATCAATAGTAGTTTTATTACTGTTGATGGCTTGTGAAAGGACTACCCTTCCATCTATAGATACTATTTCCATGTCTGCTCTACTAACCGATACCGGCAATTCCATTGTAACAAAACCCTTTACCGGGTTAGGATACATTTTGAGTTCCCCGGCAAGATTGTCAAGATTATCCAAACCGGCAGGTGGAGGTGTTTCAGTAGACACCTTCAGCATTTTCAATGCTCCGGTTTCTCCCCAATTAGGTGATGTTTCCAGCACTACCAGGCGGTACTGGTCCCAATAAGCCATCATGTGAACGTTATTAGCTACCAGCTTCATATCATCAGCCGGAATACCCGGCACTATGTTGCCTGAATTGTCCCTTAATTTGGTTGAATTGTTATTGATTTTATTCGCTACTACCTGGCTGCCATCTATATACTTCTTACCAATACGGTATAGATCATGGCCATGATGGTTGAACAACCAGTCTTTCTTATCGTGGTGCATATGTGTAACTTTGGTTGTGGTACCCTGGTGTACATTAAAGTCTTCAGTAACACTCAATAAGCCTGTACCGGCTACTTTGGCTAACTCTACAGAAAAACCGGGAGCGCAGGTAGTAACCCCCATTATCCTGTCTTTTCCGTCAACAGAGCCTATAGTTATTTTTTCCAACGGTGCAGTTGTTAAATAGGTCCCTCCCTGGTTCGATTTAAAAAAAGTAGTCTTGCGTTTCGTAAACGCAGCGTTGTGTGTAAATGGTGCAGGCATCCAGTTAAGTTCACCATTAAGAGAAAATCCACCTGCGCTTACATAGAGAGTGTTATTGCTAAATGCCATATCGTATTCGTGGATATTGCCCAATGAAAGTTTGCTGTAAGTAACATTTTTCAAATCGAGTATGCTAATAGCAGCACCGTTCTTTTCTACTTTAAGTATGAAACGTTCGGTAGCAGTCATGTTCATCACAAGCACGTAAACGCTCTTAGAAAGAGGGTTTACTTCGAAATCCATAAGGAATGTAGCCTGTCCTGCAGCCGGATCAAGTTTGGATTTAACGAAATCCGGGATGGTAGTGATGGCATTGACACTTGCATTGGCAGCGCTATTATCAGCAATGTCTATAGCATATATAACGGAGTCCTCTGCGGCAAATAATACCGCGTCTTTCCCGTTAGAAGCAATAAAAATGTCGTCGAATTTGTTGGAATTGACAGCACCCTTTACAGGGTTTTTCAACATAGAGTTCTGCGCCATTGACGATATGCTCATGCACACGAATAACGGAAGTAATAATTTTTTCATACTAATGATTAATGATGTTAATTGATATAATTGAATATTTTTTTTTAGAAATACTGTTGCTGAGGAAAAAGAGCCTCGGGAACGAGGCCCCTTACTATGCGTCATAGTTACTACACTTAACGATACACTGTCAGTTTACCTATATTACCCGTCAGGTTTTTTATGCCAGCTATTTTGTAGAAGTATAAACCATTGTTAAACGAGGCAACAGAGAAAGTATGGTCTTTGCCTTTAAATGTTTCCTGCAAAACAATACGACCGTTTATATCTGTAATAACGATCTGCCCATCTATACTTTCATCCAGGGAAACCTGTACCCTGTCTGTAGCAGGATTGGGATATAACTGAACAACAGCAGCAACAGGCAAAGTAGAAACAGTAGCAGAAGAGTTAAAATCAAAACCAAATTCCTGCAGATCAAATCCATAATAACCGGTAGCAGAATTAAATTTTCCGTAATTGGTTCTTTTGGTCAAACCTGATCCGTTAGTAGTACAGTTAAAGCCATTATCTCCTGAGACTTCTACTACAAGGGTTTTGCTTTTGTCATATGTAAAAGGTGTTGATAACACGAACTCAATCCAGCCTGGTGTTGATACAGTATAGGTTGCCTGTTTAAAAACCTCGGTGCATACATGAAATGGAATATCAGCCGAAGTCCCTGCATCATAATTAGTATCAGTTGTTTGTCCTAATTTAATTATAACGTTCGTCATATTGAAAACCTTAGTAGTGGCTGGGTTGCTACGTATGTACACTTTACGTATGGTTCCGGATTGAACTGCGGCCCCGCCGTTTAGTGCTTTAAAGTCAGTCGCTCTATAAAGTAGTTGCGCCCTTTGAAACAGTGTATCTGTATTTGCAAAAGGAACTTTATTAGAGAACGTTGAATTATTATAGAAGGCATATTGCGGTGTACCGGTATTGTGCTGTGCAATAATATTTTTTGAATAAAATAAACTTGCGGTTAATAATGTGTATTTTGCAATACAGACAAGTAGAGTTGGTAAAGATTTTCTTTTCATTTTCTTATCGTTTTTAGTTTACCTGTTAATTTGAATAACTAAAATTAGGCTACTAACAGAGCTTGTTTATAAGCATAATCACTCAATTTTTAAATTACGTGATACACTTAAACGCCTACGTATAACACGTATATTCACTTGCCAGGCTTAAAAAGATAATAAATACAACTTAAATTTGTAATAATGTGTATCCCTCTATTACAAAGGATTGTATTCAGGTTTTGTTTAGTTATCATTCTTGTATTTTGCGACATGCAGGTATCTGCGTTTGTTCACATACCCGAATACATAAAAAAAGACACCGATATCCATACTATGGACGTTGTCCGCTTGCTGTATGCATATGACTCTATAGCACTTGATAACAGCAATTCAGGCATTGTAATTCTGAAACAAGCCCTTGCTAAAAGTGAAAAAAATGGCTTTAACTGGGGCATTTGTTATACTCAATACCTCATCGCTGCAGAATATCTTAACCGTGGTTATTACAAAGAATCGTTAGACTATTTGAAGAGAGCTGAAAAACTGGCGGAAAGACCTGAAAATATTGACCTTACCGATAAACTATATAACTTGCTTGGGGTCAATTATTCATCAACCGGTAAGTATGCATTGGCATTAAACTACTACTACAAAGCACTGGCCTGGATCAGCAAAAAATCAATAAAACAGATTGCAAAACCGGAAGTGCCGCGCTCGGTAGATTCTATAACCATTTATAACAATATTGGCCTTATTTGGGGAAACCTTGGCGATTTGAATTATGCTTTGCAAACGTTCAAAATTGCGGAAAAAATAATAGAGCGGAATAATGACATCAGGCAGGCAGGCAGCTTGTATATCAACATTGCGTCGTGCAATAAGGAGCTGGGAAATCTAGAATTGGCAGAAGAATATTATAATAAAGCACTAGCTGCGGCCATCAAAGCTAATAAGAGGAAGGTTTCAGTAGAAATAAACAGGTTCACAGGCCTCTCCGACATAGCGCGCAAAAAAAAGGAATATTCGAAAGCATTGAAATACCTTGACAGCGCTGAAAACATACAAGAAGAACCTATTGAGCCTGCCTATGTACTCGCAAACCGTCTAATGGTTAGAGGAAGTATATACTTCGATATGAAAAATTATAGTATGGCTAAGCCTTTGTTAGTTGATGGCTACACCATGGCAAAGAAAATTCAGCGCGTTAATTTGTTGACAGAAGTACAACCTGTTTTGGCTAAGTTGTATGCTGTGACAGGTGAGCATAAAAAGGCCTATGATTTGTTGCTGGATTATACTAAAATGAAGGATACCTTACTTAAGCGGGAACAGGCAAATTCAGTAAAGGTGCTGACCGAAGCTTTAATGGCTGAGAAAGACAGGAATATGCTGGCACAGACATTGGAAATAACCCGCCAGAAGAACAAACTACAGCAAAAGAATTCCTGGATAGCAGGCATTATATTAGGTTCATTGTTACTGGTGACTATTAGTTTGGTGTTCTTCCGGAATTACAGGCATAAGCAGGCCATTCAGCAATCGTTGATATACCAGTTGCAACAGACACAGGAGATCAATCAGCTAAAGGCACAAGTACGTGGTGAGGAACAGGAACGCCAGCGCATAGCCAGGGAATTGCACGATAATATTGCGGCACAGCTTTGGGGCATTAAACTGAACGTTGATAATATACAGGAACTGAACATGCAGAATGGCAAATATGATAAAATGCTGGCTTCTGTCTTTCAGCAACTTACTGATGCTGCACAGGATGTAAGAAAAACGGCTCATAATCTCATGCCCGACCTTTTACTGGAAGAAGGCCTGGCAACCGCATTAGCTTCCATTTGTGAAAAAACCGGGAAGAATACGAAACTTGAAGTTGCTTTCCAGGAATATGGCGTATTGCCCAGGCTGGATAAGGAAATCGAGTTATCGATATATCGTATGGTGCAGGAACTTATTCAGAATGTATTGAAACATGCAACAGATGCTACTCTCATGCTGGTACAGCTTAGTTGTGCCGGTACAATGCTGAACATTACAGTAGAAGATAATGGTACTGTTTTTAACATAAAGGAAAAAACAGACGGTACAGGTCTGCAACAGATAAGGAAAAGGGCATCATCCTTAAAGGGCTATTTTGACTTACAAAATACACCCGGCAAAGGTACAACTGCCTATCTTGAATTTGACTTGCAACATTTAATTTAGGAGAAGATAATTAAGCTTGACACACAAGGGTTAAAATGATAAAAATAGCTATTACTGATGATCATCCCATTGTAATCGATGGCCTGCTTAATGCCCTTCACAATGTACCAGGTATGGAGGTCGTTGCAACTTATAACAATGGTGCAGAATTGCTGAAAGGCCTGCAGGAACAATCCATAGATGTATTGCTTTTAGACCTGCAACTGCCTGATAAGAATGGTGCGGAACTGGTACCTATTATTTTACACCAATACCCGGATATCCATATTCTTATTTTAAGTGGTGTAGAATCTTCCGCCTATATCAAGGAAATGATACAGAAAGGCTGTAAGGGATATTTACTGAAAAGCAATACAGGCAAACCAACACTTATTGCAGCAATACATGAGATATATAAAGGAGGTGTTTATCTTGAATCGGCTGTTAAAGAGCAGCTACTGCACGAAATGCTGATAGCAAAAAGAAAACTGGATAAAATTAACCCTAAGATTACTCAGCGCGAACTTGAAATACTGCACCTGATAATGGAAGAACTAAACAACCAGGAGATTGCTGACAGGCTTTTCATCAGCTTGCGTACTGTAGAAACACATCGTTATAACCTGCTACAAAAATTAAACGCAAAAAATACCGCTGGATTGTTGCGTATAGCCAGGCAGATGGGTATAGTGTAGTGAAATAACGTTACTTAATTTTGAAACGTCATTTACCAATGACCTCTTTACGATGCGCTAAACCCCAGAAGTGAAGTTCATCCAGTACTTTTTCAAGTGACAAACCGTGTGGTGTGATCGCATACTCGACTGTTGGCGGGAATGTATCATAAACAGTTCTAAGGATAAGTTTATTGGCTTCCAGGCTTTTTAACTCTTTTGAAAGAGTTTTATCAGTGATACCGTTAACCTCTTTTGCAATCTGTTTGAACCGTTTGGGCCTTTCAGCCAACGCAAATAAAATCAGCAGCTTCCATCTTCCTTCCACGGCATCAAGCGCGTCCTTAATAGAAAGCATGGTTTTAGGACAACCGGCATTTGACAACATATATCTCGTTTTACGTTACTTTCACTTTGGATAGTGCTTTCCAAATGGGAAGTACTATCGATCAGATAGCGAATATAATTACTTTCGGCCTAAAAGAATTCAAGTAATGACAGCACAGCAAAAAACATTCAAAGTAATGAATGCCTTCATTTGGATAGCGCAGGGTATCTTAGCCCTAACGTTTATATGGGCGGGATCAATGAAACTCTTTAAACCTGATGGCCTGCCATTCCCTTGGGTAAAAGACCAGCCGAGCATCGTTATCATCACAGGTATCGTCGATCTGTTAGGCGGACTTGGCATTGTTTTGCCGGCATTACTGCGTATTGGGCAGGGACTGACCATTTTTGCCGCTTACGGGATAATCACGCTGATGACCGTTGCCATGATATTTCATATTTCAAGAGGCGAAGCCAAAAACATCGGTTTTAATATTTTCATACTGCTGCTCGCGGTCTTCGTTGCCTGGGGCAGACATAAAGAATCAGTCAACAGCACCCGGTGAGTAACTGTGAGCCCATTTTATTTCCTGACTGATCCACAGGACACAAGTTGTCTTATCATCTGCGCTAAAATTGCGGTTTGTCCAAACCTGAAGAAATTGCAGGAATAACAAAAGCCACTGAAATTCAGTGGCTTTATTAACTAGTGAACCTCTTTGGGCTTTTTTCGAACCGTTTTAGTGATTTTCTTAGACAATAGCTGGTTTGGTCATCTTATGCCAGACTTTGCCCTATCAGTAAGTGAGTGCTTAGTACAATCCTGTTCCACAGATTGATAGTAACAACTGCTGTTATGATATCTGCAATTTGGGCCTCGTTAAAAAATTGCAAGGCATTTGTGTACGTGTCATCTGATAATCCACTTTGATGGATTAAAGTTATTTCTTCCGTTATAGCCAAAACTACTTTTTCTTCTTCTGTAAAAATATCTCCAGCTTCCCTCCAGGCTGTCAATAAAAAAATACGCTGATTCGTTTCACCATTTTTGATTGCATCTTGCGTATGAATGTTGATACAAAAAGCACAACCATTGATTTGTGAAGCACGTATTTTGACAAGTTCCTTGGTTGTTTTAGATATAGAACACTGTGAAAGATAGGTTTCTAAACTAACCATTGCTTTTAGAGCATTTGGAGCTACTGTTTTAATGTTAAATCGTTTTTGCATTATATTATTCCTTTAAAATTCTTCAATGCAAAAGTGAATAAAGACAAAATGATAAAACTTAAACTGGTTTAAGAAATGCGCTTCTTACGGATTTCGCTTAAATATTCGGGGGTAAATCCCAAAAAGGAAGCGAGTAAGTATTGTGGAATACGTTGCGCAAATTCGGGATACCTTTTAACCGATTGGAAATAAAATTCTTCTTTGGAAAGAGAGAAAAGATATTTGACACGCATTTGAGCCGCTGCATAAGCCCGTTGGTAAACAAAACGGAAATAACGCTCCATTATCGGAAATGTCCTTAATAGTTTTTCCTGATTGTCCTGTGTGATATAAAGTATCTTAGATTTTTCCACAGCCTGAATATAGAATTCTGAAGGAATTTTGTGTTCGTAAGCAATGTTGTCGGTCATCCACCAGGTTTCTATAGCAAATTCGGTGGTTTGTTCAATGCCTTTTTCGTTGATGTAAAACTTCCGTAGTAAGCCGTCTAATACAAAATAATGATGTCGGCATATTTGTCCTTCCTCTAATAAGTTTTCTTTCTTAGCCACATTTTTGATGTCAAAGAATTTTTGAATTTCATCAAATTCATCATTAGAAATCTGTACGAATTTGTCTATATGCTTTTTAAAATTACTCAACATTTGGTTTTTGGCGTGACGGTTGTAAGATTGCCGATAATGCTTAAATATACGCACATCCAACAAAAAAAAATTAAATACTAGTTTGAAAGGAGGATGTGACTGCATTGCGTTTTTTGAAACTAATTTGGTTCGAAATGCCGCAAAGTTGACTTCATTCGACTCGAACCACCTACCACTGAAAATGAACTGTTTGTAAACGCAACAAATTAACAGTAAATAAAAGCCACTGAATATCAGTGGCTTTTATTTATGTGACCCGGATTGGATTCGAACCAATGGCCTGCTGCTTAGAAGGCAGTAGCCATACTATTTCCTGATATTTCCGTAACTTTCCCGAACATTCCGCATAGCATAGTAATAAAGGGCATTACACAGGGGTAAACAGTATATTTTATTTCCCGATGTTTCCTAAAATTTCCGCTTTGTTTATGAGGGATTTATGAGAAAAACAAAAAGCCTCATAAAATAAACCAACTATGAGTATAACTGTAAGGGTGTATCAGGACACACGAAAAGAAACGAAGTCAGGCGTTTACCCTGTATCATTGATAATTTACGATGGCTCCAAACAAAGGCGCTGCCCTGTGTATTTTATGAACCTTGACCGGGATGAATACAATGAACAGATAACGGATAGGGTAATGAAAATTACCCCAGATGAATTTAAAAAGAGTGTAGAGGCGAAAAGGGTAACAGGGCAACATCATATTGACCTCAGCAACATGTTAGCCCTACAGAAAACAAGGGCTGAAAATATCATTAGGCGTATGCCAGTCTTCAACTATGATAAGTTTTTGGCTGAATATACCGGGCTGGAAAAGAACAGCATGGACATAATACAGGCGTTTAATACTTTGATAGATACATCCGTCAGGAATAAGTCAAAGAAGATTAAAACCATTATCCTGTATAAGAATGCTATGAACTCATTGGTTAGGTTTCAGGATTACCAAACAGGCAAACCGGTTACACAAATACTATTCACAGAAATAACGGTGCAATTCCTGCGGGATTATCAGTCGTTTATGCTTAATGTGGAGATACTACCAACGCCAACAACCAAAGGCAAGAAAAAGGCTACTAAAACAACCGTTAGCATGTATTTACGCACCCTGAAAAAGATTTATAACGATGCGTTACGGGAAAGGATTATAAGATATGAAAACAACCCATTTGGAAGAGATGACCACCATTATAGTTTGCCGGCAACAAGAAAAAACAGAAAAGCTCTTACCAGCGCCCAAGTGCTTCAGTTCTATAATCTTGATATAGCCCACCGCCCGGCAGTAGCCAGGGCAAGGGCGTACTGGTTTTTTTCATTCTTTGCAAACGGTATGAGCTTTGTAGATATAGCCCATTTGAAATATGGAAACATAAAAGGGGACTTCTTTTACTTCACCAGGGAGAAAGTAGATAAGCGCGTCAACGGTAACGAGATAACAGTGAAGGTGTTTATAAACCCATTCATAAAAGCTATGTTTGATGAATATGGCAACGCGGATAAATCGCCAGGGAATTACATTTTCCCTATACTTAACAGGTCAATGTCTGATTATGATATTTACAGGGCTGTAGATAATTTCACCAATAGAACCAACAAACGGATAAAATCTATAGTAAAGCTGTTAGGCTGGCCGGAAGGATTTACAACATACATAGCCCGTCACACATTCGCAACAACCACTATGCAGTCAGGTAGGAATAGCGCCTTCCTGCAAAAATCATTAGGGCAACGCCATGAGGCCACAGCAGAAATATACAAAGGGGATTTTGAAGATGAGGAAATCAAAACGGCAAGTAATGAGCTATTCGGGAAATTTCAAGGGCAGTTGCTACAGTAATTTTTTCTGTGATGGCTGAAAATTTGCGTCATCCCGTCATTATCCTATTACCCCTGCACTTATTGCACTTATTGCACTTTTGAGGCTGTAACTCTTGCCAGTATTGCATCTGCAAAAAATCACCTTTTGCACCTTTTACACTTATTGCACTTTTTATAATCATCCCTGCACATTCTGCACTTTGGGATTGTAAGTCAATACAGGAAAGGCTTTTAGCCGTTTTTTAGACTCTGCACTATGTTGCATGATGTTGCACCTTTTGCATTAAGACCACTATTTGATTTATATATGTGGGGATGTATTTATGCGCACCGACAGCCGCATAGCCTACCTTGTGCAATACGCTTTGATTTGTTCCAGCAAGTTTTTTGCTAGATTGGCCTCTGCCCTCTCGTATTGATAATTGTGATAACGCGCTGTTTTGCATAAATCCATGAGCCTACTATATTCAGAAGCAATTTCTTTGCAATGCATCTCTAAAAGCATCTCCAAAGTCGCATGTTTACTCATTTGCCGGCCCCTGTAATAACTGCAGTACTTATCTAATGTAGCATGTTCAAATTTATTTTTCCCATCACTTGTGGTATCCTTAAGCGGGAATAACCTGTACCGTGCGTAATGTAAGGCAGAATAAAACGCCATAGTTATTACCCAATCAAGATAATCCGGCTTTTTATCAATATACTTTAATGCTTTTTCGTTGTGCTCGGCGTGTGCTAGTCTATGCAGTTTTTTCTTTGACATATTCAAGAATATAGCCATCAGAATGTATTGCATCCATATCAATACTTTTTTTATCAGGCATAAAAGTTAGGGTAATACATAGTGTGTCGCTGTTGTGTTCTGCTTTTATTTCTTTCGACAAATCATACACCTTCTTAAAATCATCCGATAAATAACTACTGCTGTCAACAACAAAAAGAAATTCCAGATATGAAATTCTTTGAATCTTTAAGTTTATACCTTTTACAGTAACACCAAAAGACTCCTTAATCTGCTTTGCAAAATTCTCTATTACTGTGGTTGATTTGTTGACGTTATCCGATAACGCCTTCATAAGTATTCTTTCCTCTGCACCACGCTGATCGTCTTTACCCTTAAGGTAAGCGTTTATTAAATCGTCTGAAGAGTAAGAATCACCAGTTTTTTCCCATTTACTCGGGATGAAACTGTTTTGTTGCACATTGTGCGAAGTGGCAGCTGTCATGTTTGGTTATAAAATTGTAAATAATCACTACTAAAATCATGCCTACCGGCCCACGTAATTATTCAATTGTACAGCAAATGTACACTTAATACCCAGTTTTAGTATCATTTTTATCTATATACAGAGCTAAATCACTACTATTACCGCTTTTTTTAACGTTATGGTTACTATTTTAATCAGATTGGCTCCCACTATTATTGACCTGTTTTCATCGTCTTTATATTGAATTACAATATCCGACATACCGGCACACCATCGTTGAAGTGTATTTATTTATCAGGTTCCTGTATTGAAAAGGCCACTATCTCCAAGGGATAATCCTGCCCATTTACAAAGCGAACTTTCCCCATTATAAGTGTCCGGCTTTATCTTTGGCATAGTATGTTTTAATTAATTTATGATTTCGTATCATGGCGCTGTGTTAGCTATCTGCATCAATGTCTTTCAGTATCTCTGAAATTTTTTTAGTGGAATAATACGACTCTTCCATATCCTGCACATGTATGTCGGTTCCTGCGTTTCCGTCTTTCTCTACCAAGCAGATAATGCGATTGGTAAAGATGGCAATTTTCTGCCCGCCCATAATTGTTATCAATGTTACATAATTAGGATTCTAAATATAGCAAAAAAGCCTTTACATATGGAATATATCAGGGCCAGAAGCAGCTTTAAACTGGCTGAAATAATACCTTGGAACAGTTTATTGTGGCATGCCCAAATAGTTTACTGTCGCCTTGAGTACGGCATTTAGACTGTCCCAAATGCCTTTTGCTACAGTTTCGTCGATAACCTTATTATAAACCGCTTCTGAAATTTTAGCCATGGCCAACTGCTGCAACGTTTTCTTATCGTAATTAAGTCGTTCTTTTAAGTCTGCTATTTCTTCGCAAAGAAGCTCAATTCCGGCATCATGCTCTGTCTTAAGACTTCTCAACTGCAGTAAAATGTCATTCAACGTCTTATGCATTTCTACCTGTTCAGCGCCGGACAATTTACCTCTGTTGCCGATTTCAGGGTCTTCAAGAAAATCGCTAACAGATTCGAGTTCTTGCTCAATGCTAAATAGCATATACTCCCGGTCCTTCTCAAATCCACATACGGAACCTCTTGCCGTGCATTTTGGTTTATGCTTTTCAATTTGTTCTCTAATCGCAGAAGCTACTAATGTCATAAACCTGTGCTTGTCGCGGTAACGAGTAAATTCAAACAATGCGCTATTGAGATTACTGTTAGCGTATGATAAATCAAAAATGTTTCCGCTAGTATTGAACACGTTACTGCTGAATTCCTTAGCCTGTATTTCTACAATGTCCATCCGTTTTTAACTAAAGATATTATAATTCCGTTTACATGGTAACGCATAGAGGTGAGTCGTGACCAAGCACGCATGCAATATGAGGCCAGGCATGGGTAGGTAAGTAGCAGGTTGATTGTTGGGTTTTGCTAGGTTTTCGCCCCTGTTGGGGTTTCAGGTTTTTTCAGGTTTAAAGTGGTGCAAATCCACCACTTTAAAAAACATGGCCTTGTTAGTTTTTCATGCCAATTTCTATTTTAAATATTAAGTTTTATTAAGTCCAACTGTTTTGAATACTAAATTTTGCTAAGTTTTTCCTGTTTCGACTTCAACATTTTTCAACATCCGTTGTGCTTCATTTCAAGATTTTTCAAGTTCCCACATTTACCCCTCGCGCGCGCGTACATCTGCGGAAATCCACAACGCTTTGATTATCAATATAAAATAAGCCCTTTTATATCAGTTGCCGTTTTAACGCATTTTAAGGCACAATTTAGCGCCCCTTTCCCCTGCGCTGACGTCAGGTCACTTTGCCCATTTGCAGCCTGTAGCCCTAAAAACAGCGTACAAAGGAATAGAAACAAGCCCGCACCACAACATCGGGTAAGAATGCCGTAAAAATCTTCACAAATCACCCCTTTTTTATGGACTCGGAAAAACTTGGGTGGTCAGTCTTTTTATGGACTGAAAAAACTTCATGCCCCCTTTGGGATTGGCGAAAAAATGTCAGGTTTTGTCAGGTTTTGAAACTAAAGTTTTATCAAGTAGTAGAGGGCAAGAAAAAGCCCCCAAAATGAGGGCTTAAATTATGCAAAAATCAATCTGTACCACTTTAAACCCGGCTTACTGCTTACTGTAGGGTACATTCTAAATCCTCAGTTTGATTTACAACATTGTCCTTTCTTGTCTTTTCCAACTTCTTAATATCGCCCTTCGTATAATCGCAAATTACAAAGTCATTATAGCCCTTGCTGTTTCTATACGTTTCGTGGCAGGCCCAGCATTGCTTTTTATTGCATGCAGCGGTCGTGAATAAAATGAAAATACACCCGATTATTGTCAGTAGTCTTGTCATATCACAAATATAGCAAACGTCGATTACATTAGAGTAGTCGGGCTTATACTTGGTGCCAGCAACATCTTTACATTATATAGCTTCGGATATGCATTAGTACTTTCTACCTCTGTTGGGAAGCCGTATAGCTGTTTCCCGTCCACTATCGCTTTATAAACACCATACCGCTTTATCTTCCATGCCGTCATAATGTTAACTGTAGTAGCGGCATCATAATTGATGTAAAACGGATAGAAAACGCGCTTTTGCCCGTATTGCTCGACAATAGAATGTAAATTCACATTGGCATGTTCTATAATGTAATTTGTCGAAGTGAGTCTGCTACTCAAAAGTTGATTCCTATCTAACGAGACAAAGCCCATTTTGTAAGTTTCTGCGGTCAAATCACTATTGTACATGCAGGAATAGAGATAATAAGCATGCCTTATCAGGCAACGCTTAGGGGAAAGACCGATATTAAGCATTCGATTACTATCCAGCACAAAAAGTATGTCTGACGGAGTTATCGCGGGATTTATATCGCGTGGGTATAAAGCCTTTGGGCCGCTTGGAGTGTCGACATATTGCAGAAAAAACAGCTTATTCCCCCCGTCTGTGTCCTCGCTTTGGCTTGTGGCGCCTTTTATCCATGTTTCATAAATACTCCATCCTGCTGCGCTAATTGGACTTACCAAATCCAGCGTATTCACAGAAGTAGTATCTGAAGTTATCATTTTCAGTGTAGTATTAAATTCATCATCCCTATTTACTGATTTCTTTTCTCCTGAATCCTTTTCGTCTAGGTATCCTATATGTACCTCAGTGAACGTAAGTTCCTGCGCATATTCAATAAATGGCTCCTTCGCAACATCTCCCAGGTCTGCAATAACATTATAGCTGGCTCCCTGCTTCTCTTGAAAAACATAATCTTTTCTTTCCATCCTTACATATACCTGCGTTACGTTCCCACTTGAATCATATTCCCGTTCAATCCCCATTGATGCGCATAGGATTGTGTTTACACCTTTAAAAAGTCCCGCAAGGCTTAATTTCCCTGAGCTACCGGCCTTCTGCATTATGCTGGTGTCGCTTAGCAGTTGTATTTTTGCGGGCTTGCAGTCTATACCGTCTTTGTAGCTTATATCCTGCGTCAGTAAATTGCTTTTAGCTGTAGCTCTGCCTCTTGTCGCAAGCGTTACCAATTGGCTAAACGCTTCCATTAGAGTAATTCCATCTGTCTTAAACGCACTTGTATAATGCTGGAATGTTATATTGCCCACAACTGCATTTTCCCATATCCATTTTAGATTGCCGCCGCCTGTGCTTACTTGGTCAGATGTCACAATGATATGAATTACTTTATCTTTTGGCAGATCAAAAATGCAATCTATATCAAACTGTATGTTTTGGTTACTGCCGCTATTAACGGTCTGCGGCGGCGTACTGTATAAAGCGGTGTAGTTTGCACCACCGCCAGTGCGGTCTTGGTTGTCTGCCTGGTAAACTACAGCAGCAAACGTGGCATCGCTACTACTTGTGTTATCAATGTTCAGAGGCAAGACAAACTTAACTCTTACTTTCTGCAAGTCTACATTACTACCAAACAAATACCCAATATAGTTACCCGGCGTTCCTGTTAGCTCATTTGCGGGTTGCCCTACTTCCGGATGACCTGGGAGATAACCGACATATGCTATACTTGAGCCCCAATATATAGGCCGATAATCCAACGCATCAAGAACCTTTACTAAATTCTCCTCCATCTTACTGAGTGCAGGCCAATTATAATTCTCTACATTTCTGTTTCCTGTGCTCAAATTGTCTCCTTTCATAGTAATAAAACTAATATCCCCGGCGACTAATCGCGGCAGGATTTCGGTAGACAATTTATTAACGCTGCCTGCTATATTAACCTCAAATTCAGTGTTTTCACGAGCCTTTAATATACCCTCTATATCACCCTGCAAAAGCTCTGCAACAAACTGATTTTTTTCGCTACGCATGGTCGACAAGTCTATTTGTGTTTCATAATCCAGCTCATAAGTTTTAAACTGATAGTTGGACATTCTTTCAATACGTATGCTTATCTGTGCTGTAATGCCATACTTAAACACAACATGCTTTACTATTGCTCTAAGTGCAAAGGTAAAAGGATAAGCACGTTGCTCAATTTCTCTAAAATACCCCATCATACGTGGGTTACGCACCTCAGTAACTCCTAACTGTTCAAAATCTACAATACCCTCATCAAAATATTGCACTGCTCCTTCGCTAACGTTTTTGCCGTCATAACGATAATACACATCGCCTGCTTTTTTTAAGCTATACCTATACCTGCCCATACTAATCTATTATATGTTTCCTGTTTTTAGTTGATTTGATACTACCCTTTTTTACCGCTTCGTACATATACCCCCTACGGAAAGAAGTATATGGCACCGGCTTTCTATTTATTGCCTCTTTCACGTCTTGCAGACCGTTATTAATGCTGCGCGCAAACATAAAATTGTTATTGCCTTGTTGGTGTGGTGTAGCCGCCAGTTGTGGTGTAAGCATCCCGGTGCTATCAGCCAAAAGTTTGCTTAAGGGGGTTACGTCTACGCCGCGCGGCAAGTCCATTAGTGTAGGCTTCGCAGGTGACATAAAACTGTGACCGCTCGGCAAGTCTATCCTTTCCATTTCGTAGCCATCCCCTACTATAGCCGGGCCGCCGGGGTGTCCTTTTTTACCGGTTTTATATTCAGGTATATCTGCGGCAAGTACCCTTCCTAACTGGACGCCACCAGTAACACCCATGCCTATAGACAAAGCTATCCGGGTGTATGCGTTGGGTATGGATTTATCTCCTAATGTGGTCATGATTGCTATGGCAGTGCGTTGTATTATTTCGGCTGCTGCTGCTGCTTTTTCAAGTAACGCCTGCTGTCTCCTGAGCTTCCTTTTTTCAATTGCGTTTTCGGTGTGTGCTGCAAGTGCGTCATTCTCTACCTGTATTTCTGCCTTCGCGCGCTCTTCATCAGCCATTTTAACTGCCTGTATGCCCTTAAGCCGCAGTTCTTTACTTTTTTCTATCTTTTCATCTTCCTCGTCTATAGCCGCAATTTTATTATTTGCTATATCTCCCGTAAGCCCTGTTATCTCATAAGCCATATCACGTATTACCTGGCCCACTTTCTTTGAGGTTTGGATAATGCTGTTTGCGGTATCCTCGTTCAGTTTGATTTTTGCATCTGATAAGTCCCCTTCTAATTTCTCCCTGGCTTCTGCACTTATTTTCTCTTCCTTCAGTACGTCCTCTAAGTAGGTTATAGTGTCCTTTAGTTTGTTGCGGTGGCTTTCCCTCTGTATGTTTTGCTGCTCAACCTCAAACTGATTAACAGATATTTTACGATTGGCAAGGCTTTCTATAAGTGTGGTCTGCTGGTCTGCCTGCTGTTTTTCGTAGTTGTCGGCTATCTTATTGACGCCGTCTGTAAAATAGTCCTCTATGTCGTCACGCTCCTTTTTTACTAGGTCAGTACGCTTCTTTGATACGGCAAGGGTTACACCTAACGCCTCTGTTTCATACTTCGCAACTATAGCGGCTTTCTGTGCCTCCATTGCTTGCTTTTGAAGTAATAGCCGCTTTTCTGCCGGTGTGCGTTTTTCTGCCGCCTTACTTTCTATAGCTGCAATAGCATCCAGTTTACTATTAACCGCGTCCAGCTCGGCTTCGCGCTCTACCATGATAACGTTTTTCTTATGATAGCCAAAGTATGTAAGTGCGTTTAATCGCTCGGTGTAGGATTTGGCTTCATCCTGCACGATGGCATCATTGAGCATTGCCGCTTGCTCATAGGCTGCTTTGGCTTTTTCAGATTTTGCCTTTACTAAGTCCGTTTCAGCTTTAATTTGCGCGTTCAGTAGGTCTATTTCCCCCTTCACCTTTTCAGGTTTCACAAAATCAAAATTGAACTCTTTGTTTATCTGCTGCAATCTATCAGCTAACCCATCCCCCAGGGTTTCAAGGTGCTTTGTTGACCGTTCAGCATCATTAGTCTGTTTTATTAGGTTTTGGTAGCCCAAGTCAAAAAGAAGGCCTTTATATTTATCTCGGTAAGCATCCAGCCCTTTTATAGCAACCGCCCACAGCGGGGTAAACGCTGCGGCCTTTACACCTGCTGAAAATTTTTCTATACCGGTTGTGTTATCTTGGTACAGCTTACTTTCATTTACTGCCAAGTCTGCTACGTTTTTACCAATCTGCTGGTAAACGGCTGATAGTTCCGCCCGTATCTTCATAGCCTCCACAAATGCTGCAGACCTATTTACAAAGAAGTCCTCACCCTCATTAATGCCATCTATATGCCCGATAGTATCACTATACTTTTCATTCAGTTGTGCTATGATATCCTTTTTAGTTTCAGCACTGGCCCCGGCTTCCATAAACCTGCGTTTCATAGATTCCAGTTCTGCCCCGGCTTCAGCGTATGAGCTGCCCGCCTCTTTTACCACTTTGTTTAGTTCCGTATGGGCATTTATCAGCTTTTCAGTTCCCCGGAAGGCTTCTATAATTTGCGCACCGTATATAGTGAACACTGCAACCCCAATAGTTAACAGATTGGTTACGCCAAAAATTGATTTACCCAAAACATTGAATATCTGCCCGGCGCTCATCCCTGCCTCCCGTAGTCTTTCAATACGGGTCATCAGCATAGGTATATTGTTAGATAGCGCCCCGATGCCCACATTTGCGCCATAGGCAAAGGCTGGCAGTTCCCTTATAAGCTGCGTTACCTCAAACGTGGCAGATTTATACTGGTTCATGCTTATTTTACCCTTAGCATATTCACTGTGCAGGGCCTTTTTAGCATTGGTAACGGCCTTTATGCCTTTCTCGTTCAGCTCGTTATTTTTCAGGCTGTCAATGGCTTGTTGCGCTTCTGCCACTTTCAGGGCATTAGTAATTTTTACTTGCTCCTGAAGTAGAATGTTATGTTTTTTCGCCTCCACTTCCAGGCTTTGCATAACGGTAAGTAACTGCTGCTCTACCTGTAGATGTTCTTTTATAGACTTCACGTTTCCAGCCCCGCCCAGCATATCCCGTAACTTTCTACTTTCCCCGCCCAGCTCAACAACTGTCTTTACAGTCTTTTCAAGTTCTGTATTGATAAATACAAGGTCGTCTTTTGCCTCCTGCGGTATAATGGTATTTATATCCTGTGCCATAATTCTATATTTATACAGTTGTTATTTCTTAAATAATCTGTCAATAATTTGGACAGCAATAAGCAAGTACAATAGCCCCGCCACCATTAACATAGTAGCAGATATATTATTGCATATTTTTTCTGCTTCAGTAATTGCCAGTACATGCCAGCCTTCACTTGCTATGAAGTAAGCGCGCTCTATTGCCCAAAACCAGATACCGCCTGCCAGCAAGTATTTAGCAACATTGTATTGTAGTCTCATATGCCAACCTACTGTACTAAACATGCCATGCTGCTTTTGGGCAAATCCTTCCAGGCGCTCAGCCTTTTTTATGGCTGCATCAAGTCGGTTACTAAACCTTTCGATTTCTTCCTTGACTACCTCCGGTATAATTGTTTTTATATCACTCATGTTTAAAGTTTTACCTTGTTGTTTACGCTGCGTTTTTAATTACCACTTTGTAATGTGCCGGCAATTCCCCGATATATACTTCAGGCATTGCGAAGCCTGCCGGGTCGTTAAACTGGCTGGCTGTTGGGTCTATGACTGTTTTGTTATCCATCAATAAATAATAATGCTGGTGCGTGTCGTTGCCTTGCTTTATTTCACACTGTTGCAGTTCCACATCAAGCCCTATCCTTTGCAGGTATGTTGCCAACGGTGCGCAAACCATAAAACACAGGCCATGTGGTTGCCTACCTGCCAATACGCCATTCCTGAAGGCTGTAACCGCTACTAATATTCCTTTCTCTGTCATACTGTATTTTTTAAGCTGTTTTAAACCCGTGATTGTTCATTAATATTTCTACTGCTTTTAATGCTTGCTCTTTGCCCATGCCTTTAGATATGTATTTACTCAATATACTTTTTTGTGTGCCGTCCTCATCCGTAGCTTTCAGCATATCAGTTATAAACCCGTCCATTAGTTTTACTTGCTGATAATCATTCCTTAGTAGGTAATCGGCAATGTCCAGCCCTTCGCCGTGTTCTTCGTCTGTGGCTATCTGTTGCAGGGTGTCATCTACCGAAACATTAATGATGTGCTTTAGCCTGTCGGTACGTGTCACCCACTCGCCATATGCGCCCAGGTCGGGGTAAAATGTAACCTCACGTCCTGTAATCGGTGTAAATAGTTCTTCATTCAAATGCAGTTTTGCGCCTGTAGCCATCCATACGTATTGCGGCATGTAAACGCTGGCAATAATTGCGGTCTTTTCGCTCTCTACTGTACAAATAGTTTTGTGCAAATTTTCTTGCAGGTGTGCCAGGTGTAACCCAAATAGGCACTGTCTTAGATTGTAGTTTTCAATCTTTAATACACTATGTACCCATGATATGTAGGTGAAAGGCTCTTTTATACGTTTGCCCGTTACCGGGTTTACAACCATTATTTTACCGGCTCTTACATTTCCTTCGCTATCTACTTGCCAGTAAACAGCGCAATCTTTGCCCCAATGCTTTGATGTGCCTATGTGGTACTCTTTAACTTTTGCGGCTGCTATATCGTCCCCAAACTTCAAAGACAGGAATTTATACAGGCTGTTGCAATCGTATGCCGTGAGTGACTTTTTAAACAGTTCCGTGTCAATATAAGAGGCTGGCAAATTGGCTTTTGGTTGTGGTAGGTATGCGAGCCTGTTGTTTGTCCGTTCAGGGGCTTCCGTATCTGCATCATCAAAAAACCGTTTGCGCTCCTGTGGATTATCCGCAAAGTATTGCGCCGGAGTATAATGTGCGCTGCATTTATCTTCACGGTTACACCTGCCTACACTATCATTAACCACTTCGCCCGTTTCCGTGTCCATATACAAGGAAAAACTTTCCTTATGGTCACAATATGGACATATAACCCGACTGCTGCGCCCTGCATACGGGGTAAGTATAAACCTGTGTTCACTATACTTTTGCATATATCCCGTGTTTTATACACTTAAATAAATCCTTGTTACGTAAAAGCCGTTTTACTTTGTCTTTGCTTACCCCTATACGTGCGCCTATAGTGTACAGGTCACTTGTTTTCACTTCATCATCATCAGGTACCGCGTTGTAAAATTTGCTATCCGTTACACTTAGTTTATTTGCGGGGTCGGTGTCGCCATACTCGCAGTTTACTACAATGGAAGTCTGTAGGTAATACTTCATTAACTCGATGGCTGAGGTTATAGCCCTTACCCCGATTTGATTTTTACTTTCCTCATTGCACACATAGTAAAGCATCTGAAGTATTAAAGCCAGGCGGGGGGCGTAGCCTGTCATTTTGGTGTAAATTGTTCTTACCGCTTCGCTGCTGCCGCTATTAATTATATCTTCATTCTCCTTATCCCAATCAATATAAACCCGCAGGGCTTCAGGCGAAAAGGGTATTATTTCAGGCTCAATATTGCCGTGCTGGTTGTCAATTCTTACATCAATATCCATCAGCTTTTGCAAAGTATTTTCATAGGCATGTGTTATGCTTTCGTCTATACTTTCAAAACTATATGCCCGGTATGGTAGCGTATTTATAGCATATAAAAATCTTTCCATTAGTCCGTCTGAGGTCTTGCTGATGTAGTCCTTTAACCTGTCCGGCTGCGTACCTGCCAACATGCTTATGCAGTGGTTATCCATAAACAGGCTGCCGTCCTTTACTGTATCTGTGCTGGTGATTTCGCAATCTAAAAACCCTAATACAGCCCCTCTATTGTCGCCGCCGCCATACCTGTTATTTATCAGGTTGCCGTATATGCTTGCAAATTCATCCCCTACAATGATTGTACCCGTATTGCTGTACTGGTAATGTTTGTATATAGCCTCTAATGTTGCAGATTTGATTGTATGCCTGTTTACAAATGCCGGGCGTAGTTCGTTAAAATCCTGCTTCGCTGTTTTAGCGGCTGTTTCACGTTCTGCCCATTCCTGCAATTCCTTTCTATACCTCTTGTTATTCTCCAAATCTCTTTGCAGCACATACCCCACTGCCAGTTTAATTGCTGGTGATTTTGCGGCCCCTGAACGGCCTACCAACATTACAAACAGGTTAGGTGTAACCATGTGTTTATCTTTGATACGCCCCTTTACTTTGTTGCCCAACAATGCCCCAAATACAGATAATGCGCTGGTTAACGTGTATGATGCCTCAATATTATACGCCCCCTGTATTGATTTTGCCCACACCTGCAACGGCTCAGGAAATGCAGCCATATAATAAGCAGGTAGCCCACTTTTACTATTTAGAGGTATGCTCTTTGCCCCTATCTGTTCTTTTATAGATAATGCCATCTTGTTACGCTGCCTTTTTACTGTTGAAAAATTCCTGTCTTATTAGGTGAACAAACTGCCCCCGGTACGCTGCCTGGGCATCTGCATGCAGTGGAAGTTTGTCTATGCTTTTAGCCTGTGCAATGACACGCTCAATAAGCCATAATACAGCATCATTATTTAATACGCGCCTTTGCCCTTCCAATTGTACGGCTACCTTGCTCCCTACCATTGTAAAAGGTGTGCTATTGCTTTTTGCGGCCTTGATAATGGCTTTTGCGACTGCTACCTGTGGGACATTCACCCGGTCAGGCTTTGCGGTGCGTGCTACCTGCTGTAGAGTATTTTTTAGCAGGTTTTTTTGTAGTTCTCCTTCCTTAAGTGTAAATTTGCTCATCATCTTTCCGTTTTAATATCATTGCCCGGTGTTCGTCCATCGGGCTTTTTTATGCCTTGTTTTTACAAAATATTTTGCAAGCCTCTTTAAGTGTGTTGTAAATAAAATCGGTGGATATGTCGTAGTTGCTGCATAGCCAGGTGAACGTGCTTTGCAGGTCTTTAGCTATGTAGTAGATGCCGCCAGCCGCTTCAATCTGCTGTTGTACTTTCTTTTGGTCATCGCTCTGCCGGTCTTTGCCAATCTTGACCTCGATATTTACAGGCTTGCCGTTTAACAGGCCCGTTATATCCGTTACGCCCTTTTTCGTTGTGGACTTAGTTAACATGCCTAACCGTGCGTTATATTGCCCCTGTGACTGCTGCCGGGTAGCAAACCCTTCTAACCCTTCTATGAGCAATATAATAGCTGTTGTAAGCCCGTTGGCTGTGGTGTCCTTAATGGCCTTATTCTTTGCAAGGCTCAGTAACTCATCATCAGGGATAGATTTATACTTTTCCCGTTGCTTCAGGTAGTGGAGATAACGGATAATGTATTTTACATCTTTCAGGCTCAGGGTTGGTAGTGTATTCAGGTTGTTGTCTGTTATTGTATTGTGTATGGGGTGCAAGTGGTTCATTATGCGGCCGCAACTCGATTTTGTGACAGATAGTCTTGTATGTCCTTTTCTGCAAATAGCTTTTTGCCATGGACTACCGTATAAGCTATAGGACAGGTCCCGTCACATATCCAGTTGTATATCGTTTTGGGTTTTCGGTTCAACCTTTCTGCCAGTTGCGTTACCGTGCTGTATTCCTTTTGTGTTTCCTGTGTGTTCATCTTCCTTTCCCTTTAGTATGCTTATATATTATGCTGCTGCCTGTGGTTGGGCTGTTTCTCCTTTAATCCACGCTATCAGTTCAGATTTAAAAAACCGTAGCTTACCGCCATTCATTTTGTGTACAGGGATAGTCTTCTTAGCTGCCAACCTGTAGATGTAAGATTTCTTATACCCGGTTATCTCTTCCACCTCTTCTATATCAATTGGCATTTCATCTTGACTTACTGTTTTACTTTCCATTACTTTCTTTTCTTTAGTTAATTGGTAATTGATTAGCATTTACAAAATTCGACATCCTTACGCCACGTAAAACAGGCTTTGGGAACATGGCAGGCTAACCCCTTTCATACTTGGTGTTAATTATAGGCATGTAAATGCTTGTAAATGTGTTATTTATGGATATTGCGTTAATCTGGCTACATTTCACGTTCCCATCCTTAGACACTATGGCAAAATCTATATCTACGCTGGTAAGTATTTCCCGTATTTCGTTTAGATACTCATTCAGTTGCGCGGCAATACATAGCTCTATGGCCTTTGATAACTTTTTTATGTCCTGCTTATAGTCCGAGTCGTTATTCATACGCTTCAATACCTCTTTCCTGTTCCTTGTATGGCGTGACTGCGTTTTTTCTCCGTAGCATAAGCGCCCCATCAGATACCGGTAATGCACTTTTATATAGATGGGGTTGAAATAACAGATCGCTTTTTTAGCCCATGTCACGGCATACCCTGGCCGCCCGTGTCTTGTTAGCTGCTCAGGTGCCACGGCATAGTGTTCACAGACTACCAATAAGACACTATCAAATATTTTCCCCCTGTTTACCATGCCTATGCAGTTTTACAATCCCCCTTCCTGCTGGCTTCTAAAAAGTGGTGCAAGTCCGCAGTACAAAACCTAATCCGGGCGTTATTGTCGCCATATTGGTAGTGTACCAGTTTCCCGCTATCGCATAGCCTGTAAACCTCATTCCTTTTTAACCCAAGTATCCGGCAGGCATCAGCAACCCCGGCATCAGGTGTCTTTACTACTACTTCCATATGATGTATTATTTATGTATGTACTGTACAACTGTTTAAGTTGTGACAACAAAGGTAAAGGGTTTATAATGACAATAACAACAAAAGCGCATAACGCGCTGCAATGTGTGGATAACTACCAAAGTTATTGTATTGTGGTATAATTGTTGCTTTGTAATACAAAAGTGATACTGTAGTGATACACTTGTAATAAACTTTATCACTTGTCGAATACGATTTCGAAGCTACTTTGTTGCACCAATGATACACATGTCCCGCATATGTTTCAGAAAACAAACGTGTACACTTGTACTACGCAAACCCCTTACAAATAAAGCCTGTAGCTTATCTTGGTATTGCAATAATGATTTATAACAATAATCATTTTGCAAATCAAATGCATTGCAAAATGTAGGAGGTAACCTCACATTGTAGGTTTAAAGTATTGTTGTTATGGTTAAAATTTGTTTGTCAGTTGTACAATTGATTTAGTGATTTGTTTAAGACAGGCCGTATAATAAAAAAGCTGCAATTGTGGATAAAGACAGGTTGGACAGTCCGTCTTTGTGGTCACTGTAATAATACATACTCACATTAACGAGGTGTTATTTTCGGTAAATGGGTTGTAGTGCAGCATTAAATGAAAAACCCCGGCTGCATAGACAACCCGGGGGCATTTTTACAAATCGAAAAGAACATCTTATTTGCCTTCAAAAAGTTTCTGCAGCTCCTTTAGCTTGTCATTAACTTCCTTGATATACGGGATTTCTTTTTTTACTCGTTCAAAACCTGCATACGCGCCCAATTGGAAGATGCAGTAAGATTGCTCATTGCTATCTGTTACCTGCTGTTGTATCAATGCCATTGCTGCAGGGTAGCTGTCTGTTTGGTCGTATGCGCTCCCTATAATATCGCAAAGCTCTGTTTCCCTCTGAGGGGTAATATTTAAACATGTTGCGAAGTTGTTGCCCTGTGGCTGCTGTATTGTATTGTTCATGTTTTACTTTTTTTGATTGTTAATAATTGTTTGATGGCTCCCGCCCTTAATATCCACGTAATAGCCGTTTTACGACATACAGTTTTTCAATCGCGCTCCTGGGTATTGGTGTTACACCAGCTTTGCCATTGCAGGGGGTTAGCAGTAGTTCATTCTCATTAACTCTGTTCCCGTTTATTACCCTGCAGGCAGATAGCCCATTCTTAAGTATCACCCAATAAATAGCGCCGTAGTCTATAAAGCTGGTATCTCTTATCTCATTACAGGCCAGTATGTCACCGTGCTTTATTTCCGGGTACATTGCATCCCCTGTATTGGTTGCAATGAGGTCGTATAGTTGTTGCGGGGCTTGCTGGCCCGCTGTGGGGCCTGTATATATGGATAGCGCCTTTGCGCTGGTTTGTGTTGTATTCATAATCTACTCTCGTTAATGGTTTTAGATACCCCTGCACCGTAATGCAGGGGTGTTAGTGATTTACTTAGACAATTCAGCCATTTTGCTTAGTTTCTCCTCGCGTTCCTCGCCTTCGTCTGCGCATTTGGAAATAGCTTCAATCAGTTCTGATAACGGCAAGTATAAAGCCCCCGCCTGCGCCCGTGTCTGGTAGTTGTAACTTTCCCGTTGCCCAACACTACCACTTAATATCATTTCCAACATTCCATTCTTAGTAATGCCATCTTTGCCGTTAATATTCAATGATGTTAAGGATGAGCATAATAAACCACCATCATATGTCCCGATAGTAATAATGCTTTTTGTTAGGTCGTACTTACTCAATACCCTTAAAATATTGGGCAAGTGTGTTAGGAGGCTGGTTACAGACGTCACAAACGCATCGCTCCAAAGTCCTCTTCTACAGTAATATTTTAAAGTAGCCCCCATCATATCCTCAATAACTGCCAGGCGCAGGCGTTCTTTAAAATCGGCTGGCAGGTCGTCCCCTCTCCAGCTCGCTTCTGTTGTTGTTTCGTATGCTTTTAGATGATGGTCAATTAGCACCAGCAGGCACTTTGTTAGGCGCGGGTCAACTTCGCCCCGGTCGTTTAAAATACCCCCGTACTGGTAATAGTAATCGTCAAGGGTTTTAAAACCTGTTACTTTAATAACTGTCTCTGCATTTTGCTTTGCTTTTTTGCTCTCGATGCTTTTTTTCATAACTTTAATTTTGCTTTTGATTAATTGATTTATTTCAGTTGATTAATCCCCGCCAGTACGTCGAATACTGGCGGGTTTTTATTTACATGCGCTCAATAATGCTTTTCATCAGTTCGGTTTGTTTCATAGCCTTTGCCAGTAGCGTGTCAATCTTGCTGCCTCCCTCACATACATAATATGCGGTGCGTTTCTCTGTGTGGTTGATAAAATCAGCAACCGCTTCATTAAATGCAGGTGTAGCCCTGTTGTCGCTGTACCACATTGGCCAATTGTAGTGTATGCCGTTCTTTGCTTCCATGTATGCCCTGAACTTATAGAAGTTCACTTTTTTAAGCAGGTAGCTTTTTTCTTTATGTTCAGCGCCTATAGTGCTACATGCTACATTTAACAGGTGGCTAAATGTCGGGTTTGGTGTGCAGGTAATTGCTTTCAATATCCCTTTGCTGTAGATGGTTGTAAACTGTGCCTGTTGGTTGTTCATATCTCTTTTGCTTTTGTAATACAAAGATATACATTATATCATTAACTACAAACATTAAGTTATATATTTGTTTGTATAACATGATATTTGGTTGTTACGTTAATTATTGTATATCTTTGTACAACAATTTATATCTAATGGCAAAAGCTCAAAAACCACAAAACGAGAAAGTAAATAAGGATGCGCAAATACTTGTGCGTGTCACATCTGAACTGAAAAATAAAATGAAATACGTGGCATGGCATGACCGCTTATCAGATACAGACCTGTTAACAGACCTGTTAGAAAAGGCAATAACCACCTTTGAAAAGAAGCACGGCCCCATAACCGATGAACAGTTAAAAGAAGCCCGTATAAAATAACAACTATGGACACACCAAACACATACGCTCAACGATTCCCGGCCGGGGCAGACAGGCTTGTACTTATAGAAAAAGCAAAACAGTACGGCATACCCATTGCCCCCATAGAGTACAGCGCATTATCTAACGGGCTTGGCCTGTGGCTGGCTATCGACAAAAAGGAAAAGGTCAATAGTTACTGGCAACGTGCTATTGTTGGGCTGGTGGTACTTAACGTTATTATATGGGGTAGCATCCTGTTTGCATAATGGAGGACATAGCACAATATACAGCTCACACTTACCCCGGCGTTACAACAAACGTTAACCGTACCGGCTTTATTACCCCTGCCAACCCTCAGCCCGAAAACATCCCCGATGACGATGTAACGCTGATAACTGAATTTATACGGGCGTTCCTTGCCCCAGGGGAAAATATAAACCCATCCCTGAGTAATACTGTCTTACACCAGTATATACAGCAATGGTACACTTTTAATATGCTTCAACCAGTAAAGTTATACGCTGGCTCTGTTATCATTGCTATGTGCAAAGCTGGCTTTATAGCCTATAACATAACAGGCCACCCCGACTGCTTCTACAACATCAGGGGGAGGGATATAGCCGACATTAAAAAGGCGCTGGCCACCCCATACAAAACACCTCAATACAAAGCATAATGGAAAGAAAAAGGTTTACAGAAAGGAAATACCCAATAGCTGCGCAGATATTACGCAAACAACTGCCCCCGATCCAACTGGCGGACGACCGCCTAACTGATTTGTATAACTATGAAGTAATTGAAAAGCAGGTTAAACAGATAGCCCCGGAGGTTAGCAATATTGATTTATTGACCATCCCATTTACAGACGCTTTAATCAATGCGTGGCCTGCACTGGCGAAAAGAGACACATTATCACAGTTGCCGGGCTTCAACCAATGTGACAGCTTTATATTTCATGGCCTGTATGTTATTTACCAGGTGCAGAAAAACGACGTAGGGACATATGCTGTAGCGCTGACTTTTGAGAAGGCGCGGTGTTTGGGGTACTCTTACATTGGCATTACCCACAAAGACGAAGGGGCAGACAAAGAAGCGTTAGTTAGTTGCATACCAACTACGGTAAATATGGCAGCCATGGCGCTTGGTATATACCTGTTTAAAAATTATGCTGATGTAGAAACCAAACTTTTGTCACCCGATAGCAAAACTGAATTTATACGCTGTTCTTATAAAAACGACTTGCCGGCACATGTTACCTTGTTGGACTGTAAGTGGTTCACAGACTTAGTAAAAGATACCGGCTTTATGGTGCGTGGACATTTCAGGTATCAGGTATGCGGCCCCAGGAATGCAGACAGGAAATTAATATGGGTGGACATGTTTGCAAAGGATGGGTACCACGCACAAGCGCAAAAAGACAAAGAATCTGCTGCATAACTTACTTTTTCTTTCGCCAGTCCCAGGGCGGGACCGCCCCCGGCATTACCCACAGGCCGACTTTCTTATTTCGTGCTTCAAGCTCCATTCCAGCCCAAAGGGTGTTTTTATCGTACTTGGTGTAATGCCATGCCAGTCCTGCCGTTAATAGTGCCTCATTTAAGACTGTGCCATCCTTCAGGGTAACAATGCCCACCGTGCGCCCGTAACGGTCTATATCGGTCGCCCTTACTCTCACTACCTGCAAATAAACCTTATCAGATGTGTACTGCTTTGCCACCTGTCCAAAATCCTGCCCTTTCTCCGGGCAATCTATACCATGCAGACGTACTTTGACTTGTTTATTATCTTCAGTCAATAGTGTGAATGTGTCACCGTCTGCAACCTTTACCACCTTGCCGGATAGTTGCGCCAGCAGGTAGAACGGGAAAAGCAGAAAAGCAATCAGGTAAATAAAGCGCATGGGCAAAGTTACATCACTCTATGCTGTACGTGACATTTGCATAGGGACAACCTTAGAATACTATTTTTAAAAGCAAAGCTTATGCTCATTTGTATTCAAAATAGCTACATTTGCGTATAGATGCTGTTAGTTTCGCAACAACGCATTCGCTCCATTTATTTGGGGCTTTTTTTGTTATCTTAGCGTTGCGAAACTAACATTATGTCACAACCTAATATTGGGCACCCGTTTGCCGTAAATTTCAAAAAGCTTCAGCAATACAACTTTTCTGTTTTCTCCCTGGAGGAGATAGTATTCTTTGAATACATAATTATACTGGCAAAGACTTTTGGTTATAAGGAGTTTTATCATTCAACATCTACAATTACAAAAGACACCGGCATAAAACGTGCGAAACTGGAAAAGATAATACAGAAATTTGCCGACCACACCTTTATAGCTGTTGAGGTAAAAGGGTTCCCTTTGGTTAAATACTTTAGGGTAAACATCCCTTTTATCTGTGAAAATTTACATCATATATACCAGTTTGAAGGAAACAGCAAACTGCATGCAGAAACATGCAAACTATATGCTGAAATAAGCAAACAGTACGTGGAAACCAACACACAAGAGAAACTAATACAAGAAACTAATAGAGAAACTAAAAAAGCAACTAAAGATTTGAAAAGAGAGGAGATGGCTGCCGTCAAAAAATTTGATTTTAATTATATTGAAGCAGTAAACTATATTCATAAATTAGAAAAAGATTTCAACTTGCGCCGGCAAAGAGGTAAAGATGCGAAGAAGTACCCGCCTGTTACTTTAGGCCATAAAAATAAATCCTCCTACGTAAAAATGCAGGAGGCAATGAATGAATTGGGTACGGAAGTGATTGATAACGCTTGGATGGTTTATGTTGACCAGATGATGGATAAAATCATTACTCCCACCAAAATACTACCCTACTTTCTATCTAAAAAAGATAGTGAATATGACGTTATTGGCAATATGGCTGATTTTGCTAACAGTAACTATGTTTACACAGGCAAGTAATAAAACCGTTACTAAAAATCGAATGTTTTGAGCAAAGCATTATTACAAATGGTAGAAGATACCCGCAAGGCTATAATGATGGCTGCATATGGCGGGGATATAAACGGGTGGGTTTGTGAAGAAATATTTGCGGAACGGTCAGGATTAAAAAGTGCTTCGCAGCGGTACAGATATAGAATTAAACATCCTGATCTGGTACGGTATTACGGCAACAAACATATATATGACCTGCCTGGGTATTTTGCGTTGTTTAAGTGAATGGGTTTTCCCATTTCTATCAATGTTATTTGCTTTGCACTTTACGATGCTTAACAGTTAAATGATGATTTGGCTGAAATATTAGAGGTGCCATCCTGATCATACTATTAGGGCGATAATAACTGATACCCTAAACTCTGCGGATTCCGAATATCCCATACCGGATAACCTGAAAATTTCCATTCATTACATTTTCCAATCATTTCATGACATAAAAGCGTCTATTCATGACAGCTTAGGAATTTCCTATGAAACCTCTATATAACTTCAGGTAGGATAACATTTTTCAATCAATGAAAACACATACACATGAAAGAACGCAGCCCGCCAAAACAATTTATAATAGGAAATATAAACTAATCATCAATTATATTTTTTGGCCATTCAAAAATTAATAACATGAAAAAATTACTTTTTTTACTAGCGTTCGTCAGCCTAATTGGTATGGATGTCAAAGCAGACGCTACATTTACAAATAACACGAATTGCGATTTAACAATAGAAGTTTGGTGCATAAATTGCTTCACTGGATTTGCGGCGCCGACTTTTTGGGGAACTCATACTGTCGCTAAAAATGGAGGAACAATTAACATTCCAGGCATTCTTAGTTGCGGGAATGGTGAAACCAGGGTAGCGAAACTATGTTATGCTGATTGCCCAGGCACTTGTGCTACGACATTTGTTAATCTTCAGCCTGGAGGAATACCTGCTGCTCCTGAAGGTTGTGGAATTTCTGACACTTATACATTTCCTGGGTCTCTATGTACTTGTGCCAACCAACTCTCTTTGCCCATTTATATTCGTTGGGTTGACATGAATAATTTTGTCGCCTCGACAGAACCATAATTATAATGTTCCAAAGTAAATGTGCTGTCTACAAGGCAGCACATTTTTTTTGTTTTGTGGTTGTCTAAATCGCACCGAACTAACGAATTAATTTATTGTTAGTTGTATATGAGCATTACCAAAAGCAACAAAAGAAGGACGGTTAGCAAGCCCGATAGTAAATTGCCGAGCAAATCAGTAAAGAAGACTGAGCGCACTGAACCTACGTCAGCGGTTGATGTAAAAGCATTGATTAAGGGCGCACCCCAAAAGGCGTTCTATGATACAATCGCAGAGCCTATGCTTGCAACATTAGTTGACAAGCCTTTCCACCAGGAAGGATGGCTTTATGAGATAAAATGGGATGGTTATAGGGCAGTTGCTTTTATGAACAAGGCGACACTGGAATTAAAATCCCGCAATAACAAATCGTTCAATGAGAAATTCTATGTCATATATGATGCGTTAAAAAAAATAAAACTCAATGCCATCATAGACGGGGAAGTTGTAGTAGTAGGCGACAACGGGCAAGCGAATTTCGGCGCATTACAGAATTGGCGTAGCGAGGCAGACGGAACTTTGATTTACTATTTATTCGATATCCTATGGTATAATGGCTATGACCTTACAGAATTTACGCTGGTGGAGCGTAAGGCTATTTTGCGCGAATTAATATCGGACAATGAATTTATTAAAGTGAGCCAGGACTTTGATATGTCCGGCATAGACTTCCTGGAAGCTGCAAAGCAAATGGGGCTAGAAGGCATCATGGCAAAGCGCAAGGACAGTACCTATAACATTGGAGTACGCACGAAAGACTGGCTGAAAATCAAAGCTAATAAACGGCAGGAAGTCGTGATTGGGGGCTTCACTAACAATGTGGACAGCAGCAAGCCATTTAGTGCATTGCTGGTGGGCGTTTATGAAAAAGGCAAGCTAGTCTATACTGGTAAGATTGGTACAGGCTTTAACGTCAAGACACAAAAGGGAATGCTGGATTTATTCAAACCACTCATTACCGACAAAGTGCCGTTTACAGAAGAACCGGACGTTAACAAGCCCAGCCGGTTCAGACCTAACCCGCCAAAGGCCAAAGCAACCTGGCTAAAACCAGTGCTTATATGTGAGGTAAGTTATGCTGAAATGACAACTGACGGCGTTATGCGCCATCCTTCCTTTGAAGGAATGCGCAGCGACAAAAAAGCAAAGGCAGTTATCCTCGAAAAAGAAGTTGCAACGGAAAAAATTGTGAAAACTAAGAACGCCAAAGCGATTGCAATTGATAAGCCGATCAAGGGCGAAAGAAAGACATTGCTTAATCCGAGCGAAGAAACGCAGGTTAAGAAGCTGAACGAGCATGAATTGAAGTTTACGAATTTAAGCAAGATATTCTGGCCAGACATTAAAGGTACAAAGCGGGACATGCTGAACTACTACTACCAAGTGGCACCGATCATGCTTCCTTACCTGAAAGACCGCCCCATGTCCCTAAACCGCTACCCCAACGGAATAAACGGTAAGAGTTTTTATCAAAAGGACATGACCGGCAAGGCGCCCGATTGGATTGAAACTTATGAATACCATAGTGATGCAGACGATCGTGTAAGAAATTACCTCGTTTGTAAAAAGGAAGCAGACCTGCTTTATATGGCTAACCTGGGCAGCATTGAAATGAACCCTTGGAATAGCAAAGAACAATCTGAGAATTCACCCGACTGGTGTGTGATTGATCTTGACCCTGATAAAAACACCTTTGAGCAGGTGATTAAATGCGCCCAGGTGACACATGATATACTGGAAAGTTTGGGTGTTCCATCCTATTGCAAAACATCTGGCTCGACAGGGTTACATATCTATATTCCATTAGGGGCAAAATATGACTATGAGTCCTCAAAAGAGTTTGGGCGTGCTATAGCAACAATGGTTCACCGCGAGTTGCCGAAGTTCACAAGCATTGAAAGGCAAGTAGCAAAACGTGGTGGCAAAATGTATATCGACTTTTTACAAAACAGGCCACAGGCCACACTCGCAGCACCCTATTCAGTAAGACCAAAACCAGGTGCAACCGTATCAATGCCTTTGCATTGGGAGGAAGTGAAAAAAGGACTGAAAATGTCCGACTTTACGATTTATAATGCTATGGACAGGCTAAAAGAAGTTGGCGACATTTTTAAACCTGTGATTGGCAAGGGTATCAATCTTGAGAAAGTTGTGCATGAACTAAATAAACTATGATTGGCAAAAGCAAATAAACATAGTGCTGGCATTTTGATGTACAGGGTGAAGACAGGAACTTTAGAGGTGTTTCTTGTACATCCAGGAGGCCCGTATTGGAAGAATAAAGACTTAGGCTCATGGTCTATACCAAAGGGCGAAATTGAAGAAGGTGACGATCCTTTAGAGCGTGCAAAGCTGGAATTCATGGAAGAAACCGGTAGTAAGATAGAAGGTAATTTTATAGAGCTTAATTCAATTAAGCAAAAAGGTGGTAAAATGGTTAGTGCCTGGGCTGTAAAAGGAGATATTGATCCGGCTACAGTAAAAAGTAACTATGTTGCTATCAAATGGCCACCGGGCTCTGATAAAGAAATTCAAATACCTGAAGTTGATAAGGGCACTTGGTTCACTATCGAGGAAGCGACACAAAAGATTAATTCTGCACAAACAGAATTGCTAAAGCAGCTTATTGAACTTCTGTAAGCATTACCCTTGTTTGCCTTGTCTCACCAACTTGCGCATTGTCCTATGCCTATTGCTAAAGTTTTGTAAACATTCATAAAATAAAGCAAGATTTTATGAATTGGCAGGAAAATTGCATTAAATCAAAAAATTCAAACATTTAAGTGTAAGATTATGATGAGAAAAACTACTTTTTTAAGTATTGGTGCGATACTATTTACTACGGGTATGTTTGCCCAACCAACTTGGCAGCAGGCACAGACGACCACTAAAATGAATTATTCCCTAGCCTCCGTAAATAATACAGGCAGGATATTTGCATATGCCGACGGCGAATTGTTGAGCGGCGACAGCACGGGCGACAACTGGGAGACCATCACCACGCTGCCACCTATGGGTGGTACATCGGGCCAGATATTCGGACATAAAAAATATCTCTTTATGGTAGATATGTCGGGCAGCAACGGTAGGGGTATATTCCGTTCGTCCGATGGCGGTGCGACATGGACACAGAAGAACAGCGGATTGCTGGGGCTGGATACTACCAACATCCGCGGAATTATATCTTTTGGTACCGACCTGGTAGCTATCCACAATGGATCGAGCGTGGATAAAATATTCTATTCTGACGACGATGGCGATAGCTGGTATGCCGGCCTTAATATGTTTAGCCAAGCCGCTATAACCGTGGTAGAAAGCAGCGGACGGTTGTACCTGATAACGACAGGTACGGTGTATGAAACCAACGATGGCTTTAACTGGAATAACCTGAATGCAACGATGCCACCAACAGGCTCGGGAATGACGGTAGCACTGTCGGACGGTACGTTTTTAATGGTGAGTGATACCAGTCTGTATATATCGGCTAATAAAGGCGTATCGTGGACGCAGAAAACAGTAACAGGCTTCCCAGCAGATACCAAACTGCGTACGCTGATAAAATCACCTGCAAGCGATACCTTGTACGTAGCTACCGAAACACCGGTTAGTTCTGCATATGGCATTTACTACTCGCCCGACAAAGGTGCAACATGGGCATTATGCAACACAGGGCTTCCATCTAATGCGCAAATAGTATATGATGGACAAGGTCAGCACATGCACATAGCTTACAATGGCTATATGTTCGTCTCTGCCAACAATGGCACGGGCATATACCGTAGTACAATGCCTGTAACGGCATCGAGGGCACTGGGTATTAATAATATTGCAAAAAAAGACATAGGGTTAAATATCTTCCCAAATCCGGCAACAGATAAGCTGGATATAACAATAGCGCAACAAGGCTTTGGCATATATACAGTGAAAGTAATGGATATCACGGGTAAAACATTGATGCAGACACAACACACAGGCAATGCAGCGCTGAACATAAGTCCCTTGGTAAAAGGAACATATTTTATAAACATCAGCAATGGCCAATGGGCTGTTACCGACAGGTTTGTGAAGCAGTAAGGAATTGAGTACTCTGACATATGTAAAAAAGCGGCTCTGGTAGAGTCGCTTTTTTTTGTGGCTGAAACCAGCAATGCAAAAAATTATTTATCGCTTCCAGCTTGCTTTAGACTTAAATCGCCGTTACATTATGAACATTTGTTCAAAAAACAATTTATTTATCTCGTAAATTTGTACAAACGTCCAGCAAAGCGAAGTGAATTATGAACCAATCAGTAAGTGCCAGAAGTGAGATCGTTGAACGCCTGCAGAAAGAAATCCTTTCCATTCAGGGCATGAAGAAAGCCAGCACTAACAACGTAACGGATACTGGTCTAGGCCCTATCATACAGGCTTTCCCTACACATACATTTCCTGTAGGTGCCGTACATGAGTTTATTAGTTATGGGCCACAAAATGCTGCTGCAACATCCGGGTTTATGATTGCCCTCGCCGGACGGCTTATGAGGCAGCAACAATCCTGTTTATGGATTGGAACAAGACGCACCTTGTTCCCGCCAGCCCTGAAACAGTTTGGCCTTGATGCTACACGAGTAATTTTCCTTGACCTTTTTAAGCAGAAGGATGTGTTATGGGCTGTTGAAGAAGCTCTTAAGTGCAAATCCCTGTCTTTGGTAGTCGGTGAGATTGGCGAGTTAAATTTTAATGATTCACGACGGTTACAACTTGCCGTTGAACAAAGCAATGTCACAGGGCTTTTGCATCGCTCAAATCCGAGGACAGAGAATACCGTTGCATGCATCACACGCTGGAGGATTGCAGCACTGGCAAGTGAGCTAAACGGTGCAAACCCGGGCGTGGGCTATTCACGTTGGCGGGTAGAATTGGCCAAAGTCAGAAACGGCAGACCTGGCACATGGGATATTGAATGGTCAAAGAGAGGCTTCCAGTTCCTGTCAACACAACAGGCAACCACACAGCAACCGCAAAAACGCAAAACTGCATAAAATGGCCAGGCGTTTCGTTTCAATATGGTTCCGTTACCTAACGACGGATTGGCAAATCCGTCGCAAGCCGGAGTTAAAGGACGTGCCTTTTGTGTTCGCGGCGCCTGAGCGTGGCCGCATGGTGGTAAAGGCTGTTAGTCCAAAAGCAGCAATAAGTGGAATTTATACAGGCATGGTCGTGGCTGATGGCAGAGCCATTCTGCCAAGCCTTCAGGTATTTGACGCCCCATTGGGTAAAGAAGAAACCCTGTTATCAGCATTAGCTGAATGGTGCATAAGGTACACACCCATTGCGGCTATAGACATGCCGGACGGCTTAATATTAGACGCAAGTGGTTGCACCCACTTATGGGGCGGTGAAGTGCAGTATCTCAAAGATGTTGTGACCAGGTTAAAAGCCTTTGGTTATGATGTCAGGCCGGGAATGGCTGATACTGTCGGTTGCGCCTGGGCAATAGCCCGCTATGGGCATACTAAACTGATTATCGAACAAGGCACACAGGTACAGGCTTTAAAGCATTTACCCCCAACAGCGTTACGCCTTGAAACAGCTATAACAGACCGTCTTGATAAATTAGGTTTGACTGAAATCGGCAGATTCATGACGATGCCGCGCACCGCTTTACGCAGGCGTTTTGGTGAGGTCTTACTGATGCGGTTAGATCAGGCATTGGGACAGGCAATAGAAGCTGTTATCCCTGTTAGGCCAATAGAGCCTTATACCGAACGCTTGCCAAGCCTTGAGCCAGTGCGAACAGCACCGGCTATTGAATATGCTTTACAGCAACTACTTGAAAAACTTTGCAAACGATTAGCGTCAGAAGACAAAGGACTACGCAAGGCACTTTTTAAATGCTATCGCATAGATGGCAATGTGCAGTCTATCAATATCGGAACGGCAAGACCATCACGCAATACAGAGCATTTATTTAAGCTTTTTCAAATCAGGATATGCGAGATAGAACCCGCATTGGGTATTGAATTATTTGTGATGGAAGCCCCAGTCGTTGAAGACCTATCAAGTAGCCAGGAAGCTATGTGGAATATGAGCTTTCAACAGGAAATGGAACTTGCCGAATTACTAGACCGCATAGCAGGGAAGGTGGGCATGAATGCCATCCACCGTTATCTGCCGAATGAAAGTTATTGGCCTGAGCGTTCTTACAAGCTCGCCACCTCATTAGAAGTAAAGGCAACGACTGTATGGAAAGAGGAATTGCCACGACCGGTACATTTATTGCAAAAACCCGAACCTATAGAAGTCACAGTAGCGATGCCTGACTATCCACCCATGCTATTTATTCATAAGGGAAAAATTCACCGTATTCAAAAAGCAGATGGCCCCGAACGTATTGAGCAAGAATGGTGGATAGAAAAAGGATTATATCGTGATTATTACTGTGTTGAAGATGAGACAGGAGCGCGATATTGGCTATTTCGTTCCGGCCACTATGGCCAAGATGATCCCAAATGGTTTTTACACGGTTTTTTTGCCTAAACGGAACAGTTATGAAATACACAGAACTACAGGTCACATCCAATTTCAGCTTTTTAAGGGGTGCATCGCACCCTGAAGAACTTGTAGAGCAAGCGGCAGCTATGGGTTATGACTGCATAGCTATTACAGACCGCAATACGCTTGCCGGTGTGGTGCGCGCACATAGCGCAGCAAAGAAAGCATGCATCCGCATTATACCTGGCTGCCGCCTTGACCTGATAGATGGCCCAAGCCTGATGGCTTACCCCACCAATAAGGCGGCATATGCTCGTCTTTCAGGTTTGCTCTCCCTAGGCAACTTACGCACCGAAAAAGGTAAATGTGAATTATACAAAGTGGACGTGTATAAACAAGCTGAAGGCATCAAATTTATTATCGTGCCACCTCTAAACCTGAATACTGATTTTTCTTTTAACGACGACTTTATTGAAACTGTTGCAGAATATAAAAGGGAATTAGGCAAACAGGTATATCTAGGTGCCATGCGAACTTATCAGGCCAATGATGCGAAGCGTCTTTATAGACTTGCGCAATTATCCAGCGATTATAATGTACCCTTGGTAGCCGTCAATGACGTGCATTACCATGCGCCTGAACGCAGGGAGTTGCAGGATGTTATGACCTGCATCCGTGAGAAATGCACGATTTATAATGCGGGATATAAACTGCACCAGAATGCTGAACGGTTTCTAAAGCCTGAAAAGGAAATGCTCAGGTTATTCATGCAATATCCCGAAGCCATAGAGCGTACACAGGAAATCGCCGAGGCGTGCCGGTTTTCCCTTAATGAATTGAAATACGTTTACCCTGAAGAAATAACCAATGGCAGACCGCCTTTTGAAGAATTGCAGGACTTGACCTGGAAAGGTGCCAAAGACTTCTACGGCGAACCACTGCCGGAAAAGGTGATTACCAATATCAACCACGAATTAGCCTTTATCAAACAGATGGACTATGCACCGTATTTTCTGACGGTGTATGATATCGTTCGATTTGCTCGTGAAAAAAATATTCTATGCCAGGGCAGAGGGTCAGCAGCCAACTCTACAATCTGTTTTGTCCTGGGCATCACATCGGTAGACCCGACAAAGTTTGATTTGCTCTTTGAACGCTTCATTTCATCGGCACGGAACGAGCCGCCGGATATTGATGTGGACTTTGAGCATGAACGCCGCGAAGAAGTTATTCAGTATATCTATAACAAGTATGGCCGCGACCGTGCCGGTATTGTCGCAACCGTCACACAGTTGCACCAAAAGGGTGCAATACGTGACGTTGCTAAAGTAATGGGGATGTCCGTTGATGCGATCAACCGGCTATCAAAATCTATTTGGGAATTTACGGACGAATGGTTTGAAGGCAAACGAATTAGTGGCGAGGGTTTCGATGCTAATGACCCACATCTTAGAAAGGTGCTGGAACTGACACGACAGTTTATGGGCTTCCCGCGCCAACTTGGACAGCATACGGGAGGTTTTGTCATTACCCAGGACAAGTTGACGGACCTATGCCCCATTCTTAACGCAAGGATGGAAAACCGCACAAATATAGAATGGAACAAGGACGACATAGACGCGCTTGGCTTCCTGAAAATAGACGTGCTGGCATTGGGCATGTTGACCTGCATTCGTAAATGTTTCGACCTGGCTAAGCAACATTACGGATTGACGTTAACCTTAGCCAATATCCCGCAGGATGACCCTGCCGTTTATGAGATGGTAGGCCATGCCGATACCATAGGCGTGTTTCAGATTGAAAGCCGGGCGCAGCAATCCATGCTGCCGCGCCTGAAGCCTAAAACCTTTTATGATCTTGTGATTGAGGTTGCCATTGTACGACCCGGGCCAATTCAGGGCGACATGGTGCATCCCTATTTGCGCAGGCGCAATGGGCAGGAACCTGTTACATACCCGTCCAAAGACTTAGAGGAAATATTAGGCCGGACTTTGGGAGTGCCATTGTTTCAGGAACAAGTAATGAAGATTGCCATTGTAGCTGCTGGCTTTACTCCTGCCGAAGCGGACGAGTTAAGGCGTAGTATGGCAACTTTCAAAATGAAGGGTACGGTCAACCAGTTTGAAAAACGGTTGATTGATGGCATGTTGGAACGTGGCTACACGTTGGATTTTGCAACCCGCATTATGCGGCAGCTTGAAGGCTTCGGAGCCTACGGCTTCCCCGAAAGTCACGCCGCCAGCTTCGCCTTGCTTGTATATGTGTCCTGCTGGATCAAGTGCTATTATCCAGACATTTTTTGCGCCGCTTTGCTGAACAGTCAACCTATGGGCTTTTACCAGCCTGCACAGCTTGTAGGTGACGCCAGAAAACATGGGGTTGAGATTAGGCCTGTTGATATAAACCATTCGTTCTGGGATAACACACTGGAAGAGCAGGCAGGCAAGTACAGAGCTATCCGTCTTGGCTTCCGGCAGGTGAAAGGCACAAAAGCAGAAGATATGACCCTGCTAATTGAAGCCAGGCGAAACCCCTATACTAATATTATCGCTCTAATGGATGCAGACGTCCCACTTGCTGCAATAGAACGGCTGGCAGACGCAGACACTTTCAGGTCTATAGGTCTTGACCGTCGGCAGGCGATATGGGAGGTGTCAGCAATTGCCGATAAACCCAATGGTATGTTTACAGGACAAAACGCTGCAAGTGCGTCTGAAAAGAGCATTGCACTACCTGTAATGTCGTTGCCAGAGCATGTTATACACGATTACACCAGTATGGCATTATCTCTGAAACAGCATCCTGTAGCGTTTATCCGTGAAAAATTGACGCAACTTAATATCAGGTCCACCCATGAAGTGAAACATCAGCTTAAGGATGGGCAACATTTAAAAGTGTCTGGTTTGGTATTGGTGCGTCAGCGTCCGGGGACAGCGTCTGGTGTGTGCTTTATTACCATTGAAGATGAAACAGGCGATGCAAACTTGATTGTATGGGGCAGCCTATTTGAAACGTATCGGAAAGAGATATTGCGTTCTACACTTCTAATGGTGGAAGGCAAGGTGCAGAAAGAAGGTGAGGTGGTACATGTGATCGTTAGTAAATGCCATGATCTATCCATTATGCTAAAACAGCTTGGCAAGGAGAACTATCAAAGGCTACGGACATTATCGACAGCAGATAATAATGACGGTACGTTTGTGGACGAAAGAAAGCAACACGAGCCAAAAGCTGCTTATCAAGGTGAGATATTCCCACAGGGTAGGAATTTTAAATAATTAACTGAGAATGATTATAAATTATGAGTATTTAGCCAATTTTATAATGCAGGCTACGATGATAAACTTATTCATGTTTGGAATTTATAATGGTGTAATAGTAATAGAATTAATGTAATATTCAAGTGTATCAAGTAATACTCCACCCCGTATTAATACCCTCCCTTCTTTGCTACAAATACCCTTGCGGCACACTTTGCAGATAGATAGGTTTACATTAAACTTATTTATTATGAACATCCCCGCTTTTAAAATTATCGCAAGTTTTGGTATTGCTGCTGTCCTTTTACTGTCCGCCTGCCAGGAGAACCCAACCGCAAATAAAGAGATTGCCGGTACCTGTTGTAGTGAAAACGCAATGGCCACATGCTCAGGCACCAAAAGTTGCACAGCCTGTAAAAACTGTAAGTATTGTAAGCATTGCAGTAAGGACGGTGGTAGCTGTGGAGTGTGTAAATAATAATTCTGTCACTTAAATCTTCCAATATGAAACATGTAATTATCCTGCTGATAGCAGCATTAGTAAGTTTTGGCAGCCCAGCCTACAGTACAGCCACTCACAATGTAAATTATGAGCTTGTCCAAAAGAAAAAGACCGTAAAGGTAAAAGGGTACACAAAGAAGAACGGCACCTATGTAAAACCACATTACAGAAGCAAGCCTACAAAGAAGAGAAAGTAAATCCGTTCATTACATTTTTTGGTCGTTTCATGACATAAAAGAGGGTTCTGGTTACATATTGTAACATATAGCCACCATTGTCGAATATATTCAATGCTCAAGTCATTTATCACTTAAAATAAAAAAGATGAAAAAATTAGTAATAATTGCTGCACTGGCAGTGAGCAGCATCAGCGCAGAAGCACAATGGAGTATTCAAAATGACAATCCTTGTGACATAGAATATGCTGTAGGTTGTTACAATGTAGCTAGTTGCGAGGTTACTGCTGCCCCTGGTTCTATTTCAGGTTATACAGGGTTCACAACAGTAGCCAGTAACCCGGGTGTACCTGTAGCTTTGTCAAATCCATGTGGCTCACCGGATGCACCGTTTTGGGAACTTCGATATGTTGGTTCAACAAGTGCCATCGGTGAGGTGATATACATATCACCAAATCACTGGTCAGAATATAATCCATGCTATCACGAGGTGTTTCAACCTTGGAATCATGGAGCGCAATTTTCGCTTTTCGGTCCTGTTTGCAATACATCTGGTACGTTTTGGGCAGGTAACACCCACATTGTGCCATAATAAAGCAGTTGAATATTGCAGGTGTTGATCACCAGTGGTACATAATTAAAATACTGGAATGCCGCCCCAGCTATAAGAAGGGGCGGCATTGTAACCTTGAAAATATTTGTTAATTTTCTTTTTAAGGCGGGTTAACTAATTCTACCGAAAGGTTTAACTTATTTAGTAGAGTGATGCTATAATACTTCATTTAAAAAGCCTCTATACTCTCCTTGCTTACCTGTATAGTCCCGTCGTGCAGCGTTGTTATTACCAGGGGGATTTTATTATCCACCAACCCTTTTTTAAATTCATAGCGGCGGTTATATTTTTCTCTTGGTACTTCCGGCAATTCTTTACCGTAGTATTCCTTATAGGCCGCATCTACCGTTAACCATGTAACCTTTGCCATTACGCCTTATTGAAAACTCCTTCATATATTTAAACCTGATTCCCTTTACCTCATCTTTTTTCTGAAAAGCATCTCCGCATCATTTACGGAAATGGACTTTAGTAACCTGCCTCCAAACCGTGACTGGCTTTGCGCCACCTTTGCCTTATTCACTTTCTTTGATATTGAACCGTAGCCTATGCCGTATTTAGTAGCAATCTCCGTGTAAGTAAGTTGGTCGGGACTCACATATTCCTTTTGCAGGCTTTCTAAAATCGTAAGAACCTTATCATCTTGACGTTCAACGCGTCCCATTCTTCCTCATCAACTAAATAGACAACTCCCACACTTTGTATTTAAGTCATTCACAATACTCGCAGATAAACAAACTTCCACATTCTATTGTTTATATAGATCTCTAATGCTTTAATAATGGAAACTGTTATAATGCTTCACATGAGCCTGGAAGATTTTAAGTCAGTTGTAGCAGAACAGGTACAGGAGGCGATAAACAAGTTGCCAATAATATCAAACATGCCCGATGAAAACAAATACTGGACAGCAGAAGAAATAGCATTGTGCAGTGACTATAGCCACGCCAGATTACTCGAAAAGATAAGAAACGCAAAGCTTGATACAGAGAGGATAAATCATAAGATAGCAATAAGGTATGGCGACATTGAGAAGCTACGCATTACAGTCAACCCGTTGAAGCTTGCAAAGATTAGGGAACACTAATGGCAAAGCAGACTGTAACACGGATGCCGGAAGAAGATGCGATGAAGAATTTTCGGCTTTACAGATAAATACAGTTTCCGCAGGGTTGTGAAAGACAGGAACAAATTGGGTACACACATAGCATATATCAGGCCATCCCCAAGGGTTACCTTTACTGCAAGGAAACAATAGACGACTACCTAATAAAGTATACATCAAAGGATTTAACTGCAATACGGGTCCGGTAATGGCCTGATATTGAACAGTTATACATACAAAAAACCTCAATAATTATATCATTAGCCCACCGACTGCCGCCAAAAGTGCAAAAGGTGCAAGAAAGGTGCAAATATTTCCCCCTGTAACCCTTACCTGTAGCGGATAGGTGCAAAAAGTGCATCTATCATAAGTTAGTGCAAAAGAGTAACCCCTCAATTAAAAGTAAAAACATATTATTATTATTATTTATATTATTTAGCAACTATGTATAAATTCATTAAGGCAGCTAATAAACCACCAAAAACATGGTCAATTCTACTGCTATATGAGGCATTTATGAGGGATAGAAAAATTAAGGGCTACGCTGTTAACGTAACCCTTTGATATTCAACGTGACCCGGATTGGATTCGAACCAATGGCCTGCTGCTTAGAAGGCAGCTGCTCTATCCAGCTGAGCTACCGGGCCGGGAGGCGCAAATTTATGTAAAAACAGGGAACAATCAGTTAATTATCATTACCAGCCGCCTTCCTTTTTTGAATCAGGGGCCTGGCCGTCTTCTCTTATGTCAAGCGGTATCAGGTTTTCTATATAAGACCAGTGGTCGCCATTCCACCGGAAACCATCATACTGGCCACTGGGTACATAGGTATATTTCCTGTTCGGGTCGTTCATTTGCGATACCAGCTTATCAAAATAAATAGCATTATGTTCTTTGTCCCAGTTCATAGACACCTGTACTTCTTTCTTGTACTCCAATATAAAGCGATTGACGCGATTGCCCGGCCTGCATTCAGAGTTATAGTCAAAAATAGGCGCGCCAAATGTTACGCCTTTTTCGGTCAATATCATGGGGTCCAGTATCTTAATATTGCTGATGGCTTTAGAGGCGTTAAGACTGAACAATGTATAAACGGTTTCTCCATCTACAGTCTGTGGCATTATCCTGTATATAAGCCCGCCGTACCACTTGCCATTGGTCAGTATAGTGTCTTCAGCGCATTTTTTAAGTTGGTCTGAATGGTCAAACAGCGGGAACAACTTCAAGGTCTCGCCCGGCATCTGTATAGCCCCGTAATACCTGCGCGTAACATCAGTTGGTGCAATAGCCCAGTTAAATATCCTGAATGATTTATCTTCAGGGTATATTATATTAATCTGCTCCTTTATTTTAGGAAAGTCATAATTCCATGAGTTTGGCTGTTTCAATGCCTGCACCAGGTATTTTACAAAACGTTCTGTGTAGTCAGCACGGTCATCGGGTATGGGGGCATGGTACATTGAATCGGCCATAAGCAGCATCGAATCTTCAATTTGTTTGATACGTGCTATGCCATCCTGCGCATTGGCTTTTACACTCAAACCCAGTAACGTTATGAACAATAAGGGGATGACTATTTTATTGAACATCAGCAGTAAACATTTGGCTCAAACCTAAACAATTTCGCTGAAACAGTGTAACCATATCTGTTAAACTATGTTTTTAGCGTAAAAGCGTTTAATTTCGGGCGGTAAACTATACAGCGCATGCAGTTGGTACAACAAATATTTTTCATATTAATTTCAGGGGTTTCCATCTTCTTTTTTGCAAAGAAAGTCGGGGAAATAAGGCGCAACATTTTGCTGGGCCGGAAAGAAGACCTGACAGACGACCCCGGCAAGCGCTGGAAGAACATGGCGCTCCTGGCACTTGGCCAGAAAAAGATGTTTAAACGGCCGCTACCTGCGGTATTGCACCTGTTCGTTTACTTAGGTTTCATTATTATCAACATAGAGATACTTGAGATAATTATAGATGGCATCACCGGTCAGCACAGGATATTTGCGCCCTTCCTGGGAAGTTTATACGGTGTACTTATAGGATGTTTCGAAATACTGGCCGTGCTGGTGCTATTAGGCTGTGCGGTATTTCTTTTCCGAAGGAACATTACAAAAGTACCCCGCCTTGTGCAGGCAGAACTGGATGGCTGGCCTAAGAACGATGCCAACCTGATACTGATTACCGAAATTGTATTGATGACATTATTCCTGTCTATGAATACTGCCGACCAAGTATTGCAAAGCCGTGGTGTGGAGCATTATACAGTAACAGGGTCATTCTGGATAACGGGGATGTTTACGCCCCTCTTCGACGGATTATCTGATGGCACGCTTATAGCTATTGAACGTGGTGGATGGTGGTTACATATTGTCGGTGTATTTGCTTTTATGTGCTATCTGCCCTACTCTAAGCATTTCCATATCATCATCGCCTTCCCCAATGCATACTACATGCGCCTGAAAAAACAAGGCGTGGCACAAAACATGCCAGAAATACAGAAGGAAGTATTGTATATCATGGAGCCGGATAAAGCGCCGACAGATGCAACGCCACCTTCAGAACCACAACGCTTTGGCGCCAAAGATGTGGCCGACCTTAGCTGGAAAAACCTGATGGATGCCTATGCCTGTACAGAGTGCGGGCGTTGCACCTCAGCTTGCCCTGCAAATCAAACAGGTAAAAAACTGTCTCCGCGTAAGATAATGATGGATACCCGCGACAGGCTGGAAGAAGTAGGTGCCAATATTAATAAGAACAAAGAGTATGTAGATGACGGCAAGACACTTGTGCATGATTTTATTACCGTAGAAGAACTACGTGCCTGCACTACCTGCCAGGCATGTGTAGAAGCTTGTCCTGTAAGCATTGACCCACTGGATATTATTTACCAACTGCGCCGCTACCTGATAATGGAAGAAAGCAACAGTCCCGAAGAGTGGAACCTGATGTTTGGTAATATAGAGAACAACATGGCTCCATGGAAATTCAGCCCCGATGAACGTGACCGCTGGGTAAGTGATTTGGCAGAAGCATAATTCAGTCGACAATTGAAAGTTGACAAACATTAACGAACTAAGAAAGAACGACGATGACTACAGTAAAATCAATGGCCGAATATGCGATGAATGGAGAGATGCCTGAAGTGCTTTTCTGGGTGGGCTGTGCCGGCAGTTTTGACCAGCGTGCGCAGAAGATTACCAAAGCATTTGCGCAGATACTGGATAAGGTAGGTGTGAAATTTGCCGTACTGGGCAAAGAGGAAATGTGTACCGGCGACCCAGCACGCAGGGCAGGCAACGAGTTCCTGTTCCAGATGATGGCTTACAATAATATACAGACGCTGAATGGTTACGGAGTAAAGAAAATAGTTACAGCTTGCCCTCACTGTTTTAATGTCATCAAAAATGAATATCCTGCATTGGGTGGTTCTTATGACGTAATACATCATACCACTTTCCTGCAGGAACTGATAAACGACGGCCGTGTAAGACTGAAAGAAGGTGGCGCCTTCAAAGGAAAGAAAATAACCTACCACGATAGCTGCTACCTGGGCAGGGGGAATAACATATACGAAGCTCCGCGCGAGGTGCTGCAGGCCCTGGATGTAGAACTGGTAGAGATGAAACGCTGCCGTACCAATGGCCTGTGCTGTGGTGCAGGTGGTGCACAGATGTTTAAAGAAGAAGAAAAAGGCACGACACGTGTTAACTTTGAGCGTGGTGAAGAAGCGGTAGCTACTGGCGCCTCAATTATAGCTGCGAACTGCCCCTTTTGCACTACAATGCTGATGGATGGCGTAAAGAACCAGGAAAAAGAAGATGATGTAAAAGTGATGGACATTGCCGAAATGGTGGCATTATCACTAGCAGAATAGTAATGAAGCTTATAGATAATAACACATCAGGTTCCGGATACAATTGGCAGAATGACCTGCTGAAGGACCTCTCTTTTATTAAAGAGAAGAAACGCTACCCCTTTAGCAAAAAGACATTAGCACCAGGCGCGTTGATGGGCCTGCTGGCATTAGCCATGTTGCGCATTGCATGGCCATTATACTTTACCAGCAAGATTAATAATCAATTTGTATTCTGGGGTAGTATAATCTTGGTAGCGGCACTTATTTTCGCTGTATTTTACCGGTATTACAGTGCATTAAAGTTCAATTCAATATACACTCCATTTCACCTGCAGGAAAACAGGAATGCTCTGAAAAAATTCCTTACAACAAACCATCTGGCCTTTACCCAACATGCCGATGCGCCGGAGGTATTCCTTATTATCAGTCGCAATCTTGATGCTAATCCCAAAAAGGAATATAGGGAAGTAATGGTATTTATTGCTGCCGATAAGGAAATATTAATAAACAGTCATTTTTTTGGTAATAAATTCAAAACCAATCCACCTTCGCGTAATTCCCGCAGAATGGCTAAGGACCTGCAACAATGGCTGGATAAACATATCAGCAATAGTGATAGTACGGCATTAACTGTAAGCAGTTTCTAACGTAACTTTGCAGCATGTTACAGGAGTTACAAAACATTATCCCCGCAGATTTTGCAGAGGAATCAAAAGTATGGGTGTACCAGAGCAGCAGGGCTTTTATAGAAAAAGAGGTACTGGAAATAAATGAACAATTAGAACAGTTTTACACCCAATGGCAATCGCATGGAGATGCAGTAAAGGGCTGGGCGAAACTGGTTTTCGGGCAGTTTATCATTTTCATGGCCGATGAAAGCCAGGCGCATGTTGGCGGGTGCAGTACGGACTCTTCTGTAAGGGTTGTAAAAAGTATTGAACGCCAATACAGCGTTAATATGTTCGACCGTATGGTACTTACCTTCCTGGTAAAAGGTAAAGCAGAAATGCTACCGATGAACCAGGTACAATACGCGCTGGAGAAAGGATACATTGAACAGGATACGCCCCTTTTCAACAATGTGGTACTCACCAAAAAAGAACTGATGAGCAACTGGTTGATACCTTTGAATGAAAGCTGGCTTGCCGGCAGGCTGAAGTTGGCAAATAAGCCCCAATAGCAGATTAGGCAGTTGCGGCATATCTTATTATTTTTGCAAACATTTTAGCAACACAATATACATTTATATAATTCATGCAGGCTACACTTAACGAACAGGAAGTTGTAAGAAGGGAAAAACTAAAAGAGCTACAGGCGCTGGGCATTGACCCCTACCCGGCCCCACTCTACGAAGTAACCCATACTGCCAAACAGATAAAGGAAGGCTACAACGGTGAAAATGCTGAAGCATATAAAGAAGTGTCAGTAACCGGCCGTATCATGAGCGTGCGCGATATGGGTAAGGCAAACTTTGCTGTTCTGCAGGACAGTTCAGGCAGGATACAGGCATACATCCGTCGTGACGATGTTTGTCCCGGAGAGGATAAAACCATGTACGACCTGGTATGGAAAAAGCTGATGGACATCGGTGACATTATAGGCGTAAAAGGATATGTGTTCACGACAAAAACGGGTGAAACGTCCATACATGCTACAGAGTTTACCGTGCTGACCAAATCTCTGCGCCCACTGCCAATAGTTAAAGAAAAAGACGGTGAGGTATTTGATGCTGTTACCGACCTTGAGTTTAAATACCGCCAGAGGTATGCTGACCTGATAGTGAACCCCGATGTGCGCGAAACATTTGAAAAGTTCACTAAAATGAAAAATGCGATACGTTCTTTTCTGAACGAGCGTGGAGCACTGGAAGTAGATACGCCTGTGCTGCAAAGCATACCGGGTGGCGCTGCCGCAAGACCATTTGTAACACATCACAATGCGCTGGATATGCCATTGTACCTGCGTATAGCTAATGAACTGTACCTGAAAAGGCTGATAGTAGGTGGTTTTGACTGGGTGTACGAGTTCAGCCGTAACTTCCGCAATGAGGGTATGGACAGGACGCACAATCCTGAGTTTACTATCCTTGAATTTTACGTAGCCTACAAAGATTACCTGTGGATGATGGAAACTACTGAGCAAATGCTGGAACAGACAGCTATTGCTACCAACAGCACCAGCATAGCTACTATAGAAGATAAAGAAATCAACTTTAAAGCGCCATACAAACGCATCAGCATATACGATGCTATACAAGAGCATACAGGTGTAGACATCAGCAACATGAGCGAAGATGAAATATACAATGTGTGCAGGCAGTTGCATATAGATGTAGATAAATCTATGGGCAGGGGCAAGCTGATAGATGAATTGTTTGGTGAAAAATGCGAGCATCATTATATACAGCCTACATTTATCATAGACTATCCTATTGAGATGAGCCCGCTTACTAAAAAGCACCGTAGCAAACCGGGGCTTGTAGAGCGTTTTGAACTAATAGTAAATGGTAAAGAGATAGCCAATGCCTACAGCGAGCTGAACGACCCGATAGACCAGCGTGAACGTTTTGAAGAGCAGGTAAAGCTGATGGAGCGTGGTGATGATGAGGCCATGTTTATAGACCACGACTTCCTGCGTGCGCTGGAATACGGTATGCCGCCTACCGCTGGCATAGGCTTTGGTATAGAACGCCTGGCCATGTTGCTGACAGGACATGTATCTATACAGGATGTGCTGCTCTTCCCGCAAATGAGACCTGAAAAAACAAATGATTAAATATTATAAACAGCCTGCTCTTCAGCAGGCTGTTGTATTTTTATACTCATGAAAGTATATCCCATATTGTTTGCCTCATTGTTTTACTTACCCGCATACGGGCAAACATCTGTTACTTATAAAAAAGAAATTGCGAAATACAGGCAACAATATAAGCAGGAGTTCCTGGAAGACAAGCGAAGCCCGCTTACGGCAAAGGATACAGCATTTTTAAGGTTTTACCCGGTTGACGAACAATATAAAGTGACAGCAAGAATAACATTGACACCCGAAGCGGAAGTATTTGATATGCCTACCGCCAATGGCAAAACCAAACAATACCGCCAGTATGGATTACTTACATTCAACATAAAAGATACAGCTGTACGCCTGCAGGTATTGCAAAGCCTGAAGCTGCTGGAAGACCCGAAGCATAAAGACCACCTGTTTGTACCATTTACAGATGGCACCACTTATACAGAAACCTATGGGGGTGGGCGCTATTTAGACTTGTCACTGCAAGACATTAAGAATGGAACTATTGTGCTTGACTTTAATAAATGCTATAACCCGTGGTGCGCTTTCGGCGGCAGCTATTCATGCCCTATACCGCCAAAAGAAAACCGAATGCCTGTATCTGTAAAAGCCGGCGAAAAAAACTACGCAGGCAAAACCGAACATTAATAAAGGCGGGCAATTTGCCCGCCTTTACTTCGCACTATTTATGCCTGTAGTTTACTTACGTAAATCTACTTCTTCAAGTATATTATTCGCTTTACCCATTTTCTCTATTATCCAGAATATGAAACGGGCATCTGTACAGATGGTACGTTTGTAGTTTTTATCAAACGCTATATCACCGCTCATCGCTTCCCAGTTACCGTCAAAAGCTATACCTACCCACTCACCATTACCATTTATAACAGGGCTGCCAGAGTTACCTCCTGTTATATCATTGGTAGTAATGAAGCATGTACGCAACTGTCCATTGGCATCGGCATATTTACCATAGTCTTTGTTTTTGTGCAGTGTTATCAGTTCTTTTGGTGCGTCAAATTCATCATCGCCCGGCTTATATTTATCCATAAAGCCATCCAGCGTTGTATAATAGTCGTAGTGCACCGCATCCTGTGGAGAATAGCTTTTTACCTGGCCATAAGTTATACGCATGGTAGAGTTGGCATCAGGGTAAAATGAGCCTCCCCTGTTTTTCAACATCATACCTTTTATATATTTCTTTTTTAAGGCTGCTTTTTCATCATTATACTTCTCTATTTTGGGTTTATACACCTCATTATAGTTGCGGGCAAAACTCAATGCATACCTCAATGCTGCATCGTCCAGCATAGCTTCCATTGTAGGATTTTTCAGGAAGGCATTGAACTTGTTTGAATCCAGCAGGAAGGTATTGGCAAAAACATACTCTGTATAATCAGCAAATGTTTTATCCATATTAGTATTACCAAATTTCTTAAAAATCACACTCTGGTACACCTCTGGATGCTGGCTTTTTGGAATGTCGTTGTAGAACATCTTGGCCATCTCCATAAATATCTCTTTCTCCGTTGCAAGGTCAAATCTTTTCATCATAGACCTGCGCAACTTTTTCAACTCTGTAACCTCTTTTTCTATTTTCTTTTCATCACGTTTGTGTTCTTTATTTATCTCTGTGTACAAGTCGTAAAAGCCTGAACCCAATGCCGCCAGTATTGAACCCTGGAATGCCTGGCTGTAATACATCTGGTGTTTGGCGTAAGGCCTGTACGCATTATGTACAGCCTCAAACTGTTTCATCAGGTCTTTATATTCAGGCGCATTTTTGCGTGCCCAGTAGGTAAACTCTGCCTCCTGTACTTCTTTTTGTTTTACTACTTTAAGGCGTTTCAGTTGCTCAGTCTGGCCAATAAAGTATTTCCAGTAGTTGGATATACCGGCATAAGAAGAAGTCAGTTTAAGATATACTTCTTTATCAGCCTTCATGTTTTTACGCATGATTTCCAGGCGCTTTTCGCGTGGCTTTACTATTGAAGGATTGGTTTCATTAATAGCTATATCAATACCATAAGAAACATCGTAACGGTTGGTACGGCCCGGATAACCAAATATCATTGTGAAATCTCCTTCGTCCACACCTTTTATAGATATAGGCAAATACTTCTTTGGTTTGTAGGGGACATTGCTTTTTGAGTATTCCGCAGGCTCATTGTCAGCGTCTGCATATACGCGGAACATAGAGAAGTCTGCAGTATGGCGCGGCCACATCCAGTTGTCCGTATCTCCGCCATATTTACCTAAAGATTTTGGAGGTGTACCTACCAGGCGTACGTCAGTGTATTTTTTGTACACCAGCAGTATGTACTGGTTGCCATCAAAATAGCTTTTTACCTCTGCAGTGTAATTGCCTTTACCCTCTGCACGTTTTTTTATTTTTTCGGTGATTTCTTTGTACTTCTTGTCAAATTTTTCGCCTTTACTGTTGCCTACTGCTTTTGCAACCTCAGCAGTAACATCTTCCATACGTTCCAGGAACAGGGCTGTTATATCTTTTGCTGGTAGTTCTTCTGCGTAGCTATGTGCCCAGAAACCGTTATCCAGGTAGTTTTTCTCTACAGTGCTCAGTGCTGTTATAGCCCCATATCCACAGTGGTGGTTGGTTATCAGCAGCCCGTTTGGGGAAATTATCTCGCCGGTGCAGCCACCGCCAAACTGGATGATAGCATCTTTTATGCTGCTATTGTTAATGCTGTACAGGTCGTCTTTAGACAGCTTCAGGCCCAGCCTTTTCATTTCTTCGTAGTTCTTACCTATAAGCATAGGCAACCACATTCCTTCGTCTGCCTTTACGGGCAGCAATGCGCATGCTGCAAGCAGCGATAACAATAGCTTTTTCATTACGATACTTATCCTATTAGTAATATAATTATTAAACAGAAGTGCAAAAGTAATAATAAACAGCGACGGTCAATAACTAAAAAAGGGGGATATTGGATATTATTCGGGCATTTCAGATTTATTGACCCTTACCGTGCCTTTGGGGTTAATAATACGGTACCACGAGAAATCTTCGTTCGCCTCAAGCCCATCGCCATACATTACCTGGTCAGGAGTAACAATCCTCACAAATTTCTCTGTATAAAATTTCCTTACGTTCTGGTTCCAGATAAGCTCTTCCGTACTCAGGGTTTCGCCTTTTTTGTTCACAACCACTACACTGTCCCTTATCAGTACATTGCCTTTATTTTCATACCATCGGGCATACAAGGCGGTAAGGGTAGATTCAATTTCATGGCTGCTGTCATTAAAAAATTCAACTTTCAGGCCTTTTCGCATATCTACAAATGAAGGCTTGGCTATTTCATTCCTGACAAACTCTGTAGCATACATCCTTATTTTAGACTTCCCCTTCTCACTATAAATAATAGTTACTTCATCGGCCTTGTCCTCCTGCAAGGAGCGCTTGTTTACCAGGGCATCTATTTCTTTCGGGTCGTTTTTGCAGGCTGAAACAGATGACAACAATACAAAACCCGCCACATAACAAAGCATGTGACGGGTTTTATGTTGTATATCCTGTATCTTAATCATATTTACGTTTGATAAACCACTTATCGTTAAGCGTTATACCCAGGGTACATTTAAAAAATGTTTCACTGAACAGGCCATTTGTTTCACTACCCCTCTTCCCTATTTCAAATGCTGTGTTCACCCTGTCGCTGAAGCGCTTGAACGGCAGGCCAAAACCAAATGTAACAGCATAATAGTTCATAGGCGTATTACGCAGGTAAACATAATCCTTGCCATAATATGCACCCAGGCGGTATGTAACACGGCTGAAGTATTTCCTTATTGCAACAGGATCAGGCGTGTACTCACCACCTACAGCCAGGCGGTAAGACATATCAGTTACTGAATCTACACGGCCAAAGCCTTTATAATTGGTCCAGTTAATTGCAGAAAAATCTACCCCAACCATCCATTTGCTGCTATCGGCCAGGTGTACACCCACGCTATAGGTCATTGGCATAGTCAAGTCGCCGTTCTGGCCCAGTTTGCTATAAGTGGTATCTCCACCGGCATAGTTATAGCTCAGCCAGAATTCGTCAATCGTAGTTCTTACATCCTGGTTCATGGTGAAAGTTGCACCTGTACGCAACCACAGGTTTTTATTCAGCTTAGTTTCATATTGCGCGCCGGCTTTCCAGTATATACCCCCAGTCCTTAATACGTGTGAAAATTGCACATCGTTTACATTCTGTTCATCATCTATGCTTTCTATCAGGTCTGCATATACAGTGCTGCCAAAAAGATACCCGAAATTCACACCCAGGCTGAAGCCCTTATATTTTCCCGCGAAACCGGCATAGGCGTAATTGAGTGAGCCATCGCCAAAAAAGGTCCGTACACTGTTTCCGTACAAGGGAATCTCTGCTGTATCGCTCAGTTTATAGTATATATGGCTTACAGGCATAAAACCCAGGGTCATGCCCATATGTTTACTTACCGGGATGCCGATATTCAGGTGGTTAATAGTGGCCATACCTGTTTTAAAGCGTTCATTGCCTGAGTTTATAGTCCGGTTGCCACCGTATAAACTACCTTCATAAGTAGTGAACCGCAATGAGGCGTAAGAAGCCGGGTTATCAGCATTTATTGAATACGGGTTGTTGTATGCAGAGCTTATGCTACCCGCGCCTTTCATAGCGGGGTTAATGCTGTTGCGTAGCTCACCGATACCAAATCTTGAATATGGGGCATTTTCCCTGTTCGATTTGGTTTCAAAATCCTGTGTCTGTGCCTGTAACTTTGTGCCGTGCTGTAATAGCGCAACAGAAAAACAAATTGATACTAAGTAAAAACGCTTAAACAGCTTGTGGGACATTATGCTTTAATATTATATTCAATCCCTTCAAAATGATATCAGGGTCTGCAAATATCTCACATTTAAGCTTGCCCTCAAAGTATGTCATATCCCCACCCGTTAATACCGCGTTAAAATGAGGGTATTTAGATGCGAATTCGTTGACCATTCCGTCAATTTCAGACATGATGCCAAACACTGCACCGCTGCGCATACAGGTTTCTGTATCGTAGCCTAATAGCAGAGTTTCCCCATCCAGGCTTACTTCCGGCAGCTTATCTGTAAATTCATGCATGGCTTTAAGGCGCATATGCAGGCCGGGTGATATAGCCCCACCACGGAAAGTGCGTGTGTTTTGTACAAAATTATACGTGATGCAGGTTCCCAGGCAAACTACCAGGTTGTTTTTACCCGGATTGGCATGATGCGCACCAACAGCCATGGCCAGCCTGTCTGCCCCTACATTGTCTGACGAGTAGGCATTCATGATAGGCAACGGGGTGTTATCCGTCATCCGTATCATCTTTTTCACCTTTGTGGCCAGAATATCTTCCACTTCGGCAGATTTTGACGACACACTTGAAATCACTGCATAAACAGGTTTATGTTCATCTATCAAATCAACCAGGCGCATGTGTGCATCATGTGCGGGGAAGCTGAAAGTGGCCGTCAACTGGCCTTTTTCAAACAGGCCTGCTTTAACGAGGGTGTTACCCCAGTCTATACAAAGATTAAAAGACATTAAGTGAGCTTTTTTTCAGTTAAGTCTGTAAAATAGTAAAATGGATTGTATTGAACGAACAAATGGGGTATTTTCTGACACTGCTTTGAATATACTGCCTTAAATATCACCTAAAGAAAGGTCTCTGAAATGCCCGTTCATTTGTATCCTGGCCTTTGCCTGCTCCATACCCTGTATCAGCGGCAGCATATTTTTCAGATGCTGGCGGATGTACTCCAGCCTGAGAGTTTCTGTAAACAATTGCAGCATTTCATATTCCTGCAAGGCTGTAAAACCTATATAATGGCCGATTTTGTATGATAACATGCCCTTCTCAGCTACCGGAAATTTATCCTCGACATTCAGCAATGTGTACATCCTTTTCACCTCGCTTATTATAAGTGCTTCAGTCTTACTGTTTCCCGGCTCTAAAATGTTTTCAGGGTAGTTTACGATAGCGCCTGAGTATAGTTTATCGGGTAATTCCTTTATTATTTCCAATACTCTGAAGACTTGTAAGCCACGTGCCTTTATATCCATTTCGCCGTTCTCGTATTCCTTAGCCAGTTCGGTCACTTCCAGCAGTGTCCCGAATTCTTCTATTTTTTTATCTAATACCACAGGTATTCCAAAAGGCCTCTGCTCTTCTATGCACTCTTTTATCAGTTGCTTATAACGAGGTTCAAAAATATGCAGGTTCAGCGGCTCACCTGGATAGACGATAATATTCAGTGGAAAGACCGGGATAAAATTCATCATTTCTTATACATCTTTTCGTTGTGGCAATGTTTGTCTTGTGCAATGGGCTATCCACAGCAGGAAGAACAAATATACGAACACTCCAAATTGTAACTCCAAAGTGGGCTCTACCATAATTGGGATCCATAAGACCAGCCATGTGGCAAAAAGAAAAAAGCCATCTTTACCCTTCCGTACCCATACCAAGGGATAAAACATCCAAAGAAGGAATATAATAAGTGCGGGGATACCACAACCCAAAGCTACTATAAGCAACTGGTTATGTGGTTTCAACTGTTGAAACTCAGGCACTTTGGGATAATACTTACTATAGCCTGTCCGCATGACATCGTGCATGTCACCTATGCCGGTGCCTGCATAAACATAGTCAGGCAGCAATTTTAAAGCTATATCATAAGATACCAGTCGCCCTATATCACTATAATCACTATCATAACGGCCATCTGCAAACACCTGCCACGAATAGGTAAAATAATCTACCTTCCTTTCAAAGGTAGGTACATATTTGTATGCAGCTATGGGTGATAGCACCACTGCTGCAAGTATCAGCAAACCTGCAATGGGCCTGCGCCTGAATGTTATATTCACCGCCAGTAAAAACAGGAATACATAAAATACAAGCAGGCCTGTTTTAACAGCAATTACGTGCAGGTAAATACTCAGCAATACGATGGTAATACCCAGCATCCATTTTATGCCAGTTCCGTTCAGCCTGCGCCATGCAAAAAAGCACCATATAATAAACATGGATATAGAAAGACTGTACCGGATATAATCATGCCCGGCAAGCGTTGGTAAAACTTTGGAGAAACGGTACTGCTCAATATAATATGCAGTGTCTGTAACCAGGAAGTACATGCTGTACATAAAACTGCCCAGGAATAAGATTGATGCCCCTACAGTAAAAACCTTCAGTTGTTTTTCTGTAAAGGGTTGCAGGCAACCAAAGGCTAAAGGCAACAGCAATATGGGCAGCTTTACAGACACGCGCTCATTCCATTGTGGTATGTTGTCGCTCCACAAGCCGGACAATACATATACACCTACCCAGGCTGCACCCAGCAGCCACCACTTGTTACGCAGCCATTGCCTGGGATGCACACCTATCAGCGCATTGATACCAAATGCTACTGTCCCTGCGGATAATAACGCTCTTGACAGGAAGAAACCCGCCAACATAACCAGCGCACAAACTATTGCAACATTGTTTTTTGTTTCCTCTTTGTAATTCAAGACATATTTTTGTTCACCGATTGCAATATATACCTAAAACGATTGTAATTTCATTTTAGTGCGCGACAAGATAAGACAACTTTTAACAGAGATACAAGCCGGAGATTTTAAAGCAGTGGCAAGAGGCATTACCATTGTAGAAAACTCATTGCCTGGGTATGAAGAACTACTCACCCTGCTTTCTAATAATACAGTCAGTAAAGTGGTAGGGCTAACCGGCCCGCCCGGTGCTGGTAAAAGTACACTGGTAAGTGCATTGCTGAAGTTCTGGACACAGGCTGGAAAAAAAATAGCCGTGCTGGCAGTTGACCCCTCATCGCCGTTTAACTACGGCGCGCTATTGGGAGACAGGATACGCATGAGTGAATTTTACAACAACCCCAATGTATATATACGTTCGCTGGCCAGCAGGGGTGCGTTAGGCGGATTAAACCATAAAATAATTGAAATAACAGATATTGCAAGGCAAGCTCCTTTTGACATTATACTGGTAGAAACAGTAGGCGTAGGCCAGAGCGAAGTAGAAATAGCGGGATTGGCAGACTGCAGCATAGTAGCACTGGTGCCTGAGGCTGGTGATGAAGTGCAGACACTGAAGGCAGGCATAATGGAGATAGCTGATATATTTGTCATTAACAAGGCTGACAGGGAAGCAGCAGATGCTATGTATGCCAGCCTGAAAATAATGGTACACCAGAAAAGTACGGATGAAACGGAGATACCTGTTATTAAAACCATTGCCACTCAAGGTGTGGGAATAGCGGAACTTGATGCAGCTATTGAGCATTTCTTTAAAGCGCAGCATACCGGCACTGAACATAAATTACACCTGTACACGGAAAAATGCTGGCAACTGTTACTGGCAGAACGCATGAAGGATATCAGCAAAACAGATTTGAAAAAGCACATAGCCGCCAGTATAAATAAGAAGGGATTTAATTTATATAATTTTGCTAAGGACATAGCATCTGCAACCTCCAATAAATAAATATTAACATTCGTGGATAACCTTTATTTATGTGTATAGCTAAAACGATGTATGCTATATTTACTTTTGGAAGGGAATCATTGCAAATGCCCGTAAAAACGGCAGATAGTAAAAGCAAAGAGAACAACATGTATGCTGATAGACCTAATAGCAGGTAATAAGCCGGATTTATATAAGGTAGCACCTGTGCTGGCCGCACTGCAAAAAGAGCAGGATAGCGGTGCCGACATCGGGTACAGGCTGATATATACCCATACCAAAAACGACCCTGACCAGGAACACGACGCACATGTACCCGCGCCAAATATATTTTTAGACGCCACGGAAGAAAGCCCGGCTATGCTTACGGCCGCTGTAATGGTTCGGTACGAAAAGCTGCTGGCAACTGCAATGCCTGAAATAGTAATGATATTCGGGCACAGCACCGGCGCTATGGCTTGTACACTGGCTGCATCAAAAATGCCGGACCTGCGCATTGCACACATTGGCTCTGGCATACGCAGCTACCACCGCAACGCCGAAGATGAGATAAACAGGAGAATAATAGACTCAATAACCGATTATCATTTCACGATATCCCAATCGTCCGGGGAAAATATGCGTAATGAAGGTGTAGCCGACGATTATGTGTTTTTTGTAGGCAACCCTATTGCAGACTTCCTGCATACAGCCATGCCAGGTATAAATCCACCCGGCTTTTGGGACCTGTTGCACCTGCAACCCCAACGCTATATTTTATTACAACTTGAACATCCTTTGGTAGCAGGCAGCCCTTCACGGTTGAAAAACCTGTTGCTGACCATCATAAGACTATCTAAAAACCTGCCCATAATTATACCCGCCAACCCCGTTTCCTCTAAAACATTGAATACGATAGGCATAAAGGCCCCGAACCTGCACATAGTAAACCTGCCCGATACAACTGCATTATACTACCTGGCAAAACACTCCAAGGTAACTATTACAGATACGGAGCAACTGCAGGATGAAACAACAATCATGCAGGTACCCTGCATGACATTATTGAAAAGCATAGCCAGGTACGACACTTATACCGGGGGCTTCAATGAAATTGTAGGTATGCAAACTGAAACAATTACGGCTGCTTTTCATAAATTATTTAATGGTGAGTGGAAAAAAGGGCGTATCCCCTACTTCTGGGACGGGAAATCTGCTGAAAGAATTATAGCAGTATTGCGCAAACTATCCTGACTTCAGACAGGTGCGGTAAGCAGCCTGTAATGGTTAACAGCTAAATAACCTCCTATAATTATAATTCCCAATAATAATATTCTAACTTTATCACCTAAATATACATATCATTATTGCGATATGAATCAATTGCCATCGCATCTTTTATACTTTCTGTGTTTTATCAGCGCGCTGATAATCAGCATTGTTTCCATACCACAAATAATGCTGGTAGCTACGAAAAAACGCCTGTACGATACACCCGATGGCGACAGGAAGATACACCTGCGTGTAATTCCTAACCTGGGCGGCATCGGTATCTTCTTCGGGTTTATTACTACTGCCTGTTTGTTTATATCTCCTGATGCGTTCCTTAAATGGAATTTTATCATTGCAGCTTCTCTCTTACTTTTCCTTGTAGGTATTGCAGACGACCTTATTTCATTAAGCCCGTCAAAAAAATTCCTGACACAGTTTGTGGCCGCATTTATTGTAGTATGCATTGCAGACATCCGTCTTAAATCATTGCATGGCATATTAGGTGTGTATGGAGACCTGCCTTATTGGTGGAGCACTACATTCAGTATAGTAGGGGTAATATTCGTTACCAATGCCTTTAACCTGGTAGATGGTATAGACGGCCTTGCCGGGTCTATAGGCGTACTGTCCACGCTGTTGCTGGGTATTACCCTGGCGGGTTTTGGGCACCCGGGTGCGGCATGTTTGTCCTTTTGCCTGCTGGGCGGCATAGTTGGCTTTCTCAGGTATAATATTTCACCGGCTAAAATTTTCATGGGGGATACAGGGTCTCTGCTGATAGGTTTTATTATTTCCCTGTTGTGTATCATGTCTGTCAACTCCTTCAACCCGGAGGCACCCTATGCGGCGTTTATACATTCTCCGCAGGGTACGCTGGTTATAGGCTTGTCAGTATTATTCGTACCTGTTTTTGATACATTCCGTGTTTTTACCACCAGGTTATCAAAAGGAATGTCACCGTTTAAAGCAGACCGTACACACCTGCATCACTACATGCTGGATATGGGTTTTACACATACCAATACGGTAGCCGTGCTCATCACTGCCAACATCCTTATCATTACCGTATCATTGCTTACACAGGATTTAAACCCGAACATTTCCATATTGTGCATACTTGTAATATCCATGAGCCTGTACGGGATATTATACTATATGCGGAAAAACAAGCTGGCAAAAATCGCCAGGCGCTCCAATGGTTCGCAAGATAATAACGAGCGTAGGGGCAATACAAAAGAACTACCCATCACCAGTACCAAGCTAAAGGACGCCGCGACACCCACATCAAAAAATTAGTGCACTTTTTTTATTGCTCTACCATGTAGGAGCTGCTATGATAGCGGTACAGGTACAAGTGTTTATTTTCATTGTACATCAACTGTCCGTCTTTGTCCTTTACCAGCTTTATATTAAAACGGGTAAAAGGTGCGCCACCGTTATCCCACAGCTGGGTATTGAAAATGTTACCGTATTTTTTCAGCAGGTAGGCATACCACATCATAGTTTCATAACCCCTGAACACCATATTATCTGCACGTGTACCGTATTTTGCCTTGTAAGCATCTGCTACAATACGGCCAGAAGCTGTTGTATGGTCGAAATAAAAAGGACTGGTAAAATATACCACTATATTGGGGTAAGCATCTGCTTTTTTCAGGCTGGCCATATTATCCCACGATGGCATACCCCACACTTCAAAGTCGTAGTCGGGAAACCATTTATACAGGTTGCTTAAAATGCTTTCAGCGTATTTATCGCTTAATATGGGCATTACGAAAACATTTTTACTGTCTTTATGCAACAATGGCATCAGTTGCTCGCGCGAAGGTATCGTGTCGCACAATACAGGCTTATATTCAAAAGTGTTGCCCGAAGTGAAGTATGCATAAGCAATACTGTCAACCGTTACCCTGCTGCGATACAGCATCACGGGGTTAATATTGCCATGTTTCCTGTGCAGGAACTCTTCTACAGCATTACAGTGTGTTTCTAAAGTGGGCTGTAATAATGTGAAATATGGATTATCTGAGATACCCTGGTTAGACGGTGATAATGCGGATACAAAGTTCACATGATGTTTGCGTGAATAATTTGCAACAGTAGGAAAATCGTTGGAAGAAAGTAAACCAAGTATCAGGTCTGACCCCGCAAAAGCATCTGTGTTTACCAATGTAAGGGGCGATTCTAATTCATCAGCTACATCGTAAACGAAGACATCCAGCTTATAGCCCAGCTTTTTCAGGGTATCTGCAGCTATCAGCATACCCTCATAAAACTTCAGGGTATTCTGTACCTTATCCGGCAGGCGACCTTTATTTACTGTTTTACCATCCTGCACCAGTTCTGCAAGGTATAGCGGCGCCAATACATCTATCCTGTAGCGGTCTTTCATTTCCGTCTTAGGGAAATCAAACTCTTTCTTAGGAGCTGCAGGCTTAGGTTTGGCCGTAGTTTTATCTGTTGCTTTTGTACCCTGTTTGTTTTGCAGCTGTGGATTATTCTTGTAGTAATTCCTGATGGCCTCGCGTCTTTTTTCTTCTCTTTTCCTTTCCCTGCGGCTTTGCGCATCTGCATCGTTGCCGTAGCAGCAAAGCAGCAACCCTAAAGCAACAACTATCAGTACACGATTTATCATAATGCCTTGTTTATAGCCTATTCCCATTCTATAGTTGCAGGGGGTTTTGAACTGATGTCATACACCACCCTGTTGATACCTTTTACCCTGTTTATTATATCGTTAGACACCTTTGCCAGGAACTCGTAAGGCAAATGCGCCCAATCGGCTGTCATACCATCCACCGATGTTACCGCACGAAGCGCAACGGTAAATTCATAAGTACGCTCGTCGCCCATCACCCCTACACTCTGTACAGGCAACAATATCGTGCCGGCCTGCCACACCTGTGAGTAAAGTCCTGAATCGCGCAGGGCTTGTATATAAATATCATCCGCTTCCTGCAGCATGTTTACTTTTTCCTCAGTCACTTCGCCCAATATGCGTATGCCCAGTCCCGGACCGGGGAATGGGTGCCTTTGCAGGAATATATCATCAATACCCAGTTCGCGGCCTATTTTCCTTACCTCATCTTTAAACAGGTAACGCAATGGCTCTACCAGTTGCATGTGCATTTTTTCAGGCAGGCCGCCTACGTTGTGGTGAGACTTGATGGTAACAGACGGGCCGTGAACAGAAACTGATTCTATCACATCAGGATATATAGTACCCTGCCCCAGGAATTTTACGTCTTTGATATGTGTAGCTTCATCGCTGAACACATCTATAAACATACCACCAATGATCTTTCTTTTACCTTCAGGGTCAGACACACCGGCCATAGCATCGTAAAAACGCTTGCGGGCATCTATACCTTTTGTATTCAGGCCCAGATGCTTGTAGCCGTCCAGCACTTGCTGAAATTCATTTTTACGCAATAAGCCGTTATCTACAAATATGCAATACAGGTTATCGCCTATGGCTTTGTGTACCAGTGTAGCGGCTACGGTTGAATCAACACCGCCACTTAAAGCCATCACTACCTTACCATCACCTACCTGCTCTTTAATACGGGCAACAGTTTCGTGTATAAAAGCGGCAGGTGTCCAGTCGCAACTGCAACCACATATATCTACAGTAAAGTTTTTCAGTAATTGCCTGCCATCGGTGCTATGTGTCACCTCAGGGTGAAACTGTATAGCATATACTTTATTCTTAGCATATCCGTCTGCCGAGGTGAATGCAGCCACCGGTATAGACTCGGTAGCAGCAATTAGATTAAAGCCTTCAGGCAGTTCTTTTATAGTATCGCTATGGCTCATCCATACCTGCGAACCGCTTGATATAGTTGCCAGCAACTCGTTGTTAACCAAATCCTTAAGATGAGCACGACCATATTCCCTGTGGGTAGATTTGCCTACAACACCACCCGCCTGCTGTGCCAGCAACTGCGCCCCGTAGCATACAGCCAGTACAGGCAGTTTGTCTGCTATGGCTTTAATATCCGGCTTGGGGGCATTAGCATCGTTTACCGAAAATGGGCTCCCCGAAAGGATAACACCTTTCAGGTTGTCACTGTATTCTATTGGTTTGGTACAAGGTTGTATCTCGCAATAGATATTAAGCTCGCGTACGCTCCTGGCTATCAGTTGCGTGTATTGCGAACCAAAGTCAAGAATAAGTATCTTTTCGTTCATGTAAATTATAATAAATTAAGCCTGGCCTGTAGTGCCGCCAAAATTAAAAGGTATGTTCACCTGCTCCTGCTCCTGTATCACACCGTTCTGTGCTTCAAAGCGTTTTACATTTTCTACAAGGGCGTGCATCAGCCTTTTGGCATGTTGTGGTGTCATTACCACTCTTGCTTTTACTTTGGCCTTAGGCACATTAGGCATTACGTTCACAAAGTCAAACACGAATTCCGCAAAAGAATGTGTAATGATGACCAGGTTAGAATATACACCGTCAGACATATCTTCGGTCAATTCAATATTCAGTTGTTGCTCCTGTGGCTGTCCTTCTTGCATCTTGTAACTAATTAAGGCGCAAAGGTAAAAAAAGAAAACCACCTGTATGAATAAAAAACAGGCCACGCGGTCAATTACAGTAGTTTATGCTCCTGCCTGTATATCCATAAAGTAAAACCCCTGCCCTGCTTCCTGCCCGTCGTATGTTTTGTGCACTATATCCCTGTATTGCAGGGTTATGGGAGCACTGAAGTACGGTGCATTATATACAAATGTGTGAAATTCGCCATATTCACCACAGGGGTCAACATTCGCAGGTAAATCAGCCAATAAACCTGCATCTATTTTCCTGCCCAGGAACTCTTTACCTAAGAAATTGCCATTAACACAAATAATCACCGCTTCAATCCCGGTGTCTATTATGCTTTTTACAACCGCTGCACTGCCCATGCCCCATAACGGGAATATACCTCTAAAGCCTGCGGTTGCAAGTTGTTGCTCACGGTATTCTTTTAAGTCCTGCAGGTGTATATCGCCATAGGCAGATGTGGTGATGCCCTGTGCTTTGAAATCTTCCAGTGTACCGGCCATCATCCTGTTGTAGTTTTCATTGTCGGGCGCAGGTGGCAGGTAAACTTTATGCAGGGGCAAGCCCATTCTTTCTGCCTGCATATCCAGCAACTGTTCCCTCACGCCGTGCATTACTACCCTGTCCTGCTCCTTATTTATGGTAGTCAGCAGTGTGCTCACTTCATATTCACCACTTTGTTGCAGCAGGTAATAAGATAAAGCGGCATCTTTGCCGGAACTCCAGTTAAGTATAGTTTTCAGTTTGTTATTGTATAATTGTTGGTGCATTTGCCTGCAAATGAAATAAATTGTGCTGAAGCTAAGGAATAAAATTATTTGAAATTATGCCCAATGCTATAATAACAGGCGCTACACAAGGTATAGGTAAGGCCATTGCGGAGAAGCTGCTCTCACAGGGATTTTCTATAGCTGTATGCGCACGCACACAGTCAGACCTGGATAAAGTACAGGATACGTGGACGGCGCAATACCCTGCAGCAAACATACTTACCTACAAAGCCGACCTGTCTGACAAGGAGGAGGTGCGGCAGTTTGCAGAATATGCAACTACTGCATTTGACACCATAGATATACTGGTGAACAATGCAGGGCTGTTCTTCCCGGGCAAGCTGATGGAAGAACCCGATGGCCACCTGGAAACACTGATGAAAGTGAACCTGTATAGCGCCTACCACCTTACAAGAAGCGTCATTGATAATATAACTAAAAATGGCAAGGGGCATATCTTCAACATCTGCTCGGTAGCCAGCCTGAAGGCCTACCCCAATGGCGGTGCATACAGCATGACGAAATACGCATTGCTGGGATTTTCAGAAAACCTGCGTGAAGAGTTGAAAGAAGAAAATATAAGGGTGACGGCCATATGCCCTGGTGCCACTTTCAGCCGTAGTTGGGAGGGGGCTCAGATAGCCAACAACCGCCTGATGGAAGCGGCGGACATAGCAGAAATGGTATGGGCATCTTATATACTATCAGCACAGGCCAATGTTGAAACCATAGTAATACGCCCTGCAAAAGGCGATTTGTGAGTTTTTTAACAGGGCTTTAACCGATTGCCAACACATATCCGCATGAGGAAATTTTAATTTTGTGACCTGCAAAAAATGAAAGCAAACAGATACACCAGTATATACCTTCTCGTCATCCTGCTACTGGCAGGTGGCGGTTTATTGCGTGCGCAGGAAGTGGTATTTTCTGCCGTAGCGGGGGCAAATAAAATGGGCATTCAGGACCAGGTACAGGTACAGTACACCATAAAAGACCTGCCCAATGTACAGACACTAAGCCCGAAGCCGGAAATAACCCGAGACTTCCATATAGTGGGTGGCCCGTACCAGAGCCAGGGCTCCAGTACTACTTATATAAACGGCAGGATGACCCAATCTCAGAGCCTGACCATTACTTATGTACTGCAACCTAAGAAAAAAGGCAAACTAACCATACCCGCTGCTATAGCCACAGATGATAAAGGGCAGACCTACCAGTCGAACAGCGTACCTATGGAAGTAGTGGATGGCAGCCTGGCACAACAGCAGAGGCAACGCAGCTACGACCCGTTTAACGATGACCCGTTTGAAGCCATAAGACAGAGGCAGCAGCAGATGATGCAGCAACGCCAGCAAAGGCAACAGCAGCCGGAACCGGCAAATACGAAGGTAAACATTGACAAAGACCTGTTTATAAAAGTAGTAGTGGATAAAAACAAGGTACACGTGGGCGAACAGATAACAGCATCTTATAAGCTGTATGCGCGCCTGCCCATGAACGTGAACATATCTAAACTACCTACACTGAATGGCTTCTGGACACAGGATTTTGACCTGCCCAAAGGCAAAGTAACCCCTGTGGAAGAAGTAGTGAACGGGCAACGCTACCAGGTATTTACCCTGAAGAAGTCAGCCTTGTTTCCGCAGCAGACGGGTACGCTGGAACTGGACCCTGCCGAAGCTGAAGGTGTGGCGCGCATCATGCAGAAGAGCAAACAACGTGACCCGTTTGCCGACGACCCGTTCTTCAACAGCTTTTTTATGGATGACCCTTTTGCCGATGAGTTTTTTGGCAGGACATCTTACCAGGATGTAAAAGTGAAACTGAAAAGCCAGCCGGTAAAGATACTGGTAGAGGCATTGCCCGAAGCCGGCAAGCCTGAATCATTCACCAATGCGGTGGGAAGCTTCACTGTAACAGGCAGCATAGATAAAACAGACATTACTACAGACGATGTTGCCAATCTGAAACTGGTCATCAACGGTAGTGGCAATATAAAACTGATAGAAGCCCCTGTACTGAAACTACCTAACGGGCTGGTTGCTTACGACCCTATTGTGGTAGATACCATTACAGGGCGTACCACCACCATCAGCGGTTCTAAGACCATAACCTACGCTATAACCCCACGCACACCGGGAGATTATAACCTGCCGGGTATCACTTTCTCCTACTTCAACCCGCAAACAGGTAAGTATGTAACGGTAACCACGCAGCCTGTAAAACTGCGTGTAAGCCCCGGCAATAACTATTCTGCCAAAGCAAAAAGAAACACTACCCTTACAGATATTCACCCTATTGACACAAAACCACTGGGCAACCTGAACCTGAACAGCAAACCTTTAATACATTCAGCCGGCTACTGGACATTGTTCGCCCTGCCGCTTTTTGCCTTTATTGGTGTGTTGATATGGAAACGCAGGGAAGATGAAATGTCTAAAGACAGTGTGCTGCTTAAAAATAAACGTGCCAATAAAGTAGCACTGAAAAGGCTATCTACCGCGCAGGCTTTTTTACAGAAAAATGAGCGCAGGCAGTTTTACGAAGAGATATCCAAAGCCATATGGCTGTACCTGAGCGATAAGCTGAACATACCATTGTCATCACTGTCTAAAGAGAACGTGTGGGATGCACTGAACAGTAAAAACATCAGCGCCGAAATGCAGGCGAAGATAGGCAGGGTGATGGAAGACTGCGAAACAGCCCTGTACTCCCGCAGCAATGGCACACAACAAATGAACCAAACATACACAGACGCAGTAGCTGTTATCAGCAAGCTGGAAGAATCTTTTAAATCATGACCAGGCATTTATCACTCATATCCCTCTTAATATTCTTATCATCATTTGCTATGGCAAAAGGTGACTATACTACATGGTGGCAAAAGGCAAACAACTATTACCAGCAAAAGAACTACGATAGCGCTGCGGTATATTATAAACAGTTAGCAAAGCTGGAACCCCGCAATGCAGAAGTGTATTACAACCTGGGCAATACCTATTACAGGCTGAATGACGTGGGCAATGCCGTACTGAATTATGAAAAAGCATTGCACCTGCAGCCATCGCACACACAGGCGGCAGACAACCTGTACCTGACTCAGAACCGCATAAACAACCGCATACAGCAAATGCCGGAGATATTCTTTGTGCAATGGTGGAAATCTATGACGCAGGCAAGGCTCGCCAATATATATGCCGTTATAGCCCTGCTGTTGTTCATACTGGTAATGGCGTATAATATTGCACGGAAAATGGGCAGAATCAACATCAGCCTGCCGGCACAAGCCACCATAGCTACACTGGTGGTATGCTTCGTGTTGGTGGTATTGGGCATGGTAGCAGGCGGCAGGCAGGCTAATCCCGGGCTGGCCGTAATCATGGCTGAAGGCACGCCCATGATGGCGGAACCTAAATATGGCAAATCTGTAAGCCTGATACCCGAGGGCACAACGGTAGAAATGAACGATACCAAAGCCGACTGGTGCGAAATAACCCTGCCTGATGGCCGTACAGGATGGGTACAACACAGTACACTGTCAGAAATCTGATAGTTGTTCCCTGTTTTTTTCGTTGGTTTGCATATGGCTTACAGGGTAAAAACCCCATGGATACTGAGTAAAGTATTGTACAGCAGGCTTATATGGAAAATGCCTGTTGATGATACGCCATCTGTTTACCTGACGTTTGATGACGGCCCGCACCCTACCGCCACTCCTTTTGTGCTGGACCAATTGAAGCAACACAATGCGAAAGCCACGTTCTTTTGTATTGGGAAAAACGTTGCGGAGCATACTGATATTTACAAAGACATACAGGCGCAGGGCCATGCTGTTGGCAACCACACGCACAACCACCTGAATGGCTGGCATACGGAGAAGGGAAAGTACATAAATGATACCCGTAACGCAGAACATTATATTGACAGCCATATATTCCGCCCACCCTATGGCAGGATAACAAGGGGGCAGATAAATGCGCTGACCAATACAGCCCACCCGTATAAAATCTATATGTGGGATGTGCTGAGCGGGGATTTTGACACAACTATCACTCCAAAGCAATGCCTGGACAATGTGATAAAGAACATAAAACCGGGCAGCATTGTAGTATTTCACGACAGCCAAAAGGCATGGGAGCGTATGAGTTATGCACTGCCAAAAGCATTAGAACACTGTACAGCTAACAACTGGCAATTAAAAGCATTACCACAATAAAGCAAATGATATTTACAGATACACATACCCACCTGTACGACGAGCAACTGTCTACAGACGAGGCCGAAATGATACAACACGCAATAGATGCAGGTGTTACAAAGATGTACATGCCCAACTGCGACAGCAGTACCATACCGGGCATGATGAAGATAGCCGCCGCCTACCCGCAGCATTGCTACCCTATGATGGGCGTACATCCCTGCTATATAAAGGAAAACTATAAGGAAGAACTGGCCATAGCCCGGCAGCAACTGGAGCAGCACAGGTTTTACGCCGTAGGAGAAATAGGGCTGGACTACTACTGGGACATGACCTTTAAAGAGCAGCAGATAGAGGCCTTCAACACGCAGATAGACTGGGCGCTGGAACATAACCTGCCTATAGTGATACATAGTCGCGAGTCTTTGCAGGACTGTATAGATATAGTATGCAGCAAGCAGAATGGCAGCCTGAAAGGTATCTTCCACTGCTTTAGCGGCAATGCTGATGAGGCAAAGCAGGTGGTAGAACTGGGCTTTTACCTGGGCATAGGCGGTGTGGTTACTTTTAAAAACAGCAGCCTGTCGCAGGCGCTGGCCGATATAGACATGGCACATATGGTGCTGGAAACAGATGCTCCCTACCTTGCCCCTGTACCCTACCGTGGCAAGCGCAATGAAAGTGCCTACATACCGCTGGTAGCGCAAAAGCTGGCAGATATAAAGCAGGTAAGCATAAAAACTCTGGCTGAAATAACTACGGCAAATGCCACTAAAATCTTCGGGAAATAAACCGGATTTTTAATTAGCTTTGCCCTCCCAAAACCGGAGGGATGCTCGAGTGGTTGAAGAGGCACGCCTGGAAAGTGTGTATACCTGTCAAAGGGTATCCAGGGTTCGAATCCCTGTCTCTCCGCATAATAATAGCCTGCTAAGGATTTATTCCCCGCAGGCTATTCTTTTTTAACTATCTTATGTTCATAAATAGCGCAGGCAAAAAAAATTAAAGCTTTAAAATAAAGTTATGAGAACAATCAATCCCTGGGTCAACTTCAATGGAAATGCTGAAGAAGCATTCACTTTTTACAAATCAGTTTTTGGCGGAGATTTCACCAAAGTTATCCGTTTTAAAGACCTGGCAAATGATGAATTCCAGGTAGCAGAAAAAGAAGCAAATAAAATAATGACCATTGCCTTGCCCATAGGAAAACACAATGTGTTAATGGGGAACGATGTTCCTGAATTTATGGGACGCGTAAACGAAAACGAAAACAGGTCTAAAATATCCATCAGCGCAGAAAGCCGTGAAGATGCAGATAAACTTTTTAACGGTTTATCAGCAGGTGGGGATGTTGAAGGACCTATGGGCGACAGCCCCTGGGGCACATATGCCGGAATGTTCAGGGACAAATACGGTATTGAATGGATTGTGGAATATGACCCGAATTATAACGGGTAAATTTAACCCGGAAAAAGCACCCTCTAGATAAAAAAAGAGGAAACACCGATGTTTCCTCTTTTCATTTTTTATTAAATGTAAAATTATTTCAGAGCACAGCTTCCACCGGCACCTTTCGCAGCATTACTTAAAGTTTCACACTTTGTTTTTGCATCACTCTTGGTTGTTTTGATTACGCTACTGCTATTCAAACCAGAATTGTTAGGATATTTACACTCACAGGTGTAGTCCTTTTTGCATGAAGTAAATGATACAGCCAATAAAGCTGCTACTGCGATCATTGTAATTTTTTTCATTGAATATAGTTTTAGACATAAACATAATAACTATTTATCAGGTTTGCAATAGACTGGCTGATTTTTCCATGGCACATAATCCTTGCAGTTTTCCGGTCTAATTATGAAGGATACCCTGCATGAGAAAAATCAGGTACAACAGGGGCCTTACGGTTCACTAATCAATTTATTTAATAAACAATACAGCCAGCGTGTAACATATGGTTTTAAATAACTTGCAAGGTTTATTTTACAATCAAATTAAACGCAGGCTCACAAACAATTGCATGCCAACCACCTTCAATTAAGAATACTCTTTCCCGCATGTCAATATATTTTTTTGTTAACCTAATAATATGCTGATCTCTAAATTGATTTGCAATTCTGTTTATGTCATTAAAGATTGTTCCTGTATATTTTGCTTGTATTTCTCTTGAATCAAAGCTGTCATATGAAAATGATTTGCCAAGTTTTTTTTCGTATAATTTGTAGAAATAGTCAAGCGATTGCTGTGTTGCGTTTAAAGGCAAACCTTCCTTTACAAGATCAGCTATCATTATAGGGAACAGATGCTCAAAATTGTCATTATTGATCTGCATCATTGTTATCTGAAGACCTAAAGTAGCAATCAATATATCGTCTGTTGTATACTTTTCCAGGAGAAACCTGTACTTATCTTTTGTGTTTGGCTCAATATTAATAGCCCTGATTGAAAGACTGTCTGCAAGATATTTAGCAAGTCCTATTTCAAAGTATGTTTCAACAGTTTCTTTCTGTGACTTTCCTGTTGAAATACCATCTCCTTCATAAAGGACAATAGTGGGCTTATACGAATTTATCAGGTTGTAAATTTGTCTTACTTGAGGATCTTGAAAGTTTGTAGTATGGTTACTTCCAAATACTAAAAGAGAACTATCTATGCTATAGTATTTTATGTAAGGTAATGAGATATTGAGTTTTTGAATGTCGTAATATTCTAAAGTAGGGAAATCACTTTCAATCTGCCCATATACTGTTGAAGTAAGGACAGTTAAAGAACACAATTGAATAAACTTGTTGGGTATCTTAATCATAAACATGCTGTTAGCCTGTAAAAAAAGAGTAATCACTGTTTTCCATGAAACTAACATTCATATTTTCTCTCATAGTATAAAGATACATAGATGTTCATATATGCTGAATAACGAAAATGAGAATTGCTGACCTGATATTGCTTTTAGTTAAGCCCCAATTCAGCCACTTAACAAATTGAAACATACTCTTCCTATTTAACTTTTTACCCTTTAACTTATTAACCATACAATACATACCCCTACCTTTGCACAGGATGAAAAACAAGCTTTTAATAATCATAGCCTTATTATCTATAGCCATGCAGGTGCAGGCGCAGAAAAAGGTAACACTCAGCGGCTATATGCGCGATGCCAGCAGCGGCGAGGCCCTGATAGCCGCTACCGTGTTTGTAAAAGAACTGAACATCGGCGCTTCGGCTAACAGCTTTGGCTTCTACTCCATATCTATGCCCGTGGGCAGCTATACGGTGGTCTATTCTTATATAGGCTTCAACACCCAGACAAAAACCCTGAACATGGCAGACAACCGCACGCTGGATGTAGAGTTGCAGGGTGGTAAAACTATGGAGGAAGTAGAGATAACCGGAGAGCGCCAGGACAAGAACGTGAACAGCACAAATATGGGTACGGTCACGCTGTCTGCCCAGTCTATTAAAAAACTACCGGTCATCTTTGGCGAAACGGACATCCTTAAAACCCTGCAACTGATGCCGGGTGTACAGTCGGCCGGAGAGGGTAACTCGGGCTTCTATGTGCGTGGTGGTGGCCCGGACCAGAACCTGATATTGCTGGACGATGCAGTGGTATATAACACAGGCCACCTGTTTGGTTTCTTCTCTGTTTTCAATACAGATGCGCTGAATAATGTAACACTGATAAAAGGTGGTATGCCTGCAAAATATGGTGGTCGCCTGTCTTCTGTGGTAGATGTATCTATGAAGGAAGGCAATATGAAAGAATATCATGCGGAGGGTGGTATCGGGCTTATTGCATCAAGACTCACGCTGGAAGGTCCTATAAAAAAAGATAAAGGCTCATTCATGCTTTCGGGGCGCCGTACGTACATAGATGTACTGGTAAAACCTTTCGCAAAGGGCAGCCTTAAAAATTCAGGTTATCACTTTTACGATGCCAACCTGAAGGCCAACTACAAAATAACAGAGAAAGACCGCGTGTACCTGAGTGGCTACTTCGGCCGCGATAAGTTTAAGTTCAACAGTGGCAGCGGTTCTTTTGCTGCAGACATCCCCTGGGGCAACAGTACAGCCACCATCCGCTGGAACCACCTGTTCAACAACAGGCTGTTTTTAAATACTACGGCGGTTTATAACGATTACAATTTCTCCTTCGGTGCCAACCAGGGCGATTTTGGTATCAAATTATCATCAGGTGTACGAGATTACAACCTGAAAACAGACCTTGATTACTATTCGGCTTTCAACCACAATTTCAAAGCGGGTATTGCTTACACTTACCATAAGTTCATCCCCAACCAGATATCGGGCAATACCGGGCAGGTGGAATTGAAACCCAACAATGCCTTGATAAAATATGCCCACGAAGGTGGTGCTTATATCATGGACGAGTTTGACCCATTCCCCTGGATGAAAGTAAACGCGGGGCTGCGCTACTCCTGGTTCGGGCAAATAGGCCCTTATACTACTTATACTACAGACTTCAACGGCAGGCGTACAGACAGTACGGTGTACAGCAATGGGCAGATCGTAAAGAATTATGGTGGCCTCGAGCCGAGGTTGAACATGCGGTTTGAATTGAATGAACGTTCATCCATAAAAGCCAGTGTTACCAAAACATACCAATACATCCACCTGGTATCTAACAATGGCTCTACCCTGCCTACAGACTTGTGGGTGCCCAGCACACTACTGGTGCAACCACAACAATCATGGCAATATTCTATGGGCTATTTCAGAAACTTCTTCGACAATGCGCTGGAAACTTCTGTAGAGGTGTATTATAAAGACATGAAAAACCAGGTGGAATACCGCGAGGGTTATGTACCCAATACGCTGCAGGACCCCGAGCTTGATTTTGTATTCGGCAATGGCGAGGCATATGGCGCGGAGTTTTTCATCAACAAGACAAAAGGAAGGTTCAGTGGATGGATAGGTTATACCCTTGCGTGGACGTATCGAAAATTTCCTGACCTGAACAATGGTAAAAGTTACCCTGCCAAGTACGACCGTAGGCACGATATATCTATAGTAGCAAGCTATGAGGCAAGCAAAAAATGGACTTTCTCTTCCGTGTTTGTTTACGGCTCGGGCAATGCCATTACTTTGCCTACCAATTATTATTTCATCAGCCAGAGCATAGTACCTGAATATAGCGAACTGAACGCCTACCGCCTTTTTGCTTACCACAGGCTCGACCTGTCTGCTGTGCTTACGCCACAAAGACAAAAACGAAAAAACAAAAAATGGGAAAGCAGTTGGGCGTTCTCTATCTACAATGTGTACAGCAGGCAAAATCCATACTTCCTGTACGTAGATACAGGTGGAGACCTGAACACAGGCGTAAAAGCAACTGTTAAGCAGGTATCTATATTCCCTATATTGCCCAGCATCACGTATAACTTCAAATTTTAATCATGAAACAATTCATGACTTTTACCTGACAATTGACTATGTATATTTGCAAAGTACCCACCCAACATTTTGAAGCTGTGTGACCATATTACATCTCCGGTGTAATTGGTTTATATAAAAATTGCAGGAACAAATAGATTCAGACGAAGCATATGTACAAAATATTAAGATCAGGCTTAGCGGCATTATTATCGTTGATTGTTACCATTAGTGTGCACGCGCAGGAAACAACGTCAGTATTATACAACGAAATACAGGATGCCGAAATAAAAGGCTTGGCTTTCCCTCAATTTGAATTGTTTCATGTAATCAGTGGTGATAAGCACGATGTTTTGAGAAATGAAACCTTGCTCAGTCCTATCACGGGCACGGCTTCAAGGTTATATGATACACACCCTGCCGCAGTTACCATAAAACTCATGGACGCAACAGGGGGGATATACAGGCTGAAGATGCTGCGCAGTAATCCGTTTGCTACAGGTGCTGATGTTTACTACACAGATAATGCCGGCGATCATAAATTGAACTATGACAAGGGCGTACATTACCAGGGCGCAGTTGACGGTGATGCGCAATCAATGGCAGCACTAAGTGTTTTTGCCAATGGAGATATCATGATATTGTTTGCTAATGCTGATGGCAACTATGTTGCGGGAAAGCTGGATGATAATAGCGGTAACTATATACTGTATAACGACCGGGACTTTACAGTAGTGCCACCTACCGGCTGTGCTGCTATAGATGCTATGCCTGCTGCAGGTACAGGCGAGCCCGGCACTGCAGATAAAACAACCGCCGCATATGGTTGTAAAAAACTAAGCCTCTACTGGGAAGTTGACTATGAGCTATATTTTTCAAAACTGGCTAATGTCGGCATAACACAAACCTATGTTACCGGCCTGTTCAACAATGTACAGGCTTTGTACAGGAATGAAAGAATTGCAGTGGAACTGAAGGCACTGAAAATATGGACAGTTGCCGATGGTTATGCAGACGACTCTTCGAGAAACGCATTATTTGATTTTCAGGGAAAATGGAATGCACAACAAGACAATTTTGACGGAGATATAGCCATGCTACTTGCCAAAGATAAGGGTGGCCTGGGTGGCATTGCTTTTCTTGATATATTATGCAACAGGGACCGTGCCTATGCCTACGGCGATGTAAATGGCAGCTATAGTGCCATACCAACATACTCCTGGGATGTGTCCATGGTGACACATGAACTGGGACACAATATCGCTTCGCCACATACACATTGGTGCGGCTGGGCTACAGGACCGGGCGGTACCTGCGGCTCTATAGACAACTGCGTGAACCAGCAGAGTGGTGGTAGGGATACAGCAAATAATTTATGCACCACATGCCCTTACCAATACGACCATGCACAGCCTGCTTCAGCCTGGCAGGGTACAATTATGAGTTATTGCCATTTATCTGCCAGGGGTATAAACCTTGCAAATGGCTTTGGCCCACTGCCTGCCGACCTGATGAGGACATCCATCAACAATGCATCATGCCTTAAATCAATCATCAGTGCCACTTTAACAGCAACTGATGTTTGTAAATATTCCGGCTTCATTACAGTCGTCTTCGATTCTACTGAAATTGGCACCAGTAACTTTGGCACACCGGCATACACTTATAAATGGTCAAACTTCGGCACTACACAAAATGTATGGATAAGTAATCCCGGCAATTATTCAGTTGTTATTACAGACTCAAATGGCTGTAGCAATACCTTCAACATTACGGCCAAACAAAATACAGCCGAGGGCTGTGATGAGTTTACAGGTATAGTAAATATGAGCGGCCAGCAATACGTTAGCCTTTACCCTAACCCCGCAAGCAATAACGTGATGCTGAAGTTTTTCGAACAATCTGGCCAGGCTGTTGCGGTTAGTATTAAAGATGTTACAGGCAGAACAGTAAAACAGGAAACGATTACAACAATCAAGGGCGAGAATAATATCAATGTAGATATTTCGGGTATGCAAAGTGGTATGTACTACATACTTCTTTCCTCACCCGCACAGCAATACACCAGCCTGAAATTGATGGTTAAATAGTTATAAAGAAACAAAGGCATGGAAAAATCCACGCCTTTGTTCTTTACCTAAGTTATTCTTATTATTCTAATTCCTGGCTACCTCCGTAGTCTTTTGCCTTGGCTTCCATTTTGTCACCTGGTTTTCTATAGGCTTCACTGTTTTCAGGTATTCATAAATAGCTACCAGGTCTCTATCCGTCATTGTACTATACATCACCCAGGGCATTATCGTGTTATACTCGTTCATGAAGTCAATTTTAGGAGATTGATAAGCAGAATCGCGGTATATCCTGAACTTAGCCAGGAACTGCTCTTGCGACCAATAACCCAATCCTGTAGCATGTGGGGTAATGTTTGGCGTGGTTAGCACACCGCCAGGCATATCAAATGTTCTGCCACCGCCAAATGCCAGTTCGGGTATTACCTGTCCGTCCTTCACCTGTGTATGGCACTCACGGCAGCCTGAAGCATTTACCATATAAGCTCCATATGCTTTGGTATCAGTAGGTTCAGGCATAACGGATGGTGTGCCTTTTTCAGGCATTAACCGCATGATAAGCGGGAATGGCATATCCACTTCACGTTCAGGTATTGAGCTTTCTTTAGCAGGTAATGACCTGATATATGCTATTATGGAATAAATATCTTCATCCGCCATTTTACCATAATTGTGGTACGGCATCACAGGGAACAGTGGCTCATTATTTCTGTCCACGCCGGATGTAATAGTTCTGTATATTTCTCCATCTGTCCAGTCGCCTATAGCCGCTGGTGTAATATTTTTAGAATAGAACACACCGGGGAAACCCATTGTCCGGTCAAAACGTTCGCCACCTATACCTTCAGTACCCGGTACAAGTGGTCCTGCAAATTTTGTCCAGTCGCGTGTAGAGTGGCAATCCATGCAAACAGTTACCGAATTGGCAAGGTACCTGCCTCTTTCTATCCTCTCAGGGGTTAATTCCACTTTAAGGTCCGGCGCGTCACCCACATTTGGCAATGCCATCTTAACGTAACCGATGCTGGCACATATCAATAAAATAATGACACCAACAATGATGCCTAACCATTTAAAAACTTTTTTCATAAGTAGTGAGTTGTCATAAAATTGTCAGCAAAAATATAGTCGGTTTTTTATAATTCATAATTTTTGCTATAGTGTTTTATAAAATAAACTAAGTATCAAACCCTTATGCATAACAACTAGCCTATTGTTTTACCCTGCGTTTATCTTAATATTGTAATAGATAAAACAGGAGCTGCTTATATGAAAATGAAATATTTTTTTTCGGGTTGTTTTATTACGATGTTGTTTTATACCCAAATAAATGCACAGTGTAATATTGACATTGAAATAGCACAGTTCCCTGATACAATATGTAGTGGAACAGGCTTTACATTAGTTGCCAACGTGGGCACCAGTGGTGTTACGTACAAATGGAGTGGCCCTGCTGGTTTTAACCGCACCGGCCAGAATGAAACAGTAACAAACGCTACAGGCATAAATTCCGGCATATATAAAGTAGTAGGAACCAAAGCCGGTTGCCCCAGCGATAGCGATACTATAAATATCACAGTACATATTCCACCTGCGAAACCTGTAATAAATGCTGGTGTACCTATGTGCATCGGCGATACTTTATATCTTAATACCACCCCTTCTACCGGAGGTACCGGTCTTAAAACAAAAATATGGGGGCCGGCAGGCTTCAATGACACCTTGCTTTTATCTCATATACCACTTGCAGGCAAAGCCAATACCGGTGAATACAACTCTGTACATATAGATACCTTTGGTTGTGTTTCAGATACAGGTTCTGTTACTATTGCGCCTACTGATATCAATACCAGGCCTGCTACTCCTGTTGTATCCAGCAATAGCCCCTTATGCAAAGGTGACACACTGAAAATATTCAGTACGCCCGCAGGTATAGGTGAAGATTACAATTGGATTGGGCCTTTTGTAGGCCAAATACATACCCAGAATATTTTACAGGCAAACTACATATCAACAGGCAGGCATACCTACATACTAACCGTTGACAGCATGGGTTGCCATTCTATCCCGGACACAGCCATAATTGACGTTTATCCTGTGGTTAACCCTACAGTATCCATATCGGCAAAACCAGGATTTTATATAGGCCAATATACCCCTGTAACGCTTACTGCCAATATTCTTGATAGCAGCATCAATGTCTCCTACCAATGGCGTAAAAACGGGAAGGATATTCCGGGAGAAGTTTTTAAAACCCTTAACCTGGTATTTGGAGTAGATATACAGCAGGGCGAATTCATATCTGTATGGGTGAGTAGTGGGCCAAGCTGCTCTCCAACGGATACAGTTCTCAGTGCTTTTGTCGCTTTTACACCAAACACTGTTAGGGAATTACAAATTAACAACCTGGTTATTTACCCTAATCCTGTTAATGATATGCTGGTTGTAAAAGGTATTCAACAACAAGAAATACATGTCTCTACCATTACGGGAGCAACCATAGTGTTACCTGTAAAAAACGAGGGTAATAACATGCACATAAATACTACGCAATTACCTTCCGGCATATATCTTATCAGGATAGGAGATAAGGCTGCCCGGTTTATGAAAGAATAAATTGTGCAATGCAAAAACACATATAAATGAACAAAGGGGTATAGCTTTCGCTATGCCCCTTCTTATGGTTACTAACCCTTCTTATTATTCTATTCTTCTGCGGGCTGTAGCAGCACCCTTATTTTCGCCTCTACCTCTTCCATCATCTCGGGGTTATCCTGCATAAACTGTTTCACAGCATCCCTACCCTGGCCTATCTTGGCATCACCATAGCTAAACCATGAGCCACTCTTATTAAGCACACCCAGTTCTACACCCATATCTATTATTTCGCCTACTTTACTTATTCCCTGTCCGAATATAATATCAAACTCAACTACACGGAAAGGCGGAGCTACTTTGTTTTTCACCACTTTCACCTTGGTACGGTTACCGCTGGCCACATCACCGTCTTTTATCTGGCTTACACGACGTATGTCCAAACGTACAGAAGCGTAGAACTTCAATGCATTACCACCGGTAGTTGTTTCAGGATTGCCAAACATCACACCTATCTTCTCACGAAGCTGGTTGATAAATATACAGCAGCAACCTGTACGGTTTATAGTGGCCGTAAGCTTACGCAAGGCCTGGCTCATCAGCCTTGCCTGCAGGCCCATTTTACTGTCGCCCATTTCACCTTCCAGTTCTCCTTTAGGCACCAGTGCTGCCACAGAGTCAATTACTACTACATCCAGTGCACCTGAAGATATAAGCCTGTCCGCTATTTCAAGACCTTGTTCACCATAATCAGGTTGCGAAATAATGAGGTTATCTACGTCCACACCCAGTTTGCGGGCGTAGCTGGCGTCAAAAGCGTGCTCAGCATCTATTATAGCACATATGCCGCCTTTCTTTTGTGCCTCAGCTATTGTATGGATGGCTATCGTCGTCTTACCTGAAGACTCAGGGCCATAAATCTCAATAATACGCCCACGCGGGAAGCCACCTACTCCTAATGCCACATCCAATCCTAAAGAACCTGTACTGATTGTTTCTATGTTGACCTTTTGCTTGTCGCCCAACATCATTACAGAGCCTTTGCCATAATCCTTCTCGATCTTATCAAGAGCGAGCTTTAAAACCTTTAATTTGTCATCTGCTGCCATTTTCTTAAAATTATTGTGTTAGAAGTTTAATTATTGGTCAAATATACAACCTGTTTTTAAATAAATGTACAAATGTGCAATTATTTTGTACAAATTTTAAAATTTATTTTACCGAGACCGAAAATAAGCCAAAACCCGGTTTCCAGGTTAAAAATTTACCCACAAAAAAGGGCCGCCAAACGGCAACCCTTCTTATATAAAAATATTATATAAATACTACTAGATCCTGAAGTGAGCAAATGCTTTGTTCGCATCGGCCATACGGTGAGTATCTTCTTTTTTCTTGAATGCAGCACCCTCGCCTTTTGCAGCGGCAACTATTTCGTTGGCCAGCTTGTCGGCTATGGTACGGCCGTTGCGCTCGCGGCTGAAACGGATCAGCCATTTGATGCTCAGGGATATTTTACGATCCGGACGAACCTCTGCAGGTATCTGGAAGGTAGCACCACCTATACGGCGGCTGCGTACTTCTACGCTTGGTGTAACGTTTTGCAACGCTTTTTTCCAAACCTCATAGCCATCTTCGCCACTGATTTTTGAAACTTTATCTATAGCGTCATAGAACGCTTTCAATACTACACTCTTGTTACCACCCCACATCATGCAGTTTACGAAACGTGTAACGTTTTTATCGTTGAACCTTGGGTCTGGTGCTAAAGGTATCTTTTTAGCTTGTGCCTTCCTCATTGTATTATATTATATGATTGGCTTGTTATAATTAAATTATTTCTTAGCTTTTTCTCTTTTCGTACCGTATTTACTGCGGCTCTGTTTACGGTCTTTTACACCCGCAGTATCCAGCGCGCCACGAACGATGTGGTAACGTACACCCGGAAGGTCTTTCACCCTGCCGCCACGTATCAGTACGATACTGTGCTCCTGCAGGTTGTGGCCCTCACCAGGAATGTAGGCAATCACCTCTATCTTGTTAGTCAAACGTACTTTAGCCACTTTACGCAGTGCAGAGTTTGGTTTCTTAGGTGTAGTAGTATATACACGGGTACATACACCACGGCGTTGAGGACATGCGTCCAACGCACGAGATTTAGATTTAACCTCTACCTGCTTGCGGCCTTTTCTTACTAATTGTTGAATTGTAGGCATTTGCTATACCGTTAATATATTTTTTTTAAGGACTGCAAAGGTAATGTAACTTTTCATTACACACAAAAATTATTGAAGGATAATTAATATTATTCCCGTGCAGGTTGTGAATACGGGGCGAAGATACGCTTTTTGGCCTCACCCCGGCCCTCTCCCAGGGAGAGGGTGGCATTTTTGTTAACCTGAGGTAGATTTTTATTGGCGTTAACGAACTCGCAAGGCTCGTTTGTTAAGTTTTGTTAAGTAATCAGCACCCGGGAAAAAAATGTCGCTTTTTTCGGGTGTTGTTTTTTCCGGTGCGGTGGACATCCTCCGCCTGCGGCACCTCCTTCAAAGGAGGAATTTGTTGTCTCCTCAATTCTCCCTTCGAAGGGAGGCAGGAGGGATGTGTTACTCGCGGGGGAAACCTCACCCTCCGCCCTCTCCCGAGGAGAGGGGACTTTTTCCGGTGTTGCTTTTTCCTGTGTTGCTTTTTCCTGTGCGAGTGGGTCCACCCCCGTCCTGCGGACACCCCCGCCGGCGGGGGACAGGTTTTCCTGCGCGGGTGCTACCTCCCCTGCATGGACTTCCTCTGCCGGGGGCAGAACGTCCATGCTCCCCTCCTTCGTAAGGAGGGGAATCGTTTTATGCCCCTCCGGGATTTCCTCTTTTGTGGCTTGTGCTATCAATATATTTACCTGTTGCTGCAGTGTGGGCGGGTTTATGTGCAGGACGGGCGTTTTGCCCCAGCTGTCGCGGTGGATGAGGTAGTTCTGGAAGTTCTCCAGGCGGGTGTCCATGTCTATTGCGCGCAGGATGGCGTACACAGGCTGGTCGTCCTCCACTTTGGTTACACCGTATTTGGTTTTTATATGGCGGCTGCGCTTAGCCTCGCCGGTTATAATGCGGGTAAGTACATTGCGCTTTTCGTTGATGCTGAGCAGCTGCTCTTTTTTGGCCTGTACCTGGTCGGCCTGTATCTCGCGGAGGATGCGCTGCTGCATCATTTCGCGGGTATCTTCTATCCAGGCGCTTACCTCGGGGCGGGCCATCAGGCGCGATGCTGCTGCGTAGAGCGATTTCATGCCCGCTTTGGGATAGGTCATTTTGTAGGCCACGCCGGGGTCGCTGGTTTGCAGGTAGGCCATGCAAAACTGCAGGTGCTTTGGTTTAATGTTCATGACGAAAGGAAATTTTAGCCCTCCCGGCCTCCCCGCAGGGAGCAGGAGGAAGGTTTGTGAAAAAGATTTTTAGGAACTAACATCCCGACGCCGCCGGGATTGCACAAGGCGGCTGCTTTGTTAAGCAAATTTACATATTTAATGATTATTATCCAAACTTAAATGCTACTATCCGGCGTCCGTTGCGTCGCACTCTTGTACGTCCTGAAATTCTACTCTACTACCCCACCCGTCACCGCGAGGCATGAAGTTTCTTAATCCCGACTCTTCGGGGCGGCCTCGCGAAACAGGATGAAATACCAATCCTGCACTGGTGCAGGTTCTATCTTTTACTGCTGCTGTTTTCTAATCTTATACCGGTTTATAACCACCCATACTATACCCACTATTATTAAAAACAGCGGCAAGGCTCCCAGCTCACCTTCCACCGTTATCATATAGGTAATTAATGCTGCGCCCAGCAGTACGGTTATCATTGAAAATACCCTACCCAATTTTAGCCCCCGGCTTATTTCTTTGCTCATTGTATATTTTTTTAGAAAGTACTTTTAATTACAAAGTTAAGTAAAAAAACAAGAAGTAAGCACAATGGTACTGTCATCATGAGTAGTGCCGCCAAAGCAGGACGACGTGATGATCTGCTGACCTCAGCCAATGCAGCCGTTTTGTAAACAGAGTTAGCATTGGTTAGGCTATGACAATTGGCTGCTGAACAGAAATGTTCAACAACAAATCCAGGATACATATCTCAGAAAGGGTTATTACTTCTCAATTCGACATGCCCAGCGGAATATATCGAACAGCATGAAATAATTCATATTAAACTTTACCATTATCATTTGGAATTGTTTTATCGACTACATTAAAGTAGATTGAGAATTTATAACTAAGAAACATTCATCATGTCGGGAATTGCTGCTTTAAAAGGTTATAGAACCCAATTTCTCTATTCACTATATCTTATACTCTCCGAGAATAAAAAAAACAGAACGTACTTTCTCGAAGGAATTGAAGATATTGATATCTACGATGAGAATAGTAATCTTATTGAGCTATTACAGGTAAAGAACTTAACAAAACAAATTACATTATCTGATCTTCTTTCGAAAACTAAAACTTCCTTTTTTAGACGATACCTATCTGTACAATGTAAAAAAGCTAATATAAAACCTATCATTGTTTCCTTTGGTAGCTTTTCATCAGAATTGCTTTCATGGATTGAAGCAAAAAATAGTATTACAAAAAATGAAAGAAAAGCGATTCAGGCTTATGAATTAACTGAAAATGAATGGTACATAATCAAAAGGAATATTCAAGTTGTTCTAATAAACGAAGTTGATATATATAATAGCATACTTGAACTATTGAAGGATAAGTATCCATTCACGGACCCGATACCGACAATAAAAATTCTTGTTTATTGGCTTTCTTTTAATGCAGAAAAACAACGCATAGTAACGACCGATAAACTATTTTCTGAAATTCAGAAAATAGCCATTTTCCTTGCTGAGACAATTGCTGTTACTAATCAACTTGGAATATTTATCAGCCCTATAAATGAAAGCCTATTAGAAAATTTAGACCCAAATTCCTTAATAGAAGAATACTATTCTGGTATAAGTGCACGATACGAACATATACTTGCGAATCTGGATGTAGTTAGAAATGATTTTTTAGACATTGTGGTAAATGGCTTTGAGGAACACAATGTCATAGTCTTACGTGGAGCATCTGGGCAAGGAAAATCAACACTAGCCTATCGATACATACAAGATTATTGTCCATCAAATTTTGTATATGAAATAACCCTTCAAGAAGATTTCATCAATACACGTTCAGCTATTACTGCCATAAGAGGATTGTCGAAGGAATTGTCGATTTCAGTCCTCTTTCTTATAAATGTACAACCAAACTCAGTTGAATGGCTGAAGATAGTAAGAGAATTTTCAAACGATAAACAAATTAATTTTTTGATTACTGTGCGCCAAGAAGATTGGTATAAGGCTATAGCATACGGAATTGAGTTCCGGCTAAAGGAAATTGAAGTATCATTAACAAAACAAGAAGCACGAAACATCTATAGTAAGATTAATGAAAAGCATATTGATTTTGCCAACACTGACTTTGATGAAGCATGGATAAGATTTGGAGAATCAGGCCCACTACTAGAATTTGTCTATAGCATTACTAAGGGTGAATCTCTAACTGCCAAATTACATCAACAAGTATCAATTCTTGAAAATGAGAATTTATCTGCTCCAAATGAGATATTAAACGTTTTAAGAGTAATTGTCCTTATTGATGCATACGGAGGCAGGGTAGACGTTAGAAAAATAAGAGGTGTTAACAATATTCTAGGAATAACAAAACGCCTCGAAAAGGAATATCTCATAAAAATTGACACTGAAGAAAAATATCTTACAGGATTACATCCATTGCGATCAAAGCTTCTACTTAACCATTTGTATGATGAAGTAATCATCTGCAAAAAGGATTTTATATCTCAATGCCTTAGCTATATCGTAGATAATGATGTATTCTATTTTCTTGTAAATGTACTAAATGACCGTATTGTTACCGCGGGTGAAGTAGTCGCTGAAATAACACAAATAAATAATTCCTGGCTCTTTTACTCATCATTACTAGATGCATTCAATTGGCTGGGCGTGTGCGATTACATAGAAGCGAACAGATCGTTTATAGATGATGCACGCTCACAGTGGGGAGGGGCATGGTATATGATGGTCGATGTATATTTTGGTGATACATTCAGCACTAAAGAATTTTTGGATGGTATTGATTTTCTCCAAAAAGATGCAGGCGAAAAATCAACTGCTATAAACCAACAGTTAGTGCCAAAGTCGAGCGTATTTAAGTATGCAGAGAATTTCATGAAAAACGTTTGTTTACCGCAAAATATTCCATCAACAAAGGAAGACTGGACAGGGTATGGCAAAGTACTATTCTGGCTAAAACAAATACCGAATTCACATGAGGATATTAAGGCAATAGACGCGGAATATATCAATAGTTCTGTTAGATATTTAGATGCTGAAGCTATAGCTGATGTACTATTGGGAATGTCATTTCACATGGAAATATTTAGTGTTAATATTAATATGCTTCAGGAAGATTTTATAAAGAAAATGCAAGTTGAATATAACATCCCATTTATTGCAATTGAGGATGATAAAATAAGTGCACGTTACATCTCTGATATAACCCAACATGAAGAAAATTTTTCCCGGAATGAATATACAGTAGCTATTATTGATCTATTTAGGAAAGCATTCCCTAACAAACAAAAATATTCAGTCCAAGGATTGGGACACAATATCTCATTGATTCCATTACCATATGATGATAGTTTTAAAAACATTAGCATAAAAAATCTCCCCTTATCTCAATGGGTAAACCTAAACGCAATTGCGATTAGAAGATACGATTATCAAAATATGCCTAGGGATTGGCAAAGTTTTTATAATATACTAGAAAAATGGGAACAAAGTATTTCTCAACACGTGCTGTTCTTTAATCAGATATTTTCAAAGTTCAGAAAGGATAGAACAAATTTAAAATCATTGCTAGACCTAGCAACTAATGCTCAATACAATTCATTGGAAATGTTAATGAAACCTCAATCTATATCTGATCCTTTGGGTATATATTATAATGAACGAGAAGAGAAGAAAAAGACATTAGGTAAAGAACAAGTAGCAATAAGAAAATTTGAAACCAAATTTGATACTTTCTTTAAAAATCATAGTAAGTATCGAAATGGAATTGAGAATTTTATTCGACAATCTAGTGAAACAATACTAAACCGACTAAAGGCAGTAATTGAAAAAAATGATGATACTAATAGCAACACTGAACATATTTCACAGGTCAATCTTTTTGAGGCAATTGAGAATATAAATAGTTACCTATCAAAAAAGGATATGCAGTTTCATAAATTTTCAGTGGATAACGCTATAAACATCAAACAAAATGATTTGTTCCGAACTGCGTTCTACTGGAAGGAATATCTCAATAATGCTCAACATTCGGTCAGTCGCTACAATCCAAATAACTATATCGAAGAATTGAAACTAGACTTTGAAAAGAGGTTAATTCACAATTGCAAGAAAGAATCTCAAAAAGGTTGGTTTAGTTTAAAGTATCAGAATGATCGCTTAACTAATTACAAGCCTATAATTATTATTAAAGCATTAGAGCCAGTTTATGTTTTATTGGGTGTTAAGGCTGCTTTCAAGGCAATACAGGAAGCAATAAATAAGCCCGAATACGTGAGTATAAAACAGCTTATGATTAATAGTAATTTTAAGGATTTCTTCATTGTTCCTCTTGTGCACGACTATACAATGAATAGCTGCTGGTATTCAATTCGAGAATATGTTTTTCGAGATGAATATGATAATATTGGCGTTCACAATTGGGTGCCCCAACCGATAGATGAGAGTATCATTAAAAATCTGAAATTAGTTGACTGGACTATTCTTGCACCTCAAATAGTAAAAGCAAAAGCATTTATTGAACGGTTTATGCTTACTCCTATTTATCTACAACATATTGTTGAATTAAAGTTTTTCGAAACAAACGAATTAAATGAGTTGGGGCAAACGATATTTGTTGACCATGTAATGAAAATCCACGGCGAATTGCAAAAGGAACTTCAATCCACTTTAGATTATTTAGCAGATGTACTTGAAGAATTCCCATTTGATGAGAATTTATACCAATCCGATGAATTTGAATCAGAATATTGGAATGCTTTAATGGCAATAAAGAACAACTTATTTCCTACTGAAAAAGGTGATGAAATTGAATATTCAGTAAAACTACAATTTGATGATCTTGAAATTTGGTCAAAGAAGTTGGCTATATGCGTTGAACATATAACTATGTTTTATTTTCTACTTAGCGGAAAATATATAAATCGTTCGCTTAATAGTTAGAAGTGGTAACTAAGCTCATCATCAACGAATCTGGTGCTGTAATACAACCTACGATTATGAAAATTTCCATTTGGTCGATCTTGTGACCGCACCAACAAACTGCGTACTGTACAGGTGCAGGTATCACATGGCTACATCTCTGTGCTTCAGCAGATGCTTCATTACATCCTGCTTTGCCGGGCTTCATTCACCATGACAGCTTTGATAGGTGGGGAGCTATAGCCTCTCCCCGCCTCTCCCAGAGAGAGGAGCTTTTATCGTGTTTTGTCCGGCGCGGTGGACTGTTATACATGAGTTGTTCAATAGTAATCAGAACGATGAATGGTGCTAAAGCCTTTGTCGCCGGATAGTAGTATTGCAGCCGGGACAATAAATTATGCAGCCTCGACAGGAATCGAACCTGTATCTGGATTTACAAATCCTTCACCAAATCGCTTAATTCTATGCCCAGGCCTTTACAAACTTCTGTGAGGTAGATAAATGAGGGGTTGAATTCTCCTTTTTCAAGACGGTGTATAGACTGGCGGTCTTTGCCTATTTCGTGCGCTACTTCCTGCAGGGTCATGCCTTTTTCTTCCCTGATAGTTCTAACCCTATCAGCTAATTTTTTCAATAGCTTTTCCTGTTGCTTATTTATGGGCGCTGGCATCATCCAATACTAAAGATGATGGCAGTTTATTTTGTCACCCTTAAGAGTGACAAAACTAAATATTTTATTTACCTTAGTCTTTCAAATCACAACCATGACAGATACATATCGCGAATTCCCGCACCGGGCGGGAGCATTATCCGCTTATATCTTCTCAATTGATATTTTTATCATTAACCTGAAAAATGATGACCTGGTACGCTTTACGCCCTCAGACCCTGCGGCCTTCCAGCAGTGGCTGGATGCCCATGGCGTCCGTAATGTGAATGACCAACTGGGCAAGATGGTCCATGAGCATTATTTTGGGAAGAAGTAGCCTCTCCCCCGCCTCTCCGATGGGTGTTGTTTGTCCGGCGCGGGTAACCCACCCCAACCCCTCCGTGGGAGGGGAAGTGTTTTTTCCTGCGCGAGTGGTCCACCCTCGTCCTGCGGACACTCCCGCCAGCGGGAGACAGTATTCTGTCCTGCGCGGGTGGACTGTTATACATGAGTTGTTCAATAGTAATCAGAACGATGAATGGTGCTAACGCCTTTGTCGCTACATAGTTTTTGTGTTGTTTGGACAATAAATTATCCTGGTGTTTCGCGAGGCTGCTTCGTGCCTCGCAGTGACGGGAGAAAGAAATAACACCCCGTGCGGTTGTGGATGGGCACGGGGTGTGGGTTGGTTAGTTCATGTTTATGATAAAATCGTGCTGGGGGGTGCGTACTTTTTTCAGGTTTACGAGCCAGTCGTTGGCATCGTCGCGGTAGCCCAGGGGCAGTATGGTAACGCTTTTCAGCCCCAGTGCGGGCAGGCCCAGCAGTTCATCGAGCGCGTTGCTGTCGAAGCCCTCCATAGGTGTGGCATCTACACGCTGCTCTGCCGCGGCGGCTATGGCCATGCCAAAGCCTATGTAGCTTTGCCGGGCGGCATGCTCAAAGTTTTCTTGCGCGGTGCGGGTGGTAAACGCCGCCACCAGCTTTTCCCTGAAATCGTTAAACGCATCTACAGGCATGCCCCTTTCGGCAGCGGTGTGCGCCAGGTGCTGATCTATACGGGGTATGGTATAGTCGTGCCAGGCGGCAAACACCAGCAGGTGAGAGCCATCGGTGACCTGTGCCTGGTTGTTGGCTATGGGCAGTATCTGCTGTTTCAGCGCCGGGTTGGTGATGACGATAACCCTGTAGGGCTGCAGCCCTGCAGATGTGGGGGCAAGGCTGGCGGCCTGGAGTATATTATCTACTTTATGCTGCGGCACGGGTGTGCCGTTCATTTTTTTGGTTGCATAGCGCCATTTCAGCGAATCTAATAAAATCATTGTTGTTATATTTTTTTGTAGGGGTAAAGGTACCGATGCATAGTATACAATGTATAGCAATATACTTTTGTATACCAGTATACTGCGGGATAGCTGGTTTACACATGCTGCCTGAAGTCAAGAGTAAAAAGTCAAAACCTAAAAGTGTCCTGCGCGAGTAACCCACCCCAACCCCTCCGTGGGAGGGGAAATGTTACTAGTTCAGCGCGAGTGTCAACCGCCCCCGAATGACCTTCCTCCGCCCAAGGGCGGAACGTTCATTCTCCCCTCCTCATCTGAGGTGGGGAGCTTACTTGTTTGGCGGGAGACAGTGTGTTATTTGTTAATATGAGGTTAAGGAGGGGTGGAATGTTTTTACGGTTGGGGAGGGGTTAGCATCTTTACACCAGTTACAACGGAGTTCTATCACAGATTCCAGAATTTAAAAAGCAGCCCCGTAAGGCTGCTTTTTTTATGTCTTTTAAAAAAAACCTGTGCTGTGCTGTGTATGGGTTTTAGCCCTGTGGTTTCCTGTCTCCCGTGCCTCCAAACTTGCGCTTCTGGCTGCCGCCGGAGCGTCCTTTATGGCCACCGCTGCCTTTGCCTTTAAATCCACCGCCCCGGTTGCCGCCGCCACCACCACCGCCCCTGCGGCGTGGGTTGTATTCCGGGCCTTCGGGTATGCCTTCGGGCATGGGCTCTTTGGGTATCTCGCGTTCTATCAGCTTTTCTATACGGGCAAATTTTTCCTGGTCTTTATCGTTGATAAAGGTGATGGCTGTGCCTTTTGATGCTGCCCTGGCTGTACGGCCTATGCGGTGCACATAATCTTCGGGATCCGGCGGGGCATCGTAGTTCACCACGAGGTCTATACCCTCTACATCTATACCGCGGGAGAGTACATCGGTACCTATCAGTATATTAATACGCCTGCTTTTAAACTTGTTCATCAGGTCTTCGCGCTCTGCCTGCTCCAGGTCTGAGTGGAAGGCCTTGGCATCTATGCCGGTCTTTGCCAGTTCGCGGTCCAGGCGTTTTACATTCTCTTTGGTAGATGCGAATATGATAACGCTGTTGTAGGTATCGGCCTTCAGCAATGCTTTCAGCAGGTCTATCTTGTTATCATCATACACCATAAAGGCACGCTGCCATATACCCTCTGCAGGTTTTGATATGGCTATGCTTATCTGCATGGGGTTCTGCAATATTTTACCAGCCAGCGCCCTTATCTTGGGCGGCATGGTGGCAGAGAACAGCAGGGTCTGCCTGTGGCTGGGCAGGTAGTTGATGATCTTTACGATGTCGTCGTAAAAGCCCATGTCCAGCATACGGTCGGCCTCGTCCAGCACCAGGTGCTGCAGGTCGTCGAGCTTTATAGCGCCCGATGCCAGGTGCGATATGAGCCTGCCGGGTGTGGCTATCACTATGTCTACCCCTGCATCGAGCGCGCGGCGCTGCTGGGTGAATACGTTACCATCTCCACCACCGTATATGGGTATAGAGCTGATGTCCATATAATATGCCAAGCCATCTATCTGCTGGTCTATCTGCTGTGCCAGCTCTCGCGTGGGTGCCAGTATCAGCGTATTCAGCATGCATGGGGGCGATGTAATTATCTTGTGTAATATAGGCAGCAGGTAGGCAGCCGTTTTGCCCGTGCCTGTCTGTGCGCAGGCTATCAGGTCTTTATTATCAAGTATTGCGGGTATTGCTGACTGCTGTATGGGTGTGGGCACTTTATATCCCATCGTTTTCAACCCATCCTCTACATCAGGGTCGAAACCAAAATCTTCAAATGTCAATGTGTCTTAAATGTTTAATGCGTTGAAGTTACGCATATTTAGCAAGATTGAAATTTTTTACCTGTTTTGATATACGACTTTGACAGAAAATTATATCTTTATCGCACTAAAAAACACAACTGTTGCAGGCTATATTATACTATATATCGCTACCGCTGCTGTATCTTGTATCGCTCCTGCCATTCCCTCTGTTGTACCTCTTGTCAGACGGTTTGTATGTAATCCTGTATCATATTTCAGGCTACCGCAAGAAGGTGGTATTAGGCAATATGCGCAATGCATTCCCTGAAAAAACTGAAGCAGAAATACTGGCTCTTGCCAGGAAATATTACCACTACCTGTGCGACCTGACACTGGAAACTTTTAAAACGCTCACCATCAGCAAAGAGCAAATGAAGAAACATTGCCACTTCAGCGACGAGGCAATTGCTACGCTGAATGGTATAGCAGATGAGGGCAAAAGCATCATACTGGTGATGGGGCACCTGGGCAACTGGGAGTGGGCGGGCAATTCCTTCAGCCTGATGTGCAAACACCACCTGTATGTGATATACCACCCCCTGAGTAACAAATACTTTGACGGGCTGATGTACCGCATGCGCAGCCGTTTTGGTACAGGGCTTATACCTATGAAAGATACCTTCAGGCAGATGCTGGCCAACCGCGGGGAGCTCACGGCTACAGCTTTTATCGCCGACCAATCTCCGCAACCGGAGGGCGCACATTGGATGACTTTTCTTAACCAGGACACGCCGGTTTTCAAAGGAACAGAGATTATTGCAAACAAAATCGGCTACCCTGTCGTATATGGTTCTATACGAAAAGTTAAAAGAGGGTATTATGAGATAGGGGTAGAAGTGCTTGAAACTGTCACTAAAGGGACACCCGAAGGATATATAACTACACTGCATACCAAGCGGTTAGAGCAAGATATCATAGCACAGCCGGAAATATGGATATGGTCGCACCGGAGGTGGAAGCATAAAAGAAACTAATTACTAAATAAATTTAATCTATATTTGTAAAAGTGCGTGAAGGTAAAGAACTAATATTAGCAACTAAAGAGTTTGCTACGGAGAATAGAACCAGGAGCTGGTATGTATTAATATCAACGTTAGTATTGTTAATATTAGCATTTACAGGTACGGTACTAGTGCCGTATGTATTGGCAAAGCTGGTATTCAGCCTGCTTACGAGCCTGCTGCTGGTACGGATGTTTATCATTTATCATGATTTTCAACACCATACCATATTGCACAAGTCTTCACTGGCAAATGCTATCATGAAAGTGTTTGGGGTATTGATACTTGCCCCTGCCAGTATCTGGAAACGTTCTCACGATTACCACCACGCCAACAACTCAAAGTTGTTCAGCGCAAGCATAGGCTCGTACCCTATAGCCAGCAAAAACAAGTTTCTGTCTATGACACCCGGCGAAAGGCGTGTGTACCTGGCCGTGCGGCATCCACTGACTATAATTATGGGCTATTTCAGCATGTTCATTATAGGAATGTGTTTGAGCTCTTTTATCAGCTCCCCTAAAAAGCATGCTGATTCCCTTGTAGCATTGATCTTACACGTAGCCATCAGCGCGGCGCTTATAATATTCGCGGGCTGGCAGGTCTGGTTGTTCGCATTGTTCATACCTTATTTTATAGCCTGTGCTATGGGCGCATACCTGTTTTACGCGCAGCACAATTTTCCCTCTACAACTTTCAACGATAATAAAGACTGGAAATATGAAGTTGCAGCACTGGAATCGTCCAGCTATATGGTAATGAACCCTGTAATGGAATGGTTTACGGGTAATATAGGCTATCATCACATCCACCATCTTAATGCAAGAATACCTTTTTACCGCCTGCCCGAGGCTATGGCTGCCATACCTGAATTGCAAACAGCCAAAACCACTTCTCTGAAGCCAAGCGAAATTATTGCCTGCTTCCGCCTGAAGGTTTGGGATCCTGAACTGAACCGCATGGTAGGCTTTCGCGAGCTGAAACAACCCCAGAAGGTGAAGATGGAAAGGCAACGTGTTGCTTCTTAAAAAGTAGCAGATTACTGATGCCTACAGGCAAACCTTAACAGTTTACGCCTGTATTATTTCCTAACTTTATAGCATGAGCCGTTCTTATGCAGATTTACCACTACACTATGGTAAAGTACCACCATGGCTGTACCAGCGTATGAGCCTGCTTGGTGGCGCTATTGCCGAGGCTATAATACTGGAGTATGGAAAGGCTGCATTTATACAACGCATCAGCGACCCCGCCTGGTTCCAGTCTCTTGGGTGCGTATTGGGTATGGACTGGCACTCATCCGGTATCACAACTTCTGTATTAGGTTCCTTAAAACAAGCTGTGAATGCCAAGAGCAAAGAACTGGGCATATATATATGCGGCGGTAAGGGCCGGCATTCTAAAGAAACACCCAACGAATTACTAAAAATTGCGGAAACAACAGGGCTGGATGGCAATATGCTGGTACGCAGCAGCAGGCTATCGGCCAAGGTAGATAACACAGCTATACAGGATGGTTACCAGATATACCTGCACAGCTTTATTGTAAGCAGCGAGGGCGACTGGGCAGTAATACAACAGGGTATGAACGATGCCAACGGCTACGCACGCCGCTATCACTGGCATTCGCCTACTATCAAATCATTTATAGAAGAGCCTCATAGCTTTATCTACGGCAAAAATCACGGGCAGATACTTAACCTGACAGCCCGGCAGGCTTCGGTTACAAAAACGGGCATACTGAACATCATTAAAGAAAGCCCGGCAGTAATACTACAGGAAGCTAAAAAGATACTGATGCCTGCGCATCATGAAGTGCGTGCAACTAATGTAAACCTGAAACGACTAGGCTCTGTACTGGCAGTAGCGCAGGAACTGGAACATCTTGATGCGGAAACCCTGCTTTTACTTGAAGGGGTTGGGCCAAGGACATTACAATCGCTGGCATTGGTAAGTGAAGTGATACACGGTACCCCTACCCGTTTTGAGGACCCTGCACGTTATTCATTTGCACATGGTGGCAAAGATGGCCATCCTTTTCCTGTACCTACAAAAACCTACGATGAAACAATAGCCACGCTTGACAAAGCTATACAACTGGCAAAGCTGGGCAGCAGCGATAAAAACGAGGCCATTAAAAACCTGCACAGGGCAGCCAAAAAGCTGGAAGATGATTTTGTGCCGAACAACAACTTTGAGCAACTAATAGAAAAGGAAAGAGCAGAATCGTGGAAGTACGGAGGGAAGACCGTGTTTGGCAATGCACAACCACCCAAAGGCAATAAAGGAAGCCAGCTAAAATTATTCTGATAAAAAAAGCCTGCCCTACAATGCGGACAGGCTTAGCAATCAATTCCTATAAGTTTTACTATACTTTCTTAACGTTTACAGCATTCATGCCTTTGCGACCCTGTTGCAGTTCAAACTCAACGCGGTCATTCTCTTTTACCTGGTCTTTAAGACCGCTAACGTGCAGGAATGTTTCTTCAGAAGAATTATCATGCTTAATGAAACCAAATCCTTTGGATTCATTGAAGAACTTTACAGTTCCGGTTAATTTTTGACCTTCCACTTTTAAAAAAATTAATTGTATTAATAATGTTGTTATAAGTAAATGTATGATTTTTTATCAATATTAAAAACAACAACAAATATTAATTCAGGCAGCGCTTTTACCCATCTTAGCCAGCATTCTGCCATGGTCCAGCAGTGCTGTAATAAAGGTTTTTTGCTCATAATAAGGCAGGTTATATTCCTGTGCGGTCTGCTTTACTATTGGCGCTATCTTTTTATAGTGTATGTGGCATATGTGCGGAAACAGGTGATGTTCTATCTGCCTGTTCAGCCCACCTATGAACCATGACATGATCCTGCTTTTTGGAGAGAAGTTGGCAGTGGTCATCAGTTGGTGTATCGCCCAGCTGTTTTCCATCTTCCTGCTATCGTCAGGATTAGGAAATTCACATTCTTCCATAACATGCGCCAGCTGGAATATAGCAGACAGCAATACACCCGCTACAAAGTGCATCAGGAAAAAGCCTATCAGCACAAGGTGCCATGGAGCGCCGGTTACAAAAATGGGAACGATCACTATGCCGAGGTAATATAACACTTTGTAAATGCTTACTTCCAGCATGGCAGATTTCAATGTTTTTTTCTCTTTCTTAAGCAGGTCCAGCTTGTGGTAGTCATATATCTGGCGGAAGTCTTTTATGGTAGCCCATTGAAAAGTAAGGAGGCCATAAAGGAACCATGCATAAAAATGCTGAAACCTGTGCATTTTATACCATTTACTGTTTGGCGAAAAGCGCAGGAATACTCCTGCATCTATATCGTGATCAAGCCCTTCAATATTAGTATATGTATGGTGCAATATATTGTGCTGTATCTTCCATGTTACATGGTATCCACCCACAAGTACTATAACCTTACCCAACAGCTTATTCAATGTTTTATTTGTTGAATAAGAACCGTGGTTTGAGTCATGCATGATGGAACAACCTACCCCCGTCATGCCTACGCCCATCAGTATCCACATAGCCAGGAAGCCAAGTGTACTACCATTTAAAATGCCGGATACCATGACAGCATATGGTGCCAGGTACATCAGCATAATGAGTACCGTTTTAGTAACCATAGCCGCATTTGCATGAGGGTCTATGTTATTATCCTTAAAGTAGGTATCTATCTTCTTCTTGCAGGTATCGTAAAAACCCTCGCCATTGCGGGGTGCAAACTTTACCAGGTCCAGTTTATTAATTTGCGCCAAAATTCTTATTAGTTTATGTATGGGTAATTGAGATAAAATGTTACTTATTCACTTCTTCGTACTTCTTCTTCATTTCAGCTGCCTTATCCAGTTTGTTTTGCAATGCGTACATTTCGCGCAGTGCCGTTAAAGAAGACCTGTACATGAATTTATTATCAGCATCGAGGCTCTTATATTTGGACTCGTAGGTAGTAAATATTTTTTCAAGGTGCGGATGTGCTTTATTGAACTTCTCTTCACGCAGCGCTTTTAGTTCGTTATACTTTTTATCGTCTGCCGGTGGTACATCATTCATCATATCCGTAAGGTTTGATGCCTGGTTGAAGTACAATACACCCATATCATAGTGGTAACCTATATTATCAGGCTCTATAGATATAGCTTTTTCAAAACCTGCTTCCGCTTTAGTTATCAACTCATCGTAATTGGCAGGTTTTTTACCAGCTTTACCATCAGTCGTTTTTGGGAAAGCCATATTTGTATATGCGTTGGCCAGGTTGTATTGGTATGTCGCGTTATTAGGTTCAGACTTTACAGCCTCCTCCAGTTTCAGCAACAGTTTATCCTGCTGGCCTGTGCGGATATAAAAATTAAGTTCTTTGTTACGTACATCTACATTGCCGGGGAAACGTTTTCTAGCCTCTTCCAAAGTAGCCAGTTCTTTAGCCTGGTTACCTTTTTTCTCATATGCATCTGCTATTATGATGTAAGTATTAGCACTGTTACCCTCTATCGGGTTATTTTTCAGCATTTCAAGCACAGGCAATGCTTTATCTAACTGACCCGAATAAAATGCACTGTATGCCTGTATAACCATTGCGCCTGTAGCTACTGTATCAAAATTCTTTTCACCGGCAAAACGTTTACCACCTTCCAACTGGTGTATATCAACAGTTGTTTTTGCTGCTTCATATGCAACGTCATACTTTTTGCTGTTGTATGCTACAACAGACTGGTTGTATGATTTGTATGCACCATACATCAGGTTTTTGTTTACCTGTTCCGTTTCATAGTTGGGCTTTAGCTCCATTACTTTAATGTAAGAAGCAATGGCTTCCTTATAATAATCCTTGTCAGCATAGCCCGGGTCCTGGTCCATAGCCAGGTATATCTGCCCGCGTGTAGCCCATGCCTTGGGATTGCTCTGCGTACTTGGATCTTTTATCGCCAGGTCTATAAATTCAACAGCCTCTTTATATTCTTTGTTCCTCAGGCTGTTGCTTGCTGACTGTATGTTTTTTTGTTGTGCGTTTGCAGTAGTTATCATACCCGCCACTGCTATTGCCAATAATACCTTTTTCATCAATATATTTTTACTTATAAATCTTTTATGGGGGCAAAATTACCGGTTGTTACAGTACAACAGGCAGTATCGCCATTTCTTTACTTATTCCTGACCGGGAACTGCTTCATCCGTTGCAGCTTCACCTGTAATGTCGCCTTCGATATCTGTTTCTATATCTTCTTCCTGCTCCTGTATCCTTGCTATAGCTGCTATCTCATCGCCACCGTCTATGTTTATCAGCTTCACACCCTGTGTAGCGCGGCCAGCTTCACGTATCTGCCCTACCTTCATACGGATGGTAATACCAGACTTGCAGGTAATCATCAGGTCTTCACGTTCTTCTACAGCCAACAAGCCAACCAGTGCGCCGGTCTTCTCTGTAATGTTGATGGTTTTAACACCTTTACCACCACGGTTGGTTATACGGTAGGCCAATTGATACAATTGTTCGTTACCCTCTGCGTCTTTTAATTTTATAGCCCTTGCCCGGTCCTCCTCGGTTGCGGTTTCATCCAGCAACTCAAAGAACGGCGTACGCTTGCCCAGCCCTTTTTCAGAAACCACTAATACCTGTTTCGCAATATTATCTTTAGAAACACATATCATTCCTATTACCTCGTCATTATTCTCATCCAGTTCTATACCATACACGCCTATAGCACCACGGCCTGTAGTACGTACCTTATGTTCTTCAAAAGATATGGCACGGCCACTCTTCACACCCATCATTATGTAGCTGTTACCATCTGTCAACGATACATCTAATAACTGGTCGCCTTCCTGTATGGTTATAGCGTTGATACCACCCTGGCGCGGACGGCTGAAATCTTCCAGCATCGTTTTTTTAATGATACCTTTCTTGGTACATAACACGATGAATTTACCTGCAAGCCCTTCTTTTTCTTCCAGCTTGGCTATGTCTATTACCGTACGTATTTTATCGTCCGGTGGTATTTGTATCAGGTTTTGTATAGCGCGGCCTTTAGCGTTTTTATCCGCTTCGGGTATCTCGTACACCTTCAGCCAGTAGCAGCGGCCTTTTTCTGTAAAGAACAGCAATGTATGGTGCGTAGAGGCTACAAACAGGTGCTCTATATAATCTTCCTGCCTTGTACTGCCACCCCTAAGCCCGCGGCCACCCCTGCGCTGTGCACGGTATTCGGCAGCTGATGTACGCTTGATATAACCAAGGTGAGAAACAGTAATAACCACATCCTCGTCTTCTATCAGGTCTTCAATACGCATTTCATTGGCCAAGTACTGTATTTCAGATTTGCGCTCGTCTCCAAACCTTTTCTGTATATCCAGCAGCTCGTCTTTAATGATCTGGTACCTCATTTCTTCGCTACCCAGTATTGCTTCCAGGTGCGCTATCAGTTTCATCAGTTCAGCATGTTCTTCGCGTATTTTATCGCGCTCCATACCGGTAAGGCGTTGCAGCCTTAATTCCAGTACGGCCTTCGCCTGTATCTCGCTCATGCCGAATTTCTCTATCAATCCAGTTTTGGCCTCATCAGGATTTACAGAGCTGCGTATCAAAGCAATCACTTCGTCCAGGTGGTCGAGCGCTATGAGGTAACCCTCTAATATATGGGCGCGCTTTTTAGCCTCACGCAGTTCAAATTGTGTACGGCGAACAATTACCTCGTGGCGGAAGATGATAAATTCTGAAACAAGGTCTTTAACATTCAAGGTACGCGGGCGGCCATTCACCAGCGCCACGTTGTTGATACCATAAGAAGTTTGCAGTTCGCTGAACTTGTAGAGGTTATTGATAACCACCTGCGCCACTGCGTCCCTGCGCAATTCTATCACCAGCCTTGTACCATCTTTGTTAGATTCATTGGCTACATGGGTGATACCCTCTATTATCTTATTGTTTACCAGGTTACCTATTTTTTCAGCAAGTGCATCGCGGCTCACCTGGTAAGGCACTTCTGTAATAATGATCTGTTCACGGTTGTTCTTTGTTGTTTCGACAGTCACCTTTCCCCTCAGCACTACCCTGCCGCGGCCGGTGTGCATACCTGCTTTTATACCATCCATACCGTAAATGATGCCTCCCGTTGGAAAATCAGGGGCTTTGATATGGGTCATCATTTCTTCTATAGTGATGTCCTTATTATCTATATATGCTATACAACCATTAATCACTTCTGTCAGGTTGTGCGGCATCATATTGGTAGCCATACCTACCGCTATACCAGATGAACCGTTTAATAACAGTTGTGGTACACGCGTTGGCATTACAGTAGGCTCTTCGAGAGAGTCGTCAAAGTTTAGCGAGAAGTCAACCGTTTCTTTATCCAGGTCTTCCATCATACTTTCAGCAAGGCGTTGCAGCCTGGCTTCTGTATAACGCATGGCAGCCGGCCCGTCACCATCCTGCGAGCCATAGTTACCCTGCCCGTCAACCAATGTATAACGCATGCTCCATGGCTGTGCCATACGCACCATGGCGTCATATACTGAAGTATCGCCGTGAGGGTGGTACTTACCCAGCACCTCACCCACTATACGGGCAGATTTCTTATACGGTTTATTAAAGTTTACACCCAGTTCGTGCATAGCATATAAAACACGGCGGTGCACAGGCTTCAGGCCATCTCTTACATCCGGCAAAGCACGGCCAACGATAACTGACATAGAGTAATCTATGTAAGCAGTTTTCATTTGTTCCTCTATGTTTACCTGGATTATTTTATTAGTGTCATCAGCGCTTTCCTGAGGGTTCGCGCCCTGATTGTTTTCGTCCATAATTTATCTAAAAAATACGATGTGCAAATATAGCGAAAAAAGCCCTTAAATAGAGGGTAAAACATATACACATGTGTGCATTTTAACAGTAAATCCCTTAATTGGCCGGAACAAATGACACAATATTGCATAACTCTTACAAACCGGCGTTATTCATTGTTTTAAAATCAGGTATATATTCAATAAAAGATATTAAATAGTACTGGTTTACATGCTTTTTCTTATTTTCAATGTGCTGTTTATACTCGAGAATGAAAAAAATCATAACTGCCCACTGGCCCGCTATCACAATATTTATTTTATCCCTGGTTATTGGGCTATTGATATTCCCCGATTACGGTTTGTCAATTGACGAAGACAGCCAGCGGGGGATAGGCTACCAGGCCTATGAATATGCCATGGGAAGAAACCCTGAGTATGTAAATTTTATATTCCGGGACCATAGCCCCGGCTTTGAATGGCCACTGATATTCCTGGAAAAAATATTAGGGGTAACGGAGTATAGAAATGTCTTCCTGATGAGGCATATAGCAACATACTTTTTCTTCTTAACATCTATGATGGTGGGCTATGCTTTAGTGTATCAGCTATTTAAAAACAAGTTGTTGGCCTGTATAACGCTTATAGCGCTTATATATAATCCGGTATTGTTTGCACACAGTTTTTTTAACCCTAAAGACATACCCGCGTTGTGTATGATTATTTTGTGCATTGCGGCGGCCTACTGGGCATTTAACCGGCAGAAATATATACTATTCTTTCTTTTCGGGCTTGTGTGCGGATACAGCGGCTGTGTCAGGCTGATGAACCTGGTGATAATAGCACCGGTAGCCCTGATTTTTCTTATTGACTTAGTTGCAGCAATACGCGCAAAGGACGGAAATGCAAAGCGGGTTGTATTGCAAGGTATTATTTACCTGTGTGGCATTTGCATAGCGTTGTACGTAAGTTGGCCGGCCCTATGGGTTAAACCGATAGACAATCTCGTTTTTGCATATAACAGCTATGCCAAATTTGACTGGGTATATGATGTATTATTTAATGGTGAACGCATACTTTCCACCAAACTACCGTGGACGTATATACCTGTATCTTTCGGAATAACCACACCTGAACTGTGGATATTACTGGGTATACCCGGTATGGCCCTGTTTGTAATACGATGCGTAGCAAGGCCCGCATTTTTAATAAAGGGAACTACCAACCGCATACTGTTACTATCATTTGTATGCTTTACCCTGCCGGTGGCTATGGTTATCATTACAAAACCCGTGTTGTATGACAGCTGGCGGCATATGTTTTTTATTTACCCGCCATTTATCATCATGGCAGGATATGCATTAAATGAAATACTAAAAACCAAGGCACGGAAAATAATCCTGGTACTGTGCGGGTTGCAGATGATAATACTGGCGCAGTTTATGATAAAGTATCATCCTTTTCAACAGGTGTATTTTAACCATTTCGTTTCTCATGAAAAAGATTACCTGTATAACCATTACGAGCTTGATTACTGGGCAGTATGCAACAAACAAGCCCTGGAGTGGCTTGCAAATTATACTGATGAGCCGAAGATTAAAATAAACCAGGATGGATGGCAGAGCGTTGTATATTACAATCTTTCTTTCCTGGATAATAAGTACAAGGACAGGTTTATACTCCTGGCCGATAAAGATCACGACCAGCTTGATTACTATGTAGAATATTTCAGAACACAACCTTTTAAACAACCATCTGAGAAGTACCCGGATGCTGAAATAATTCACGAGCAGCGGGTATTAAACAGTCCTATATACAGGATTGTAAAAATGCGTTAGGTTTTTTTCAATATAGCTACTGTCAGCCGGCTTACACAAATAAGCTTATCCCGTTCGTCATGTATTTTTATATCCCATACATGTGTAGAGGCACCTATGTGTAATGGAGTAGCGGTGGCTGTTACTATGCCATCTTTTTTACCTCTTATATGATTACAGTTTATTTCGAGGCCAACGCATATATAGCGCTCTTTATCTATACACAAAGAGGACGCTACACTGCCAATGGTTTCTGCGAGTGCAGCAGAAGCGCCACCATGTAACAAACCATAGGGTTGCCTTGAATTATCATTTACCGGCATTTGCGCTTTCAGGTAGTTGTCCCCTATTTCCGTAAATGAAATATCCAGGGCAGCAGCCATTGTGTTATTAGATAACGCATTTAGTTCGTCAAGAAGCGGTTTTGGCAGTTTCCACATATTAGTAATTTATAAAAAATATACACAATCAAAAATAAATATTGCCATTATCAGAAAAAATGATGAAACAATTTTAAATTTGATATCAGACCCCTTTATAGTTGCGAATATATGCAGACAATTCTTGTTGTAGGTGCAGGTAAAACATCTGTGTACCTTATTGACTATCTATTATCTCACGCGCAGCGTGCCCGGTGGAAGGTTATAGTCGCAGACAATAACCTTGAGGCGATAATAGACAAAACAAACAAACATCCATCGTCAGAAGCCCGTGTACTAGACATACATGACGATAAGGAAAGGGCTAAGCTGGTAAGTGAAAGTGACATTGTTATTTCGCTGATGCCGCCGGAACTGCACACATTACTGGCAAAAGATTGCCTGAAATACAAAAAGCACCTGATCACTTCTTCATACATCTCTGCCGAGATGAAAGCAATGAATGAAGAGGCAATAAAGGCTGGTGTTATGTTTATGTGTGAAATGGGCCTAGACCCAGGTATAGACCATATGACTGCCAGCCAACTGATATACAGTATTCAGAAAGTAGCCGGTGTTATTACTTCTTTCAAGTCTTATACGGGGGGGCTGGTATCATCAGAATCAGATACAAACCCGTGGCACTACAAATTCAGCTGGAACCCCAGGAACGTGGTGCTGGCAGGCAACAAGGGCGCAAAGTACCTGGCAAACGGCAAGGAAGTTGAACTGACTTATCATGAACTGTTTGCCAACCCTAAAAAAGGTGCAAAAATAGATGGTGTAGGTCCACTGGTTTATTATCCCAACCGCGACTCGCTGGATTATCTTGCGCAATATGATTTACGGGAAGCCAAAACCTTCATGCGGGCTACCTACAGGTACCAGGGTTTTATCAAGGGTTGGAATGTTTTAGTACAACTGGGCCTTACAGACCCTGATGACCATGTAAAAGCAACTACCTACGTAGACTGGGTGAGACAAAAGAACAGCTTTGATGATAAAAGCCCGTTATTACAACAAGCAGCAAAGAAAGCGGGAACTGATGTGGACGATGCAACTATGAATATGGTAGCATGGCTGGGAATATTTGAAGAAGAACCTATAAAACCCCAAAAAACAAATTCTGCAGATATATTGCTGGATATACTATTGCGCAAGTGGAGTATGAAGCCTGATGACAAAGACCTTGTTATAATGAGGCATGAAATAGAGTATATGCACAAATCCAACAAGAAAACCACCATTACCAGCACGATGACACTTAAAGGCGAAAACAGCAAACACTCCGCAATGGCGAAGACTGTTGGACTGCCCATGGCCATCCTGGCAAAACTGATAGTTACTAAAAAAATAAAGCCACCTGTTGGTGTACATATACCCAATATGCAAGCCGTTTACAGGCCTGTGCTAGCCGAATTAAGCGAGCACGGCATAGTATTCAGAGATGAAATAGATTAATCAGACTAAACATCAATAAAAGAGCCCGGTATATATACCGGGCTCTTTGCATTATTCTAAGGTCATTATTGTACCTGTAACCTGCCAGTCATTTTTTCCTGCCCTGCAGTTACAGAGTACAGATACATGCCACTTGACAACATCGATATGTCTATGGGTATTTGTTGTGATTTTCCTACCATGGTTTGTTCTATATGCCTGATGAGTAATTTGCCGGTAATATCTGTAATGCACATCTCAACAGAGGCAGATGTGTTTAGTTTAACGTCAAAATTCGCAATGCCATTTGCGGGATTAGGGTAAACCTTTACGTCAGATAAATTTGCTGCAAGGTTACCTACAGACACCCCACTATATATAAAAAATGTATTACAACTTTCATTGTTAGTCATTACAGTATCATGCAGGGTATCAACAGTATTCACGTTATATGCCATAACACACATTTCTGTACTGCCTGTATCCCATCCCGTGTTTACACCAAAGTTAAATGCGATATTGGTACTGCCGCCAGGAGCCAGTATTGTACCTGTTAGCTCTAAATAAGGCTTCGTTGACCCGGGCGAACCAAAGCTGATAACATTACCATCAAATATAAGTGCGAATGCAAGTGTGTCGTCAAACCTTACAGTGTCTTCTCCAATATTTTTAATATCTGCATCAATAAGGAATGGTTTGTTCCAATAGGCAACATAGTTTGGATGAGGAGCATTTAATGTAATACTAAGATCTGCATACCGTTGTGCATGTACCTGCAAACAGCCAACGATAGTTAACAAGAGTAAAAGTAGTTTTCGCATAAGTTTTTTGTTTAGACAATTAACGATAACGTATCATTATCCAAATATAACGTATTAATACGTTAATAAAACATTAAACGAATTAAATTATTTCAAGTAGCGCTTTATCTCCCTATCCACATCGCGCTGCTTTATTGATTCGCGCTTGTCGTGTACTTTTTTACCTTTGGCCAGGCCTATATCCAGTTTGGCATATCCCTTATCATTGATGTACATGGCAAGCGGCACTATTGTCAGGCCTTTTTCTTTCATCTTCTGCGCCCATTTGCGCAGTTCTTTTTTATTCAGCAGCAGCTTACGTTCCCTGGTGGGGTCGTGCCCGGCATAACCTGAGTTTACATATTCAGCTATATGCAGGCTTTTAATCCACAATTCACCATCATGAAAAAAGCAATAACTATCATTAAAACTCACCTTACCTTCCCTTACAGATTTTATTTCAGAACCAGTAAGCATAATACCGGCAGTAAGCTTGTCTTCAATAGCATACTCAAACGTTACCGGGCGGTTTTTTATATATACCTGTGGTGTGGCCAATTGTTAGTTTTTATCTTTTAAAAACCAATCGATAGTTGTGGCCAACTGGCTGGTCAGGTCGTGCCTGTTTACAATAAAATCAAGAAAGCCGTGCTCCAATAAAAATTCAGAGCGTTGAAACCCTTCAGGTAAATCTTTTTTAATGGTTTCTTTAATGATACGCGGGCCTGCAAAACCTATTAATGCCTTTGGCTCAGCAATATTTACATCGCCCAGCATAGCATAAGAGGCAGTAACACCACCGGTGGTGGGGTCTGTCATTAAAGATATATAAGGCAATCCAGCTTTGGCCAGTTGTGTAAGTTTCGCGGAGGTTTTAGCCATCTGCATCAGCGAAAACGCACTCTCCATCATGCGCGCCCCACCCGATTTTGAGATGATCATGAACGGCAACTTATGGGCTATGCAATAATCTATTGATTTACTGATTTTTTCACCCACAACAGAACCCATTGACCCGCCTATAAAGTTAAAGTTCATGCAGGCTACAACCAATGTCCTTCCTTTTACTTTCCCTACACCCACAGTCATAGCATCTTTCAGCCCGGTAGCCTTCTGCGCGCTGACCAGCCTGTCTGTGTATGGCTTCATATCTACAAAACCAAGCTTATCCGCAGGTGCGATATTTTCAAACAACAGCTCGTGCTGTTCCTCATCAAACAAAAAGGAGAAATATTCTACCGCGTTTATCTTGTTATGATAGTTGCATTTAGGGCATACATACAATTGCTCTTCAAGTTCTTTCCTTGTAACGGTATGCTTGCACTCAGGACATTTGTGCCAAAGTCCATCAGGGGCTTCTTTCTTTTCATGAGTACCTGTAAGGATACCCTTTTTAATACGTCGAAACCAGGTTGATGACATATAATTCTGTTTGGTTATACAATATCACTATTCCACTCACTCTTTTAAACGAATTGGCAAAGATAAGCTTTGGCAGCCAAGTAAAAAGCATTCTATCTTAAATCTTAGTTTCGCAATCCTGTTTCCGGCATCCGATAAGTTTTTTATATTTAACCGGTAATTTCTAATACAATCCATTAACCATACACAGATAAATTTTGAACATAAAAAGTGGCAATAATACAAGGCTTGCGGTTTGCATTACAATACTTATCGTCACTTGTACACTGATACTGGACAGGCTCATACCTGAAGGGATTTTCCTGGATGGTGTAACTTATGCTGCTATATCCAGGAACCTGGCCATAGGCAAAGGTAGCTTCTGGTCTTTATACTATCGTGGCGACTGGGGCTTTCACGAGCACCCTCCACTTATGTTTGGCATTCAGGCTATATTTTTTAAAATATTTGGCGACCACTACTTAACTGAAAAAATATTCTGTTTCGCTATATGGCTGTCAACATCATTCCTGTTTCTGAAGCTATGGAGTGGATTACAGTACACGGCAAAATACAGCTTTGCACTTCCGTTGCTGCTCTGGTGTATTATACCAACTGTCACCTGGGGCTATACCAACAATATACTCGACTGCACCATGGCCATGTTTGATATGGCAGCAGTATTGCTCATATACAAGGGCGTTCAGCAAAATAATTCAGCAAAATCGATACTGTTAATGGTCGGCGGAGGATTGCTGACTACAGCCGCAATACTTACAAAGGGCCCGGTTGGCGCGTTCCCACTTGCAGTACCGGGAATATTCTGGCTGGTATATCATATACGCAGCAGCAAAGATTTTTTTAATGCAATAGGCTACACTGTGTTGCTTACTACTATAGTTGCGGGTTGTTTCTTATTGCTTTACCAATTTCCTGCACCGAGGGCAAATTTTGACCGTTACCTGGATGAGCAGGTGCTTTCTGCACTGGGCGGTGAAAGAGAAATAACCGGCGGTAGCATGGGAAGGTTGGCACTTGTATATGATTTACTAATGCAGATGCTGCCACCAATAGTGCTGGCGGTTGTCATCTTCATTATTGCAAAAATTGCAAAAGTGGTACCTGTGCAAATAAAGGCTCACAAAAAACTGGCTGTACTCTTTTTATTAATAGGGCTTTGTGCATCTTTACCAATTTTGCTCAGTGTAAAACAAAGAACCTTCTACCTGGTACCATCTCTACCCTATTTTGTATTTGCATTGTCGCTGGTGGTGTATCCATATTATACAGGCATTACTGAAAGATGGCCGGCAGGAAATAAAGGCATAAAGTATTTCAGGATGGTTGTGGTAGTTATCTCAGCAGGGCTGTGTGTGTACCTGGGCAGTAAAATAGGACAACCCGGCCGCGACCACCAGCTCATCAGCAATATGAAATATATCCGCACACAATTCCCCAAAGGGCAGTTGTTGGGCATTTGCCCTGAAAGTGATAAGGACTATGCCTTCCTGGCCTACCTGCAACGCTACAATCAAATGGAAGTAAACCCGGTATTTTACAGTACAGACTATGTGCTGATAGATAAGAATGTATGTAATAACAACATACTGCCCATCATCAGTAAAATGGGTTTTAAGCAGCAGGAATTCGGGCTGGAGCAGTACACACTTTACAAAAAGACCTTCCCGTTAAAATTTGATTTTATTCTACTAAATCCCGTTTACCGGAAAGAAGATATATAACCGCCATCCTGATGGCTACGCCGTTTTCTACCTGGTCGAGTATTATAGACTGCTTGCCATCTGCTACGTCAGAGTTTATCTCTACCCCCCTGTTTATAGGGCCGGGGTGCATAATGACGATTTCTTTTTTCAACGACTGCAACATGTCTTTGTTGATACCGTAAAACATAGCATATTCCCGCAGGGTTGAGAACAAAGGTTTATTCTGCCTTTCTAATTGTATGCGCAGCACGTTGGCCACTTCGCACCATGCCAGCGCCTTTTTCACATCATATTCCACTTTTACACCCAGGTCCTGTATATGTTTGGGTATAAGTGTGGGCGGCCCTGCTACTATTACTTCTGCACCTAGTTTTTTCAGGCAGAATATATTGCTGAGCGCTACCCTTGAGTGCATGATATCGCCAATGATAGCTATTTTTTTCCCTTTAAGGTCGCCCAGTTTTTCACGCATGGAAAAAGCATCAAGCAACGCCTGCGTAGGGTGTTCATTTATACCATCTCCTGCATTAATGATACTGGCATCTATATGGTTGGCAAGAAACCAGGGTGCGCCGCTGGCACTGTGGCGCATTACCACCATATCCACCTTCATGGCCAGGATATTGTTTACCGTATCTACCAGCGTTTCGCCTTTTGACACTGATGAACCTGATGCCGAGAAGTTAACGACGTCAGCGCTCAGTCTTTTTTCTGCCAGCTCAAAAGATATGCGTGTACGCGTGGAGTTTTCAAAAAATACATTCGCAACAGTAGTGTCGCGCAGTGTGGGTACTTTTTTTATCTGCCGTTGCAATACTTTCTTAAAATTGTCTGCCGTACGAAAGATGGTATGAATATCTTCCGTTTGCAGCTCTTTTATGCCCAGTAAGTGTTTTACAGATAACGACATTTATTCTTTTAATCTATTTAATCAATTAGTACCACTTCGTCTTTCTTATCCTTCTCCGCCCAATACACCTTCACTTTTTGGGTAATGATGGTATCTACTGTATGCCCTATATAGTCAGGCTGTATCGGCAACTCCCTGCTGAAACGCCTGTCTATCAGTACCATAAGCTCAACACTGCTGGGCCTGCCAAAGTCTATCAGGGCATCCATAGCAGAACGTATAGTGCGCCCGGTGTGCAGCACATCATCTATCAACACTACATGCCTGCCCTCTATGCTGAATTCTATTTCCGTGTTTTTAGGTACATGTATATCACCCTGGTGTACATCGTCGCGGTAAAAAGTAATATCCAGCTTACCGTAGTCTATATCCTCCCTTCCTGTAATGTCCCGCAGCAATGATGCAATACGGTCGCTGAGCCAGATACCCCTAGGTTGAATGCCTATAATAACTGTATTGCTGAAATTGAGATGGTTTTCTACCAGCTGGTGGGCCAGCCGCTGCAGTGTTATATTAAGCTGATTATGATCGAGCAGGGTCTTCAAATACTGCGTGTTTCGTGTAAAAATAATACCAATTCGCCGATTATGGAAATTTAGATGAAATTACTCTAATTCCTGTAATGACATACTACTTTACTTTTTAAATGGGTAAAACATAAAATACACAGCTCCTAAAATAAAAAGGAATGACACGAGATAATTCCATTTAAACGGTTCTTTCAGGAAAAACACAGCAAATACTGCAAATATCAACAGGGATATAACCTCCTGGATAGTCTTTAACTGAAACGGGCTGTACCCTTCCTGAAGCCCGAAACGATTGTTTGCGGGTACCATAAACAGGTATTCAAAAAATGCAATGCCCCAACTTATGAGTACCAGCTTGTACAAAGGCATATCTGATGCCCCGTTTTTCAAATGACCATACCATGCATAGGTCATAAAACAGTTTGAGATAGTCAGTAAAATAATGGTACGCATAGCCAAGCAGAATATTCCTGTAAATGTAAGACCAGCCTGTATCAGGGCAAAAAAAATCTGCTATATTGCGGTAAATACTAAGGTTTCATAAATGAAAAACCTCTACGGGTACGTTACAATAATAAGTGTTATACTGCTAACAGTAGCTGCCGGGTGCAAAAAGGGCAGTCTTGAATGGAAGCAGGTAGAAAAAATTGAGACCTATACATCTAACAGGCTGAACAAAATCATATTCATTGATAATAATACAGGTTTTGTAGTAGGCGGCAGCAGGTTTTTAGAGGCGAATATCATTACAACCCGCGATGCGGGCGCAAGCTGGCACTTAAGCAGCCACCCCGAAGCAGGAAAAGGTGTGTATGGTGTAGCCCAGGCCCCTTCCGGCAGGATAATGACAATTGGCTTCGACGGTAAAATTTTATATAGCGACGACACCGGTAATACATGGCACTTTGTTCAGCTATCCCCCTGGTATTCTTATAAGGATATTGCCTTCAAAACTGATGGTACCGGTATCATTATTGGCGGCAATAGTTTTAACTCGGGCGTGCTGGTACGTATAGATAAAGATGGCAACAGCCTGGGATATGACTCCATGTCTATAGAAATGAATAAAATACAAATGGTTGACGACCAGGTGGGGTATATCTCTTGCTACGGGGCTGTTATGAAAACAACGGATGGTGGCAAAAACTGGGCATTCCTGGATGTTAAAAACGACAACTTTACCGGCATACATATACGCAACCAGTCAGAAATATGGGTTTGTGGTATAGCAGGCAGCATTTTTCACAGTACAGATGCGGGTAATAGCTGGGAGAAATACAGGAATGGAAATTCTATAGCAAATGGCAACTACACGCTGAAAGACATATACTTTACGGATGACAAAAACGGCTGGGCTGTAGGAGAAAAGGGACTTGTAATAAAAACGACAGACGGTGGCAAAAACTGGGAACAGTATAAAACCTTCACCAAAGACGCCCTGCACGATATACACCCCTCTCCCGACGGCAACCTGCTGGTGGCTGGTGACAATGGTGCTTTTTACAAATTGCATATTCAATAACATCAAAATATAAAATGCCCCATAACAGGGGCATTTTTACATATATCAGGTACTGGTCCTTATTTCTTCAGTTTATCTTTCAGGTATTTACCTAACCCTTTTCCTGCAACAGCATATGACTCCTGGATACGGGTACCGGTATCATAATCATTGCCACCAAAAGTACGGCCGGGGTTATTTAAGACAGACAGGCGTGCTATAACATTGCTGCGATTAGCGGTTTCTACAATTATAGCTTCACCATCTATTTCGGCATTTTTGCGGGTAACATATATGTTGTAGCCGGGCTCAGTATATGTTGTTTTGAAAATCAAGGTATATTTAGCATTAGGTATATCACCGGCGGTAATGCCGCTATGCTTACCAAACAATTCTTCAAATTGTGGCTGAAATTTATTCGCCCTGTCGGCCTCCCACGAACGAACCCATTCATCGCCTCTGCCAGCTTCCTTTTCGTTGTAATCTTTCTTTTTCCTATCCAGGTACTCTTTTTCAGTAGCAAATTTGCCTACACCCATTTTACTGTAGTCATATTCGAGGTTTAATTTATCTATTCCTTTCAGGGCATCAAGGCTGCCATCCAGTACCTTTATTTTTTGAGCATAAACGCCGCTTGTAACAAATGCGCACAGCAACGCGAGTACATATAGTTTTTTCATCTTCATATATTTTGCCCGTAAAGAAACAGCAAAATCTTAAATAATAGAAAAGGAGGGCGTAATAATTACGTTAATAAAAATAGGATAAATCCCTCATCCTATATGATACTGCTTCATTTAAAATGACTAATTTTAGCGGTCATTTTTAAACGTAGTGTGTTAAAAATTTGCACATTAAGCATATTGTAATCAAACTAAATGTCAGAAGAAAACAACCATTCAGAACATAGTTCTGTACAACTGGGCGACATGTATGAGAGCTGGTTTTTAGACTATGCCAGCTATGTAATATTAGAACGCGCTGTACCTGCTGTGAACGATGGCTTGAAACCCGTACAACGCCGTATCCTGCATGCCATGAAAGAGATGGACGATGGCAGGTACAATAAAATAGCCAACGTAATAGGGCAAACCATGCAGTACCACCCGCACGGTGATGCTTCTATCGGCGATGCAATCATCAACATCGGGCAGAAAGACCTGATGATTGATACGCAGGGAAACTGGGGAGATGTAAGGACCGGTGATAGCGCGGCAGCACCGCGTTATATTGAGGGGCGTTTATCAAAGTTTGCACTTGAGGTTGCTTTTAACGGCAAAACAACTGACTGGCAGTTGAGCTACGATGGCCGTAAAAATGAGCCTGTAGCATTGCCTATGAAATTCCCGCTATTACTGGCACAGGGTGCAGAAGGTATTGCGGTAGGGTTATCAACCAAAATATTACCCCATAACTTTTGCGAGTTAATAGATGCCTCAATCAAACACCTGAAGGGAAGGAAATTTGAGCTGTACCCTGACTTTAATACAGGGGGAATGATAGATGTAAGTAACTACAACGACGGAGAAAGAGGTGGCAAGGTAAGGGTAAGGGCACGTATTGAGACAGAGGATAAGAAAACACTGCTTATAAAAGACGTACCCTATGGCATAACAACGGGGCAACTGGTAGATAGTATCTTAAAAGCGAACGAAAACGGTAAAATCAAAATAAAGAGTGTAGTAGATAATACCGCCAAAGATGTAGAACTGGCTATACAATTAGCGCCGGGTGTAGATACAGACCAGACCATTGACGCTTTGTATGCTTTTACCGATTGTGAAATTTCTATATCGCCCAATGCCTGCGTAATCATTAATGACAAGCCCACTTTCACTAATGCCGCGCATTTATTAAGGCTTTCTGTAGAACATACAAAGGCATTGCTTTTGAAAGAGTTGCAGATAAAGCTGGGCGAGCTGGAAAATGACTGGCACTACTCATCTCTTGAGAAAATATTTATTGAGAACCGCATATACCGGGATATTGAAGAAGAAACAACCTGGGAAGGGGTACTTGAAGCAATAGACAAGGGCCTGAAGCCATTTAAGAAAAAATTGCGCAGGGAAGTAACCCAGGATGATATAACCAGGCTGACGGAAATAAAAATCAAGCGTATTTCTAAATTTGATTCGTTTAAAGCCGATGAACATATTAAAGGTGTAGAGACCCAAATAGACGAAACAAAACACAACATAGAGCACCTGAATGACTTTGCTATAGCCTACTACGACGGGTTATTGAAAAAATACGGCAAAGGCAGGGAAAGACAAACCGAAATAAGACCGTTTGAAACCATTCAGGCTACTATTGTGGCTATAGCCAACACCAAACTGTATGTAAACTGGAAAGAAGGTTTTATAGGAACCAGCCTGAAGAAAGATGAGTTTGCTTTTGACTGCTCTGACCTGGACCAGATAATAGTTTTCAGGAGAGATGGCAAAATGATGGTGACAAAGGTTGCGGAGAAAACTTTTGTAGGCAAAGACATTATACACCTGGCAATCTGGCAGAAAAATGACGACCGTACTACTTATAATATGATATACCTGGATGGCAAAACAGGTGTGTCTTACGGTAAGAGATTTAACGTTACGGGTATCACCCGCGATAAAGAATATGACCTGACGAAAGGAAATGCTAACAGTAAAGTACACTACTTTACTGCTAATCCGGATGGGGAAGCAGAGGTTATATCTATCACACTATCGCCGGGCAGCAAGGCACGGATCAAGGTGTTCGACTTTTTCTTTGAAACACTGGAAATAAAAGGACGGGGTGCACAGGGAAACCAGGTAACCAAATACCCGATAAGGAGTATAAAACTGAAAGAAAAAGGGCGCTCTACCCTATCAGGACAAAAAATATGGTATGACCCGACCTTAGGTAGGTTAAATAAAGATGGCAATGGTTCCTTGTTAGGCAGCTTTCTTGCTGATGATAAGATCATAGCATTTTACAAAGATGGCAGCTACGAGTTAACAGACTTTGAACTGACCAACAGGTATGAACCAAATGATATTGTTGGTATTGAATTGTTTAAGCCTGAAAGAATTGTAAGTGCGGTGTATTTTGATAACAAATCGGGTAATTACTATTGCAAACGATTTAAAATAGAAGCACAAACACTTAAAAACAAGTATCTTTTTATTAAAGAGGGAGCAGGCAACCGGCTGGAACTTGTGACCACTGCTTTTGAGCCCGTGTTAATATTAAGAACAGGCAAGAAGAAAACGGAACTTAAAGAAGACCTGTTTGTTATAAATGATAACATTGATGTTACAGGGTGGCGTACAATAGGGACAAAAATAGGAGATAGCATGATTAAAGAGATGGTACTGAAGCCTGATGAAACCGAGGATGGCGAAGCACCGACACTTTTTTAACAATATATAACAAAAAACCATTATCTTCACCGATTAGTGGATGAAGTAAGAATAGAAAATGAAAAAAACAGAATTGGAAATTGTCGCACTATCACACAGCATAACACAAACACATTCTTATGCGGTGGTATTAGGCGAAATGAACGGATTACGTCGCTTGCCAATAGTTATAGGAGGTTTTGAAGCGCAGGCAATAGCGGTAGCATTAGAACGTATGCAACCCAGCAGGCCGCTTACACACGACCTGTTTGCTAATATGATGTCAACTTTTGACATAGAATTAACAGAGGTAATTATCTATAAATTAGAAGAAGGCATTTTCTTTGCTAAATTAGTTTGCCGCCATAATAATGATGTGGTAGAGATTGATTCCCGCACATCAGACGCACTTGCTTTGGCTGTACGCACAGGTTGCCGTATATTTACTTTTGAGAATATTCTTGACGCAGCAGGTTTATATCTTGATCCTTCAGACACCAGCGCTGGTACAGACCCAACTGCAAAACCTGCTGAGAGCCTTGCCCCTATAGAGGGTGTACCTCAAAACAAAGACCTGGCAGCAATGAACCTTGATGAATTGAAAACATTATTGCAACAAGTACTTGAGCAGGAAGACTATGTTCGTGCCATATCTATCCGGGATGAAATAAATAAAAGAGAAAAAAAATAATTTATCTTTTAAAAATAATGAATGAACAAAATAATATTAGTAGCCCTTTTTGTAGTGTTAGGTCTTGCAGGACAACAGGTGTACGGGCAACAAACAATTTGTGGAAATGAAATACTGCAGGAAGCGATAAATAACGATCCATACCTAAAGGCAAAACAGGACAATTTCTTTAAAAACTACGCTGAAGAAAACAAGCAGATGTCGCGCGACAGGGCCGCCGCACAAGCAAAAGGCACTGCGGAACATCCTGTGGTATTAATACCCGTAGTATTTCATATAGTACTGAACCCCACCCAACTGGCAAGTATAGGTGGAGAAGCTGGTGTGATAGAACGCATAAACTCACAATTAGCTACTATTAACGAAGATTTTTCGGCAACCAACGCAGACCTGGTAAACGTACCACAACCATTCAAATCCCTTATTGGCAAAGCGAATATCAGCTTTGGATTAGCAAAGAGGGACGTAAACGGTAAAGCGAAATTAGGTATCGTTTACGTGAACAAGCCTGCCAGCTTTAATGGCTACGAAGGACAGGACCTGAGTGTAAAACGTACACAAATGGGCGGTTCGTCCCCATGGGATTATACAAAATACCTGAATATCTGGATTACTAACATCACAGGTGCATCAGGTAACGGCCAGGTGCTGGGATACGGATACAATGCGAATTATGCACAAAATGTTATTGGTGACCCGGCAACAGCAGGTATAGTTCTACATTATCTTGCTTTGGGACGCAGAACGGGTATAGGTCAAACATTTTACAGCCCGCAGACAGAAAAAGGCAGAACACTCACTCATGAACTTGGCCACTACTTCAATATATGGCATATATGGGGCAAAAGTGCTCCATCTACGAGTACCAGTTGTGCTGACGATGACGATATTGACGACACTCCGTTACAGGCAGCGGCGAATACTACCTGTCCTTTTCCTTCAGGCGTAGTAAAGCCAAATTGTAGTCAGCAACCTCATGTAGGTGGTGAAATGTATATGAACTTTATGGATTACTCTTCTGATGTTTGCACGGATATGTTTACGATTGGACAGGTAGATAGGATGAGAGCTGAAATCAATGGCGTACTTAATTCAATTACAAAAAATCCGGAACTTACCCTTTGGCCTGCTGACGTATCTGCTGTAGAATATAATAACAAGGTTGAAGTAAGTCCTAATCCTAATAATGGGAAATTCAATATCCATTTATTTGAAAAGTATGACGAGCTTAAATCTATAACTGTCGTAAATACAATGGGGCAACTGGTGGAAACAATAAACGTTACCGACCAGCAGGAGATAAATTACAATGTAGATATTTCCACCTTGCCTGCGGGTATTTATATAACGCAGTTACATTTTGACCAGGGGATAATTTCAAGGAAAATAGTATTACAGTAGTATAGCAAGATGATACAGGATTTTAGTGTAGAAATGATTCTTAAACAGCCACATTCAGAACCACGTTTAAGAACGATTGCGGAAAAAGTAATAAATACAGAACGCCTTACCGAAGAGGAGGGCGTTTTGCTTTTTGAAAAAGGCGAGGTAGGTTACCTGGGTAGCCTGGCCAATCATATAACACACCGCCTGCATGGCAATAAGGTATATTTCAATCGTAATTTCCATATTGAACCTACCAATGTGTGTATGTTTACCTGCCACTTTTGTTCTTATTCCCGCCTGTATAAAAACAAAGATGAGGGCTGGGAACTGAGTATAGAGCAAATGCTGGACATGGTGCGCAAATATGATGGTCAGCCTGTAACCGAAGTACATATTGTGGGTGGCGTACATCCTAAAATGAACCTGGAGTTCTTTTGTGAAACCATCAGTAAGATACGTGAAATTCGTCCTGACCTGCACATAAAAGGATTTACCGCGGTTGAACTGGACTATATGTTCCGCAAGGCCAAACTGACTGTAAAAGAAGGAATGCAACAATTGAAAAATGCAGGACTTCAATCCCTACCCGGCGGCGGGGCCGAGATATTTCACCCGGACGTGCGTAATGTAATATGTGCCGACAAAGTTGACGGAGATGGATGGCTGCAAATACACAGGACTGCACACGAGTTGGGCATGCATAGCAATGCAACTATGCTATACGGGCATATTGAAAAATATGAACACCGTGTAGATCACATGAGCCAACTACGCCGGTTGCAGGACCAAACAGGAGGGTTTAACTGTTTCATCCCCCTTAAGTTCAGGAATAAAGACAATGATATGTCGCATATACCTGAAGTGTCTTTTGTAGAAGATATGCGCATGTACGCCATAGCACGCATCTTTATGGATAACTTCCGCAACCTGAAAGCATACTGGCCTATGCTGGGCAGACAGTCAGCACAAATGACCTTATCTTTCGGTGTAAACGACCTGGATGGTACAATAGACGATACCACAAAGATATATTCAATGGCTGGTTCTGAAGAGCAATCTCCATCGTTGAGCACAGAGCAACTGTGCGACCTGATAACTGCTGTTGGCAAAACACCTGTGGAAAGGGATACGCTGTATAATGAATTGAAAGTGTACGAACAGGAAACTGCTTAACAACTTATTTTTCGTAGAAGTCAAGGTCTTTATCAAAGGTTTCGTCTATCATAGAGACGGCTGTGATACTGATAGCCATTACAACAATGCCTGTAATAATGCCTGCGTTTATATAACTGTAACTATCCTGTAACCATTCAAAAAGGAATGCAATACCTACCAAGGCCCCCCGTACCATGTTGGGTATTGTGGTAGCGGCTGTAGCACGCAGATTAGTACCGAACTGCTCTGCACCCATAGTTACAAATATTGCCCAGAAGCCAGTACCAAAGCCTAACAAAGCACATATCATATACATATTGTTAGCACTTCCACCCGTCTGCATAAAATACAATACAATTGCCAGTACAGTAATAGCATAAAAAACATACAGAGCTTTTTTCCTGCTTTTCAATACCTGGCTTAGCAACCCTATCAGTATATCGCCAATGGAAATGGCCAGGTAAGCAAACATTACACCCTTACCGGGATTGATCTCTTCAGCAATACCGAAAGCCTTGCCAAACTCACGCGAAAACATAATAAGAATACCCACAACATACCAGGTAGGCAAGCCAATCAATATACTCAGCAAGTATTTCTTAAACCTGCGCTTATCATTAAAAAACATCAGGAAGTTTCCTTTCTGTACATCAGCCCCCTGCATGCCCTTATACATTCCCGATTCAAAAACAGAAATACGCAACATCAGCAGCAAAAAGCCTAATCCACCTCCTATAAAGTAGCATGTTCTCCAATCGAAATACTGGGCTATAAAATAAGCGAATACAGCCCCTAACAGGCCTACCCCTGCCACCAGAGATGTAGCAACACCACGTTTTTCTTTAGGTGTCAGTTCACTAACCAATGTAATACCGGCGCCCAACTCGCCTGCCAGGCCAATACCTGCTATAAAACGTGCGAGAATATATTGGTCAACAGTTTGCACAAAGCCATTGGCAATGTTTGCAATAGAGTATAAAATAATTGAACCAAATAAAACACTGAGCCTACCCTTCTTGTCGCCCATTATGCCCCATACAATACCGCCTATAAGCAGGCCTGCCATCTGGTAGCTGGCAAGCCTTAATCCCTGTGTTGAAATTTCGGCATCAGCAAGGCCCAGGCTTTGCAGGCTTTTCACCCGGACTATACCAAACAGTAATAAATCATAAATATCTACAAAGTATCCAAGCGCAGCTACTAAAACCGGAATACTAAAAATAGATATAGTTTTTATCCCGCTGTTTTGCATTTACCTGGGGTCGTTGTCATTTTTAAAACTTTCCTCAACAACGTCTTTACCCACCTCAAGAATAGGAGATTTCTTCTTGCCGAAGAACATTTTAAAAATTACCGGAGCAGTGGTAATTACAATCAGCCCGATGACTATTTTTTCAAAGTTGTGTTTTACCCATTCATTTTCTCCAAGGAAATACCCAAGTAAAGTCATACTTGGTACCCATAAAACACAGCCAACCACATTATAAAAGAAGAATTTTTTTCTGTCCATCTGAACTACCCCGGCCACTATTGGAGCAAAAGTGCGCACTATAGGTAAAAAGCGTGCTAATATAATTGCACTGCCGCCGCGCTGGTCGTAAAACTGCTTTGCCTGCAAAACATGCTTCCTTTTAAAAAGCAGCGTGTCTCTTTTTTCAAACAACACGGGGCCTGTTTTTCTACCAAACCAATACCCCACAGAGTTGCCAATAATACCTGCTACAGTAATAAGTGTCATCCAATACATAAGGTTTGCGAAGTCATTACCAAAGGGGCTTTGAGAGTTCGCAATCATAAGACCGGTAACAAATAACAGGGAATCTCCGGGAAGGAAAAAACCTACGAATAAACCGGTTTCCGCAAATATAATAAATGCAACAAGGTACAATCCACCATACAGGGTAACCAATGCCGCCAGCTTTTCGGCATTCATCAATTCTTTTAACAGCTCTAAGAAATCTTGCATATATACAGCTTACGAGCCGTGAAAATAGGCAATTATTACTAATGAATGATGCAATAAGAAAAACAAAAAAATGCTTAATGATGCAATGCCTTTTCCCATTTGCTTACTACTACTGTAGCAACACTATTACCCACAACATTGGTAGCACTCCGGCCCATATCCAGTAAAGGGTCTATACCTATCAATAATGCCAGCCCTGCCTCCGGAATGTCAAACGTAGCGAGTGTACCTGCAATAACAACCAGTGACGCCCTTGGCACACCGGCTATACCTTTACTAGTAAGCATTAGTACCAATAACATACTCATTTGTGTTGCAAAGTCCAGGTGAATACCATAAGCCTGTGCTATAAAGAGGGATGCAAACGTCATATACATCATAGATCCATCGAGGTTAAATGAATACCCAAGTGGCAAAACAAAACTCACAATCCTGTTCTCACAGCCAAAACGTTCCAATTCCATCATCGTTTTGGGAAATGCAGCCTCGCTGCTGCTGGTACTGAAAGCAAGAAGTATAGGCTCTTTTATACGCCGTATAAGGGTAAATATTCTTTGCTTAATAAATAGCGAGCCTGCTAATAATAAAAACACCCATAGGATGGCAAGCCCAAGATAAAATTCCCCTATAAATATGGAGTAAGTGCTGAGTATTCCCAACCCTTGTTTGGCTATAATTGCTGCCATAGCGCCAAAAACAGCTAACGGAGCCAGTTGCATAACATACCCGGTCACTTTTAAGATAACATGTGCCATGGCATCCATGGCTTTAATAACCACCTCACCCTTCTCCCCAATAGCAGCTGTGCCTACGCCAAAAAACAATGCGAATACAACTATCTGCAGTATTTCATTTTTAGCCATTGATTCAAACACACTTGTAGGAAACACATGGTACAGGAAATCCCTTAGTGTCAGGGCTGTTTTCTGAATGCCGGTATCGATATCATTTCCGGGTAATGAAAGGTTCATGGCGGTACCGGGCTCAAAAAAATTGACTAACATCGCTCCTAAAAATAAACTAAGGAAAGAAGCACTGAAAAACCACAAAAGGGTTTTACCACCTATCCTGCCTACAGACTGTATATCCCCAAGGCGCGCAACGCCCACTACTAACGTTGTAAAAACCAGGGGCGCTACAATCATTTTTATCAGCCTTAAAAAGATATCAGCTATCAGGGAAAATGGTTCCAGCTTCTTGTCACGTTGCGTATAGGCTGCATTTTTAATTTTAGATTCTAACGTCTTTTCCGCAAGCATCTGTGTGTATGCCGTACTATTAGTATCGGTTACAACTGTAAGTTTTTGCTCTAAAACCTTAATAGCAGCTTCACTGGCAGCTATCTGCCTGTTCTCTACCTGCACATAGCTGCCATTCATAAAGAAACCAGCAGTTATACCTAAGATCAGTGCTATTATGATGTATAATGTCAGCCTGTTTTTCTTCTTACCAGTTGTTATTTCTGCCATGTAATAATTGTAAAGAGGCTACAATATAAAGATTTATACCCGGGTTAGTAAATCAGCCTGCCCGCAAGTGATGTATTGCCCTGCAGTCCACCGGTATGTATACATAATACCCTGGCCGCAGCATCAAATACACCCGCCTTTACCTGTTCTTTTATGCCGGACATCATTTTAGCAGTATATACAACATCCAGCGGTATGTTGTTCTGTTTATAGAAATCGTTCATAAATAATATCAACGCATCATTATATTTACCAAAGCCTCCAAAATGCCAGTCGTCATAAATTCTGTACTTACCCTGTTTTTCTTCATGGATATATTGGCGTACCTCTTCGTTGAGATATGCTCCACCCTTCATAGGCGCAAAGCCTGTTACATTTTGAGATGAACTTAAATTATTAACCAGGCCCACCAATGTGGTACCTGTACCAACTGAAACCGCAACATGGGTATAATGGTTCGGTATGCAGGCAGAAATCTCCCCGGCACCCAAACGCCCATAATCATTCGCGCCCCCTTCGGGAATGATAAAAGTATCGGGATATAATTGGTCAAGATTCCGCAGCATATCTTCATCACTCTTTCTTCCGTAATCTTCATAAGAAATATAATGCAGGGCCATTCCATTGTCCCTGCAAAATTGCAAAGTGGGTGTTAACTGATGTTCTGAAAACATCCCCCTGACCACGCCAACTGATCGTAACCCTGCCAACCTGGCCATAGCTGCTGTAGCCGCCAGATGATTGGAGTAAGCACCGCCAAAGGTTAATATGCGATTGACATTATTGTTAATGCAATGCTCAACATTACATTTAAGCTTGTACCATTTATTGCCTGATATATCATGGTGCACAGTATCCAGGCGAAGCATAGATAATTCTGCTACTTTATGGCCATACCAACCGGGATGAATTGTTTGTATATATGGCTGACCGTCAGGAATTATAGCCATACTCTTTCAGGTAGTTTTCGTTATCCCTCCATTTGGGTCGCACTTTTACAAATAATTCCAGGTGAACTTTCCCCTGTACAAACTCTTCTATGTTTTTGCGTGCGTTTATACCCAGCTGTTTTATATTGGCACCTTTCTTACCAATCACTATCACTTTCTGCGTTTCGCGGCTTACAATGATCGTAGCTTTAATAACGGTGAGCGTCGCTTTCTCCTCGTAGGCATCTATAATTACAGCCGTATGGTAGGGTATTTCTTCGTGGAACAACTCATATATCTGCTGGCGTATCAGTTCGCTCACAAAAAACCTGACCGGCCTGTCAGACATGCTGTCATCGGGGTAGAAAGGGAAACCTTCAGGCAAATGCTGCAATATAAACGGTACCACATCAGGGATGCCTTTTTTTGTTTTAGCTGATACCGGTATAATTTTCCAGGAAGGATATTTCTCAGCGAAAATGGCAACACGCTTCTTTATTTCTTCCGCTGATTTTACCAGGTCGGTTTTATTCAGCAATAATAATACAGGCACCTTCAGGTGAAGTGTACTGACTATTGCTTCAAAATTTTCAATTGGCTCTGTTATGTCGTGCATTAATACAGCAACGTCTGCATCTTCCAGCGCAGACTTAAGCTGTAACATCATTTTTTGATGTAATTTGTATTTAGGTTCAATGATAATACCGGGTGTGTCAGAAAAAACAATCTGGTATTTTTCATCATTCAGGATACCTACTATCCTGTGCCTGGTTGTCTGCACCTTGGGCGACGTAATAACTAACTGTTCCCCCAGCAACGCATTGAGCAGCGTAGATTTGCCGGCATTAGGCGCTCCGAAAATATTAACGAAACCTGATTTAAACTCATCATTCATAAGCGGTGTAAAAGTAATGCGATAATAACCAATAACATGAAAATTGTTAAATAAAGAAACTATTGTTTGTTTATTGTAAACAACTGTATTATCTTTGCACCCTCACAGCGCGAGGTAGAGCAGCGGTAGCTCGTCGGGCTCATAACCCGAAGGTCACAGGTTCGATCCCTGTCCTCGCTACAACCAGCCGTAATTAGGAAACTAATTACGGCTTTTTTATTGAAATCCTATGCAATATTATGGCCGGCTGTATTATCGTATAAACTTTTCGACTCTTTAAATTAGGCCTACCGATGTAATGATGATGAATAGGGTAACTTATCCATATGTTTCATATTTTGAACAAACAGTTCCAAGCTATTTATTTATCAATAGCTTATATAATAGTGGTTTGGGAAGGAGCGCAATAATTATTCTCAAAATCTTATTTTTTGTACCTGGGATATAAATAGCCTTGTTAGCATGTAGATTCTTAAGGGATAACGATACAACATCATCAGCCTGCATCCAGATATTAAGCCAGTTGAATTTATTAAATATTGTTTTGTGTTCTTTACTATGAAAACCAGTATCTATTAGTCCCGGACAAACACTCTGGACCATTATACCCATAACCGACGTTTCCATATATAAGGCCTCCATAAAAGTGTTAATAAAAGATTTTGTAGCACTATATATACTACTGCCCGGCGCAGGTAGAAAAGCACCCAAGGATGATATTGCTATAATTGCGCCGCTTCTTCTTTGTAGCATACCCGGCAATACGGCATGAGTTAACTCTATTAATGCCCCAATGTGGACGTTCATCATATTTAATGCGTCTTCTATTGATTCTTCATAGAATAAAGTACTTTCACTATACCCTGCTGTGTGCACCAGCATATCAATTTCTTTTGCACCAACCTGCTGAGCAAATTCTGCTACATCATTTTTGCTGGCCAGATTTACCTGGACAACCTCTACTGATATTCCGTAATATTCATTAAGGTGGTCCGCAAGATTATTTAGCTTTTCAATATTCTGATCTGATAGTATCAAATCATATCCTTTTGCCGCCAATGCTTTCGCATAAGCAACACCCGTTCCGCCTGCTGCCCCTGTTATTAATGCTTTCATCCCAATAATTTAAAGGGTAAGCAACGGAATATGTGTAACAATAGTTTTCATACGGTTTTGATATAATGGATGCATCTTACATGGCTGTGCCGATTTTTAAATGGTGACCATGTAAAAAGAGTGATTTTTGACATACTGATCGTTTTTAAATTGTATTAAATGCTTTTTACAAAATTATATTTGGTATAGAGCATGATCAATGCTTCAGGTCAGTCTATGCAATGACTTTCATCAGGATACCTTACCCTGGCGCAGGGAGAACATTAGGGGTATACCCTATAAGTAATAGGACAGAGATGGGTGGATTGCAGTATATACTTGCTGAGGATATTCTGCCCCTAAACTATATTTCGCACGTTAAAAAGGGAACAAGCAAAAACCGATATTAACACCAACGGTATAGCCAGGATAAAACTTAAAACCAGTGCGCGGGTGTTTGCAGATGCATACTGTAAGAATAGATACACCGGAGTATTATCCTGATTGACGAAACAACCAACGAAACCATTGCCGCAGGCATAATTGTGTAATGAGTGAATATGTCGTGATAATCAGTTAGCTAACCCCAATTAAGTATCAAAAAAACATACAAAACAAAAGCCGCTCCTGGAGCGGCTTAAATTATGTAGCGAGGAGGAGATTTGAACTCCCGACCTCAGGGTTATGAATCCTGTGCTCTAACCAACTGAGCTACCTCGCCGGGAAAACAATTTCTTGTTTTTAAGGACGGCAAAGGTAAATGAAAATCTTGAAAATCAAACAGTTTCCAAAATGCTTTTTAAACCATCCGGCAGAGCTGCAATTTTCCTGGTTTTATAGTCAAAACATACCATACCTGTTTTAGCATGTGCTACCTGCATCAATTCGCCGTTTCTCTTGGTAGTTATATGGTAAAGCAAATCGAAAGACGTACCTGTAAACTCATTGGCATATATAGCAACATCTAATGTATCTTTATAAAAACTCTCCCCTTTATAAGCAATTGCTACATCCGCCATGATTAGTCCTACCCCACCGGCATCCATCTCAGACAGTCCGAAAGCACTAAGCATTTGCATACGCCCTTCATGTATAATTGACAGGATCGCATCATTGCCCACATGCCCCCCATAGTTAACATCACCTATTCTTACAGGCACCACAGCATTGAATAGTGGTTTTTCAGTTGGAAATTTTATTTTTACACGACTCATATCCAATTAATAATTAGGCACAAAGATGAAGATAATTTGTATCGGGCGAAACTATGCAGAACACGCCAAAGAATTAAACAACGAAGTGCCGGACAAACCGGTGATTTTCATGAAACCCAAAAGCGCCGTGCTCCTGCCTGAAAAGCCTTTTTACTACCCCGAGTTCTCTGATAACATACAGTACGAATGTGAAGTAGTGGTGAGAATATGCAAAAACGGGAAATATATACAGGAGAAATTTGCCAATAAATACTATAACGCTGTAACCGTTGGCCTGGATTTTACAGCACGCGACCTGCAACAGGAACTAAAATCGAAAGGGCTGCCATGGGAACTTGCCAAAGCGTTTGACGGCTCAGCAGTCGTAGGAAAATTCATTGACCTGACACAGAGAATGAATATAAAAAATATTCAATTTGAACTGCATAAAAACGGCGAATGCGTTCAAAAAGGAAACACCAGGGATATGATATACCATGTAAATAAAATCATTGAATTTGTTTCCCAGTACATTACACTGAATATCGGCGACCTGATATTTACAGGTACCCCTGCAGGTGTAGGACCTATAAATGTGTATGATAAACTTACCGGATACCTTGAGGGAGAAAAACTTTTTGACCTGGATATCCGTTAAACCGGTTTCATAATTACAACATCAACTATGCGCATTTACAACCCCAAAATGTGGTTTGATATCCTGTTTCAGTTCCACAAGTCCGATACATTACGCCGTTTATCCGTGCTGATACTCATCATCGCGTTGTACACGGTAATCATTGCATATTTAGAGCTGAACTATATGAACCTGAGCACCAAGCCATATGTTCAGAATATATACCAGATGCACAACCTGTTAGGTTTTGCATTATCGTTACTGCTGGTGTTTCGTACCAATACAGCATACGACCGCTGGTGGGAGGGAAGGAAACTTTGGGGACAGTTGGTAAACAACAGCAGGAACATCGCCATAAAACTTAATTCGTTACTTCCTGAAAAGGATATTGAGAACAGGATGTTTTTCAGAGACGCGATTCCAACATATGCTGTTTTATTAAAAGAACACCTGCAATCTGAAACTACCCGTTATACACTGGATGAAGCGGAGCATCCGGAATTAAAAGGTATAGACACCGAAAAACACGCGCCCAACCAGCTGGCCGCCCTCATGACCAAAAAACTGGTAGTACTGCACAGAAGTGGCAGCTTATCAGGCGAGGAGTTGTTATTTATTAACGAAAACCTGAACTCATTTACAGATATATGCGGTGCCTGCGAGCGTATTAAAAATACGCCCATACCCTACTCCTACAGCGCTTTTATCAAGAAATTCATTTTCATATACATCATGACGCTGCCATTTGGCTATGTATTTACCTTACAGTACCTGGTGGTACCTGTTGTAGCCATAGTGTTTTATGTGCTGGCAAGCCTTGAACTGGTAGCAGAGGAAATAGAAGACCCGTTTGGCAAAGACCTGAATGATCTGCCAATGGATAAACTTGCTACCAATATCCGCAAACATGTTAGTGAAATTTTATAATACGGATATAACCTATAGTTGACATTATCCTTCATCATTCCAATTGATTATCTTTAACTTAGCAAAGAATAAACAGCCCATGCGTACTACCATTTTCCTTTTGTATATCGTTACATTTTCTATAATAGCAAGCCAGGCTTCGGCCCAGCAGGCAAAGATAGGCTGCATGGACAAAGACGTGCGCATGCAGGCCGAGCAACTGAAGCACGACCTGAAAGAACAGGGGCAGGAAGTATTTAAAGACGCTATGATAGGCATGACAAGTATGGAACCATATCCTGTAGCCGTGCAATTGGAAGCAAGGGAACTATACCAGTTGGTATTTGTAGCCAATAGTAGCGCCAGTAAAATCTATTTTGAACTATATGACGGCTCTGATAAAAAAATAGGCGAAAAGAAAATTGATAATAATGGCCGTAACAATTTTGTAGTCTATTCTTTCATGCCTCAAAAAACAGATTTGTACCTGGTAGTACTTACTCAAAAAGTAAAAGGCAAAAAACAGATTTGTGGCAGCTTTTCCATAACGCAGAAGAGGTATCAAAAATAGGTATTTACAAGGGTGCCGGTTATGAATGTAGAGATAGCGCAAAGCTGGAAGGAAGTGTTACAGCCTGAATTCGACAAGGCTTATTTCCAGCATATTGTACATTTTCTAAAAACTGAAAAGCAGGCAGGAAAGATTATCTACCCTCCCGGCAAGCTTATTTTCAACGCATTTAATACCACTCCTTTTAATAAGGTAAAAGTGGTGATACTGGGGCAGGACCCTTACCATAATCCTGGGCAGGCACATGGCCTGAGCTTCTCAGTGCCAATAGGAATATCAGCCCCGCCATCATTGGTCAATATATTTAAGGAAATAGAAGCGGACCTCGGCTTTGCCCGACCCAACCATGGCAACCTGGAAAAATGGGCAGAGCAAGGCGTATTGCTACTTAATGCATCGCTAACGGTAGAAGAGAACAAACCTATGTCTCACAGCAAAATTGGCTGGCATGAGTTTACCAACAGTGTCATTCATACCCTTTCTGAGAAAAAAGACAAACTGGTATTCCTGCTTTGGGGCGGGTTCGCAAAAAGTAAAACTGAACTGATAGACACAAAAAAGCATTGTGTACTTACGGCAGCACATCCTTCACCACTATCGGCACATAACGGATTTTTTGGCTGCAGGCATTTCAGCAAGGCAAATGCCTGGCTACAGAAAAACGATATACAACCAATAGATTGGAGTCTGTAACTTCGCACCTGCATGAAGATAATAGGAAAAATAGCAGGGCATATCTACTTTGTTGCAGGCATGATACTATTTATCATCACCATGCTGATTGTATTTATCCCTATATGGATCATCTCCCGCCAGCCGGAACCCCGTAGGTCCATAGCGCTCCATAAAGCATTCAGAATATGGATGGGCTTCTTTTTACCTATAGTAGGCTGCCCCGTAGTAAGAAAGGGCAAGGAACATTTTAAGCGGGGTGAGAATTATGTTGTAGTAACCAACCACAACTCTTTGGTTGACATACCTGTATCATCGCCATGGATACCCGGCCCGAACAAAACACTGGCTAAGATAGAGATGTCGCGGATACCCATTTTCGGTGTTATATATACTGCCGGCTCTGTATTGGTTAACCGCAAGAACGAGGAAAGCAGGCGAAAAAGTTTTACAGACATGCAGCGTATGCTGGATATGGGCCTGCACCTATGTCTTTATCCTGAAGGCACCCGCAATAAAACAAATCAGCCATTGCAACGTTTCTATGATGGCGCCTTTATAACAGCCATAAAGGCTCAGAAACCAATAATGCCGGGTATTATCTTTAACACAGGTAAAATATTGCCCCACGACAGGAAAATGTGGGCAAGGCCTATGGTTATCAGGTTTGATTTTTTACAACCTATACCAACAAAAGGCATGTCTATGGATGACCTGCCTGCATTAAAGGAAAGGGTACACAAATTGATGACTGAATATTATGTAGCTAACAAATGACGTTTTATATAATAGGCACGGGCAACACTGCATGGTTTTTGGCTACAAGGCTGGTAAAGGCCGGCCATAGCTGTAAGGGTGTCTTTGGCAGGCAGAAAGAACGTGCACAACAACTGGCCAGGGCAATAAACGCCCCCCTGCTGAATGATGTAAAAGATGTACAGGACGATGCTGATTGCTGCATACTGGCCATAACAGACCATGCCATAACAGAAGTAGCCCACAATTTCTCTTTTGAGAAAACAACGCTGATACATACCGCAGGCTCACTAAGCAGGACTGTACTGGAACCCTTTGCAAAACATGCAGGGGTTATCTGGCCTATATACTCAATTGTAAAAGATAATTTGCCCATACATCGCGACATCCCCATGACCATCAAAGGGACTTCGGAACATTCAGAGGAGTTATTGGAAGAACTGGTATCATCCATCACAGATATATACTATACAGTAAGCTGGGAACAGCGCCAGTGGCTACACCTATGCGCGGTGTTATGCAACAATTTCACCAACCATATGATGGCGGTGAGCGAACAAATATGTAACAAACAACATATACCATTCTCCCTGCTCTACCCTATTGTCAGCCAAACGGCAGAACGTATCAGGCAGACCTCACCACGCATACTGCAAACAGGCCCGGCCAAAAGAGGTGACGATGCCACCATAAGCAAACATATAGAGCTTTTGCAGCAAAACCCCGACTGGCAGGAGTTATACAAGGCTATCTCTACCTCTATAGAGAAGATGTATAGGAATGATAAGGAAGAATAAGCCTTATAGTGTACTTTTGCCGCAATCACAGTGTTTTTAAGTAATGTATAGCATCAAGTTTAATTTTGAACAGAAGGGTTTAGAGCCTGTTACAATAGATAACGTAGAGCCGGGTATCAGCATACTGGAAGTAGCGCTTGAAAATAATATTGAATTGCACCACAACTGTGGTATGGTATGTGCATGCAGCACCTGCCACCTGTATATCGATAAAGGTGAAGAGCATTTACCCGAATTGTCTGACAAGGAAGAGGATTTTATAGACCGTGCCCGCAACCCCAGGTTGAGTTCACGCCTGGGTTGCCAGTGTATTTTAGAAGGCTCTTCAGGTACGGTTGAAGTAACCCTGCCCGATCAGAGCCTGATACATGGCGATTAAATCCGTTGATAAGGACAGTTTGCAGTTGACAGGGGTAGATTTTGAATTTTACTTTTCACTTTTTTATTTTTTTAAGATATGGCTCATTTTGAACCACCCATTAAATGGAATGATTACGAGGATATAGCGTTGAAGCTATACGAGCGCTTTGGTGATGATTTTGGCGAAGCCCAGATATACCGTGTGCGTTTTACAGACCTGCTGGAGTGGGTGTTGCAATTAGATAATTTCGAGGGCACACGTGAGCAAAGCAATGAAGGCCACCTGGAAATGATACAAAGTAGCTGGGTGTATGAATGGCGCGATAACCAGAAATAAATGAACGTACTGGAACTTTTTAAGCCAATAAGGACCTTCGTATTCGATATAGACGGTGTGCTGACCAATAGCCAGTTGCTGGCTACTGAAGATGGACATTTGCTGCGCAGTGTAAACATAAAAGACGGCTACGCTATACAGTTGGCAGTAAAAAAAGGCTACCATTTATGGATCATCAGTGGTGGTAATTCTGCCGCTATGCAGACCAGGTTTCAAAACCTGGGTATGAAAGAGGCACATATACGGGTACAGGATAAAAAGGCCCTGATGCAGGAACTGATAAAAAAATACAACTCCTCGCCGGAAACCATTCTATACATGGGCGATGATATGCCCGACCTGCAGGTGATGCAGATGTGCGGGCTGCCAACCTGCCCTGCAGATGCCTGCCCTGAAGTAATAGCCACCAGCAAGTATATCTCCCCCGTAAAAGGCGGCATGGGTTGCGTACGCGATGTAATAGAGAAGGTGCTGAAGCTGAATGACGATTGGGAATAGAACACAGCCACTGTCATACTACTGTCTGAATTAATATTTATACTCATCTAAGCCTTATAAACAGCAAACATGTGGTAAATTTATGTTGTCTGTAAATTGCAGGCTAACGTATATGAGCAGGCTGCTGATATTTTTTCTTCTATTTTTCAGTTCTCTGTGTGATGCTCAAAACCTGGTACCTAATGGCAGTTTTGAGGAGTATTCAGCATGCCCTAAATACAATGGCCAGTTATACTTGGCAAATGGATGGTATAATCCCACTATTGCTTCTCCGGATTTGTATCATGTATGCAGCAATACCAGAAATCATAGTGATGCGGGTGTGCCCAAACACCCGGGCGGCTACCAGTTCCCACATTCCGGTGAGGGGTATGGCGCGTTTATCCCTTCAAGCTGGCCTGCCTCTCATCCTGGCAAGAATAATTACAGGGAATATATTTCTACCAAACTACTCGCTCCTCTTGCAAAAGGAAAGAAGTATTGTGTAACTATGTATATAGCCATCTCCAAAAGCACGAAGTATGCTATTGATCAACTAAGCGTATATTTTTCAAAGGATTCGGTTTACCAATATACTTCTGAATGCCTTGCCAACGTTACACCGCAATTAAATAACCTGCCGGGCGTTTATCTTGATGATACAACAAGATGGCAAAAAATAACCTGGGAATATCAGGCTGATGATGCATATCAGTGGATGACTATTGGGAACTTCAATGATTATGACCATACGCAGTCGGTATTATTGCGCAATATCCCTGATATGGATTGTACTCCATCATACTATTACGTTGATGACATTTCTGTGGTGCCTATACCAGGCAAAGATGGATGGCTGCCGGACCAGGTGATGCCCTGCAGCGCCGCTGTAAACGTATCTGCAGGTTATTTTGATGAGTACTTATGGTCTACCGGGGCAATATCACCTGACATTAGCATTGATGTGCCCGGTACATATTGGGTGAGTGTTAAAAATAGCTGCGGCACCTATACAGATACTTTTTCTGTTGAAATAAAGGACACTACGACTATACCATTTGTTGTTAGCGACCAGCAGATTATTTGCGGCAATCCTGTAAAAGTCATTTTAGACCCATATGACGCCTATGAATGGTCTACAGGAGACATTACTTCAAGTATAACAGTGAATATAGCGGGAACCTATTGGGTAACAGTAAAAAACAAATGCGGTACTTATTCAGATACATTTGCTGTTAAGCACGTTGACACAACCACCACACCCTTTTTCATACAAGATGAAAAAATATATTGCCATAAGCCTGTTACAATTTCCTTGAGCAGTTATGACAACTATTTATGGTCTACCGGAGCAACAACATCTTCCGTTACCATAAATTCACAAGGTATGTATTGGGCAACCGTCACCAATAACTGCGGCACGTATTCAGATACATTCAAGGTAAGAAATGAAGGCTGCCTGTTTGTACCCAGTGCCTTTTCTCCTGATGGTGATGGCCTTAACGACGTATTCAGACCCAGGGGTATTATCTACCCCCATGGCTATGTCTTCAGCGTATACAACCGCTGGGGACAACAGGTTTTTGTTACAACAGATATTAATAGTGGCTGGAATGGTATGCATGGTGCATCGCTTGCCGACATTGGCGTATATTATTGGTATATAAATTACATAAACACAGACAATGAAGCCGTAACCGCAAAAGGTGATGTAACAATCATACGCTGAGCATATCAGTGGTATATAGTTATACACCGGACACTGAAACTGATAGTAGCGTGAAAATACGATTAATAATATTCCTGCTTTTGATGGATGTCCAGCCAGCCTGTTCACAAAACCTTGTGAACAATGGTAGCTTTGAAACATACAAGGAATGTCCCCGTGTTGACGGACAAGTTCACTTTGCCACAGGATGGTATAATCCTACTAATGCCTCTCCCGATTTGTTTCATGCATGTAGTAACAGCAATGGTGGCCGTGTAGGCGTACCTAAGCACCCCGGAGGCTTTCAATATGCACGCACCGGCGAAGGTTATGCTGCTGTTATATTATTTGGCTGGACACCCGGCGATAAAAAAAGGAGTTACCGGGAATACATAGGCACACAACTACGGCAGCCGCTTGAAAAAGGTAAAACTTATTGTATAAGTATGTACGTGGCTTTATACAAACAGTCCAGGTATGCGGTACGGGGCCCTGGTGTGTATTTTAGTAACGATTCCCTTTTCCAGCCTGATTTTGAACCATTGAGGGATGTCAGCCCGCAGCTTGACAACCAAGGCAATGGCTTTCTAAATGATACAATGAACTGGACCAAACTATCGTGGCGCTATACAGCTACCGATAATTTTAGTTGGATGGTAGTAGGCAATTTCAGAGACAACGAAGCAACAGCCCTGGAAACAATTCGCGATATACCCGAAGAACAGTCCACCCTGGCATATTATTACATCGATGACATTTCCGTTACTCAAATGCCTGAAGACACGGGCCTTATTGCAGACCAGTTTCTACCATGCGGTGCACCTATAACCGTAAGTGCCGGCACGTTCGATGAATATAAATGGTCTTCAGGAACAACCGCTGCCTTTGATACAATAAGACAGCCAGGCAAATACTGGGTATGGGCTGCCAACGGGTGTTCGGCATTTACTGATACATTTCATGCTTTTACAGCAGATACAACCACAATGTCTTTTTCGATTGATGATAAGGTTATCAGCTGCAACAACCCTGTTAATATACAGCTTCCTTCCTTTGAAAGCTATCTCTGGTCAAACGGTGAAGTTGGCCCATCCATTACCATCCATAACGCAGGGTTGTACTGGGCTATTGTCTCAAACAATTGTGGAGTATATTCCGACACGTTCAAAGTGACAGACGAAGGATGTTTATTTGTGCCCACTGCTTTTTCCCCAAATGGAGATGGCATTAATGATGTTTTCAGGCCAAAAGGAATTATTAATCCAAATGGTTACTCGTTTAATATTTATAACCGCTGGGGGCAACCGGTATTTATAACAACAGATATCAGCAAAGGATGGAACGGCATGCATAACGCATCATTTGCAGATGTTGGAGTTTATAACTGGTATATCACGTACAGGAATGAAAACGGTGAGGAACTATTTTTGAAGGGTAATGTTACCGTAATACGCTGATTAACTTCTGCCGTAGAAAGTTGTTATATTGTAGTAAAACTGAAAAGCTATGCGTTGGAAAGGCAGAAGAATGAGTGGTAATGTTATAGATAGCCGTAGAAGTAGCGGGGGTGGAAAGATTATTGGGGGCGGAGTTGGTGTACTGGTACTTGCTGTTATAGTATATCTGTTGGGTGGCGACCCGGGACAGGTATTGCAACAGGCAGGCAATATGCAAGGCACAGAAACCAATTATGAACCAACCGCCGCAGAAAATGAGGCTGCTGATTTTGTAAAGGTGGTCCTAGCTGAAACAGAGGACTACTGGCAGACACAATTTACCGCTATGGGTAAAGAATATATTGCACCAAAACTGGAATTGTTTCACAACGAAATAAACTCAGCCTGTGGCGGAGCTACTGCAGCCGTAGGTCCATTTTATTGTCCGGCAAACCAGCAAATATACATAGACCTTGATTTCTATAATGAGCTGCACAACCGCTTTGGGGCGCCGGGAGATTTCGCAATGGCTTATGTAATAGCGCACGAGGTGGGGCATCATGTGCAAACCATATTAGGCATATCTGAAAAAGTAAGGACTTTAAAAGAAAGAAATAGTGAACGGGATGCTAACAGGCTGTCTGTCATGCAGGAATTGCAGGCAGATTTTATGGCCGGCATGTGGGCGCATGATGCAGACCGTACACAGGGCATATTAGATGCCGGAGATATAGAAGAAGCGCTGAATGCCGCAGCAGCAATAGGCGACGACAGGCTACAAAAACAATCGCAGGGATATGTTGTGCCCGATGCCTTTACCCATGGCACATCCGCACAAAGACAATACTGGTTTAAGAAAGGCTATGAAACTGGTGATATTACACAGGGAGATACATTTGGAGCGGATGACCTGTAACTACTAAAAATACAGCGGATGAAAAACAAACTTGCCCTTGGTGTTATACTCAAGGGCCGGTGCGGGAATTTTAATAGTGAGACAATCTAAGACTGCATTAATAAACCTGCTCCGGGTATTGATATTTGCGAGGTTAACATCCAGTGATAAAAACACTTGCCTGTAACGGTGTATGCTGCTCATATCATGGTACTTTCCTTCAGCATCCTTCCATGTATTGTAGTATGCGCCGTACATATCCTCTGCACCATAGCCAACTGCTATATTCAACCACGCAGGCCATCTTTTGTAAAAGGTATTCACATCTACAGACAACCAGTAAGTTTGCGCGTTGTAATCCTTCAATATACGCTCGGCAAAATTTGCACCGTATATCTGCTGCGCCCTTTCTTTTAGTAAAGCAGGGCTGTAATTTCTGTACTGCGTACTGAACTTTAACTGGAATACCTGTTTTTCCCAAATCAATTCCTGCCCCAGGTACAAGCCCGCACCCAAAACATTAGCACCCATATCTCCATAACTAAAACCCCACTCGGCAGAATATGCATCCATAAACTCTATAGCTGTAAGTACTGCCAGGCCACCGGCAGCACCATACAGGGCACTCCGCTTATTGTTTACCCCGGCCCATTTGTACATCTTACTTAGCGGGCCGGCAAGACTGTATGCACTATAGGCATGGCCCAGCTTATCTACCTGGCACCATACACCCATATCATCTTTTACGTGAAACCTGCTCCGTTCATAATCCTTATACCATATTTCATTCAGTGCATATAACGTACCACCTGTCACGGCTGCCTGCGATGACGCAACAGTAATAACCCTTGCCTTATTGATGGTATCGCTGTCAATAGATTTCGCTATAAGACCCTTTGGCTGGCATAGCAAAAAACTACCTGTTAAACCTAGAAGAAATCGGCAAAGGAATATTTTCATTATGTAAAATATAAAACAAGGCACCACTACGCCACTTGATAAAAATAATGCATCTACGCAATTACCAGTTATCTTTGCCAGTTCAAATATCGTTATGCCAGAAGAAATAATTGAAGAGCAATGGGAAGAGCAGGAGGAGGATGGGGACATTGACGAAACCTCAGCACCTGGTGAGCCTGTAGAACGCATGCGTTTCATTACAGACAAGGGCCAGGAACCAACGCGTATAGATAAGTTCCTGATGCACAAAATAGAACATGCTACCCGGAATAAAGTACAGCAGGCGCTGGAAGCAGGGCATATACTGGTAAATGGTGAGATTGTAAAATCCAACTACAAAATACGTCCCGGAGATGAGGTTGTAATGTTTGAAACCCGCTCGCATGAAAGCACAGAGGTTATACCTGAAGATATGCCCCTGAATATTGTCTATGAAGACAATGCATTATTAATCATCAACAAGCCTGCGGGCATGGTGGTGCACCCCGGCAATGGCAACTATACCGGGACACTGGTAAATGGCCTGGCATACTACCTGAACAAAGAAAACATAAATACAGAAGAACTACCGCGCGTAGGCCTCGTACACCGAATTGACAAAAACACTACCGGGCTGATCGTTATCGGTAAAACACCTGAGGCTATGTCCTTCCTGGCAGCGCAGTTTAAAAAACATACGGTGCACCGCAGGTATATAGCGCTGGTATGGGGAGATGTGGCTGAAAATGAGGGCACCATAGTAGCCCATATAGGCAGAAACCCCCGGCATCGTAAAATGATGGAGGCATTTCCCGATGGCGATACTGGGAAAGAGGCTATAACACATTACAAGGTGCTGGAACGCTTTAACTATGTTACACTTGTAGAACTAAGGCTTGAAACAGGCCGCACACACCAGATAAGGGTACACATGAAACTTATTGGGCATCCTCTTTTCAACGACAGTACTTACGGTGGAGACAGGATTATAAAAGGGACCGTATTTACCAAATACAAGCAGTTTATTGACAACTGCTTCAAAATACTGCCACGTCATGCCCTGCATGCAAAAGAACTGGGTTTTAAGCACCCTGAAACGAAAGAATGGATGCAATTCGATTCAGATCTTCCGGAAGATATTGTAGATGTAATAGAAAAATGGCGCACTTACACTAAAGGAATGACCAGGCAACTGAAAGACAGCCTTAATAACTAGCCCCTTACACATTAACAATATTCAATACGAATCATATTAAACGCCTAATACTTAATCTTAGTCAATAGAAAATTAGGTTAAAAACAAACCACAGGTACCTATTAATCGTATATTAATCATATTTTTGTTTACAATCAGTATTTTATTAAATCAAATAAATATGTCTTTATTAGCAATTAACCCGGTTTTATTAATTTCTATGCCTAGCGGTGGCGAATGGATAACTATCTTATTGGTAGTAGTAGTATTATTTGGCGGCAAGAAAATACCAGAATTGGCAAAAGGACTGGGTAAGGGCATCCGCGAATTTAACGACGCTAAAAAAGGCGTAAAGGAAGAAATTGAGTCTGGCTTGAAAGAAAGCGACAAACCCATAAAATAATAATATCCACATCTCTACTATATCTCGATTTTTTTTTAGATTTTTAACTGGCTAATAAAATTTATTTAACCATGTCTTAGCGGGCAACTAAAAAGTATTTGGTAAAGGAGAGAATGATGTTTTTAAAAAAAAGCGCATTGCTGGTACCTGTTTTCCTGTTTACATGCACACAATATGCTGCATCTCAGGAAATAGATGAGAGTTTCTATAAGGTAAAAAGTGACACGATTTTTGTGAGGAAAGGAGTACCTAAAGTACTTGCTGTAAATACCGGCTTACCAAAACAAAAATACAAGCACGTACCTTTTGCAATAGACACAGCTTACTTTGGCAACAAAGTAGATTATATAACGGGATACACGGAAAAATACCTGAAGTCTCACCAGAAAACAATCACGACAGTACAGGACCGCTCTAAAAAGGTTTTCCCGTTAATAGACGGTGTGCTGGAGCAGAATAAAATCCCAAAAGAACTAAAATACCTGGCAGTAATAGAATCTGCTTTGAACAACCAGGCGCGCTCGCGTGTAGGTGCTGTTGGTCCCTGGCAGTTTATGTCTTATACAGGCCAGGAAATGGGCCTCGTGGTTAATGGCAAGCGAGACGACCGTAAAGATTGGTTGCGATCCACCAATGCAGCTGCTAAATACATGATGAAGCTATACGAAGAGCTGGACGACTGGCTGCTGGTAATAGCCGCATACAACAGCGGACCTACTCCTGTACTGCGTGCTATACAAAAGACCGGTAGCCGGAACTTCTGGGATATAAAAGCACTTCTACCGAAAGAAACACAAGGACATGTGCTGGCATTTGTGGCTACGGCTACTATTTTCGAAAAACTTGGCCATTATATAGGAGAGGAAATACCCGATGAGATTAGTTATACAAAACCTGACCTTGAGGCAGTTAAAGCCGCAGAAAAGCCTAAGCCCAAACCGAGGTTTACAGAAGACGAACTAAAATCTATGGCTATAGTACGTATATCGGAGCCTTTGTACCCGGAAGTGCTGATGGAAGAACTGGGTATGGATGCTAAGCAACTGTACAAATGGAATTTTGATTATGAATTATTTGAGTATGATACGTATAGCTCAGAGATTTACAATCTTCGTATCCCAAAAGAAAAGCTCGACCATTTCATAGCCCGGAAAGAGTACATGGAAAAACGTAGCAAACAAATATATACGGCACAAAATATGTAGGCTAATTATTTGGGTGTTTATTATTTTTAATTTACCTTTGCACCCTTAAACGAAGAATAATATAAATGGCAAATCATAAATCAACCAGGAAGAGTGTAAGGAAAAACGAAGCACGTCGCGATCGTAACCGCTATTATGGTAAAACTACCCGTAATGCTATCCGTACTCTTTTAACTATTACTGACAAGAAAGAAGCTTCTGAGCAAATGCCAAAAGTCATCGCATTAATAGATAAGCTGGCTAAGCGTAACATCATCCACAAGAACAAAGCAAGCAACCTGAAATCAGGCCTTACTAAGAAATTAGCTGCATTAGCTTAATTATATTTTCACACATATACAATACTAAGAAGCCACAGCAATTGTGGCTTTTTGCATTTGCGTACGGCACTAAATATCCCATTTATGTAGTTTTTAAGAAAGCTGATGGATTATGCAGCCATTGTGTTCTCTAATCTCGAATAATATTTCTCATTCTTTCCATCCTGTCTTTCTTAAAATAAAATATGTAATAAACACCTATAGATGTCAATCCCAGGCAAAACATGGCAGCAGCTATAAGCCTGGTATCGTGCTCAAAAAACTCCCCTACCATCCATATAGAGTTCGCCAGTATCCAGAAGCATACTGCTATATTATGCAGCAGTTCAGACTTGTTTCCTGCCGACTTTGTAGTAAGGTATAATGCCATAGCCACTGTAGGTACAATCATTATCAGGCCACCCGGCTTGAATTCCAGTGCCCAGCAGGTATCTTTTATCAACCAGAGTAATATATGCGTATTTTCAAATACACGATACTTTGCAAATCCGGTATGTTCACTAATGCCTCCTTTCATGGCCGAAAAATAGAAATAAAATCGAAAATCAGATTATTAACATTTTAATAATCATTATTGTTAACAAGTGTACGCACTTTGGATATTCCCTGCCCACCACGTACCTTTGCGCCACGTTTAACAAAATAATATTAAATATTATAATAAAATGAGTACTGTAAAAGTTGCCATTAATGGTTTCGGCCGCATAGGCCGCCTGGCATACCGCCAGATTTATAATATGGAAGGTATTGAGGTTGTAGCTATCAACGACCTTACCAGCCCTAAGTTTCTGGCTCACCTGCTGAAGTATGATACTGCACAGGGCCGTTTCAATGCTGACGTTACCAGCAATGAAGACTCTATTACCGTTAATGGCGATGTTGTTAAAATATATGCTCAGAAAGATCCTGCACAAATACCATGGGCTACGCATAATGTAGATGTAGTATTGGAGTGCACTGGCTTCTTTACAGACGCTGACAAAGCAAAAGCTCACATTACAGCAGGCGCTAAGCGTGTGGTAATATCTGCTCCTGCTACAGGCGAAATGAAAACTATCGTTTATAATGTAAACCACAATATACTGGATGGTAGCGAAACTGTTATCAGCTGCGCATCATGCACTACAAACTGCCTGGCGCCAATGGCACAGGTACTGAACGATAAGTTCGGTATCGTTACAGGTATCATGAGTACTATCCACGCTTATACCAACGACCAAAATACACTGGATGCTCCGCACAATAAAGGTGATTTCCGCCGTGCACGTGCTGCCGCTGCCAACATCATACCAAACTCTACAGGCGCCGCTAAAGCTATAGGCCTGGTGCTACCCGACCTGAAAGGAAAACTGGATGGTGGTGCTCAGCGTGTACCAACTATTACAGGTTCTCTTACTGAATTGGTGAGTGTACTGAACAAAAAAGTAACTGCTGAAGAAGTAAATGCAGCTATGAAAGCGGCAGCTAACGAAAGCTTCGGCTACACAGAAGATGAGATCGTATCAAGCGATGTTATCGGTACTTCTTACGGTTCATTGTTTGACGCTACGCAGACCAAAGTAATGACAGTAGGTGATACACAATTGGTAAAAACAGCCAGCTGGTATGATAACGAGATGAGCTACGTATCTCAACTCGTGCGCACAGTAAAACACTTTGCAGGCCTGATAAGCAAATAACACTTTTTATATCATACTGAAACGCCGCCCATGGGTGGCGTTTCTTTTCTAAATAACTTTGTACAATGAGCAGATTCAGCAATTACAATTTCAGCGGTAAGAAAGCTTTGGTACGTGTGGATTTTAACGTGCCTATAAAAGACGGTAAAATAACAGACGACACACGTATGACGGCTGCTGTGCCTACGCTAAAAAAAATATTGAACGACGGTGGCAGTGTTGTAGTAATGAGCCACTGGGGACGCCCTGCAAAGGATATGAAGAAAGATCCTGCCAAAACATTGGCAGACTTCAGCCTGAAACGCATACAAAACCACCTGGCCGAATTGCTGGGTACAGAGGTATTATTTGCAGAAGACCCAACAGGCGCCGATGCCAAACAAATGGCTGCTGACTTAAAGCCGGGACAAGTATTGCTGTTGGAAAACCTGCGCAATACAAAGCATGAAGAAGATGGAGATAAAGAATTTGCGCAAAAACTGGCTGAACTGGGAGATGTATATGTGAATGATGCATTCGGTACTGCACACCGCGCACATGCTTCCACGGCGGTTATCGCTGATTCTTTCTCAAAAGAAAATAAAATGTTCGGCCTGCTGATGGAAAGCGAGATAGCGGCTGCCGACAAGGTGATGAACAATTCCCAGAAACCATTTACCGCTATTATAGGTGGCGCTAAGGTTTCTGACAAAATACTCATTATAGAAAACCTGCTCGAAAAAGCTACCGACATTATAATAGGCGGTGGCATGGCTTATACATTCTTTAAAGCACAGGGCGGACAAATAGGTAACTCTCTTTGCGAAGACGACCGCCTGGAAATGGCAAAAGACCTGATAAAAAAAGCAGAAGAGAAAGGCGTTTGTATACACCTGCCGTCTGACAGTGTATTGGCTGATAAGTTTGCCCCGGATGCAAATATCTCATCCTCACCTAACATGGATATTCCGGAAGGCTGGATGGGACTGGATATAGGCCAGATAGCCTGTACCAACTTCAGCAAGGTGATAAAAGAATCTAAAACTATACTTTGGAATGGCCCGATGGGCGTGTTTGAAATGGAAAAATTTCAACATGGCACAAAAACAATAGCGCAAGCTGTGGTAGAAGCTACCAAAAACGGTGCTTTCTCATTAGTAGGTGGTGGCGACAGCGTGGCCGCTGTAAACAAGTTTGGCTATGCAGATGATGTCAGCTATGTATCTACAGGTGGTGGCGCTATGCTGGAATACTTTGAAGGCAAAGAACTACCGGGTATTGCAGCCATAAACAACTAAGCATTATAACACAGGACATACAGGCGTCGTTGAACCAGTTTCAACGGCGCTTTATTATAGTAGAAGGAATTGCGCCTTAACCATTCATAAACAAAATATTAGATTATTTTTGCCTCATGAAGAAAACATTGCTGATAACCGGTGGTGCCGGTTTTATTGGTTCACACGTGGTAAGGTTATTTGTAAACAAATATCCTGACTATAGCATCATAAACCTGGATGCCCTGACATATGCCGGCAACCTTGAGAACCTTAAGGATATTGAAAATGCCCCAAACTATACTTTTGTAAAAGCAGATATTACAGAAGCAGAGGTTATCAGCAACTTGTTTAAGGAATATAATTTTGACGGCGTGATACACCTGGCAGCAGAAAGCCATGTTGACCGCTCAATAACAGACCCAAACGCATTCATTAAAACGAACGTAATGGGCACTGCCAACCTCCTGAATGCAGCACGTGAACAATGGAAAGGCAATTATGAGGGTAAACTGTTCTACCACGTATCTACAGATGAAGTATATGGCTCCCTGGGAGAAACAGGCTTCTTCCTGGAAACCACTCCTTACGACCCACAGTCACCCTACTCCGCCTCTAAGGCCTCTTCAGACCACCTGGTACGTGCTTATGGCAACACTTATAGTTTACCATTTGTTATAACAAATTGCTCTAACAACTATGGCCAAAATCAATTCCCTGAAAAACTGATACCACTGTTTATCAATAATATCAGGAATAACAAGTCTCTGCCGGTATATGGCGATGGCAAATACACCCGCGACTGGCTTTATGTGGTAGATCACGCCCATGCAATAGATGTTGTTTACCATACAGGGAAGCAAGGGGAAACATATAACATAGGCGGTTTCAACGAATGGCAGAATATAGAGCTGATAAAACTTTTGTGTGAACAAATAGATGCAAAACTGGGGCGTGAAGCGGGTGAGTCAGCAAAACTGATTACCTACATCAAAGACCGTCCGGGTCACGACCGCAGGTATGCAATAGATGCCACCAAAATAAAAAATGAACTTGGCTGGGAACCATCAGTAACCTTTGAGCAAGGATTGAGTATTACAATAGATTGGTACCTTGCAAACGAGGAGTGGATGAACCATGTAACATCCGGTCAATATCAAAATTACTACGAAAAACAATATTCATAATGAAAGGAATAATCCTGGCTGGAGGCTCCGGTACTCGTCTATATCCCCTTACTATTGCCGTAAGTAAACAACTGATGCCTGTTTATGATAAGCCCATGATATACTATCCGTTGTCAACACTGTTGCTGGCGGGTATCAACGAGATACTCATTATAACGACTCCTGAAGATCAGGCAGGATTTAAAAAGCTGCTTGGGGACGGTAGCCAGATAGGTTGCAGGTTTGAATATAAAGTTCAGCCCAGCCCTGACGGATTGGCGCAGGCTTTCGTATTGGGTGAAGAATTTATTGGTAGTGATTCGGTAGCCCTGGTTTTGGGCGACAATATATTTTATGGATCAGGCATGGGCACATTGCTGGAAAACAAGGCTAACCCTGACGGTGCTGTGGTATTTGCCTACCAGGTAAGCGACCCGGAACGTTATGGCGTAGTAGAATTTGACAGCAACCACAAGGTAAAAAGCATTGAAGAAAAACCGGAAAAGCCAAAATCTCACTTTGCTGTGCCCGGGCTGTACTTTTATGATAATGATGTTGTAGCTATTGCAAAAGCAATAAAGCCATCTCCACGTGGCGAATATGAAATAACAGATGTAAATAAGACTTACCTTGAGATGGGTAAACTGGAAGTAGGTGTATTAGACAGGGGCACTGCGTGGTTAGACACAGGTACTTTCGACTCTCTGCAGGAAGCCGGCCAGTTTATAGAAGTGATAGAAAAACGCCAGGGACTGAAAGTAGGTTGCATAGAAGAGATAGCTTATCGTAAAGGATATATAAACAAAGAGCAGTTATTAGCGTTATCAGATAAGTTTAAAAAGAGCGGGTATGGTGCGTACCTTCAGATGATTGCCAACGAACGTACTTATTAATTAACAGAACAATATTCCCTTATTATGGTGGTATTATTACTTATACCATTTATATCTGCATTTATAGGCTGGTTTACCAACTGGATAGCCATAAAGATGCTGTTTCACCCCAAAAACCCCGTAAAAATACTGGGTATAACACTGCATGGTATATTCCCTAAAGGGCAAAAACAATTTGCACAAAAACTTGGCGTATTGGTAGCCACAGAGTTGCTGCATTTTGATGAAATTGCAAGTAAACTGAAAGACCCTGAACAGCTTAAAGCTCTTAACCCTACCATAGAAAATCACATAGATATTTTCCTGCGTGAAAAGCTGAAGGAGAAAATACCTGTGATAGCTATGTTTATTGGCGAAGGCACAATAACCAAACTGAAAGAAGGCATGATGGAGGAAATAGGCACCCTCCTGCCACAGGTAATAGGGCAATATACAGACTCCCTGCAACAGAATATTGACATCGAAAAAATTGTAACAGACAAGGTCAGCAACTTTTCATCAGACAAACTGGAAGAAATACTCCAGTCTATTATGAAAAAAGAACTCAGGTTTGTAGAAATACTGGGTGGTGTATTGGGATTCCTGATAGGATTGATGCAGGTGGGTATTACTTTGTTGCAATAGCCACCCGCAATTTACCAACCTACTCCTTCGTAGTAGTCACCCACCATGTATTACCCCATGGGTCTTTTACACCACCGCTGCGGCCGTATTCTTTATCATCCGGTGGCATAATGGATGTGGCGCCGGCTTTTAGTGCATCTGCGTAGGTTTGGTCTGCGTTTGCTACATGTATATACAAGCCGGCATTCTGCACGGGGAATTCATCAGTGCTATTGGAGAACATAATGCAACTCTCCCCTATCATTACTTCAGCATGCATGATACGGCCATCTTCAGTGGGTACAGACATTTTTTCTGTAGCACCAAAAACCTCTTTCATAAAAGCCATAAACTTCTCAGCATCTTTTACGATGATGTATGGCATTACCGTGTTATACCCTCTTGGAACAAATACTTTTGACATATTTCTATTGTTTTAAAAATTCTATAACAAAGGTAGCGGCTGGTGGTTCGTGTTAAATTGTAAAAACGCGACATTATACGTTCCTGTATTCTATACCCTCGCTAAGGCCGGCAAAATATGTACCCGGGTGATAGCCGGAGAATTCTTTAAAATCGTGTATAAAATGAGACTGGTCGTAATAGCCGCATTCGTAAGCTACGTCCGTCAGCGACTTACCTTCAAAGCCATATTGGTCTGTAGCTTTACTGAAACGAGTTATCCGGCTGTACAGCTTTGGACTGAAGCCGGATAACTCTTTAAAATGCCTTTCAAACTGCCTGACCGATAAGCAGTACTTAGAAGATAGTTCCTTGATATCTGTTATGCCATCAGCTTGTATCAGCTCACGTACAGCAAGATGTATGTGGCTCATCGTATTTTTGTTGTTCTTTAAGAGTTTATCTTCCAGAAAACCGGATAATATCCTGCATCGGGTTAGGTTATCAGAGGCAAGCATTATTCTTTCTTCCAATTCTTTCCCCTCTTGTCCAAAGAAGCTTACCAGATCAGGATGGTTGTTTGCTAATTCTGTAGCCGGCACACCAAATAGCTGTTTTGCTGCAAAAGGATAAAAATATAGCCCGAAGATGCCAAAATCTTCATTCGTTTCATATCGCTGGAAATGCCTTGTTGGACCTTGAATGATTGATAACGGCTCTCCACTTTTATCAATTCTGTTGAATATTCCTTTATAGTGAAATATCATCTCGCCGCAGCTATCGGCCATAGAGCGGTATATATACGGCTCTGCACCCGATATACCATCCATTTCAAACACCCAGAAAAACCTGATGTAAGGTGCAAGTTGTGGTGGTGGCGGTATTTGCTGATAAGTTGTCACTTATTTACGAATATCGGTATTTTATGATTTATATCATTATAACAGAAAGCATATTGTATTGGTTGCGCAATATCTTAAATTTGTAACTCAAAGAGTTTATAATGTCGCATTATTATAGTTTAGGCAAAATACCGCACAAAAGGCATACCCAGTTTCGAAATGAAGCAGGTAAGTTGTATTCAGAGCAATTGTTCAGTACAGAGGGATTTTCTTCTAATTATTCCCTGCTGTACCATGTACACCCGCCTACGCAAATAATAAGAACCGAAGAACCGGTAGATGTTTCACCCAAAGCTGCTACAGATAACATACTAAAACACCGCAGCTACCAGGGCTTTAATATTAAACCGGAAGCCGACTACCTGGATAGCCGTAAAATAGTGCTCTTCAATAACGATGTACAGATAACACTGGCTGCACCGCAAAAAAGCCTGACAGAAAGCTTCTTTAAAAATGCGGATGCTGACGAAGTAATTTTTGTACACGAAGGCACGGGTACACTGAAAACACAATACGGGCAAATACCTTTTGGATATGGCGACTACCTGGTGGTACCGCGCGGTACTATTTACCAGGTACACTTTAATGATGAAAACAACAGGCTGTTTATCGTAGAGTCTTTCAGCCCGGTAAACTTTCCTAAGCGCTACCTGAGCAAATACGGGCAATTACTGGAACATGCTCCGTTTTGTGAACGTGATATACGCAAACCCCAAGATCTGGAAACTATTGACCAGAAGGGCGAATTCCTGATACAGACAAAGAAACGTGGCCTGCTCTATCCTATATGGTATGGTAACCACCCGTTTGACGTGGTAGGCTGGGACGGTTGCGAATACCCTTATGCATTCAGCATACACGATTTTGAGCCAATTACAGGCCGGGTACACCAGCCTCCGCCCGTACACCAGACTTTTGATGCGCATAACTTCGTAATATGTTCTTTCTGCCCACGACTGTTCGATTATCACCCGGATGCTATACCTGCGCCATATAACCACAGCAATATAGATAGTGACGAGGTGCTGTATTATGTGGACGGCGACTTTATGAGCCGCAAACATGTTACCCGCGGTATGATTACCCTGCACCCTGCAGGTATTCCACACGGCCCGCACCCTGGCGCGGTAGAGAAAAGCATAGGTGCAAAAGAAACGGGAGAACTGGCAGTGATGGTAGATACATTCCACCCGCTGAAGATGACCGCCTATGCACAAGGCATAGAAGATGACAACTATATAATGAGTTGGGCTGAATAGATAAATCGATAACAATATCCTGAAATAAAATAAAGATATGAGTACACAAACAGCAAGTGAAAAGATGGCATTGGCCAAGGATTTTCTTCCTATAAACGGGACAGACTATATTGAATTGTATGTAGGTAATGCCAAGCAGGCCGCACACTACTACAAAACAGCCTTTGGCTTCCAGACGGTTGCTTATGCGGGCCCGGAAACAGGTGTGAGAGACCGTGCGTCTTATGTATTGCAACAAGGTAAGATAAGGTTGGTTTTAACTTCTGCATTGAAGTCAGACCATCTTATATCAGAACATGTAAAGAAACATGGCGATGGTGTGAAAATATTGGCCCTATGGGTAGATGATGCTTATAAAGCCTATGAAGAAACTACTAAACGGGGCGCAAAATCATATTCTGAGCCTGTAACATTAACAGACGACCAGGGAGAAGTGCGTATGTCAGGTATATATACCTACGGTGAAACAGTGCACATGTTTGTAGAGCGTAAAAACTACAACGGTGTATTCATGCCGGGCTATAAACCTATGACAAGTAGTTTTCAACCAAAAGAAGCAGGTTTGTTGTATGTGGACCACTGCGTAGGCAACGTGGGCTGGGGCCGTATGAATGAGACCGTACAATGGTATGAAGATGTGATGGGCTTTGCCAACATACTTACGTTTGACGATAAGCAGATAACTACAGAATATTCTGCGCTGATGAGTAAGGTGATGAGCAATGGTAACGGCTATGTAAAATTCCCGATAAACGAACCGGCAGAGGGCAAGAAAAAATCGCAGATAGAAGAGTACCTGGACTTCTTTGAAGGAGAAGGCGTGCAGCACATTGCTATAGCAACTGCTGATATAATTACTACAGTTAAAGACCTGAAATCAAGAGGAATAGAATTCCTGGATACTCCGGATGCTTATTATGAAACATTGTTGGAGCGCGTAGGCAGCATAGATGAAGAGGTAAGGCAACTGCAGGAACTTAAAATACTGGTAGACAGGGATGAAGAAGGTTACCTGCTGCAGATATTTACCAAGCCTCAGCAAGACCGCCCGACTCTTTTCTTCGAGATTATCCAGAGGAAAGGCGCACAAAGCTTTGGCGCGGGCAACTTTAAAGCCTTATTCGAGTCTATAGAACGCGAACAGGAAAAACGCGGCAACCTGTAGAAAAAGCTGTTAAGAACAAGTTATTTTAACATATATACCCCTGATGTCAAGAGATATTAGGGGTATCTTTGTAAATTCTTATATTTACGGACAAACATACTTAGAGAAGCAATGTTACAAAAGATATTCAGGCTTATACTGCCCGTTTTGTTCATCAGCACATCTGCATTTGCACAAGACGACCTTAAGACGTTTAAAAACTTCCAGTTCTCCTTCGCAAGGGTATCAGGAGCGTATGCAAAGTTTAATGACAGCATACAAAGGATGTTTAAATCGAAAGGTTTGTCTTACCCGCCAAAAGATGTTTATATAAGATCTTTCAAAGCACAGAACGAACTGGAAATATGGGCAAGAGATAATGACAATGATGAGTATAAACTTGTAAAGAACTACCGTATATGTGCATTGTCTGGCATACTTGGGCCAAAACGCTGGGAGGGTGACCGCCAGGTGCCTGAAGGATTTTACTTTATAGCTGACTTCAATCCTAAAAGCGATTTTTACCTGTCTATGCTCATCAATTACCCCAACTATTCAGACTTGTTGTTCAGCAACAAGCAGAAGCCGGGTGGCGATATATACATACATGGAGGCTGCTCTACTGTAGGTTGCCTGCCTATGACCAACAATGTTATTGAAGAGATATACGTAATATGCCTGAACGCCAAAATGAGCGGACAATTAAATATACCCGTTCATATTTTTCCTACAAGGTTTACCAGGAACGGCCTGAACTTTTTGGGTCGTGAATATGGTGAAGAAGATGATAAACAGAAATTCTGGGTGAGCCTGAAATACCAATATGACTATTTTGAGCGTAACCACAAGATATTGCCTGTAATGTACACTCCTGATGGAGAATATGTGTACGGCAACTAATTGTTGCAATTGTTTTATCCTTAAATTGCAACGTATTGTAATTTAAGAACCTGGAGAAACACATGTCAAAAATATTAAAAAACAGCAATGCCCTGCAACTAACGGGAATTGCTGTTTTGTTTTGCATCATAGCCGGTTTTATTTCCTGCGAGAAGGAAGTAAACATCAACCTGGATACCGGCGAACCTAAAATAGTGATAGAGGGGGGAATAGAGACTGGGCTACCCCCTCTTGTGCTGATTACGAAATCTATCGGTTACTTCCAGACCATCAATCTTGAAACTTTACAAAACAGCTCTGTACACGGTGCTGAAGTATATGTGAGTGACGGCCTGAAAAAAGTGCGTCTAAAGGAATTTTCTGTTGACACTGGTGGGAATGGTAATAAATTTTATTACTATAGCCTTGTAGATTTCACTAACCCTGTATTGCCTCCACCAGACTCATTACTGTTAGGCGAAGTGGAAAAGTTTTATACCCTTACGGTAATAGTTGAGGGAAAAACATACGAGTCCACAACCAAAATACCCACTCCTACCCCTTTGGATAGTATCATTACCAAAGTACCGGACAGGCCTGCTGCAGACCCTAATTCACGCACATTACGCATATTTTTTAAAGACCCGGATACAGCAGGCAATTGCGTCCGTTATTATACATCCCTGAATAATGGTATAATGTATGCAGGGCTTAACTCTGTGTATAACGATGAGATTATCAATGGAACGAACTTCACTACAGAATTTCCATTGGGAGAACCACGCTCCACCCAGAAACCATTTGACTCATTAGGCGTATGTTTCCCGGGAGATACGGTGCAGTTTAAATGGACGGCAATAGACAGGCGGGTATATGACTTCTGGAATACATACGAATTTGCCCTTGGTACTTTAGGTAGTCCCTTTGCATCGCCCATACAGGTAAAAAGCAATATCAGCAATGGTGCACTGGGTGTGTGGGCAGGATATGGCGCTTTGTATTACACCGTTGTTGTACAATAGGTTTTTATCTATATTAGTATAAGCCTAAGCTGCATTTTTTTTCGCATTTTTGCATCGTTAATTGAATTTTTAAAATGGCTGAAACAGAAAAAGTACATTGTTTAATAATTGGCTCAGGCCCGGCAGGATATACTGCTGCTATTTATGCATCCCGCGCGGGATTAAACCCGGTTATGTACCAGGGCCTTCAACCCGGTGGCCAACTGACAATTACAACAGATGTAGAGAATTACCCCGGTTACCCTGATGGCGTGATGGGACCACAGATGATGGTGGATTTTGAGAAACAGGCTGCCCGTATGGGTGCTGATATTCGTTGGGGTTATGCTACTAAGGTAGATTTATCAAAACGTCCTTTCAAAGTAGAAATAGACGAGGAAAAATGGATAGAAACAGATGCCCTGATTATTGCAACGGGTGCTTCTGCAAAATGGCTGAACATAGAATCTGAACAACGCCTGAACGGGCATGGTGTTTCGGCTTGTGCTGTATGCGATGGCTTCTTCTTTAAAGGACAGGAAGTGGCTATAGTAGGTGCGGGCGATACTGCTGCCGAAGAGGCCCTTTACCTGTCTAAGCTATGCAGCACAGTACATATGATAGTACGCCGTGACGAAATGCGTGCCAGTGTAATAATGCAGGAGCGTGTAAAAAATACACCTAACATAAAAATCTACTGGAATTCTGAGACGAAAGAAGTATTGGGCGATAAGAAAGTAACAGGTGTTACTATCACAAATACTGTAACTAATGAAGATACTACTATACCAATAGGCGCATTCTTCGTTGCCATAGGCCACAAACCTAATTCTGACCTCTTTAAAGGCGTATTGGACATGGACGAAGCAGGCTACCTGGTAACGACACCCGGTACATCCAGGACCAATATAGAAGGCGTATTTGCCTGCGGGGATGTACAGGATAAGATATATCGCCAGGCAGTAACAGCTGCAGGTAGTGGTTGTATGGCTGCCCTGGATGCTGAACGCTACCTTGGGGCGCTGGAACATGCCGCAACAGAACATGCAAGCGCATAATAAATATTTGACATTATAAAACAGGCCCTGTAAATATTGCAGGGCTTTTTTATTTTTACAAAATGAGATTTATACTATTAAACCTATTGATTACTATTTCAATATTATCAGTCAACACTGCAAATGCCAAAGGTGTATATGTAGCAATAGTTGATGAGGCTGATTTATCACCTATAAACGGGAATGAGATAAATTCAATCCGTTTAAAAGACAAAATATTTAAAACTACATGCACATATGAAGCCGGTATTGAATACCTGAAAAAGAGCGCTATAGAGCAAGGTGCCAACTTAGTAAAAATAACAGGGCATAAAAAGCCTGATGGATTTAATAACTGTCATAGATTTGACGCTATATATTATAAAGTCGAGCATCCACGGACGTATGAAAAAGAGATTCTTTGGTCTGAAAAGAGAATGCTGGAATGGGAAGACTTCAGAGCAGAAAAACAGCCCCATGCCTACAATGCGGTAGCGCTAACCTATTGTGGCATTCAGTATAGTGTAAAAGCTCTTACAAGCCTTTATGGCAGTAAGACAAATTACGTAATAAAATGTATTTTCTATCCTGAAAAATCATGGGCAACAACGGATTCTGCTCAACGTACAGACGATGTATTGAAACATGAACAAAAGCATTTTGATTTATGTGAAGTTTACGCAAGGCGTTTGTACAAAGAACTCACTAATACCAAAATCAACGCATTCAATATGGACGATGCAAATGCAGTGTACCAACGTGTCATGAAAGAATATGAGGAAAGACAATACCTATACGATGAAGAAACACACAATACAACCAACCGGGATGTTCAGAAAAAATGGGATGAAGATATAGCCAGAGAGTTAGCAGAACTTAACGAATACGCAACCCGCAATTAATATGCCTGACCTGCAACAATACATACAATCGTATTTTGATGTAAACAGCGGGCAACTGACGGCTATTGCCGAACGGTTTGTATACAGGCAGGTAAAAAAAGGCGACTACCTGCTGAAACAAGGAAGGCTATGTACACACCTCTCATTTATACAATCAGGGCAGGTAAGGGTATATACGTCTATAGAAGATAAGGAAGTAACACAATGGATATCTACACAAGGCTACTTCATTACAGACCTTGCAAGCTTTGTGTTTAATACTCCTGCCCGCTGGAATTTGCAAGCCCTTACAGATTGTGAGCTGTACACTATTGAGCTAAACGACTATAATGAACTGGGCAATACCATACCCGAATGGCACAGGCTGGAAAAATTATTTATTGCTAAATGCTTCATCATACTGGAGGAGCGCATGAACAGTCACCTTTATATGACTGCTGAGGAACGTTATCACAAACTGCTCTCATTACAACCTGACTTATTCAATACAGTACCACTACAGTACCTTGCCTCTATGCTGGGTATGACACCGGAGACATTGAGCAGGCTTCGCAAAAAGCAACTGGGCTGATTTCTTGATATACATCAATTCTGTGCCCACATTCCTGTGCGAAATTTGTATCAACAAAAACAGGAACAATGAAGAATATCATTCGTATTGAAGAACTGGCCATCACGGCAGTAAGCATTTATTTTATTTCGACACTATCTGTGTCATTCAGTTGGTGGGCTTATATACTACTATTCTTTGCACCTGATATAAGCATGTTAGGTTATGCCGTAAATAACAGGATAGGCGCATTCAGCTACAACTTGTTTCATCACAGGGGTATTGCTATTAGCATAGCAGCGGTTGGTTTATACTTATCCCTACCCTATTTATTATTTGCCGGTGCTATACTATTTGCCCATGCCAGTTTCGACAGGATATTCGGCTACGGGCTTAAATATAGTACGGGCTTTAAACATACCCACCTGGGCAATATCGGGTAATAATACCACCTGGCACGGATAAAGGCTTTGCGTAAAAATCATATCTTGCCCCTGACAAATGTGGAAATATATACAAACATTACAGGCACTATTACTCATTGCCAATATAGCTTACGCGCAAGACCAGCGCCATGCTATAGACAGCATGAGTAAACGATTGAAAAAATCACCCGGAAAAGAAAAGGCAGCGCTGTATGTAGCAATAGCAAATGAATACCGTCATATATCGGGAGACACTTCCTTGGTTTATGCTAAGAAGGGGGTAGCTTATGCCCAAAAATATAAAAACCAGATGGCGGAGGCAGGCGGATATTCGCTTATAGGTATCGTGTATAAAAACAGGGGAGATTTTGAGTCGTCTTTGAAGTACCAGTTGAAGGGGCTGAAAATAGCAGAAAAACTGAACGACGGACCGGAGCTGGCTTCTGCAAACAACAATATAGGGATACTCTATAAAAAAATGCGCCGGTGGGATGAGGCGCTGCAATACTACACCAAAGCCAACCATTACGCTAAACGTTTCAGTAGTAAGAGCACGGTGGCACTCATCTATAATAACATAGGCACAATATACCTGCAAAAAGAGATGTGGGATAAAGTAGAAGCCTATTATGATACGTCTATATTATACGCAGAACAATCTGGAGACACCTATGCCATGGCTACTGTGTTGGCCAATATAGGCGACCTGTATCTTGGACAGGAGAAATATGACAAAGCCATTGAAGTAACCAAACAATGCCTTGGATATGACAGGGCAAACGAAGACAAATACGGTATGTTCATGTCCTACTTCCAGTTGGCCAGGGCGTATAGTGAGTTACATGACTATCCTCAATTTGAATTATATGCAGACTCGGCAGAACATATCGCCAGGACGGAACAACTAAACCGGGAACTGATAGACCTGATAAGCTGGAAATCTACCGTATCGCTACTGAGAAAAGATACAGCCACAGCATTCAGGTTTTACCATGAGGCCCGAACAATTAACGATAGTATACTTACCGAGACCACAGCTAAACAGGTATCAGAATTACAAACCCAATATGAAACTGAAAAGAAGGAACAGAAAATAGCATTGCAGCAGTCTGAACTGGGGCGTAAGAATATAATAATCGCAAGCATTTGCGTGCTGATGCTGCTGGTTGCGCTACTGGCCTATTCTTACTACAACCGCTATAAACTAAAACAACATACAAAACTGCAAAAAGCAGTAATGCGGGAGCAGGAACTGGCCACAGAGGCCGTGATAGAAGCAGAAGAAAAAGAACGCAAACGTATAGCAGGCGACCTGCACGATGGTGTGGGCCAGTTGATGAGCGCCGCGCGGATGAACCTCTCCCTGGTAGCCAATGAAATGCAATTTGAAAACGAGGAACAAAAGGCAGCTTTTGAAAAAGCCCTGTCGCTGGTAGATGATAGCTGCAAAGAAGTGCGCGCTGTATCGCACAATATAATGCCCAACGCATTGCTGAAAGCGGGGCTGGCTTCTGCCATCAGAGATTTTCTGCATAAGATAGACCACCGTGTGCTGGAAGTAAACCTGTATGCAGATGGTATAAATGACCGTTTACCTTCTAATATAGAAATGGTGTTGTACCGCGTAGTGCAGGAATGTGTGAACAACGTTATCAAACACTCAGCAGCAAGCAAACTTGATATCACCCTCATAAAGGATGAAGAGGGCATCAGCGTAACGGTAGAAGACAACGGTAAAGGTTTTAACCCTACCGAAAAACAGGCTGAAGATGCAGGTATAGGACTAAAGAATATGCAGACCCGCATACACTACCTGAAAGGCACCATAGAATGGGACACCGCCCCCGGCAAGGGAACAGTGGTGATGATCAACGTGCCACAGGTGTAGCCCTACTTCTTCGCCTCCATGCCCAGCCTGTCACTAAAATAACGGCAGTTGCCCGTTCTTTATCCGTCTGAAGGCATTTGTATTGGGCTCCCAATGTTCCTGGTTCAGCCCAAACTTGCGGCAGTACATCTGGAATTGTGTTTTTATCAGTTCTGCAAACTTGCCATCGCCCACTATGCGGTTGCCCCAGCGGCTGTCGTTCACTTCGCCCTCGTGGCAGCTGCGTATCATATTCCATACTTTCTCTGCCCTGTCGGGGAAGGTTTTGTACAGCCAGTCTTTGAAGATATCACCAATGGCACCATTCAGCCTCACTACCGTGTACCCTGCCCTCTTCGCCCCCGCTTCTGATGCTGCCTTCAGCACATCGTGCATATGTATATCGTTGAGACCAGGTATGATGGGCGCATTCATAATGCCCGTAGGTATCCCCGCCTTAGACAATGTTTCTACTACCTTCAACCTCGACTTGTACGATGCTGTACGCGGCTCCATAGCACGGCGCAAGCCTTCGTCCAGCGATGTTACAGATGTGAACACACTCACCAGGTTGTGTTTAGCCAGTTCCTGCAGTATATCCGTATCGCGCAGTACCAATGCATTTTTGGTAAGCACACCTACAGGGTTGCGGTATTCCAGGCATATCTCCAGCAGCTTGCGAGTTATCTGCATCTTGCGTTCTATAGGCTGGTAGCAGTCTGTATTGCCCGATAGGGATATAGGCGCAGGTACCCAGTTCTTATTCTCAAAAAATTTCTTCAGCAGGGCGGGCGCATTCTTTTTTACTACTATACGGCTTTCAAAATCCACCCCTGCGCTGTAGCCCCAGTATTCGTGAGAGTTGCGGGCATAGCAATAAATGCAACCATGCTCACAGCCCTGGTAGGGGTTCAGCGAGTACATCATCCCCACGTCAGGACTGGTTACTTTATTCACCACCGTGCGGCTTTCGTCGTATATATATTCCGTCTTACGCTCTTCGGTTTCCCAGTCGTCTATAGCCTCTACATGCTCCTGCACATACTCCCCTTTCAGGAACTTGTTTTTGGGGTTGAACTGTGCACCCCTGCCTTTTTCAAAACGGTGATTTGCCTGTTGGTTGATCATGACTCCCTCCTTTGTATTTGTTGTAAAATGTTGTGTTTTTTTACCTTTTTTATTATGCCCAACCATCGAAATAAGAAACCGGCTTATACACAGGTTTTCTCACCTCCCTGCTTTTAGCCAGAATTTCCTTTTGCTGCTTTAAGGCTACATACTCTGCAAGGGCATCTGTATCCTGGTTGATATCCCAATCAGGGGTATCCTCGTCCGCACCCTCCTGCACCCGTATGGTGCGCTGCTTCTTGGCGCCCAATGTATCTTCTTCCAGCAGGTAGTGGTTAAAGTGCTTACCCTCATACAGGTCTTTTACAGAACCAAAGCCTATAGCATCCCGCATTACATCATGCTGCAAGGTTTCAGCCGCACGGCGCACGCTGTTCTTGCCATAGTTGTCTTTTATCTCGTACATGGTTTTGCGCAGGTCATCGCGGCGCATACTGTTGTCGAACAGGCTGTATTGCATCAGCTTGTGTGTCACAAAATTGGCTATGGACACCACCATATGTTGTGTTTTGTTGCTGAATATCTTTTCTCCCCTCCTGCCGTTTTCAAACTCCGCTATCTTTTGCAGAATATGTTTGCGCATATCCATAGCATCCTGCGTTGGCGTGGCCAGTCTTACTTTGATATCCCAATGGGTACCGTCATAGTATCTTATGGCAAAATTCACCTCGCGGCAAAATACCTCCTGCTTCACCATACGCTGTTCCAGGCGGGTGCATAGCGATATCAGCATACTTTCCATAGCCTGCCGGCTTTCACGCTGCGGGCGGCTCAGGGTACGCCCTGCACTCATGCCTTTGTAGTTATTCTTATACATATCCACCTCCTTAAAATTCAGGCGGTTATGCCAGTAATTGCCCACCACGCCCCCAAAGGCTTTGCGCAGCAGGCTCTCCCCGGCATGCCTCATTTCATAGGGATTACGGATACCTATTGTAAGCAACCGCTTTTCATTGGCACGTGCTACACCCGGCAGGTCGGTCAGTTTCATTTTAGACAAATGTCCATCAATGTTTTCAGGGGTAATTTCTATAAGGCCGTCAGGTTTCTGAATTTCGGTAGCCAGCTTGGCAAGGAATGCATTGGGCGCAATACCGATGCTGCATTTTACATATTCACCGCACTCCTTTTTTATATCCGCTTTTATTTGCCGCGCCACTTCTTTAAAATCATGGTATATCAGCCTGTAGCTGGAAAAATTCATCACCGCCTCGTCTATACTTTTGGGCAGTACATCTTCGCAATAGCTGTTCAGGATCTTTATAATAAGGATATGGTAATAGCGGTAACGTTGCGGGCGGCACAATACAGGTACTATCTGCGGGCATAAGGCGCGGCATTCGCCCAGGCGCATACCCGTTTTCACCCCGAATTTTTTAGCCTCTACAGATGGGGCTATTACACAGGCATTAGCACTGGGATGCGTTATGACCCCTATCGGGCGGTCGCGCAATTCAGGATTATCCTGCTGCTCGCAACTGGCAAAAAAGCTGTTCATATCTATATACATTTTTACAGCCCCGGGTTGCACCTCCAGCGAATTATGAGAAAAACGTTCCTTGCCCTTAAACGACCTTTCCATTATTGAATGCTTTTCATGCAAATTAAGACATTTTGTACATTTGTACAATTATTTCAGGAAAAATTATTGAACATTTGAGCAATGGAATAACATCCCTCCTTACGACTCGCGAGTGTTTACCTCCCCCGAATGGCTTTCCTGTCCTTTGGCCAACATCCATTCTCCCCTCCTTACGAAGGAGGGGTGTTAGTGAATTGTTTGTAGCAGTGTAGCAATGCTACGGTGCTACAGTTTTTTAACCTGTATATTTGATATATGGATTTTGTGACCGTAGCCCGTTTTTCCAACTCATTCGACATGCATGTGGTAAAGGGCCGTCTTGAGGCAGATGGCATACCTTGTTTTGTACGGGATGAACATACCATATCTGCCCAACCTTTTTATGACATAGCCCTGGGCGGCATAAAACTACAGGTGCAGGAAAAAGACGTAAAAGCCGCTAAAGAGATACTGAAGGATGTTCACTACGAAGACAGCGGGCGGTTCACCGCATCCAACCCACAAAAAAAACGCAAGGCAGATATCCTGCTGATAATAGTGCTGGTAGTTGTGGCTGTGTTGTTTCTGCTGATATTTTTTGCTTCTAATCAATAATTGTAGCAGGTGTAGCAGTGCTACGGTGCTACAAAAACATGAACCGGGGAGATAACCATTCGTGAAGTAGAGCTAATTTGTATATTTATACATGCGCAGCAAAGACAGTTTTATGAACCTTAGTCACCTGACGGATACACGCCGCGGGTTGCGTAATAACCCAACACCCGCCGAGGCCGCTTTGTGGCAACTACTCAAAAACAAACAACTTGATGGCCGCAGGTTCAGGCGACAGGTGAGTATTGAAAACTATATAGTTGATTTTTTCTGCCCGCAGGAAAACCTGGTGATTGAATTAGACGGTGCGGTACATGACCACCCTACCGTAGCAGAAAATGATAAGTACCGTGATGAACGCCTGGCAGATTTGGGATTTAAAGTATTGCGCTTTGAGAATAAAGATGTGTTTACCCTTACCGATTGGGTATTGAGCGAGATCAGGAAATGTTTTAATAATTAGCCGCGCGTGTGTTTACCTCCCCCCGATTGCCTTCCTCCCGCTTAAGCGGGAACGTCAATCGTCCCCTCCTTCGTAAGGAGGGGAGTTAGTGTATTTTTTTTGCAGCAGTGCTACGGTGCTATACCCGGAAAGCAATTCCCCTCTTTACGAAGGAGGGGAGAATCCGCTAACCAGCGGATTCGGGGGAGGTGAAGACTCGCGAAGGGCAGATAGCTCATTTTGTAGCAAGTGTAGCAGTGCTACGGTGCTACAAAATGTCACCAAAAAGTTTGAGACAATAAATTAAATCGTTATTCGTTAATGCGTATAACATCTTACTTAGCCATTCTTTTGTAAAATAAAACTGAATGGTGTAAAATACTTTTATTGTTATTTATATTTACTAACTAAACATACCTTATGAAATCCTTAATTAATCTTTTCGTGTTTTTATCATTCTCTTGTGTCCTTTCTGCACAAACCAATATTTCCGGGGGCATATATACCAATACAACATGGACTAAAGTAAACAGCCCGCATATAATAGACGGAAACGTAGTTGTATTTGATGGTGCCACATTAACTATAGAGCCAGGCGCAACAGTAAAGTTTAAAAAGGACGCTAAAATAACTTTTCGGGGAAGTTTAACAGCAATTGGTACTGTAAGAGACAGTATAACGTTCACTTCGGCAGAGGCCACGCCGGCAAGGGGTGACTACGCGGGGCTTGCGACTGACGTTTCTACTCCTGGGAAAGACAAATTTGCGCTGGAGTATGTAATAGTTGAGTATGCACAGGATTTTTTTGATTTTGGCTGGTCGGCAACTAATGGCCCCTATACAATAAAAAACTCTCGCTTTAGCAATAACAAATATATACTGAAAGACCTTTCCGCTTCTGCAAGGTCCATTATCATAACTTTCCTGAATTGTTTATTTATTAATAACCACTACGGCATTTATGGAGGTGGCGAAGATCACGATGTATATATTAAAAACTGCTGGTTTGTAAATAATGAAATCGGCAGCGAAGGGGGCTATGTAGATGGCTGTGTATATACAGGCAATACTGTTAAAGGCGCATATCTATATCATGAAATACGAAACTCTTATCTATTCGACAATTCGATAGGCGCACAAGTAGACATGCACCACGATACTAAATTTGTAAATAACCAGGTATATAATAACGACATAGGTGTGGTTATAGACAGGATGTTTTCACCTACTCCTGGCGTTGAGTTCAAAAACAATAAAATATGCAACAATACTACCTGGAATGTTCGTTATGATTACATATACAATATAGACCTGACAAATAATTGTTGGTGTTCGAACGACTCGTCCTTCATTGCATCAAAAATCAGGGACGGATATGATGATGTTAATTATGCACTGGTAAAATTTGATTATGATGCGACTTGTACGACTAGCAACCCTCCTCCTGCTACAATAAGTGAAGTTGCCGGAACAAAAAACGTTATAGTTTCCCCTAACCCGGCACGCCAGTTCATTGACGTAACACTACCCGATGGGAAAATTTACAATATTGCAGTCATAAACATCCAGGGTAAAGAAATAACAAGCGTTACCGGCCAGTCGGGTAAGGTAAGGATCCCGTTATCTAACACAGAGCCTGGGATGTACTTTTTGAAGACGACCACAACCGAGGGTGCGCTGCCTATAAAAAAACTATTAGTGCAGTAATAGTATAAAAATGACATAAATCTTCCTAAGACAAGGAATCCCTTTAACTTAGGATGAAAATACAGCAGTTCGTCACCCTATCCCCCCTAAAGGGGCGACACATTTTGCAGACAGAAATTATGTAAAAATCATTACGTTGTTAGTCTCCCTTTAGGGGGATAGGGGGAGCTTCTCAACTGTAGCACCGTAGCACTGCTACACCTGCTACAAAATACACAACATATTAATTCCCCTCCTTACGAAGGAGGGGATGTTGCGCGGTCTGTCTCAGACAGACGTAGCGCAACCGGGGAGGTAAACACTCGCGCGAGGACACCTCCCCCGAATGGCTTTCCTGTCCTTCGGACAACAGCCATTCTCCCCTCCTTCGTAAGGAGGGGAGTTTTTAATTTCTCAACTGTAGCAGCGTAGCAGTGCTACGCTGCTACACGCTCCATCGTGATTTACAGCAGACAAAACCCCTATACACTATACGGTATGTTGATGGTGACAACAGTGCCCTGCCCGGAACGGGAGTCGAAATCTACTGTGCCTTTCAGGTATTCTATACGGGCGCGGATGTTTTTAAGACCTATACCATCAAAAACGCCTGCCTGGCTGGTGTCAAACCCGCGGCCGTTGTCTTCTATAGTTGCGCTGATGCCGTCTTCATCTTTTATAATAGCGATGTCGAGCCGGGCAGCACGGGCATGTTTTATCACGTTGTTCACGCATTCCTGTATAGCGCGGTACAGCACGGTCTCGGTATCTGTGCCCAGGCGCTCGTTCAGCCCTTCGGTATATAGGTTCACTTCTATCACGCTGCTGTCTATGCGGTTCAGGAAATCGCGGATGGCAGATGCCAGTCCCGCTTTCAGCAGTGCGTTGGGCATCATCTGGTGAGATATGGAGCGTACTTCTTTGCAGGAGTCATCTACAAGGGCCATCAGGTTGTCGTAACGGCTACGCTGCTGCTCATCTGCAAACAACAGCCCGTCGCGAAACGTGGAGAGGTTTATTTTCACTGCGCTCATCATCTGCCCTACGCCATCGTGCAGGTCATGCCCTATGCGCTGGCGTTCGTTCTCTTCGGCCTCCAGCACGGCCTGCGTAGCCAGTTGCTGCTGGTGTATGATGGCCTGTTGCAGGCGTTGTTGTTGCTTTACCTTATACCTGCGGTAGGACGAATATCCCAGGGCTACACCCATAACACACACAATAACAATAGCTATGATAACGTAGTTGCGCCTGCTTATCTCCAGCTGCTGCAGTTTTATCTGCTGCTCTTTCTTTTCTGCCTGGTAGCGTGCGTTCAGTTCATCTACCTGCGCCAGCTTTTCCTTGTTGAAGATGGTATCGTTAATAATATCGCCCTGTATATAATAGTTGTACGCGGCGCGGTAGTTGTCTTGTTTGCGGGCTATAGCAGACAGTACACGGTAGTTGTGCGAGCGCAATTGAGGATACTGCAACAGCAGCGCTATGGCATTGCTGCTGTCTAAATAAGCTATGGCCTGGGGGTAGCGGCCCATAGAGTCGTAAAGTGTGCCGAGGTCGCTGTAGTTAATGGCAAGCGCAAAAGAGTCTTTTATTTCTTTGCGGATATCAAGCGCGCGTTGCAGGTACAGTGCAGCTTCGGCGTATTTACCCTGTAGCAGCAGCGAGCCCGAAATATTGTTGAGCGCATAACCCATACCTGCTTTGTTGCCCGTAGCCTGTGCGTACTGCTCCGCTATGCTGTAGCGGCGTATGGCTTCCTTATAATCTCCGCGGTACTCATACACCACGCCCGATTCGTTGGATATCATTTCCATACCGGCGGTATCGCGCAGTTGGGTGAAGATGTGCATGGCCTTGTCGTAATACTGGTCGGCCTTGTCCAGGTCGCGGGTTTTGCGGTAGAGCTTGGCTATGGCATTGAAGGCGTTGCCGAGTTGTTTCTTATTATTATACCGCTCAAAAATATGGATGGCTTTGAAGATATGGTTTGCGGCAATGTCGTAGTTGCCTTTAAAATACTGCGCCTCGCCCATGATGCTGTGCAGCTCTGCCATGGCTACCGTATCTTTCAGGGCCCGGGCAATGGTCATTCCCTGCCCGCCATATTGTACCGATGCGGTGAAGTTTTTGGTAACCAGGGATGCTGCAAGGGTTTTGTATGCAGCAAGTTTTGCTTGCGGGGTACCGCTCTCTGCCACGCGCAACAGGCTGTCGCCCTGCTGTGCCACCAGGCAGCAGGGCAATAACAGGAGGTATAACAAGATGAAACTTCGCACCATGGCAATACTGTGGGCCTATTGCGCACCCAAAGCGGGTAAAGTTATTTTAAAAGAGAGGGCAGGCTTATCCGTGAATTACGGTACTATACTATACCGCAAAAGCCTGATATGCATACATATTTAACAAGGCACGATTAACAAACAAAGGGTTTAAAGAAAATTAATCTATTGGTTATCAATAGATTAGTAAAAATTATTTGTTAACAGTTGGTTAGCGGGTTGCTAACAGGGGGTTAAGCGTGACGGATTTATTTCCACTGTTTCATCCCCCGCCGCATCTTTGCATCACAATAACGAACAAACAACTAACAACAAACAAACACAAACAACAATTATGAAAAAGATCATCGCAATCGCA
>CAYXHM010000003.1:0-504442 GCA_964464965.1 uncultured Flavipsychrobacter sp. | reverse complement strand
CATCTGGTCTTACGATCATGGAACAGGAACGCTGGAACAGCTGACTAACGACACTCTGCTGTTCTCCTTCAGAGAACTTACTGTTTTTAATAACAAACTCTGCTTTTCTGCAAGCACCCTCACTGATGGTGCTGAGCTATTTGAATACAACTTTGCTGATAAAAAAACCAAATTAGTAGCAAATATTGCTGACACGTCTCAAGGCAGCAGCCCCAGCAATTTGGTAGTAGTTGGTAGTAAGCTGTATTTTACCGGCTCTACAACTTCATATGGCACAGAACTATACGCTTATGATGGCGCTGCTGTACCTGTGAGACTTACCGACCTGAACCCAGGCGCTGGTATGGGTGTTCAGTTTTTAGGCAATCTGGTAGAAATGAATGGGAAAATATTTTTCTCCGGTTTTGAAAGCAATAACCAGTTCCACCTGATGCAGTACGACCCCGCTACTAACCAAACCACACTGGCTGCAAAAATCAACCAAGCCGCAAGCTCCAATATTAATAATCTTGTGTTATTCAGAAATGAGCTGTACTTCACATCAAACGATGGTACCGGTCTCGATATATGGAAATATAATGGCAGCGCGGCAACAAGGGTTACCAACCTTGCGTCAACAACGTTTTATCCAAACATAAACAACCTTACCCCAACTGCTCATGCTTTATATTTTTCTGCAAGGGGAAGTTCTATAAATAATGAACTTTACAGGTATGGCATTAGCAAGGTAGGGATAGAAAATGTCGCTTTTAATGCGGAAGTTTCATTATTTCCAAACCCCACTCAAAGTGTTGCGCACCTGCAATTAAAACTGGATAATGCCCGGGCTTTGAGTATTTCGGTTACAGACGTAAATGGTAGAACGGTGTTCACAAAACCTAACATGCTATACAGTGCAGCTAAACATACTATAGATATACCTATGCACAACCTGCCACAGGGCAACTATGTATATCGCATAGACGATGCCGATGGCAAACTGATGGCCAGCGGGAAGTTGCAGAAATTCTGATAAATAATAGAACTATAATGAAACAGCCTCCTAACGGGGCTGTTTTTTTTTATAAATACTATCTCACAACCAAACTTTACCCAACGTAGTTAATATTTTTAGTGTCATTAGTTACTGTAATACAAGATGCCGCTACTCTTATGAACAGATTATTGTCAATATGCCTGGTGCTATTATTATGTAAACCCTTGCAGGCACAGATACTTGATTCATTCGATATCAATAAAACTTCAGTAATGAACAAACATTCAGGGCCGGATAATTTTGCCAGTGATGGTACAGGACTTTTTTTCTTTGCAACTGATAGTTTTTGCGGAAGGGAACTGTATTATTTTGATGGCACCACTACCCCGGTAAACCTTACTGATATAACAGCAGGGCCACAGGGATCGGTAAGCGGCACTAATATACAGGTAGCCTTGTTTGCTGATAATATATTTTTTTCAGCAAACACAGCTGCAGCCGGTATAGAGCCCTGGATATACAACAGGGTAAATAAAACCGTACGCCTGCTGCAAGACCTCAATCCCGGGTCTGCCATGAGCCAGCCTGCATGCTTCACACCGTTTAATGGCAAGGTATATTTCAGGGCAAGAACAGCCGGCTATGGGGATGAGCTTTGGGTTTACGACCCTGCCCCCGATACATGTATCATGCTGTCAGACATCAGTCCCGGTGCGCTCAACAGTAGTCCAGATTATCTTACTGTCTTCAATAACAAATTATATTTCACTGCTGTAGATACGGGCACCGGCTCGGAACTGTTCGAGTATAATCCTGTAGACGGTAAAGTAAAACTGGTAGTGGATATAGAGCCAGGCAAACCGGCTAGCGCCCCCTGTTCCCTGACAGTTATGGGCAACAAACTATATTTCTGGGCCACAACAATGACGCACGGGAAAGAACTGCATGCATATAATGGCTCAGCTGTCACAATGCTTGCAGACCTGGGTGCAGGCACAGCCTGGGGCAATGGATATCAGCACATGGCTGGCTATAAAGGCAGCCTTTACTTTGCGGGATATAATACAACAAAAAAGAAACCGGATGTGTACAAATACGATCCCGGCACCAACCAGGCTACAGTGGCATTTAACTTGCATGCAACCATCGGTGCAGACCCATCCTCGTTTGCAGTGTATAAAGACAAATTATATTTTAATGCCAACGACGGGATATTTGGTAATGAAATGTGGCAATATGATGGAGCCACCCCCCCTAAGCGCATCACTGATATTATGCCGGGCGCCGGCCATACAGATTTTGACTATATATTGGCCACCAACAATGGTTTATACTTCAGTGCCAACAGCCCGGTTATAGGCAAAGAACTGTACAGGTATATAGACACCACTACCCCGGCAGCAGCGATACTAAATGTTGTCTTCAACGCAGACGTAAAAATCTACCCCAACCCTACTCAAGATATAGCACACCTGCAATTAAAGCTGAGTAATGCCCAGGCTTTGAATGTATCAATAACGGATGTAAATGGCAGAATTGTTTTCACAAAAGAACCTACCATATATAGCGCCGCTAAACATACTATAGATATACCTATGCACAACCTGCCGCAGGGCAACTATGTATATCGCATAGACGATGCTGATGGCAAACTGATGGCCAGCGGGAAGTTGCAGAAATTATAACCCCTGAATGGTATAAAATAAACAACCCCGCCCACAAGGGCGGGGTGTTTCATAATATACCCCTACTTATGAAAAAACTATTATTCTTCTAACAATTCCATATCCAATCATCAATAAGACTGTAACAAATGCGTAGGGTTTAATCTGTTCTCTGTTTTTTTACACCTTGGTACCATGCAGAATCAGCCGTTCTTGTAATACCAAATTTTATATGATTTTTAATCTCCTATGTAAAAGCCGGGCATTATATTTACTACAAGTTAATACCCGTTTTTCTAAGAGTTGAATTTTGACCAGTAGCCCCGCACCCACGGGGCTATTGTGTTACTAAGCCGCTTCGCTAAAGCGCATTGTTTCCGCTTCAAACCTTAGTTTCAGGTCGGCGGGGCTGCCGTTGCGCCATTTGTATATCAGCAGGTCTGCCTCATGCTCTGTGCTGCTCCCATCGGCGTTGTGGGTTCTCCCGGCACGCCAGTCCCGGTGCAGTATCATTACTATATCGGCATCCTGCTCTATGGCGCCGCTTTCGCGCAGGTCAGCCATGGTGGGGCGTTTATCAGCACGGTGTTCACTTTCACGGTTCAGCTGGCTCAGGGCTATTACAGGTATTTCCAGGTTCATGGCCAGCATTTTCAGCCCTCGGCTTATTTGTGCTATACCCTGCTCGCGGCTGCGGTACTTGTCTGTTTCCTCTACCAGTTGCAGGTAGTCCAGCAGCAGCATATCCAGCCCGTGGCGTTGTTTCAGTTGTTCTGCCTTGGCACGTATATCATGTATGGTACACTGCGCGGTATCACTGAAGAACAGCGGCAGTTCCGCCATGTCCGACAACGCCTTGCTTACTATATGTTGTTTCTTACGGTCGTGCAGTCCGCTGCGGTCCATTTCAGAAAAAGGCACACCTGTTTCACTGCTCACCATGCGCCCGAATATATCCTTAGCCTCCATTTCCAGCGACAGGATGCCCACTTTATGCCCATGCTGTGCGGCACCTATGGCTATGCCACCCATCAGGGCGCTTTTACCAACAGACGGCCTTGCGCCTATCACCACCAGCTGGCCGGGGCGAAAGCCGCCATTCAGGCTATCCAGCGTGGGGAAACCGGTGCTGATACCTACTACGCCCTGTGTCAGCACATCATCTATATGTTTAGACAGGCTAAGAGCTGCAGCAGAGGCATCCTGCCAGTCGTTGGCATAGCGTACAGTCAGTGCTTTTTGTAGCGATGCCTGTATTTCATCCACGCCCTGCAGTACATCTATTCCGTTGAAACGTTTACTGGTAAGCTGTATCACCAGCCTGCGCGCTGCCAGTTCCCTCAGCTTCAGGCACCAGTGGTGCAGGTGCGCGCCGCTTATCACTTCATGTATCAGCAACGCCAGGAAGTAGCCCGTATTCTGCCGTTCCATAGTGGTTACTTTCTTATCATACAGCCAGCGGCTCACGGTCATCAGGTCCACCGGCTCGCCACGCTGCCACACGCTGTGCATGGCTTTAAACACCTGCCGGTTCACTTCTGCATAAAAACAGTCTTCAGTAAGTACGCCATATATTTTTGAGTAGGTGCGTGGTTCTGAAAGGCACAGACCCAGTACAGCGCGCTCCAGTTCAATATCAAAGTCTATGTATGGGGTATAACCTGCAAGTGCTGGTTCTTCGTATGCAGGCATGCCTGCGGCTGGTATGGTTTCCTTTAATGATGACATGGCCGGTGTGTTTTTTACACCACAAATATACATGTATTATCAAATAAACAACGCCTGCGGCAATAAATATTAATCCACATCGTTAATATGTATTATGAAAATAATAGGAAAATTCCTGTTAAACGGGTACAGCAAGATGCCCTGGATATTTTTTGCAACAGTGCTGCTGTGCTGGCTTTACAGTGTTATAGCATGGGGCGGTATCAACTGGCAGAATGATGCTTATGAAAAACATTTCCCCCTACTGGCCATATTATCCCTTACTACCGGGTTCTTGTTGTTTTTGTTTCCGCTTGTGGTAATAGCGGTACTGATATATAATTACCGTAAATGGAGGAAACTGCTGCCTGCACTGTTGTCGTACAGCCTATACCTTTGTTTTGTTATGCTCGCTGCCTATATGGGCTGGTGGGTGGATTAATATCATCTGCTTGTTTTCCTGCACATGCTGCCGGGCCCCTTTGTAGGTTGGCCATATTGGTAGTTTAGCCGCGCAGCAGTTTTTTGCTGAAATTCTATAGACTCATCTTTCGTCATGCCGCATACGGTTGTATCCAATACATCAGTATCGCCTTTGTTAAAGTGGCACTCCCAGCAATGTTCTTTATTCTTGCAGGACGCCAAGGAAATCACAACCAGTAATACAATCGCATACTTATACATATTTTCATAAAGCATTTAAACCAGAACGCTATATGGGCAAAAATGTTGCATTAAAACGACCATTTCAGACCAGCCAGAACAGGAAAGCTCAAAGAAGATACTACCGCTTGTGATTTATACTCAAACGTGCTACCCGTATGATCGAAGTAGAATTTGTTCAGTTCTGTTTTAAATGTATATGCCCTGACACCTGTTTCTACGTTTACAGATAACGATTTTATGATCTTAATGGCAACACCACCATGTACTCCCATTTCACTTCCTTTTATTTTGCTGCCATCAGTGCCCTCGCCTGCGTTGTAGCGATATGCAACGCCCGGGTAGGCATATCCCCGCGGGAATGATATTATAAAGTTGAGATTGGCTCCAGGCGCAAATGTTTTATAATTTGTTGCGCTCCGAAAGCTCATGTTGTTTATCATATTCACTTCTGCTACAGCTCCTAATTGTATCTTCCAAAGTTTGAAATTATAACCCAGAGAGCCTGTAAAACCACTTCCTGCTTTTACACCTCCTGCCATCGCTATCTCTGAGCGTTGCGCCGTTGCCCACACGGGCGATAATAATAGTACAATAAGGGCAATTCTTTTTATCATGATAGTTGTTAAATAAGTGTAAACTATAATCTTAAAAACCAAACCTCAGGCCAACGGTAATGGGTATATAAGTGTTCGTAATTTTGCCTGACCCGGATGGATGTGTGACATTTGTATTTTCAGACCTGAAACCTGTTTCCCCATTCAGCGATAATGACTTTACCAAATTGAATACTACTCCCATTTGCAAGCCATAATCCACACCACTGTAATCGGCCAGGCCATCATTGCCAGTGCGGTACCTGGCGGTAATGCCCGGGTAAACATACCCCCTTGTTATAGGGAATATATAGTTGACATTCACACCCGGCAATATTGCAGTATAGGTAGAAGTAGCAAAAGCAGGGAATACATATTTCCCCCGTGTGCTGTGCATTTCCACAACAGGCCCTACCTGTAGCTTCCACAGTTTCAGGTAAAACGCGGCTGAGCCCGTCCATCCGCCGTCAGATTTCACACCACCCAGCATACCCACCTCCATCTTTTGTGCCTGTGCTGCCACAGGCAGCAGCAACATTATTATCATGTATTTCTTCAGCATTATATTCATACCAGCCACAAGATATATATTCTCTTTAAATAATGATTGGCATGGTATTTGAAAAATAAGCCTATTGAAAACCATCGTTATGAAGTTACTACTCACAATCCCCATGCTTTTCAGCAGCGTATTCCTTTTTCAGCCTGGCTGTGGTACACGCCAGGTAGATTGCCGCGACCAAGTGCTCACGCTATGTACCATTGGTTATTCTATAGAAGAGGTTGCTGAAGTATCCGTGCTGCGATATGAAACTGGGAGCAATTTTACAAAACTGGCAGACAGTACATTCTTCTTATTGCAACGCAGCCAATACATGCGCGATAGCGATACGATACCACTGGGCGGAATGACCATACTCAACTACGACCCTGAAAAAGAAGTGGCAACAGGGCTTATTGCCATGACAGGCCACGATTATGAAATATACATACACAAAACAGGCAACAGGCACCGTATTTCTGACATCTTAGACCAGGGGCATTATACCGAAGAAATGCCGACCTCTTCTGCAAAAATTGGTTGCTACAACTTTATTGAATCTTACAAGCTGGATAACGTTTATACCAATCACAACCACGACGACAACGTGATATACCTCAAAAAGTAAAAACCGCTATGTCAATATACTGCCCGCAGGCTGTACAGGTTCGGGCAGGTTTTCTTCGTCCAGCATATCGCGCAGGTCTATTTCTATAGTACGGCTCAGCGCTGTTATAGGCACATCATTGGCGTTGCCTTCAAATGGGTTTTCTGTTGACTCGCCAATTTTCTCCAGCGTGGTAAATACCCAGCCAACCAGTGCGCTGAATGGTATGGTAAACCATATCATATAGTCGCTCATCTCATGAAACACCTGCAGCATACCAAAGGGCATCATTAGTACAAACAGCGTGATGAAAAATTTGTTAAGCGTGGCAAACTGTCTTGGATAAGGATAATTTTTTATGCGCTCACATTTGCCCTGCTGGTCGTACAGGTCTGTAAGCATTGCCTGCATAGCTACATAGCGGTTGTTTTCTATCAGGCCCTGTTCAGAAAGTTCACGCAGTTGCTTTGATTGCAGCGCTATGATTTGCGTAGCGCGGTTTTTCTTTTTCATAATATAAGTTGCCTCGTCATGAGTCATGTACTTGCGTAGTTCAGGCTCCATATTCTCCACATCACACTCAGCTATTTTATAATGTGTACGGCGAAACTCTACATTGTGCGGCTGTGCCATAGTCTCCCACGGGCGTGGCTGGCGCAGTTGGTAGCGCATAGCCGTTAGCCAGCCTATATGGCGGTACACCAGTTGCTTGCTGATCAGCCTCACCTCTTCATCACTGATGGGGTTTTCGGGTGTGGCCCTTATAAAATCTTTCACCATCAGGCCCCAGCTACGGCTGCTGTTTACAATAGCGCCATATATCTTGCGCGCCTCCCAGGCACGGTCGTACGTGGCATTGTTCCTGAAGCCAACAATGAATGCCGCTGCCGTGCCCAGTACAGCCACCGGCTGCCAGGGTATGGCCAGCCAGTAGAATCCCAACACTTTGTATAATACCGTAGGCACTACTGCCAGCGCCAGCAAAGCATATATATCGCGGCGCGTCCACATCAATAGTTCTTTCAGTTTATAATGATTACCCGAATGCATAGTATATATTTTTACACATTAAAAATATGAGGTTTATTTGATTGTATAGCTGATGCCGCAATAACTATCTTTGATGGCTTAATTTCATGGTATGTCCAGGTTCATTATCTCCGCTTTATTATTTATAGCGCTACCTGCTGCTGCACAAAAAGAATGGCACCTGCTGCCACCTGTGCCCGGTAAATCTTTTGGTATAGATGCAACAGGCGCAGCAAAATTGCTACAAGGGAAAAAACCATCCCCGGTCATCGTTGCGGTGATAGATAACGGTACGCAGATAACGCACAAAACCCTGCAACCTTATATATGGACCAACAAGGGCGAAGTGGAGGATAATAATAAAGATGATGATGGCAACGGCTATACAGATGATGTACATGGCTGGAGCTTTCTTGGCGGCAAGGGTGGCGATATCAACTACGAGGCCGACGAGGAAACAAGGGAATATTTTGCACTGAAAAGAAAATATGATACCGACAGTAGCAGCCTTACTGAAAGTGAGAAACAAAGATTTTATTCAGCGGCTACCGAACATCGCGACAAAGACCGCGACCGTGTTTCCAGTGCAAAAATGGCTAACAAACTCTACAAGAATAAAGACAACATTTTTTTAAAAGCGCTGGGTAAACGACTGGTGGGCGAATCTTTTGAAAAAGACCTGGCTGAGTTTAAAGAGTTGGCAGATAGTATGGTTGTTTACAACCGCATCAATACAGACTCCCTGCGCAGGCTGTATGTTGGCGACAACCCTGATTCTTTAACCGAACGGCACTATGGCAACAACCATATTGATGCCGCCAACCCTGCGCATGGTACGCACACCGCCGGTACTGTAATGAGCGTGGCCCGCTGCGCTGATAGCGGCCGCTGGCTGAAAATAATGCCCATAAGGGCCATACCAAATGGCGATGAACGAGATAAAGACGTAGCTAACGCTATACGCTACGCGGTAGATAACGGGGCTGCTATCATAAATATGAGCTTTGGCAAGTACGCAAGCCCAGGCTATACAGAAGTGGCGAAAGCAATACGTTATGCGCAGGAAAAAGATGTGCTGCTGGTGCACTCCGCAGGTAATGATGCTATGGAGCTGGCCGATTCTGTAATAAAAAATTACCCCAATGCCCATATCGACTCCAGCACTTTGGCTGAAAACTTCATACAGGTGGGCGCTACCGGCAATAGCCCTAAGAAACTGGTGGCCGGTTTTTCAAACTACGGGCGCTATAGCGTAGATATTATGGCGCCGGGGGTAAATATATATGCTACTGTACCTGTAGACACATTTGCAAAATACTCTGGCACCAGCATGGCGGGGCCTGTTGTGGCAGGCGTAGCTGCCATGTTACGTAGCTACTACCCGCAGCTAACTGCCGCGCAGGTAAAAACGATACTCATGCAAACCGTTACAAAAAGCACTTTGTATGCAGATGTGCCGGGGCGCAGGAAAACGATAGCACAGCTATGGTACTTTTGCCGTGCGGGCGGTATTGTAAATGCTGCTGCGGCTATTCAACTGGCCGAAACCCGGCACCGGGTTACACAATAAAACAAACCATACTGTAACCCTGTATTCCATCCTATTTACCCGGATTTTAATGACTACTGTTCATTCTGCCTTTAAAAATCACTTATATTTACATCGCAATTGTCGTGACAATACTATACAAACAAACAAAAATCCTTTTAAAGCGAAGCATCTCATAATGCTTAAAATACCCTTATTAATAGCAGGCATGGTTTTCTGCCTGTCAAATATTATTGCGGCAAATAAAATAGATAGCCTTAAAAGAGAGCTGTCTCTAAAAGTTAATTCAGATACCGCCGATGTTCAATTACGCTTAGACATCAGCAAACAATATTTCGACATCAGCCCTGATAGTAGTTTGCACTATGGGCAAACGGCATACAAAGCATCGCAAAAACTGGGGAACAGCAATTTATTTATAGCATCGTGCCTGCAAATAGGCAATGCCTTTTACCAGTTGAGCCGCTACGATAGTGCGCTGCATTATACAGGCAAGGCACTGGCACTGGCAAGGCAGCGAAAAGACCACATGCATTATACCCGTGCGCTAACGGCCACCGGCAATATATACCTGCGGCAAAACGATTATAAAAATGCGCTACGCTACTACGACAGCAGTAGAAGAGCCGCCGGAAAATACAAAGACTCTACAGAGCTGGCTACCGTTATCAACAATATTGCCATCATACATTTTGAGCAGGGCAATTATGCAACAGCTTTAAAAAACCACCTGACCGCGCTCAGCCTTAATGAAAAGCTGGGCCGCAAGCCTGAAATAGAAACAACACTATTAAACATATCAAACATCTACTTCCGCCTGGGTGTGCATGATAAGGCAAAGGAATATGCAGCCAGGGCTATGGTACTGGCAAAGGTTTCGGGGTCGCAATGGTCTGCGGTGTCTGTACAAACCACCTATGCCATGATATACAACGAGGAAAAGAAGTATGACTCTGCCATGGCATACCTGGTACAGGCTATGAATCTGGCTAAACCTATTAACAGCCCCTACCTCAACAACCTGCTCAATGGTAATATGGCGGAATGCTACCTGAACATGGGTAATATTGAGCAGGCTGAAAAATTGTTCAGTGAATCATTGCACGAGTCCGGCAGGCTGAACGACCAGATGGGGCTGGCACTGGCAAAAGGCGGGCTGGGGCAGATAATGGTGCGGAAAGGGCAACTACAACAAGGCATAAGCTACCTGGAAGATGCACTGGACGTATTGCAGGATAATGATATGCACGAACAAGCTATGCACCTGGCCGATACCCTGGCCAGGACACTGGAAAAAACAGGGCACTACAAAGAGGCATTGAAATATTACCACATCAGCGAAAACTATAGCAATACTATTGCTAAGAATAAAGGCCGCATAGCTGCACAGAAAATGGAGTATGACTATGCACTGGAAAAAAAAGAAGACCGGATAGCACTGCTGGAAAAAGATAAAGCCATAGAAGCCGGTAAAATTGCCAACAACCGTATTGTATTATTCAGTGCGCTGGCCAGCGCGGTGCTGGCTATAGTCATAGCCCTGCTCCTGTTTCGCAATATGATGAATACCCGTAAGCGGAATGCGGTTATTACAGAGCAAAAGAATGAAATAGAGCTGCAGGCTGAAAAACTGCGCCGCCTGAATGCCTTTAAAGACACTACATTCTCCGTACTGTCTCACGACCTGCGCAGCCCTATCAATGCACTTACGGGTACCATGTCTATGCTGGACGAAGGTATCATTACCCCCGACGAGTTTAAGCTGTATAAAGAAGAACTGAATAATAAGCTGCAATCTGTAACGCTGTTGCTGGATAATCTGTTGCAATGGGCAAAAAGCCAGATGAAAGGTGAAAATGTACTGGACCTGGAGAAAATAAGCGTTCGCCGCAAGGTGTTAAAGAGCTTCGCAGTACTTAAAGATGCCGCGCAACAAAAGAACATTACCCTGGCAGCTAATTTTACAGAGCAGCTATATGTATATGCAGACCGCAACCAGGTAGATATGGTGATACGCAACCTGCTTTCCAACGCAATAAAATTTACGCCTGAAAACGGCTCTGTTACCGTGAGTGCTGTTCAACATGGCAATGAAGTTGCCATATCCATAACAGATACAGGCATTGGCATGACGAAAGAACAGGCAGAGAGACTATTTGACGGCAACCCGAATATAAGCACACATGGCACAGATGGGGAAAAAGGAACCGGTATAGGGCTGCACCTCTCACATAGCTTTATCCTTAACAATAAGGGCCGCATCGCGGTACAAAGCCATCCCGGCAAGGGAACAACTTTCACTATCACATTGCCTGCGGCGTAGCATATTCAGCCGGGCCGTATTTTGAAAATACTATCCGTATAAAGATATTAGTAGAAATAGCTATTTTGCATCCATACAATATGGCAAGGCTACTTATTATACTATTCTTATTCATCGCACAGGCATCACTTGTACAGGGCCAACCTTACGTGACACATTTGTCGAAAGACAGCCTTACCAACTCTTACTCTTTTGAGGAAAACTGGCTGTACCATGCAGGAGACGACAGCGCCTGGGCAGCGCCCGGCTATAACGATAGTAACTGGCGACCGCTGGACTCAAGGCTGCGGTTGCAAGACAGTGCCAATATATATTTTAAAGGCATAGGCTGGTTTCGCCTGCACATATCGGTGGACTCATCATTACGCAAAATACCTCTAGCCCTTATGCTAGAGCACGATGGTGCATCAGAAATATACATTGATGGCAGGCGGGTGACCCGGTATGGCCGCCTTGTGCCGCGTGACAGTGTGGAATATCATAACCCTAAATCGCTGCCTTATGTAATTTCAGCATTAGATTCGGGCAACCACGTAATTGCTGTACGCTATGCCAATTATTTTGCAAAAAACGGCTGGGATGCATACGAAGGTTATATGGCCGGCTTTGCTTTAAACATATATGCTGCCAACATCGCTTTCAGTTCCTGGTCGTCAGAGCGTAACTTTATGGGTCTTTTCCTCCTCACTATGGGTGGTTTCTTCGTCGCGCTATCCCTGTTGCATTTTCTGCTATGGATGTACGACCGTAAAGACAGGTCAAACCTGTATTTCTGTATCCTGTGTTTCTCAGCCTGCCTTGCATTCTTTATTCCATATGTGTCAACGTTACTGCATAACCCCAGGTGGACACAGGTATTTGCTCATAGTAGCATTGGCATAGCTGTTCTTATCGCCATATCGTTGAGCGGTGTTACCAACAAATTTTTTGGTAGATCAAGACTCCGTTTCAGGATCATAGCAATATTGGGACTGGCTCCATTTGCACTTTCCTTTTTTCGCATGGAGGTCTCAATATTCTCTTTAGTAGTCGTCTGTCTTTTTGTTACGCTGGAATCTATAATCGTTACCATAAGTGCTATTTACAGGAAGGTGCCGGGGGCGCGTATTGTTGGTGTGGGCATATTGTTCCTTACGCTATTTGTCTTTACCATAGTATCTATTGCGGTACTTAACAAGGGCCTGCAACTGCACGGCGGCTGGCTTAGCCTGTTGGTATTAATACTTTGCATCGCCGCAATACTCAGCATACCTGTATCTATGTCTATTTACCTGGCATCAAACTTTACCCGGATAGCAAAAGACCTGAAACACCAACTTGTCCAGGTACAAACACTTAGTGAAAAAACAATGGCGCAGGAGCAGGAAAAGCAACGCTACCTGGAAACGGAGAAAGATAGGCTGGAAGAAGAAGTAACAATGCGTACCGCAGAGATAGTTTCTGAAAAACAAAAGTCGGACGACCTGCTGCGTAATATATTGCCGGAAGAAGTAGCCAACGAGCTGAAACAGAAAGGTTCATCAGAAGCTAAATACTTCGACCATGTAACCGTGATATTTACAGACTTTGTAGATTTTACCAAGGCAGGAGAAAGGCTGACACCACAGCAACTGGTAGATGAACTGCATACCTGCTTCAAAGCCTTCGACGACATTATTTCAAAATATCATATAGAAAAGATAAAAACAATCGGCGATGCTTACCTGGCCGTATCAGGCCTGCCCGCTGCAGACCATAACCATGCTGAAAATACAGTACGTGCCGCGCTGGACATAAAAGCATTTATGAACGAGCGTAAAAAGCGCCTGCACGGTACTACTTTTGATATACGCATAGGCTTGCACAGCGGCGCGGTAGTAGCGGGTATAGTTGGGGTTAAAAAGTTTGCTTATGACATCTGGGGCGATACGGTAAATACCGCCGCGCGCATGGAGCAAAGCAGCCTGCCCGATAAAATAAACATTTCGCAAACTACTTACGAGCTGATAAAAGACAAGTTCATCTGTACCTACCGTGGCGAAATAGCCGCAAAGAACAAAGGCGATATGAATATGTACTTTGTAGAGGGGCTGAAAGAAGGTATATAATATTTTAGCAGCACAAACGTTACAGTGGTATGAAAACCCGCTACCTGTTCCTGGTACTTATTTTTGCAGCAGCCTGTAAGAAAGAGCGCATAGTATCGCATGTATGCAAAATGCCGGAGATTGCCCTGTACAACCAGCAATACAGCGTCAGTGAATGGGATACTATTGTCGCGATGGTGTTTGACAAAGGGTTCAAACAACCTATGATAGTAGATACCTTTATTGCCCCCAGCAATGTAAACCAGCTATACATAAGCCACGATGCCTACAACCCTAAAGACTATATCATCTACCTGCCATCTGTGGACAGGATATATAAGCTTTACGATATAACCGTACATGTAAACAGGCAGGACGGCCCGGAAGATAAAAAACTCGATTGCTACCACGATATGGATTTTACACTGGACAGCCAGCGCATAACAAAACCACCCATAGCACAGGGCAGGATACTGGTAGAATTAAAGAAATAAAGGTTACGTCTCCTCGTCGAAGTATATTTTGTAGTAGTGTTTGCCCACCGCTTCGTCATAGCCCTTTTCTATCAGGTCGCGGTCTCCATGTACATATACGTGAAAATTCTTGTCCAGTTTTATAACACTCTTAAACACCCTTGCCGATTTCTTCACCGCCGTGCCCGATATATAAAAGTCTGAACTCAATTCTATTTCACGCTCCTGCTCATATTCTTTTTTATATCCCGTAAATGAGTTGATGAGGTCTTTATCTTCAAACACTTCGCTCACAAAAGCCTTCTCGTCAAACTCGGCATTGTTCTTAAAAAACGCTATAGACTTGTTCAGGTAGTCGGCCTGCTGCGCTTTGGTCACTTCGTATTCCTGTGGTATCTGTTTTACTATAAACTCTTTGGTGGCCGTCAGGTAATCGGTGGTGTGGTGATATTCATCGGCCTTCGCCATTATCTTCAGGAACTTGTCTTTCCAGTACTGCGCCTCGTTTTTCTTGTTGGTTTTGTCTATGGCCGATAGCATCATGCCATCTGCTGTATTATATATCATACAGCCCTTGTCCATCTTATCTATGTTCAGCCCTTCCTGTATATCTATCTTATATCCCTCAAAGCCTTTATCCAGGTTAAAGAACACATCCCTGTTTTCAGTTTTGTAAATACCAATGGTATCTATGCTCACACCATCCAGGTGTACGCCTGAAAAATGGGCAATGTGCAGCTCTCCGCTTTTTATATTGGGCGAGTCCGATATCTCGAACAAATGCTTGGCAATGGCTACAGAATGTTTCAGCAGTGATTCCGGCTTATCAAATATCTTCTCTGCAAAATGGTTCACTGCGTTCAGGCTGATGTCACTTTCGTGGTAAAATTCATAATATTCCTCCACATCCCTGAAGGGCATGGTAAAATAAGCCATCAGTTGCTTTTTCAGTTCCTCGTTTTCCATATCCACTTCCTGCTCTGAGTAAAAGAAACTGTTGTCTGTATGTTTATTACCTACATAATGGGTAATAAGGCTGTTGATGTCTGCGTTGCTAAAGTCTGCTCTCAATGTATATCAGTGCTAAGTGGGCGTAAAGTTAATCAATGCACCGGTATTACTTCAGACCACAAAACAGCAACTATACACCACGGAAATTGTTAACCGCTCGTTAACCACTTGTGAACCGGGCGTTAACCAGGCCAATTGCCTTTCATACAGAGAAAGGCAATTGCATCTTTGCCACACAACAAACACTCAATCAAACACAAAATGAAAAAATCAATTCTATTATCTGCATTTCTTCTCAGTCTCGGGCTTGCAGGCTATGCGCAAGGCAACGGGAACGGAAACGGCCAGGACAAAACATCTAACCATGTAGGCCAGAATGGTAACGGGAACGGCTATGGCCATAACAACGGCAACAATGGGGGTGGTAATGGCGGCGACGCAACAGGTGGTGAAAGCGCAGGCGCACATCATTCTACCAACGTGGTATTGTCCAACGCTATAGAAATCACGTTTAACGACAACATGAGCGCATATGGCGAAGATGTTTCCCTGGCATTTATCACAGTTAACGATTATGCCAATGGCGTAGAAAGCAGTGTACAGCAGTTGAAAATCAGCTCAAATAAAGACTTTACCGTAGCTGTAAAAGCAAATTCCGATAAGTTTACCTACTCTGGCAATACAACACCGGTGCCTTCTATGCCGGTTACAGGTGTACTGGGCCTGAAGGTTACAGCAAACAATACAGGTGGCAGCATTGCAGGTTCTTTTTCAGCGTCTAAATATGCTACCCTTACGGCAAGCAACCAGCCCCTCATATCAGGTGCAGACCGTGGCGGCAACCAGACCTTCAACGTACAGTATAAAGCTACACCCGGCTTTGCATACCCTGCAGGCAGCTATTCTGTAGATGTAGTATATACTGCAACACAACAATAACATCCTTTTATTTTATACTGCAGCCCCCTTTAAGGGGGCTGTTTTCGTTTAAAGCCTTTACCTGCCTGCATCCGGGCATAATAAGCTATACCGCAATTGTTAACGGGTCGTTAGCCGCTTGCAAACCCACGGTTAAGCGGGCGTGTTTTCTTGCCCTGAAGTGTAGGGCGCCGCATCTTTGTATCACAATAGCAAACAACAACAAACAAACAAACAAACAAACAAAATGAAAAAGATCGCATTATTCGTTACTATCCTTACTTCTCTTGGTCTTGCTGCCAACGCTCAAAACCAGGCTAACCAAACTTCTTCTGCTTCCCAGTCTGTAAACCTGTCATTAAGCAACGCTATAGAACTGACGTTTACCGGCAACAGCAGTACAACAGGCGCAGATGTGTCTATCCCCTTCACAACTGTAAACGACTATGCAAACGGCGTAGAAAGCGAAGCGCAGGAGCTGAAAGTACGTTCTAACAAAAACTTCTCTGTAACTGTAAAAACAAGCAGCGACAAATTTTCTTATACAGGTTCTACTACACCTGCACCATCTATGCCGGTAAGCGGTGTATTAGGTGTAAAAGTTACCGCTAACGGTACAGGCGGCGCTGTAGCATCTCCCTTTACTACTACGGGCTATGCTACTTTAACCAATGCAAACCAATCTCTTATAAGCAATGGCAGCCGTGGTGGCAACCAGACTTTCAGTGTACAATACAAAGCCACACCTGGCTTTGCATACCCTGCAGGTACATATGCGGTAGATGTGGTTTATACCGCTACTCAACAATAGGCGTTTTTAAATTGTAATAGATAACTCCCCCTGTGGTTTTTACCTCTGGGGGCTTTTTGTTAACGGCTCGTTAACGAACTGTCATTTATTACCCTCCCCGGCTTAAGAAAACTATTTTCATGATACAGAAAATGTTTTTTTATCCCTTAAAAAAACTATACATCCCGCATGGAAACTTTCTGTGCAATTAGAGTAAGAGAAAATTGTTTTTTAGTACACTGGTTGAAACCTCCCGTATTCACGGGAGGTTTTATTTGCCACACACTGATTAATGTACCTACATTATACAGCTATAAGACAGTCTTATACAAGTTTTCGATAATTAGTAAGACCTTTACAACATTGGTAAACGGCAGTAATGAAACGCAAACAATTTCTGGCAATCTTAGGAGGGGTAACAGCTATGGGCACTTTAGCAGCTTTTAAAAATTTTACGAATGAACTTGAAGAACAGGGTGAATACATGCCGGTACTGTTTGTAGGGCACGGCTCACCTATGAATGCTATCGAGGATAACGAATTTACCCAACGCTGGGTGCAGATGGCCAAAGAGATACCCGTACCCAAGGCCGTGCTCATAGTTTCTGCCCACTGGCTGACGCGTGGTACGCACATCACTGCTATGGAAAAGCCCAAAACCATCCACGATTTTGGAGGTTTCCCCAAAGCACTGTTCGATGTGGAATACCCGGCACCGGGGCAGCCCTCTCTGGCTAAAGAAACCGCCTCGCTGATTACATATACAAGCGTAGGACTGGACCATGACTGGGGTCTGGACCACGGGGCGTGGAGCGTGGTAAAAGTGATGTACCCCAATGCTGATATACCTATGCTGCAACTGAGCATTGACTATAATAAACCACCACAATACCACTACGACCTGGCCAAAGAACTACAGGCCCTGCGCAAAAAGGGCGTGCTGATAATGGGCAGTGGCAATATGGTGCATAACCTGGGCATGATGTCGCTACCGGGGGGAGACTTTGGCAGGATAAACGAGGAATATGGTTTTGACTGGGCGCACGAGATGAACAGTATTTTTAAAGACAAAATAGGCAATGGCGACCATGGCGCGCTGGTAGCGTATGAAAGCCTGAGCAAGGCAGCAAAGCTGGCCATACCCACGCCCGACCACTACTACCCGCTGCTGTACGCGCTGGCCCTGCAACGCAAAAACGAGACTGCCACTTTCTTTAATGATAAAGCAGTAGCAGGCTCGCTTACTATGACCTCTGTAAAAATTGCTTAGTGTTTTACCGCACGCTGCACTCCTCAATGCTGTTTACGTTCAGCATGGTATAATTTGAAATGGTAATTCTGCCGGTATCTCTTTTCGCCATGATATCTGCCATTTCTATGCCGGTTTTTTCACAGATAACTGTGTCTTTCTCCACCACATATTTATAATCAAGGCCGGTTACAGATGTCCTGATATATTGTGTGCAAGACCAGCATAGCCTGGGGTTATTGTCAATAATTTCTGTACGGGGTGTCCTGTTACATGCAGAAAATGCAATTATTACAGCAAGAGGTAGAAATATTTTTTTCATTTTGTATAATCCGGGGGTTTTGCCACAAAATAACGCATTGTATCGCATATTTATAGCAAATATGTTATTCCCTTATGCGGCTGCAGTTATTTATCTCAACCGTGCGGTAGCCCTGTGCGGTAGCATCATACACCTTGCCCTTCATGTCATTTATTTCGGCCTGTGTTTTATCACATATCATACTGTCCCTGTACGATGCTACGTACCCATCGGTATATACCATCACGCAGCCCCAGCAGCTTTTCCTGTCTTTGCTGCAACCCATGGCCAGCATGGCCGGTATTAAAATGATGAGTAGCCTGTACATATATATTACTTACGGGTGCAATTGCTGAAACTGGTGCTGAATATGATTTCCCCTGCGTTGTCTTTGGTAACAAGGGGGTTGTCCTGCATCTCCTGTATTTCTTTTTTGCTGCGGTCGCAAAATTCTTCCCTGTAATTCAATCCGCCTGCGGTAGTCACATCGCATTCCCAGCAAGACTCCTTGCTACAGGAAGCTAACATTGCAGAGGCCACTACCAGAAATAAAAATTTTCGCATCAGGGATATTTATAATGCTAAAATAGGTCATTTTGCACAATCTGTGTTGCCGCTATCTTTAATTTTAACTTATATCCCGGGTACAGGATTCGCCTGGTCTTCATTTTTCCTTACAGTTGGTTATCGTCCAGCTTTTATAACCCGCGGCGCCACCATCAAAAGCTTTATCCTGCCTTATTTCTATATCAGTTATGGTCAGGTTGCACAGTGTTGTATCGCCGGTGCTATCGGGCAGGTTGCCGCTGTAGGTATAGCTGCAGTTCCAGCATTGCAGGCGTTCTTCTTTACATGCTGCCATACCCAGGCACAGTAGCAGTATGGGTAGTATCCGGTTCATTGGCAGTAAAAATAATTCATTGTGTTACGGTAAAAAAAACTTTCATCTGTCCTTAATCTTCCTGTTGCTCTGCTTTTTTAACCTTCTTTTCCAGGTGCAGGTTATATCTTAAAAATACCTGCACATTATAGGTATTCACCGTATAGGGCAAAAACTTACTGATTGGTGTATGTATATAATGCTTCATCTTATTGACATCTTCATACATATAGACAGAGACATAGGACAGTTGCTTGCTACTTTGGTATTGCTGCCACGACAACATAAAGCCTGTAGAAAACCTGGCATTGCTGTGTGTACAAAAACCCGCCTGTAAGCCATATATAAATTCAGGTGTACTGCTCATTGTCCATTCGTACAGGGCTACATTTTTGCCCGGGAAAAGTATAACCCCTGCCCGCGGCCCTGCAAACACATAACTGCCCGATTTGGCAACAGGGAGCTTATAGTTGCCTAATGCTGATATAGTTAAAGCAGGTACACCTGTGTTGGTATATTGCGTAGCATAGGCTCCATCGGGGGTAAGATATTGCTCGTACACAAAAGAAGTACTATGCCTGATGCTGTAAACATCGCCGATAACGCCCACCTGCCACCGTTTCATGTCAGCCATCAGGGCCATATGCACCCCGGGTGCTGCAAACCCCTTGCCCCTGCTGCGTATATCCCTGTTTTTTATGCCGGTATTCCCCGCAATACCTGCTCCTGCTTCAATAAGAAGATTCTGCCCTTGCACTGTAATACACAGGCACTGCAGTAATAGCATAGGTAGTATCCGTTTCATTATTATAAAAAGGTCAGTTTACATATATCGTAAATATACGCTGCTTCTATTTTTTAGGTGCCGGTGCCGCAGTTTTTTTACCGGCTTTTTTTATCCTGACAAAATAGTTGCTGTCGCCTTTCTCCGTCTTTCGGCTTTCTACCTCAAACTCTGCCAGGTTGCGGAAGAATTGCAGCAGCTTGCTATGGCCGTAGGTGCGCGGGTCAAAGTCGGGCTTTTTCTTAAGCAATGTGTTGCCTGCGCTGGCCAGTGGCACCCAGCCCGTATCATCATCAGCCAGGTCTTTTACGGTGGCCTTCAGCAGGTTCAGTATTTTGCGGTCCACCTCGGCATATTTTTTCGTTGTCGCTTTGGTTTTCGGCTCTGCCCCGCTGCCTTTGTCCTCATCCGTCACCTCGCCCAGTATGTTTTCCAGGTGTATAAACTGGTTGCAGACCGCTTTGAAAGGTGCCGGTGTTTTCTGCTCGCCCATGCCTATGATAATTTTTCCACCCTCGCGCAGGCGCATGGCCAGCGGGGTGAAATCACTATCACTGCTCACCAGTATAAAACCCTGTAGCTGCGCCGTGTGCAGCATATCCATCGCGTCTATGGTCATGGCTGCGTCGGTAGCGTTTTTGGCAGATGTGTAGCTGTATTGTTGCACAGCGTTCAGCGCATGGCTCAGCGATACTTCTTTCCAGCTTTTCAGGTGCAGCTTTGCCCAGTCGCCATATATACGGCGGTAAGTGCAGGTGCCATATTTGGCGCTCTCTTCTATTATGGCGTCTATGTATTTTGATGATATATTGTCCGCATCTATCAGCAGTGCAAACTTCGCATCTTTAAATGTATCCATCATGTATGGTTATGTACGTAAGTTACACAAATACACGGCATATACGCACAAAGCCACCCACCCGCAATGGCGGGCAGGTGGTTAAAATCAACCCTTATATAATCTTTACTGTAAGGCGGGGCTTATAAAACGCAACCGTTTACCTGGTTTACTTTTTTCATCACGTTATTGATATCCCTGCGGTCTGTGGCCAGCATACTTGTACCGTCAGAAAATACGAACATAAGTCCTATATCCACCCCGGTTACCACAGGGCCCAGGTTCTTTTGGTATCTTGCATAATTTTTTCGGGGATCGTATATCTCTTTGATGAGAACGTTAACGCCATGTTCTTTTGCACCGTTAACTATATCAGCTGTACGGACACCAGGAAAAAGAATTGCGATTGCGGCCATTGATGCTGCATTCATGTTTTGTGTGTTTTTTTTGTTTCTGTTCATACGACACCATAGCCGGTGGCTATTGCGCGCATTTTTTGTTTTGAACCCGCTTATAAAAACGGGATTTTGCTAAATGGTTCTTGGTCTTCGGTTTGTGTCTTTTCTTTTTCTCTGTATGTAATGCAAATATCGTATAGCTTAGTTATCCATAGTGCAAAACGTGCCTGATTAACATGGACTTAAAAGGTTGATAACATACAGTTAACAAATTTTAAACTAAAAATTAAAGCAGGTCTTCTCCAAGGGTGCCCTCAATTGAAGATTTATGCATCATACAGGCGCTGCTGCTATTGCAGTACTGTTTAATTGTTCAGGCATTAAGTTTTGGGATTTCTACCCGGGAGATTTCATTATTAACCTTTTGTTCATTTTAATGTAACACTGGAAGGCTATTTTTATAATCAGAGGAAGGAGAAAACTTCTTTTCAGTAAGTACGGAGCCTGCACCGTTCCGTATTCATTTTCATAGAGTAAAGAAACTGTCCCGGCTATCGCACCGGGACAGTCTTTTATAACCCACTGGCACGGTTGCACCTCCATGCCATTGCCTCTTTTAAGGATAGAGGCCACCTGAGAAAAACTATGTATTATACCTATCGCAAACGCTGTGCCAATTCCTGCCCGTTCTCAAAAAATTAAACTTGCGTGATAAACTTCATCCCGGCATTATGGGTAACGACATCAAAGACCTATTTGGTTATTTAGATTAATAAACGTATATTTGTTGTTATAAATAATGCTGTCACAGCCGCCAATTCCACAGGCTGTATAGCTACACAGTTACTTCTTTTATTTAAAAACAACCTTTCACTTTTATGGAACTTCCTCAACACTTGAACACCTATCCCTTCAGCAAACTGTTTTCCGACCTGCTAAAAGCAGAAACACGGTTTGTTATCAACTATGGCGGCACTGCTGCCGGTAAAAGTTTCAGCGCCGCGCAAAAAGAGGTGATTTACACAACAAAACACAACATTAAGACCCTGGTGATACGCAAGGTTGGCAATACCCTGCGCGACTCTGTGATTCCCTCCTTCCGCAGCAGGATTGAAGAACTTGGCTTTACAGACCAGTTTGCCTACAACAAAACAGACCGTACACTCACCTGCAAAGACACAGGCGCGCAGATCGTCTTCCGTGGATTGGACGACCCTGACAAGCTGAAATCGTTTGAGGGGTTGACGCGCATACTGGTAGAAGAAGCTGCAGAGCTTGATTTTGATGACTTCCTGGAGCTGAACCGCAGGGCAAGGGGCAGGGAGAACATACAGATAACCCTCACCTTCAACCCCGTAGATGAAGAACATTGGCTGAAGAAACATTTCTTTGACCGTGAACATGCAGATGCCAGTATATTTCACAGCACTTATAAAGACAACAACCACCTGACAGAACAAGACCGTGAACAAATAGAACAACTGCGCCTGTACGACCACAACCAGTACCGCATATATGCACTGGGCGAATGGGGAACAAAACACAACAATCACCCCTGGCTATATGCTTTTAATAAAGACTTGCATGTGGTGGATCACCTCCCCGTGCTCCAGGGCTTCCCCGTACACCTGTCTTTCGACTTTAACCGCAACCCGCTTACCTGTATAGCAGTGCAAATGAGCAACAGCCGCGGCCGGCAAGACAGTTTTATACATTTCATCAAAGAGTTCTCCGGCCCGTACAGCCTGGAAGAAATTTGCAGGGAGATAAATGCAACATTTTACAACAATATCCTGTACGTAACGGGAGATGCATCGGGCAGGCAGGGCAACGTGGGCATGACAGACAAGCATGGCACCTATTACAAAATGGTGCAGAACTACCTGGGCCTGGCCGATAACCAGATGCACCTGTTCAACCGCAACATGTTCCACTCAGATAGCTGGAAGCTTATCAATACCATGTTTGCCTCTTACCCCAAAATATCCATAAGCAAACAAACCTGCCCCCTGCTCATCAACGACTGTATCATAGCCCGGGTAGATGAAGAAAGCGACAACCACGGCACCCTGCGCAAAGACCGCCAGGTATATAAAATGGACCTGTTCGACTGCCTGCGGTACTTCTTCCAGCAATACTTTGCAGACTACGCACGCATGGTGCCGTTGGGGAAAAAGGCGGCATAAACCCTCATTTTAACAAAATAAGGATAAATATTTCATCTTATTTAATCATTTTAACCATTTAAGGATATAATTTTCACCTTATTTAGTACATTTGTACATATTAAGTATATAATTTTCACCTTAGTAAGAACAAAAACAATAAATAAGGATAAATATTTCATCTTAAAATGGCAAAAGTAAAGGCAATACCCGAAGAGCTGGTTATAAAGCGTATGCGTCTGGAAAACCCCTGGTGGAATACCGGCGCTATACCTGCAGATGTGGAAAACATGAACCGCCGCCTGTATTACAACCAGCTATACAAGCAGGTGCACCAGAAAAAGGTGCGCCGTGCTACGGTACTGATGGGGCCGCGCAGGGTAGGTAAAACCATAATGCTGTACCATGTTATAAGCGGTATGCTTAAAGACAAGGTGCCGCAGCACAAAATATGTTACCTGTCTATAGACGCACCTATATATAACAACACATCGCTTGAGGACCTGTTTGCCATGTGCCGCAAAGCGGTGGGCGATGACAACCCCGAGGGCTATACCGTAATATTTGATGAGGTGCAGTACCTGAAAGACTGGGAGCGCCACCTGAAAAGCATTGTTGACTTTTTCCCTAAAACAACCTTTGTTGTTTCGGGCTCAGCTGCGGCTGCACTCAAGCTGAAAAGTGACGAATCGGGCGCGGGCAGGTTTTCAGACTTCCTGCTGCCACCGCTTACTTTTGAGGAGTATATAACGCTGAAGGGTTTAGACAATGTAAAAACAGTGCTCAACTCGAACCCGACTGTCAATACCGTGCTGAGCATCATAGATGATTTGAACAAGCACTTTATAGATTACATTAACTATGGCGGATACCCTGAGGTGATATTTAACGAAACCATACAGGAAGATGCGGGCAGGTACATACGCAGCGACATTATAGACAAAGTGCTGCTGCGCGACTTGCCCAGCCTCTACGGCATTCGCGATGTACAGGAGCTGAACAGCTTGTTTAACGTGATAGCCTACAACTGTGGCAATGAGTTTAATATTGACGGGCTGTCTCAACAATCGGGAGTGGACAAAAACACCATACGCAAGTACCTGGAATACCTGGAGGCTGCATTCCTGATAAAACGGCTGTACCCGGTAGGTATCAACAGTAAAAGGTTTCAGCGGGATACAAGGTTTAAAATATACCTGACCAACCCCAGTATGCGCTGCGCATTGTTTGCACCCATAACAGCTACAGACGAGCATATAGGGCAAATGGTAGAAACAGCCATCATATGCCAGCTGCTGCACTGGAAAAGGAATGACATATTTTATGCTGCATGGCAGGGCGGAGAAGTAGACCTGGTAGCCACAGACAGGAATATGAAGCCCGGCATAATCATGGAGATAAAATGGAGTGACCAGTATATAAAGCACCCAAACAAGCTGAAATCACTGACGAAGTACTGTATAGAGAACAGGCAGCATACAGCATGGGTAACCAGCATAGCCACCCACGGCACCGCCGAACATAACGGAGTGTTGTTGAACGTACTGCCTTCTGCTGTATGCTGCTACAACGCCAGCAACAAAGAAGGGATATTAAGTAAATAAAAAACTGCCGCAGGCAAATACCTGCGGCAGCAATAAACATAGGGGGCTTCAATTACTTTATCTCTTCATAGGTAAATTCACGTACGCGCTCACCACCGTTCAATACTTCTTTTGCTACGTAGTTATATTTATTATAAGTCAACTCGTAAACATTAGCGCTGCGCAGTCCCCGCGGGTCGTACTCATTGCGTAGCAGGTTATTGGCAGATAGTGTCTGGGCATCTATCCCGAATACATACACGAAGTTCGTCAGGCCTTTTATAGTGTTTACATAATTAGGCTTGTCGTCATATTCTGTATTATGCGCCATTGCAACAGGCTCTTCTGTTGATACGGAATGTTCCATAATGTGTTCTGTTACATTCCCCGCAGCGTTATACGCCAGGTGGTCAACCTGTACCTGGTCGTCATTGGTGGTACGTATCGTGGCCCATGTTATCCTGCCATTCAGCCTGGCATATTCTACATAATGGCTGTTAGCGCCATTATAGCTATAGTCAACACGTTGCAATTGGTTTTTGCTGTCGTATATATAGGTACCGTCGTAGGTGCCCGTCATACCTGACGTCCATTGCTCGCTCGCCACCCTATTGGCTTTGTCAAGTGTGTACAGGATGCGTATATCAGTTACCCAGCCTGTTTCTCCCGTGCCTTTCCTGTTTACATAATAAGCCTGCAGGTACCCGGCATCGTTGTACCGGAACAGGTATTGGCGTTGCCCGCCCTGTGTAGTTTCAATAATCTCCTTCAGCCGTACCGCGGGTGGTATAACACGAGTATCAATATTCGCCCGTTCTTTCCGGCAGGCAGATGTGGTAATGACGATGGCAAGCAGCGCCATGATTAGTGGTCTCATTTTCGTATTGTTTTAGTGATGTAGAACTGTTACATCTTAAAAACATTTCCATGACTTTTTTATTGTGTAATTATTTTATTGTGTTGCAGCAATAATAAAGTTTTTTCGTTGTGAGAATCAGGGAGGTGCGTGGATAATGATAGTCTTTATTTAGTCAGGAGAATGTAAAAATTGTACTTACCATTTACCCCTATTCCTACCGTATCATTATTTACTACCACGTGACTGGCCCATGTATAACATTCTGCTCTTGGATGCCCGTCTGAACCACAACGAAGTGTATCGGTAGTTTTCAGAATGGGGAATGACGAAATGGTATAACGCTTGTTTGCACCCGGTATTTCAATAATGTAATCATATTCGTCTGTTATGCGGATATTTTTGTAACCAGGAGTGCCTGCGTAAGAAATAGAATCCCCGTTGTAAACAAAATGTTCTGTAACAGGTTGCCCGGTAAATCCACCCAGGTAGGGATATTTATGTAGGATCAAAGTATCCATCTCGCCTGTTGTAAAATTTTTAAGTGCTAAAACAGGGTAGAATTTATTGCAATCGAAAACATAGTCCTTGCAAGGGGTAACGTTGCCTGAATTGGAGGACTTGCATGCATGCAATACCATCGTAGCAATCAACATTAAAATTATCCGGTTCATAAGTAGGTTATTATTTACCAGCAACAAACTTTATGCCGGTTGTGGCTTGCAATATAATAACAAACGTCCCCACATTCATCATGCAGGGACGTTAGAAAGTTTATGACGAATTATTATTTTTTAGCAGTAGCTTTTTTGGTGCCTGTAGCTTTCTTAGCCGGGGCTGCTTTCTTTTCTTTAGCAGCTTTTTTTGTACCGGTCGCTTTCTTTACTGTGTCGGCTTTCTTTACATCTTTTTTGCCGCCAGTAACTTTCTTAGTAGGAGTAGCTTTTTTCCCGGGTGCTGCTTTCTTAGCGGTAGGTTTAGCTTTCTTAGTTTTCTCTTTAGGCTCTTTAAACAGTTTGCTGGCTTTTTTTACCTGCTTTTTAAATTTCTTCTCGCCGAACATATCCTTCAGGTGGGCAAGTGCGTTTTCTATCTTCTCAACTATTTCATCTTTTATGTCACTTATTATGTGACTTTCATTCTTTTTATTGGCAGACATATGTGTATCAGAATTCGTGAATAATTAATAATTACTTAATGCAAAAATAATTTTATTGTAACAATTGCAATGTTAAGTTTTCAGCTGCATACTAATTGTACCAAAATATCGGGCTATGGTTGACGGTAATATGGCATAATAATTGATTACTTTAGTACCTATTATAAATTGTAACAAAAATTAAACTCTCCTTATGCGCCTGCTTCTCACTTTATTTTTTGCTATTGCATTGCTCTCATCGTCCTGTAAAAAAGAAAAACCCAATACTGATACCGGTAAACCGCCATTTACCTATAGGCTGAAATCTATCAATTTAGAAAAGGAATTTTCAGCAGACCCTTCAGGCAGAACTATAATCACGGTATATTATTCCACGCTCTTTGAGTACGATTACAAGGGATATGTGTCACGTGTTATAGATACAGATTCTGCCGCAGCACAAGTATCCGGATATCGTTCGTCAAAAAGAATTACTACTTATAAAAGAAATGCTAGCAATCAGGTAGCTGAAGATGTGTATACAATCAGCTACTATGGTAAATATACGGATGCTAACGGCAAAGTTACGTACACTTACGGCTCAAATAATGAGTTAATAGAAGTAAATAACTATGCCGGCAGTTCACTAATAGGTACGACCTTGTATAAATGGGCGGGCAACAAGGTAACAAGTGTAATTAATGGTTATAATGGCTCAAGGCACGACCTGACCTACAACGGCAATGGTGATGTAATAGACATAACATCCTGGCTGGTAGTAAATCAAGGTGCAGATACTGTAAAATACGTTTACAAAACAGATATCAGTTACGATAACAGCCCTAATCCGTTTAGCACTGTATACGGTTTGCCCTTTCCTTATAAGTCAGAGCTTGACGCGCAGGCATTCTCTGCGCACAACGTGTTGAGGTATGCAATAGAAGGTGGCAATGGCTTGATATATACAGACATATTACCTGAATACAATAAAGAGGGATATCTTTCGAAGTATCAGGGCGCAACATATATTTATGAAACGGTATCACAATAGATATACTGCATTATAACAAAGCCCCGGTACTATTGCCGGGGCTTTGTTTTTATATCTGAATTTCAAGTTGCATTACTACCACCTTCTGCTGGCCTGCCTTTCTTTAGGCTGGTTGTGCCTGTTGGGCCTGTGCTTGGGTGGTTGTGGTTTGCGCGGCTCGTGCGGTGCACTGCTGCTGCTGTTGCCACTCATCGGGTACGGGTGGTTATCTACCACCGGTATTTGCTTGCCTATCAGTTTCTGTATGCCTTTCAGTTCGTCGCGCTCTTCTGCATCGCAAAAAGATATGGCAATACCATTGGCGCCGGCACGGCCTGTACGGCCTATGCGGTGTACATAAGTTTCCGGCACTTCGGGCAGCTCGTAGTTTACTACATGCGGCAGCTCATCTATATCTATACCACGGGCAGCTATATCTGTAGCTACCAATACGCGTATCTGGTTGTTCTTAAAATCGTTCAGTGCGCGTTGCCTGGCATTTTGAGATTTGTTGCCATGTATAGCCGCGGCTTCTATCCTGTTTTTCTGCAGGTCTTTCACCAGTTTGTCTGCACCATGTTTGGTACGGGTAAACACCAGCGAGCGGGTTATGTTCTCATCGCGCAGTATATGCGTCAGCAGGTTTTTCTTTTCTTTCTTATCTACAAAGAACACAGACTGCTGTATGATCTCTACCGTACTGGATACAGGTGTTACCGTAACACTTACAGGGTTGCTCAGTATAGCATTGGCCAGCTTCTGTATTTCAGGCGGCATAGTGGCAGAGAAAAACAGTGTTTGCCTTTGCTGTGGCAATTTGGTCAATACTCTTTTTACATCGTGTATAAAACCCATGTCCAGCATACGGTCGGCCTCGTCCAGTACAAAAATGCTTATCTGGCTCAGGCTTACGTAGCGCTGCTGTATCAGGTCAAGCAATCGCCCCGGTGTAGCTATCAGTACATCTATACCGGCGTTCAGCATATGTACCTGTTTGCCTTGTGGCACACCACCAAATATTGCGGTGTGTGTCAGTTTCAGGTTTTTACCGTAAGATTTAAAGTTGTCGTCTATCTGTATGGCCAGCTCGCGCGTGGGGGTCAGTATCAGTGTTTTTATGGGCCTGCGTCCCTGTTGTTGCGGTGCTGCATTCAGCAGTTGCAGTATAGGTATGGCAAATGCCGCGGTTTTACCCGTACCGGTTTGCGCACAGCCCAGCAGGTCTTTCCCTGCCAGCACGTGCGGTATAGCCTGTTGCTGTATAGGGGTTGGGGTGGTATAGCCTTCTGCCGCTACTGCATCCAGTATGGGGGCTATAATGTTCAGTTCTTTAAACGTCATATATAATTTTGTTGGGCAGCCCCGTGCATCATGCTACGCAGCTGTCCTGTTAATGCCATGCCGCGTGTTACATGCGGGGCAAAAAGCAATAAATACTTGTTGTTGATTGTAATTTTTTATGGAGGGTTAAACCTGCGCAAAAGAAAGGAATACTTACTTAAGAGGATGACTATCCATACTGTAACGGCGCAAAGGTACACATTATTATGTATATAGTGCGTGTTAATGTATTGCCAACGCATTTATACGCAATAATAATGTCAATTTCAAAACAATATTATTTGCAACCAAAATATATACGTATCTTTAACAGCATCGACATAAGCTTTGCGTAAATAAATATGGATACAATAGCAGGAGAAATTGATTATTACAAAGCTAACCGACAAAATTTCATAGAACAATATTCCGGCAAGTTCCTGGTAATAAAAGGCAAAGAAGTAGTTGGGGTGTACCAGTCTAACACAGCAGCGCGCGAGCATACCATGCAATACGAGCAGGGCACGTTCATAATAGAACATCCCGTATTGCTCAAAGTGCGGTAGGATATATTACAATACAGGCTGCGTTATGTAGCCTTTTTTTGGCTTAAAAAGTATTTGAATGATATTATTCGTCGGCAACCTGAACGCCACCGTTACTACTGCAGACCTGAGAAGGCTGTTTGCCGCATATGGCGTAGTACAGAAAGCTGAAGTGATAACAGACCTGGTAACACGCCGGTCGCGCGGGTTTGGCTTTGTAGATATAGAAGAAACCTCTGACGCTTTGAATGCCGTTCAGAAACTGCACCATACCGTGTTTATGAACAACCAGATAGTGGTGACTGACAAAGGCCCGCGCCATGCTGTAAGAACCAGCTTTGCACCGCCAAACCCTAAAAAAAGCAAGTAAAAAATAAAGATTTATGATAAACGAAATACTAGTTGACTATAACGTGAATGGTGAAGATGTGCAGGTACCGGTATCGTACAAAATAGAAATGGCCGCCGATATACAGCTGATAACCTGCACTGTATGCCCGGGCACTTTTCACATGCCCACCTGGCTGCAGATGCGCAAGTTTGAATTTAAGTCGATGTTGGGCAACGATGGTTACATGCCATTGTTTACAGACAACCAGAGCATTAAAAACATCAATGCCAGCTTGTTTATCGACAAGACCTACAAAGAAATAATGCAGAAGGAAAAGTTTGTGATGGATGTACTTTAAATAAAAAATCCTGCCGTTACGTAAGTAAGGGCAGGATATATTTTTTTGTAAGACTGTAGTATTATTTTGGCATTTTCTTCACCCTTACAGCTACCAGGCCTTTAGGGCCTTTCTCTACTTCAAAAGTTACTTTGTCGTGCTCCTGTACAGGCTCATTCAGCTCGTTAATGTGTACAAACACACTTTCCTGGCTTTGCAGGTCGTTGATGAAACCGAAACCTTTATCGTGATTGAAGAATTTGATCACCCCGGTCCTTATCAGGTCTGCAGGATCAATAGGCTCGTTTTTAGCCGCACCCAGCTGTATGTCTTCCAGCTTCATTTCTTTAACTTTACGTGGGTCTGGTGGTGTAGATGACAGGTTGCCATTCTCATCTATATACGCCATCATATCATTCAGGCCTTTGCCTTTATTGTTATTGACTTTGCGCTCTTCTTTCTTGTCTTGTTTCTCCTGTAGTTTTTGTTTCTTCTTTTTTTCCCTGTCTTTCTTACCCATTGTTTCTTGACCCATAGTACCGAAAATGAAATTTTAGTGAAATGCAAAGGTCGGCTTTTAATATGGATATATCTAATTATCCGTATAATCGTTGCCTATGGCTGTATGCCGTATGGGCGGGTTATTGTTTTTTGTATTTTAGAGTAATGACAATCAATGATATAGCCGCTGCAAGGCTGCATGGGCAAATGATAGCCAGGCAGAAATTTAAGACCCCTGTGCAGGTAGTGCGGTATATGGGCGCTATGCAGGCACAAGAGTTTGCCATGTGCAAATGGGCGGTAGGGCTGCGGCTGCCAAAGACTACAGATGCCGCTGTGCAGCAGGCGCTGGATAAAGGTGATATACTGCGCACGCACCTGATGCGCCCCACATGGCACCTGGTATGTGCAGAAGATATACACTGGCTGCTGGAGCTGACAGCACCGCATGTGCTGCAATTGTCAAAGTCGCACTGGAAACAGCGGGGGCTGGCTGACGATGTTTTTAAAAAGACCAACAAACTGATTGTTAAAGCGCTGGAAAAGGATAGCTGCCTTTCGCGGGATGATTTCAGGCCCATCTTTGAAAAGGCAGGCTTTCAAACTGCAGATAATGCCCTGTCTCACTACATGGGCAGGGCAGAGCTGGATATGCTGGTATGCAGCGGCCCTATGCAAGGCAGCAAGCAAACCTATATGCTGCTGGACGAAAGGGTGCCTGAAAGAAAAACACTTGCACAGGAAGAAGCGCTGGCAGAACTGGCTACGCGCTACTTCACCGCACATGCCCCCGCCACCCTGCAGGATTTTGTGTGGTGGACGGGACTATCCGTGGCACTGGCAAAGAAGGCCATAGCTTCTATAGAAAGCACACTGAAAATAATTAAGGCCAGAGAAAATGAATACTATGTAATGAAGAGCTGGCGTATGCCTGCTGTAAAAGATGCGGTGTACCTGTTGCCTGCGTTTGATGAATACATGATAAGCTATAAAGACCGCAGCGCGGTGATAGACCCTAAACACTATAAAAAGACCATCACATCCAACGGTATCTTCTGGCCAACCGTGGTGATAAACGGTAAAATAGAAGGGCTATGGAAACGGGTGGTAAAGGGCGATACGGTAAAGGTAGAAACTGATATGTTTGGCAAGGTAAGCAAGGCTGTAAAAGAACAGGTACAGGCCGAAGCGGAGCGTGTAGCAGCCTTTCTGCAACTGGAATTAAAAACATAATGGCCTGTCTGTCAACGCGCAACAAAATGTTAAGGAATATTATAATTGAACTATTTTCATAAGAGAGTGTTATGAGGATATACAAAACACTTACTATTATTAACTAAAATGAACAATGTTATGAAAAGCCTGATAGCAATAGCGGCAATGAGTTTAATGCTTTACAGTTGTACCGGCGATACTGAAGGTACTGCTGATACAACCGATACCACGATGGCTGTACCACCGATGGCCGCAGAAACCACCACAGGTGGCGCAACTGTGCCGGAAAATGTAACCAACACTTTCAAAAGCGCATACCCCGATGTTGTGGGTGCAAAATGGGACTGGGAAGACAGCATGTACACCGCCAGTTTTAATAACAATGGGCTGAACATGGCCGTAGTGTACCTGCCCGATGGTACACGCTATGCAATAGTTGCAGCAATAGCGCTGGAATACCTCCCTGAACCTGTAATGAAATCTGCCAAAACTCTTGGTGACATTACAGCCGCAAACAAAATAACGATGAGTAATGAAACTGTACGTTATGAAGTGCTGATAAATGGTGAAGATTATTTTTATGATGAGAACGGCGCAATGATACAGGAGAAAGCCGCGATAGAAGATTTACAAAAAGCATTGAAGGGATAGCCCCTTTAAATAGTGTTGTGATGACCGGGTGGGTGGCAAAAAGCCACCCATTTTTTTGTGTGGTGGAGGATCGGGGGAGGTAGACACACGCGCGAATAAGTAATCAGTTAAAACACTTCCGTATCTCCCCGAGTACCCAATCTGTTAATTCAAAAACATGTTTATTTTCAAAACGGAGTACGATATAGCCCAGGTCTTTTAATCGCTCGTCGCGGTGCTTGTCATTATCTGCTATTGTAGGGTGATTGTGTACTGAACCGTCCAGCTCTATTACCAGTCTTATTTCAGCGCAATAAAAATCGACTATGTAGTTTTCAATACTCACCTGCCGCCTGAACCTGTGGCCATCCAGTTGTTTGTTCTTCAGAAAATTCCATAGTGCTGCTTCTGCGGGTGTGAGGTTGTTGCGGAGTTGTTTGCGGGTAGTTGTAAGGTATGATACGTTCTTGATTTGCCCTTTACGCATTCTTTGTTCTTTATTCTAAAATACACATTATTTCATCTCCATGAGTTAACCTCCCCCGAAACTGCTGGTCAGCAGTTTCTCCCCTCCTAAAAACAGGAGGGGAGCTTTTACTTATTATTGTATTAACTGCTGAAACTACACGCCGCGTGTTAACCTCCCCAGACAGACTTTCTCCCGCAAAGCGGGAAAGTCCGTCCTCCCCTCCTAAAAACAGGAGGGGAGCGTACTTTACTAAAGTTATTTTAGCGTAATAGCCAAAACACAAAACAACACTTACAGCTCCCCTCCTGTTTTTAGGAGGGGATATTTGCAAAGAAGCCTCCGGCTTATTTGCAAATCGGGGAGGTTGACTCGTGGTGGACACTCACAACCCAAAACAGGGCGTTTTCACCATTGCAGGGGTGTGGGGATTGGTCGAAAATTTTTATATTGAGCGATGTATAAAAAATTACTTCCCTTCATTTTTATAGTTGCTATAATCAGTTTGTGTTCATTCAAAAAAAAGAAGCTGGATGGAACATGGCGTGAAAGCGTAACTGCGTATGATGTCAGAGATACCAATGAAATAAAATTCCTGTTTTGGCGGGATGAATTTGTGTTTGAGAGTGACAGCACGGGAACACGAAAAAAAGATATTGAGCAGAGTTTTATGAAAAGTGACCGCACAACCACTTCCCGCGGATTTGAAATACTGTTTCCATTTAAGTATAAGATATCGCACGATGATATAGGCAACCTGGTTGAGATACAATACGGGCAGGGTGAACTTCTGAAAGTGCGAACACTTGATAGTATAGCAAACAGGGAAAAAGCATTGACAGAAGTTGAAAAATCCTCTAACAGCATTGAGAAATTTTACTACCACATCAGGCCGGACAGCAATGATAAAATGCGGCTCTCTTACAGTTTATGCAACCGGGTACAAATAAACTCCGCAGCTTCGGGCGTGTAACCGACCAATACGAGAAGAAGATTGATAAGAAAACAGATAAAATAATTAAGAAAAGTAAACACAACACGCCCAAATAGGGTGTTTTCACCATTACAGGGGTGTGGGGATTGTGTATATTGAGGTACACATAAACTATACGCATGACTAACGTTACATATTTATTAGCTGCAGGAGCAAGCGCCCAAAAACTACCAACTGTAAAAACTATACCTAGGCGTTTAGAAACCTTAGTTGGAAAGATTACAACGTACAGCAACAATATTCTGCTAGGAGCTCAAAAGTTAAACCACTATTCATCACATGAAGAATTCAAACAAAGCGTTGATATATTATGGAACGATTTGAGCTGGTTACATAATGAATCAAGCAAACATAGTACAATCGATACTTATGCAAAAAAACTGACTATAATAGACGACGAAGAATCTCTTAAACGACTAAAAATTGCATTGTCCTCATTCCTTTCTTTTGAAGAATACATAAATGGTGTAGACATGAGATATGATACATTCTTTGCCTCAATATTAAATAAAAATAAAAAAGCACCTCAAAACATAAAAATCCTATCATGGAATTATGATCGACAGTTTGAAAAGTCTTATAGAAACTACACAATACATCCCCAAGATTATCATTATAATGACATAAGGGAAAAATTAAATTTTATTACTCCCTATAATTATCATAAATACCATAATAACCCATTCAAAGAAAATAAGAATTTTGAGATAATTAAAATAAACGGCAGTATATACAATTTACAATACGACGAAAAAATCGGATCGACTCCGTATGAAATTGACTTCGAATCTGACTTAAGTGGCATCAACGATCTTGAGCGATTTTGTGCAGAGTATTACGAATTTAAGTGTACGAAAAAGTTTAAAACTACAAGCTTAAGATTTGCATGGGAGGAACCTTCAAGATGGGATACTTCTGGTAGTACCTATACTTTCCTTGATACAATTGCTAGTAGAACTAAACGTACAGATGTATTAGTTATCATAGGGTATTCATTTCCCTTTTTTAATCGTGAGGTTGATAGAAAAATATTTAGTACACTTGATTTTGCAAATATTCGTAAGATATATATCCAAGATATTTTCCCAGAAGATATCAAAACAAAATTTCTTGCTACTTTCCCTGAAGTTGATAGCAATAAAATAGACACTTTAAAAGTAATCGTTGGTGAACCAAGTGAGGATTTCTATCTTCCACCAGAACTTACATTATAACCCCGACCCGTAAAAACGGGCAGGGTAATTATTAACCACCATAATCCAAAAAATCATCAAACATTTTAGTTCAGCGAGCTCCGCTCCTGTGCGGGGACGGGTTGTTTCAGCAATTCCTTTATCTCTTTTACAGTTGTATTCATAAACCAGTATTCACCACGGTCCTGTATCAGTTCATCTATCAGCACGGGCAGGCGGCGGCTGTGCAGTAGTGCTGCTGCGGTTACGGCACCTGTGGCGCGCAGGTCCAGCAGCTCCTGCGTGGTCAGTACGCTCAGTTCATCTATCTCTGTTATAATGCGGGCTTTCTTTTTCATCAGCTCATCGCCGCTGTATTGCTTGTCTGTAAAATCTACCGCCATACGCTGACGGATGAACACCGGCATACCTGCCTTGCTGCTCTCGCCATACTCCGCCAGCAGGTCAGCACCTGTCTTTATCCTGAACTGTGTAGGCTTCACCAGGCGGAAGGCTTGTTGCGTATCGCCATCTATATTTCTATACGCCACTATATCTCGCAGGGTATCATAAATTATCTTGTCAAACAGCGTGTTGCTTATGGTGCTGATGAATTTATACAGCCGCTCCTGGTCTATGGCCTTGGCTACCCCACTCTGCGCCTCGTCGGTCTTTTGCAGGTGCAGGGCATCTATCACCAGCGCCATTACCTGCCTGCACACTTCGCGGTGGTGCGTGTTGATGCTCACATCAGGGTTTACAATCTGTATCGGTGTGCCGTTCTTCATATCCTCATGCGGGATGATCATGCGCTGGCCGGGGTTGCGGCTCACCTGCCCGCTGCCCGCACAGGCGGGGCATTGCGCCAGCTCTATACCCATAGGGCAGCTATCGCAGTCGCGCTGCACATGCCCCTTGCCCATACAGTCCGGGCAGTCGGCACTGGCCTCTACTATATACGGGTGAGATGCCTCTTTGTCCACCAGTTGCGCCGCGCTGTAGGCGCTAATGAAATCATCCGCCGCTGCCTTTGCCTGGCTGAAGAAGCTATCGTAATAGCCCTGTGTGTTCCATTCGCCACCTGCTATAGTTACGGGCAGCCTGCCCAGCATATGCGCGTAGTAGCCGCCTGCATCGGGCTGGGCTATGTAATATTTCTTTGTTTGCGCATCGTAAGTATAGCGCCATATGGTATGGTTGTTTACCCAGTAGGCATGGTTGCCATGTTTAAATACCATATCATTTTTACTGAACCATACCATATCCTTGCTGTTCACAAACCATATATCCACCTCCAGTTTTTCACTGCCCTGCTCGTAAAACGGCCGCGTGGGTATACGCAGGAAAACACCATTGGGGTCTTCTATCATATTGCGGAAGCCTATATTGGCAAAGTATCCCGCAATATCATATCCGCTAAAGTGGTTGCCCCATACGTAGGCGTGGTCCTGTTCATCCTGCAGCTCCAGCGTATAGTTGCTGTCCTGGAATATGGCGCCGGTTACCACGCCCGTTATCTGCCCGAAGGCTGCTTTGGTAAGCGGGCGATACTGGCTGTAGCGCCAGTTGCGTGTAGCATCATCCTCGCGCGGGTGGCGGCTCATCAGGAAGTTGTCAAACAGGTATTGGTATTCCTCGCCGTAATAGCCCGCAGGCTTTATCATGCGCCCGGTGCTCAAATCGCGGAAGCGGGGACAGGCACCCGTAGTGTGCAGGCTCATACCGTAATACACATCGCGGCGGCGCTGCAGGTCTTCAGCCATAGCGGCGGGCAGTTTTATATCCTTATTCAGTATTGCTGATACTTCTTTTATGTTCATGGTTTTCCAGTTTAAATAGTAGTTAGGTTTTAGTAGTTAGTTGATAGTGCAGCCAGCAGCTTCATTATAAGGTTAAGGTTTATTCATTCGTGCCTACGCACATGCCTTATACTTAAAACTGCCGACTGCGACTGTCAACTGCAACCGGGGCTTATATCATCCCCTCACATTCATTCAGGTAAAACACGGCATCGCCTGTGGTCAGTTCAGGTTTATTGAAGTCGAGCGGGTCGCCTTTAAACTCCAGTTGTCCTTTTTTAATTTCCAGGATGTAAGAGCTGCCGCCGCTACCCTGTCTTTCGTAAGACAGGAATACGTCCAGGCTGGCCTCCATTGGCTTGCCGTGCTCGTCTTTTGGCACTACTACCGTACCATCGCAAAACACGAACATGTAGCGCATCAGGGCGCGTTTTGTTTTCTTGTCTTTCCAGAAGTCGTAATCGAAAAACAGGTTGGCGGGCACAGCGGGCGGGCCTGTTACGGCTGCTGTCTCTATCGCTATCCTGTCCTGGAAGGTGATGATGCGGCTGGTGGCCACACGCTCGCTGGGGCGGCAGTCAGCTATCTGCAATTCTTCAAAAGTAGGGTCTTGCACTTCTATGTTTGCAAGCGGGCTGCTGAAGGTAAGGGTGTTAGCCGTTACCAGCCCTTCAAGTCCCGCACAGGTAAAAGGTGCGGGCAAATCAACACTGCAGGGGAAGAAACCGATACGGTCTATATTCCTTTTGCGCACTTTCAGATCGCAGCCACCGGGTTGGTTGGTGGTGATGATGATGTTGGCGCAGTCTGCGGGACAAAATGCCATGATAAATAAAATTTAAGAAATTAACCCCTCCCCCAAAAGGAGCCGAAAAATTAATGTTACGATAGCATAGGGGATATGCTATTTTCTTCTTCCCTCTTTTAAAAGCAGGGGACCGGCTTGCAGGCAGGAATAATATTACTGATTCATTAAAAACATGTACGGCAAAAATCTTTTTGCACGGGCAGGCCGTTGTTACACTGGTCTATCACGGTTATGTAGTACCTGGTGCATTCCATACTGTTTTGGCTGAACTGCGGGTATATCCTCTTCTTAAAGAAAGTGGCGCCGGGCGACACATTGATAGTTCCATTGAACCTGTCTCCACCTATGGCGTTCCACTCCCGGTAGTCCAACTTTATAGCCGTAGTAGCAGGTACAGATTGTGCGAAACTCACTTTCATATAAAACTCGCATACGCCATTCACCCTTGCCTCTTCTATATCGATGGTTACACCACTCATAGGCACGCAGGGCGGGTCCGGGAAGTAAGCCACATCGTTACCGTGGCACACCTTCACGCGGCCATTGCATAGCTGCGCACGTATGTACAACACCCCCGACAGGTTTACGCAGGGTATTTTTATGATACCACCGGCAGGCAGGTTGGTGTAGGTAAACTTATTGGCAGGCTTACCGTTTTGCAGGTATTCAATTTCCCAGCCGCAGGCGGGGTTTGTAAAGCCCGGCGGCAGTGTGTAGCTTATCTCTACATGATACAGGCCATTCACTTTTTTCATCTGGCTGGTGAAGGAGATACATTCAAAATCTGCCACCAGGGTATGCGTCCTGTACACGGGCGGGCATTCTGTTGCATCTGCATTCACCAGTATAAATTCAAATTCATAGTCGCCGGCGCCCAGGCCAGTAATGGTAAAGGGTGCGTTGCTGCGGTTGCTATAGCCGCTCCATGATGTGCCGGGCAGCAGCCTGTGGCGCTCTTTAAAATACTGCCCTGTGGTAAGCGTTGGCGATGGTATGGTTATCGTTATGTCTGCCATGGTGTTATGGGGTTGTTGTAGCGTTATCGGTTGCGTATGGCCCTTCTGTGTATGGGGCAGTTGCCTTTACACGGTAGTAATAGGTTACGTCGGCGGGCAGTTCATCATCCAGTATAGCGGTAGATGTACCGGTGTAAATGATGGTAAGGGCTATGGAAAATCCTGCGTCCTGCGCACGCTCTACCCTGTAGGCTGTAGCGCCTGCTACAACGTCCCAGTCCAGCTCTACCTGGTGCGGGCCACCTGTGGCAATGAAGTTAGCCGGCGCTTCAAGCATAGCGGTGTTCACGCTCAGCACCAGCGGGGCGCTTTGTAAACCATCGCAGCAGTTGCGTACTATCTCTATATTGTAGAGCGTATCATCCAGCAGGTTGGTAATTTCTATGGGCGGTATAGACCAGGGTTGTGTAGTCCAGTATTCAGCCCCATCTATTTTGTAAGACACGTTATATCCCGTGTTGCAATAACTGTCGTGGTCGGTAATCGGTATGGTTATCTTTCTTGCCATGGTTTTAGATATTATATTTCAGGTTATAAAATTCAATTGTTACGTTGGTAGCTGTTGCGCCTGTAGCAGGGCCGTAATACATGACCGCGCCGTGGTTGTCTATAGTAATGGTCACACCTTCGGGCAGGGGATTGTTATTGCTGTTGAGCACTGCCATTGCAGATGGCCTGCCATGGCCACCCACTACCGCCACCTGTGCCAGCAGTATTACATCATCATCCGGCGCATCGGGGTCTTCGGTAAGCGTGTTGTTTATCAAATGCAGGTTGATGGACACTTCATTTTTATACACCGCCCCTGTTGTTGCACCTTCATCTACCGTCCAGTTGCCAAAGCCGGTTATGTTCACTTCATCTGTATCCAGGGTGGTTACAGACACTGTTCCGTTTACAGGCACAGCACAAACAGCTACCGCTATTGACACATCACCCGGCACAGGCACGGCACATATTGCAGGCAGGTAGCTGCACAGGTCGTTAATATTACCTGCCACAACACCATATACCTTGTTGTTAGCTACAGGTCCATCATAATAAATATGCGTATCAATCTGCCCGGTTGATAAAACACCTACTACTTTATAGGCTGAACAATTCATGCTGCCCGTATCAACATCATTCACACCGGTAGCCCCTGTGCGGGTGCGGAAGTAATCCAGCAGCCCACTATAGTCTGCTGCTATCAATTCCCTGTTGCTGTTGTAGAAACCACCGCCGCTGTAAGAAGCAGGTATAGCAAACAGTTTATCACTGCCGTCAAAATTCACATTGGTGATACAACCCGGCGCACAGCCAAATACCTGGCGTTGCGTGCAGTCTTCTAATGTGGCCTCCAGCTTAAACAGTTCGAAGCATTTGCTCACCTGTTTCATAGGCGTGCCGCCGGGGTAGCGGTATTGACGCACTCCGCTGAAGTCATCTATAAGTATCCTGTTGGCATGAAGTTGCCCTTCTATTTCGTACATCTTCCACGGCGGTAAAAACTCGAAACCTTCCAGCAAGTACTGGGCTGTACTTTCTGCACGTTGCAGCCTGCAGTTATAGCTTATCTCTCTTGTTATCTCCCGTGGGCGGCGCACAATGCGGCCACGCAGGGTGGTTATTTTCCGGTATTCAAAATCAGCACTGCCGCTTATTACGCCTGTAGGTGTTCCGTAAAAATCTCCTGTAAAATTATCTATGCAATCAAACTTAGAGATGATGCGTATAAGTTGTTCGCCACAACTACCCGTGGGAATATAAAGCGAGGGGTTGCTCCCTGCAGCTACTACGTCACCTGCCTGTGTTAATGCAGCAGGGTCGTTACCTCCATTACCGGTTACCATAGGTGCAAACCCTACCTGGTTGAAAGTAATATTGCCCGCCACATTGCAACAGTTGTTCTGGCAATAACGCTCTGTGTATTTATTAAAGACCACCACACCATTATTCTGCACAACCTGCGCGCGCAGTATATAACACTCGTGGGCGCACATAGCAGGGCTGAATGATTTCAACCGGGCATTAAAAAAATCTCCACCGCCGGGCACTACACCAAAGTAATATTGGAAGTAAGAGGCGGCATTTTCATACTGCGTCAGGCCATCGGCGCTGTACACGTATATGTTCAGCGTATAGTTGCGGTTGCCATTGGGTAATTGCCCCTGCAGGTACAGGTCAAAAGGATAAGCTATAGCTTCGCAATAGCAGGGTACATCTTTAGGCTGATGGTAATATTGCAGGTCTTGTATATTGTCGAACCAGGTCATAGTATTCAGGTGTTAGTCGTTAGGTATTTTAGTTATTAGCTTTCCAGATTTTTTCTAAACAGTTCCTTTCAGTTGTATGTACGGGCCGGTATCTTCAGATGTATCGTAACTCACTTCTATTTCATTCACCTTACCCTCGTTATAGTATTGCAACGGCAGCAAAACTTTCTGCCCCAGCTTTATATCGGTCAGGTCTCCAAACAGCTCCAGGTGTTTTAAATCGTCACAACACAGTTCAAGCCTGGCCTGCCAGTTCATATTCATTACGGGGTTCTTCCGTGGGTCGTCTATCCAGTGAAACCAGTCCCAGAGTGTATTTTCATAACCGGGCTCAAAGTACATAGGGTAGTTTACCAGCAATGCCGGTTTCTTTATTTCCCTTGCGCCAAAGAAGTCAGTCACTAAGTAATAGCCCGGCTGCGTGGGTGGCAGTGTCAGCCCGCTACCGCGAACAAATGTGTTATCGGGGTGCTGGTCCCACCATTCCTTACCTGTGTCATACTTATAGTTGCGGGCGGGCGGTTGCACAGGCGAGTTTACGAGACCGCGCGCGCTGTGCGGTCTTATACAGCGGGCGTTATCATAACTCTGTCCATCCCATACCAGTATCTTCGGCAGGGTACAGGTTTCATCTTTCAGCAGCAGGGCATAGTCTCCGTATTCCTGTATTTCCTTCCCTACCACATCAAACATAAAGCCACCAAGAAAGGGCGTAAAGAAAGAGCCGTTCACCACCACCTGCATAGCATCAAACAGGTAATCTTCGCTCACCCCGTCCAGCCTGAAACGGGTAGCCCCATACGGCACATTTATTTCCCTTACCGACTCGAAATTGGGGTTCTCATCTACATTGCCATGCTGTATATAAGCATTCATCTGCGCTTCGGCTTCGTTACCGCAGGTATCTGCCGCATCGCTGGTATATATACCTTTGGTATAGGCAGGGTATTTCAGTTCATTCCATTCAAAGCATAAACCCTCCAGTAGTTTAAAGCGGTCGGCACCGTTTGCAGTAAAGTCATAAAGCGGGGCCGATTGAAGAAAATAATCCTTCCTCTGGAAATATAGCTTACCGTTCTTCAGCCGCCATTCTGCATTGTAAACCTGCTTCAGCTCATCAAGAAACATATCAAGTGTCAGCAACGGGCTGTTATCCTCAATGTAATAGTCTGTATTGTTATGCAATGCCCGAAGTGCATTTACACTTTTAAACCTTCTTATACCTCTCTTTACAGTGGCGTGCAGGTAACAGGCATTGTAGTGAGGGTTATGTACATCTTTAAGCATACCGCGAGATGATGCTACATCCATCGTTTGCGCAAAAAATATTGGTGCAGAATCTCCATCCACTTTTACATTGCAATAGTCGCACACATTTTGTATATAATCTCTTATAAGCGGCGCAGGGTGTTCCCTGCCGCACCCGCCCGACTCTACAAAATAGGCGCCTAAAGCCTCACGCATACCGTCAAAATCAAAATAGGGAATGGTTTGCCAGTTAACGGTATCCAGTGGTTTTCCTGTTAATAATTTAATCAGTGCGTTTACAGCACCTACTATCACGTTAACCACGGCAAATATGCCGTTCAGTGCAAACATGATAGGTACCAACAGCCATAGCGTAGGCACTATGATGATAGCGCTTTGCCACCATACCATTATCATGATACCATTGGGGCGTTGCTCATTACAATAACTAAACCTGGGGTGCTTTTTGTTGTTTGCCGGTACGGTCTGAAACATACCGGTATGGTTATTGGTTATCAGTGTGCTCTTTATGCAATTAAGCCGTTCGTCTTTCTGTTTCAGCGTAGTATCAAATGTGCACACCTGGTCCTCGCACCAGCGAAGGTCTGTGGCTTTTATGGTATATCCCAGGAAATCATCTTTGCAGGCTGTATCTTCTATGCGTACATCTATGCTGTTCAGCGGTGCGCTTACATCGTCTATCAGCCATTGCTTCATCAGCCTGTAGGCTTCCTCTTCAAACGTTAGTGTACCACTCGCGCTTTTTTGCAGTTGAGATGCACCGGGTATAGTAAGGCCATTGCTATCTTTATTTTCAGTCCATGAAAGTTTCAGCTTATGCAGGTCGCTTACAAAACCTGTAACGTCGTACCAACCCGGATTATTCGGGAAACTCCTGGAGGATGGAAAAGGCGCCAGTTTATGCTCTTTTATCTGTAAGTTCTGCGGGGTATTACCTTCGTAATATATCCTATCCCCTTTTATGTTATAAGTAAGTGTCTGTTGTATGTATAATTTCAGTGCCATGGTATTCCAGGTTATGTTCAGGTAACGGTTTTTACTTTTTATTCTTGAATTTGAATCACATCCAGCGTTTGCGTTCCTTCTTTATGGCGCGCTCGGTCATGATGCCAACGCCTTGTTCATTAAAGAAAATGTTTTGCCGCAATTTGCTGTCTTCTATAGCGCCAACTACCTCGTCTAGTTTACCTTCCAATTGTTTCAGGTCGTTACTGTTTGCATAAGCACCGGTTACAATACCTGGTTGTTTAAAAGACGGCATCATCAATGGCAATGAAGGGTCTATCATATGCAAAGCCGCCCCCTGGTTGATAGCTTCCAGCAAAGCACGGTTTTTTTGTGTACCTGCGGCGGTAATGATACTCTCACCACTGCTGATGCGCACCCAGTTCTTGTCGTCGCGCGGGCCGCCTTTGCCTCTATAACCTACCACACCATCTGCAAATGAGTCTGTATCCTGTGTCATACTGCTTACGGCAGCATAACCAGCCGCCAGTGCAGCTATCAATGCAGCTATTGTTGCGGCAGACCCAAAGCCACCACCCTCCAACGCGGCGCGGGCAACGGCGGCTATGGCATTAGATACCGTTATGGCAGAGTTAACTATCTGTTGCTGCCGTGCAAAGCGTGCACGCTGCTCCTGTGCCTTGCGCAGGCGGTCTTCCTCCAGGCGCAAGGCTTCGATATTGCCACGCTCCGCCAGCTTCTTTGCTTCCTCTACCCGCTTTTCGCGTAGCGATATTTCTTTATCAAGTGCATCTATCTGTGCCTGGATGATTTTATTGTAGGCTTCGGCAGCAGCGTCTGACAGGGTTTTGTAATCGTCAATGGCAGATTTTATATTTTCTTTGCGCCTCGCCGTCGCATCGGCCTCTTCTTTCTCCTTTTGCTGGCGCTGCATCCTTTCTGTATCTACGGGCTTTATAGAGCCGTCTATTGCAACAGGAAACTCTTGCGCAGAAGGGGTGGATAAATAAAAAGCTTCTTCCTGTTCTCTTTGAGGAGGTGTTTTTTTTCTTGCTATCTTTCTACTACTTGTGTTTGCCGGACTATATCCGTTAACAATTTGTGGCTTTGCAGGTCCAGTAATATTATAGAGCCCAGTTTTCTCCTGCTCTGCGCGACCCTCCGCGATTATCCTTTGCAGGTTTACCTTGTTTTTATTATACTTTTCCAGTTTCTGTTCTGTTACATACATGGTGCCGGTACCAAGCAATAAGGAATTTAAAGCCGCTACTTTTAGCCCATCCCAAAAACCTAAATCATCATTAAGAAACTCCTTTTCGTTTTCTACCAGCAGTTCTTCCGCCGCTTTAATCCGTGCATTAAGTAACAATGCCTGATTTACCTTCCCAATGCTATCAGCAAGTTTAAACTGCAAGTTTGCTTCGCCTTTAAGGTTATTTTCCAGTCCTGGATAGCTGCCTACCAGCTCATCTCTTATTTCCTTAAGTCTGCGCAAAGAGGTTTCGTTGTTGTTTACTTCCTCATTTAAGAGTTGCAGGTGTATTTGTTGCGAAGTATAATTTTCAGTTACTTTCTTTTGTACTTCATAGGCTGCAAGTTCGCTTTCTGTCAATGTATTGAATGCCCCGTCAACAGCATACATTTCTTGTCCCAGAGTACTTAAAAGACCAATGCCAATTTCTACAACAGATGTAAAGGATGTAAGGGAAGTAGCAATATTTTTAAAAGAAATGGCGCTGTCAGTGCCTATTTTATCTAACTCCTTTCTTATAGGGGTAAAAATCTTAGCCATAGCCCCTTCAATATCATTACCTATATCAAGGCCTTTTAGAATGCCCTTACCAACGTGTGTAAAAAGTCCTTGTGTTTTTGCCACTGATGCGGTAATCTGTAGATGAACATTTGCTATTTTTCCTAATAACTCATCCAGACTACGCGTGGAGCTCGAAGACACATTCTGCAACTGCCTTGTGTAATCATTCAGACTCTTGCTAAGCTTATCCAGTTCCGCAATCTGATTTTGTATTGCAACTGTTGCATTATTTAATGCATCATTATTAACTTCGTAGGTAATTCTGTGGATGACTTCGGTAACGTCTGCCATAGGTTTGTGTATTATATTATGAAACCTATGCACTTAAAAAGGTGGCATGTTACCTGTAACGTATTTGCAGAATGCAGGACGTCTCCCGTAGATAGTTCAATAGCAAATTTAAATCATTAATTTATAAAAACAAATTTTAAGTGAATAAATTTTTTTTTGTCATAGCATTAGTATTACTTTCCGCATGTGATGATACGGGCAACAAAGCAACCTCAAAGTCCGTAAATATAATGAATGACTATAAAATTAATGGACTGCTTGGCAATGTAAAGAAAAAGACTGCACACAGCTATCATAACCCTATAAAAAAGGATAAAAAATGGGTGCCTGGTGATACTCCATATTTCACACATGTTACTCATTATAACAACAATGGGTTTAAAACTCGGGAAGAAACCTATACTTATGACATGGGTAAAATGGCCTTGTCTTCTAAAATCATTTATGAATATAAAAATGGCATTCCCGCCAGTGCTATAATATATAACAATGACACCATCAGTGACGTAGAAACGATTGAGTACATCAATGATACAATATACAAGGTAAACTTTAAAAATAGCCCTTCATCTCTAAGTATGAATGAACTCCGTAACAATGGAAAATTATTTGTAAGTACTCATACATACAGAGAGGACTCTACAGGTATAAAAGTCATAGTTCTTCATACCCAAACTTATAATAACAAAGGAAACATTATAAGCTATCATGACAAAAGAACTTGTACACAGCATGACAAGCCCCTGGAAGGAATAGACATGAACTATGAATCCAATACTTCATCAGGAGTAATAAGTTATGACAATAAGGGAAACATTGCGGAAGAGTTGTTAACCACACAAGGCAAAGACGAGGCCTTCTCTGAAATAAGACGGATTGAATACGAATACTATTAACTTCCAAATTCTGTGGATGACTTCGGTAACTTCCGCCATAGGTTTGTGTATTAAATTATGAAACCTATGCACTTAAAAAGGTGGCATTCGACGAATGTTACAAAGGCAAATTTTTATTACCGGAAGTTTAACAACAATAAAAACCTGAAAAAATCTGCGCCATAGTAGCTATTTTAGCAACACAAATTTGCACTAACAATGAAAACAAGACCATCATTCATCATTTCTACCCTCGCATTAATAATTATTTGTGCTTCTTGTGCCAATAATGAATCTACAAAGAAACAGGAGGTAGCCGATAGCAATGAAATTGTCAACAATACATTGGCTCACGAGAACCTTAAGGGAAAAGTAAAAACGGTTACTCATATTTATGAGAAGGGGATAGAGCAAGACGGCACAATCATACCGAAGGACGCCCAACCAACGCTAATAACAACATGTTTTTACAACGAGGAAGGCTTCTTAAATAAACAAGAGGCATTTACAATGGAGAACGGAGAAAAGAAGTTAGCCTCTGTAACGGAATATAGTTACAGGGATAACAAACTGGATAAAGCCGTATCTAAAAACATTGATGGCAACATATTTAGCACTACTACTGCTGCATATGCTGATAATAAACTAATAGAAACACAAATAGATGGCAAGGGTACATTGTCTTCGAAAAACATAACTACTTTTAGCAGTACTTTCAAAAAAGATACGCTGGAAAATGTATTTTTCAAAAGAAACATGGAGCCTGACTACTCTATAGTACGTGTTTTTACATATGGCAACGATGGTCTGCCTGAAAAAGAAACTATGATACCTAAAAAAGATGGTCAGTACATGGGGGCAGAGTATTTTTCATTTACAACCTACAATGTGATATCGAAAGACCATCAAGGTAATCCTACTAAGTACACCATATCTATAAATATGGCTGATGGTACTAGCTATAGTACAATAAATACACGTACTTACGAGTATTACCAATAATGCTAATTACTAATTACCGTATCTTAGAAGCATGAGAACTTTAATGCTCATGCTTTTTTATTATTCGTCGCTGGCGCAACCTTCAGACCCTGCGCTGGTGTACAGCATACATACCCGCCTGGGCATGAATGGGAGCATAAAGCACGTAACCACCTACAAGTACACAAAGCTGAAGTATAAAAAAGGCAAAGAGGCCGAGGCCACCGGAACACTCTACTCTGTAATAAAAAACTGGTACGACAGCAGCGGGCGCATTATACGCGACAGCACTGCTATGTTCTACAACCGGCAGTCGGCGTTCTGCTATACCAAAGACTATAGTTATACCCTGCAGGATGCAACACCTGTTATACTTATTACCACCCGTTTTGACTGCGCCCCGCCGCACGATAACAAGGCGGTGGAACAATCGATAGTGGAACTAACCATGCCGGACGATACCACTATACTGGCAAGAGAATATAAGGGGCATACCCTGGAAAAAATACGGCCACAAATTGAAAGTTCTTACCGCTTCACCTTGCGTGAAGGCCTGATACGCAGAACGGTATTTGAAGCATACCGGAAGGGCCAACGCCAGTACGGCACTACCACTTACCAGTACGACCAGTACAACAACTTTACACAAACCAACCTGGCCATTGGTGAAGCGCCCGGCCAAACCATAAAACATAAGGTATTGCTGATAGACGACTATGGCAATTCCATGCATATGCTTAACTATAAAGACAAGAACCCCGCGCCCGATTTCATGACAGAATATGTGTTTGAGTATTATGAATAAACAAAACCCCAAAGCCCTGCTGTTATTGTTAGCGCTAATTCTTTTCGGTTGTAATCCGCGTACATACCAGCAAATAAAAGGGCCTGTAAAAACAGCCGCCCAATACAGCCGTTCTACAGAAAAAACGGATGTAACGCTACGTCTAAACGACACGTCAGATTTTATGTTACGAACCTGCAACTGGTACAACAAGCATGGCCACTTAACCATGCATGTTATGTACGACTGGCGGTTAAAGGACACTTTCACCTACAAAACAGTGTACCAACCATTTAAAATGACGCAAACGGCATACCATGGCACTGGAAACGAAGCAATCTTTAAAGATGTAATCACTAAAACGGCACCACGCAAATACAAGATAAAAAGCTACTACCCTGATGGCAAATACCGGGGTACATCCCACATAGTTATAGACCGCCATAACAGGTTAATAAAAAATGAAGAAAAGTACAGTACAGCAACAAAACAACTACCTGACGAACAGAAACAGTATAATACAGCGCAAGAGGTACATAATGTTACTACTATCTATGAGTATAATAATGATGGTAAAACACTGACAACTATAGACCGGTATGAAAGAGCCGTAAGCAACATGCAGATACAACAATTCTAAAAACGGATTTGTTTCAGCAAGACCGTTATGGCAACCCTATAATGAAAACACGTTACCCAACGGGCGGTGCCCCTGTCACAGAGCTGTATCAATACACGTACTATAAATAAATAATCAGTACTTTGGCAGGCATGAAATTTTTGATTACCCTGCTGTTATTGGCTATGTCAACAGGCAGCAATGATACTGACTATTCCCGCATGACCGACCTGCAACTTGAGGGGCTGAAAGGCAATGTACGCAGCGAAGAGACACGGGAAAACAACCGGGCTGTTTTTACAAATGGCAAATGGGTATTGGGCGATACCGGCATAGTGGCCAGCATATTCACCTACGACAGGAAGGGCTATATAACCTCTACCACAGAGCTGCTGCGCGGCGAACCCACCATACAGGCCAATAGCTGGAAAGATGAGGACGGGCTGTATAACTGGCTGATAACAGACAAGGACAATGCCGGCAAAACAGAACTGGCCGTGCGCGAGTTTAATGATGACACCACGTTGCTTATAAAAATCTACAAGACGGATGAAGACACCGTTATATACGAGCAACTGGAAGAAGAGGTAAGAACCTATACAGCCTATGGTTGCCGCAGGGAATACTTTTCAGTAAAAAAAGACAGCAGGCACCGCTACCTTTATTATGAAAAACGCAGCATAGCACCAGATACATTTTCTATCAACTACTATGGCGAAAGTTCTGCCAGGCTGGTACATGCTATACTGGAGCGCGACGGCACGGGCAACCCCACCAAAATACTGGTATGTACAGATGAAGACACCACGCTGACGGTGAAGAAATACAGCTACTATTAAAAGCTGGTACTCAAAAAAACTGCTGTCCTTATGTTTGCCCGGGATTACCCGGTCTTAGCCTGCTCATTCTTCCAGCCTACCCATGCGGCTTTTTGTTTTATACGGTAGTAAAACATAAATACACTCGTATCCATAAAATGCTCTGCTGCCCGTACATCGCCCTCGCAGTATTTCATGCTGATATCCCAGAAGCTGTCATACCAGTCATCTACCTGCGTGGTTACAGATTTCAGTGCTGTGGCTGCAGCCCGTTCAGGTTGTCCGCCCTTGTTTTGAAATAGTTCGAATCGGTCAAAATATCCGACTGTTCTTTCCATGCCGGTGTGGATGTTATTCCGATGCTCAAAAAAAAAGCATACAGCTCAGGGTCGGGGGCTATATTTTGCGCTGCATCGCCTTTTGCCAAGGCTACCTTGCGCGTGGTCCAGTAGTCTTCTGTAGTATCTGCCTGCTCACCCTCTGCAAAGGTGTAGATGGCTCCCATGCGCAGGGCGCAGTCTTCATCTACAGGATAGCACAGGCGGTACTTTATATTGTTGGCCAGTGTGGCTACGTCTGTGCGCAGGCTTTTTACATTCTTCTCGTCATTGCACAGTTCCAGCATCTTGTCCATCATGGCGTTCAGCAGGTCTTTGGTAGCGCCGCCTGCTGCGTAAATATTTTGTGCACCCGCAGCTACATAGCGGCTCATATGGTAGCCGTTAGCGGCATCTTCAGGCATATACAGCCTCACGTTATGTACTCTGGAATGGAACACCTCCCTGTATGCGGGATTGTTTGCGTAGTTATTCATGGTTATATTGGTTTTACAATTTCGATATATAGGGATATTGCGGCAATCAACTGTTTTAAATCATAGCGTATTGCGCATTATTGTATTTGCACATTTTCAAAACACCCACTCCATCTGCTCTGCCAGTTGCAGTTCTTTCAGCATAGCTTTTGCATCTTCCACATCCTGCTCGGGCGGCTCTGTAAATATCAGCCTCAACCCCTGCTTCGTTACTATATAAGTAGGGGTTTCTCTTTCTCCCTCTATTATCAGCCGCAGCATTTGCATCTTGTCAGCCATAGTCAGCGGCGCAGGCCCTGGTATGCTTGTACCGGGTATCATGCTCCTGTACATATACAATATGCCGGCATCTATATGCCTGGGCACTTCAGGATTTTGCATCAGGTATTTTATAGCTGCCTGTTCAAACCCTTTTTCCAGGCGAGGATAGGCTTCCCTTACTGCTGCCAGCTTATTGCCATGCAGTATCATACCACGTACAAATATGGCCTCGTTTGCCGATAATGCCATCTCTTCTCTCTTTAAAAACGTACGCCTATCGCAACATATCTTATCCCACTACAAATATAAACATAAAACAATAAAACAACAATAAATTGCTATAATTATTTTGCTGCCCAGAAATACATACACAAAACCAGCAGCAATGTCACCAGGCCTATGATAAAAGGCATGCGTTTTTCCCATCTCGCCTGCCGCTCCCGCGCTTTTATGGCAGTGCGCACAGCCCTCTGCAACGCTGTGTCTGCACCGGCTATAGCGTGCAGCCTGTCTGCTACGGGGTGCATGTATATATGCTTAAGCCCGCGGGTAGCCTGTAGCAGCATATTTACTATACCCTCGTTTACAGAAGGTTCTTCCCTGCGGGTGAGCATAGCCATATGGTTGGTATCCAGCAGTTGCAGTATATAGTCGTGCAGGGCCCGGTGGTTCATCCGGTATACATCAACAGTCGCCATATGGTTGTTCAGCTTTATGGTTTCCTGCAATATCCACATGGGCGATACCTGTTCTTTTTTCCTTGCCCTGTCTGCCATACCCGCCAGCCAGCGGTCATTGTCGTACTGCCTACGCCTATGCTCATCGCTCAGCACGGCATACGCCTCCTGCACATCATGAAAATAACCGGCGGCAAAGGCATCGCCGGGAGCGGCATCGGGGTGGTATTTAAAAGCCATAGCCCTGTATGCTTTCTTCACCTCCTGCACGGTAGCTTCGGGGGCTATTTCCAGTATTTTATAGTAATCTTTCAGTACCGCGGCAGGCATGTGTGCAAAGATAGTGTTTGAGGGAAATATGTTACGAAATACTGGCTAACCAAGCCCCGATAACAGCTGCAATGCTTTCGAAATTTTTACATATTTTTATAAAAAACCGCATTATGAAAAACTCCCTTACACTAATGTTGCTACTTGTATGCACATTTACATATGCACAACACAGATATCAATTTACGACGTACAATATTTTCCCGCAAAAGGATAGCATGTCTAATCCTGTATCTCTAACCGAATTTAAAGGCAAAGTATATTTCTATGCCCATGATACTAATGGTCGGGAATTATGGTGTCTTGATGGTAATAACCTAAGCTCTTTCGATATAGAGCCGGGCCCAGAAAGCGGGGGCGTTGATCGTCCTGGTATTTGCAATATGATGGTGGGTAACGACACATTATATTTTGTGGGACGCAGCAATGGCACAGGCACTGAATTATACAAATACGATGGAAAAAATTTCCCACAACTAGCTTACGACATAAATCCCGGCCAGCCATCTTCAGGCGCCATACTTCATGCATTTCATGATAATAAGCTATATTTTTCTGCTATAGATGGTAGTGGTCCCCAAGCATGGCTTTATTCACTTGATGTAAAAACTTATGCCTTAAAACAGTTAACCGGCCTTCCAGGCAGCCCTTTTAATGGTGTAGGTGGCTATGCTATTATTTACAAGGAGAAATTATATACCGAATGTTATGTTGACGGTTACGAAATGGCACTATGCGCCTATGATATAAAAAAGGATGAAATGGAACTTATCGCAGATATAGATAAAGTCGGCAATCGCCTATTTATCAACAACTTTTCTATCATAAATGGCGATTTATACTTCCAGGCATCTACACAGCAGGAAGGTACAAATTTATACAGGTATGATGGAAGTAACCCGCCGGAAAATTTTACCGAATCATTAATTCCAGGCCCAGCATCTACGGTCTCTTTTGGTCATTCTCTTACATATGCATATTATAATAACGGAATTTATTTTATTGGCGGCGCAGGTACCTCAACTACAACTTGCCATTTACATAGTTACAACCCGGTTACAAAAACCTTAACAAATCATGTTACGATGAATCAACTCTTACAAGGCAATAACTTTATTGTATATAATGATCGGCTATTTTACAACGCTGATGAACACTTTATGTATGAGTCCGGCAGTACACACACGCATTTGTCTGCACTCAACCCTGCAATAATAACAAATTGGGCATTTGAGTCTGCTGTTATTAACAATAGGCTCTACTATTCTGGTGCAACTAATAAAACAGGTGTAGACCTTGAATTATTCGTATTATATGATACTACATTAAACGTTACAACAATAACAAAATCAAGTATATCCATTAACCTCTACCCCAACCCCACCACACAAGATGCCTACCTGGATGTGAAATTGAAAGAAGCGCAAACTATGCAGGTGCTGGTTACAGATATACGGGGCCGTATTGTATATAACAGCAAAGCACAGCTATATTCTACAGGCAGCCATACTATAAACCTGCCTGTGCAGCAATTGCCGCCAGGCGCATACGTATACCGCATAGCTGATAAGAACGGGATGCTGCTACAAAGCGGGAAACTGTTGAAGGAATAAAGTACCAACTACATAAAATTCGGGGAGGCTCCCTTAAAAGAAAGCCTCCCCTTTACACACTCACTATACACTACTCTGCTTTTAGCATTTTTGCCCCTATTGCTAATTGCTGTATATATAACCATACAGCAGGAAAATTGTTGCAAAAAATTCCTCAAAATAATGTTAAGGTGTAATAATTATATGTGTTGCCGCGTTTGTGCCGCAACCACCTGCGGGCAGGACAATGAGCAATATTTTTTCAGCTATATACAGCCCTTTTTTACAAGCCTTTGTACACTATAAATTCCTTTACTATATCCAGCACCTTGCGCGCGGTAAATGGCTTGGTTATATAACGGTCAGCAGCTTGTTCTTTGGGCAGGGTCTCATGCTTTGTTTCATCTTCAGGTATCAGCATCAGAAATGGCACCTGCTCTGTTTTACTGTTGCTGCGCACATGCTTCAGCAGGTCGTAGCCGCTCATATCCGGCATCAGGCTCTCGCCTATTATCATTCCTATAGGCTGTTTGTCCAGTTCATCTATGGCATCCTGCCCAAGTTGCACATGCAGTACCGGTATGTTTACAATGCCCAGTATAGCCCTTATCATGTTGGCTATTCCTGTGTCTCTTTCAACAATCAGTACTTTCTTGTCTTGAATATTCATATTTCAAGAGGAACGATAGGTTATATCGGTTATCGTTGCGGTGGTTTGCGTTATCCTCAATTTTTGTACAAACCAGTATTATAATATTTATACAATGTATGCAAGTAAATAACGGATTAGCACAGAGTACAAATTTATCGGGGTGAATAACAGCACAGTAACATGGCCTTAACGAGCCAATAACAATAAAAATCAAGAAGGGTTCAAATATCCTGAATAACCACCCGTTAACACACATTACCTGCAAAAGATATGTAATTTTATACCGTAAAAGAGAGAGGGTGTTTAACTTAAAAACACATAAATAAAAATAAAAAACACACTAATGCAGAAGGGACATATACTATGCCTGGCCATATTACTGGCTGCAACTATAACATCGTGCAAAAGACGCCACGATTGTTATTGCAAACACACGGGCGCACAAAACAATACTACGTTTATTGAGTACAGGGGTTACTCACGCGATGAGGCCAGGATCATCTGCAAATCTCATGAACACGCAAAGACAGCCGCGGTAGATATAAACTGCGAGCTGAGGTAAAAGTTTGTTTGAAGGGGGATGTTAAACCTGTAGGGCGATTATATATCAATGCGCGGCATTGCCAACCATGCCATGCCCCGGCTTGTTCTCAGACAACTTCGTGGCTATTGCCTGTTGCACAAACTGGCTGTATTCTTTTTCCGCCAGTGTCTGGCTCAGCATTACCATGTCATAACTGGCCACAACAGAAAAGCCTTTTCGTAGCGTGTACAAAAAACGCAGCCTGTGGGCTATCGGTATTGATGGAAGCAGGTGTTTCCACTCTGCTCCGTCGCTGCCCTGTTCTTTCAGGACTGTTTCCTCAAATCTCTCGTAGTGTAACATCTCGTTTATCTCTTTATGTTAAGCTACGTGTGAAGTGACATTTTTTTTGTTAACGGGTTGTTAATAAGATGTTAGGGGTTGTAATATTTGGTGGTTAAAGGTTTGTACTACCTTGTATTATTTGCATCTACGTCTGATGAATATATCATAAGGCATTTTTCTGCATGTTATTTAATAAAGAAAAAAGTATCAATTAATATAGTTTCAAGTCATTGCATAAACCTTTGTGTTTACTTACCTCTACCCAACCATTTACCTGTATTTGCGTATCTTTATATGTTTACAAACAGGAAACCTCTTAAATATGAAGCATCTTTCATCTGTACTATTGGCAATGTGCATAGGCGCAGCGGCTAACGCGCAAACTATGCAGCCCGGTTTTAAAGATTTTGACGTGGCCACCGGCATAGCCAGTTCTTCACCTAAATACCTGTTGTCTTTTGGCAACAAGCTATATTTCTACGGCAGCGATGGTAACATAGGCAGGGAACCCTACATGGTAAGCGGTGCGGGTACGCCTGTACTTATACAGAATATGAATACGCTCAGCGCCCACAGCATAGGGCTCAATTATATAAAGCCTAACGCAGGCATGAATGGTAAATACTATTTTACCGGAAATGACGGCGGTACGGGCGAAGAATTATATATGTATGATGGCACCAACGCCCCAACCCTTGTACAGGACCTGACGGTGGATGGTGACAGCTCTATGCCGGACAACTATGTAGTGCTGAACAACAAGCTATACTTTACCGCCGATGTAGATAACTTCGGCCCTGAAATGTATGTGTATGATGGCACCAACGCCCCTGCACGCATTACAGACATCAACGCCGGACCCGACGGCAGCGTATATGGCCCTATGGTGGCGTATAACAACAAAATATTCTTTGTAGGCAAAACAGCCGCACATGGCGAAGAGCTGTGGCAGTTGGACCCTGCTACCAATACCCCAACGATGGTGGCGGATATAGACACCGGCGTAAGGTCTTCAGCACCGGCAAACCTGGCAGTACTGAACGGCAAGCTGTATTTCAGCGCAACCTCATTTTTTTATGGCCGGGAATTGTATGTATTTGATGGCAGCACCACCACCCGCCTTACAGACATCAGCTTCGACGCGCTGAGCAGCCTTAGTGTTTCCTCAAGCCCCAACTCATTTGCCTGGTTCAACAACAAGGTGTACTTCAGCGCACGCGATACCAGCGGCCAATATCATGTATGGGCGCATGGCCCTGCAGACGCCAGCCTGGCTTTTAAACTGAACCCTAACGGAGATTCGGGGCCTAAAGAGTTTGTGGTATATAACAACCGCCTGATATTTACAGCCACCGATGGCGCCAATGGCTACGAACTGTTTGCATATGACGGTACCAACCCGCCCGCTATAATAGGCGATCTGTGCCCCGGGCCCAACAGCAGCCTGCCGCAGGAGCTGACGCAGATAGGCGACGAGTTGTACTTCAGCGCCAATAACTGTAATAACAGCGGGGTTGACCTGTTTTCTTACAACTACAAGCGTGTAGGTGTGCGTAATACCCTTTTTGATGCCGAGGTGGAGATTTTCCCCAACCCGGTAGAAAAGGACCTGAACATACATATGACACTGAAACGTGACGAGGAACTGCGCATAAGGGTAGCCAACATTGCCGGTAAAAATATATACGATGGTACATTGCTGGCTTATACAAAGGGCAAAAACAAAACATCTATACCAATGCGCAACCTGCCTTCAGGTAATTACATATATTATATAAGCAATAAAGAAGGTACAACATACCTTACCGGTAAAGTGGTAAAACAATAAGACATATTTTTGCATAAGAAAATAGTTTACCATTAAGTTATTGTTATTTTTGGTACGATGTTTGTATAGAGGTATTGCAGTTGGCTTTTTTGCAATATTCTAAACAATCTGCATGGTCTGGCCAATTAATTATTATTTTTTAAACATATAACTGAAATGAAAAAAATCCACTACGCGCTGGCAATTGCCGCATCTGCACTGTTTGTTACATCTTGCGACAAAGAAAAAGACAAAGTTGAAGAACCTAAACCAAAAGCAAAAACTAAAACTGAAATGCTGACTGCAGGAAAATGGCAGATGAGCGCAGGAACCCTAACTATGAATGATATGGGTGTAGATACTACTTTCGATTTCTATGCAGATATGGAAGCCTGCGAAAAAGACGATTTCATGACTTTTGGCACTGATGGTAAAGGCACTGATGATGAAGGCGCTACAAAATGCGACCCTTCTGACGATCAGACTACAGCCGGAACATGGAGTTTTTACGAGAACGAAACTAAGCTGATAATTACAGTTGATGGCGATGCCGATACAGCTGATATTGTTGAACTGACGGAAAGCATCCTGAAGCTTAAATACAGTGAACCGGCTTTGCAGATGTCATCTAATATTACGTACAAACGCATCTAATTTACAGGATATGCCGTAACATATAAAGCCCCGCAGTCTTAACAGATGCGGGGCTTTTGCTATACACTCCGCTGGTTTTACGTATATTTGGTATAATCTTACATCTGCTGACTTATGAAAAAAACATTCCTATTTGCTGCTATAACAGCCACGGCTATGTTTACTGCCTGTAACAAGAATAAAGACAAGGTAGAGCAACCCAAAACGAAAACCAGGGCAGAACTGCTTACGGCAGGCAAATGGCAGCTAAAGGGATACGAAGAGGAGTATAAAGACAGCGTAAGGACTGTAACTGAAGACTACTATGACGACCTGGAACCATGTTTTAAAGACAACTATATACTCTTTGGCGCAGATATGAAACTGACCGCAGATGAAGGCCCTACCAGGTGTGATTCCATAAGCGAGCAAACCACAACCGGTACCTGGGCTTTTATAGAAAATGATACAAAGGTCATATTTACGATAGATGGCGATAGCGATACATCAGGCATTGCAGAGCTGTCTGCAGACGTTTTTAAAATAGCAAAAACAAAAACTTACATGAATGTTTATACCTTAACTACTACACGAACATACGCGCGTATTAACTAAAGGTTAGAAGCAGTATAGCATGCTGCATCTGTATTGCTACAACCCGGTATAAATACTATCCCTACAAAGCCTTCCGGGCAGGCTATCATATAAAATAACTTATATTTACAATTACCTAAATCGCGACTTATGAATATTTTTTTACGCAGGAGTTTAACGGTATTGTCAGGCTGTATATTATTTGCAAATACACTACATGCCACTACATATACCACCGCCGTGGGAGGAAATTTTTCTAACGCTGCAACATGGGTGGGTGGCAACGTGCCACCGGCGCTTATCAATACAGCAGATACAATTATCATAGGCAGCGGGCACAATGTGATGTACGATAAAAATATCACCATTGCCCACGCCAACGCCTTCCTGGATGTACGAGGCGCACTGGCCAGCCCTGCACCGCAGTATATGGCCATGACCGCCTCCAATCAATTTGCAATTTCCGGTACTGTGCATATTGATAGCATGTTTATTGCAAATTCTACGGCTACCGATATCACCGGGCAATTGCTGTTAAGAACACTGCACTGCGGCGACTTTATAGCATCCGGCAGCGGCACTGTTACTATCGGCGAGCACCTGTATCTTTTGGGCACGCTTTCCAATACCGCCGGTTGCACTATACTGGGTAGCGACTTTTCTACCATCCACATGATAGGCGGTACGTTATCGCCCGGTGGTTCAGGCAACAAAATAGAATTTGGCACTACAGCCTACGACGTGATATATACAGGCGCAGCATACAACAATCCCACAAGCCACGAGCTGCAGATGCCGGCTTTAAGGCATGTAACTGTAGATGTACACGATACCGCCAACGTAAGGCTGGGCAACTATACCGCAATTGAAAAAGGTACACTTACGCTGAAAAAAGGCAACCTGGTGCTGAACAACCAAAACCTTGAGATTAAAAGCATGGGCAACCTGGCCCCGTCAGGTTCAGGTTTTTTAAAAAGCACCTCTGCCTCTAATTTCACTGTTAACACGACCAACGCTGTAACCGGTACTGTACGTTTTGCGCAAGGGTCGGCGGTAGGCGTGTTTACCTGTGGCAGCACCAACGGCGGTACGCTGAAGCTGGCTACCAACCTGCGTGTTACCAACAGTGTTATGCTGCAAAACGCTAAGGTGGAAGTAATGGACACCTGTACGCTGAACCTGGTTACGGGCGCAACCATAACAGGCGCAGACGCTGCTGGCTACATTGTTACAACAGGTAGCGGTGCAGTTGCGGCAGATATAGGCAGCGGGCAAACATTCGCTTATCATATAGGCACATCTGCCAACTACGCCCCCTGCGTGGTAACATCCAACAACGGTACAGTTTACAATGGCATGAAAGCCAGCGTAAGGCCTGCTGTAAGAACTATGGGCGCTACCGGCGACGATATGGCCACCAAGGCACCTGTGGTAAATGGCACATGGCTGTTGCAGGACGATGACGCTGCGGCTGTTGACGTAAATGTAGAACTGGCATGGACAACCGCTATGGAAGCAGGCCTGTTCGACCGTACAGGGGCGTATGTAACACAGTTCCTCACCAACTACTGGGATAAGATACCCGGTAAGCCCGCCACAGCAGGCCCTGCAGGTACACATGCTGTAAAACGTAACGGCGTAAAAAACCTGGGCTACTTCGCCGTGTTCGACAATAATACAGTAGATATAAAGAATATAGTTACACAACAAAACATCAGCATATACCCTAATCCAGCTACCAGTGTATTGCGTATAGATATAAAGGATGCTGCAAAAGCTGCAATATACAATGTAGCCGGCCGTTTGATGACAACCACAAGCATAGATGCCAGCAACAACAACATCGATATATCAGCATTGCCCGCCGGAATGTACTACATACAGCTGACAGGTGAACATGTAAACGGTACAGCTAAATTTATAAAACAATAAACCTCCGAAAGGGAGCTACAAAAATATTATTATGCGATTCTTTCTAAAAACATCATTGGCCATTTGCGCCATTGCTATATCAGCCTTCAACAGTAATGCTGCCGTTTACACAGCTTCGGCATCAGGTGCATTTACCAGCCCCGGCACATGGCCCGGCGGCATAGTACCGCCAACAAATATGTCGGCAGATACTATTGAAATACCACCGGGGATAACTATAACGCTGAACGCAGACCTGGTGCTTAGCGGCAGCGGCAATGCTAACGTGCTGGAGGTGGATGGCCTGTTGAGCGCACCTGCAAATACACTAACCATTTCAGGCGTAAGGATAGACGGCATTGGCGACATCATGCTGGACAGCCTGTCCGGAAACCTGTCAGGCAACAAATTTGCTTTCAGTGGAAACATGACGGTCAACCGCATGAGCGATTCACGCCTGTACTCAACCGGCGGCGGTGACATCTTTATTGCTGATGTACTGTACCTGAAAGATACGCTGAGCATTGCTACAGGTACACTCGTTATGCAGCCCGGCAGTAAATTTCATATAACAGGCGTTATAGGAAAGCCCACTATGCTGAAAATATCACCTATAGGCAACCTTTCCCTGCCTGCGGTGTACGACGTTGAATATTATGGTAAACCTTTAACCACCGGCATGGAAATATCGGGCAGCGGTCTGCGCCACCTGACATTGGATATGGACACCATCACTACGGTAGTAAGTATATCGCGCGGAGTTGCGACAAATGGCAAACTATACCTGAAACGCGGCACGCTCAACCTGAACGGCCTTGACCTTGTAATCCGTGACGACTTCCAGGCAGACAGTGGCAGTGGTATAAGAAGCAGCTACGCCAGCGATATTTCCATAGTTTCACCCATGCAGCATAGCGGCCCGCTGGTGTTCAGGCCGGGGGGAGATACGGTTAAAAACCTGGTTATAAATGCTAACAGCAATATAGTGATGGGCAGCACGGTAAGCATTGCCCGCAATCTTAGCTTAGTAAAAGGTAAAATAGAACTGAACAAAAATAACATGTTCTTCATACCGGGCTCTACGGTAAGCAATGCCAGCCCCGCATCTTATGTAATAACAGGAGACTCCGCCTACGTATCCACCAACAGGTACACGGCAGGCAATTTCGATTTTCCCGTAGGTACTGCGGGTGGTTATGCACCTTGTAGCATAACGCTGAACCAGAATGATACCGCCTACCGCAACATGCGTGTGCGCGTAAGTCCCGGGGTAAAAAGCATGGGCAGTACCGGCAATGACATGGCCGTGCAGCAGCCAATGGTAAATGCTACATGGTTCTTAAGCTTTCAGAATGAAAAAAACACGAACATGGACATAACCATGGCATGGGAAGGCAAGCTGGAGGTAAACAGCTTCGACCGCAGTACAGCCTATATGTCGCACTATGTAAACAACTACTGGCTGTACCTGCCCGGCGGCAAGGTTACACCACAAGGCATGTTGCACAGCATCAGCCGAACAGGTGTAACAGCCACAGCTCCCTTTGCCGTGTTTGATGCGAATACTGTGACGGTAGAAAACGTGGTAACACAAACAGTTATAAATATATACCCCAACCCCGCTACGCAACTGCTGTATGCAGACGTGCAGCAGCCCGCACAGGCGCTGATATACAACGCGGCGGGGCAGGTAGTAAGCAATACACAAATAGATGCCGCTAATAAAAGTATTAACGTAGCAGCGCTCCCCCCGGGCATGTACATCATAAAACTGGCGGGTGATGAGCTGAACGCTATTGGTAGATTCGCAAAGCAGTAAAGACTGCTTTACAATTGTTACCTGAAAGTTTATACCGTATTAAAAAAATTTAATCGTATTGTTATATCAGCCATAGTAATGTAACGTTTTTTGTGTATATTTAATACTTATAAAAACGTAACGATATGAGATCTTCCTTTACAAAAACTTCTATGCTTCTGATGGCAGCCGCCTTTAGCATTACGCAGGCGAATGCCCTTGTTTACACGGCCACTACATCGGGCAACTTCAGCTCGCCCGCTACATGGGGTGGAACATTGCCGGCACATGTGCCGCCGGCAGATATACAGGCCAATAGTATTGTGATACAAACCGGCGTAGTAGTTACACTGGATGTTGATCTGAAAATAAAAAGCAGCTTTTCTACCGTGCAATTACAGGGTACGGGTCGCATTGTGGGCACCAGCAGCAACTATGTAACTATTACAGACGGGCAGATAACCGCCGACCTTACCAGCCTGATAGATGCTGACAGCGTGTACATAGGCTCTAACGCCAATATGCTTACCAACTTTGGCGGTACTATTATGGGCAAAAAAATAACGCTCTCAGGCGCTTCTATGGGTGCAGGTACAAAGGTGATTGCAAAAGAAAAAATGTACCTGGCTGGCGGTACTACTTTTATGGCAACATCGGCTTACATAGGCCTGGGCCAGTTAGCTGCCCCAAAACCAACATTAATAATGAGGGATGGCACAATAGCTACCATGCCGGGGGCCATGCTGGAAACCTTCCCGTTCAACCTGCGCTATGAAACTGGCAGTACTTCTATAGGTACAGGATTTGAGTTTCCTAATGACTCTGTAGGTGATGTGGAAATTGCTTTACCTGCAGCTAGTGCTCTGACTGCAACGGCCCACCTGCTTTTTAAGGATAATAAGCTCACTATCACATCGGGCGTATTAGACCTGACAGATGACACACTTATACTGGCGGGCAACAGCACCATACACTGTACCGGCGGGTATGTAAACGGCAGCGCCATGTGTGGGATAGAAATTGCATCAGGAGCAGGCAATGTGGGCACTTTGCGTTTTGGTACCAATGCACAAATGGTAAAAAGCTTCAAGATGAACTGCGCCACAGGCACTGATACATTGAAACTGGCTTCTGACGTGACAGTGGAGGAAGAACTTTCATTGCTGAATGGTATTATAAACGTACAGGGCAATACACTGACGGTTAGGAATAATACCGGTAAAACAACAGGAGGCTCGGCAAACAGCTATGTGCTTACAGGTGCAAATGGCAAGCTGCGCCAGGAGATACTGGCCGACGCTACAGTAACATTCCATGTAGGACATGCAAACGGCTACTCGCCTGCTATAATAAAAAGTAACAACGCCAAACATTTCCCGGAGATGACGGTGAATGTAGTAGCGGGTGTAAAAGCTGCCGGTGCTACAGGTGCAGACATTGCAGCTACTGAGCCAATAGTGAACGCTACATGGACCACCAGCCACACCGGTACGCAAACAAACGTGGACTACGATATGACCATGGCATGGGCTACAGGTATGGAGGTTAATTCCTTCGACCGCAGCCAGTCTTTCGGTACACAATACACATCGGGCAAATGGGAGAAAAACATGCCGTCTGTAGCTACTGCTATGGGCCCTATGTACACATCGTCACGCAAGGGCGCGCAGTCTTTCGGTACTTTTACCGTGTTTGATACCAAAACACTGGATATAACAGACCTGAACACAGGCCGCACGGTACAGGTGTACCCCAACCCCGCTACGGATATGCTGCACTTTGCACTGAACAACAACAGCAATATACAGGCAACCATATACAGCACTACAGGCCAGGCGGTAAGCACGGCAATACTGAATGCCGCTACCGCTACCATTAACATAGCGCAGCTACCTGCGGGTGTGTACTATGTACAACTGGCGGGCGAAGGCATAAACGGCACAGCCAGGTTTACAAAACAGTAATTTCATCATTGCATCATAATCGTTACAGCCCCTTTCCAGGGGCTGTTTTCATTTTGCTACATTTATTATTTTTAGTATATTTATTGTATGAAAACGTTCGGGGTAAAAACACTGATAGCCAGTTGTACAATAGTACTGGGTTTCTTAGTCTCTTTGCTATACATAGGCGATAATACCGCGCTTGCCATCGCATTCCCGGCTATCATAGGCATCACGCAGATAATTTACGCGCCGGTTATACGCATTAGTAAAGAAAAATTTTCCGTAGCTACCCCTAACCCGTTTAGCAAAAACATAAGTGTAGCTATCGATGAAGTAGATAAGATAGCCGTACATGCGGGCTATACCATGCGTTTTGTGGTGCATATGAAAAACGGGAAAGTATTATCCATAACTACAGGCAGCTACAGTGTAGATTTACGGCCTATGTACGAGGCTCTGCTGGAAACCGGCGTAACTATTGAAGGTACAGGCTACCGCACTACCGACTGGGCGTAATACTAGAAACGGTAAAAGAAAGCACCATCATCAGGGCATCAGTACAGGCCCTGCCCATTTCAGCCAGAACCACCCGCCCGCAACGCTGCCTGCTCCGCCAAATACTATTAACTGCCACCTGTGTTTCTTTACCAGCACAAAGGTGATATAGGCCAGCAATGCGCAGGCTACCAGTAGCATAGCCCAGGTACCGGTGGCTATATCTATATTCCAGTAGCGCATTAGCTTCACTTCGTCTGCATTGCTATGCTTACCCGTTATGTAGTGCTTATATAGTATGCCTATGCTGTTCATCACCCAGCGGCTATGAAAGAATGCCAGCACTATCCAAAACAAGTGCCATGCCTTGCCCGCATCTATAACAGTGCGCCGTCTTAGTATGCACAAACCCACTATGCCTGCCGTGCCTGTAAACAAGGTTTGCAGGGGGCCACCCAGGGTTATCCATATACCATGGGGGTATGGTTTAAAAACCAGCAATCCCTTGTCCACAGCATCCCACTCTGCCGCGGACATCTGTTCGCAATATGTATAATGCATCTGCGGGTGAAACCCGAAATACATAGAAGCCAGAGCATGGCCGCATTCGTGCAGTAATGTACCTGCAATTGCTGCAATAAAAAAGAACAGGAAAATACGCAGGTTGGGCATAGGTATAAATGTACCTATATACATGCTAAAAATCCACCACTATGCCTATGCTGTTGGTAAATATCTGCAGCCAGAAATCGGGGATGCTGTATTGGCTGTAGTTGCCGTTACCATCGGGCGGCACCTGGTATGCCACATCTTTTTTTATATCCACCTTGGTCATACGCCAGGCGTGCGCTACCTCAAACCGTGCATGCCTGCTGATGGCAAATGATATGCCCAGGTTAAGGCCACCTGCCAGCAGCCATATATTGTGGCCGGCATACTGGTTGTAACCTGCAAGCATACCCACCGCTGGTCCGGCATACATGCGGGTGTTGCGGGGCAGGTTCATTTTGTAATGCGCAAACAGCATAGGCATCACTGCCGGAGATACCATCCTGAAACGTGTAAACACAATACTTTCATTGACAAGGGCGTGGTTTTCATACTGCCGCAGGGTGTACTCTATATTTTCGTTTACGATACCACTTTCTACTGCCATGCCTATCTGCATGTGCTCATACTCCAGCCAGCTTTTCATGCCCAGCCATATGTTTACGTTATCAGAATTATAGGTAACTGCGCTGATATCATTGCCTATAAAGTTCGACTGATTGAAGATGATGCCGGTATTAAACCCCAGGTGCATGGTAGGCTTTTGCTGTGCCTGTACAGCAACGGGGAGCAGTAATAGTAAGAGTATATAATATCGCATAGTTGTACGGGATAAGACAAAGGGTAAACGCAACAATTGTGCCGAAGGTGCATTACTCTTCCGGCAATTCAGCCTTGCAGCAGTTTTCATTTCTGAACCTGATGCGCAATCCTGCCTGTATATTGTTCATACGCATGCTGTATTCTTTAAAAAACGGCCCACCGTATGGGTTTAGCACCGGCGGATTGGAATCGTCTATAGTGTAGAAACGCAGATTATACAGAACGTCTATACTCACCACTTTCGACAGGTGAAACACCGCTCCCACATGTCCGCCATATACCCAGCCTTTATTGTATTTAGAGTGGGTATAGTTATCGTTTGTTGTTACCCTGCCCGCCATAGGCCCTGCGTACAAGTAAAGCCTTTCCTCATCAATGTTCAGCTTACCATTTATAAATAGGAAGGTCATGATATAGGGGGCTGCAATATCAGGAGGTATATTCTGAAGCCGCTGCGGGTTCAGCGTATCCTCCAGCCACCCTCTTATACGTCCTATCTCGAAGCCTGCCCCGCCCTGTATGAATTTATAATTCAGCATCAGGCGTGTGCTGAAGTTGCCGCTTCTTATTTTATGCAGTGGCTCAAGGTGCGGTGTACCTTCTATTTTATTAAAAGAATAACCACCCAGGAAGCTGGCCTGTATCCTTTGCTGCTGTGCATTAGTTGTAAGCGATAATAAAACGAAGAATACCAGGATAGGTAATGGTTTCAAAACATAGAATTTTAGTGGTGCGAAGCTAGCAGATTATTTGCCAAAACTATACACCACGCCCACATTAGTATTAAAATAATCAAGGCGCTGCTGCATGTTCTTGCCGGGATAAACATTGCCCGAAATTTGTGTGTGCCGCCATCCTTCAGCCAGTTCCAGCCCCAACCTGCTTGTTAGTTGAAACACTACACCTGCATCTATGCCAAATGCAAAACTACTGAAGCTGCGTTCCGCAACCTGGCTGTTACCCATTATCCACCCGGCCATACCACCGGCAAATATATAATTGCCTCCTTTAAGGTTTATTTTTCCGTATACGAAGGCATGAGGTAATTTGTAAGCACCTGCTATGCTGTTGTTTTCCGCCAGCGTTTTTCTTGCATCGTCTGACCGTGTGGAAATATGCTGCTTTACTACTTTACCTGCTATATTACCCGCCTCCAGCGCAACACCTGCCCGCACCCTGCTGAAATCTCCAACTGCCTTTACTGTTCCGTTGAAGCCAAATATCGGGCTTGCCTGGTAAAAATCAACCGTACCTGAAATATGCGAGTGAGACACCCCGCCGCTCAACCCCAAACGCAGCCATTGCTGTGCTTTTGCATAATACGATATACCAATTATCAACAACGTTATGGATATAACTATCCGCATGCTGAATAATCATAAAAAACCGCGCCGTGGGAATGATAGTGCAGCCTTAGCATGACTGCTTCCTCAACTTTTTGCTTTTGAATTTTTTACTTTTCACTTTAAGCATCACCCTCCCATACTCCGCACTTCATCGCGCAGGGATTTCAGCCAGTACATGTCAAATTTATTATCGCCCTTGCTGTATTTTCCACGGGTATCTGTTTCCAGCTTTAGCTGAAAGCCCGCGGGTCTATTTTCTTCTTCTTTTTCCTGTTTGTCGTCCACAGCCATCTGTGTTTCTTTCAGCAGGCTTTTGGCTACGGGCAGGGGCACTGTTTTGGCTGCAGCGGGTAGTTCTGTTTTAGTAATGCTGCCGGCAGTTGCGGGGCTGTACAGTTTAGGGTCTTCGCGTGCCACATCCCTGTACCTGAACCATGCGGCAAAATGCCTGCGGTAGTCACGCTCTTCTTTTATATCTTCTCCTGTAAACTGCAGCCAGGTGTTAAACGCAGTCAGCCAGTCGGCCAGTTGCGCTTTGTTGATACGCCCTGTAGATACATATGCATATACAAAACGCTGGTCGTCGGCAAGCGCCCTGTCGCGCAATATGCTCAACCCATTTTCCTGTTCAGGACTATTATCCGTATGTGCTGTATCATTTTCCATAACCTCAAAATTTACTTCATCGCCGATACTCTTATCCTCTCTATTATATAACGTCGTTTGGTTTGGTTTAGTTTGGTTTGGTTTAGTATCGTTTGCTTCATTTGTGCTTAAAATGTTCATAACTTTTGAAACCTGTGCTTCAGAAAACTGAAGCACAGGTTCATTATCCTGAACTTGTGCTTCGTTTTTATTAGCACTCCTGCTTTTACCACTTTTCTCCCCACCTTTTCTGCCACGCTCGCGCAACACTTCTCTTTTCTTTTCCCAGAATTCCATCCTGTCCAGCAGGCTATCGCTCCACAGGTATTGGCCGTCATACTGCAACACGCCAAAGTAATTGATACAATCATGTACAAACGCCTCTGCTTCGGCTGCTGTCAGCATCAGGTCTTTGCCTAATACAGCCCATGCAAAGGCTGTGCCTGTATCATAACGGTACCCATCGCAACTACGCAAACGCTCCAGCAGCCTCCACCAGCGGCCGTAGCCTTCAAATCCGTATTTGTCTATCAGTGCCACCAGGCGGGGATTATTAGCCGCATCGCTGTCGTGGCTGAACCAGTAACTTTCTTTCTTACTCATGGTTTATTATTTATTGGTTAAAAGGGTTAATGAGTTGGTTAAAGGAAGGCATGTTATTGTATTGTCAGCACAATATCATTTTAACATTTATCCTTTCAGCATTTTAACCATTCAGCATTTTTGGTATTGTTTTTGTTTTATACTTATTATCAAAGAGGTTTTGTTATGAGTACGATGGGTATGACGATTGGCGTTTTATTTTACGTGGTGTTGAGTGTGGTGTTCATAGTTATCTTCACATCCATTTGTTACGAGCTTTCACCCTACAGCCGCAAAGATGCTACGGTTGCGCTGCCGGGGTGGGAGCGCAAAACCCTTTACACCATTGCGGGTTATCCACCACTTTCTTTGTTATTACTGGCTATCATAGCCGTTATGCTGCCGGGCCTGGCACATCTTTCTGCCGATGCTTTAAAGACGCTGACATGGTTTTGTATATGGCATACGGTGCTGAGTGTGATAGGTGCCGCGGGCGCTCTTTACCTGCGCAGGCGCAACAAGCGCAACACGGTATATTTCGTTACAGATGTGGTATCGGGCATAGTATATGTAGGCTGCCTGATAGGCCTGTTTTTCAGCATTCACCATTAATGTTTACATTTAGGTAAATATCCCGGCCAATTATGTCAACTCCTGCGCAACAATCAACAGTATTGTTTATCTTTTTGTCTTTCCTGCCCTGGGTATTGATACCATTGGCCGTATCAGGCATATTGCCACCAAAGACAGGCAGTGTATTATTACTAATCAACGTATTCACCCCCCTGCCTGCTATATACACATCTCTTAAGCTGGCCAGGCTTTATCACAAGGCATTCTGGGTGGTAATGGTGCTGAACATCCTGCTTGCGCTGGTTATGCTGGTAATAGGCTTTATGCTGTTTGTAATGGGTGCATCCAGCTAGCGTTCACATTTTCTCGCGAACGATTTATCAAAAACCACCCCACGGCATACCATAAAAACAGTAGCTTTGCCGCAACCAATCTGCACATGGGTACGCTCATATTTATCATACTGCTGGCAATTCTTATTACGGCTATGTTATACCGCCTGGCATACCGCATATCCCCTTTTAAAAACTTTACGCAAAGGCTATCGCCCGCCTACAGGATACCTGCCTGGTTTATAGTGCTGTACACTCCCGTGCAGTTATTTGTATTATTATCGGCGGGACACCATATGCCGCTTACCAGCACCACAGGGCACGAGTTATTCTCTACCCTGTTTACCGCCAGCCATGCTGTACTTGCCGTAATGGGTATGGTTATGAGCATGTACTTTTACAAGCGCAACCGTGTGGCCATAGCATTGCTGATAGCCAACGCCGCTGCTGCCATATTTTACCTGATGGCCATGCTCATATTCCTGCAGGTACTGGTTAAGTAACCACGCATTTTCTTCTCATAACAATCTCTCAAAGAACTTCTATTTAAAACTGAACAACCAGGGCGCCATCTGCGGCAATTAGTTTTTCATGGAACAGGGTATTATAGTGTTCTGCCATTCTTTACCGCTGTGTGCCACCTGGTCATTCAGTCATCATTCTAAAAAAATCAGTTTTTCATGGTGCAGGTTACAGGTAAGCGTTTTCATCGCGTGGACTTACAGGTAACTTCTAACCCAAAAATTCACTCCCGTTGAAGGGAAGTTGTTTTTTATATCCGTCGTGCAGCTATCCACCCGGCATGCTCATTATCACATTGCCGCATTATCGCATTAGCACATTTTAACTATGCCGCCTGTTTCCTCAATGCCAGTTTCCTTTCGGTAAACATTTTTTTCAGTTCAGGATGATTGTCTATGCGTTGTTTGTTATCGTTGTACAATATCAGCAGCGCATCTTCATCATTACAATTTGCTACAGCCTTCTGCAAACCCTTGTCACTTAAAAAAAGCGATTCGGGAAATGCGGGCGATAGTATCTCCTGCCCTGGCGTGTACATGCCTTTCTGTACTGGTGGCGTTGATATATTCAGCGCCGCTTTATGCGGTTCTGCAGGCAACTCCGTTTCGTCCATCATGCCCAGGCCCAGCAGGTCCAGCGTAGCGCGGCGTTTGGCTTTGGTTTCCGCCTTCATCATAGCGTTGCACAAGGCCTCTCCCTGTAGCTGGTATATAGGTGCCGCACCTATGCTTTCTGTTCTGCGCCCGTCGGTTACAGATGCCTGTGCCGTCACCACATAGCATCCATTCACCACTTCCCTTGCTTTTATCTCGTGGCTTACATGGTGCAGCTTGTTCAGTTGCTGCACACCGCCACGGTGGCAATACAATATTTCTTTACCATGCAGCTTCAGTATCCTGAAGGGTTGCGACAGCGGGTCCAGCCCCAGCCTGTCGCACACATGGCGGTAATAATCTACTTTCTGCGCGGCAGTCAGCCTGCCTATATCTCCATTCATCACCAGCGATGATAGTATGTCGCCCGAAGGCTTGTTCTCATTTGTTTTCGTGTTGTCTTTCATCTTCAGTCGGTTCGGTTCATATTTTCATGGAAGAGGGTATAGGTTACTTTTTGATTATCATCTCCAAAATCAATGAAGCACATCGGGATTTGGATTTTTATCTTTTAAGATTTTATGTCTTATTCCTCCAGTCTTTTCATCATCATCCTTCTTTGCTGCTCGCTGCCTGCATATGCACCCAGGTGAAACAGTGCGTAGGCCAGTTCATTTATGTTGTTTACATTTTCAGATATACATTCTATTGCCAGTGGATAAGTATCCGTGTCGTCGTAGCATTTTCCAATCAGGTCGCATAATTGCTCTTCTCGTTGCGTGCCTATACCCAGTGCCTGTGCAAAGTTTGCAGCAGTAAGGGCTGGCACTATTCTTAATTCATTCTTCATAACAAGCACCTTTGTTTCCAAAGGATTTTAAGTTTTTGTATTGCCGCATGGTGCGCAGCAATCATGGTTATACGATTTGTGTTTCAAAACCCTGCACACAGCCTGCATATGTATTGGCAACTCTTCATACAAATGCGGCGGCGTACTATTTCAGATAAGGAGTGTGGTGTAATTGTTGTTTTCATTCAGGTGCCGGGGCAATGGGCCGGCTATGCGGTCATCTTTACATCACCGGCAAAGACATTACCTTCTTTGCGCTGTTCATTTACCGGCGATATAAAATTTATAGGGGCTGGCTGCACCAGCTGTATGCGGAAGAATACTCCCCCCTCCAGCAGGCGGGCGTCAAAACCCATTATGCGCAACTGCGCCACCTTGCTCATAGCCGCATAGCGTGTTGTAAATATCTGCGGGTGGCCTTGTTCATCCATCAGCAGTTGCATATCATCATAAGTACTGAAGAATGGCATATCCGTCAGTGCGGCTATTTTGCGGTCTATCTCCCGCCCCAGGCTGTCTTTAATTTCCTGCCGCTGGCTGCTGTTGTTTACAAAACGGCGCAGCCATTCCAGCGCTTCTGCATTGTAGTAGCTTTCTATCCAGCCGCTCACATGGTGGTAAAACATTGTCTTTTCCATATCTGTTGTTTTTAGTTTTTTTGATTTATTATCCGGTATTATTTTATACGGCGGTGTCTAAAGAAAATGGACACTTGTTACTATTTTATCTTTAAACTGCCAACTCCCGAACGGGGTTATCCACACTCTATGAATAACTTGCTTAAGGTTATAAATACCATATTGCTTTTTTTTATTATTTTCGCACTGTGTTTTTTATTTTTTGTTTTGAAACGCCCGGTTGTGTCTACATCGGGCATTTTTTTTGCCCCTACCTGTAATCCTTTACTGCCTTGCGTTTCCATGGTTCCTGTTGGTGCATTCATAGTCATCGGTCATCTTTTTAAATAGTTTTCAAATTGGTTCCTATTACGCTGCTGCCTTCGTTTGCGGGGTTAAAAGTTTTTTGCCGCATAGTTGGAGGTTTGTAATATTAATTATACATTTGTGCAAACAAACTCTATACAAATCCTTATTGTTAGACAAATGTACATATTTAGTACAAATGTCCAAAAGAAAATAAAAATATTATTAACCATAATACATTAGTCTATGAGTATCCATGAAGGCGAGGCATTGCAGAACGCCGCACGCATGAGCAAACTGGGGGTACATGGCCTGGCCATAGCACTGGACGTGCCCCGCAGCACCCTATATTATAATTTCAGGAAGGACAGGCTGGATGATACCATACGCACCCGCGCGGCCAAAGCGCTGGGCGTTACTACAGAGCAACTGTTTGGCGGGGCATACAACAACCCCGCAGATATGTACGACAACCCCGCCCGCACTACCGGCGACGACCTGCGCATGCAAAAGGCGCTGGGCCTGGGCAATATGGATGGCCTGCATGTAGTGCCTATACATGCACAGGCGGGCTATAGCAAACACTACCTGGAGCCCAGCTTTGTAGAAGAGCTGGAAGTGATGAACGTACCCAACATGCCCTACCGCGGCGACAGGTACCGCGTGTTTGAAGTAAGTGGCGACAGTATGGAGCCTACATTGAAAGAAGGTTTTCACGTAGTGGCGGAGACCGTATCGCCCGACTACTGGAGCAGCACAGCGCAGTTTTATATATACGTGGTGGTAACAGAAGACCGCATTATGGTAAAACGCCTCTTCCGCAAAGAAGACAACCAGAGCTTCGTATGCATCAGCGATAACGAAGAATTTTATCCACAGTTCCTGCTGCCCAAAACAGAGATAAAAGAGCTGTGGCTGGTGAAGCGCAAAATAGACTGGGAAATGCCACCGCCAAAGCGGTTTGAGATAACGGTGTAAGAATCACAAATCCCAGAATCAAAATTCCAAAATAAACAGCCGCAACAAATTGTTGCGGCTGTTTATTATTAATTTAGTGGCATGAAAAAACTCCTCTACATCTTCGCATCTTCCTTTCTACTCACTGCCTGCGGCGACAGTGTACACACCTGCACCTGTACAGACACGGTGACGAAAGCGACCATTGCCAGCTACGAGCTGAAGGGCAAAAAAGAATCTGCCGCGTTTGAGTGCAAGCAGAAAGGTATGCAATACAGCGGGCCTGAATATAAAGATGTACAATGCAAACTGGATGAAAAATAAACTATCCGCCATATTATTGCTATGCATCATGATGAGCGCATCCTGCCGGAAGGTGTATCATAACTGTGAGTGCGCTTACATTAATGAATACGAAGAGGCCGACACCTTGCTTATATCCGTACGTGCTACCAACCAGGCTAAAGCTGCTAAGGAATGTGCCAGGTCAGAACTCAGCATACAGGAAGACGAAGGCTTCTCTGTGTTTTGTTCGCTGCAACGCTAACTGCGCTAACTATGCTCCTTTACAAACGACGCCACACTGGTGAGTATGTGCAGCCCCAGTTTGTTCAGCAATTCGGGGTTATCCAGTATCTGCGCTATTTCAGCACCTTTTATCTGCCCTATATTGCTATGGGTAGAATTATTAATAAAGCTCATGGCATTTTTCAAAGGCAGGCCTGAACGTTCCGCATAGGAGTTGACCAACGCTACCTGGTAATATTTTTCCTGTGTAATGCAGTTTTTAAACTCTGCGTAATTCATCTTCATAGGCGGGGTAATGCCACACCAGAAGTTACGCTCCATATAGTGTGAGTATGCACCTGCGCCGTGTATCACAACAAACACATCGTCCGCTATGGGATTGTCAGGGTGCAGCTCATCGGGAATAGGTGTTCCTTCAGCCATCATATCAAAGTCGGCACAGGCACGGCCGTGCAGGTTGCCGCGTATATCATTGCTCTTTACCAGCTTGCGTGCCTTACCATCTTCCAGTATAAAAAAGTCAAAATCAAGTCCCAGGTCGGTAAGTGTACCGTTTTCAGATACACCCGTGGTCATGGTCACGATGCGTGTACCGTCTTTGTTTATTTTAATATTAGACACCTTGCCTATCAGCACCTCTGCATTGGCCACCAGCCACCTGCCGGGCTCTGTGTCTATACGCCCCGGCAATACAGCCTGCTCTTCAGCATATACTTTATCTATCAGTGGCAGTATATGCGTGCTGTAATGCGCTATAGGCCGTGCGGGGTCAAAGCCGCCACTCAGGTTCAGTTCTGTAATAGTGATGCCCAGTTCTTCCTTTACACGACGTGTAAGTATAGCCGCATTGCGCGCACCATAATCCCACAGTTGCGGATTGTCAGAGCCGCTGCCGGGGTGGAAAGTAAACCCACTCAATGTCATGCCCCGCTCGCTGATATTGCGCGCCAGTTGCATTGCCTGCTCATTATCCACCCCGTAGCGCCGGTTGAAGGATTGTGAATAACCTTCGCCGGATGTATCGCTATCACTGTTGAAAAGACGTACCTGCATCCTGATGGCCTGCTTATCCATGCGCAGCTTAAAAGCCTCTTCGGCTATAATGCGTATATCATGTACGTTGTCTGTAGCAAAGTTGCGCACGCCATCTACCAGCGCCTTGCGTATGTCAGAACGTTCTTTCTGTGTCTGCCCGAAGTTCACCCGTGCACCTACCTCATTCCTGTGCAAGCCGCATTCTGTGAGCAGGCGCAATTCGCTGTAGGTAGCTATTTCAAAGCCTGCACCACGGGCAATAAGTGTTTTTAATATAGAAGGTTCTGCGCTGGCCTTTACGGCAAAGTGTATGATACCCCTTGCGCCAAAATGCCGGTGAAAAGCATCATAATTATCTGCGACAGCATCGTAGTTGCATATCCTGTATGCATGGCGTGCCAGTTGCTCTAAAAACTTGCGGCCATTTACCTGGTGGCTCCATTCTTTAAAATTATCCGTCACCGGGTGGCTGGTAAGCGGCCCTTTCACATTACTCATAATTGCAATCAATTCTATCAGCTGCAAAGATGCGCTCATTTTCAGGAACGGGGAAATGACCGTACGCCCAAAACTTCTTACACATACTTTATAATAAATTATCTATATTCGTATTATAAAATGATCTTATGAACCTAACCATTCACAGGATAGCGCCTGTACTACTGCTTCTCGCCAGTCTGTTACATCATAACAGCAGCAATGCTATAGTTTATAAGGCCGTTGCATCGGGGTTGTATAGTAATCCCGCCACTTGGGAAAATGGGATTGCCCCCCCTACCATTATTAGCGGAGCAAGAGTTGAGATACCTAAAGGTATTACCGTCACTTCAACATCATCCATCGCGTTAAATGGAACTTCCTACGGTGAATTAGGGGTTAACGGATCTTTGCTGATGCCAACCGGGACCTTAAGTATAAATAATGCCGGAGAATTATGGGGTAAAGGAACAGTTCAGGCAGATAGCCTTTACGTTTACATGGTGCCGAATAACTTTCTGAGATTTTCAGGCCATATCATAGTTAATAAATTCAATGCTAAGCAATTAATTTTGCATAGCACTTACGGAACTTTGGTAAACTTAATAATAGACGTAAAAAATCTGTTGCACGCATACGACAGCCTGGTAATACGATGTGCTACCTTAAACATTGCGAAGGATTGTATCATTAAACTGGAGGGTACTCAAACGCAGTCAAAACCGGTTATCAAAACGACGGAACTAACCGGCAAGATAGTATTTCTTGGCAGCTATGACGTTATATATAATGGCGGTAGAATGATAACAGGGATAGAACTGTTTGACAAATCCTTTCGGGATGTTGTTGTTGATATGAACGCTACAGCGGCTAATGTCTTCGTCAGTAATAAACTAAACATGATTGGCAAGTTAACTTTGCAACGCGGGGTGCTTAATATGTATGGAAATGACCTTGATTTTGGCACTATGTCAAATTTTGAGGCAACATCGCAAGGCACACTGGAATGTGATAAATCTGTTATAAAGATTACCGCTGCTAATGCCTTTGTCTCTCCTATGTATTTTAATGGCACTACCTGCAACCTGAGCAAACTTACCCTAAACTCAAATAATACTGTGAAAATATCGGGTGTACTGGAGATTACACATCTACTTGAAATGACAAGTGGCAAGCTGGAAATCGTTACAGGAAATTTGAAGATACCTTTTAACCAAGCCGTCAACAACTACGATAAAGACAGGTACATCATTACTAACGGCGGTGCCGTAAGTGCTGATGTGATTTTAAACACTACATATATTTTTCCGGTAGGCACAACTACGCAATACATGCCCATCTCTATTACTACCCGTAAAACTGCCTACCCAGACCTGGTAGCTTATGTTGAGCAAGGTGTTAGGGAATGGGGCAGTTTTGGGACAGATCTTGCAGTAAGTCAACCCGTTGTAAATGCAACATGGTTTCTATCATCTTCAGTAGCAACCGCTGATGCCGACATCAGGGTCTACTGGCCAACAAGCGCACAGGTAAATAACTTCGACAGGAACAACGCACATATTACCCTGTTCAACAACAATACATGGGATAGTCATGCTCCGACGGCAGCGCAATTCAATATGACGGACAATAACTATTTTATTAGTCGTGATAAAATCCCCGCATTTAATACACAACTGGCAGTTTTCGACCAGAATACCAACCCTGTTACCGGAACCAACAACCTGACCGCACAGCAGGATATTACCTGCTACCCAAACCCCACTCACAACGAGGCTAACATCAGCATCAATTTAACAACAGCCACAACGCTTACAACTACCATTACAGACATACAAGGGCGTGAAGTATATGCAACAAAGCCAACACTATACAGTATAGGCGAATGCAATATTAAACTGCCACTGCAAGACACACCGCCGGGCAACTACTTTGTCATTTTGAAAGACAACAACGGCATACCGCTCTGGTCGGGCAAGTTGCAGAAACAATAAATTTCATTTTAATAACACAAATGCGTACCGCTTATCTTTGACAGATGAAACCGTACGCATTTTTATTTCTGTTCTTATTGCTCTGCGCTTGTAATGATGATGGCATACGTGAAGACGACAAAGGCAACACTACATTCACCTACAAGCCGCTGGGCTGGACCATGCAACTGCCTAAAGACTGGCAGGTACTATCTGCAGTTGAGCGCGATAAGCTGGACTATGCTGCGCAAAACTTTTATGAAGAAGCCAGCAGTAAAAACAAAGGCGGGGAAAAGAAGATAATAATGGGCGTACGTAAGGGCGAATCTAACATGAACGCCTGCTACGCTTTTGTACGCAGCTATGCCCGCGATGAAGACTACCCCAGCCTGCGCGACCTGCTGCGCCAGCAAAAACAACAATACAGCAATGGGGCCTACCAGGCAGATGACACCCTGGTAAAAGAAGAACTGAATGGCCATGCGTTTGAAAAAGCGGTGCTGACGGTTAGCTACAACAACAAGCCATATTTTACTTACACCACCTACAGCACCATGATAGATACGGTGAATTTTGGTGTAAGTATTGTGACCAACAACGAAACAGATAAGAAGATGCTGGAGGAAAAATTCAGGAGATCTGTAAGTTCAATAATAACAAACAAATGACAATTTTAATATAGGAAACCGCACAGGCAATGATATATAACACTACAGGCCAGTTGATGCAACAGGTTACAATTATCCCCGAAAACAATACTATAAACACATCGGCTTTGCCTGCTGGTATGTACTATATACAAATACAGGGCGGTAATGTAAATGCTACAGGCAGTTTCATAAAACAATAAAACAAAAGGCCTATTTAAAAGAAGCCCTGCGTTATATGCAGGGCTTTTCTATTGCAGGAAGAACCCGGATAAAATCCGGCATCATTAACCGTTAGTTACAATAAATATTTTCTTTCAGCATTTACCCAACCTTTCTGTGACAATTCATGCTCTACCTAATACATCACAAAAACTAAATGTCATGAAACAAGCCAAATGTTTACTTACGTTATTCCTTTTTTTATTCGCCGCACAGGCAAAAGCCAACCACAATTCCGGTGGCGAACTCCGTTATAGTTTTGACGGAAATAAATACAATATCAGGGTTATCATGTATTCAGAATGTAACTCCGTCGGGTTCCAGGATAGTGTCAACCTGTATTATCAATCCACATCACTGGGTGTGTCATCACAAATGAAAATCGCCAAAGTAAGTACAGCACTTGTTGCTATGCCATGCCCGGGCGCGGCAAACAGGTGTACCAACCCGAGCAGCAATTTGCCCGGCTATATGAAATATGTCTATGAAGGCAGCATACTTGCTACCACCATTGCGGCTGCCCCAGACTGGGTGTTTTATGTAAATGAATGCTGCCGTGGCCTGAATATAAACCTGGGCGCAAGCGGGAGCATGCACCTGGAAGCAACGCTGAACAATGTTAATGGTGCAAACAACAGTGCTTACGTTCCGACTATTGCGCCTGTATATATGCCTTTTAACAGTACCGCATATATACCCGTGCAACTGCTTGACCCTGACGGGGACAGCCTGGTAATTGTACCTTCAGCCGCAAAAGGCAATGTATCGGGCCCTACCCCTTATGCACTTGGCTACAGCAGCAGTATGCCATTAGGTACAAACGGTTTTTACAGCATCAACCAAAGCACAGGTGTCATGACAATAAAAACACCTAACCTGGTGGGCTCGTTTACCCTGGCTTTCACAGTATATGAATATCGAAACGGTGTTCAGATAGGCTCGTTCCTCAGGGAATTCAAATTAGCATCACTACCTGCTTCAGGTACTGTTAAGTACTCTTACCCCTTCCCCCAAGCTCCAATACAGGTAGCTTATGCATGCCCGGGCGCAGGAGGCTCTGCATCTGCAAGCTTTATTGATTCTGTAAGCACAGATTCTGTATATGTACAGGTAGATACCACCAGCCTGCCTGCGGGATGGAGTTTCTCTATAACAGAAAATAATGGCTCGCCAACAGGTTCTGCCAACATCACATGGACAGCGCCTGCAGGCCTTAACCCTGCCACATTTCCTTACTTCTACATAAAGCTGAAAGTGTATGACAATGCCTGCCCGCGTGGCAATACAGAATATGCTATACTGGTAAAAACACAACAATGCCCTACAGACAGTGTATGGCCCGGAGATGCTAACAGTGACAATGTGGCCAACCTGGTAGATGTGCTGGCAGTAGCTGTAGCTTACGGGCAGACCGGACCTGTGCGCCCCGGCGCTAATATCAGCTGGACACCACAATGGGCGCAGGACTGGGCAAATAATTATCCCTTTACCACTACCAATGTGAAACATGGCGACTGCAACGGTGATGGTGTTATCAACATCAGCGACCTCGGCGCTATTGCCACTAACTTTGGCCTGACGCACCCTAAAGGCAGCCCGCGCCATAAAACATCGGGCGCACCCGACCTGTATTTTGATGTAGCCAATATTGTAGCAGCACCCGGCAAAACCGTAGTGGTGCCTATAAACCTGGGTAACGCCACTGCCTCTCTCGATGGCGTTTATGGATTGTCTGCATCTGTAATAGTAGATGGTGCAACACTCAGCACACCGGCTACCCTGGGTACCAACACTAGCTGGCTGGGCGATAATACCAATACGCTTACGTTCAGCAAAGAGATTACCAACAACACTATACTATGGGCATATGCACGTACCAACCATAAAAACGCTACCGGTAATGGCACCATTGCTACGCTGACATTTACCATACCCAATAGTACACCTGCAGATAGCAAAATAAAACTGGATATGGATGATGTAAGCATCATAGACAACAATGGCCAGCCTGTTGCTATGCCATACAATGTACTGTCTTCAGAAATGACTGTTGTGCCATCCGGCATCAGCGCAACAAACAATGTGCTGCAAGCCGCATCTGTAATACCCAACCCTTCGTACAACAACGCGCAGCTGCATGTACAGCTGGCGCAGAAAGGCAAAATTCAGGTACAGGTGGCAGACGTTACCGGCAAAGTAGTCTTCACTGCAACGGAAACCTTGCAGGCGGGCAGCCATGTAATAACGCTACCCGCCAACACAGCGCGCGGCCTGTACACGATACAACTGACTACAACCACGGGTGCGCCATATACCCTGAAATGGGTGAAATATTAACGTACTCACTTTCATCATAATTAAAAACCCGGCAGCCTCCGCACTTTGCGGGGGCTGCGCTGGTTTGGCACGGTTTTTTTATGTCATAATTAGCCCCGGCTTTATGGTTTATTTGTAACTTATGGCCCGAAAGCGGGGATTTTTTGATACAAATCCTCCGAAAGAGTGGTTATGAGTAATCCTATAGAAAAGATAAATTCTACAATAATAACAACAGGAGAAAACTGGCAATATGCCCATCTGCCCGGGTTCGCCAGATTCATACGCCAGCAGCACCTGGTAGCCTTTACACAGGAGCAGCTACGCCTGTGCAAAGAAGTTGATTTACCACTGCTGAGGCAGTTGGCCTATATGAGTGAGGATGAACTGCTTGAAAAAAGCATAGCGGGGCAGGAAGACCTGCTGCTGCATATAGAAAACAATACGCTGAAGGAACGAACGGAAAGCAACTACAGGAAATGGGAAACTGACGACCTGGAAATCATAACACAAAACCAGCTGGTACCCGAAGACCTGGTGTTGGGCACCTATGTACGCAAACAGGCTTTTGCACATTTCCTGCCTATGTACACTTCAGACATCGGGCAGGTAATGGAAATAATAAGGGAGATAGACGATAGTGAATGCCGCGTATTGCTGATGGGTACCAACACCCACGCCAGGATATTACAGCAGCAGATAGCAAAACATGAGCACTTTATAGAAAGCGTAACCAATACATTGCCCGGCGCGCTGACGGTGTATAATATTGCTGACGATGAACTGCTGTACCACAACAACGGTTTTGAAAACCTGCTGGGCTATAGCCGGGAAGACCTGCAGGCCATGAAGAATAACATCTTAAAATCCATGGTACACCCGGAGGATTTGCAAATAGTACAGGATGCTTTTGCAAAAGTAACATCATCTACACCCGGCCAGGTAATAACCTATGAAAACAGGGCCAAACTTAAAAACGGGGAATATGTGTGGCTACGCTCTTACATATCTTTATTTAACGATGACAAGGTAAACGCACCTGCAAGGGTCACATCGTTTATCACAAATATAGAAGAAGAGAAACAGGCCATGGACAGGCTGGCCAACAACGAAAAACAATTGCTGGAGGCGCAGGAACTGGCCAATATAGGTAGCTATGTACAGGATATAGTGGATGACATAACAGAAGTAACACCACAATTTCTAAAAATATATGAAATAGACAGCGCCCTGGATATGTCATTAGTACGCAACAGGATACATCCGGCAGACAGGGAGCGCGTAGCGCGAGCCAAGCAGGAAGCTATTGATAACAACACGGTATTCGATAGTGAATTCAGGTATGTAATAAATGGCAGGGAAAAAATAATATGGGCGCGGGGTATTGTGACAGAAACCAATGGCAGGCAATACCTGCGGGGCACCATTATGGATGTGAGCGAGAAAAAACATATGCTGCTGAAACTGCAGCGTAGTGAAATACTGCACAAACAGGCGCAACTCATGTCGCACATAGGCAACTGGGCCTGGAACCTGTCGCAAGACCGGCTGGAGATGTCTGATGAAATGTACAGGATATTTGGTGTAAACCAGGATGCGGATATGCACTTTGACACCATGATGACGATGATACACCCTGACGACAGGCAAAAAATAAAAGATGAGGTATTGGCCGCGGCAAAATCCGGCGCACCGGTAGATGTGCAGTACAAGATAAAAACACCAAGCAATATTGAAAAAGTGCTGCATACAAAAGGGCAGGTATTGCTGGATGACAATAACACCCCCTTCAAAATGTTTGGTACAACGCAGGATGTTACCAAAGAATACGAAATAAATAAGCAACTGAAAGAGAGCCGTGAACTGTCAAAAAAAATAACAGATACCACGCCATCACTCATAGCTCTGTTTAATGTAAAAACGATGAAGTTTGCCTTCGTCAATAAGTCTTTTGAAACAAGCCTGGGTTACGATGTTGATACAGTTTTTAACGGAGGGATGAATTTTGTAAGAAATATTATTCATCCTGATGACAGGCCGTCCCTGGCAGTGCAGGTGGCTACGCAGATAAACCAGCTACAAAATGCCCCGGAAGGTACAGATGCAGAAGCCATACCCGAATTTATCTTCAGGATAGCATGCGTGGGCGGCGTGTACCATTGGGTACATACCTACGGCACTGTGTTTGAGCGAGACGCAAAAGGCAATATAGAAAGCGTATTGATAGTAAGTGTGGATATTACACCACAGGTAGAAGCGGAGCAACAGTTGAAACACCAGAATGTACAGTTGCAGCAGTCTAACAAACACCTGGAGGAATTTGCATACATAGCCAGCCACGACCTGAAAGAACCGTTACGTAAAATCTCTACATTCGGCGGCAGGCTTGCTTCGCTATATGCAGGGCAGATAGATGATGAGGGCAAATTATATATAGATAAAATAACAGGCTCTGTACAGCGTATGCAAACTATGATAGACGACCTTATGGCGTTATCTACTATAGGTGGAGACAAAATATTTGCGCCCTGCGACCTCTCTGCCATTTTTGAGGACACACTTGTTACCCTGGAGTATAAGGTACAAAAAGCTGATGCGCACATAACTTCAGATAAACTGCCTGTTATAACAGCTATATCTTCACAGTTCAGGCAACTGTTTCAGAACCTGCTGAGCAACGCGCTTAAATTCGCTCACCAGGACAGGGCGCCACGCATACACATAAAGCTGTCGAAACCTAACAGTGCTGTGCTGAAACGATACCAGTTGCCGCAGCAAAAGCCTTACATACAACTGGACTTTACAGACAATGGTATAGGCTTTGAAAAAGAATATGCTGAAAAAATATTTAAAACATTCCAACGCCTGCATGGCAAATCTCAGTACGAGGGGAACGGCATAGGGCTGGCTATTTGCAGAAAGGTGGCAGAAAACCACCAGGGAGTTATTTTCGCTACGTCTGACTATGGTGAAGGCAGCACCTTTTCGGTAATAGTGCCTGTACACCAATAGGCTGGCATAGCCTGCCGCATAACGATAAGCCCGGCGCTGCACAGCGCCGGGCTTTTATCTAAGTAATGGGTAATAGCAAAAAATGTAACTGTAGTCAATATTAAAATTCTTCGCTGACCACATTTGTTCTGAATCCGCAACGTGGAAGTTATATTTACACATAAAAATTGTGCCACGGAGGTAACCTCTACATTGTCAATAACTTAATATCGAATGTTGAAAAATCCGGCTATATTTTATAACTTTAGTTAAACAGAACCTGATTTTGGAAAAGGAAAATGTTTACATATTAGTGGCAGAAGATGATGCTGACGATCGTTTTTTGCTACAGGCGGCCTTCGATGAAAATTCGTTTACCGAAACTTTGTTATTTGTTGACAACGGGATAGAAGTGATGGAAAAGCTGAACATTATCCGCAAAGCGGGAGGTGAGTATCCAAAAATAATAATTCTTGACCTGAACATGCCCAAAAAAGATGGCAGGGAAACTTTGAAAGAGCTAAAAACCAGCCCGTATTACAAAGACATCCCTGTAATTATATTCAGCACTACAGACAATGAGCAGGAAATAGAACACTGCTACATGCTGGGGGCTAACTCCTATTTTTTCAAGCCTGACAATTATACCATGTTTATATCAAAAACAAGCGAGATACACAATCGCTGGCTGAGTAAGGATAGTTTCATCCCAGCGTAAATTTCCCAAAAAATAACACTTCTGTGGGCGGAAGGCATAATTTTTGTTGTAAATACACTAATGCTTCCTTTACCAAAAGCCCTGTACATCAGGCGCATGAACAAAACAAAATGAACAATATACTTATAGTTGACGACGAAGAAGAATTATGTGAGTTGTTGAGCATGTTTCTTACCAAACAGGGCTATACAGTACAGGTAGCGCATACTATAGCCCAGTGCAAAGCAAAGGTAAGCAACAATAATTTTGACCTGGTGTTTATGGACAACAACCTGCCCGATGGTATGGGGTGGGATTATGCGCCCCGTCTTGTTGAGGAACATCCTCAAACATATATTGCCCTTATAAGTGCATATAAACCCACACAGGTAAAAATGCCAGCAGGCGCAAAGTATTCCATTATAGAAAAGCCCCTGAAATTTTCAAAAATATCTGAAGAACTGAAACACATATTTCACCCCTGAACTACTGACACAGGAAAGCTGATTTTAAACTCGGTACACTCTCCCACTGTAGATGTAACTTCTATACCGGCGTTATGCCCCTGCAATATATTCAGCGTTGCCGCAAGCCCCATGCCCACCCCGTTTCTCTTTTTAGTAAAATAAGGCTCGAACAGGTGCGATATATCTTCCTTACTGATGCCACAGCCATTGTCCTCGATGGTCAGCACGGCTGCGCCATCTTCCTGCACCAGTTTTATAGTTAGTTTGCCGGTTTCTTCTTTCACAGCCTCTATGGCGTTTATCACTATGTTCAGCAGCGCTATGCTCAGCGTTTGCGGGTGAGATTGTATGTATATAGGCTGGTCGGGGTAGTTTACAGACAGCTTTATTTTCTTCAGCGTCATCCTGTCCAGCGCGGCATTTATAGTATTGTCCAGTATGGTTTGCAATGGCGTAGGGGTAAGCTCCAGTTCGGCCGGGTGAGATATAGCCATCAATTCTGTTATCAGGTCGTTGATACGGTTGATGTTCCGGCCTATGATATTTATAAAAGGAAAAGCATTATCATCTTTCAACTCATGTTGCAATTGCTCTATAGATAGCGATATATTGTTGAGCGGGTTCCGTATTTCGTGGGCCATGGTTTGCACCATCCTGCGGGCCAGCGCCTGCTTCTCGTTTTGCAGGTGTGCTTTTTCATTTTTGCGGTGTGCCGTTATATCATGTATTATACCCTGTATATATTCCTCATCTTCGGCCGCCAGTTCTTTAGTTACCGTCAGGTAGCATATCACCTCCCTGTCGTTCTTTGCCTTTAGCACCACCTCCCAGTCGTTTATTTCTTCCTGCAGGTTCAGTACATTTTCCAGGTATTGTTTATGCTCTTCGTGGGCTACCAGGTCATACAAGCTCATGTTGCCTATACATTCTTCTACATTATACCCCAGCAGCGATGTTACAATGTCATTGATGTTGTTAAACACCATATTTTCATCTGCGGTAAATATTACATCTTTCGACTTTTCAAAAATAGCACGGTATTTACGCTCACTGGCATTTATAGCTTTTAGTGTTGAAGACCTTTCCAGGGCATAGCGTATGGTACGTTCAATCTTCTCAGGCGTCAGGTCAGATTTTACCAGGTAATCTACCGCACCCAGCTTCATGGCCTGCATATCTATATTATAGTTGCCAAAACCCGTCAGCAGTATTATCGGGTCTTCGCATTTATTTTCTATAGCATCTTTCAGCAGGTCCACACCAGATTTCATGCCCAGCCTGTAATCTACCATGTACACATGAAAGTCTTTGTTGATCATGTGTTGCAGTGCGGCATTGTAGTTATCGCACCAGGTAACAGATACAGGCATTGCATTAATACTCTTGATATAGTCGCCGATGATAAAGAAGTCATCTTCATCATCATCAACCACCAGCAGGTTCACAACCTTATTTTGCAGCAATAAATTATTAGGGGTATGGGGAGACATATTTTTTTACTTCTGCTTATTCAGCTTGTATTGGTTTAGTTTGTTGTACAGCGTCTTCCGGTCTATATTCAGTTTCTGCGCGGCTTTGGTTTTGTTGTAGTTGGTTTCCTTCAGCACACCCAGTATTATTTCATATTCAGTATCGGCGCTGGCATCCTTCAGCCTGTTAGTAGATGTAGATGCTGCCTGTTGCGTGGCTTCGCCATTGCCGCCGTTTTCTGTAGCAGAGCCGTTATCATCTGTTGTATCAAAAGCCAGCCTTTTGTGGTTCACTATTTCAAACGGCAGGGATTTCGTTTCTATCAGGTTACCTTCAGATAGCAGCGTAGCGCGTTTTATCACGTTCTTCAGCTCCCGCAGGTTGCCATGCCATGTATATTCATTCAGCACCGCTTCAGCATCGGGGGTAAAACCTTTTACATGTTTTCCCAGCTCTTCATTGGTAAGTTTCAGAAAGTGGTTGGCAAAAAACATGATGTCTTCCCTGCGCTCGCGTAATGGCGGCACATTGATGTTAAATTCATTGAACCTGTGGTACAGGTCTTCCCTGAACTTGCCTTCTTTTGTAGCCTTCCATAAAGGCTCGTTACTTGCTATAATGATGCGTATATCCAGCGGGATATCTTTCGTACCACCCAGCCTTTTTATACTGCGCTCCTGTATCACCCGCAACAGCGATACCTGTATATCGTAAGAGAGGTTGGCTATCTCATCAAGGAATATCGTCCCTCCATTGGCTACTTCAAAAGATCCTATTTTTTGAAACAACGCCCCCGTAAACGAGCCCTTCTCATGCCCGAACAGTTCACTCGCCGCCAGCTCTTTTGACAATGCGCCGCAATCTATAGCAACAAACATTTTATCTGCCCGGTTGCTTTTGCGGTGTATCTGCTGGGCTATGGCTTCTTTACCACTGCCGCTTTCACCATATATTATTACACTGTAGTTGGTAGGCGCTACCAGTTCTATCTGCTCAAGCACTTTTGCAATAGCGGGGCTGTTACTTTCCACATACTGGCTTGTTTTAGGCGCGTTACTTTTGGATGTGCCCTGTGCAGGCATAGCGTTGCCACCCTTCGCAGCTGTCTTTTGTGCAGGTGCGTCATCATTATTGCCGCCGGTGCTGGCCAGTGTTTTTTGTATGGTTACAAGAATCTCATCGGGCAGCAATGGTTTTATTATATAATCGTAAGCACCATTCTTCATAGCAGTTACCGCGCTTTTCACATCACTGTATGCGGTTATCATTATTACAGGCACGTTGCTGCCTGTCTGTTTTATTTGCGGCAGCAATTCTGTTCCTGTTATATCATCCAGTTTATAATCACACAATACCAGGTCTGCTTTGTTATTGCTCAACCACTTCAGCGCATCCGTTCCTTTGTGCATCACAACCGTGTCATATCCCTTCCCGCTCAGAAAACGGTTCAGCAACATACACATATCACGGTCATCATCTATTATCATTATTTTACTCATAAGTTCAAGTTAATGAATTATTTGATGGCAAATTGCATGCCGCGCATTTGTGCAGCGGGTATGTTCATCAACTCGCGGTATTTTGTTACCGTTCTTCTTGCAATATTATATCCCTGCTTTTTCAGCAGAGCTGCCAGTTGCTGGTCTGTATATGGTTTGCTTTTATCTTCTGCTTCCACTATATCCTGTATCATGCTCTGCGCGGCTTTGTTGCTGATAGCTACCCCATCTTCAGCTTTCACGCTTTCGCCAAAAAGGTCTTTCAGGTAGATAATACCAAAATGCGTGTCTGCATACCTGTTGGCTGTTATTCTTGATATGGTGGAAATGTCATAACCTGTTATCGCCGCAATATCTTTCAGCACCATAGGTTTCAGCATGTTAGTTTCACCGTTCATAAAATACGCCTCCTGGAATTTTACTATCGCCTGCATGATATGCAGCATGGTACTTTCTCTTTGCTTCAGCGCATCTGCAAACCACCTGGCCGATTGTATCTTGTTATTTACATATAGCTGTGCAGACTTTTCTTTGCTCAGGTTTTTCATCTGCTCAAACAAGGCCTGGTTGATGCTTATGGAATCAGATTTTGTACTGCACAGGTTCACTTCCAGTATATCCTCCGTCTTGGTCACCATAAAATCCGGTATGATGGTATTTTTATGTTCCATACCGGCGCCCACGCCACTTACAGGATAAAAATCCAGCTTGCTTACATAGTGCAGCATCTCTGTCAGGTCATTTCTTTCCATGCCATATGTGCGGCATATTTTATCAAACTTGTGCGCTATCAGGTCTTCGTAATGTTCTGCAATAACCTTGTGCGCCGTAGCTGCGGTGGGGCAATCTGCCGCTTTATTTTCCAGTTGTATCAGCAGGCATTCTTTTATATCCCTTGCACCCAGCCCCACAGGCTCTACACGGCGCAGCACTTCTCTTGCCGCCTGTAGCTGTTCTACCTCTATCCATTTTTGAGACTGGAATGATATATCTGTAGCTATTTCATCAAGTGGTATCTCCAGCAATCCACGGTCGCTCAGCGTATCTACCAGGTATATGGCAAGCTCGCGCAGGTCTTCATCTATTTCCAGCGTGCGTAGTTGCTGCTTGGCATCTTCCCTGAAACTAACGGGGTTTACTACCTGGCGCTGCGTAAACTCCTGCTGGCTGCTGCGGGTATTCCAGTTGTCGTAATTGGTTTCTTCTTCACCACCGTATTCATCATCTTTCAGGTCATCTGTTTTCTCTTCATTGATAGCATCTTCAAGAAAAGGGTTATCCTCCAGCTCTGATAATATCCTGTTTTCTATTTCCAGCGAGTTCAATGCATAAAAATTCAGGAGCTGAATTTGCTCCTTGGATATTTTGAGATGCTGTTTTAAACTGTAATTTTGAGTAATCATAGTAAGCTATTGGAACAATGTTAATTGCAAGCCTTGTTCCAAACTTATATAATGTACGAATAATTTTTTTTATCTTCCTATACAACTGATAATCAAACAACTGCAAACAAATAACGTACTTATATATTGAGCTTATTACTGCGCACAGTGGGTATTTTATTCCACACTATGTAGAAACAAAATGACTATGAAAATAAGGTTACGCATTATTGTTACGGCCTTTTGCCTCTCTTTCAGCCTGCTGATAGGGCTCACCTTTTATGCTACAACACAGTTTATCCAGTTCAACCAGACAACATCGCAGGTAGATAATACTAACCGCGGCCTTACCCAATTGCACATTATAAAAGGGCTGCTGAAGGACATAGACCTGTATGAAAAAGAATTGCCCTACCGGGTTGACAGTAATTATAAACGGGTACACAACTTTCTTGGCAAACTGTCCCTTATAGATAGCACCATAAAAAAATACGAGTCAGTAGCAGGAGAAAAACTCGATGCTGACCTTACTATGCTGAAAAGTAACCTTGCCCTGCGCAAGTCATTACTAAGGCAGCGGGTGTACCAGCCCGATGCATTACAAAAAAGCAACTACGACAGTACTTACCACAAGTTGCTGTACGAAAGCAACCTGTACATAGACAACCTTATAGATAAAAAATACCATGAACTGAACATCGGCTTCAGTAAACGTGACAACCTGCAAAACCGTGCGTCAGGCAGTGTTACCTACCTGCTGGTGTTCTTTTATATCGGCACGCTGATATTGTTTTTGCTGATGATGTACGAGTTGAAACTACGCAGCCGCTACCGTAGCGACCTGCAGGCGAACCTTGCTAACCTGAAAAATGCGCATATGGAACTGGAACAGGTAGCCTTCAGCATGTCTCATCACCTGAGGGAGCCTATGCGCAAGATCAGGATATTCGCAGACAGGTTGCAGGAACCGGGCATGACGGCCACGGCGGAGGCAAAAGACATGGCCAGGCGGATAGATGATTCGGCCAAGACCATGCAACAACTGATAAAACACCTGGAAACTTTGTCCTCCTTCGGCGAAGAGGCATTGGACGCACATGTGGGCCTGGAGGAGATAACAGACCTGGTAACGTACCGCTACCGCGACATGATCAAAAACCGGGAAGCAGTTATAACTATAGCCAACCTGCCAACTGTGCATGGAGATAAAGACCAACTGGAAGCCCTGTTTTCAGTGATCTTAGATAACGCATTGAAATTTTCCAAACCCGGCAAGCCTCCTGTTATTACTATAGATAGCACTATGCTATCCGGCAGGGATATACCCGGCATACCCAACGGGCTTGGAGATAAAAAATATCATAAAATCAGTATTGCAGATAATGGTATCGGATTTGAAAAAGAGTACAGTAACAAAGTGTTCGACCTCTTTCAAAGACTGCATTCTTCAGAAGTAATATATCCCGGAAAAGGTGCGGGACTGACTATTGCCCGCCGCATCATGGGCAATCATAAGGGCTATATCAATGCTGTGGCGCAGGCCGGTAAAGGTGTTACCATCAACCTCTATTTTCCAGTGCTACCCGGTTAGCCATTTATTATCTCCCCGCCGTTTATATGTATTACCTGGCCTGTAGTATAGCTACTATCGCTGCTTGCAAGATAAACATATGCCGGTGCTATCTCGTAAGGGTAGCCTGCGCGGCCCATGGGCGTGTCTTTGCCAAATTTTTTCAGGTGTGCTGCGTCAAACGCGTCTATCACCAGTTCTGTCCAGACCGGACCGGGAGCTACTGCGTTTACACGTATATTCTGCTTCGCCAGGTTTTGCGCCAGCGACCGGGTAAAAGAAACCAGCGCGCCTTTTGTGGCTGCATAATCTATAAGATGATCGCTACCCCTGTATGCTGTGACAGATGTTGTATTGATAATTGACCCGCCTTCGGGCATATGTTCAAGCACGGCCTTGGTTATGTAAAAACAGGAGAAAAGGTTGACAGAAAATGTACGGTGCAACTGTTTGGTGCTGATGTCCTGCAGGCTTTTATCATCTTCATGCATACCGGCATTGTTTACCAGTATATCTATCCGGCCGAATTTCTTTACCATGTTCCTGACCACCCGCTTACACAAAGCCTCGTTGGCAATATCCCCCTCAAACAAAACACATTCCCTGTCTTCTGCTTCTACCAGGCTTTTTGTTTCCAGGGCATCACCTGTACTTTTAAGATATACTATCCCTATGTGTGCACCTTCTCTTGCAAAATAAAGCGCCACAGATTTCCCTATGCCGCTGTCTCCACCAGTTATCAGTGCTATTTTATCATGTAGTTTACCACTGCCTTTGTAACCCGGAGCAATGGGTGGCTGCTGCAATTTTTTCCTGAAGGCAGATTTGCCATCTGCGGCATTATTTTTCATGCCTATTTTTTTAAGTAAACGCCGCCTGTCTTTTTTATAAACTTGTTGATCTCGTTGTCAAAAAAGGCCCCGTGGTTATCTATCAGTATTCCTTTTGTACCATCTGCAGCCTCGACCAGGTACATAGCCTGTGTAGAAAGGTAATCATCCTCGCCCGGTATATAATAGCTATTCACAACCACATCGCCGCTGCTGTATTCTTTGCAGCCTTCAGGGGCTACAAGCTTGCCGTGTTTTACTACAAAATCGGTGGTATAACCATCGTGTTGTGCCCGCTCCAGGCATTCGCTCGTGTTGCCCAGCATTATGGCTTTATTAAAATGCCCCGCGTGATGATTCGTTTTCATATGCTTACATTTTTTATTAATAAAGCCGGATACCTGGAAAGGCATCCGGCTTTTGTTGATACACCTGCGCCCCTAAAAAAACTTATAAACTTTGCACCATAGCCATGTGACTGTTCAGCACCGGCAATGTATTATCTACTAACTGCTTCAGTTCAGCATTATTAGCATTTTGCTGTTTGCGTTCAAATTTGTTCACAACTTTTTCGTGCGTATTGGTCATTTTTCTTTTCCAGTCGTCATCCCATCCAGTTCCTGCTTCCTGCGTTTCCAGGTTGTCATTTACCGGGTCGGTTTTCAGCTCTATATTGTTCTTTGCAGCAAATGCCACCAGCGACTCATCCAGCTTGCGGTGGTCTGCCTGCATACTTTTTGCAGCTTGTTTTATTTTACTATCCGTAGCTTTTGTCAGTGCCAGTTCTATCAGTAATAATTCTTCCTTATTTTCCCTGTAAACATTTTCTACAAAAACCTCGTCGCGCATATCCTGTATATCCTCCTGCACGTTTTCCACTGCGGTTTCAACTCTTGTAGCGGCGCTATCTGCGTTGTCTTCCATCCTTTCCTCCTGGCCTTCGTTGCAGGAAACCTGTAATAACATTGCAGGCGCTAACAACCATATCATCCTATTGCTTTTCATAACTTATATATTTAGTGTGTTGGTTATAAAAATGAAGTGTATAGTTTACTATTGAAAATTACAGGCTGGCTTTTTCCCTGTCGCGCAGGTTTTTTATATAATCATGCGCTTCTTTCAGGCTGGCTTTTTGGGTAGTAACAAGTTCCCTTACATCTGCAGGCAGGGAATTTTCGGCCAGTACGTCTTTATATACTTTTTGTGCCGCATCTTCGCCAAACTCGCATGACTCAAGAACTGCCTGCCTTGTGTGTCCTGTAAAGGTGGCTTTCAGATCCATCCACATACGGTAAAACTTGCCTGATGTCGTGGTGCCACTCTCTACATCCGCATCAGGCTTATATTGCAATACCTTTTGTGCCAGTACTGTTTTGTTCGCTTCACTCATACTCATGTACCGCGCAAACAGGGCTTTCAGGTCTGCATCAATATCTTTTGCTTCATCAGCCGCTCTTCTGTAACCTTCTATACGGTCGTTGTTTATTTCAATCAGATCATTCAATACATCTACTACTTCCGGTGTTTGCATAACATGTGGTTTTTTAATGTTCATCAATACAGGCTAAAAAACCATACCATCATCACAATAAACGTTTAAAACATGTTCCTGTTACATTACGCCACCCTACCGGTGTGGAAAATCATGCGCACTGTGTATGATTGTTCCACATATCGATGGCATGATATTTATCTAAGAATTATTTAACAACTAAAACATTAAATGTCATGGCAACAAAAAAATCAACCGGGAAAAAGAAAGTAGAAAAGGTAATGCACGAATACAAGGAGGGTGACCTTAAATCTGGCAGTGGCGACAAGGTAAAATCTCGCAAGCAGGCCATAGCCATAGCTTTGTCTGAAGCAAGGGATGCCGGTGCAAATATCCCGAAGAAGAAAAAATCAACAAAAAAAGCGGCAAAGAAATCAACTGCAAAAAAAGCGGTGAAAAAGAAAACTGCCACCAAAAAATCCACAGCAAAAAAAGCAACTCCCAAAAAAGCAGCTAAAAAGAAAACTGCGACAAAGAAATCAGCAGCAAAATCTACAGCTAAGAAATCAACCGCAAAGAAAACTGCAAAAAAGAAAGCCAGTTGATGCTGCAAAGAGAAAGGCGCAATGTATTGCTACAATGCGCCTTATTTTTATTCAACCAAACCATCACTAAATAAAGGTTCTACTCCTGCGTAGCTTTCGTTTTATTACTTTTATCAGTGCTACCAGTAGTATTGTTGGCGTTATTACCGGTGGTATTGTTAGCGCTGTTATTTACACTGCGGCTTTCAGGGCTGCCGCCACTGTCCTGGCCTTCGCTTTTGCTTTTCACGCGCAGGCGGTTTTCTACGTCCTTCACTCCTGATACTGCTTCAACAATATCTTCGGCATAGCGCTTGTTCTGCTTGCTGTCCACCGTGCCGCTAAGTATCACTTCGCCATTAGTAACCTTTACTTCTATGTCAGATGCGTCAAGCATGTCATCGTCACTCAGCCTGTCGTTAATATCTTCTGTTATGCGGCTGTCAGAACGGGTATATCCGCGCGGGCCGCGGCCGCGGTGTTTATTGCTTTCCTGGTTGCTGCTTTGCTGCCATTGGCTGTCTTGTCCATATTGGTTGCCATAGCCGCCGGTGTTCTGCCACTGGCTGCCGGCACCGGGGTTACCCTGGCGACCATAACCGTTATCATAACGCTGCTGCGGCCTGCTGCCATAATTTCCTTGCTGGCTGCTGCTGTCTGGCCTGAACTGGCTGCCGTGGTTGCTCAGGTAGTCTTGTCCGCCTGTATTATAGTTGCTATCGCGCTGCGCCTGGTAGTTCTGCTGGTTGTCCCCCCTGTAGCGGTCATAACCCTGGTTGCCATAGCTTTGGCCCCTGTCATAGTCGCGGCCTTGCTGCCTGCTGCCCTGCATGTTACGGCCATACTGTCCGCTATTGTTGTCACGGCTTTGGTACCTGTCGCTATAGTCACCCTGTGTGTCATCATTTCTGTACTCCTCACCCGAATATTGGTTGCTGCGGTCAGAGCCCGGTTCCCATTCGTAGCCGTCTGTATTGCGTCGATTGTATGAACTGCCGTATGTATCGTTGTAGCCTTGCCCCCCGGGCTCGTATTGCCTGTTTTGCGGTCCCGAATAGCGATGTTCTCCCGGTGTTTGAGAAAATGATTGCTGGGAGTCAAACGGGCGCCATTGCTGGTTAAAGTCGCGGTCTTCATTTCTTTCCCTCCACTGTGGGTTATTGTACTGTCCCTGGTTATGGGGCTGGTCCTGCCATTGCTGGTTAGATCTTTGCCTGCCTTCCTGCCGGCGGTTACCTGCATCGTCCTGGCGCATGCTGTTCCTTGTCTGGTTGCTCATACCTTGTGTTTTTATAATTGTTAAATGAAAATGATGTACAACAAATGTTTAAAAAACTATGCCGCCAGCATATACCAATGTTATGTTATTCTTAACCCTGGCTATGCTTAATTGTAGTATCAGTAAGGCACGATATTTTTAAACATATTTTTAATCAATAACAAAAACAGAAGAACTATGAAAAAGATAATTTTTGCAACAATACTCGCCATAATCATGGCAGGATTTACCTACACATGTTTTGCACAGAAGAAAACAGACGACAAAAAATGTGTAATGATGAAAGATGGTAAAATGATGGTAAAGGAAGATGGCAAAAAAACACCCATGACTGCTGACATGACCATGAGCGACGGCACTACCGTAAACACCGTAGGCATGGTTACCAAGCCCGATGGCAGCACGCACATGCTGGCTAATGGTGAAGCAGTAGATATGGATGGCAACATCCGTATGAAAGACAAAGATAAGAATGGCGACAAAGACGATGGAAAGATGAAAAAATAGCACATAAACAAGAAGTAAGAAGCACTACACATGTAGATATGTGCAAACATCTCCTGGCCCGCAATTAACGTTGCGGGCCTTGTTATGCCCGGGTAGTTGCATCAGTAAGCTATATCTAACGACACCCCCGCAAAGAAATTAACAGCAGGCGCAACATTAAAAAACCTGCCACCTATTGCATTTATATCATTACCCAGGCTATACCGTTGGTTCAATAAATTATTTACACCGGCAAACACATGCGCTGTATGCTTCCTGTATGGCAGGTGCACACCAAGTTTCACATCTATCAACACATATGCCTCTGCCGATATACTGTTCGCATCATCAAGCGGGGCTATATCGCTGTAATAACAGTTTACATCAGCATATACAAGTTTCTTTGTAGCTACATGCAAGCCACATGCCAGTACAGCAGGCGCTACACCCGGTATGTTGTTTCCTGAATAGTCTGCCGTGGTCTGTACAAATTGCCCGTATTTAAAGTTGTAGCCCGTATAGGAAACAAAGCTGTTTACTCCCGCAAAAAATCCACCTGTATCATTCGCCCAACTGTGCTTTAAGGTCGCTTCCACCCCTTGTTGCACAGCACTGCCTGCATTTACATAGTAGTCGCCACCGGCGGCATCCCTGCGCTGCACCACCATATCCTGCAGTGCAGTGTAGAACGCTACCACATCAAAGTGAAAATTTTTCCACAAACCTCCGCGCGCACCCAACTGGTAGTTCCATGCATGTGCGGGGCTTAACGCAAGATTAATAATCCCGCCGGTTGGCGCAAGTTCCTCTGTAGTGGGTGGCGAGTAGCCTGTTGCGGCAGAGGCATATATTGCCATATTATCCACTACGCGGTAAGACATCGCTATGCGCGGGGCTATTTCATTATTGAAAATGCCATGCGCATCATTATATACCGGCAGGTGCGATGTTACATCTACACGCAGCAGGTTAAGACTGGCACCGGCAGTAGCCAGCAACCTGCCATAGCCTACAGCTATTTGTGTAAATACCGATGTGTTCAGGTTGTTCACATCGTTTTTCTGTTGCAATGTGCCTGTCTTGCCCGACAGGTTCTGATAGGTTTCTTCATATGAATATCCCTGCTGCACTTCTGCACCCAATACATATTGCAACAGCGCATCGCCTCTTCGCGATACATACCTTATACTATTGCGCCCACCAAAACCGGGCTGATATACTTTTGAATAATTCCTGATAGTAGGGTTATCCATCCTGGTAAACCTGCCGTAGAGCGTGGTGGTATTTTCCCATTTTGCTGAAAGGCGGTAGCTATATACTACGCCAGCCAGTAGCCCCTCCTGGTTCACGGCAGCTTTGTTATCTTCTGCACCGGGTATTTGCCCTGCTGTCGGCCTTGCCTGTTGCTCATCGGCTTCGTATTGTGCCTGTGTAAGGCCACCGGGTGTTTCATAATGCAGCCTGCCGTACAGCACATGCATGTTCAGCTTACCGCGCAGGCCGGTACGCAATACACCATCCCAGCTGTACACATCTTTATGCAACTGTGTGTGGCGCCTGTAGCCATCGCTTGTCAGTCTTTGGTAGCGTATCGTATTCTGAAAATTCTTAGTGCCCGCCTGCACCTCTGCTGCCATATTCAGCAAACCATAACTGCCTGCGGTAAAATGCAGTGATACTTTCCGCTCCCACACATCTGGCATACTGTTCAGCAACACTACCCCACCCGTGCCCGCGCCGTACAGGCTGCTGCCCGGTTCTCTTATTATCTCTAAAGATTGTATGTTGTAAAAGCCCAGCTGGTTCAGGTAGGTATTGCCGCCCGCATCTGTATAAGGTATTCCGTTGTAATACATCTTTATATTGCGTACGCCAAATGGTGCACCGGCGGCACTACCCCTTATACCAAACCTGTAGCTGCCGGGCGAGCGTTCCTCCATCTTCACCCCTGGTATATTATTTACAGCGGGCAGTATGCTGTTGTTGCTGTACCTGGGCAGTTCAGTGGCTGATACTTTACCTATAGCCGAGGGTATGTATAACGCATCCTGTATTTCATATGGTGTTATTACAACTTCATTCAGGCTTTGCGGTTGTATGCTGTCCGTTACATCAATACTGTCTGCCTGTGCGTAAACACTTATTGGCAACAATGTGGACAACAATAGCGGGATCGCCTTTTGCATATAGTATAATGCACCTTTTAAAAACATTGTACCCGTGTGCCGTTTCACATCTTTTTTATTATTGAGTTATGAAGTTACATTCCAGTTCTCATATTGAGTAAGGCGCCACATATTATATGATGCTCACACTGCCAGTTTGTTGTGGTTTTACACAGTGTGCTGCATATACATTAGCTTATATAATGTGTAAAACATGCTTGTAATAAAGCCATGCGGCAACTTGTTACTTCATGGCATGGTATTTGTATAAATGTCCCAAACTATACAAATCGTATATTTTTATGACACTCGCCAATAAAGCTGAAGCTACCACTACTGATGTACACAGCATTCATAACAAGGCTTATGAACAACTGCTGGTTGAGGAACTGAAAGATATATACTGGGCGGAAAAACACCTGCTGAAGTCTATACCTGTACTGATGCGCACCGCCAGTGATGGTGAACTGTACGACACGCTGGCAGCGCACCTGCAACAGACCGGTGTGCATGTTACACGCATACAAAAGATGTTTGAAATATTAGGTACCCGTGCTTTTGCAAAGAAGTCTGCCGCTATGGCCGGTATTACAGAGCAGGGCAATGCCTTGCTGGACGCTACAACACCCGGAACCACTGCGAGGGATGCAGCACTGGTGTTCATCATGCAAAAAATTGAGCATTATGAAATGGCCACATATGCCGCGCTGGCGCAACTGGCTACCAGGCTGGACCATAGTAGTATAGCGGAACTATGCTACACTACTATGGAAGAAGAAACAATCATGGATGAACTACTGATGGAAATAGCAGAAAAAAATATTTACTACCGCCATATAGCGTAGTATAAAAACAGTATCACAATTGTGATATTCCTTAAACAATAATTGCAGCACCGCACCTTTCAAGGTGTGGTTTTTTTTATTAAAAACGGGCTGCACAACATGCAGCCCGTTGAATTATAGATTTGCTATACAATTAATGCACACAAACATTTGTAATAGCAGAACTGTTATTCACAAGTGTACCGCCGTCTTCATTTACCGTAACCTGGCAACCACCCTTCACGTTTTCAGAGGTACAGTGGTTTAATGTAACCCTTGCTTCTTCTATCTTGTCGCCTACAGCTATGTTAGTTTTACCAGCCCAAACACCAATTTCTTCAGAACCTCCGTCTGCTATTTGCAGGTAATTAAATACGTTTTTAGGATTGTTAGAACGTATCAACATACCTTGCCAGAAGCCCGGCGATTTTGTTTCCCCCCTTATGATAACAGGCTCACTGCTGGTACCGTTTATAGCTAGAGACGCCCCGTCATTAACACCCATACGCAGGTTGTTGGCAAAACGTATTTCAACGCCCGCTGTAATAACTGCATCGCCGGTAAAGTTCAGGCTTCTTATGGCATAGTATGGCAGTGGGGCTTTAGGTATAGTTACCATGCCGTCCACTTCTGCATTGCTGGTGACTGAATACAAAGCTATATAAGGAACACCATTGCCACTGAATGTGCAACTACCCAGGTTAAAGCTACTGTTCAGCCAGCCTGCATATGTGATAATGGGCTGTTGCGCGCAGTTTTTTATATTTAATGCAGAAATCGCTATTTGAGCTTCGTCAGATACTGCCAGCCCCACACCGTCAGAGCCATCAATAGTTACATTGTTCAGTTCTGCCCTGTGCCATACTGTTATTGCCGATTTGATCTCCGCTGAAGAGCCGGCCAGGGAAGTGTTGAATGTTACAGCCGCGCCCGCCTGGGATATATTGCAGTATGACAACTTAGAGCTGCCATTCTGCGACCATATGTTGATACCATTCCATGTATTGCCAACACCATTACCGCGCATCACTATTGGTTTATCAGCAGTACCCATGGCAGATATGGAAGCGTTTTCCCTAACATTCATGCCGGTGTTTACTTTAAATTCTATTGTTACATCGGGGTCTATACTAAGTGTACCGCCGGTTATTTCTACTTCGCAGCTTACTATGTAATCTACGCCTGCGGCATTATGGTTAGTCAGTTGCATGTTGCCCGTTATTTCGCAAGGCAACTCTTTGGCCACTCCCGGCGTGCCTTGTGGCGGGGTATTCTCTTTCTTATCGCACGATGCAAATGAGGCTACCAGTGCGGCAACAGGAATATAAAATTTCAGCTTTCTCATAAATGTATTCTTTAGTGGATTTTATCAAAAAATTATATACTGCAAAATTGCGATCGCCATCTTTCAGTTTATTAATCACAATCCGCCATATTTATTTATAGCGGAAAACCGTTATTTTTTACCCGGTGCTTTCAATTCCATTATTGTCTATCTACTTTTACCCGGTTAACATATTTTTCTATAAATGGCGAGTACTTATAAAAAAACGCTGTTATCATTACTGGCAATGGTATGCACCATCTGTGCTATGGCACAGAAAGAAACCGTTGCGGAACTGCTGGCCCGCGCTGCAACCGGTAAAGATGACAGCACACGGGCTGCACTTGTACTGAGGGCGGGCAGGATATTGCGCTATTCAAACCAGGATTCTGCCTTCGTGTTGCTGCAGAAAAGCCTGGCAATGGCCAGGAAAACAAAACAACAGGTAGTGGAGTGCGCAGCGATGGATGCTATAGCAGATTTTCACCGCATTAATGGTGAATATGAGCGCGCGGTAGCCATTGCAGACTCTGGTATTATGCTTGCAAAAAAGATAAAGGCCGATAAAGAAACAGGTACACTTTACCAGACTGCCGGGGCTGCACTTACCGAACATGGCGATGTAAAAAAAGCAGCGGCATACTATCATAAATCCATACAATACCACCGGGCGGCAAAATATGATAAAGGTGTTGCCATGACTACCACCAACCTGGGTAGCCTGTATTATATGGGCATGCAATACAAAGAGGCATTGCAGTGGTACAATAAAGCCTTGAAGCTGCAACAAGCCGCGAGAGATTCTAATTCTATTGCCATAACCCTCACGGCCATCGGGCAGGTATTCTTCGACCAGGGTCGTATGGACTCTTCTGAATACTATACCTTGAAGGCATATGAAATAATGGTTACCCGGCCACTGATGGTCAACTCACTATACGAAAATGTACTGGGCCTTTACGACTTCGCTTTTGAGCGGGATGATATGAAAATGGCGTCTTACTGGCTGGACATTGCAGACTCACTTGCACGCAGCCAGCAGTCTGAATACAGGATAGCACGCGTACTTACATGCAGGGGGATGGTAGCAGAAAAACAGGGCAATATTCCATTAGCCATAAAACTGATGACGGAATCGCTGAAGGGTATTGAGGCTGACGGCAATGTACATATATTGGCGGGCACTTACGAAAGCCTCTATAAATTATATGCCAATTCCGGCGACTACAAAAATGCGCTGGACATGCATGTAAAGTACAAAGCACTGAGCGATACGCTGTACAATACCGAAATAGCTGAAACTGTAAACGACCTGAACCTGAAATACGAAACTGCCGAAAAGGAAAATGAAATAATAAAACAACAGCAGGAGATAACGCAAAAGAACGCGCACCTGCAACGTTTGTATATTGTTACTGCCGCTATCTGTATTATACTATTACTGTTGGCTGGTATCTTCTGGCAAAGCCGGAAAGCTGCGAGGCAAAAACAACTGGCCATGAAACAGGAGCAGGATATAGCCCTGCTGAAAGCATTGGTAACAGGGGAAGAAAAAGAACGTAGCCGTGTAGCGCGGGAACTGCACGACGGGCTTGGTGGCATACTGGCCGCCGCGCAAATGCACCTGAGCACGCTGGAAACGGCACAGGTAAACGACAGGCAAAAGCTTTCCCAGTCAGAAAAACTGGTATCGTCTGCGGCTGAAGAAACGCGGCGCATTGCCCACAATATGCTGCCGGAAACACTACTGCGCCTGGGGCTGGACGAAGCATTGAAAGAATACAGCCGCACCATTACAGAAAGTAAACTTTTACAGGTAGAGTATGAATCTATAGGCATAGACACCCGGCTGGATGCATCGTCTGAACTGGCTATATACCGTGTAATACAGGAGCTGGTGAATAACATTATAAAACACGCACATGCCAGCCATGCCTTTATACAACTACACCAGCACAACAACACACTGAGCATTACTATAGAAGACAACGGGCATGGTTTTGACACAAAAACTATTCAAAACGAAGGTATAGGCCTTGCCAATATTAAATCAAGAATAAATTTCCTGAATGGCTCTTTGAATATCAAGTCGGACAGGGAAAAAGGAACATCTGTATATATTGAGATACAACTGGCAAAATAGTATATTTACGTCTGTATATGCAAACAACGCAAATAGCAGTAATAGACGATCATACGTTGATTGCTGATGCTGTAAAAGGCATCATTGAAAGTAAAGAAGGTTATCAGTTTTACGGTGGGTTTGGCAACAGCTACGATTTTGAGCAATACGTAGCAGCAGGCAATCATCCACATGTGCTGCTGCTGGATATCAACCTGCAAAAAGAAGATGGTATAGGCCTGTGTAAAAAATACACGCAGCGCTATTCTGGTATGCGCATCATAATGATAACCGGGCTTACACAGCCTGCCATTGTAAAAAATGCCATGCGCACCGGTGCGTCAGGCTTTATGCTGAAGAATATTACTAAAGAAGATATGCTGCAGGGTATAGCTACCGTGCTGAACGGAGATAAGTATGTGCACCAGGAAATACAGCAACTCATCATAGCCGATGCACTGTACCAACACAAAGGCAGCGACTATATCCCTAAAATTACAAGAAGAGAAAAAGAGGTATTGCAACTCATCATCAAAGAAATGACCACGCAGGAAATTGCAGAATCGCTTTTCATATCCATCAATACAGTAGAAACGCACCGCGCCAGCCTGTTGCAGAAAACAGGTTCCAAAAACATAGCAGGGCTGGTAAAAGCCGCCATAGAAAAGGGACTGGCTGAATAACAAATGTCTTCTCATGGTTTTCCGCTATATATTAATATGGCGGATAACTGTCAGCTAAAAAACATACCGTAACAGGAACTTTGCCTTGCATGCACACATGCATTTTGTAAACCATAAAAGTTCTGTTATGATAAAAAAATTATTACGCATTTCAATCTGTTGGTTGCTGGCGCATGTGGCTGCCACAGAGGTCAACGCTCAAGTGCTGGTAAAAGACATTACACCCGGGCTTAATGCCACGCAGGCATACCAGAGAATGAATAAAGGCACACTCAGGTCTGACAATCACATTGTATTTAACGGGAAGCTGTTGTTTACTGCCAGCACGTCTTTAGGCACACCCGCTATTTTAAGCGAACCCTTTGTAACAGACGGTACACCGCAGGGCACGCACCTGCTCAAAAACATCCACCCTACAGCAAATTCAGACGCGCAATACTATACCGAATTTAACGGAGTTGTATATTTTCGCGCAGGCGATGGCACCAATGGCGCGGAACTATGGAAGACAGACGGCACCGAAGCAGGCACCGTATTGGTCAAAGATATAAAAACGGGTGCCGCTGGTAGCTTTCCTACCAACCTGCTGGTGTACAAGAACCATCTTTACTTTCTTACACAAGGTGTCACCTTCTCAGAGTTGTGGCGCACAGATGGCACAACGGCAGGCACCACCAAAGTTATTGACATGGGGGGTTTCCTGGCCTATTCAGGCCGGGAAATGGCAGTTTACCGCGATACATTATTCCTCATCAGTTCTTCAGGGCGTTCTTTATATAAATCGGGCGATGGCCTTAACTTCTCCCTGTGCCTTACTCCCACGGGCAACAATGTATCGGGCATAGCAGATTTGTGCATCTGGGATACTATGCTGGTATTTTCAGGCACGCATACTGCGGGGGCCTTTTTTGTGGGCAATGAATTGTACAAATATGACACAACAGGTACCGTACAATTATTGTGCGATATAGATGGCACTACAACTTCATCCTCACCTTCATTGCTTACACCCGTTAACGATAGACTGTATTTCACTGCCGTAACAGATAGCGGGCAGGAGTTGCATATTATAGACGATGACAGCTCTGATAAAGCCCGCCTGGTAAAAGACATTAATCCCGGCCCGCTGCATTCCTCACCCGCATCATTATACCCCGTGGGCAACAGGCTATTATTTACAGCACAGGTAGGTACGGGTAGCAATGTTGTGCGCGAAGTGTATAGTACAGACGGTACGGCAGCAGGTACAGTACAACTCTCTTCCGGTGCAGTTAATACAGGTGGTGCGGGGCCATCACAATTCAGCGAGTTCACACCTGTGGGCAATGAAGTATATTATGTTGCCACACCGTCTATTTTCAAACCAACCCTGTACGCTACAGATGGTACAGTTGCCGGAACAAGAGTGGTTAATCGCCCTGACAAAGATGAAATAGTGGTAAGGCCCGGCTACGAAATGATGGGTTATAACAACAAACTCTATTTCTTTGGCGACAACGGCCGTATAGGTACAGAGCTGTATGTCATGGAAAAAAGATGGATGGAAGCGCAGGACAGTACGCTGGACGCAAGATTAAAAGTATGGGTAAAGGCTGATACCAACCTGATGTACTCGCATAAAAACAGCAATGCAATTACCACCCTGGTGAATGACGTGGTGAACTACGAAATGTTTACTGCTACAGGCAGTGCCAGCCGTACAGACCCTTCTATTATACAAAACGCACGCAATGGCAATGCTGTCATACAATTTAATGCCGATGCCAATGATGGCTACCTGCAAACACTGGCCAATAAATCTGTAATAAAAACACAAAGCGCCACCATCATTACAGTTGCGGCAAAAGCTGCTAACGCCAATAACAGGAACACCCTTGTAGGCTTAAGGCCCGTGCCCGGTTTTGCCAACAACATTATACTGGCAGAGAGTAACAAATTTGGCAACAATACATTGTCTGCCGGCATACACGATGGCAACAGTTATTGCACTAGTGTGGGCAATACTACATGGGCTGCAGATGCACAGTACTCTATCATTACCGCCAGCGTAGATAAGAATATAGTATATACAAAAATAAATGGAAGGATACAGGACAGTATTGATAACAGTTGCACTATTGCAGATGAGATAAAGGCCATGTACATAGGAGGTTCTGATTTTGAGTACGAGCCGTTTGAAGGTAATATAGGAGAGGTATTTGTGTTTGACACCGTACTGACACGTACACAAAGGAACATACTGGAAATGTACCTGGCGCTGAAATTTAAAGCAGCTGCCGATACGGTAACCAACCCGTCTATAGGCAATAGTAAAGGTATCTATGTTTTTGACAATACACACGCTGCGGTTTATTTTGTAAAGAACAGCGATGCTGACAACAGTGGCACCCTGGCCACAACAGTAGTACCCGGCAACCCCGGTGCGGGTGCGGGCTTTACAGGCAGCGCCACCAGCCACGATGGAACAGTGGTAACACCATCAAGCATTGGCACGAACAGCTATTGGCGTATCACCAACAATGGCTTAACAGATTTTGAGTATGACATAATGCTGGACCTGAACAATGAAAATATAGACAGCCTGGAGCAACGTGTGATACTAAAACGCGATAGCGCAACAGCAAAATGGCAACCGCTGAACACTAAACGCTTTGGCAAATACCTCTACGCACAAGGCTTAACCTCTTTCAGCGAATTTGCGGTAAGCAGCAATATGCCAGACACAGTGCAACAGTCTATCCGGTTTGTCAACCACAATACTTCAAACCTGCTGGTTTATCCTAACCCTGCACGAAACATGGTGCACATTAAACTGGCCGGTGCCGGAAGCGCCAGTTATCACTTCAGCCTGCAAAGTATAGAAGGTCGCTCTGTATTGGAAACAACCAAACAACTGCAAAGCAATACACCTGCCGTTATTGATATAAACACCCTGGCACCCGGCATATACCTGCTACAGGTTGCAGGCAGCAACGGCGTAAAACACAATGCAAAAATTATAAAACAATAAATGGTGTATAAGTAAATATGCATGATTGTCTGTCTAGAAGAAACAAAGCAAAAGGGCTGATGAATCATCAGCCCTTTGGTATTCAACGGGATTCAACCAGGTTTATCTTTTGCACATTTTTAACTTCACTACGCCTGATGACTCCCAGTAAAAGAGATATAACTGCAATTACTAACAGTATATGTATAAGGCCTGAAGCCCCGTAAACAGTCCAGCCAAGCAGCCAACCTATTATAAGTATTACGGCTGCTATATATAGTATGCTTCTCATAAAAATCCGATTTTAGTTCAAGTATATAACACCAAAAACACACCTGCGGATTAAAGAAAAAGATGCTTTTACATAACTATAACATTTACATACAGCACGATCAGGTATATAATACCTGGCAATTATCACAATAAAAAGTACGGCGGTTTGTTTTTCCCATGTGCTCCTTATGCAGCGGAAGATTACAACGTGTACATATTTTCTTTGTATGGGCCAGCCAGTGTTTTTTCAGCACGTATTGCTTCTTCCATTCCAGGAAATCAAAAGCATAATTCCTGCATTCTTTTACCAGTTGGGTTATTTTTCTTGCTGGTATTGCCCCTATGGTACTGGCTGGGTGAACTTTAATCCTGTACAGCACTTCGTTCTTAAAAATATTACCTGCCCCGGAAAAAATATCCTGCGAAAGAATAGCATCGCAAGCCAGCATACCGGGGTGTTGTTTCAGTTTCTTTTTAGCGGCGGCTTCATCCCATTCATCAGCCATTACATCTGCGCTCCAGTCATACACTTCGTCCAGCGGCTCCTCAATAAATTTCACCGAGCAACTATAGAAATGCAACTCACCGTTTTTGAATATCATGCTCAGGCGCGGCTTAGTACTTTTAACTGTATTAATAGTATAAGACCCGAACAACAGGAAATGAATACGGATACTAAAAGATTTTGTACAGATAAGAAAGTGCTTGCCCCAGCTTTTAAAGTCTGTGATCTTTTGCCCTTCCAGTCTTTTAATAGCCTCTTTTGAGTTACCGCTAACCTGCAGCACTTTTTTGCCTTTAAAGGCCTGCACTTCTTCCTTCAGTATTACTATCGAGGGGCCTTCAGGCATAATATCATCGGTTTAAATAGCTTTGGCCTGTACCCTTGCCAGGTTAGCCAGGGCATCGCGCAGGTCTTTGCATACATAAAAAGGCCTGCCGCGTTTGCTGCATTGTTTAGTTATAACAACAATGTCAAAATCCTGGGTACTGCGCAGGCTGTTAGAGTAGTCGCTAAGGCTGCGCTCCATAAATGAGTGGAAGAACATCCACTTATTCACCTTATCATAGGGCGCAATTTCCACATATTCTATTTCCTCTTTCCCACTGTCAGCATAAATAGTAGTGCCTTTCAGGCTGCTATATTTCTCGCAAAGGGCGCGGGCCTCGTCTGCAGAGTAGGGCCCTGTTTTCAGCATGTCGTAGTTTGTAGTCATTGTGTATCTTATTTTCATACATCAGTAAAAAACCTGTGCCATGCCATATCAAATAGCAATATTTCCTGAACTGAAGTGCAAAACCGGTGATACACCCTAAACTTAAAACTTATAATCTGCCTTTATGCCATATGTAAACAGCAGGTTTTGCTTATCTGTGCGGCTGATGGTGTTATACAAAACCCTGGATGTGAAACTGAAGAACTTCCATATCTTAAACTCGAGGCCGGTATTGTTGGTAATAATATAATCGTTGCCGTATTGCAGCGATGGCTGCCAGAAGCTTACACTACTGAAGGTCAATTTTTCTTTTAGCGTGTACCTGAACTGAAGCCTTAGTGAATTACGAAAGGTCTGGTACACTACATTGCTGTCATTATCATCTATTATGCTGCTGCTTTCAAACAAAATACCATTGCTCACATCCAGTTTTATATCCTCTTTATTAATAAACTGGTACACTACTCCCACGCCTGTCTGCAACTGCCCTATAATGTTCAGTGATAAACTGGTTTTATAATTGGCCAGGCCCCAGTAGTAAAAATTGGGGAATGTTTTGTGCAGGTTTATATCCAGACCGCCCGTAAAGTCATTGTTAGTCAGTTTTTCCGGAGAACGGCCATATACCCATGCAGCCCTGCTTTCCAGTTCTACATCATTCTTCTTCATATCAAAGCCTGCCAGGTTATTAAAGAGGTAGGTTGTTCCGTCGTTGGTCTGGTTAGCAGAGCCCGATGCTGATGCGGTAATATGGCTCGTTAATGTATCCGTATCCTGCGCAGTGGTGGTATCGGGCAATATGCATATTAAAATACAAAAAATTATGTACTTCATAATTATGCAAATTTAAACAAAAAATGCTATTAACCCAAAAGGACGGAAGGTAAAATTAAAGGCATAAAAAAAGCCGGACAGTGAACTGTCCAGCCCCTATAAACCCTATCACCATGAAAACTCCTTACTAAAAAATATTTTTTATTGTACCTACAATATTCTAATGCAAAAGAACACCTTCTGTTGCAAAAAACAAAAAATAAGCCTATTGATTTTAAAAATAGGCTTATTTTATTTTTTTACCGCATTGTACCATTCTTCCTGTACATTGTACTATCAGCAGTACGCGGCCTGGTGTCATTATTGCGCCGGTTCATACTCGTATCACGATTGTTATTATCGCGGTTTTGTATAGTCGGTTTTACGCGTTTTGTTGTGTCTGTCTGATTGTTTTTATCTGTCTGCGCTTCGCACATGGTGCCTGCAAATAATATACAGGCTGCCATCATCATTGTCTTTAACATAGCTTTCTATTTTTTGTTCACTACTATATCAAAAAACATTGTGCCACGCGGAAAAGGCTGTATTTGCACGTATAAAAGCACCAGTGTGGGGAATAGTACCACAAATTGCAGCTACATATTTTAGAACGGGTAACCAATACCCAGGTTCAGCACCAGGTTTTCAGAACGCCACGCAGGGTCTCCAAATTCAATAGCGTTCAGCACCCATTTCTCCCCTTCGGGCAGCCAGGGTTTGCGTAGCGGCATACCCAGGTCCAGGCGAAGTACCAGTATCTTAAAGTCGAAGCGCAACCCGAGGCCCGCGCTTACGGCCAGTTGCTTCAGGAACTTGTCTGTTTCAAATTTACCGCCGGGGAATAGCGGGCTTTCCCTGTGTGTCCATATATTACCGGCATCTACAAAGGCTGCACCATGTACAAAGTTGATGAGTTGCGCACGTATTTCGGTATTCACCTCAAGTTTTATATCACCCGCAGTTTCTATAAATACTTTTGCGGGATCCTGGTCGTAGCGGAATTCACCGGGGCCTACCAGCCTTGACGGGAAACCGCGAAGACTGCTGTTGCCCCCACTGAAAAACTGTTTTATATTGGGCAATACAGAAGAGTTACCGTAAGGTATGCCATACCCCACCAGTATCCTGTTTACCCATATAGAATTTATATTGGGTGTATAATTGGTATAATGCCTGAAGTCTGCCTGTACCTTTACATATTGGGCAAAGTTGGCGCCCAGTATCTTTTTAGGTGGTTGCGCATCGGCACCATTCACATCGGCCCCCTGCACAGCACCGGGTATATTGCCCGACAGGTCTAACAACCCGTCAAAATAATAATCGTAGTGGTGGGGCGCACCGCTACCGCGCGAGTTAAAGGTATATTGATAGGTTGGGCCCAATATCAATCCATTAAACACCAGGTTGCTATACGTTACATTCAGCGGTGCGTTCCTGTTCAGTGTGTCTGTCCTTACATAGTTAATATTCAGCGGGAAGAGCTGGTGCTCCTTCCGCACATCTTCCTTCCAGCTATAACCATATCCTGCCTTCAGCGAGTGTATGCGGTACAGCCCCTGGCGCAGCACCAAGTCGTACCCTACGCGGGCTGTAGTGCGCGGCACAAACAGGCTGGACGATTTTGGGTGCAGGAATGGTATCACAAAACGCGGAAAAGTAAGGCTGGGCTCTATGCCAAACTGGTATATATCCGGGCGCTTCACTGCACCGCCTACCTGCTTTTCAAAACCGGCCGTTCCTTTTATGGTAAACAGTTCCGCACCGCGCATGGTGTTCCGGTTCCTCCAGCTAAGCGTCAGTTGCGAACCTACACGCCCATCATTTTTTGTAAGGCCTGTTATCTCGCCACGCATAGCCTTTTTGGGGTAAGATGTCAGGTGGTAGTATGTATTCAGCTTATTGCCTTCTACAGGTACAAATTCATTTTTCACAAACTTGAACGTGCCCATATTCACCAGCCTGTTCAGCGATGTGTTCTGCTCTGTACGGCTATACCAATCGCCCGGCTGAAACTGCATGGCCTGTGTAAATACAAAAGGCTTATACTTTTTTGTTTTGCCTATTATATAATACCGCTCATAAAATATAGTATCTGCCAGCGCAGCGGTAGTATCCTCACCTTCTTTACGCCTCCTGCGGCGGTCAGCATCGGGCAATATGTACACATTATTGATCCTGTATTGTACACCTGCATTTTCGGGCAGGTTTTCTTTCAGGGATATATACATATCAGCCTTCATATCGCCTACCGTGGTATCCACTCTTACTATCAGGTAGTCGGGTTTAAAGAAATAATAACCGATTTCTTTCAACTGTTTATCTATCCTTTCCCTTTCGCCCTTTATCAGTTCCAGGTTAAAAGGCGCGTCTTTTCTCAGCAATGTATAATATGCCTGGTCTGCTACATGCCCACTTACGGTACTGCTGTCTTTTACAAATTCTGTATTTCTTATGGTGTATTGCGCGCCGGTAGTTACATCAAAATGCACCTTCGTCTTTTTGCGTTTTGTTTTTACTTCTCCTTCTATTGTAGAATAATAAAAACCCCTGTTCTGTAATGTGTTTACCTGGAACTGTTTGGTTTGTCCCATATTAAACTGGCTGGTGAGCGCCGGTGGCTCACCTACTTTATTTCTTAACCAGTAGCGCAGTCCTTTCTCCTTTTTAGGTTCACCGGCAAAATTGTAGATGCGCAGTTTCAGCCTCATGCCCAGCAGCTTTTTGTTAGGGCGGGGTGTTATATCATCTTCCAGGTCTTCTTTCAGCGCTTTCAGTTCATCTTTTGGCGCGCTTTTGTCTTTCAGGCTCACATCGCCCCCCAGGAATAATGAATCCCCTTCAGGTAAATTCCGCGTATTGCTGCATGAGCTGAACAGCAATGCTACCAAACTTATTACTACTATGTTACGCCACAATGCCATGCCTAATTCGTCGCCCCCTTGGTTTTGTTTTCGTTTTTATCTTCTTTCTTATCGTCCTTTGCCTCGTCCTGCCTGAATTTATTGCGCTTCCTGAATATGTTACGGAACTTGTTATACTCTACTGTTACAATAAAGCTCACGCCCGTTTCTACCACGTAGCCTTGTATAATATCTTCCAGCTCGTTGCGGCGGTATATGCGTGTCATATACCTGCCATCCGGGCTTAACTGGTAGTCTGCGGCCAGGTTGCCCGGCACCAGGCTGGTGTTCTGGTTGGCTGTCTGCGTCTGTCCTTCCAGTTCAAAGTTATTACCTACGGTCAGTGTCAGCCTGTCATCCAGCAGGCGTTTAGATGCAGATACGTTCAGGTCGGTACGGTTGCGCCTTTCCCCTGTTGTATAGTCTTCGCTCGATTCAAGGTCAAGGTTTACTTCGAAACCGTTTATCAGGTCGCCGGCAAACTGGTTCAGTTGCTCACTTAAAAAACGGCTGGCGCTCTGCCTGGCTATAAACTCTGCATTCGTTCCACCCGCCCCCGATTCAAACGGGTTTTCCGCGATAAACCTGTTCAGTATCAGCAGGGCAAATACCTGCTTGTTCAGTTCAGACGGGTTGTTGCGCATTTCGCTCAGCTTGGCTTGTACAAGCGTGGTCACATCTGTGCTTACACGGTATTTTTTTTCTTCAGGCAATACTATGTCAAATGTTATTTCCGGCTTCAGCAACTCACCCTTCATTTTCAGTTGCACGTCAAAAGGCAGCCTTTGTTTGTAGTAGTTCAGTTGTGCCGGGTCTGTCACCTGTTTTTCCACCAGGTCGTACGGCGGCACGTTGGCAACATACACGGCCACGATATCTGCATTGGCCAGCAGGGGGTCTCCGGCAAAGGTGATGGTGCTTCCTTTCTGTATATCAAACCTGCGTTTAATAAAGTTGTAGTTCAACTGGTAAGAACCCTGGTTCAATTCATATGTGCCTGTAAGGCCTATGGTACCGTCTGGATTTATAGCGGTATTCAGGTTAGCTTCTCCACGCACCCGTAAAAAATCGCCAGTTGCAGCATCTATCACTACGCTGAATTCCGCATTCTCTTCTATGGCAACATTCACATCCAGCTTGCTGCCCAGTTGCAGGGCCAGCGTTTCTATTGTGTCCGTTGGTGCCAATACATTGTAGCGGTCGGGGTCATCCATATCTACAAATTCCACTATACCTTCCCTGTCTTCTATACCGGGCTCGTTTTGTGGTATTGCTACTGTCAGCTTGGTTGTATCGTGTATAGTGATGTTACCCGTTACATCGGGAGCGGTTACCGGGCCATTCACATTCAGCCGGGTACTGATGACCAATGTACCATAAAACAGGTCGTTATCTTTTGCTGTAGAATTAAGCGCCATCCATTCTTTGGCGTTAATTTTCAAAGCCAATCTGGGGTTAGTATAGTCGCTGATACCGACATTCCCGCCTATGGTTGCTTTGTTGCCTAAGCTGTCATGTATTTCAAAATCATCAAAGGTTATTTTTTCTGTAGATACCGCAATACGCTCCTGCGGCATGGTAAAGGGAGACCCCAGCATAACGACAGTTGTCTTCAGGTTGTCGGTTTTCAGTTCGCCGTCAAGCTGTGGTTTCTGCAGCGTACCTTTTATAGCTACATTACCACGCAGGTAGCCCGAACTGTTGCGCAACTGTCCCATCGTCAGCCCTTCAAAGCTTTTCAGGTTCAATGCGTTTATGTCCAGCTTCATGTCAAAATTATTGCCATTGTTAGGCTCTGGATAATAACTGCCATTCAGTGCTATATCATTATCATTCCCTTTCAGGTCAAGATGCGCCGCCACCTCGTTGGCCGATGCTGTTTTCAATTCAATGTTCAGGTCACCCATCGGGTTGTCCTTCACCTTTATCTCTTTCACCTGTATGGTGCCTGTGGCAGATGGGGCCGTGGCCAGGTTTTCCACTACCAGTTTAGTATTCAATATACCGTCTGCCAGCAGGGTATCTTTCTGCATTATCTCGGTGATGTTGGCTATGCTGAACTGCGTAATGTCCACGTTCAGCGGCGCGTTATATTGTGGTGTGCTGCTATTCAGGCTGATGCTTTCACCACCCTTGCTTATTTTAAAGTCCTGTGCGTAAACACCCTGTTTGCCAAATACTATTTTGTTAGGCTGTGCTACCTGCCATGTTTCGTAGTTCAGCAGCAGCCCTTCTTTCAGCGTCAGCACGTTGGCGCTGTCGTCCTGTTGCAGTACTGCGTTTATGGCAAAGCGTGCCTTATCGGCAGAGTCTCCCAGGCGTATATTCGCTGTTATATCATCTTTATCAAGCCTGCCGGTTACACTGCTTTTCCACAGTTGCATAGCGGGTGTGCTTACCTTATCTACAGATACACGGTAGTCCAGCCCTGAATCTACGCCATTCACCCGTACCTGCAGGCTGTCTATGGTATTACTGCCATACACCACCTGGCGGCCATCTACATCCAGGGCCAGGGTACTGGGGTCTATATCGGCATTTATATATATAGTATCGGTGCTTACCAGTCCGGGCAGCAACGTATGCAGCAACGGGCGGTCTTGTATAGTAGCATCCAGTGCCAGGTTATAATCTGCCGGTAGTTTTGTGGTATCCTGCACCTTTGCCTGTACAGTAGCGCTGTCCGCCTCCATATTGTAATGGCGGTTGATGTGTTCCTTCACCACATTGCCAATTTGCCGCAGTGGTGTTTTACCGGTAATGTGCGCCTGTAAAAAATCGGCACTCACCCATATGTTCTGGCCTGTATCCTGGCTGGGGTTCGAGCTTACAAACAGGCTGTCTATAAAATATCTCTCGCCCTTTGCAGCCACTACCGACTTGCTGATGCTCACTACTCCTTCAGGATAATCAGCATTCAGTTTAGGAACATCGGCGGTTATCAATGTCCTGATACGCAGTTCATCGGCCGATAATTGTAAGGCCTGTAAGTCTGCACTGTCTATATTCAGTTCCGCAGTTACGGCGGGGTCCTGCCCTGTAAAGTCGGCATTCGCGTTCAGTTGCATGATCAGGTTAGGGTCTGTTGACAACAATGCCAGCACGCCTTTCTTATCCGCCACCTCACCATTCACGCTGATGCCGCTGTAGCTGTACTTCATCAGCTCTGCAGAAATGATTTTGGCCTCAACAAGCGCATTCATGGTGTTAATGTCAAAGCTGCTGCCCTTTGCTGTCATCACCATTGTGATGGCGCCCATTAGGCTATCCTGCTTTATTATCTTACCAACGTTCAGCTTATTGGTATTTACATACATGTCATATTTTTCCCTGCCTTTGCCGGGCGACATGTGTATATATCCTTTTATAGTAGCTGCACCATCGCTGCTCACCATTACCAGGTCTGTATTATAATCTTCCAGCGTACCACGCACCTTACCTACTATAGACAAGTTGTCGGGCACCCTGATACTTTCCAATGCAGATGGCGGCACAATAGCCTTAATATCCGCTGCACCCGATTTCAGTTTATTAATAACCAGGTCGTAGTTTATTTTATTGGTTTCAGGCAGGCCGTTCAGCTTACCTTTCAGCAGCACTTCTGTTTGTGTTAGTCCTTTCAGGTAAAACCTTTCTATGTTCAGCTTTGCTAAATAACCATCCAGCACGGCCTCAAAATCCAGGTGCCCGTTACCGTATTTTTTAAAGAGGTCTTGCTTGCGCAGGTCGGGTACAAATATCAGCACATCTGCCAGCCCTATTTTACTTTTTACCAGGTTGGCTTTTACCATCATCCTGTCCATAGCAGTAGCCAGGCTGTCCAGCGATGGGTAGCTCACCTCCAGGTAATCGCGCAATATGGTGTTAGATGTTTGCAGGTACAGGTCTCGCAGGTAGCCGCCTTTGTTGTGGTAGGCAAAGTTTGTTTTCAGTTCCTGCAGGTCCAGTCCGCTACGTTCCTTTACAGCCAGGTGGCTTATTTTGCCCAGTATGCTGTCTGCGGTATATAATATATCTTTTGCATCCAGCGCCAGTTTTTGAGCGTCCAGGTGGGCATAATCCATACCATATTGCTGGCGTGGTTTATTCTCATCATCCATGGCAAAACCTATATTGGCCAGGTGCAGCGTATTCGCTTCCACCCTCCAGTTTGATTGTGGCAGCGTATCTACTACTTCCTCCACTTTCTCCGGCAGGGCAGACTGTTTGCCCATCACTATTTTAGTGGTTGTATGCTCCAGTTCCAGTTTATCTACCCTTACCTTCTGGTTCAGCAGGTCAAATTGTTCTACCGCCGCACGCAGGTTACCCAGGTTTATATCCAGCAGGAATTTATCTGAATTATCGCTGTAGGTAAACCTGATATTTTCCAGGTCTATATTATCTGCGCTCAGCAGCAGGGCTGTCTGTGTAGTATCTTTAGGTTGTGGCGGCAGTAAAGATGTGTCCTGGAAGAAGGTTGTGTTCAGCCCGCTCACAACCAGGTCCCTTATGCGGAAGTCCATAGTCTCCAGGTCTATCTTCCTCATCTTCAGTTCAAGGTGGTCAAGGTCCACCGCAAGGTCTGTACCGCCGGTCTTATCCCTGAATGTTAAATGAATATCATCCAGCAGTACTTTGTTCACATCTATCGCCATTGGCGAGCCGGTGGTATCTTTTGGTTTTTCTTCTTTTGGTTTGGTGGGGTCTCCGGCAAATGCGTTGATGATGTAGGTAAAGTTGAAATTGGTATCGGGGGCATTGCGGTATATATGGCTGGTGATGTGTTCCAGCTTCACGCTCTTCACATCTATTTTGCCGCTTATCAGGCCCAGCATATCGACATTCACATGTATATTGCCCGCATACAGCAGTGTATCATTGTCCCGGTCTTTAAATAATACCCCTTCCAGGTTGATGAATTTGGGGATACCATAGCCCAGCTCTGCTATCTGCACTTCTGTTTTCAGCTTATTTTTCAGGAAGGAAACAGCCTTATCACGCACAAACCTCTTGCCAGGCGGGGTGTTCAGGAACACCACCACACCGATAACCAGTACCAGTATACCGCCGAGGATATATAAAAAAATGCGGAGCGCTTTTCGCATAAATTGCTTAAGGACAATAATTTACCTGACCTCTTAACAATTTTCAGGCCAGTAAAGTTTGGTAAAGGTAGTGGAAGATACCTGAACATATGAATACCGGGCAGACGGTACTATTAAAGCCACGCCCTGTTTCTTCGGCATCAGCTTCAAAATCATCGTGTAAACCGGATTCGCCTTTTTATTTGAATTGTAATGGAACATACCCTATTTTACTTGCCAAAAACCTTAACAGGATGCAAACCATAGTAACGGAAGATGTAAAGATCAGGTACAATACTGAATCAGATGGCAAAAATCTTATATGGAGGCTACTAATCGCAGGGCAAGAGCATTTGGTCAATCACCTGGCTATTAACTGTCCATGCGAAACTACTACCGATTGGCTGGAGGATAAACAGGTTACCAAACATCATATAACAGTCCGCCATTGCATCCTGTATATTGAGCCTGTTTCACTGCATGTGCGCATTGAGGCACAATAACTATATCCATCAGGTAGATTTTGGCCCTTCAGTGTAACTATTTACTTAGTTATCCGTTCAACTATACCTATGATAAAATATTTGTTATACTTACTACCTGTTCTGTTCGCCTTCAGCGGCTGTGTCATTACCAATACCGCCGGTTTCTATAGCGGCTACAAAAAGCTATCTGACAAAGAAAAATCGAAGGTAATATTTACACAGCCATCTGAAAACATCTGCGCCAGGGCTAATGATAGTAAAATATATGCCATTACAGGCAGCCAACTGCTTAATTGTATGAAGGATAACGATACATCAGTTGTTTACCGCTGGTCGCCCCATTGCCATAGCGATATGTGTATTACTATAGAGACAGCGCAGCGTTATTGCGACAAAATGAATTACAAACTCTACATAGTGGCAGACTACTATGACATTAGAATAATGGAGCAGCAGCACACCATACCGGGCCCGCTGTTCATACCCAATCACCAATACTACAAGGCCGATTTCTGTGGTAAATACAACAAACGTTTTACCGGCGACCTGGTAAAAGGTGCAGGGCTCAATAAGGAAGAAAGATTTGGGCGTTTCCTGTTTTTCAAAGGCGACAAAATACTTTATGCCCGTAACAGGCTCTTCTAAAAGCCTCCTATCTCATTAACAATTCCTTTAAAAGATAAATTTGGTTGACATGTCAACATAATATTACCTTTGCTAAATGAATACGGATAATAAAAGGGAAATAATTACAGAGAAGCTATTCGCAGAAATGCGGGACACCCTGTTTTTCCAAATACATCGTATCCAGAAATCCATGTTCCGTAAAGGTAACCAGATATTCCAGGAAGCCAAAATACCATTGCAACTGGAGCAGTTCCCCATACTGATGACAGCCTACGCACATGACGCACTGTCGCAGCAGGAGATAGCGGAACTCACGCACCGCGATAAATCGTCTATACAGCGTACCCTGGGCACATTAGAGCGTAAGGGTTTTGTGAAGATAGTGCAGGATGCCAACGACAAGCGCCGCAACCTGGTACACGTAACAGATGCCGGAAAGTATATGGCTGAAAGGATAAAGGAGCTGATGAAACGCATAGAGCAGGAAACTTTTAAGATACTGGAAGAGCAGGAAAGAAAGGAAGCCATTGACAATATGAAGCGTATTGCCGATAAGCTTGAGAATATTTAAAATTTTTTAACCCAAATAGTTGATATGTCAATAGTTGATAGGTCATTCAAATTTAACAATATGATAAAGGTTGCTGCAATAGCAATTATGGCTATGCTGGCCGGCAACCATGCAGGCGCACAGGCATCATATACACTTAAAGAATGTATAGAATATGGTATGGCCAACCACCCTTCGCTGAACGTGGCGCGTAATAATGTAGCTAATGCAAAGCAGGCGTCTGTAGAAGCTGTAGCCGGCTATCTGCCGCAGGTAAATGTGAATGGTGACTTCACCAACAATCTGAAGCTGCAAACCAACATCATACCCGCCGGCGCATTTTCGCCAACGGAAACAAGGGTGGCTTTTGGTAATAAATATGCCAGTACGGTAACTGCACAGGCAGAGCAGGCTATCTACAACCAGGCACTCATTACCGGCCTGAAAGCAAATAAGCCTAATAAGGAAATTGCAGTACTGAATGAGGCGCAGACGAAACAAACAATCATTTATAATATAGCCTCTTCTTACTACCAGGTTATAACCATACAGAAACAGCTGGAGCTGCTGAATGGCAATAAAGAGCGTATAGAAAAGCTGCTGAAAATATCACAGTTGCAGGCTGAAGCAGGCGTTGCAAAAAAAGTGGACGTAAAGCAGGTGCAGGTAAACCTGAACAACGTACTGGCACAGATTTCAGTTGCGGAAAGCAACCTGGAATATGCTTACAACAGCCTTAAAAATTCTATGGGGCTGTTTAATGATGAAGAGGTGCAACTGTCAGACACTGCGCGGTGGCTCAACTATACACCACAGATAACCCATATGCCCGATTTCAGGTTTAAGAATACCATAGATTATCAATTACAGGAAAGGCAGATACAACTGTACGACCTGAATGCTAAATCTATACGTGCAGGTGCATTGCCTACCTTGTCTGCATTTGCACGTTATGGCGCCAATGGTTTTGGCGGGGATGTGGAGAAGGTCTTCAACCGCCAGTTCGACTATTCTGCCATAGGACTGAAACTGACATGGAACTTATTCAGCGGCTTCAGGCGTAATGCACAGTACCACCAGGCCATCTTCCAAAGGAACAATGCAAAGCTGAACCTGGCCATCAATACGGCACAGCTTAACCTTCAATACCAGAATGCCGTTACCAGTTTCAACCAGGCAAAGAGTACACTGGGTACAAATAAAGAGAACGTTGACCTGGCCATACAGGTATATGAAAATACCAGCCTGCAGTATAAAGAAGGCGTAGGCACACTAAGCGACCTGCTGAATGCGGAGTCCGCCTACCGCGATGCGCAGAACAACTACATACAATCGCTCATCAGTTATTACCTGGCGCAGCTTGATGTAGAACGCACCAACAGTACACTGGAAGACTATTATTCAAAACTGTAAAAAAAACAACACAACATTAACTACATATAAATACAACAATGAAAAAGAAAAGCTGGATCATAATAATAGCGGTAGCGCTGGTGGGCCTGATGGCTTTCAGGCTGGTGAGCAACAAAAAGAAAATCAACGAAAAGAAAAATGTAACACAGGATGCGGGTGTGGAGATACCTGTTAATGCTGTAGCAGTGACCACCGGCGCAGTAAACCTGAGCCTTGTGAAAACAGGTACACTGGTGCCGTATATGGAGGCAGATATAGCTGCTACCACATCGGGCAACCTGCAGGCTGTAAACTTTACACTGGGCGCTCATGTACAGAAGGGCGCAGTAGTAGCGCAGATAGACAACAAGATGCTGCAACTAAAACTGGAAGCAGCAATGCTGCAACAGGAAAAATTACAGCGGGACTATGACAGGTACTCAAGGTTGCTGGAAGGTGAAGCCACTACAGAAACCAACCTGCAGGAGATAAAATATAACCTGGACAACGCAACCAACCAGGTAAGCCAGATAAAAAAACAAATGGCGGATAACAACATTAAAGCCCCCGTAGGCGGGCAGATTATTGTTAAAAATGCAGAAGCAGGAGAATTTGTAAGCCCCGGCACTGTATTGGGCAAAGTGGTAGATGTATCAAAACTGAAAGTGGATGTACAGCTTAGCGAGAACGATGCGTACAGGATAAAAAACGGCCAGGCGGTAAAAGTGAATACAGAGTTGTATCCGGGCCAGGTGTTTAATGGCAGGGTGATATTCATCAGCCAGCAAGGCGATGCGGCGCACAACTACCAGGTGCAGATAGAACTGCCCAACTCGCAGGCGCACCCATTAAAAGCAGGCACATTTGTATATGCTGATTTTATACAAAACAGCGAGCGCAACGCCTTGCAGATACCGCGCAGCGCGCTGGTAGAAAGTATGAAGAACCCCTATGTGTACACGGTAGAAAATGGCAAAGCCCTTACCCGTAAAATAACTGTAGGCGCTGAGCTGGGTAGTAATGTAGAAGTGCTGGACGGGCTGAAAGAAGGCGATGTAGTAATAGTGAACGGGCAGATAAACTTAAGCAATGGTAGTGCGGTACGTGTAACCAAATAAATACTGCCACCCATAAAACAACAAATGATACAATGAAAAAACTAGCAGAATTAGCCATTAACAGGCCATTGCTTATAACCGTAATATTCGTTACGCTGATACTATTCGGCTTTATAAGCTACAAGGCGCTGAACTATAACTTACTTCCTAAGTTTGATGCCAACGTGGTGACTGTTATTACAGGCTACAGGGGTGCATCGGCCGAGGAAATAGAAAACGTCGTGACACGAAAAATGGAAGATGCCGTATCTACACTGGAAGGTGTGGACCGTGTTACATCTTCTTCGCAGGAGGGAGCCTCTATCGTTACCATCACACTGAAGGATGGTGTGGACGTAAACCTGGCGCTGAATGACGCACAGCGAAAAGTGAACCAGATACTGGTGACACTGCCACAGGGTATAGATAACCCCGTTATCAACAAGTTCTCTACAGATGACATACCTGTACTGAGAATGAGTGTAACGGCTAAAGCCGGTCCTGCAGAACTGTATGATATTATGGACGACCAGGTAGCACCGCAGCTTGCCAACGTGCAGGGCGTAGGGCAGATAAACCTGGTAGGTGGTAACGAAAGAGAAATAGATGTAAACATCAATAAGGATAAACTGGCAGGCTACAACCTTACAGTATCGCAGGTAGCCAGCATTGTAAATGGCGCCAGCCTTTCATCACCCGCAGGTAGCATACAAACTACAGAGTCTGAATATTCTATAAAATACGATGCCAAGTTTACAGATGTGAACCAGCTGCGCAACTTGGTAGTAGCTCAATACAGTAACGGTGGTAAAGTGTACCTGAAAGATGTGGCAGATGTTACAGATGCGCAAACGGAGATAACGGCCATCAACCACTTTAATGGTGTACCATCATTGGGTGTACAGGTGCTGAAACAGTCTGACGCTAACGCCGTGGAAGTAAGTAAACTGGTAAAGGAAAAGATTGCTGCCATAGAAAAATCGCACAGCGATATAGATATGAAGTTCTCTATCGCTGCCGACCAGTCAGTATATACGCTGGAGTCTGCAGATGCGGTGATACATGACCTGTTCATAGCCATCTTTATAGTAGGGCTGGTCATGCTGTTCTTCCTGCACAGCGGGCGTAGCGCCTTGTTCGTACTGATAGCACTACCCGCCTCCATGATACCGACGTTCATCATTATGGACCTGTTGGGTATGTCGCTGAACCTGATGACACTGATGGCTCTGTCGCTGGTGGTAGGTATATTGGTAGATGACTCCATAGTGATACTGGAAAACATCATGCGGCATATGGAGATGGGCAAAGACCGCCGCACAGCCGCCATTGATGGCCGTTCCGAAATAGGTTTCACCGCGGTGGCTATTACACTGGTCGATGTGGTGGTATTCGTACCCGTAGCACTGGCAGGTGGTATGATAGGCAACATCCTGCGCGAGTTTGCACTGGTAGTAGTAACATCTACTTTAATGAGCCTGCTGGTGTGCTTCACACTGACACCTATGCTGGCCGCACGTTTTGGCAAGGTGCAGCATCTCAACCCTAAAACAATATGGGGCAAAATCAACATCTGGTTTGAAAACCTGATAACCGGCATGAGGGATGGATACACAAGCATATTAAAATGGGCGCTGGGCCATAAAAGATGGATACTCGGCCCGGTAATAGTTATCTTCTTCGGTTCTTTCGCACTGCTGGCAGGTGGCTTTATAGGCACCGCCTTCGTTAGCCCTGCCGATCGTGGAGAGTTGAGCATACACCTGGAACTGGCGCCACAGGCATCTGTTTACCAGACCAACATGCTGACGCAGAAAGTAGAAAAGCTATTGTTTGAGCAGCCGGAGGTAGTGAATGTATTTTCTAACATTGGTTACTCGTCCAATAATATATCCACATCCAGCAACGGTAACATTGCCGATGTGAACGTAACACTGATAGACAAGACAGAACGCAGCATATCTACAGACGACTTTGGTATGCGCATGAAAAAATTGATCAGCGATATACCGGGCGTAAAAGTGAGCATAGCACCGATAGGTATAACGGGCGGTAACAACCAGGCCGATGTGCAGGTAGCTATAAAAGCCAACAGCAGGGAAAAGGTACGCCAGGCCGCAGCAATGATAAAACAGGCGGTTGAAAAAACTGCCGGAACGCAGTATGTAAAATACAGCACCGCAGACCCCAAGCCGCAACTGGAAATAAACCTGAACAGGGAGAAGATGGCACTGCTGGGTATTAATGCATCAGAGGTAGGTACAGCTATATCCAATGCATTCCGTGGTAACGACCTGGCTAAATTTCGTGATGGTGGTAATGAGTATGACATCATGGTACAGTCTGATGAGTTTGACAAAACAAATATCAACGACGTACGCCAGCTCAGGTTTGTGAACGCGCAGGGTTTGTCTTTTGAATTGTCGCAGTTTGCAGATATAAAAGAGAACATGGGCGAAACCGCACTGGAAAGGATGGACAGGTTATCGTCCATCAACGTGAATGCATCTGTAGTAGGCCGCTCTGTAGGTACAGTAGGTGCCGAAATTACAGAGGCAATTAATAAGCTGAGCTTACCCGCCGGTGTCACATGGCATTACATTGGTACGCTTGAAAATCAGTCTAAATCATTCGGCAGCCTGCTGGGTGCGTTAGGCCTGGGCATACTACTGGTGTACCTCATCATGGTGGCGCTGTACGAGAATGCGGTATATCCTTTCGTGGTGTTGTTCGCACTGCCGCTGGCTATGATAGGTGCCTTCCTTGCACTGGCACTTACCATGAGCGACCTGACCATATTCGCCATGATAGGGCTCATCATGCTGATGGGGCTTGTAGCCAAGAACGGTATATTGCTGGTGGACTTTACCAACCAGCGTAAAGCCGAAGGTGCGGGACTGGTAGAAGCATTAATAGATTCAGGCCGCGAACGTTTCCGCCCTATATTAATGACGACCATAGCCATGATAGTGGGTATGATGCCCATGGCCCTCTCTCAAAGTGCTGGTTCAGAGGTGAAGTCAGGTATGGCATGGGTTATCATAGGCGGCCTTACCAGCTCACTGTTGCTTACACTGGTGGTAGTACCAATCATGTATTATCTGGTAGATAAAGTAAGAGAAAGAATAGGCAGAAGGACGAAAAGAAGAAAAGTGGCCCGTAAAGAACCGGCATTAGAACCGGTAGTTTAGTGTTGTGTGATTTCAGCAGGCCCTCTTAACCGGGGGCTTGTTTATTTTTTGTAAATTGATAATACTATGGATGGGAAATCCCGCATAATGGTAGCCTTCCTCACGCTCACAAAATCTTTGAGCCTGAAGAATGTAACTATGGATGATATTGCACGGCAGGCCGGCATCTCGAAAAAAACACTGTACCAGCATTTCAGGAATAAAAACGAGGTGATAGACTATGTGGTAGAACGCTCTCACGAGCTTTTTGCCAACCGCTGCAAAAGTATCATCGCCAATGCGGGCAATGCAGTACAGGCGCTTTGTAAGATTGCAGACCTGCTCGATGAGATTTCTTTCGACTGGAACAGGATATCCCTTTATCAATTTCAAAAATATTACTCCCTGTCTTATGACAAGTATATTGAAGGGCTGGAGGCTGTGCATATAAACATGATAAGTGAAGTAGTAAGTAACGGCAGAAAAGCAGGCCTGTTCAGGGAAGGCATAAGCCCGGTATTATTTGCCAACTACAGGATAAGCCAGTTGTTTCTTTTCGCCGAAAAATTACTGGGCTGCCACTGGAATATGATGGAAAGGCGCATCATCAATGACATCACCATTCGCGGCCTGCTTACAGAAAAAGGTATGGACGAATATAACAGGCTCACAAATAAATAGCAGCTATCATTTTCGTAAGCTGCTCTCTTTTGATACCGTCATAACAAATGCTGATGTTTGCCTGTGTTAATCAATGTGATATTTACAAAAGGATTTTAGAAGACCGGAAGAATTATGAGGTTATCATTGGTAGATCTATCGCCCGTACCGGGTGGAGACAGGCATAAGGCAATACTGAATACGCTGGATATGGCGCAAAAGGCTGAAGAGTTCGGCTATTCGCGTATATGGCTGGCAGAACATCACGGCACAGGCTCTATGGCAGGCCGTTCTCCCGAGGTACTGATACCTTTTATCGCGGCCAATACAAATACCATTAAAGTAGGCAGCGGGTCCGTACTGCTCAACCACTACAGCCCTTTTAAAGTAGCGGAGGTATTCAACACCCTGGAAGATATGTTCCCGGGCAGGATTGATATGGGCATAGGCCGCGCCACTACCGGCCCTGTTACCGATATAGCCCTGCAACGCAACCGCGCCTACAGGCAAACCAGCGACGATTCCGGCGAGCAGCTGGCAGAACTGGAGGCATGGATGAATAACTCCTTCGACAAATCTCACCCCTTCAGCCAGGTGAAGATGCATAACAACGGCAGCCTGCCACAGTTCTGGCTGCTGGGCTCCAGCCCGTGGAGCGCAGGTGCGGCTGCGCAACTGGGTTTAAGGTATTCCTTTGCGGGTTTTATCAATCCCGGGCAGGCATACCAGATAACACAGAGCTACAAACGCGATTTTAAGTCGTCGGTACACGCTACAGGTACAGGCAGCCCCGAGCTCATATTATCCCTGAGTATCTATTGCGCAGAAACAGATGAGGCAGCCGCCCGTATGGCTGCACCTGTACAACTGATGATGAAGCGCCTGATGGCCGGTGATATACAAAGCCCTATGGAAGACGAGGATAATGCCATACGCATATTAGGTGGCCTGCCACAGCCTGAACAGCTTACCGACCCGTGTTTCCCGCCCCGTATGCTGGTAGGCACTCCGGATAAAGTAGCAGGCTGGCTGAAGGAAATAGGCCACACCTTTGGTACAGATGAAATAATGGTGCAATGCATTACTGCCAATCATGAAACCAGGGTGCGGTCGCATAAGTTGCTGGCAGAGGCTGTATTGGGCTGAGACCCTCTTTATCCTTCAATCCTTACATAATGACGTGATACCTCAATAAGCGTTTACATGTTCCCTGACATTTTCATATGTACCAGGTTAAAGGTTAAAATCTCACTTTTATCCCCTTTATCGTATTTCTTATTGCTGTTATTATCAAAAAATCCGGTTATAACAATGGTACCTGTTCTGCGTATTATCTTCCAATTATCCACATAATAATTGTCGTCCGTCACCTGTGTTTTCTTTTTCCCATCGGTTGATAACACTATTAACTGTTTCGGATCCCGCCAGTCTATACCCTTCTTGTCATCATCAAGATTAACAGTCTTTGCTGCTACGACCATTACATTTATATCCAGGGAATCTATTTTCACCTGTGTCACATTATCTACGTAAGCATCTTTTGGAAAATCAACCTGGGTACGTTCACCACTGGCTGTATTGATAAACAACATATATTTATTCCGCACACCTTTTTTGTCGTTATCTCGTACCCCAGCATATACATAATCAGTCCCCTCAATTTCATGTATCTCATTATAATAAACATTACCATACTTGCTGGTTTCCTGCGCAACAGCAGAAAATGGGAGAACGTGTAACATGAAGATTATCAGCTTTTTCATTGGAGGTGTTTTTAAGAGGAACAAATTTGACGATTACACGGGTAAATTACATTATCGAAAAAGTTAAATAATTCAAAATACATTGTGTCATTATACATATGTTTAACGATTTCTGAATTTTAAAATATATATGTTGACAACCATATCCTTTATTCTTAGGTTTCGATACACACCAGGAAGAATATTCGATTTGTGCTAATTCAGCATAATTCTTATGACAATACAACAACTGTTAAAACCTAAATCTCCCGTCATGCTAATGTCTAATTATGGCTGTTTACCCTTAACTTTGCGGTGCGTAACGAAATTTTAATAAAAGAATGAAAAAGTCACATATAGTATTGCTGGTATTGGTAGCTGCGGCTGTAACCATCATCGTAAGTATGTTTGGCGATTTCAGTACTTATGAAACCTTCGCATCGGCTGCACAGGAGCCCGGCAAACAATACCATGTAATGGGTGTACTGGCAAAGGGGAAAGACATGAGTTACGACCCCGTAAAAGACCCCAACCACTTCAGCTTTTATGTAGAAGACAAAGGCGGCAAAGTAAACCAGGTAGTATTTAAAGGGGCTAAGCCTACTGATATAGAAAAATCGGAGCAGATAGTGATGACCGGGTATATGGAGGGTGATGTTTTTCATTGCTCCAAAATACAGATGAAATGCCCTTCTAAATACGAAAACGATCAGGTGGCAATTGCCAATAATGGATAATGCTCAAGGGCTCAATATGCCTTTGGGATTTGGAATTTTTCTTTTTTGATTTTTTATTTTTAGAATGGACACTCAATATATAGGAGAACATCTCGGGCCCGGGCAACTGGGTCATTTTTTTGTAATCACTTCCTTCGTCGCGGCACTGTTCAGTGCGTTCAGCTATTTCCGCTCGGCGGGTACTGAGCATACAGATGCGGTGGGCAGCAGCAGGTGGCTGCAGATGGGGCGCAACGGCTTTGTTATACACACTGCGGCTGTACTGGGTATCTTTTTTACACTGTTCTATATCATTACCAACCACCTGTTTGAGTATCATTACGCGTGGAAACACTCCGACCTCAGCCTTTCGCCCAAATATCTCCTCTCCTGCTTCTGGGAAGGCCAGGAAGGCAGCTTCCTCCTATGGTCGTTCTGGCATGCTATACTGGGGCTGGTGGTTATGGCCACCGCAAAAAAACTGGAGAGCCGCGTGATGGCGGTTATCTGCGTAGTGCAGCTGGCACTGGCTACTATGCTGCTGGGCTTTTACTTCGGGCAGGATGTCAGCATCGGTTCATCCCCATTTGTATTACTGCGCGATAAGATGCAGGATGCACCTATCTTCTCCCAGCCCAATTATATGGAGTTTATAAAAGATGGTAACGGCCTGAACATCCTGCTGCAAAACTACTGGATGGTCATTCACCCGCCTATCCTCTTCCTGGGTTTCTCTGCTACGCTTATACCTTTTGCCTATACCATTGCCGCCCTGTGGAAGGGCGAATACAAAACATGGATAAAACCCACCTGGATATGGAGCCTGTTTGCAGGTGCTGTATTGGGTACGGGCATTATGATGGGTGGCGCATGGGCTTACGAGTCGCTCACCTTTGGCGGCTACTGGGCGTGGGACCCTGTAGAGAATGCGTCGCTGGTACCATGGCTTACACTTATAGCAGGACTGCATACGCTTATCGTATTTAAAGTAACAGGCAGGTCGTTCATAGCAACGGTCATATTGCTGATACTTACCTACCTGCTTATCTGGTATTCTACCTTCCTTACACGTACCGGCGTGCTGGGCGATACTTCTGTACATGCCTTCACGGGAGAGGGCTCATCACTATACTGGCACCTGCTGGCTGTAATAGGCGGCCTGTTGCTGATAGCCGTGGGCCTGATCATATACCGATGGAAAAGTATGCCACGTGTAAAAACCGAAGAGCAGGTAAACAGCCGCGAGTTCTGGATGTTCATCGGCTCGTTCATACTGCTGCTGTCTGCTATACAGATCATCATCAGTACATCTATACCTGTATGGGCGCCACTGGCCAAATGGATAACCGGTAAAGAAATAGCACCACCTGTTGACCCCGTAGCACACTATAACAGTATACAGGTATGGGTGGCTATAGTTATAGCATTATTATCCGGTGCTGTACTCTACCTTAAATTTAAAACCAGCGACAATAAAACATTCTGGAAACGTATAGGCATAGTGTTGGGCATTACCGCGATATTATCATTCGCTATAGGCTATGCACAGCAGATAACTACGCCACAGTATGCCGTGCTGTTGTTCGCATCTATGTTTTCTATCGTGGGCATGATATACTATGCTATTACGGTACAAAAAGGCAAGCTGAAAAAACTGGGTGCATCCATCGCCCACCTGGGCTTCGGGCTGTCTTTGCTGGGCATATTGCTTTCGTCTTACAACAAAGAAGTTATCTCGCACAACACCACCGGCGTTATCATCCCTTATGGTGAAGATAAGATGGAGAACATACGTGAGAGTATGGAGAACGTGATACTGTACCGCGGCATCACCATGCCTATGGGGGTGTATGATGTTACCTACATGGGCGACTCTACCAATCCTAAAGACCCGCGGACTTTTTACAAAGTATTGTATGAAAAACGTGATAGCACTACGGGCAAGGTTACAGAATCGTTTGTACTGTATCCTGATGCGTTTGTGAACCCCAAAGGCAACGAAGGCGGCATGAGCGCCAACCCCGATTCCAAACACTACCTTACCAAAGACGTGTTCACTTACGTGACATCGGTAATAGACCCGAGCAAACTGGAAGACAGCACCAAGTATAAAAAACATACTGTGAAGATTGGCGATACCATATTCATCAACCGCGGGTATATGATATTCAATGGCTTCAACACCAACGTAGCGCACCCGCTGTATGCTGCACAGGCCGGTGATATAGCCGTATCTGCCAACCTGAGCCTGAAAGACCTGGTAGGCGACAGCACGCAGGTAAACCCCATCTACTACATCCGCAACAACTTTGAGCACTATATAGAAGATACCCTGGCAGAACGCCGCACCTATGTGCGCCTCTCAAAAATACTGCCCGACCAGGAAGCGGCAGAGATAATGATACGCCAGCCCGAAGAAGACTATATAGTAATGAAAGCCCTATTGTTCCCGTACATCAATGTACTGTGGCTGGGCATCATCGTTATGGTGCTGGGCTTCTTCATCAGCATGGGCAACAGGATAACGAAGAAAGAGAAGGTAGCTTAAGAAATTCCAAATAGAAATACCAGATTTCATTTAACAAAGCGGCAGGGTAATACCTGGCCGCTTTGGTTACAATTATAGATACCCCCAATAACCGGTGATCCAAATTTCATCATATAAATAGGCTGTTAGTACAGCCTATTTATATGATCAGTTGATAGCATACTAATTGTGCCTATCCAACATACATTATAAATCACCATTTTGATGATTTATTTCATTTACATCTCTGTCTTTATCAGGAGATAGAAAATGTAGTTCGATGATTTCTTTTATTAAAGGCATTATCTTATAGTAAGCGCTTTTTTTATCATCATCTATTTGACTTGAATTTAGAGAATACACAACAAGTAATTGAACCGGGATTTCTAATGCTCTAGCGATTGAAGTTAATGTCGGAATGCTTGCATGAGTTTTATCCCTTTCAATCAACGAAAGATGCGACTGCGTTATATTCACTTCTTTTGCCAAATCACCTTGCTTGATGTTTTTTTTACGTCTAAATGTTGCTATTACCTCTCCAAGATTCATAATATTTTTTGACCAAAAAAGGAGAGACTATAACCCAGAATTATCACAGAATGATTAAATATATTTTATTAATCACGCAATGATAATTCTAGGTTATAAATGTGTTAGTTATTGAATAATGCCAGAAAAATTTTAACTATTCCCAGAATTAATTCTTTAGTATCTGCCTCATCCTGTTGCCCTATTGTTTTCAGAGCCTCTTCAATGGTTTTTTTAGCGTTAAGAAATTTGGTTTCGCTCTCTGGATTTAAGGTTCCAGAATTTAATACCCACGTGATTACATCAACTAATTCTCTCAATTGATGCTGATCCAGATGTGTCTTCATCTGTAAAAATGGTCTACTTTAAGGCTCTAATAATTTAGAAACCTCGACCAAGCTTTTTTGCACGCTGTCAAACAGCATGTTTGCCAGTGCACTTGCCTTTTGCATTTCGATGCCAATTAGCATTTTCAATGTCTGGCGTCTTTGCTCTTAGCTGGTCAACCAGCTCTTGACTCCGAATTAAATCCATGATATAAGCAGAAGAGTTTTTTACGAATGAAAAATTCACTACGTGGCTCTTCTATTTCAAATATAAAAAGGAAAATTCAATATTAAACATCTTTTTTCAACATTTAATTTATAATTTTATTTTCATAATTAATAATTAATTGATTTACATACTTGAATCAAAACCATCAAAATAAGAATGCTTGTCCGAGATTTCCCTACATTCCTCTACCGATCATTTCCCCCTTATAAATATTACATTTGTTAACCACCATCGGTATCATCAACACAACAATACAAACCACTAACTATGGCAGGGTTTATAGATTATTACCAGGTACTGGGCATAGACAAAAGCGCATCGGCAGATGATATAAAGAAAGCCTACCGCAAACTGGCGCGTAAGTTTCACCCCGACCTGAACCCAAACAACGAAGAAGCCAAAAAGAAATTCCAGCAGATAAACGAAGCCAACGAAGTATTAAGCGACCCTGAAAAGCGCGCGAAATACGACCAGTATGGCGAAAACTGGAAACATGCGGAGCAATATGAAGAGGCAAGAAAACAGCAGCAGCAAAGAGGCGGTGGCGGCCAGGGTTTTGAGGGCTATACCTACTCCTCATCAGACTTTGGCGAGGGTGCCGATTTCTCTGATTTCTTCGAGCAGATGTTTGGCCGCCAGGGTGGCCGTAGTAGCCGCAGCAATGTGCGCTACCGTGGCGAAGACCTGAGGGCTTCACTGCAAATGAACCTGAGCGATGTTCTTGAAACAAGGAAGCAGGTATTGACCATAAATGGCAAAAACATCCGCATCACTATTCCCGCCGGTGTGGAAGACGGGCAGGTGATAAAGCTGGCCGGCTATGGTGGCGAAGGCGTGAATGGTGGGCCCAAAGGCGATTTGTACATAACCTTTATGATAAATAACGATACCGGCTTTAAACGCAAGGGCGACGACCTGTACAAAACTACAGACCTGCCACTGTACACGGCCGTGCTGGGTGGCGAAGAAATTATTGATACGCTGTCTGGCAAGGTGAAACTGAAAGTAGCGCCGGGAACACAAAATGGTGCGCAGGTACGGTTGAAGGGTAAAGGCTTTCCTAAATACAAAAAAGAGGGTGAGTCCGGCGACCTGTACATAACATGGAATATAAAAATACCCGAACAACTATCTGAGGAAGAAAAAGAATTATTCAGGCAGCTTGCCGCTATTAAAAAACCTTAATGATGGAAAAAACCGGATTAATACCTGCTAAGGATTTTTGTTTGCATCACAGCATTTCGTACACATTTGTTACGGGCCTCTGCGAGGCAGGACTGGTAGAAGTGATGACCATAGAAGAGGAGCAATATATACATCCTGATTATGTTGCCCATCTTGAAAAACTGGCGCGCCTGCATACAGACCTGGAAATAAATATGGAAGGGATAGAAGCCATAGCCCACCTGCTGCACCAGGTAGAAGCCCTGCAACGGCAGTTGCGGGACATATCTGCCAGGCTGCAAATGTATGAAGACCTGTAAAGTGAACTTGCGTAATACATCGGGTGAAGGAAGGGTATTATTTACCTGCTTCCACAACCATACTTTTCTTTGGCAGACTAAAGCGCAATACCAGTAAGCCTGCAACAGCTGAAATTACCGATGCAGCTATGATGGCTATCTTAGATGCATCAATCATGTAAGTATCGTCAAACGCAAGTAATGTTACGAAAATAGACATGGTAAAACCTATGCCGCCTAATAACCCCAGCCCGGCAACATGCTTCCATTTTAAATCGGCAGGTTTAGCGCAAATGCCTATGGTTACTGCTATAAAGCTGAACAGTAAAATCCCTATCGGCTTGCCCAGGAACAAACCTGAGATAATACCAAGGCTGTTGGATGAAGAAAGGCTTTCTGCAATGGAGCCCTGGAATATGATAGCAGTGTTGGCCAGTGCAAAGATGGGCATGATGATAAACGCAACGGGCTTGTGCAGAAAATGCTGCAAACGATAAGAGGTCGATTGCTCATCGCCATTGCCAAACGGTATCACAAAAGCAAGCAATACACCTGATATAGTGGCGTGCACCCCTGAATGTAACATGAAATACCACATAGCTACACCGCCAATGAGGTAAGGAATAATATTCTTTACTTTCAAACGGTTCAACAATCCAAGCAAAGCAAAAATGCCTAATGCAATGCCCAGGTGTAAGAACGAAATTCCATCAGAATACAATATCGCTATTGTGAGTATTGCGCCCAGATCATCTATTACGGCAAGTGCGGTTAAAAATATCTTTAACGATACCGGCACCCTGCTGCCCAGCAACGACAGAACACCCAAGGCAAAAGCAATATCCGTAGCCATGGGGATACCTGCACCTGCCTGGGTAGGCGTGCCATAGTTCAGCAAAAGGTGGATACCGGAAGGCACCAGCAGCCCGCCTATCGCAGCAAATATCGGCAGCAGGGCATTTTTAGGACTTGACAACTCACCTGCATATATTTCCCTTTCCAGTTCAAGGCCAATAAGCAAAAAGAAGATGGCCATCAGGCCGTCATTTATCCAATGGTCCAGGTGGTGCCCTGCAAAATTAATCTTCCAGAAGGCGATATACTCTGCCTGGAAAGCTGTGTTTGCCAGCACCATAGATATAATAGCACAAAGCAGCAGGACTATCCCGCCTGATTTTTCGCTATTAAAAAAATCATTAAATAATTTTGATACCCTCATGTGAATTGCTGCTGTGTTACATTCGTCATTAAAGATAACGCTGCAAGGTACAATTTGTTAAACTAAAAGGTTTTTATGTAATCCTGTGTTGCCGGGTATTATCAGCTGACCGGGAAGAAAACAGAATGACAATACGATTACCGTATTTCTCTATAAAAAACTAACAGTCATTCTATTATCATCGTCTTTTTATTGTATCGCGATACATGCTTGCAGGTGCGGCAAAAAAAAGAAACGCCGTTATATGCAGCAGCAGTTTTTGAAGTTCACTATGGGAGCGTGTAAAATCGTCTCGCCATAAATTATTATCATAAAAAACTTTCGCTATGCGCTCTTTAATTTATACAATTTTTGTAGTGGTACTGTTTGCAGGATGCAACAACAACAGGTGCACCAACGCCAATCCCGTATTTTCAAAGTATCACCCTGACGATGAGGAATACAGGGCAGAACTGGCAAGGGTAATAGCCCTGGCCAATAAAGACAGCCTGACCACCTGGATAGATTCTTACAATGAAAAACATGGCCGTGAGTATATGTATGTAAACATGGTGGGCAGGGGTATATGCGCCATTGCAGTGATGGATATTACCAATAACCCTGAGCTGGAACCATACCGCCGTGTAAAAGGCCGTGCCTATGCAGGGGCCTATCTCCCACATCTTAAATATCATATTGAACGGGCAGGCAACAGTTACCGTATTGTGCTGGACAAGGTAGGGGAAATTATAGATTAAACGGGGATGCAACCACCTACCTTCACCTGATTACATTTATGTATTACTACCAAACAAACTCAATATAAAATTATAATAAAACATCATTTTTACATATATTTGCAGTAGTAATGTCCTTTGACTATCACATGACGTTCTGGCAAAAAGATTATATAAATCATTTCCGGCATGAGGCATTTTTCAGGACATGGATTTTTTCGAAAAACAGAAAAATTCGCAACAAAACGCAACAATTTTAAATCCTGTTTTATGAGAAACAGCAAAAAACACAACAAAACACAACAATTTTAAAACCTGTTTCTGAAAAACAGCAAAAAATACAACAAAACGCAACAATTCTACGGGCAGTATATATTTATTTATATACGCACCCCTATCCCCAGCCTTGCTGAAAAATATTTAGGCAAAGCAGTAAAGTTTGCAGAACTGACAGTACGTGCAGCGGAGGGTATAGCAGGGTTTTGTTCATTGTGGTTATTGTAGTTTAAATCTGCCAGGCAAAATGGTACGTTCAGGTCTAAGAACAGGTTTCTGCGCAGGTTGTAGCATATGCGCGGCGCAACAAACATCCGCATGCCTATATAGGTGTCTTTTGCAGGATAGGGTGCCGTAGTATAGGGCACCAGGTTGTACCGTATATAATAGGGCGATGCTGCAAAACCTACAGAGGGTACCAGTCTTGCACCGGGCTTCTTTACCAGGTTAAGTATATACTCGTACCGCAGCGTAAAATGCGTTTCATATATTTTGCTGCCTGTTGTGGATATGCTTATGTTCTGGCCGGGTACGTACAGGGTAGTGCGGCTGTCCGATGCGTTGATACTTACAGATGTGAGTTCCACCTCGTGCGCATTACCCTTTTTGTTGACAAGCCCTGCAGCCAGTGCCGGGTTCCATATCCTGAAGGATGAAACATATGTATATGACCTGTTGGCTGGCATGTACGGTTCTGTAACACTGCGCGACGCAGATACCAGGTTATACATTTTTATGTATTTCGTTTTGGGTGGTATAGGCCCCATCTCTACAGGCTGCGCTGATTGTGCAATAACTAATACAGGAAGAAACAACAGGAATAATGCAAACACTTTCTCTTTCATCACAAGGTGGTTTTGGCATTTATAACGAGATGTAGTTGCCGATATTGTACTGTGGCACTAAAGCAGCTTGTATTTATTTAATACAGTTACATCATGTTCTGCAGCGCGGGCTTCAACTTCAAAACGGTTATTGATATAGCCCTTGCGCATAGACTCGTACAGGTACAGCAACATAAACCTTACCGTGCCGTATTGCTCATATTGCGCTACATGTTTCAACTCGTGCAGCAGCCACGACCGGCTGCCGGTGAAATCTATTCGTGAAGTATTGTGCAGGTATATGGTGCGATTAATAACTATAGCTACCCGCCGGGTGTTTAGCACCCCTGCCGCTATACGTGCTATCCACGATTGTTCTTTGACATATACTGTTATCATCCTAATGCCACATCCAGTATCATCATCACCAGGAAGCCGCCTATGAAGCCAAGCACGGCCACATCTGTATATTTGTCCCGCTGTGTTTCAGGTATTACTTCTTCTACCACCACATATATCATAGCGCCTGCTGCAAATGATAGTGCAAAAGGCAATATGGGTTGAATGTATATAACTGCCAGCGCGCCTACCACACCGGCTACGGGCTCTACTATAGCAGACAGCTGGCCGTACCAGAAGCTCTTTAATCTTGTAACACCGTGCCTGCGCAGCGGCATAGATACCGCAATACCCTCCGGGAAGTTTTGTATGCCTATACCTATAGCCAATGCAATAGCCCCGGCAAAGCTTGCATCGGGCATGCCCAGTGCAGCAGCGCCAAATAATACACCCACGGCAAGGCCTTCAGGTATATTGTGCAATGTTATAGCCAGTATCAGCAGTGTAGTGCGGTGCAGCTTGGTCTTTACACCTTCGCTTTCTTCTACGCCAAAGTTGATGTGCAGGTGCGGTGTAAACCTGTCCAGCACGAATATGAACATGGCGCCTAAAAAGAACCCTACGGCCGCCGGCATCCATATCATGTTGGGGTACATCTTTTCAGACATTTCTATAGCGGGGTTCAGCAGGCTCCAGAAACTGGCTGCCACCATTACGCCACCGGTAAAGCCCAGCATAGCATCAAGTACACCGCGGTGCAGGCTTTTAAAAAAGAATACCAAAGAAGCGCCCGCAGCCGTTACCAGCCACGTGAAGGTAGTAGCCAGCAATGCGCTCTTTACAGGGCCTATCTGTGTGAAATACTCTGTTATCTGTTCCATGTTGTACGTAACCTAACAAATAATTTAGACAAATCTAAATCAAATAACTTAATTGTCACAACAATATAATAATTTACTATTTCAACTAAATAATTAGTTTATAAACTAAAGACTTAGTACATTTACTAAAGACTTAGTTTAAACACCAATTATGAAGAAAGAATTTAAACCACTTACCAAGGCCGAAGAAGAAATAATGCAGGTGCTATGGGTACTGGAGAAAGCCTTTGTAAAAGACATAGTAGATGCCCTGCCAGAGCCCAGGCCGCACTACAACACTGTGAGCACTATTATAAAAATACTGGAAGACAAAAAAATAGTGGCGCACGAAAGCCTGGGAAAATCAAACAGGTATTACCCGCTGGTAGAAAAAGACGAGTACAGCAAAAAAAGCATGGCACAGTTTGTAGGCAAATATTTTGAAGGCTCGTTTGCAAACATGCTGTCCTTCTTCGCTAGGGAAAAAGACATCAGCGTAAAGGAACTGGAAGACATATTGAATGAAATAAAAAAACAATCACCTAAAAAATAATTGTTATGATGTACTTCATACAGGTTGTTACCTACACCGGACTGATGTTGCTGGTATATCTTTTATTACTGCGCGACAGGCCATTGCACAGGTTCAATCGCGCTTACCTGTTGGCAGCTGCGGTACTGCCATTAGTGTTGCCGTTGTTACAATTGCCACAGGCGTTGAGACCGCAAACTGAATCTAAGATGATAGCAGGAATATTGCCGGAGCTGGTAGTGGGCACAGCTAACAATACACAGGCAATGACATTGCCGCTATGGCTGACAGTATCAGCCTTGTTATATATAACTGTAGCATTGGTAATCGCCGCCCTGGCAATAAAAAGCTATGCAAAGCTACGCAGGCTGATAAAACGCAGTGATAAAGTACAGCAGGATGGCTATGTATTGCTGAAGCATACAGGCTACGGTCCCGGAAGCTGGGGCAGGTACATCCTGTTGCCCGATGGCGATGTAGATGATGCCATCATCAGGCACGAGCAGCAGCATATACAATTGCGGCACAGCAGGGATATGGTATTTATCAGCATCATGCAGGCGGTAACCTGGCCCAACCCATTTGTTCATTTTATAAAGAAAGAACTGGTACAGGTACACGAGTTCCAGGCAGATGCGGCAGTGGCCATTCAGCCTGAAGCTTATTCAACACTGCTCCTGTCATCGGTATTCAATACCTGCACCCTGCCCTTAACGCATTCATTTATCATTCACCCCATAAAAAGAAGAATCATGATGTTACACAAAAACAAATCCGCTTCTAAAACACGTAGTATAATAGCGGCAGTATGTACACTAGCATTGGCAGGTGGTATCATTACCCTGCAAAGCTGCGAGCAGAAGATGGACAATAAAAAGAAGCCCCAAAAGCAGCATATAGTAACAGAAGGCGCTGTAGCCTTTACACATAAAATGCCTGAGCCGGGTTATAATCTTTCGGAATTCCTGGGCAAGCATATAGTATATCCACAGGAAGCGCAGGATAAAGGTATTGAGGGAAGGATCATCATAAAATTTGTTGTTGACAGAGACGGGCATATCAGGGATATACACCCGGCTAAAACAGATTATAACCCCCTGCTGGCTGATGCAGCTATGACTGTGGTTGCAGCACTGCCCGACTGGGTACCCGGCGAAGATGAAAAAGGCAATAAGGTAAATGTGATGTACACCCTGCCTATTACCTTTAAGCTGAGCGATGATGATAAAGATAAGACAGTAAGATATCCGGGGAATGGCAACGACGCTACCTTTAAGGTTGTAGAAAAGGGCACGGACAATGCTACAGATTCCAAAACAAGTACCGGAGGCATTAGAATGATTAAACATAGATAATAGTATCAACTCCTATTTGTATGTTGCGAACAAACCTCCTTTCAGGGAGGTTTGCTATTTATTCTCCTACCCCCTGGTATTGTATCAGAAGTGATTTGAGCATAGTTTTATCTACTTCTCCACCCATTTCGTATCTTGCCGCCCGTTATGAGTAAAGAAATTGTTGTCAGCGGCATACGTTCTACAGGTTTCCTGCACCTGGGCAATTACTTCGGGGCTATGCAGAACTACGTAAAAATGCAGGATGATTATAACTGCTATTTCTTCGTGGCAGATTATCATTCCCTTACCACCCACCCCGACCCTAAAGACCTGAGGGCGAATGTGTACCGTGTAGTGGCAGAAAATGTAGCCTGCGGCCTTGACCCAGATAAGGTAGCCCTGTACGCACAGAGCGACCTGCCGGAGATACCCGAGCTGTACCTGATGCTGAATATGATGGCCTACAAAGGCGAACTGGAAAAAGTACCCACGTTTAAAGATAAGGTACGTACGCAGCCCGACAACGTAAATGCAGGGTTACTTACCTATCCCGTACTGATGACGGCTGATATCATTATACATAAAGCCGTAAAGGTGCCTGTAGGTAAAGACCAGGAGCAACATGTAGAAATGGCGCGCAACTTTGTGAACAGGTTTAATAACCGTTATGGTGAAATGTTCCCCGAGCCATATCCTTTTAACTATAGCAATGAGTTGGTAAAAGTGCCCAGCCTGGACGGCACAGGCAAAATGAGCAAGAGTGAGCACGGAAATGCCACCCTGTACCTTGCCGACGAAGATGACCTGATACGCAAAAAAGTGATGAAGGCTAAGACTGATGGCGGCCCTACGGAGCACAACAGTGAAATGCCGGACTATATAAAAAACATCTTCCTGCTGATGAGCCTGGTATCAACCCCTGATGTGGTAGATACCTACAGGAATGCCTACAACGATTGCACCATACGCTACGGCGATATGAAAAAGCAACTGGCAGAAGATATGGTGAAATTCATTGCCCCCATCAGGCAGCGGGCTGCCGAATTGCAGGACAACCCCGAGCAGATAAGGAAGATACTGAAAGAAGGCGCTGAAAAAGCCCGCGTAAGCGCATCGGCCACCATTGCCGAAGCCAGGAAGCTGATAGGCATAAACTATTATTAACATACCCGGCTTTTTGAAATAAGACATTAAGTTGTACTTTAATGTTCGGGGATGGTGCAGCGGGGTTTCGGATAAATAAGATTACCAATACATTTTTTACAAAGAGGATACATGGCAAAGAAAAAGGTACTGAAACATATAGCTGTAGCCGGCAACATAGGTGCGGGCAAAACAACACTTACCGCTATTCTTGCCAAACATTATAAATGGACACCGCATTATGAAGATATAGACCATAACCCCTACCTGGTAGATTTTTACGAGGACATGCACAGGTGGTCGTTCAACCTGCAGGTGTATTTCCTGAACAACCGCCTGAAGCAACTGGAGATAATAAGGCACGGCACTGAAACCGTTATACAGGACAGGACAATATATGAAGATGCCCACATATTCGCGCCCAACCTGTATGATATGGGCTTGATGAACAAACGCGATTTTGATAACTATACATCGCTCTTCAGCACGCTGAATAAGATGGTACAACCACCCGACCTGCTGATATACCTGAAGGCATCCATACCAAAACTGGTGGACCAGATACAGAAACGTGGCCGCGAATATGAAGAAAACATAAGGCTGGACTACCTGAAGCGCCTGAACGAGAATTATAATAAATGGATAGCGAAATACCAGGATGGCCCTCTGCTGGTTATAGATATTGAGAACCTTGACTTTACTGAAAATCCTGACGACCTGGCAGAAGTAGTACGCAGGGTGGATGCACAGATAAACGGGCTTTTCTGATAAAATTGTAACTTTTCCACCGCCTGTACGATGTAACGCTACACTACAGGCTAAAAACATCATCACACTCATGGTAAAAAACTTATACCACCTGGTATTGGCAGTATGTTGTGTTATACTGCCGCATGCAATATACGCGGGCGTATTAAAAGGCAAAGTAACCGATGCCAAAGGCGAACCATTACCCTATGCCACTGTATATATAAAAGGCAGCACGATAGGTACTGCGGCCAATGCCAATGCGGAATACAACCTTGTATTGCAGCCCGGCACGCACAATGTATCCTGCCAGTATATGGGTTTCCAGCAAACGAATTTTAAAGTGACCATTACAGGCAACGAAGAGGTGATACATAACTTCAAGCTGCAGGAGCAATCGCTTACCATGAAAGATGTAGTGATAAGAGCCAATGCAGAAGACCCTGCATATGCCATCATACGCAAGGCTATTAAAAGGCGCAAGTTTCACCAGGAGCAGGTACAGGCTTTCCAGACATCTATCTACATGAAGGCGGTGATACGCAACAGGAGCATACCCAATAAAATATTCGGCGTAAAAGTGAATGGTGAAGATGTGGTGGAAGGTGGTGGCGGTGGTGCAGACTCTACCAAACTGGGTGTGATATACCTGAGTGAACAAGAGGCCGATTACTACGCAAGGGGCAATAAAGAAAGAACGATTATCAAAACCGTACGCGAAAGTGGTAACCCCAACGGGCTGGGACTGTCAAGGATGCCGCCTGTAGTTTCTTTTTATGATAACAATGTAAACCCCCTGTGGAACATCAGTGAGCGTGGCTTTGTATCACCTATAGCAGAAGGGGCACTTACTTATTACAAGTACAAATACGAGGGGGAGTTCAGGCAGGATGGCTATACGGTGAATAAAATAACCGTAACACCGCGCCGCAGCTACGAGCCACTGTTTTACGGCACTATATACATTGTAGAAAATGACTGGGCGGTGCATAGCCTTGACCTTACACTCACCAAGCAATCGAGCCTGCAACAGCTGGATACACTGCGTATAGAACAGACCTACCTGCCGCTGCAAAAAGACACGTGGGTAATAAAAAGCCAGGTGCAATACCCCACACTCAGTTTGTTCGGGCTGGACTTTACTGCCAACTTTATAGCGGTATATGATAACCAGAAAGTAAACCAGCCTATACCGGACAGCCTTTTTGATAACAAAATAGTAAGTTCTTACCTTACCGAAGCCAACAAGGACACAACCCATTTTACGGAAGCACGGGTAATACCACTGGAAGAAGACGAGGTTGAAGACTACCATAAGCGCGATAGCATTTACGCCAAAGTCACCTCGCCTGAATACCGCGACTCTGTGCGCAGGCAGAGAAATAAATTCAAGCCTGGCGACCTTATAACAGGTGGCGTATATTATGCTACCAAAGACAATAAAACCAGCTACCAGACCAATGCCTTACTAAACGGCCTGGTGAATTACAACACGGTAGAAGGTATTTATGTAAATCCGAAGCTAACCACTATACACAGGCTGGACACGGCTAAATACATATACACATCGGGTGCCTTGCGCTACGGCTTTGGCAATACACACCTGAATGCTTATGAGCGGGTGAGTTATAAAAAATACAACCGTGAATGGCTTACGCGCAACTGGGAAGCAGGTATAGAAGGCGGTAAATACGTTTATCAATACAACCCCAACAGCACCGTGGCACCATTGTATAACACCATCACCACACTGGCCTATGGCAAGAACATTATGAAGCTGTACGAGCGCTACACAGCAGCAGCATTCTTCAGTGCTAATTATGGTAACGGCCTTAGCTGGAATATAAAGGGTGGCTTTCAACGCAGGTTGCCCCTCAGCAATACCACACTATATACATGGGCAGATAATAATCCCGAAAAATGGACTGATAATATACCTGCGCCACTGGCCGGCATGTTGTGGGAAACGCACAATGCAGTTTTGGTAAAGGCATCGGTGTCTTACCAGCCGGGGTACAAATATGTTCAGTATCCGAAGTTTAAATCGCCGCAAAGTAGCGTATGGCCCACCTTTACAGCCAGCTATGAAAAAGGCATACCAACCTTACTGAACAGCAAAACAGATTTTGACAAATGGCGTTTCAGCATAGAAGACTATGTAAACATGAAACTGCTGGGTAGCATTGAATACAACATTGCTACAGGCGGTTTCCTGAACAGCAGGTACGTGAGCCTGCCCGATATGATGCACGTAGCCGACAACGAACTGGTAATTGCCGCGCCATACCTGCAGGGCTTCCAGCTGGCGCCCTACTATATGCTGAGCAATACGGCAAAGATATACGGCGAAGCACATGTAGAGTATAACCTGAACGGCTTGCTGACCAACAAAATACCACTGCTGAAAAAAGCAAGATGGAACCTTGTTGCAGCTAACAATACACTGTATATCGACCCTAAAAATTATTACACGGAAGTGTCGCTGGGTATAGACAACCTGGGCTTTAAGATATTCCGCTTCCTGCGGGTGGATGTAGTACGCGGCTGGGATGCAAACCGTAAAACATACACAGGCATCAGGATAGGTCTTGACGGTGGTGCACTGGCGGGCCTTGGTGGCGTTTCTATAGACGACGACAAGGAAAGGTTTGAATGGTAGCCTTGCTATTCTTGCTCCCTTGCAGTACCGTATATATTTAATAGTTCCAGCAAGTCGCCCTTAGTATTGGCGTCTTTAATGCCTTTGTCTTTGCGCCACCTGAGCATACGCGGAAAACGCAATGCTACCCCCGACTTGTGCCTGGGCGATGGGTTTATGCCCTCGAACCCAATTTCGAATACAAGGCCCGGCGCAACACTGCGCACAGGCCCGAACTTTTCAATGGTGTTCCTCTTCACCCAGTTGTCCACTTCATTCATTTCCTTATCTGTAAGGCCCGAATATGCTTTGCAGAAAGGTACCAGTTCCTCACCATCCCATACGGCAAAGGTAAAGTCCGTGTACAGGTCGGCACGGCGCCCGTGGCCACGTTGCGCATACAGCAGTACGCCATCTATAGTTAGCGGATCCACTTTCCACTTCCACCAGTCACCTTTTCTTCTACCCGTTTTGTACTCACTGGCTTTTCTTTTCAGCATCAGTCCCTCGCAAAAGTTATCTCGCGATGTTTCGCGCACAAGCGCTACCTCCTGCCAGTTGCTGCAATTTAGTATGGGTGAAATAATTAAAGGAATTTCCGGATGTGAGCCGTTTACCATGTCCAGCAGTTGCTCCAGTATATTCCTGCGCTCCTGCATAGACATGTGTCTGATGTCTGCCGCATTGTATTCCAGTATATCATAGCATACCATTACCAATGGCGCGTCCTTCAATGATTTGGCTGTAACATTCTTCCTGCCTATCCTTGTCTGCATTACATGAAAAGGCAGGTACTGGCCATCTTTCATCGGCAATATTTCACCGTCTATCACCGTACCGCCGGGCAGCACCTGCGCCAGGCTATGAAATTCTTTAAACTTTTCTGTCAGCAGGTCTTCGCCCCTGCTCCATACAAACAACGTGTTGTCCCTTACAATTATCTGCCCGCGTATGCCATCGTACTTTCTTTCTATCTGCCATTCTTCAAGCGGCCCCAGTTCCTCAACTGCTACCTCCAGCGGGTAGGCCAGGTAAAAGGGATACGGGCGGGATACATCGGCCATATTATCGTCGTCAGACAAGAGGCCTTTCAGCGTTTGTTCCGTAGCCGACCATTTGCCTGCAAGCCTGTGCGCCACCACGTTCTCATCTATACCAAAATGTTTTGCCAGAGACTTGATGATGATCTTCTCAGAAACACCTACCCTGAAACCGCCTGTTATCAGCTTGTTGAATACAAACAGCTCTGCCTTGTTAAACTGACGCCACATGCCTGTTATATATTCCTTGCGCTGCTGCTCATCTTTATTTTCAAGGTCCATCAGGTCTTGCATAATACGGTGCAGGGAATGGCTGTGGGCATTCTCTGTTTCAGGCAGCAACAGTGAAATAGTTTCGGCAAGATCGCCCACTATGTGATATGATTCTGCCTGCAGCCATTCGGGCAGCCCGGTAAGTTCCCCGCTCCATGTCCATAGCTCGTTCGTCTTCACCGTGCGTTTGGGCCTTCTTCCCGTCAGCAGGGCTACGCACCATATTGCGTCTTCCTCTTCTGCAATGGTGAAGTATTGCACCAGCGCATCTATCTTCTCATTGATAGATGTGGTCTGGTCTATCTGCATAAACATTTCGCTAAATGCTTTCATCCTGTGTGTTTTGTTCAGCGCCGGTAGTATCGTCCAGCAGTTCGCCCGTATATAGCGTTTCCACTTCTGTAGCATCCAGGCCGTAGTTCGTCTTCAGCCAGCGCGCATATATCGACTTGTAGCCGTGGGTAACATATACATGCTGCGCACCTGTCGCCAGTACTGCTGCATCCAGTTGTGCCCAGTCTGCGTGGTCAGACAAAATGAAACCCATATCCGCACCACGCCTGCGCCTTGCACCGCGCAGCTGCATCCACCCACTACATATACCCAGCCTGTATGGTTGAAATGATTTTATCCATGGTGTGTTCAGCGCCGATGGCGGTGCAATGATCATAGCGCCTTTTATATCCTTCCTGTTGGCTACAGTATTTACACCTTGCGACCGGGGTAACTTACCTACCACCTGTTCGTACAGCGCATTAATGTTCTCCACAGCACCATGGGTATATACATCACCAATGGTGGTATCAAGATGCTGCAATACACGCTGCGCTTTGCCCAGCGCGTAAGCGCATATGACAGAGTTTTTCCCCTCTGCACTGTTGTTGCGCCACCAGTTGTTGATATCTGCATGCACCTGCACGGGGTCAGGAAATTTATATACCGGCAGGCCAAATGTACTTTCTGTAATAAAATGCTGGCAGCGTACAGGCTCAAAATCTGTGCTGATACCATCCTGCTGTAATTTATAGTCGCCACTTATCACCCACACCTCACCTTTATACTCCAGCCTTACCTGTGCAGAGCCCCATATATGCCCCGCAGGGTGCAGGCTTATTTTAACACCATTCACGTCCAGCACTTCACCATAAGCCATTTGCTGCAAAGATATATCTGCGCCCAGCCTGTAACGCAACACAGGCGCCGCATGCTCATGCGCCAGGTAGCTGCCCATACCCATGCGTGCATGGTCTGAATGGGCATGCGTGATGATGGCTTTACCCACAGGCTTCCAGGGGTCTATATATATATTGGCCCTGGCGCAGTATATGCCGTTCTGGTCAAATGTTATCATGAACTGTAACGCTTTTTCAGGATGATGACAAAAAGATTTACTGTAACAGAAAAAGCGTTGGTGATAATAATGGGCAAATCATTTTTCATGATGCCATATGCTATCCATGTGCAGAGGCCAAGCATTAAGACTATCAGCATACCGGCAGACACATCATCGCTTTTCTTCTCCTTTATAATTTTTACCAGTTGCGGTAGCAGCGACGCCGCGGTTAATATCCCCGCCACAATGCCTACAATACTTTCTGCTTTCATAGTTATGTCTTTATCCTATTCCTCTTCTACCTTTCTGAAATCGTAATTACCCTTAATCTTTTTATTCAGAAAGCTTCCTTTTGAAGTCCATTTCTTCATTTCATCATACACTGCAACAGGCACACCCAGGTATTCATACACGATGCCTGATACGTACTTTATGGTAAGTATATGCGTCGCCTCGTTGTAATGATATGCCGCTATGACTGATGATGGCATAAATGAAAGCTCACCTCCGTTATTATAAACGCAGGTGGGCTGTAAAAGTTTGGATGGGAATATCGTGGCTAAAACGCCTCGTGCACCAGTTCGTGGTTTACCATGGCACCTGCAAGGTTTCCCGATGCAACAGCCGCGGCTACTGCCCTCATCTGTGTAGCATTATCTCCACAGGTAAACACCCCGGGCACGGTTGTTTTCTGCAGGCTATCTGTCACTATAAATCCGTGCTCAGTCATTTCGCACCCCAATTGTGCAGGTATATCGCAATGCTGTATCATATCCGGCCTGTTATACAAAGCATCCAGGGCGTGTGTAGTGCCATCTTTAAAAACCAGGTGCTTTATCTGCCCGTTATCATGCTCTATGCTGTCAATAGCCTTTTCAACTATTGCTATGTTGTGCCTTGCCAAACCAGCAGCCTGTTCTTCAGTAAGAGTTGATGCGCCATTTGTAAAAACCGTTAGCTGCTTTGTAAGGTTAGCTACCAACTGTGTATAATGGTAAGCAGCATCACCATTGGCTATAATACCGGTGTTCTTGTCGCGTATCTCGTAGCCATGGCAGTAAGGGCAATGCACTACAGATATGCCCCAGCATGCGGCAAAGCCTTTTATGTCCGGCATTATATCCTTCATGCCGGTGGCAAACACCAGTTTCTTCGCTTCAAACTTATCGCCGGTTTCAGTTTGTATCTCAAACCCTGTTTCTGTTTTTGCACCCTTTGTCGCCAGGCCGCTGTAAAATGTTACTGTGCTGTATTTTTCTACCTGCGCCTTTGCCTGGGCGGCTATCTCTTGCGGTGTATGGCCGTCATGCGTAATGAAATTATGCGAATGGGGTGTTTGCCGGTTGCAGGGTTTCCCGCTGTCTATTACCAATACCTTGCGCAAAGACCTGCCCAGGGACATGGCCGCAGACAAACCCGCATAACTACCACCAACTATTATCACATCGTAAAGATTGTTCTCAGCCATATTTACTGTATTTGCCAGGGTGCGCAGTGGTATCATCATTGCCGCTACCGCCATGCTGCCCTGTGTTATAAATGCTTTTCTTGTCGTTTTGTTTGACATCTTATTTGGCAAATGTAGGTTTTTATTTTATTATTGCAACTTAATTGCATTAACGAATTATGAAGAGGAGAAACACCCCTGCGAAACAGGCTGTACTGAACCTGCTGAGCACTTCAAAAACAGCAATGAGCCAGGAGGACATAGAACATGAAGTAAACGGTACCATGGACAGGGTAACTGTGTACCGGGTATTGAACAGTTTTTGCGAAGATGGCCTGGTGCACAAAATACTAAGTGACGACGGAAAATATTATTACGCATTGTGTCACAATTGCCACAACGAGCATCATCACCACGACCATTTCCATTTCAGGTGCATGAAGTGCGAAAAAGTGGAATGCCTGAAAGAAGAGGTAGCCTTTAAAGTGCCGCGAGGGTATAAGGTTGAAAATGTAAACTGCCTGCTTACAGGGTATTGTAAAACCTGTGTTTAACACATAAAAAAAGCGGGACTGTAACAGTCCCGCCACCAATAAAAATGTTTTTAGCGCTCCATCCAGAAAGTATTTCCATCCTGCGTTTCGTAGCCGATGACGCCCCTGTTTTTCACCAGGTATAACTTACGGGCGTTGCCCATATCGTTTTTATTCAGGGTAATCTCATAAACATCATTATAAGTTACCTCATTCAGCGCCCTGCTACTATGATAAGTAAATTCAGGTTTTATGTCGCGGTAGTAGTCTTCAGGTCTTTCGTAATACATCGGGTCAAGACCCATGCTCTGGTCATCGTTTACAACCAGCTGTATATTAGTACTGTTCCAGGCCAACGTTACCCGTTCTACCCCACCACTGATGTGGTGGCTTGCGCTCAGCCAGATTTTATCATACTGGTCTAAATCCCTGTATGCAAAAACATTACCTGATGGGATACATTCCTGCGGTATCATGCACCCCTGTGGTTCATCTCCATCAGAATAGTTGATACTCTGTATGGCCAACCAATGCCGTTCACCATTATTGCTTTTGTAATAATAAGTATGGCCCTCTTCATATGGGAACCACGTATTCAGAAACGTGGGATTATATGCCGGGCACTCTAGCTTGTTATATCCAATGCGGTTGTTCTTACTACAAGAACTGAAAGCAATTGCTGCGGTAAGGATTAATACCAGGTATTTCATACCATTAATGTTTTAGGCTATATCAAATATAACTTTAAAAGAGAGTTATTATTACATTATTCACGACAAAAAATATTAATCCGGAAGGCTGTATAAGTCATCATCAACATACAGTTAATATTTCGCATGACAAATCCTGTCTTTGGTTAAAACTGCAACAGCAATATTTATCAGCGTTATACCAAGGCCCTGTACACGGCATATATCTGGCATAATTTTGGGGGGGATAACGGTTGCAAGACAGGTAATAATCAATTTTTTACAACAGCTACGACATGCGGATATTGGCAATAGTCACAATCATCTTATTTATCCATTTTTCTGTTCATGCACAAAAACAGGATAATGTTTGGTGTATGGGGTTTAACGGTGGCATTGATTTTAATACGACACCACCTACAAAGTTTCAATCTTCCATTAACGCTATAGAAACAGTAGCATCAATCAGCGACAGGCATACAGGCGCTTTGCTTTTTTATTCTGATGGTTCGAAAATATGGGATGCCACACATAATATCATGCAGAATGGTACGGATATCGGTTTGAATGAAAAAACACAAACTTCTGCACAAGGTTGTGTTATTGTACCTTTTATAAATGATGAGACTAAATATTATGTTTTTACACGCCCTTCTATAAAACCTTTTGATGGGCATTTATACTATTCTGTAGTAGATATGACGCTTAATAATGGTTTAGGGGGTGTAATGGCATCAACAAAAAAAATAAAGATAGACACGGGCTTTAACGAGGCGATGGTGGCTATGCGTGGCTGTGGTATAGTATGGCTGGTAACACAAAAAAAACAGACCGGAGATTTTTATGCCTATGAGATATCAGCTAACGGGTTAAATACCACACCGGTTATATCACCGCTCAATTATTCGAAACGCCCGGCATATGAGAGTGCAATGAAAACATCCCCGGACTATAAAAAGATAGCCTCTACCGGCAGAATATTTAACCAGGTAGGAGGGGACACCTATATTGCCGTTCATGATTTTGACGGTATGACTGGGCGGATAACCAATGGAAAGCTGGGAGATACTTTGAAGAATGTGGCATATTATGGTTTTGAGTTTTCACCTAATGGGAAACTGCTGTACGTAGCGACGGAAAGGGATGTGTATCAATATAACATCTCGTTGCCTACGCTTGCTGATATTACTGCATCAAAAACTTACATTTCCTTGTCCACTTCCTTTTTCCTTAACGGTATGCAACTGCGTGACGACGGGAATATTTATATCGTACGCTATGAATCAGAATACCTGGATAGAATCTCTAACTGTGATGCCTTAGCTCCCAGTTGTGTATATACAGACAAAGCTGTAGAGATAGGGGGGAAAGCAACATACGGGCTACCCGCCAGGATAGCAATGCCGGATAATGCCAAAGTGGTGGGCAGTACTACTACAGACACATCAATTTGTAATGGCATACCAATAAAAATCAATGTTGACGGGGTAAATGTCACCTGGCAAGACGGTAGCAATGACAATAGTTTTAACATTACACAGTCAGGTATATATTGGGTGCGCAGCCTGAACAGCGATTGTGAAATACGTACAGATACATTTGTAGTAGAAGACCTGCGGGTTGACGTAACTATCAACGATGATACCATCCTATGTGCAGGTGATACAATAACCCTGTATGCCAATGCACAGCCATCCGGCACATCTTATTTATGGAGCAATGGCAGTACAAATGACACTATTAAAGTGTCTGAAGGTGGTGCATATAGGCTTATTGTTAATAATTCAGGTTGCTCTGATACAGATGAAACAGTTATGACCTACATCCCGGAGATAAGCATAGAGCTGGGGAATGACACACAGATCTGTAAGGGAGTTACACTTACGCTGCCTGAAAGCGTCACCGCTGCAGAAACAAGTAATTACCTGTGGCAGGATGGCTCAACAGAAACCGATTTTACTGTAACAGAGCCTGGGAAATATGCTGTCAGGGTTGCAAACCAATGCCAGTCCATTACAGACAGTATAACTGTAGCCAGGCGGAACTGCCACCTGTTTTTCCCGAGCGCGTTTTCCCCTAATGGCGATGGCAAAAATGACATAGCACGTATGGCAGGCGATGTGGGTTCACTGACAGATTTCGCGTTGAATATCTACAATCGCTGGGGACAATTAATATATACGGGTACCAATCCACGCGAAGGATGGAACGGTATGCATGGCGCCAGCCTAGCCGACCTCGGTGTTTATTTCTACTATATACAGTACAGATACCAGGGTAAGTATGAACTTATGAAAGGCGATATTACACTGGTGAGGTAAGTATGCATTATGCCATTATCCTATAGATTGAAAATAGCCTTGTTATAGTAGAAAGGAATTTACTGTGGCATTACTAAACCATTTTTTTTGCATTTTTGTCCATGTAACAATGATTGGTTGAGGGAGGTATCGAGTTTCTCCCCGGGGTAAAAATGACACTTCACATACGGATATGGTTCCTTCTCGCCGGTTTTATCCTGCTTTGTTTCAGCGGCTTTGCGCAAAAACAGGATAATGTCTGGTGCATGGGGCATAATGGCGGTGTTAACTTTAATACCAATCCACCTGTCGGATTTCACTCAGGAATGTATTCGTTAGAACCAACTGCTTCAATTAGCGACAAACACACCGGGGCATTACTATTTTATTCGGATGGGTCAAGAATATGGGATGCAGGTCACAATGTAATGCAGAATGGTACAGGGATAGGGGAGGATGAAACAACACAATCATCTTTACAAGGTGTAGTCATTGTTCCGTTTATCAACGATGAAAATAAATATTATGTGTTTAGCCTGCCATCAATATCCCTGGATCGTGGGAAATTATTCTACTCGGTAGTAGATATGAACCTGAACAACGGACTTGGTGGTGTGGTACCAGGCATGAAAAAGATAAAAACAGGCGAAAATTTCACAGAGGCTATGACCGTAATGCAAGGCTGTGAAGTGGCATGGGTTGTATCACAAAACCTTAAAACCGGCGAGTTTTATGCTTATAAAGTTTCCGCAAACGGTGTGGACCCTCAGCCCGTTATATCTTCAGCAACCTATCCTACAAGCCTACCTGATGTCTATTGTATCAGGCCTTCTCCTGATTCCAGAAAAATTGCTACTGCAAGCGCGTATTTCAGCCGTGTCACTAATTTTTCTTACCTGGCTATTCATGACTTTAACCCTGCAACAGGTAAAATAACTAACGGGCGAATGGCCGACACAACTGCCCGTCTGAATTATTACAATTGCGAGTTTTCACCTAATGGAAAATATCTGTATTCAAACGATGGTGATACCGTGTTTCAATACGATATTACACTACCTACAAAAGATGCTATCACCGCGTCTAAAATGGTAGTAGGCTATTCACGCCACTCCCAGTTTATTAATAGTATGCAATTACGCAGTGACGGTAATATCTACATAGTACGGTATGAAAATGGCTACCTGGACATGATATCGAATTGCGACTCCCGGCCACCTGGCTGTACATATACTGATAAGGCTATAAGAATAGGCGGCAGGGCTACCTACAATCTACCGGCAAGGGTAGTTATTCCTAAGATGTTCAGTACCAGCGCTAATACCAGTACAAATTCTGCAATTTGCAATGGCCAGCCGGTTGTTTTAAAACCTAACAAGCAAGACGTAACATGGCAGGATGGTAGTCACGATGAGAAATATACATCAACGCAGCCCGGCGTATATTGGGTGCATGGTCATGATGAAGACTGTAAAATAAACACAGACACTTTTGTAGTAGAAGAGGTCAATATGAAAGCTTTTATAAATAATGACACCACCATATGCCCGGGCGATACGATTGTACTACAAAGCAATACGCAACCGCAAGGCACCACTTACCTGTGGAGCAATGGCAACCATGGTGATAATATCACAGTAACCGATACCGGAACTTATGGTTTAACTATAACTTATAAGGGCTGCACAGATGCAGATGAAACAACTGTCGGCTACTATCTACTACCGGGTATCCATTTAGGAAACGATACTACTGTATGCAATGATGTAAAAATTATCCTACCGCAAAGCGCTGTAACTACAGAAACAGGTAATTACCTGTGGCAGGATGGCTCAACGGGTAATACATTAGATGTAACAAAACCGGGAAAATACTTCGTAACTATCAGCAGTAAATGCGCAACTGTAAGCGACAGCATAACTGTTGTACAACGTAACTGTAGCCTGTATTTCCCGGGTGCGTTTACACCTAACGGCGATGGCAAAAATGATATTGCCCGCATGCTGGGCGATGTGGGTTCATTGATGGATTACAGCTTAAGCATTTATAACCGTTGGGGAGAAAGAGTGTACACTACTAATGACCCGGCACAAGGGTGGAATGGCATGCAAGGTGCCAGCCTGGCAGATATTGGCATTTACTTTTACCAAATCCAATACAAATACAAGAGCGAAAGTGAACTGATGAAAGGAGATATATTATTACTGAGGTAACAAAAGTATAAACAATAAAAAAGCGGGAATGTATCACTACAGCCCCGCTTGTTATCAAGCATATTGTTAGTTAGCAATCATACCATGCGGGTCAATAACAAATTTCTTTGCCGCACCTTTATCAAAATCGTGATAACCGCGTACTGAATCCTGTAAGGATATAACCTCAACATTAACAGCTGCTGCTATCTGTATCTTATCATAAAGAATGGCATTCATCAGTTGGCGGTGGTACTTCATAACAGGGCACTGGCCTGTATGAAAAGAGTGTGATTTAGCCCAACCAAGACCTATGCGTATTTTAAGGCTGCCCTTCTTCGCAGCTTCATCTACAGCACCTGGATCGCCGGTTACGTACAGGCCAGGAATACCCAGTTGCCCGCCTGCACGTGTTACCTCCATTATAGAGTTCAGCACCGTAGCAGGTTGCTCCACATTACTATCCTGGCCATGCCCTTTAGCTTCAAAGCCTACACAATCTACTGCGCAGTCAACTTCTGGTACGCCAATTATAGCTGCTATCTGGTCTGCTAACGACACATCTTTTTTCAGGTCTATCACTTCGCAACCAAAGCTTCTGGCCTGTTGCAGCCGCTCGTCTATCATATCACCAACTATTACCACGGCTGCACCCAGTAAATGGCAGGATGCTGCACAGGCAAGCCCGACAGGGCCTGCACCTGCTACATACACAATGCTACCCGGGCCTACACCCGCAGTTACGGCACCATGAAAGCCCGTGGGAAATATATCTGACAGTAGGGTAAGGTCCCTGATCTTTGCCATAGCCTGGTCGCTATCGGGGAATTTCAGCAGATTAAAATCTGCATAAGGTACCATTACATATTCTGCCTGTCCGCCTATCCAGCCACCCATATCTACATAGCCGTAAGCAGCACCGGGCCTGGCAGGGTTTACATTCAGGCATATACCTGTTTGCCCTGCCTTACAATTGCGGCAACGCCCACATGCTATATTAAACGGAACTGATACTAAATCACCTGTTTTAATGAACTCCACATCGCGCCCTGCTTCTATTACCAGCCCTGTTATCTCGTGCCCCAATACAAGCCCCGCAGGTGCGGTAGTGCGCCCGCGTACCATGTGCTGGTCACTGCCGCAGATGTTGGTTGAGACGATTTTGAGTATAACCCCGTGTTCGCATTTGCGATCGCCAAGCGCCAGCTTAGGATATTCAATTTCCCTTACTTCCACTACGCCCGGGCTGACGTATGTGACACCATGATTTTTACACATAAAATGTATTTTATGGTTAAATAATTATTTGATTGCATCTGCACCGGCCTGTGCTACTGCATGGTCGTTATCTACAGAGTCACCGGACACTCCTACCGCCCCTATGATGTCTCCATTTTTATTTTTAATAACCACACCACCGGGGAAGGTTATAAGGCCACCGTTAGAATGTTCAATATTGTACAGTGAGCCGCCCGGCTGAGATAACTTCCCTATTTCTCCCGTAGGCATATTGAAATAACGCGCTGTACGTGCTTTCTTCTGGGAAATATCTATAGAGCCCAGCCATGCTTCATCCATATGTACGAAAGCAACGAGGTTGGTACCTGAATCTACCACTGCTATGTTCATCAGTGTTTTCAGTTCTGTTGCCTTTGTTTTTGCTGCGGCAATCACCGCTTCTGCCTGTTCTAGTGTAATGTTCATATTATTTAGTTTTTAAGAAGTTTATTATTATAACAAGTTATGCATTACCCGCGCGGCACGATAGAACAATGCTCCTGTTCAGGTGAACGATTGTCTGATTCTGTAACGTACCGGCAACCAACCGTTAATTTTCAGTAACTTTAAGTAGCACATTCTTTGTACCGGCAAGGATGTGTTCACAAAAAAACATGCAGATGAACCAGGTTTGCCAGTTAGCACCCATCAATCTTAGCGACAGCACTACGCTGGACAGCCTGGTAGAGCACCGCAGGGTGTTTAACCTGGAACATTGTGAGCTGAATATCTTTGAAACTTTTCACCGTTGCAGCAATGTTGCTTTGTCTTATAATGGATTGGTAGTGTCCAGCATGATGCGCGGAAAGAAACTGATGTCATTGCAAGGCAGTGAAGATTTTGATTTCCTGCCGGGAGAAAGTGTCATACTGCCGGAAGGTGTATCTATGAAGGTAGATTTCCCCGAAGCGGATATGAAGCGGCCTGTACAATGCGCCACCCTTGCGCTGGACTGGAATATGGTGCAAAAAAACCTTGATTTTCTGAATGAACATTACGCCAACAAAGAAGCCCCTTTCGAATGGGAACTGAATTTCAGCCGTTATCATTTTCTGAATAATAAGGAACTGGCCAGCAGCCTGAACAAACTCATCAGCATCAGTATGGAAGATGATGTAGCCAAAGATGCACTTGCCGACCTGGGGCTGAAAATGCTGCTGCTACGTATCATACAAACACAAAACCTGGCGGTGATACAAGACCACTCATTACGCGACCACCGTTTTACCCCCGCTATACAATACATAAAACAACACCTTACGGAAAAGATACAGATAGATGCACTGGCCAAATCTTCTTACATGAGCAAGTCAGCATTTTTCGAGGCATTTAAAAGACAGTTTGGCCTTTCGCCCCTGGAATATATACAGCACGAAAGAATTGAGCTTGCCAAACGGGTAATGGCAGATACATCGTTAAGCATTACAGACGTATGCTACGAAGCGGGATTTAATAACCTGAATTACTTTATACGTGTATTTAAAAGGATAGAAGGTGTAACCCCCAGCACATACAGGCAGTAGGTACTTGCTACACAAAAAAGCGGGACCGTATTGCTGCAGTCCCGCTTTATATTTTATATGCTTTGATTACACCGCCCTGTTGGGGTCAAATGCTTCCAGTTCATTAGCTACCGCTGTAAGGAATGCCGCACCAAGAGAGCCATCAACTATCCTGTGGTCGTAACTCATACTCAGGTACATCATGTGGCGTATGGCTATTACATCGCCATGTTCTGTCTCCAGTACCATGGGGCGCTTTTTAATAGCACCCACCGCCAGTATAGCTACCTGCGGCTGGTTAATAACAGGTGTGCCCATCAGGCTGCCAAAAGTGCCTACGTTGGTAAGCGTGAAAGTACCGCCCTGTGTATCGTCCGGCTTCAGTTTATTGTTGCGGGCGGCATTGGCCATACCGTTTACATCCTTGGTTAATCCCAGCAGGTTTTTAGTATCGGCGTTCTTTATCACAGGCACTATCAGGTTGCCGCTTGGCAGCGCTGCAGCCATGCCTATGTTGATGTCTTTCTTTATAATAATCCTAGTACCATCTACACTGGCGTTGATCATCGGGAACTTACGTATGCAGTTCACTATCGCCTCTATGAATATAGGTGTGAAGGTTATCTTCTCATTATACTTCTTCTCGAAGCTGCCTTTTACTTTATTGCGCCAGTTTACTATGTTGGTAACGTCTGCCTCTGTAAAGCTGGTAACGTGTGGCGATGTATGTTTGCTGCGTACCATATGCTCGGCTATCAGCTTGCGCATACGGTCCATTTCTATTATTTCCACATTGTCGCCATAATTCACCTCGGGCTGTTGTTGCGGTGCAGCAGTTGGCTGTGCTACGGGCTGTGCAGGTGCCGCAGCCTGTTGCTGTGGTGCAGCCTGCGGCTGCGGAGCTGCGGCTGGTGCGCCGTTTTTGCGGCCGGCTACATATGCCAGTATATCTTTTTTAGACACGCGGCCTTCAGCACCGGTACCGGGTATATTTTCCAGCTCGGTCATGCCAATGCCTTCTTTAGCAGCTATATTCAGTACCAACGGAGAGTAAAACCTATTGCCACCTGTAGATGCAACACTTGCAGCAGATGCCGCCGGCTGGTATGCAGGGGCGGCAGGTTGAGGAGCAGGCGCAGCCTGTTGTGGCTGTGGCGCAGGTGCGGCAACAGTTGCCTGTTCAGGTGCAGACACAGTTGCACCGGCAGCACCTGATTCTATACGGGCGATAACAGTACCTACAGGCACTACATCATCCACTTTAAATAATATCTCTTTTATAACGCCTTCGGCGGTAGAAGGCACTTCACTATCCACTTTATCAGTAGCTATCTCCAGCACGGTTTCATCCATATTTACACGGTCGCCGGGCTGTTTGTGCCATTTCAAAACAGTAGCTTCCGTGATACTTTCACCCATCTTGGGCATAACCAAATCAACTATAGCCATATACTAAGATTATATGCAATTTTTAATAAACGAAGCACAAAAATAGATAAATAGCACGTCATACCATAATAAGCAGGTTATATCATATATAATTATAGATGTAACTGCCTGCCACCGCTAAAAAATCGCATCGCGGTAATCTCTTCGCCGCATCAGTTTCAGGTCTTGCAGCTCGCTGGCCTTTACGTGCAGGGTAAAGTTGTAAAAACGCCTTTCGCCGAATGGCACCACAGATAGTTCCATCTCCCAGCAGTGCATATCGCGCACTATCCTTATCTGCGACAGCTGTATCTTTTTCTCGGTGAAGTTGTAGCTGGTACTGGCTACTATCTTCCAGCGCGGGGTCAGGTTAAAGTCGCCATTCAACGTTACGTTATGGTTACTTAACTTCACAGTATCCCTACGCGATGTAAGGTTAAATTCCTTACTGACATTCAGGGTATAAGAGATACCGAGGTTCCACGGCACATTAAAATCGTAATAAACGTCATTAATACCATACATCATCAGCCGTTGGTATTCTTCTGTATTGCGTTTAGGGTTGTTGTCTTCGCGTGTGCGTGGTTTCAGTTGCGTGCTCATAGATATGAACGCATTGGTAAACCTGGCTATACCCGTACCGCGCGAATACAATGTTTCATTTACCCTACGGCCCAGCGAAGTGTCAAAGGCATATGGGTCGTAGGTGGCATTAGCGGTAATATTTACAAGATTAAATAACAAGGTCGTCAGGTTGAGGGTTATCGGCTGCCAGTTAAAAGAATCTGCCGCCAGGTTATAGCCCGACCCGATGCTGAAGTTATCTATCAGTTTAATGTTTTTAAAACCTGTCGTGTCTTTATCCGAACGTACTTTTATCTGCAGGTTATTATCAAACCTCAGGCCTACAACGCTGCTGTAGTTGCCCAATTGCCCGGGCGCACCGAGCAAAGAACCCTCGTACGGAGATACATAAACGGGTTGCGCATTAGGGTCTAATATGGTGCGGTAGCCAAAATTGTAAGGGTCTTTTGCAAAATCCGGTGTATAGTTGATAGATGCGTTTGGCCGCAGCTCATGCCTGATACCCATCAGCTTGCCTTTCTTAAACATCTTCAGCCCGTATATACGGGTAGAGAAGTTCATTCCGGCATTATAATCGCGCGCGGCGTAAAAACCACGGTTAATGGTTTGTGCCACAGTATCGCCTGTATAGTCATACGCCCTGAATGTCTGTTTGGAATACCAGTATTCGTTATAGCCTGCAGACAAAGACATATTCACAAACCTGAAGATATTATACGTAGCCGCAATAGGTATGTTGTGCTTTACAGCGTTATTGAAGTCTGCAAACTGTAGCTTATCAAAGCTGAAAAGGCTATCAGTAAAGTTCAACTGGTTTTGCGCCGTAATGTTATAACCTGCCGTTATTTTCTCGTACCAGCGGGTACCCGTGCCATTTTTACCTTTAAATACGTTTACCGGGTTTACGAAGAATGCAGCCTCCGGCAGGCTGACGTTTACCTGCCCGGTACTGGCCTCCTGGCTATGCCTTGCCGCTACAGACAGGCTATACGGTTTGCCCGTCCATGCTTTTGAGTAAGTAATATCGGACCGGTACTGGTTGTTGAGTATCTGCGCCGCATCATAGGTATTGTTAGAGTTAAAAGATGAGCTACCCGCGTTTACTGAAGCATTGAACTGGGAGCCCGGCCTTGCCTTGGGGTCTGTATTATGCAGCCACTTCACATTGAAGTTTCTTCTTATTACCGCATCCGGCTCAAAATCTTCGCCGGTTTTATCGTAAGCGTAGGTAAAGGCCAGGCCACCGTTATATTTATACCGCTTGGCATAGCTTGCCCGGCTGGACGCCTGCCAGCTTCCTTTCGAATAAATGCTCACCCTTGTTTCCAGGTCGGCATACTTGCTCAGGCTGAAGTAATACCCACCATTCAGCAGGCCTACTCCCCTTTCGCCCTCTATACTATAGGTAGGTAGCAAAAAGCCTGAGCGCTGCCCTTTACTAACCGGGAACAGGCCAAAAGGCAGGAACAAAGGCGTAGGCACCTGCTCTATAACTATATTTGCCGGGCCCGATGCTACCACCCTGCCAGGTACTACTTTTATCTTTTTAGCCACTATACCAAAGTGCGGCGTATCCAGCGCACAGGTGGTGTACAAGTTTTTGTACCCATATATTGACTGGTCGGGGTTACGCTTTACCTGTTCACTGAAAACGTAGCCATTACCATACTGCGTTTTGGGGTTGCGCACAATGGCCCGTTTGCTTTTAAAGTTGTATTGCAGGCTATCGTAAGTAAATTTTTCCTGCCCCTGGGCAAAATTCGGGCGGTCCTTTAATTTTACAACAGAGTCTGAAGACGGGGCGGCCGTTACCATATTGTTGCTCTGGTCATAGATAATTTTCCCGGCGTTCAGCTCCATATCTTCATAATTCACCTTTGCCTTGCCATACAGGTAAAAGATATTATTCCGCATATCCAGTACGGCAGAATCTGCCGCTTCAGTCTTTACCTCGGCTGGCAGCGCATCGGGCGAAAGCCTTATACCCAGCCTTTCTTCCAGGTCTTGTTTCGAAACTGAATCAGTAGAATCTTCAGCCAGGGAGTCTGCCATGAGGCTATCCACGGCAATGACTGCAGAGTCAACCAGTAAAGAATCTGCCGGCTGTGTAATTTTCTTTGTTGTATCAGGATTGGCCGCCCGGGCACTGTCAGAAAAAGCTTTCAACCTGTTCCTGGTACCTTGAGCAAAACTGTCAGGTGTTAAGACAAATATAAAAATCACCGCCAATAGCATGTGCAGGCCGTGATTGCTTCGTACCTTTGGCAGGATTTTATAACGCAGGTTCATTGACGGTCACAAAAATAGTATAGTTATTCGGATACTAAGAGTTTATTGGATTTGTATATTTAACATTTAGCATTTCATTATGCCATTGAGAATACTTACTGCTTTACTGATTTTTTTATACATACCCTTACAGCTTTTTGCCCAGGATAAAAAAGTAAAAAAAATAGTGCTGGACGCCGGCCACGGCGGCGACAAGCCCGGTGCTATTGGTCATTTCTCTCAGGAAAAGGACATAGCCCTGGCTGTAACGCTGAAAGTAGGCGAGCTGATGAAAAAAGGCATGAAAGACCGTGAGGTGATATATACCCGTACTACAGATGTAGATGTACACTGGGTAGAACGCCACGAAATAGCCAACCGCGCCAAGGCCGATCTCTTTGTATCCATACACGTAAACTCTACACCCGGTACTACCACCAAAGTACGTTCCGGGTACAGAACCGTGAAAAGGAAGGGCAAATCTGTAAAAGTACCAAACTACGTATATCACCGTGACAAAACCACCCAGGCAAATGGCGTGGAAACGTATGTGCTGGGTTTGAGCAGGCACTACCAAAAAGAAGACGCCATAGGCGAGTACAGCGACAACCTGACCGGGGAACAGGAAGGCCTGCTGGACGAAAAAGACCCTATGACTGCTATTATTATTGCACAGTATTCGCAGGCGTTCCTTGCCAGCAGCGTGGACCTGGGCAATAAAATCCAAAAGGAATTTGCACAGCAAGGCCGGCTGGACAGGGGCGTGAAGCAGATAAGCGTAGAGGTATTGGCAGGCTGCGTGATGCCGGGCGTACTTGTTGAGATAGGCTTCATTAACAACGTAGAAGAAGAAAAATACATGAATACCCCAGAGGGGCAGGCTGAAATAGCCCTGGCTGTATATAAAGGCATACAGGCATACATACAGGCAGTAGAAGGATAATTTTATCCGGCAAAGGTTGCGCGATTAACGTATAATATTATATATTCACGCTGTAAACATAGCCGGTCAATTGTTTTAATGAATGATTGATAAATTTCAGGCTGTGTTGCTTTTTCAAATAGATTAAATTATCTTTAAGCTCGTTAAAAAACATAATGTGCTAATGAAAGCCCGTTTAAAATCAATTATTCTGTCGGCTCTTGGTGTTGCAGCCATTTTTACCACGGTAACAGTTACCTCCTGTAATAGTGACCCCTGTAAAGCTATAATCTGTTCTTACGGTGGAACCTGTACCGAAGGCGACTGTATCTGCCCATCGGGCTACGAGGGTACACATTGTGAGGTAGTAACCCGCGAGAAATACAAAGGCGTATGGACCGTATTTGAAAACGGAACGGTAAATGATGCCGCCCAGTACGAGATTACATTTGTAAATGGTGAGGGCGCTACAGAAATGACCATCAACAATTTCTACAACAGGTTTGCGCTGAATGAAGTAGATGTACGCGTAAAAGGCGATACACTTCTCATACCCCAGCAGGTGGTAAACAACTATACTATAGAAGGATGGGGTACGCTGGACTGGGAAGAGTTCTACCCTGAACATGGTGTACTTACTGTTTACTATAAAGTAACCAGCCCTGAAGGCAAGACAGATGACTACGGCTTTAACGTAGGTGAGCCATCTGTATGGAACAGGTAGTATAACAATACTGATAATATTTAAAAATCCCGTCTGCATACAGCACGACGGGATTTTTTAATATAATACTTTCAGCTTTTAAATTAACGTATGCCCAGATCCTTCGCCATATCATGGTGTGGCTCAATATCTTCTACACCTATGCCGGTTATCTCGTTCACTATACCAGTAACCACTCTTTCCACTTCCTCTTTATTTACCAGCTTATTTACAGCTATCAGTTTTTCATAGTTCAGCGCCAGTATCCAGTTGATGAGGTCATTTATTGTATAGTCCCTCAACGACTCGCCCTGCAGCAGGCTATCAGCACTTATGCGCGGGTTTACATCTGCCGGTTTCAGCATGGGCAATTCTATATCAAAATCAGCAGCCAGTTTATCCCAGTACATCTGCGCGCGGGCTACGGGCATAAAATCCCTTAAAACCGTAGATAAGCTGAATTCTTCTGCCGGGTGCCCAAACTCCAGCGGAATGTAATCATACAACAGATCAAACATCATCTCATGCTTACTTTTACCGGTACCTTTAAAATTGATATGCCTGCAAACAGCATCCGCTATTTCCCCAACAGTGTTACTTTCGTCCACTTCGTCTTCTGTAAGCGCTATCTTAAAATGCTGTTCCACTGTATCAAATATCTTCATGCTATCTAAAGCCATAATCTATTTTCTTTATTATTAGTTTCTTTCACCGGCAGCAATATTAGCAAATATATATGCCCTTATCTCAACTCCGCTTTAAGAAATCTGCCCGTATGGCTTTCTTTTACTTTGATGATATCTTCCGGTGTGCCGCTGGCTATAACAGTACCACCCCCATTGCCGCCTTCAGGGCCCATATCCAGCACATAGTCCGCTACTTTTATCACATCCATATTGTGCTCTATCACCAGCACGGTATTGTTGCGTTCTACCAGCCTGTTCAGCACTTCCAGCAAATGTTCTATATCCTGGAAGTGAAGGCCGGTTGTAGGCTCATCCAGTATATAAATAGTTTGACCAGTATCGCGCTTAGAAAGTTCTGTCGCCAGTTTCACACGCTGTGCTTCGCCGCCGCTTAGTGTTACCGCACTTTGCCCCAGTGTTACATATCCAAGGCCCACATCCTGCAGGGTTTTTATGCGCCTGTGCAGGTAATGTACATTTTTAAAAAATTCCACCGCTTCATCCACCGTCATGTCCAGCACATCGGCTATAGATTTCCCTTTATAGCGTATCTCCAGCGTCTCCCTGTTGTAGCGTCTGCCGTTACATTTCTCGCAAGGCACATATACATCGGGCAGGAAGTTCATTTCTATCACGCGCATACCACCACCCCGGCATTCTTCACAGCGGCCGCCTTTTACATTAAAAGAGAAACGCCCTGCATTATAACCACGGATTTTAGCTTCCGGTATTTGGGCAAACAGCGTGCGCACGTCCGTAAAAAATCCGCAGTAGGTAGCGGGGTTGCTACGGGGTGTTCTGCCTATAGGGCTCTGGTCTATTTCTACTACCTTATCTATATGCTCCAGCCCGCTCACTTTTTTGTGCGGCATGGGCTGTTGCTTAAAGTTGGGGTAGCAATGTTTTGCCAGCAGCGGGTACAGTGTTTCGTTAATGAGCGTACTCTTACCACTGCCCGATACACCTGTTACGCATATAAATGTACCCAGCGGAAATTCCACTGAAACATTTTTCAGGTTGTTACCCGTTACGCCGGTCAGCTTCAGCATTTTGCCATTGCCTTTGCGACGTTCTTCCGGTACTTTTATTGCCAGCTCATGGTTCAGGTAGCCTGCGGTTTTTGTGTGTGTCTTCAGCACCTCTGCCGGTGTGCCCTGGCTTACTATGCGCCCGCCATGTATGCCCGCCGCTGGCCCTATATCTATCAGGTGGTCGGCCGCCAGCATTATATCTTTATCGTGCTCTACCACCAGTACAGAGTTGCCGCTGTCGCGCAGGTTTTGCAGCGCATGTATCAGCCGTTCGTTATCGCGCTGGTGCAGGCCTATACTTGGCTCATCCAGTATGTACGTAATTCCTGTAAGCTGCGAGCCTATTTGCGTAGCCAGCCTGATGCGTTGCGATTCGCCTCCGCTTAGTGTACGGGTAGGCCGGTTTACGGTCAGGTAGTGCAGCCCCACATCCAGCAGGAAGGATAGGCGGTCGCTTATCTCTTTCAGAATGTCTTTGCCTATTACCTGTTGTTTTTTATTCAGTCTCTTATCCAGTCCTTCAAACCAGTCTGCCAGCTTCTGCAATGACATCTCTGACAGTTCTGCAATATTTTTGTTATCAACCTTAAACCAGAGGCTTTCTTTTTTCAGGCGTGCCCCATTACATTCAGGGCAGGTATTCAGTTGCATATATCCCTCTGCCCAGTCCCGTATAGGTTCGGATGCTGTTTCTGTAAACCAGCGCAGCAGCATGTTAACTATGCCCTCGTAGTTATGCTCTGTCACCTGGTCTGTATAGCTTACCTCGTCGCTGCCCTCGTAAGTAATCACCCCCTCTTCGTTGCCATACAGCAATATGTTCAGGTGCTTGGGGTTTAAATCTTTTATAGGTTTATTCAGCGGTATCTTATTCTTTTTTGCGATGATGGTAGCCTGCTTGAAAGTCCATGATTCACGCTCACCGCCGAGTGGTGCGATAGCCCCATCGCTGATGCTCTTTTCATGGTCGGGCAATACCTCATCCATATTTACCTGGTACACACTACCCAGCCCTTTACATCGCGGGCAGGCGCCATAAGGTGAGTTGAAAGAGAACGTATTGGGTGATGGCTCTTCGTAAGCCAGTCCTGTTTCCGCGCACATCAGTGTTTTACTGTATTGCGAAATGGCGTTGGTATCTATATCCAGTATGAACATCAGGTCTTTACCCATTTGCAAAGACTTCTGTATGCTCTGGCTGATGCGTGCTTTGGCTTCCGGTATTACCTGCAGGCGGTCTATCACCAGTTCTATATCATGTATTTTGTAGCGGTCCAGTTGCATACGCTCGCGCAGTTCCGTTACCTCGCCATCAACACGCACTTTTACAAAGCCCTGCTTGCGCAGCTGCTCAAACAATTCCCGGTAATGGCCTTTACGCCCGCGCACTATTGGTGCCAGCAATGCTATTTTTTTCCCCGAAAAATTTTCTTCTACATGCGCAGATATTTCTTCTTCGCTGAAGCGCACCATTTTTTTGCCGGTATTGTAAGAATAGGCATCTGACGCACGGGCGTAGAGCAGGCGCATAAAGTCGTACACCTCTGTAACTGTACCCACTGTAGAACGCGGATTGCGGTTGGTGGTTTTCTGCTCTATGGATATAACCGGCGACAGGCCACTTATCTTATCTACATCGGGCCGCTCCAGGTCTCCCAGGAACTGGCGGGCATAAGCGGCAAAGCTCTCCATATAGCGGCGCTGCCCCTCTGCAAAAATGGTATCGAAGGCCAGGGAAGATTTTCCTGACCCACTGATGCCTGTAATAACTACTAACTGATTTTTGGGGATGCTGACATCCAGGTTTTTAAGATTGTGCACCCTTGCACCACAAACCTCAATAAAACCTTTAGATGGTGCAGTCTTGTCTTTTGTTGCCATAATTTCTCCGGGTTGCAATTTAAACAATGATAATCGCAATCGGTTTGAAGGCGGCTGTTATTATTCAGGCTTAATACTTCCGGTCTATCACGTAATTGACCAGCTCTATAAGGGCCTGCCTGGCAGGACTGTCCGGGTATTGATCCAGCATTTCTAATGCCTTGGCCTGGTATTCCTTCATTTTCTGTACAGAATACTCTATCCCTCCTGACTTGTGGACATAGCCGATGACCTCTTCCACTTTAGCCTTATCTGTATTCTGATTTTTTACTATATATATGATTTTCCGCTTCGTTTCCCGGTCAGCATTATTGAGGGTATATATTAAAGGAAGGGTCATTTTCTTTTCCTTGATATCTATACCCGTTGGTTTGCCAATATTATCCTGCCCGTAATCGAACAGGTCATCCTTTATCTGGAAGGCGATGCCTACATATTCTCCAAACAGGCGGAAAAATTCGGTGACACTATCGTCTTTTGAAGATGAGAATGCCCCCGCCGAGCAGGCAGCAGAAAGCAGGGAAGAAGTCTTACCTCTTATAATATCAAAATATGTTTTTTCTTCAATGTCAAGCTTGCGGGCTTTTTCCATTTGCAGCAGCTCGCCCTCACTCATCTCTTTTACTGCCCGTGAAGTTATCTTAAGTATCTGGTAATCATCATTTTCCAAAGAAAGTAGCAACCCTTTAGACAGCAAATAGTCTCCAACCAGCACAGCTATCTTATTTTTCCATAAAGCATTGATAGAGAAGAAGTTGCGGCGTATCATAGAGTTGTCCACCACATCATCATGTACCAGTGTGGCCGTATGCAGCAGTTCTATAAGAGACGCTGCGCGGTAGGTATCTTCTTTAATACCGCCGGCTATATCCGCACATAGCAATACAAACATAGGGCGCATCTGCTTGCCCTTACGCTTGATGATAAACTTCATTATTTTGTCCAGCAAGGGGTTTGCCCCTTTTACATGTTCGGAGAATTTCTTCTCGAACAATGCAAGCTCTGTGCCTATTACCTGTTTAACAAGTTCCATTTGTATGGTGCAATAACCTCATATTAACAACGATATACTTGTATTTTTGCCCGTAAAAGTAGTTCTTTGACATATAAAACGCTGTAGTTAAATAGAAAAAACAATTTTTAAACTTTTATTTTACTTGAGCGTTTCATGTAGAAATAACACAGACAGAAGCAAAAGAAGTCATAAAACTTTTATTTTTGTTCTTTGTTTTTTCAAAACGTTAAATATACCTTTGCTGCAATTATTGTTTAAGGTTAACCAAAAATAATATTAACAAATACAATCTGTTATGGTCAACAAGAAGTACTTTTTACTAGCCGGTGTATGTAGCTTATTAGCTGCACAAACGGTATTTGCTCAAGATGGCACATCACAGCCGGCCCAATGGTCTGGACGTGATATGACTTATCGCGGTGAAAGTTATGATGTACTGGATTCAAGCTATGTCCCAAAGTATCGCATGAACCAACATCGCAAATTTTTGAATAATCAATACGCATTCCCTGCCAAGCCACGCAACATGTGGGAAATTGGTGTAGGGGGTGGTATGTACAACGTATCAGGCGACGTTCCTACACGCTTCTTCTTCCAGAAAGGTGGTGGAGGTTTAGGTGTTCACGCGCACATTCGTAAGTCATGGGGTTATTTCCTTTCTACACGTCTGCAGTACAACTACGGCGTAGCTAAAGGTCTTGCATGGCAGGAAGACAGGAACTACAGGTTCAACCCGGCATGGGCTTATGGTAATAACAACTACCAGCCTGTACCAGGTATCCCCGGTCTTGTTAACACTCCTTCAGGTTTTACAACTGACCCAGTATTCTGGAACTACAGGATGGAGGCTCACCAGTTGAACTTAGACCTGATGGGTACTTTACACAATATCAGGTTCCACAAAGCTAAAACAGGTGTTACCCTGTATGGTTTGGTAGGTCTTGGTGCTATCGCTTACCGTACCCACGTAAATACAAGGGACGCAGCAGGTGCACGTTATGCTAACAAAGACAACAGCACACAAGAGCTGTTTGAACAAGTAAGCGCAAACTACGCACAGATAGACGAAAACAAAAAGCAAATCAAAGACGCTTTGATGGCCGGTATGGATGAGTCTTATGAAACTCCTGCTGAAAGTGAAGCAAAACGTCGTCGCCCGGGTATCTTCGGTTCTCCAAGCAACAACTATGCTACGTTGAACTTTGCTCCAAGCTTCGGTGTTGGTATGCAAATCAAACTTAGCCCACGTATCAACCTGTCTATAGAAGACCGCGTTACTCGTCCTTGGGATGATGACCTGTTAGATGGTCAGCGTTGGTCTCAGCAAGTTACAGGTTCTCCTGTAATGTCTAGGGGTAACGATGGTATCAACTACCTGTCTCTGGGTCTTAACTTCAACCTGGGTAACAAATCTAAGAGTGTTGAGCCTCTATACTGGCTGAACCCACTGGATCACGCTTACAACGAGCTGAGCTACCCACGTCATATGATCCTTCCAGATCCAACCTTGCCTGATTCTGATGGTGATGGTATCACTGACCAATTCGACAAATGCCCTGGTACTCCAATGGGTGTAGCTGTTGACAGTCATGGTTGCCCACTTGATACAGATGGTGATGGTGTTCCTGATGATCGCGATAAGCAATTGATTACTCCAACTGAGTGTCAGCCTGTTGATGCGGATGGTGTTGGTAAATGCCCTTGTCCTGATGGTTGTGGTTCTGCAGGTCCTGCTTGTGGTAACATAGGCGCCGGTAGCATCATCTTCACTGGTAGCTCTGCTGCTATAGCTCCTTCAGCACAAGCTCAATTGTCTAGCCTTGCTGCACAAATGATGGCTAACCCAACTTGTAAAGTGGTTATCATCGGTGCCGGTAACGAAAGCAAAGTACAACAGCAACGTTCTTGGGATCGTGTTAACTCAATCATTGAGTACATGAGCGAAAAACATGGTATCGACCGTAACCGTTTCATATTCCAATATGGCCAGGCGGGCGATCCTAACTCAGTAATGTACCGTTCTGCTCTGCCAGGTGAAGAAGGTCCTGCTAACGTAGCACCTCCATTCCCTAACCTGAGGAGGAACTAAGATAAAAACTGAAATAGTTTTAAATATTGAAAGCCCTGCGGATATCCGCAGGGCTTTTGTTTTATAGCCCATTGAGAAATAAGCAAGCAACCATTGCACACATCCTGGTATGGACGAGTTGGATGATTAAAATATCAACGTGTAAAACGGAGTGAATCAGCGATGGTGAAACTCTATCAGCCCATCCAGCGGGCTGCGGGCTATTTTGCCCAAGGTGAGCTCGGTTTGGGCACACATTTCCGCAATAACATCCCTGAACTCATAAGCAACTGAACCTGTGAAATGTATGGGGTGTTTCCAGCTTTCCCTGTATTTCAGTATGTGGTTGTGAAAGAACTCGTTCAGGCTGTCTTCTATTATATTCTCTACCATATAGTGCCCCCTGTGTTCTGCCAGCAGGCGGGTAAACTGTGCCAGGTAGCGGTTGGCAAAAGGCTCTTTGTATATATGGTGCCGCATAGTATTAAGATCGGTGCCGAATAGCTGTTCAAAAGCAGTATTCAGTTCGTCATCAAAGGTTTTGTAAGCATAGTAACGCAATACCCGCTTGCCCATATGGTTGCCACTGCCCTCATCACCCACTATATATCCCAGCGATGGCATACTGTTTTTTACAGCTTTGCCATCATAATACCCTGAATTGCTGCCTGTGCCCAGTATAGCCACCACACCTTTTGAGGTACCGCACATGCCCCTGGCAGCCGCTGTAAGGTCACTTTTTACCTCCACCTTTGTTGTTCCGAAATACCGGGCCAGCACCTTCTTTAGCTCTGCCTGCTTTTCTGCTGTACCTGCGCCTGCGCCGTAAAAGTATATCTCGTCGGGATTGTATTTACCCTTTTTAAACTCTCCTGCAAGCATATGCTCTATTTCCTGCGGTGTTTGCAGGTATGGGTTGATACCTCCTGTCTTCAGGCGGTACGGTTTTTTTGTAATATCCGACAGGTACCAGTCAGTTTTTGTCGATCCGCTTTCAGCTATGAGAATTGAAGCCATATGCTAATGTAGGAAAATCTGAATTTCTGAATGCCCGTTTTCATAATGATAATCGTAAGCCGGGCAATATAACCGTATTCTGAAAGCTGATATTATTTAATGATAAATACCCTTTAACTTTGCAGCCACTTTGTAAAGCCTGATGAGCGAAAAGAGCAGAAATACAGTGAAATTATGGGCCCCGCTATTGCTTGCCGCTACTCTAATAGCTGGTATGATCATAGGCTTTAAACTACGTGACTCCCTGCGTAACAAAAGGGATATAACCACAATTATACAGCGGAATGATCGCATTGAACAGATAATAGACCTGATAAACGCGCGCTATGTAGATTCTGTAGATGCGAATGCACTGTACCATGATGCCGTAAATGGTATTATCCGCCACCTTGACCCCCATACCCTGTATATACCTGCAGATAAGCTCGAAGGCATAAATGAAGACCTGGAAGGGAGTTTTTTTGGTATAGGGGTAGAGTTTTCTATAGTAAAGGATACGATACAGATAACTTCTGTAATGGAAAATGGCCCCGCAGAGGTAGCCGGCATACAGATTGGCGATAAACTGATAAAGGTAGGTGACAGTACTGTAGCAGGTACGGGCATTACGTCCAGCCGCATCATCAAAATGCTGAAGGGCAAACAATTCAGCAAGGTATTCCTGACCATGATGGACCCTATTTCCCTGGAGGCAAGAGTTGTGACACTAAAGCGTGATGCCATACCCAAATACAGCATAGAAGCTGCAGTAATGCTGAACAAAAACACCGGTATCATAAAAATAAACCGTTTCAGCGCCACAACCTACGATGAGTTTACCAAACACCTTGTCTCGCTGAAACAACAGGGTATGACACAACTCATAGTGGACCTGCGGCAAAATACCGGCGGCTATATGGAACCGGCCAAGCAAATAGCAGATGAATTCCTGTCGGGCGATAAGATGATCGTAATGACAAAAGGAGTAAACTCTGTGGCACGCAAATATATAGCCGGGGAGAAAGATGGTTTTGAAACAGGTAAACTGGTAATACTTGTTGATGAGCAATCGGCATCGGCCAGCGAGATACTGGCAGGCGCAGTACAAGACTGGGACCGGGGTATAGTGATAGGCCGCCGTACATTTGGGAAAGGATTGGTGCAAGACCAGTTTGACCTGGAAGATGGCTCTGCACTAAGGCTAACGATTGCAAAGTACTATACACCATCGGGCAGAAGCCTGCAAAGGTCTTTTGAAAACGGCAGGGAAGCTTATGACAATGACTTTATCAACCGCTACCATACAGGCGAGCTGATAGGGGTAGATACCATACAGAACAAAGACACTACCCGCTATTTCACTTCGGGGGGCAGGGTTGTATATGGTGGCGGGGGTATATATCCTGATGTATATGTACCGTATGATACCAATAAACTTTCTACCGCACTACTCGACCTCATATTCAGCGACAATGTAAAAACAGTGGTGTGGGACTACTATATAAAAAACAGGGCATCGTTGAAAAAGTACACGTCCATAGCTGAATTCGATGCAAAGTTTAAAGCAGATACATTAGTGGCCCGTTACCTGGGTATGCAAGACAGGCAAACACGTAAAGTGGTGGAATTGATGCTGAAAAAGGGCAACAATAAAAACTATTTCACCCTGCAAATGAAAGCACTGCTGGCCAGGATGCTGTTCAGGGATAATGGCTACTACAGCATATCTTACAAAGACGATAATATGGTGGCCAAAGCAATGGAAATACTAAACGGCAATTCCTATTCAGCCATTATAAGCCGGTAGTTCTGCGAGCCATTTTACATCGGCAGTATTGGTGGCATCAGCGCAAAAAGATGTATGCCCGTTGCTCACCAGCCAGTAGCTACCCTGCAAATGATTGTGGTAGCGCAGCAGCTGGTGTAAAGTACTGTTATTCACCACGACATCCGGGGCTTTGCATTCTACCAGCAGCCAGGGCTGATGATTACGGTTGTACACAGCAATATCAAAACGTTTTTCTGTGCCATTTACCAGTATCTTTTTTTCCACTGCTATCAGCCGTGTGGGGTATTGCATGTTATGAATGAAATATTGCAGCAGGTATTGGCGCACATGCTCTTCAGGCGTGAGTATCAGCCATTTTTTACGTACAGGGTCAAATACCATGGTCCTGCCATCCTGTTTCTTCAATTGTAATGTTATGCCGGTAAAATCAATATTCATTGTTGCGGCAATAATAGGATATTAATGTATATTATGGAATATCATTAAGGAGTATCTGCGCTATTAGTTTATCATCTTTGAATAGCATTACCACACTATGACCAAAACTGTTTTTGGCAACAGGTCTTTCGGTGGGTAGGGTTGTATCCCAGTAGACATGTGTATCGCCATTGTAGGTCCATTGGTAACGGTCTATGCTATTTTTTGCAGAAGAACTGTCAGGCAAGCCGTAGATGTTTAATATTTTTTGCAGAGAGTCTCCAAGCTTAATGCCTTTATTAGTAATGAAGTTTTCCGAGCCAATTCTTTTTGTCTGTTTTAAAAAACCGTCAAAGGCATGTTCTATTTCCTTTTTTGTCGCTGCGTTGCCCTCCTTATTCTGAAAGTAGATATTAAGATATTCAATGAGTTTCAAAGCATCTTTAGTGTAGCAATGTGATACCCCCATGCGGAAATAATCTGTTCCTATTGAAATAATAATTAGCTGCTGTAGTGAGTCATTGATAAACCACATCTGCTCGAAACTTGAAAGATTCCCACTAGAAAGGTTGTATTTGTTCTCCCTGAGCATATCGTCTGTAAAAGGGTAATCATCTACTATATAGGTACCTACAATTTCCGGTGCAACAAATCTGTCTTGTACAACTTCTTTTTGAATGGTATCTTTCAGTTGCGGCTCTTGTTTTGGCGATTCATTGCTACAGCCACTGCATACCAGGAGGAGTAAAATAAGTATGTTGATTTTATTCATTAATGCAAGGTTGATTAAAGATAGGCTAATTATAAAAACTTAGCGAAACTATAGCCTTTCAATAACTCACAAGGCGTGAAGTATTTCTTATCTTTAAGGTAGCATTAAAGCCCCGTTAAGGGATGGATTATGAAGACGAAACAGGAAATAGTGACTAACTGGTTGCCCCGTTATACGGGTATGCCACTTAAGAGTTTTGGTAAGTATATACTGCTCTGCAACTTCAGCGCGTATGTGCAGAAATTTGCGGAAATGCACGATGTGGAAGTAATGGGCATAGACAAGCCCATGCTTTGCGCAACGGCAGAGGGTATTACCATCATCAATTTTGGTATGGGCAGTGCTACCGCTGCCACTGTTATGGACCTGTTGTCTGCTATTAAGCCTAAGGCGGCCTTATTCCTGGGTAAATGCGGAGGGCTGAAGAAGAAGAATACCGTAGGCGACCTGATACTACCTATAGCAGCCATAAGGGGCGAAGGTACCAGCGACGACTACTTTCCTAAAGAGGTGCCTGCATTGCCCGCATTCGCGCTGCAAAAGGCAATATCCACTACTATACGTGAGCATGGCAGGGACTACTGGACGGGCACTGTATATACCACCAACCGCAGGGTATGGGAGCATGACGAAGCTTTTAAAGAGAAACTTGCCATTATGCGCAGCATGGCAATTGACATGGAAACTGCAACTATCTTTTCTGCAGGTTTTTATAATAAAATACCTACCGGTGCATTGCTGCTGGTTTCTGACCAGCCTATGATACCGGAGGGTGTAAAAACAAGCGCCAGCGATATAGCAGTAAACAGTAAGTTTGTAAATATGCACCTGGAGATAGGCATAGACTCCCTGAAGCAACTCATCAACAACCGCCAGACGGTGAAACACCTGAAGTTTTAATGGGGCAGGAACAGGATGTTGTATTATCAGTAACGGGTTTACGCATTGCTTTTGGTAACGCTACCGTGGTAGATGATGTATCCTTTACTATAGATAAAGGCGCAACACTGGCCATAGTAGGCGAAAGCGGTTCAGGCAAATCATTGACGGCATTGGCACTAATGGGGTTGCTACCCGGCAATGCGGTACAGTCCGGCAGCATAAAGCTGACAACAAACGATACTACAATTGACATTAATGACAAGGAGGAGGTAAGCGGGCTACGTGGTGCTGCCATGGGCATGGTGTTCCAGGAACCTATGAGTTCCCTTAACCCCGTGATGACCATAGGCAGGCAGATAAGTGAGAGCATTTTGCTGCACCAGAAAGTAAATGAACGCCAGGCAAAAGACCTGACGATAGATTGGCTGGAAAAAGTAAAATTACCCCAGCCTGCTGAACTATACCACCGCTACCCGCACCAGCTATCGGGCGGGCAAAAGCAAAGGGTAATGATAGCTATGGCTATGTGCAACAACCCCGTATTGCTGATAGCAGATGAGCCCACCACGGCTCTGGATGTAACAGTACAACAGGAAGTGCTGCAATTGATGAGTGAGCTGCAACGCGACTATGATACTGCTATGATATTTATTACGCACGACCTGGCGCTGGCATCACAAATAGCCGATAATGTAATGGTGATGCAGCAGGGCAAAGTAGTAGAACAGGGAATAGCTAAAGAAGTATTGAACCACCCTGCTCATCCTTATACACAAGCCCTGCTGGCATGCCGCCCGTCGGCCACAGATAAAGGCAAACGGCTGCCTGTTGTTGCCGATTTCCTTAACAGGCCCGCAGGCACTATGATAGAGCCGGAATTTCATAAGCAACTTCCAACAGGCGATACATTGCTGGAAGCAGAGCACCTGCGCGTATGGTTTACTGTAAAAAGCAACTGGCTGGGCAAACCTGTAGCATATTATAGGGCTGTAGATAACGTATCATTCAGCATAAAGAAAGGCGAGGTGTTGGGGCTGGTGGGTGAAAGCGGCTGTGGTAAAAGCACCTTGGGCCGCAGCCTGATGGGCCTGTTGCCGATGCATGAGGGGCGTGCATCTTTTAAAGGTAAGGACATAGCCGGGCTGCCGCAGCATGAATGGAAAACTGTGCGCAGGCAGATGCAAATGATCTTCCAGGACCCGTTCGCATCTTTAAACCCGCGTATGAGCGTGGGCGACATGCTGACAGAACCACTGGCGGTGCACAACATAGTACCACGCAACCAGCGCAGGAAAGAAGTACAGCGGCTGCTGGAGCTGGTGCAACTGCCTGCTGATAGTTTGCAACGCTACCCGCACCAGTTCTCCGGCGGGCAAAGGCAGCGGCTGGGTATAGCGCGCGCGCTGGCCGTGCGGCCTGAATTGCTGATATGCGACGAAAGCGTATCGGCACTGGATGTGAGTGTACAGGCACAGATATTAAACCTGCTGAAAGACTTGCAACAGGAATTTAACCTGTCGTACCTGTTCATCTCTCACGACCTGAATGTGGTGCACTACATCAGCGACAGGGTGATGGTAATGCAGGCAGGAAAGATGGTAGAAACAGGCCCCGCAGATAAAGTACTGAAGAACCCTGAAGATGATTATACCAAAAACTAATAGCTGCTATACCGTAAAACTTATTTACTCAACACATCCGTCAGTTGCTCCTGCATCGCCTTTACAGCTTCGAGTTGCTTTTCCAGTTGGCGCTCTTCAAAAGTTTTGCGTTCATCCAGGCGTGTGTCTTCTGCTTCTTTGCGTGCGGTCTCCCCTTCTTCCATCCTGTCCAGCATATCTGTTTCGCTCTCGTACCGGTCCGCATGTTCAGAAAAAGTTTTACTGTTGTCGGTTAAGAACTTTTCGTACACCTGCATGGTTTGCGTGTATTGAGACATGCATTGCGTATAGCCATTGGCGGCACTGTTATACGATGTAAGGATGAAGTCTTCCGTATCATTTTGCCTGCGGTATTGTTCCATATCGCGCAATGCGCCTTTGTACTGGTCTGCCTGGTATTGATATACCTTCATCAGTTCCTCATAATACACTGCCAACGTATCAAAGTTTCGCATGTATTGTTTATGCATGGTATCGCCCAGCACCCAGCGCGACTGCTCAAAAGCGGCCATATACGCCTTTATCTCGTCATCATAATTATCCCTGAAACGTACCCTGGCTTCTGCTTCAAACACCAGCAGGGTATCTGCCAGCAGATGATTGTTTACAAGCTTATTAAACAGTATGGTATTCTCTTCCTGCAACATGGTAAGACCTTGTATCTTATCTATTACCAGCATATTGATTTTCTTCAGCCTGCCTTCTTTTATTCTTATTGAATCAGCCAAAGCCATCAATACCGGTGAGGTTTTTTCTTTCTGCACCTTGCCGGTTTTTATACTGTCTATCTTCAGTGGCGAAATATGCTCCAGTATATACGTTGCCTTTTCAAGTTTAGCTGACAACAGTTTCTTTTTCCTTTCAGCCTTCGTAGCCTGGGTTCGGCATTTTGCTATCAACGCCTTGTTGCCCGTCCGTATTCGTCGTATATAATCCCCTGCGTCCTTATTCTTCGTTGTATTCTTTTTCTTCAGTTCATTATACTGTTCAGGCATGTAGCCTTTTTGTTTTTTCAGGTAGCCTTCTGCCAGTACCATACCCCTGTATGCATCCTCAAAACTGCGCCGGGGAGGTATGCCCCTGCGTGAGGCATATTTTGCCAGCAGTTCGCCTGCCTGTACCTGTTCTTTCATAGCGAGTATCATATCATATCGCCTGTTGAATTTGTATGCCCTATCTGCATATTCTACCAATAGCTGATCAGGGTTCAGACGGGCTATATATTCCAACTCGGGGCTGCGGTTTATACGCCCCGGATTCTCTTCGTTAAAGTAAGCAATGGCACTGTCGCCCGCTTCAAATACATTCAGCGGCATGGGTGTTTTGCACAGTTGCCAAAGCGGGTCGGCAGGCAGGTGGCTGTAACGAAAATCTAAAGGGTTCATCAGGAAGTATTCAGGATTGTATGTAAATTCAAACACCTCCTTCTTATAATACTGCAATTTGTCTTTGCCCAGGCGGTTAAGTTGAGAGCGGAACCACCCGGGCGCATGGGTGATAACACCTGCGCCCATTAATGGGTCCACCAGTTCCCAACGGCGGCCTATCATCACTGCGCACCATTCGTGGTTGCTCATGTAAAGCTTATCGCCATTATCAAAAATCCAGTCTTTACCATAACCCCGCACTCTTACTACATCCAGTCCCGCAGCCTTGCACATTTCCTGGAAGAGCAGTGTGTACCCTTCTACAGTAGCTTTCTTATCCTTTAATATATCGGCGATAACCGGGGCCGGCCTGTCCGGGTCCTTTGCTGCTTTTATATCGTACTCAATATTGCTGGTTATCCAGTTATATACCATGTTTGCTTTTACCGTATCAGCAGCCATCATGTCGCACAGGTAGTTAACCAGGGTCTGCACTTCGCCCGACACTTTTGCAGGTGCTGTTTTGCCGCCCGTCGTATCCGGGGCTATAGCACTTGCCTGCATTTGCATGCACAATACTATTATCAATATTAAGACATACCTCATAGAATTGGTAAAATAGGCAATGTCTTTGGTGTAGGCAAGTGCCGCCTGTTACCGCCTGTTTATCTGTACATCAGGTATCAGCAAGCCCGACTTTTTACCTGTTTTGTTCAGCCTGTATTTAAAGCTCAGCATAAAGTATTGGCCTATTATATTCGACTGTATTTCGGCCAGGTAGTTTTGCTGGCTGATGCGTTGGAGGCCTTTATTACCATTCAGCAGGTCGAAACCTTCCAGCGTTAGTACACCGCGGTTGCCTGTCATAAAATAGTAAGAAACTTCTGAGCGGAGCAATGGCACCAGCACAGCATCGGGGAAACTCTTCGCATCATAACGCGTTACATCGGCAGAAAGCAGAAAGTACCAATGGTCGTTGGGACGGTAACTAAGCTCAGCATAGCCACCCATGTTGTAGTACACGTTGTTCATAGATTGTTGTAGGGAGTAAGTAGCATCAGTAATATTCAACGTACCGCCTATTGAAGCATCCCATTTGTCTTTCTTTTTGTTTTCTATACCCAACCGAAACTCGTGAGAAAAAGACGAGGTTATATTTTCCAGTGCGTTCACTACTGTTATTCCTTTCCTGTAACCTTCATTTACCGCGGCATTTATTTTTATACCCAGTTTTCCTATAGGCCTGTCAAACTGTATACCCACCCGCGCCACGTAGTCATCATCTACATTTACCAGTGAATTGAACTGCGCCAGGTTGTTATTATCTACTACTACGCTGCGGTTTATTTTATCGTGGGTATAGGTGCCGTTTACGTTTACAAACAGGCTGGTCATGCTAAAGGGGTCAAACAACATCCAGCCGGCAGTAGCATTATGCCTGTACTCAGGTTTCAGGTTACCATTACCGGTTGTCGCACTCAGAGGCCCGGATATTACCGGCACTATAAGCAATTCGTTATAAGAGGGTGCCTGTACAGATGTTGTATAGTCCAGCCTAATGTTTCTACCCTTTGCATATTCATTGCGCCAGCTAAAACCAGGCAATACGTAGCCAAAATTCCTCTCAGTAGCATTAGCATTATCATACTGCTGCGCCAGTGTACCTGCTTCATATTTCACATTCAGGTTATATTGTACTTTGCTGCTGCTTTTTCTCATACTGATACCCGGTCGCAGATAGGTGTAGTTAGTTTTAAAAACGGGGCTCAGCGAATCTATTATTACATCCTGCAGTGGTGCTGTACCTTGCCTGCGTGTCAGCATTGCGGTGTTGGTACCGGCTGCAAATTGCGGTTCGGCGAAAAATCCTTTACCTAACGCATGCGACCATGCAGCCTGCCCGTTATAGCCATACGTAATCAACTTATCGTTGCGAAACATGTTGCTGTTTATGGCCTGTTGCTGCGCAAATAATGTAGTAATATTGTTCCAGTACGCATGGGCCAGGTTTTGTTTGTAATCTCCATTGGCAGATATGGCTACAACATCCTTACCCGTACGGGAACGCCGCGTGAAAGACAAGCCAGACTTACCACCAATAGTATTGGCTGTTTGCGTCTGTCTGCTGTTTTGCGCGTTTACCGGCATATCTGCTAATGCTGCCGATGATGCTCCTGTATTCCTTGCCCTGTTATCAGACAATTCACCATTAGCATTAAATGTCACTTGTGTAAATGAATCTATGTCATTACGCAGGTTCATCGTCAGGCGGTGCACCAGGTTATCAGTCACCTGGTTGTTGGTGCCATTGGTGGTGTACTGTGCGTCGTTCAGAAAGTTGCGTGCCCAGGTTGTTTCATTCAGCTTCTTATTGGCACCATTGCCCAGGTAGCTGATGCTCACCCTCCTGTTCTTTGCCAGCTCATAGCTATAGTTCAGCCCTGCTGCGCCCGATGTTACAACACCGGTTACAGGCTGCCCGAAATCGAGCGGCATATTATCATCAATATCAAGGTTGAAGTTGCCACCACCACTTAAAAGGTTCTGCATACCACCGCTGAAATTCATATAGTCACTAAAACTGAAACCCGAACGGTTGATATTATTGAGCATACCCAGCACGGCAAATTGCGTCTTAGGGCGAAAGCGATACAGTTTACCGGCCAGTTTGTAGCGCTCATCTGTACCACCGCCTGCAGTTATATCGCCAAAGTAACCCTGTTTCTTGCCGTCTTTCAGTGTCAGGTTAATGGTACGCTCCCTGCTGCCATCGTCTATACCTGTAAACTCTGTGATGTCAGATTTCTTGTCAAACACCTGTACCTTGTTTATTGCATCGGCAGGCAGGTTTCGGGTAGCTACTTTGGGGTCATTGCCAAAAAACTCTTTGCCGTCAACAAACACCTTGCTTACGTTCTCTCCCTGCGCTTTTATATTACCAGCCCTGTCCACCTCCACACCCGGCATTTTTTTCAGCAGTTCTTCCACACTGGCATCAGGTTTTGTTTTAAAAGACCCTGCATTGTATTCTACCGTATCGCCTTTTATCAGCACAGGTACACGCTCACCGGTTATCACTACTTCTTTCATCTGCACATCACGGTTTTCCATAATAATCACACCCAGGTCGTTATTGGGCAGGGGCAATGTTATTGTCTTATAATACGTACGGTAGCCCAGCATGGCAACCTGCACCAGGTAGCCACCGCTTGCAGCATTTTTCACCTCTACCACGCCCGATGCATTGCTGATGCCGAAATACGCGAGTGTAGAATCTTCCGGCTTCAACAGCGATACACTGGCATACTTCAGTGGTTTGCCTTGTGCATCCATTACCATGCCCTGCAGGTTTTGTGATTGCGCCATTGCCCCTGCATATAATAACAGGCAGCAAATTATCATTGAGATTATCTTGTGCATAGCTGAAAGTTTTTACTGCTGTACTATTAATTAGTTGCTCCTTTCTATCATAATACGTACACCATCGCCACTACCGCCTGTAGCCTCGTCCATCTCTTTTGTTTTTTCCGCTACCATTTTTTCAAAATCTTCTTTAGATATTTTCTTACCGCCTTTGGGTTTTACCAGCAATGATTTATCTATCTTGCCTGGTGTTATAGATATAGCTTTCAACTCCAACATACCCGCCATATTCGCTTCCAGTATCATACCCGGCAGGTTGCCCAGCGTAGATGGCCCCGCAGCTACAGGTATGGCAGGTGTAAACCATGCCGTCATTGTATCTTTTCCTTGTACCAGCATTGCTTCATTACATGGATAACCTGAAATCTCCTTTTGCTTACCTGTCATCTTCCAGCTTTGTTGTTTTACATCACCCGTTACGAGAAATTCCCTGCCCATAAACTCTTTCTGCTCGTAACTAACCCCCGCTTTCATATCCCTATATACGGTCTCTTCCGGCATATCCATTTTTATGTCCATCTGCGTATTATTTCCTGATACGTGGTTGGTTACCTCTTCAGGTGCTTTTTCACTTTTATAGAGGGTTATATCAGGGGTATAATACAGGGTCCTTTTTGCGCTAGGTATTTTGGGCATCATGTCTGCAAATGCCTCCAGTTCAGGGTGCGCTTTAAAATCAAGTTTCACCGTTTGCTCATATACAATGGTGCCACTGTTGTCTTGCGCTATGACGCCACTCATAAATAAGATTGCTGCTGCAGATAAAATGTACTGTTTCATAATTTTTTTATTTTATGACACAAAACTATTCCTGCCGGCTGCCGTAGTGGGTTAATGCATGGCCAATTAAGGTTAATTAAGGTTAATAGCGCAACGGCGAGTAGGGCTAATGATTACTTTTGTATTCATGACATTAAAAGCAAATACCACTGGCAACATGAAATGGGCCGCTGCGCTGATGGCAGGCAGCATATTGCTATTGGTGTGTTTTACCGGTTATTGGCTGAATAGCCAGTACAATGAAGAGAAACTGGCGCTAAAAAAAGAATTCCAGGCGGACCTTACAGCAACACAGCGGGAGGTGGTAGATTCTATATTATTTGAGCGTTATGTAGGACCTATGTTCAAGGGTGGTGATACATCAAACATCCGGAAAATATTAAAATCCGGAAAAGCGTTGCCTGCAGGTAAATTCCATACTGTAACATATATTTCTGATGAAGACAGTACAAAGATAGATAGCCTGGGCAATGCGATGATTGATAAGCTAACCATGCCGGATAAAAAAATCATGAAAACTGTTGGCGACTCTACTGTAGAGGAGCACTATTCTTTTTCCTATACCTTCTCCGACGTTGATTCCATTACTATGACTACTGGCTTAAACCAGGTAAAAGAAATACAACTGAACACGAGCCAGCCAGATTCAAATATTATAAATGCCATTACAGGGCTTTTAAGGACGGTGATGAAAGATGCTGTAAAAGACAGCCTGAGCAAGGTGAGTTTTATCATGCAGCCTCAAGACTTAGCCGTTGTTAAAACCGCATTCGCAAAAAAGATTAACACCCACAACCAATCGCTGAAAGTACAATGGCTGAATGATAGCACCACTACCTCTAAAAACAATAAAAATGCAATAATTATACCTTTTAATATTTATGAGACTAAAGGGGAGATAGCCATAACCGGGTACGGTTCATACCTGCTGCAAAAAATAATACCCCAGTTCTTGTTTTCACTTTTTTTAATACTTTTTGTCACTATGGCTTTTATTGTCACCTACCGCAACCTGCAAAGGCAGATAAAACTCAGCGAGATGAAGAACAGCCTCATCAGCAATATGTCTCATGAGTTGAAGACACCTGTGGCAACTGTACGGGTAGCGTTGGAGGCTATTGGCGATTATGGCGTTATCAACAACCCCGCACAGGCGCTTGAATATATTGAAATGGCAAAACTGGAAACACAAAGGCTGGAAATGCTCATCAACAAAGCACTGAACACCTCCCTGATGGAACAGGGCAAGATATCATTGCAATATGAGCGGACTGATATAGCAGGGCTAACCAATGGAGTTATACAATCTTTAAAACTGCGCCTGCAACAAAACAATACACAGATTAGCCTATCTACGGAAGGCAATAATTTTATCATAGATATAGACAGGTTACATATACAAGGTGTGTTGCTGAATATCATAGACAACAGCATAAAATACGGTGAACCGCCTGTTATTATAGACATACACATTATGGCGCAGGATGCAACTGTTACAGTTACCATATCGGACAATGGCCCCGGTATCCCAGAACAATATACCGAACAGATATTTGAAAAATTCTTCCGCATACCTACGGGAGACAAACATAATGTACAGGGCTATGGCCTAGGCCTTAGTTATGTAAAACAGGTGATGCAGCTACACGGCGGCATGGTGCAGCAACGCAACAAAGCCAATGGTGGCAGCAAATTCACTTTACAATTTTTCAGGGGGAGGTAAAAATGGCTAGCAGGATATTATATGTAGAAGACGAGCAGTTCCTTGCCAAGATTGTAAAAGAAACGCTGGAACTGAAGGGGTATGAAGTAATGCATGTAAAAGATGGTGGAGAGGTGATGAACACACTAAAAACCTTTACGCCGGATATTTGCGTATTGGACGTAATGCTGCCCAATGTGGATGGTTTTACACTGGGTGGTACCATCAGGCAACTGTACCCCGGGCTACCCATTATCTTCCTCACGGCCAAAACACAAACGGGCGATGTTGTAAAAGGATTTTCTTCGGGCGGTACAGACTACCTGAAAAAACCCTTCAGCATGGAAGAATTGATGGTACGCATAGAAAACCAACTGATGATTTCCGGCAAAGCGTCCGGCATGTCGAAAAACAAAGATGAAGAAATAGTACTAGGCACTTCAAAATTCTACCCCGCACTTTACGAGTTGCATATTAATGGTGGAATAATAAAACTATCGCACCGGGAGGCACAGGTGCTGAAGGTATTGTGCGGTAATAGCAACCAGCCTGTAGAGCGCCGCCTGCTGCTCAACATCGTCTGGGGAGACGACTCATTCTTCAACAGCCGCAACCTGGATGTTTATATACGCAAGTTGCGTGAGCACCTGGCAGGCGAAGATGCTGTAGAAATAATAACACTAAAAGGCATCGGCTATCATTTCGTGGTGAAAAATTCATAACCGCTTCGCATACGGGCATAAAAAAAGCCCTTAAGAGTAAGGGCTTTATTACATATAGAGGATAAGAGAGAACGATTTTGACCGGTAGCCGGTTTATGCTTAAATATTTACAGCAAGCACCAGGCAACTGATGATAGCTATAAACAACAATATCTTTGTAGTGATCTCTTTCTTTATAACAGCGCTTGCATGATTTTTTGTTGCAGTTTTGATACTTGTTGCAGCTATCTCAGCGGTAGGCTGTGCTTGTACAAATGAAGAAGAGTAAGACATTATTTTGTGTGTTTAATATTTATTGTTTTGTGTTGAAACGTTTGCCGTTTCCGTATTACAATACAAATATGCGACATGCAACACCCTGTTTCCAAATAAAAAGGCCACCTTAACGGGCAGTTTAGAACTGGTTAACTAAAGCGAATGTTAACACTTAACAACCCGTTAATAACATTTGCATGATAATATTGTCACTATATAACCCTGGCTTGCTTTTAGCTATATTTACATAAATCGTCCTGTATGAAAAGAATTACTTTCTTATTGATATTTATGGTTTCAGCGCCGGCTGTGTTTGCACAACATAGCAATAACAAAAAACACAAGGTTGCAACAGCAACACAGCACCTGAAACTGTACCCTACTACTGCTGACAAATATGTGAACATATACGTAGAATATGAGACGCCAACAGATATTGTAATAACGCTGTTGCCTACAGATAGAAGTAATGAAAAAAGCTGGACGGTGAAAGCCATTACTTCTCATCAGCAAAGCCTTGATGTAACCGCTTTGCCGGAAGGACAATATACAATTCAGCTATCTGCCGGAAAATTGACTGAAAAAGCAGACTTTAACATTAAGCGATAATATCCAGGAAAGTATAATCTACAGGTCATAATTTTGTCATAAAACAAAATTTAGTTGTTGAAATGACAATACTAATTGTTAAATTTATAATAGCAGAATATCAATACTCTGCTATGACATAACTATTAAGTAACAATAAATGCCGAGCGATATGCGAAAAATATTACTACTTCCGGCGATGCTTTTATCCTGCTCAGCGGCATTTGCCGGCGAAAATGGAAATGCAAATACTACGGGTGCCCCCGTTATAGGCGGTATGTTCCCTCATTTTTCACCGGGAGCTAATGGTGCAGGCGTACCCACAACACAAAATTTCAGGCTCATTGCAAAAGCTCATTCCGTATATAATGATGGCGGCTTTGTTGCAGTGGATTCTATAACATACCAATATGGCAGTGGCAGGGGTGGTGTACCTAATCCTGACCAGTTTGAGAATGATGAACAAATATTATTTGACATCAGCACAAAATTCAAATTCAATGCCAACACATGGGGTTATGTTAACAACCAGCAGCGTGAACAATATTATACTGCAGGCAACAGCGTAAACCAGCTTATATATAAAGACTGGGATATAGCTAAAGGCATATGGAAGTATAAAGAAAGATACCGCTATGAATATGATCAGGCTACCGGCAAAATGGAAAGGTCTGTTTTTGAACAATGGTATGGCCGGTTATGGACCAATGGTTTTAACTCAACACTTACCTACGATGCATCTAACCAAAATGTAATAAGCATGGTAGGTGTTACTTACAAGGCCGAATTTAAATACGATAATAATAATAACCTGACCGAATGGCGGGACTATACCCGCGGTACAGATGGTATATGGACATCCAGCGAAAAAAAGACTTATACCTATAGTGGTACAGATGTTACCAGCTACACATTGGCAAAGTGGATAGATGGCGTATGGAGAGATACAAAACGCTGGGAATATACCCTGGATGCTAATGGCAATGTAATAAAAGAAGTAGAATATACCTGGGACAACGGCACAGGATGGCAACCATACCTGCAACACGAATATTCTTACGACAATAATGAAAACAAAACCCAGGATATTACATATACATGGAATCTTGCCACATCTGCTTTTGACAAGTACAAACGTGAAGAAAGAGAGTATAACGCGCAATCTCTGCCGGTAAACATACGTACATATACATGGAAAGGGCAAAGCTGGGTGAACGCGTCAGGAGACTATAATATCAACTACTACTATCAGCAGTACACACCATCATCTGTACCGGTGTTTGTAAACAATGCAGAAATGGCAATATACCCCATACCTGCCCGGGATATCGTAAACATAACGCTGAACTGGGATAGCCCCGCACCGTTTACAGTTTCTATATTAGATATGGGTGGCAAAACCGTATATCAACAGGCAGAACAGGCTACGTCATCGTACAAAGGTACCATCCCCGTGGGTAATCTTCCGGCAGGCAACTATGCTGTTTTAATTAACAGTGCAGGTGCCAATATCTCTAAAAAACTGGTTGTAGCTTATTAAACAGAACTATTTACAAATAACAGATAAAAGCAAGCCCGGCATATATTGATGCCGGGCTTGCTTTTATAATGTTCCATATGGCAAAAAACTATAGTTTTTGTTATTTTAGCAATTATGAAACGTGTATTACTATGGTTGTTACTGCTTCCATGTGCTGCTAATGCACAAAACGAGGACGATTTTCTACCCGTGGTAAAGTTACTGGTGATAGATAGCCCTGAAGTAGCCACTCAAAGATTCTGTAAAGAAATTATTAGTACAGTAGGTGGTTTCAAGCTGGCGTTTACAGACAGGGAAGACGTGATGATGACCAAATATATGTACGACAATGCCGATTTTCAAACCGTAAAGTTTGATTTTCAGTTTGTTATTGATGAAATGATGGCTCCGGATAGTACTACGAAACGAAACCGTGTAGTACGTTACATGAGCATCACGGCAGACCTGCCCGTTATGGCCCGTATATATAGCTACCTCTTTAATGAAACCTATACACCGGATAAGCTAATGACCATAAGCGCCAATGATAAAGCAATAAACTACAAAGGCGGCATTTATAGCGCCAAGCTTATTTCTGACGATTTTAAAGCCGGCTACTGGGTACTCAGTTTTTATAAATTATAGAAAATAATATATTATTGCAATAAAAAAATGGGTGTTTTCACTATACTCTGCGAAATTTGGATGTCTTATATTTGCCCTTCACTATTATAAACCAACGCACTAAAGAAGTTTGTTTGTTTTGTTTGAAAGGGAAGCTGCTTTTCATGGCGGCTTTCCGCTTTTAACACCCAAACTATAAGCTTCAATATACTTCACATTTATTAATTCCCTTCAGGCGCAGGCGGCTCATTTCCCGGCTGTTCTATAGGTATTCTTATAGGCTCCAGCATCGGCAGCTCTTTCCTGTGCATACGCAGTATGTTGTTAAATAGCTCATAGCTGTAATATGCCGTTAAATGCTGTGGATGGAAACGCAGATTTGCATGCTGAACAGGGTAAACGGGCGCTGCAATGCCATTGAAGTCATATACTTGTGCTTCCATATGGTTCATGGTCAGATCAACACATAGTTCGGGCATCTCCTTTTCGGGCTTTTCAGCATTTATAAAGCAGAGTTTGTCAAAATTATCCTGCTTATTTTTAACAGCCAATATTGGCTTAGCACCAGGCAAAAAACCGTAACCTTTAATTGTTAACAAGCCTGCATTCTTTAGCCATATACCTAAATCAGTTATATTGGTTTTACTCACATCGCCCTTTAGTTTAATAGTTGCAATCTTATCTTTGGTAGCAACAGCCCCTTTGTATTCATTCTCGAAACTAAACTTAAGTGTTACATATTCTCCCAATGTTATATTTGCACCGCCATCAGTTTTTTCACTTGTTACAAGCTGGCCTGTCATATAGTAAGCCTGCAGTTCATGCATTACAAGCATATCTGTAAATACCAGTGTTGTGTTTTTATCTGTCAGCTTACTCCCTAAAGTTGCTTTCAGGTCTTCTACCACGCGGCTGTAAGGCACGGTTGCAACATGATCTGCAACACCATCATTTTGTAATGTGGCAAAGTATATCCCATCAGGCCTTTCAGAGTATATTGCGTCTTTATAGAAATACCCGCCTGAATAGTTCATGCCGTCTTTTTCCGCGAAAAATGTGGGATACGCTTTTACACTGTCATTATGTATTGCGCTTGTATATGCCTCTTCGCCATTATCGATACGCAGGCCTATCCTGTTTATTTTATATTTACCATTATTGTCTTCTTTTCTTAATATTTGCAGCATGCCCATATTCACATTCAACCCTACGATACTATAAGCAGTACCCCTGGGCGCGTTGTGTTCTTTCTTCCACAATGAATTTAATTCTTTGTCAAAGCCTTCAACATAATAATCCCCTTTATTATCAACAGCCGCCAATACAAACGTATTGCCCACCCCAGACGCATTATAATATGTATACCCGTTTTGCTTAAAAGATTTCTTTTTGATGATATTATCGCCGGCTATGCTCATAAAAATATCTTCTTTCTTAGCATTGTTGGCAAAAATCACCAGCATACCTTCATCGTTGCGCAATAGTGTTTTCAAGGTATATCCGGCAGGTATTTCAAAGCTTGCAGAGCGCTCCTCCATCAGCCCATCAGCATTCAACTGCTTAATGACAAAGTTCTGTTTAATGGTCTTGTTTGTAGTAAAATACGGGATGACTAGGTACTGGGCCATATCCCCATAATAATAAAACCCCGTAAATTGTTTCTGGTCTATGCTATCAATAAAATACTCTTGGCTGTATATAGCATGATTGGTCGCCAATAACATCAGCAATGCTAAAGCTGTCTTTTTCATAACGTTTACCTTAATTTATATCAGCTAAGTTAAGCCATATAACATATGTAGGTTCAATTACAGGCAATATTTTATCTACTATCATTTTTGGCACTAACAAGGCAAAGGCTGTTATCATTTATATATTTGCCATGTGCAAACAGATTATCTAATTATAGGCCAGGGAATAGCAGGTACTTTTCTCAGTTGGAATTTATTGCGTAACGGCAAATCTGTAATTGTTATAGACGAAGACAATCCCGTAACAGCAAGCCGGGTGGCCAGTGGCATTATTAATCCGGTGACAGGCCGCAGGCTGGTACGCACCTGGATGATAGAGGAACTGCTGCCATTTGCGGCACAGGCATACGAAGAGATAGGAGAAGATATAGGCATACAGGTATGCAAACAAACAGACATTGTCAATTTTCACGCCACAGAACAAATGAGCAATGCCTGGCATGAAAGAATGAGTGAGGGGGAAGAATACCTGCACCAGGCAAGCAATATACAAGAGTATGCACGGTACTTTACCACAACATATGGGGCAGGCATTACCAGCCCCGGCCTGCTTATAGACCTTCAGGCCTTGCTACCGGCATGGCGAAACGAACTTAAGCGGAAAAATGCTCTTTTAGAAGAACACTTCAATATAGGAGATTGCCGGATAACCGCCACAGAAGTAGTTTATAAAGATATTAAGGCCCAAAAGCTCATTTTGTGCAATGGCATACAAGGCTTTGATAATAATTACTTTAAAAAATTGCCTTATGCATTTAGTAAAGGTGAAATGCTTATTGCAAAAATAAAAGATTTACCTGCAAATAACATATTCAAACAGGGCATAACCATAGTACCACTTCATGATGATTACTTCTGGATAGGCTCATCTTTTGAATGGGAGTTTGAACATGCGAATCCTACTAAAGCTTTTAGAGAAAAGACCGATGCTGTATTATCAGACTGGCTGAAGCTTCCATATGAAATCATTGACCACAAGGCGGCTATTCGTCCCGCCAGTCTTGAAAGGAGGCCTTTTGTAGGGTTACATCCACACCACCCTTCTGTTGGTATATTTAACGGTATGGGCACAAAAGGCTGCTCGCTGGCTCCTTATTTTTCACACCAGTTTGTTGGGCACCTATTGCATGATAAGCCAATAAACCCGCTGGCCGATATTCATCGGTTTAGAAAAGTATTATCGCTGTAATATATTACATATATCTTGTTAATTACTAATTAATATAATGGTTATTCTAAATACATAATACAAGTTATTTATGCCCGTTAATGCAGTCATACAAAACGGGCCACTGGCTATATACGTAATACATATAGAGGTAAATGAACGACGGGTTACAATACAATTCAATATAGCACAATAAACTACAGTATCATTCTCAAAAACGCCGGCGACTTCGCCGGCGTTTTTGCTTAAGGTCATAGGTGGGAACATTTTATCTTACATCTTAATATTTAATTTAAGATATATTTATATATGTTGAAAACCTATGATAAATCAAAAAAAAATTGCAACTTTTACAGTTAATAATTATTTAACATTATTCACAGGTATAAAACACTTTGTATGAAAATTCATCTACCCCTAATGAGTATAGCAAAGCATTCACGCTATCTCTTCAGTTATGCAATACTAATGCTTATAACGACTGCTGCATATGCCATACCCCCTGCTATTACCAGCCAACCTGTAAACAGAACTGTATGCCAGGGAGCATCAGGTATAAAATTCAGCGTGACCGCTACAAATGCAACCAGCTATAAATGGCAGGTGGACAATGGCGGAGGCGGAGGTTTTACAGACATAACTAATGGTGGGGTTTACAGTTTTGCTACCAGTAATGTACTTACACTGAATAATATACCGGTAAGTATGAATAACTATAGTTTCAGGTGTATAGCAACGGGACCGGATAACCCCGCAGCAACATCGAATATAGCTACCTTAACGGTAAACGGCTCACTGTCCGTTTTAGCAGAATCTGCCGGTAGTACTGTTATATGCAGTGGTGCAAATGCTACTTTCTCATTAACAGTAAACGGTACAGTTACGGGTTATCAGTGGTATGGTTATACAGGTTCAGGTTACGTTCCTGTTGCAAATACATCTTACTACAGCGGTGCTACAACTCCTACGCTCACTCTTACAAATGTTACGAATACGCCTAAGCCATACGCTGCATATTATTGCGTAGCCAGCGGCCCATGCGGCACAGTTAAATCAGCTGCTAAATATCTTACTGTAAATGACAGGCCATCAATAGGTGCCGGTCCCGTTTCTGTAACAGCATGTAATCAAACCGCGGCTTCTTTTAGTGTTACAGCCGCAGGTACAGGCCTTTCATTCCAGTGGCAGGTATCTACCAATGGTGGTGGTGTGTATAACAATTTATCCAACACCAGCCTTTATAGCGGTGTTAACACAAGCCAGCTTAATATTAGTGCAGTAACGACCGGTATGGATAACTACAGGTATCGTTGCGTGGTAAGCGGTACATGCCCATCACCTGTCACATCAGGTCATGGTGTTCTTACGGTTACTACTAAACCAGCTATTACTTCACAACCCGTCAATTCAACAATATGTTCTGGCTCCAATACATATTATACTGTAAAAGCTACAGGGTCTAATCTTGCTTATCAATGGCAATATTTAAATGGTACAACTTGGTCAAATCTTGCTAATGGTACAAATATTGATGGTGTTACAACAGACTCCCTGCAATTAATAGGCATAACCGCCAACTCTCCGCTTAATAACGAGTGGTTCCGCTGCATAGTATCCGGTAGCTGCCCTGCTACATTATCATCTGACTTTGGAACACTTACTGTAAATACGGCGCCTTCTATAACAGCTCACCCAACATCTGTAGTTACCTGCGATGGCAGCAACACTTCTTTTTCCGTGTCAGCAACGGGCAGCAACCTTGCTTACCAATGGCAGGTAAACGCGGGTTCCGGCTGGTCAAATGTAAATAACAACCTTACATACAGTGGTGCCGCTACCAACAAGCTGATGATAACAAACGTGTCGGGGGCACTCAATAGCAGCGAATACCGTTGCGTGGTAAGTGGTTCTTGCCCGTCACCTGTTACATCAAATCCCGCTTCATTAACAGTACCCCAAACAGTTACACCATCTGTAAGCGTGGCTGTTAACTATAATAATATATGCTATGGTATCCCGGTTACATTTACGGCAACTCCCACCAACGGCGGCGCGACACCTACCTATGTATGGCGCGTAAATAACGTGATACAATACACCGGCCCAAGCAGGGTATATATATCAGCTACATTGAACAACAATGACATTGTACATTGCGAGATGATATCAAACGCACTTTGCCCTACTGTTGCCAAGGTAACCAGCAATGCTGTAATTATGATTGTTACCCAATACGAAGAGCCGACGATTGACATAACAACCACTACAGGTTCAAACACAGCATGTTCAGGCGTGCCGGTGACCTTTACAACAAGCACTACCTATGCTGGGCCTAATCCGGGCTTCCAGTGGCAGGTAAACGGCACCAACACCGGTAGCAATACCCCACAGTTCACTACTTCAACCCTCAACGATAATGATGTGGTAAGGTGTATCATTACATCCAGCTATTTGTGCCCGGCTTCTACTTTCGCCACCAGTAACAATGTGGTTATGGATATTAACCAGACAACTCCGGCCACAGTCAGCATCAGTAACACGCGAGACACGACCATATGCAGGGGAACAGAAGTAAAACTGTTTGCTTATTATACAAACAGTGGTACAGATCCAAAATTCCAATGGATGAATAATGGTAAAGACATACCCGGTGCTACAGGCCCCACTTATACATCTGCCTTCTTTCATGACAACGATATTATAAAGTGCCGCTTCACAAGTAGTGCAACCTGTGTATTTCCTGTAACCAGCGAAGGCCTTAATTTTAACGTAGAGGCCCCTGTAATGCCTAAAGTAACGCTGTCTGTTCATTATGCAGGAGACAACAAGTACACCTTTGTAGCCATGCCGGAACATGGGGGCGACAACCCAACATACGAGTGGTACGTTAACAACATGAGGGTGCCGGGTGCCACTTCCGCATTATATACAGCACCTGTTAAAGTTACAGACAGGGTACACGTGGTAATGACCAGCAACTACTTCTGCGTAGCAGCGACTGAAGTAAGCAGTAAATTTATTACAACAGGTATCGACAATAGTAACATAGCCTTCAACCAACTGGTACTGTATCCTAACCCAAATACAGGCAAATTCACTGTATCCGGTGAATACGCATCCACCGGCAATGAAAAAGCTACGATCACAGTAGTGAATGCTGTCGGGCAGGTTTTATATACCGGGGAAGCATCTGTTAACATGGGTAAACTTAACCATGAAATAAACATGAATACACCTGCTGCAGGCATGTATATGGTACGTATAGATGTAAATGGCAAGCAGGAAGTAAGAAGGTTTAGTGTAACGCAATAATTGATATATTATATCATAGCAGCGGTAATACCAACTATTACAAAACGCCGGTAAATATTGATTTACCGGCGTTTTTATTTTTATGCCACCAGGAAACGACTTCATCTTTTCTTAATGGTTTGTTAACCGTTAACATATTTGCCTGTTAACCAATTACAAAGGGAGCGTTAACCGTTAGCATTTTTTTGGAAACACCTGCCTCCATGTCGCATCTTTGTATTGTCAAAACAAACACAGCGACACCAAACAGAATAAAACACATTTTCAAAACACAAAATAAAAACACAAATCATGCAGGCAACTATCAACAATTTCTACTACCAGGATACAAAAGCAGTAACCGTTAAAAACGTACCGGCTATCATACGCAAAGAGGCTACTACAAAAATCCTTTTGTTTGCCGGTATACTTGCATGCCTGGTACTGGCGGTTAATATCTAATACCGACTGTCTGTAATTAATACCACACTATTGCCAGGAAACATCTTCTAAACAAAAATAAAACACACACAATGCCACACACATCACGATTACACATTTCCATTCCGGCACTACCGGTCGCTAAAAATATCTTTGGCAAAAGAATATCCGCGTTAAAAGCGAAACTGAATAATGAAATCACCCAGAAGACTATCATCTTCGCCACCATATTAGCGTTGCTGCTGCTCGCGGCCAACCTTGAAAATATTATGTAAAGCGCAGGGGGATAAATATCACCCTCTGCCGCACTTTATTAAACCTTGTTTGTTTGCTATAAACCCTTTGTGTTTGTAAAGCCCCACCTTCAGGCGGGGCTTTTTTATGCTTGCTGAATAAATATGAAACAGAGCTTGTGCATTACTTTACGGTACCATTCTGCAACATCTCATCCAGTTTCTCATATCCTTCATTCACACCTGTTTCCATGCCACTTTGCATCATAGCTTCGCGGTCTGCAACAAAACGGCATACTGAATGTCCCGTCACCCGTGTCCTGCCCCCGGGCAGTTCTTCAAATGTCATAGTATCCAGTGTCACATGGCCCCTTTCAGGCAATCCTTCATATTCAAAAGTCTGGATGATACGCTCAGGTGCTGTTATCTCATGTATGGCCCCGTTAAAAGCAGCTATTTCATTCCCGTCTTTATCATAGGTCATGTACCTGTACCCGCCACCGCTTTTACTATTGTAGTAATCTACCTTATTAACATAGCCGCGCGGTCCCATCCACTGCATCAGCAGGTCTGGGTCTGTATGCGCTTTAAATACCAGGTCGCGCGGTGCGTCAAATTCCCTTATAATGTATAAATCCTGTTTGCCTGGTTCTGCTTTAATGATTGTTTGATTTTTTGTGCTCATTGTTCTTGGTTTTTGTAGTTATAAAATTTGATTACTTTTTCTTTTTCATCTGCATTTTCTTCAGCATCAGCTCCAGCCTGTCGTGCCTTTCCTGCCACATCAGCCTGTATTGCTCTACCCATTCCGCTACTTCATTCAGGGGCTCCAGTTGCACTTCGCAGTAACGTTCCCGTCCTTTCTGTTTTATATTGATAAGGCCGCATTCTATCAGTATCTTAATATGCTGCGATATGGCAGGGCGGCTCACGTCAAAGTTTTGCGCTATGGCATTCAGGTTCATTTCCTGCTGTGCTACCAGGTTTATTATTTCCCTGCGTGTAGGGTCGGCTATGGCCTGGAATACATCTCTTCTTGTTGCCGGCATAATGTGTAAGTATTTGCTTACAAATATATGCGTAAGTATTTACTTACACAAATTTTAGAAAAAAATATCATCGCAATAACAAATACTCAAAGCTGTATGACTGTGGAATACCTATGTATAAAGTGTATAAAAACTGTGGATATAACATAATATCAACAATACGATAACCAACGCGTAACGTTTAGTCAATACAGGCGTAATAATGGTGTAATACTTTTATACCAGAAGCAGAACTATATAGCCTACCCCATGATCATCATACATTCTACGCTTAAAGTAAATGGTGTTCCGTCTTCCGGCGGAACTATTTTTTTGAAACTGTATCGATGTAATAAGACTTTAAGTACCGCAGCTCAATTTGTGTAGCAACGCCGGGCATACGCTTGGCAAACACTCTTATATAATCATTAAATACGGTGTCGTTATCGTACTTAAAACCAATAATATAACTGTACGGCATCTGCTCGTCCTGCCTGATAACAGGGGTAAGGCTCTGTGTCAGCTTCGGGAATTTTATTTCGCTCTGGGCCTCATTATAACCATGGGCAGCACGCAGCATGTATGCTCCATCTACGCTGTTATCCGTAGCGGTTATAGAAACAGAATAGTACAATTCATTCAGATTATCCTCCTCTATGCGCATACTATCGGCAGCTATTACAGTACCGGCAGCAGGTGCGTAAAACGATACGCTATCATTATCAGCAGTATTATCTGCATTGCCACAAGCGGACAGGGTTAACACCAGTAACCATATAAAATATTTCATGCGCGGCAAAAGTAGCAGATAGTTTAAATATTCCGTACAAAAGGGGGATTTTCCGCATCAAAGCTTTTTATACTGGCGGCAATGGGGTACTTTTAAAATCGCAACATAATTTTTTATCAGAATATGAAAAAATGGACATTGCCTGTTATAGCATTAATGGGTACACAATTATTTATGACAGCATGTAAAGAAGGTGCTAAAGAGCAGAAACCCGCTGAAGCAACAGAATTTAAAGTAGAGGCCGAACAGTTTGCAGATATAAAGATACTGCGCTACCAGGTACCGGGCTGGGAAGAACTAAGCGCACAGCAAAAAGAACTGGCATATTACCTGTATGAGGCAGCGCTTTGCGGTCGTGATATTATCTACGACCAGAAAAGTAAATACGGCATACTGCTGCGCAAAACACTGGAAGCCGCATATGGCAGCTACAAAGGCGATAAGAATAGTGAAGACTGGAAAAAATTTGAAGAATACTGCGGCCGGTTCTGGTTCAGCAATGGCAACCACCATCACTATGGTAATGAGAAATTTATTCCTACCTGTAGCGAGGCATATTTTGCAGAAGTGATTAAGAACAGTGATGCAAGCCTGCTGCCGGTAAACCAGGGCGAAACCGTAGATGCATTCATAACACGTATTACGCCACTGGTGTATGATTTGAGCATTGAACCAAAAGTGGTTGACCAGCGTCCTGATATAGATAACGTAGCTATGTCGTCCAACAACTTTTACGAAGGTGTAACGCAGAAAGAAGTGGAAGCTTTCTATTCTAAGTTTGAGACTAAGGGCGATGCACCATCGTGGGGCCTGAATACCAAGCTGATGAAAGAGAACGGGCAGATTGTAGAGAAAGTATGGAAAGTGGGCGGTATGTACACGCAGGCTATTGAAAAAATAGTGTATTGGCTGGAAAAAGCAATACCTGTAGCAGAGAACGAGCAACAAAAGAAATCGCTGGAGCTGCTGGTGCAGTATTACAAAACAGGCGACCTGAAAACATTTGACGAGTACAGCATTGCCTGGGCGAATGATACTGCATCGCGCATAGACGTTGTGAACGGATTTATAGAAGTGTACCTGGATGCTATAGGCAAAAAAGGCAGCTTTGAGGCTATAGTATCTATGAAAGACATGGAAGCTACCAAACGTATCAACGCAATAGCACAACAGGCCCAGTGGTTTGAAGATAATTCTCCGCTGATGGATGAGCATAAAAAGAAAGAGGTAAAAGGTATCACGGCAAAAGCCATCACCGCAATAGTTGAAAGCGGTGACGCAGCGCCTTCTACTCCTATTGGCATTAACCTGCCCAACGCCGACTGGATACGTAAGAACCACGGCTCGAAATCTGTATCGCTCAGCAACATTATACATGCTTATAACGTAGCAAAATCAAAAGGTGGTTTCCTGGACGAGTTTGTTGCTGATGAAACAGTAAAAGCGCGTATTAAAGAACATGGCAACCTAGCGTCTGACCTGCACACAGATATGCACGAGTGTATAGGCCACGCATCAGGGCAAATCAATCCCGGGGTGGAGACAACGGACAAAACGCTGAAGAATTATGCATCTACACTGGAAGAGGCGCGTGCCGACCTGGTAGCCCTGTATTATGCCATGGACCAGAAACTGGTAGACATAGGTGTAGCATCTACCACAGAGGTAGGCAAGGCAGAATATGATAACTACATGATGAACGGCCTGATGACGCAACTGACACGCCTGAAACTGGGCGACCAGATAGAGGAGGCGCACATGCGCAACCGTGCACTGAATGCCTACTGGGTATATGAAAAAGGTAAAGCTGACAGCGTGGTGGCTTTCGTAAAGAAAGATGGCAAAACTTATGTGCAGATAAATGACTACAACAAACTGCGCGACCTGTTTGGCCAATTGCTGCGCGAGATACAACGCATAAAATCTGAAGGTGACTACGCTGCAGGTAAAGCACTGGTAGAAACCTATGGCGTGAAGGTAAATCCTGAACTGCACAAAGAAGTGCTGGACCGTTACGCTAAACTGGATGCGAAACCATACAGCGGTTTTATACAGCCAAAACTGGTAGCAGTAAAAGATGGTGAGAAAATAACAGATGTAAAAGTAGAATACCCTGCCAGCTTCTTCAAGCAGATGATGGAGTATGGTAAAAACTACGCTTACCTGCCGGTAAAGAATTAATGAATTGAAATACGATAAATAAGAGCGGCTGTGCTAGTGGTACAGCCGCTTTTCTTATTTATAAATTATAGCGCCCTTTTTTATGCTGAAAGAACGTTGTGTAGCATCATCGGGCAGGCGGTAGGGCACTGGATAGCCTTTTACTGTAGCCGGCTGGTATGTGGGTGCTTTTTCTATAGCATTGCCAACCGTTTTACTTACCAGTTCCTGCTGCTCCTTATACACTTTATTCCACTTTATCTGCTCAAACACTTTGCCCTTCGGCTTGCCAGGCTCGGGGTCTGTACCTGCTGTATATGTTTCCTTAATGGCCTTCTTTTCAAAGCCATCAAAATTATAGTACACCACTTTCCCTTTATCGCTTATGATTACGTTCGTCAGCAATACACGGTACTCACCGTCAGCAAACGCTGCCAACTGCTTTGACAAAGCCTGCAACAAATAACGGCTGAAAATATCCCCGTTTACAGAAGATTGCTTTTCAACATCATCCTTGCTGTATATATGCATATTGTTGAACTTCAGCGGCAGTGGGTTGGGGTTGAGATATACAAGTTCTACCTCGTTGGTAACCGGGTCCAGCATCTCTGCTGTATCAGCAGATTCCAGCACCTCAAAAACATTCCCCTTGAAAGTAATATGCTGTATGGTGGGTTGCTTTTGCGCATGAGCATTATGAGCAACAACCATAAAGCAAAAAATGAAAACTGTTCTTATAACCCTATTGTAAGAAAAGCCTGTAAGCTGCATCAGATTGATTTTGACAATGACTAACGCATAACGAAATCTCCTGTAATATCCACTGTTGAAATTACAGGTTTCCCCTCTTTTGCCAGTGGTGTTATGGTCATATTTTCAAGGATATCTTTTATTTTGTTTTGCACACGGGCCCGTTCCTCAGTTGTTAACTCTGTTGTAGCCGCGCTGCCATCCATTCCTATCACCTGTACGCGGCGTATATATGCCGGCTCCAGGTAAACAATTTTCCCACGGCTGTCTATCACAATATTGCTCACGCTGAAATTATATGTGCCTGAACCAAGTTTCCGTTCGCTTTTGCGCAGGGTTTGCACCACTTCTTTTGCCAGTTCATCTCTTACAATAGTTGCCTGCTCATCACTACCGGCCGGGAATACCTGCACTCCGTTCATACTCAATATAGCATCCTGCCTGCTGGTCACTACCATGGAAGTCTTACCTGTCACAGGGTCCATCACCTCTGTGGTGTCTTTGGCAAAGGTTTGTATTTCAAAAACATTCCCTTTATAGGTCAGTTTCTCTTTCTGCGCGTATGCTGCAACAGATAAAAAAAGGAGCAGCGCTGTAAACGCTACCCCGGTATAATTCAATTGTAACGGCTTCATAGAGTAACTGTTTAGTTATGCTAAAGTTACCGAAATACTTAATACTATTTAATCTACAGTAAATCGTTCTTGTATTCTCAACACACAAACCTGCCGCTGCCCGTCTATAGATATAGGGTTTACCTTTATTGTTCCCAGTGTCTTAGCCATTGCGGTATTTATCGCTGTTATTACATCGCTGTTTATTTGCTGCTGCTTAGAGATTGCCTTATTGTCTTGTGGCCTATCCAAAAACTCCTCTACCCCTCCTATCTCGTAATATACTACCTGCCCCTTCTTATCAATAACTATATTATAAATGTCATATTTGTAACCGCCCGACGACAGCTTTGGCATAAGCCTGCTTACTTCCTCTCCAATTTGATTCTTTATCTTATTGTACGCGTTTCTCACTGCAAGATTAGATAGCTCTTCGTCAACTCTGGCTACCTTTTCGCCATTCATTGTAATAACTGCTGCAGGCCCTTCCAACTTAGTCACTATCATGTTTTCCTTTCCTGTACCCGGATCCATAACGATAACCGTATCAGGCGGATATTCTTTAGTTTCGAACACATTGCCTTTGTACGTAATTTTGTTCCCGTCTTTTTGCGGTTCATCACCCGAAAAAGCATTCTTCGTAAAGCACAGCATTACTATCAGCAATACGGGTACTATCAGTAGTTGTTTGCCCCTGGCGGCTGTTGTGGTTTTTCTTGTAAGCATAAGTAAACGTTTTTTTAGAGATGAACGTGTGAATGAATGGGCTAATACAGGGGCTGCGTTTAGTACGGATTGTTCAATGAGAAATTTCCCGTAAACAGAAGGCTGGTTTCTAACGGCAAGGTCAGCCTGGTATTCATGTACCATCAATAGTCTTTTTTCAAGCAGGTACACCACAGGGTTAAACCAGAACAGTATGGTAAACATCCTGCTTACCAGTACATCAACAAAATGCAGCAGGTGGCCATGTTGCTCTTCATGCGCCAGTATCATCTGCAGTTCATCTTCTGTGTAGTTGCTCTTGTTACCTATAAACACATACCTGAACGCAGAAAAAGGGCTGGTGGGTTTACCTGTTTCTATTATGGTCCATGTACCATCTTTAGACTTTGCTCCCCTACGGTACAATGCCGTTATGATAATAATATCCTTTGCCAGCAATAAAGCAGAGATGCCGACACCGGTGATATATATAATCTGCAGCCAGTCCTCCCAACCCAATAACTGTTTACCTGTCCCTGTTACAATAACATCCCTTACCTCCGCGGCCTGTTCTGCTATGGGGCCACTTACGCCCGTAGCATATATTACCGAATCATAGTCCCACGACCACAGCGGTACAAGCGCTCCTGCAAACAGCATCGCCAGCAGGTACATCCTGTTGTATCCATGATGCGCCTCTTTGCGCAGCAACAGGTCAAACACTATCAGCCCCAACAACCAGATAGCGGTAGTATTGATGATATATTGCAGCATGGCTATTTGTTTTTAGTGTCTGGTTTCTTATTGTTGATGTATTTTTTATGGGCTGCGATATCCCAGTCAAAATTCCAGTTGCGCGTATATTCGCTTAAAGGTGGCAGTCCCACCTCTGCCCTTCTTTTATCTACATTTTCAGGGTCTTCCAGTGCTGACACATGGAACTTTCCCTCTTCATCTCTTTCTATCTGGCTACCATATATTTGCTTGCCACCCATACGCAATGCTACTCTATCTTCAAGCAGTGCCAGTGCCGACGAGTTAGCCTTTTTATTTTTCACCGCTTCCCGCATTACAGGCAGGTATTTTTGTTGCACCTCTATATCTGCATGCTGAATAACAAGAAACAGCGCCTGGTTACCTTCACTGCCAACCTCATCAGCGCCTAGCCATCCGTATTTATCCAGTATAGCTGTGACTTTAATAACATTCACTGAATCGTAGTAAACTATCTGCTCAATATTCTCTTTCCATTCTTTCGATTCCCTGCCGTGCTCCTTTTCTATCTTATCCATAGCCACGCGGTATTTCTGGTCGGTCATCATAATAGTGTCCAGTATTTTCACCAAAGGCTTATTCAGGTTGGCTTCTTTCTTTTCTTTGTTGGCTTTTATAATGTTCACTAATAGGTCATACCGCTTATCAGTCCGGATAGCGTCAAGGTCTGTATCGTTAATAAAATGTGCGTAATTAGAAAAACCTGTCTTCTCTGCTATAATAAATAAATTACTGAACGCAGAATCTACATTGCCTGCCATCGCCCACGAGCAGGCTGCATTGTACCTGTCATTTGGATAGCCTTTATATCCAAGCGCCCGGAATGCCAGCGAATAATTTTCTGCTGAACGCTTATAATCTTTCTTACCGTAATAACTTTCAGCCTGTGCTATATGCGCGGTGTATAAAGAATCCGGCCCGGCGTATACGGCACTAGTGGCCAATAGCATTGCAAGCAATCCTAAAAACATTCGTTTCATAAGCTGTTATTTCTTTTTAGTGTTATCCACAGTTTTCAGCAATTCATTCAGCTCTTTCAGGTTCATGTTCTCGCTCTGCACCAGGAAACTCACCAGCTTCTTAGGCGAGCCGCCAAAGTATTTTTCCATCAGGCTTTTTACGCCCTGCTGTGCATATTCCTCTTTTGTTATCTCCGCATAGTATTCATGGGTTTTACCGTAGGCCTTGTGTGTTAAGAACCCCTTTCGTTCCAGTATCCTCACTACCGAAGACACTGTGCTGTGTGGTATATCCGGGTCGCCAAGATGTTCTATTATATCACGCACCAGGCAGGGCTGTATCTCCCATATTATCTGCATTATTTCTTCTTCCGCTTTAGTAAGCTGTACTATATCCTTACGCTTCATAACGTAAATGTACGTTACGAAGCGTAAAAAACAAGTTTTTGATTAATAAAAACGGAGTATAGTTAGAGCAACTCGTAATGTTTCAACCTGTATGCTATGGGTTGGTTTTTAATAGTGGCGGGCATCATGCCCAGGGAGTTGAGCGTTTTTATTGCCTTCCGGTTTGCTTTGTCCAGGTATTTTTTATCCACCATTTCCTTATTGGTGGGGTCAGTTTTTTGCAGGCCGCTGTATTCATAATATACTATATCGCCCTGCTTGTTAATAACAATATTACGGATATCAGCATTATATCCTGCCTGCGACAGCTTTTTGTAATAGGGCTTCATTTTACGTACCAGGTGGTCGGCCAGGTAGCGGTTAGCCTTCTTAGTTTCTCCGCAGTGCTTTATCTCTTCACTGCTGTATATGGAATATATCTGTTCATTATTCAGCAATACGGGTATGGGGGTAAGAATAATTTTTCCGGGGTGTTGTTCTGACCGGTAGCCTGTATAGTCCCATGACATCTGTAGATCTCCTGTTATAGGGTCTTTAGCAAGAATGGTATCAATATAGGCTGCAAGAACAATCCTGTTACCGTTTACTTCTACTATACTATCCTTAGGGTAAATAAAACTGTCGCGCAATTGGGCACCGGTATTTGAACAACAGCAGAACATTACAAATGTAAACAGCAGCCTTATTTTCATACCGCAATATATTAAAAAAAGGAGGCGATTCTGCCTCCTTTTCTATGCTATTAACCAGTGGTTATTTTTTCATCAGTGCCAATTCCAGCACTTCATTCATCTGCGACACATAGTGGAATGTAAGGCCCTTTATGTAGGCTTTATTTATTTCATCCACATCCTTTTCGTTTTGCGCGCACATGATTATCTCTTTTATGCCCGCACGTTTTGCAGCCAGTATTTTTTCTTTTATTCCACCTACGGGCAATACTTGTCCGCGCAGGGTTATTTCTCCCGTCATAGCCAGGTACGGCCTTAATTTTCGTCCCGTATATGTTGAGGCCAGCGCACTCAGCATAGTAATACCGGCACTGGGGCCATCTTTAGGCACAGCGCCCTCCGGCACGTGTATGTGCAGGTTATTCTGTTCAAATTTCTCTGATGGAATATTGTATTCATCAGCATGGGCCTTCAGGTAAGATAATGCGGTAGTAGCACTTTCTTTCATCACATTACCCAGGTTACCTGTCATTTCCTTACCGCCCTTGCCTTTCGACAACGAAGTTTCTATAAACAGTATATCTCCGCCAACTGATGTCCAGGCCAGGCCCACGGCTACACCTGCCGGGTGTCCCTTCACATACAGGTCATTAATAAATTTCGGTTTGCCCAGCACTTCTTCCACCTGCTGTTCAGTTACCTGTTGCGCTACCGGTTCGTCCATTGCCACCTTTTTAGCAGTAGCGCGCATCATAGATGCCAGTGTGCGGTCCAGTTCACGCACACCACTTTCACGGGTATATTCCTGTATTATTTTTGCCAGCACTTTGTCGCTGAACTTCAGCTTCTGTTTAGCCAGCCCATGCATTTCCTTCTGCTTGGGTATCAGGTGCCTTTTGCCTATTTCTATTTTTTCTTCCAGTGAATATCCGGTCAGGTGTATTATCTCCAGCCTGTCGCGCAGTGCGGGTTGTATATCGCCCAGGCTGTTGGCTGTAGCTATAAACAATACCTTAGACAGATCAAACTCCAGCTCCAGGTAGTTATCGTAAAACGAATTGTTTTGTTCAGGGTCTAATATCTCCAGCAATGCAGAGCTCGGGTCTCCACGAAAATCTTTACCTACCTTATCTATTTCATCCAGTATAAATACCGGGTTAGCCGATTTTGATTTGCGCAAAGACTGTATGATACGTCCCGGCATAGCGCCTATATATGTTTTACGGTGCCCGCGCAGTTCGCTCTCGTCATGCAGGCCACCCAGGCTCAGGCGCACGTACTTCCTGTTTATAGAGTTGGCAATACTTCTGCCAAGCGATGTTTTACCAATACCCGGAGGTCCTACAAAACATAGTATGGGCGATTTCATATCACCTTTCAACTTAAGTACGGCCAAGTATTCCAGAATACGGTCTTTTATTTTCTCCATGCCGTAATGGTCGTTGTCCAGTATTTCCTGTGCGCGTTTCAGGTCGTAGCTGTCTTTTGTAAATGTGCCCCAGGGCAGGTCCAGCATCAGGTCCAGGTGATTGTATATTACCGAATAGTCGGGCGTACTGGGGTGCATACGCTCCAGCTTTTCTATATTTTTCCTGAACAGTTCTTTCGCCTCATCAGACATTTTTACTTCTTCCGCCCGCTTCTGCAGGTCGCGTATCTCCCTGTCATTCGGCTCACCACCCAGCTCTTCACGTATAGATTTTAATTGTTGCTGCAGGAAGTACTCACGCTGCTGCTTATCTATATCGGCACGGGTCTTATTGGTAATTTCATTTTTCAGCTCCAGCAGTTGCAGTTCAGACTGCAACAGTTGCAGCAACTTTTCAGCGCGGGCTTTTATATTATCTTCTTCCAGCAGTTTCTGCTTTTCTTCCAGCCGCGCAGATATGTTAGATGATATAAAATGCACCAGGAAGGATTGGTGCTCAATATTCCGCAGCACTATGCTGGTTTCATTAGGCAGGTTCGGCGATAGCTGGGCTATCTGTTCCGACCTGTCTTTTACTGACGCTATCAATGCATCAAAAGCCGGGTCTTCTTTAGGGAACTCATCTTCCATATACGTCACCTTTGCCTTAAAGTAGGGTTCAGTTTGTGTAAACTCCTCTACTTTAAAACGCATACGCCCCATAATGAAGATGGTAGTATTACCGTCCGGCATTTTTATCTGCTTTACTATTTTAGCTACGGTGCCGGTGTGGTATATATCGTTAGTGCCCGGGTCTTCTTTATCACCATCCTTCTGGGCCAGTACCCCAATCCATTTGCCTTCTTTCTGCGCCTTGGTAATGGCTTTTACCGATTTTTCCCGCGCTACGGTAATAGGCAGCACCACGTTGGGAAACAACACGGTATTGCGCAGTGCTATTATTGGTATATCTATAGGCAATTCGCCTTTCTCCTGCTCATCCATCTCATCTTCTCCCAGGGGCACTATGGGCATAAACTCCATTTCCTCTTCAGTATTTCCTAATAACATTTCAATCTTCGGCATTAATACAGACATTTTGACAAAATAAAGCCATATCGGGGATATGGAAGTGAAAAACATAAGTTGGCAATAGCTATGCCAAAGGCAATGAAACTGTAATATTTGCAGTACCTTGCAACTTTTTTATCTTTACTAAAATATAAAGATCATGACATTTCCCCGCCTTTTTCTTTTGGCATTGTTGCAAATTGCCATAATTCCGCTGCAAACTACTGCGCAGGACACAGAAGTGACCGAAGTAGTGTTTGAGCCAAAAAAACTATATTTCAGCAACTGTTTTGATGGTGCTTTGCTTACTACAGCCAGCCATAGTGGCCCGTTACCGCTGAATGCCACCCGCCCTGTAACTGTAGGCACACCCCGTTTCACTTATTTCTGGAACACAGGCGTGCACCTCAACTACGATTTCAACAATCATATAGGCATATTTACAGGATTAGGAATTAAAAACCTCGGTTTTATTGAGAAATCGGCAACGCTCGACAGCACTGTAAAAAGGCGTGTATATACCATAGGCCTGCCGGTAGGTATAAAACTGGGCAATATGAAAAAGAAAACTTACGGCTTTATTGGCGGTGGTATTGACTTACCGTTCAACTATCGCGAAAAAGGATTTATAAGAAGGGGTAAAAAGGATAAGTTTAACGAATGGTTCAGCGACCGTACAGCCGCTACTATGCCTTATGCATTTGCAGGCATCAGTATGAAACCCGGCATTTATTTTAAAGTACAGTATTACCCCGGCAATTTCATGAACCCAGACTATTCAGAACCTGCTGTTACCGGTACAGGCACCCCAATTACTATAAAACCCTATGCCATGTATGACATACAAATACTTATGTTCAGTGTTGGGTTTGATATACGCTACAGCAATAAAATGAAAATAAAAGCGAAAGGTGCCAAAGATAATATGATGTAATCAGTGCGTCTTTTATATAAAATCAGAAATGGCTTACCGTAGCGGTAAGCCATTTCTGTATAAAGCAATTTAAGTGCAACGCTTATTGGGCAGCAGCGCCATTCAGCACTTCAGCCAGCTTAGCGGTCAGTTCTTCGCCACGCAGGTTAGCAGCTATAATATTACCTGCCGGGTCCACCAGGAAGTTGGCAGGGATACTGTTCACATTATAATCTCTTGCTGCCAGCGACTGCCATCCTTTCAGGTCGCTGATGTGCGCCCATGTCAGTTTATCTTTCTCTATAGCATTCAGCCATTTATCCTTATCCTCATCCAGTGAAACACCCAATATTGTAAAATTTTTCCCTTTGAATTCGTTATAAGCCTTTACAACATTAGGATTTTCCTGCCTGCAGGGGCCGCACCACGATGCCCAGAAATCTACCAGCACATACTTACCTTTTAATGAAGACAATGTCACGGTCTTTCCATCAGGTGTTTGCAGTGATATTTCAGGGGCAGGGTTACCTATTGCAGGCCCTGCCGCTGCTGCCTGCTGGTTGCCCATATTGGTCATCATCTGGTTATATTTATCTATAAACTCCTGCGCCAGTTTAGAATCTTTAAAACGCGCCGGCAGGTTTTGCACAAATGCCTGCATAAACTGCCCCTCAACCTCCGGGTTCAGTATCTGCGCTGCGAATATAGCGTTGGGCAGGTACCTGGTAGTATCCGCATACTCCTCCAGGTGGCGTGTCAGCGATACTTTCAGGTTCACGGCATCTGCAGTAGCAGTACGCAGTTTTGCGGTATCTCCCCTGGCATGCAACGTATCCAGCACTGTCTGCATCTGGTTCAGGTCATTCATATGCCCTCTTATTACCATCAACAGTTGCTTCAGGCTTTCAGACGACTCAGAGCCGGACAATTCATAATTTTCTATCGTGTTCCAGTCTGCTTTTACATTCACATTGCCTTCGTGCATACTCAGCAACACAAACCTGTTGCCGCTAAAGCGCAGGCGGTACAGGCGTGGTTCTGATGCGGTGCCGCTTAGTTCAAATTTACCTGCCTCATCTGCATTGGCAGAGTCTATTATGACCACGCCATCCATATTTACTTCCTCAAGGAAAACAGCGTCATCAGGCAGGCCGGATACGTTGCCTATAACCGTAAATTTGCCCCCTCCGCCACCACAGGCAGCCAATGCTGTAAACAGCACCAGTATTATTAAATGTCTTAACCGCATGTATTTTATTTTAGCGCACAAACCTAAATAATAATTCGCGTTTTACCCGCTACTGTCACATATTTGCAAAATTGGGAATTTTTGCCGGTTATCAGCCCTTAATGACATTTCCCTGACAATACGTCCCGCTTTGTGCTAGATATTTGTACCGTAATGAAAATGAAAGGTTTACTATGCTTGTGCGCAGTAGCTGTACTGCTATCAACATCGTGCGAAAAGGCGGACACACCTGTACCACTACCTGAGAGAGGGGAAGCTGGATATGACCAACTTGACCTGGGCGAAGAATACAAACTCCAGGTATTCTATGATTTTGAAACCGGGGCAGTAATACATACCAGTGAACCAAATAGCTGGCATCTTGCTTTTGAAACAGCACCGGGCGGCTTTCATATATTTCAGAATGGTGTAACCTCAGTAAGGGTGTATAATACACACCAAACCGACTTTGCCAAAGTAAATCGCACAATAGTACCCGGCGACAGCAGCCTTGAATGGCGTATGGATGCATCTTGCGGAGTACCCGACTCTACCGGCATTGGCGATTGGCGTGCTGCAAATACCGTCAGCAGCCTGTCTAAAAACGAAGTGTACATACTGGAATACAACGCAACTTATGACAAGGATAACGTCAAAAAGTTCCGGGTAGTTGCTGTAAACGACAAAGAATATACTATAGAATATTGCAGTATTGATGAGATAGTACCTACTACTGCGACCATACTAAAAGACGATACCTACAACTATTCCTATTTCAGTTTCTACAACGGTGGCCAATCTTTACAGTTAGAGCCGCCTAAAGACAGTTGGGACATAGTATTTACACGTTACCGTATTATATACTATAACCTCGGCAACCAGCCATACACAGTAACAGGGGTGTTATTAAACCCGTATAATACTGTGGCAGCCAGGACAAGGGCTAAAAGCTTCAGTGATGTGGACAATTCGCTATTGCCCGAGGTGGCGCTTATTAACCACCGCGATGTAATAGGTTACGACTGGAAAATTTTTGATTTTCAGAAGTATCTCTATAGTATAGATAAGGAAACAACATTCATTATCAAAAACAGGAAGGACCACTATTGGAAAATGCACTTTATAGACTTCTATAACAAGCAGGGTATAAAAGGCAGTCCGTCTTTTGAGTTCCAGCGTTTCAACTAATAAGATTTCAACAACAACATAATTAAAAAGAATGGGGCGCATTTTTCAATGCGCCCCATTCTTTTATTACCGTTTATCATTTACTTTTTCTCGCTTATATCACCTGCTTTACGCGGGTTACGCTCCAGCACTTCATCTACCATGCCGTATTCTTTTGCTTCTATAGCAGTCATCCAGTAGTCACGGTCGCTGTCCTTTTCTACTTTAGATAGCTTCTGGCCACTGTGGTCTGCTATTATTTCATACAGCTCTTTTTTCAGCTTTATTATTTCGCGGGCAGTTATTTCTATATCACTCGCCTGTCCTTCAGCACCACCCAGCGGCTGGTGTATCATTACACGGCTGTGTTTCAGCGCTGTACGTTTTCCCTTAGTACCGGCACACATCAGCACCGCAGCCATAGATGCCGCTATACCTGTGCATATGGTAGATACATCGGGATTAATGATCTGCATTGTATCATAAATACCGAGGCCTGCATATACACTGCCACCGGGGCTGTTAATGTACATCTGCACATCGCGGTTGCGGTCTGTACTTTCCAGGAACAGCAGTTGCGCTGTAACTATATTGGCCACATAGTCGTTTATGCCTTCTCCCAAAAATATGATGCGGTCCATCATCAGGCGCGAGAACACGTCCATAGAGGCCACATTCAACGGACGCTCTTCAATAATATAGGGCGTAAGTGCATTAGGCGTTTTAAATAAAGAAGATGTGTAGTTATCTAAGTGTAAACTACTAATGCCATGATGCTTAATGGCATATTTACGAAACTCGTTTCTATCCATAAATCTATTTTTATCTTATTGTTATACTATGTTCATACAATTATCAGTCCACTCATGCTACCATGCCATTACGTCACCCCTGCACTTACTGCAATATACCTAACTCATGCAAAATGACCGATTATTTATCTCTATTTGTCAATTTAAAAATCATTGAATTATAAAAAGGGAACATGGACCTGCATGTCCCTATCTTTACTATATCCGGCAACCACTATGGGTTGGCGGGTGTTATATCCTCTTATGGCAATATACAAACTGGTACGTACACAACATATTCATGCCCCGCTGGCCGATGTCTGGAATTTCTTCAGCAACCCCGCCAACCTGGCAAAAATCACACCCGGGTATATGAACTTCAGGGTGACGTCTGAACCACACACTGGCAGCATATTCGCAGGCCAGGTCATCACCTATAAGGTATCGCCAATAGCGGGCATACCACTTAGCTGGATGACGGAAATAACACATGTAGAACCCATGCGTATGTTTGTAGATGAGCAACGCCATGGCCCGTATAAAATGTGGCGGCACCAGCATTTTTTTGAAGAGCAGGGGGATACAGTGCTGATGACAGATGTAGTACACTACAAACTTCCACTTGGCTTTTTGGGAAATGCAGCACATACCCTGTTTGTAAAAAAACAGTTGAACGACATATTCAGTTTCAGGAGGAAAGTAATAGACGAGGCATTCCCGGTGGTAAATAAATAATAACTTTGTCATTGTATGCAGACGTTCAAAACATCGCGGGCAAAGGAAAATATACTGGCCAGGATAAGGAAGGAGCTGAACAAAACATCATTGCCTATCCCCTTTGCAGATGCTGAAAAGCGTGCAGGGGAGAATATATATGCCTCATCCGGTCTATCTGCCGAAGAAGAGTTTGCAGTTAACTTCAGCCGCCTGGGTGGCAGGTTCGTGTTTTGTACCAATCATGCGGAACTTGTGGCTAATATATACGCACTGTATGAAACGCGCGAATGGCAGAAGATGCTTTGCTCCCATCCTGAAATACTGAAACTGCTGCAGACAGGTAGCTATAATATTGCAGCCAGTGTTACAGAGCAGGCAGAAGAAGCGGATGTATGTATTACCGGCTGCGAGGCTTTAGTGGCACGCACCGGATCTGCCATCATCAGCAGCAGGCAATATATGGGGCGTACCAGTACAATTTTTTATCCCGTACACATTATAGTGGCTTATGCCCGCCAGGTAGTACCCGATATACAGGAAGGGCTGGCGCTGATGAAGGCCCGCTATGGTGCCAACCTGCCGTCTATGATAAACCTGAACACGGGGCCTAGCCGCACTGCCGATATAGAAAAGACACTGGTAGTGGGCGTGCATGGCCCGGCAGAAGTATTTTGCTTTCTTGTGAATGAGGAATAAAAAAAGCTGAAAACCGCAAGCGCACTATAGCCCTTTCGAAATTCAGCAGAAAAACACTCTCTTATAAAAAAGACTGTGTTGCAATGTAATGGGTACAATTACCGAGGGCACATAAGGGCTGACAATTATAATTAATAACCAATGGTTATCAACCTTGGTACAAAGAAAGAAAAAGAAATGTGTTTTTTCAGCATAACGCATTAAAAATCAAAATTTAATAACATTTTATTGGCATATTATTAATAAGGCACAAAATGCAAAAGGATATACAAAGCAGGCAGGACATAGAGTTATTAGTGGATACATTTTACGATATAGTAAAAACAGATAATGTCATAGGTTTCATTTTTCATGATATTATAGGGGATGACTGGTCGCACCACCTGCCCGTTATGTACCAGTTTTGGGAAACAGTGTTACTGGGTAAAGCGGGCTATTCGGGCAACCCTGTGCAGAAACATATAGCTATCGATAAAAACATAAAATTGCTGCCTGCACATTTTGACAGGTGGCAATCTATATGGAACAGTACCGTAGATAGTTTATATGCCGGGGCTGTTGCCGAAGATGCAAAAAAGAAAGCCGGAACTATGATACAGCTTATGAGCATGAAGATTGATATGGCCCGCGACAATAAGTTTATATCGTAATATCCCCTTCAAACACCAGTACGGCCGGCCCTGTCAGTATCACGTTCTTTGCGGTGTGCGGGGCATCTTTGGTAAATGATACGTTTAATATGCCACCTGGTGTATGTATCGTTGTATCAAACGTTCCAAGCTCGTCCAGTACAGTAGCTATTGCCGATGCTGTTACACCCGTGCCGCAGCTCAGGGTTTCATCTTCTACCCCACGCTCGTAGGTACGTACTTTTATATCGTTACCGGTTTTCTGTACAAAGTTCACATTAATACCCTTCGGCTGAAATTCCTGCTGGTTGCGTATCTGCCTGCCAATATGAAATACATCCTGCTTATCAACATCCGGCACCCATTTTACGTAGTGTGGCGAGCCCGTATTAAGTATGGCATAGCCGTCGTTAAACTCAATACCGGCCACATCCTGCATAGCCAGGTGCACCAGTTGCTGCTCATCTATATGTGCTTCGTGCGGGCCATCTATGGCTATAAATGTTGCCTTGCTGCCTATAGCGCCTATATGCCTTGCAAAAGCAGTAATACACCTGCCTCCGTTACCGCACATGGTGCTTTCATTGCCATCGCTGTTGTAGTACGTCATCCTGAAGTCGAAACCATCTGCCGGCTCCAGCAGCATCAACCCGTCTGCACCTATCCCAAAGCGGCGGTCGCACAACCGCGCTACCTGCTGTTGCGAAAGGCTTATTTTTCCATCATGGTTATCAGCTAGTATAAAATCGTTGCCCGCACCCTGGTATTTATAAAAATGTAGTTTCATTACTTACCTGTTATACATGAAAACCTGTTCTGCCCTTGAGTTATTATTATTTACAGATGCGCCGGTATTATACAAGTCTGTCCGCCAGTTGGTATTGCGCATTTCTCCCTGCACTGTAGAGTGTAACAGCTTATAATCGTCCACCATAAAGCCCGGATTATAAAACAGGAATGCTCCCGGCGAGCTTTGTTTGCCCGGTGCATTATATTGCCAAACTTCGTAGGGCAGCGCTCCCTGTTCCTGTGTTATAATATCGCGCTGGTCTGGCGGGCCGTATTTAAGCAGGTAAAAACCCCGCTCTGTTTCATAACCTGCCCTGTACTTCGACCCAAACATTTTATTTACCTGGCGCACCTGCTCTGTATATTCTTCCCAGCCCTTAGCGGGGTCTGCAGGCATCCTGGATTTCCAGAAGTTATATACAAAGTAGCGCATGTAGGTTTCTTCAGGCCGTTTTGCAAAACCATTTATATTCACCAGTTCAGCTTCGGTAGCTATGGGCTTTAGCATTTTCATTATGGCCTTCAGTTGCGCTACGGTGTATTTGCCTACAAAGGTGGTACTCAGGTCAAACACATTCACTTTTTCAAACAGCGGGCGCGTACTGTCAGCCTCTGTGCTGTCTTCTTCTACTACGGGGTTTGGATTGCTACGCTGAAAGAACAGGCTTTTTTTAGCCAGCTCGCTGCCTTTGGCATTTTTCAGTACAAAGTTCAGGTAATAATTGCCTGATGGTAACGTCCTTATTTTTGTAGTGCCCATTACCGGCATAATACCCGTACGTAATAAGGTATCAGCACTGGCTGTGCCTGCTATAGGGTAGTCAAACTCTTTGCGCGACACATATACATGCTGTATATAAGGACCGTCTTTTTTTGCTAACTCATCGGCTCCGTACAGTTCTGTATAATAGTGCATGGTCGTACGGTCATCATCTAGGAAGTTCAGGCATTGTGGTATCTGGAAGTACTTGTTTTTTACAAACATATTTTCCGTGCCTGTTGCATAAAAAGTATCCAGCAATTGCACACTGCCATAAAACAAAGCTCGTGCGGGGTCTATTTCTATAGAATCTATATACTCAAAAGGTGGTATGCTTTCTCCATCCTGGAACAACGTTAGTTTAATACGCACCTTACCCGGCGTAACGCTAAAGCGTTGCAGGTCCATAATATTCTGCAACTGCGCTGCCAGCAGCGATGATGCAGGCGTGGTGCGCAGGTAGTATTTCTGCGATACTAAAACCCCTGTATCGTTACTTACTTCCAGCACGGTGGTAATATGCGCCGTCCATATTTCTTTTTCATCTTTTTTAAACGTTACCGTGTTGGGGTCTATTTGCCAGTACAGCTCCATATAAGGGCTTAGCGTATCTGCCTGCGGGCGATAAAATACGGCACGTCCGGGCAGGGCATCAATGCCATACACCGTGTTGCAGGTAAACAAAAACAACGCAAAACACCAACCGATCCAGCGACCCATTTTAGATTTTATTTTCCGCAAATTACTGAAATAGCTTTATTTGCACGATTATGCAGCAGATAGTCACACCTTTTGTGCCTTTCCCTAATATATACTGGTGGTTTGTAATGGCGGGCAGCTACAGCGCATTATTTGATGCGAAGGAACATTTTGTAAAAATGAGCTACCGCAACCGTTACTACATTACAGGGGCAAACGGGCTGATACAACTCTCTGTACCCCTTGCCCGTGGCCGCGACCAGCGCACAGCCATGGAAAACGTACTGATAGACAACAACGAACGCTGGCAGGTAAACCACTGGCGCACTATAGTATCGGTATATGGCAGGGCTCCCTATTTTGAACATTACGGCCCTTTATTAGAGCAACTGTTCTTTACCAGATATGACAAGCTGGTGGCATTTAACCGGGCTTCTATTGAGTGGCTGCAGAAGCAAACAGGTATATTGTTTGAAATAGAATCAGCCACAGAGTATAAAAAGTATGATGAGGACGTAACCGACCTGCGCGCAAACTTTAAACCCAATATGGAGAAAACAGCCTTGCCCGAAAGTGATGCGTGGTACTACCAGCTCTTTAGTGAGCGGAATGGTTATTACCCAAACCTTAGTTTACTGGATTTGCTTTTTTCTGAAGGACCTGCTGTGAAACAGGTACTGAAACAGCATAAGGCTGTAATAGAAGGCTATCAACAGTAGTAGCGTTTACCGCCTGTTGTGCTTGAAACCGCGCATCTTCCATACGCCAAACATAGCCTCTTGTATAATACCCGAAGACATTTTAGAAACCCCTTCTTTGCGGTCAACAAAGGTGATAGGTATTTCCTTTATTTTAAAGCCGGACTTCCAGGCACGGTATTTCATTTCTATCTGGAAGGCATAGCCAATGAATTCAACATCGTCCAGTGGAATGGTCTTTAATACTTCCCTGCGATAGCACACAAAGCCCGCTGTAGGGTCGTTTACCGGCATCCATGTAATGAGCCTGGTGTAAAAAGCCCCGCCCTGAGATATCAATTTCCTGTCCCATGGCCAGTTTATCAGCTTGCCGCCACTTACATAGCGACTGCCCACCGCAACATCTGCCCCGGCAACACAAGCCTGGTGCAGGCGCAGCAGGTCGTCAGGGTTATGGGAAAAATCGGCGTCCATTTCAAATATATACTCGTATTCCCTGCGCAGGGCCCATTTAAAACCTGCAATATATGCGGTGCCAAGGCCCAGCTTGCCTGTGCGCTCCAACAGGTGCACCTGCTCAGGATAAGCGTCCATCAGCTTACGGATGATATCAGCCGTACCATCGGGAGAGCCATCGTCCACCACTAATACATGATAGCCGCCAGCCAGCGAAAGCACTTTGAGAAGGATATTTTCTATATTTTCCTTTTCGTTGTAAGTAGGTATAATTACGAGTTTGTCCAAAAGGGCGACAATTAAAAATTGAAAATAAGCAATTCTTTCAAATCGCTTCTTAACAAATACCTAAGATTTAAATCCCGACTTCTGCAATTTCATGCGGGTATATATCTCCGTCAGTTTTTGTTTTGTATGCAAAGGGAAATCGGCATTCATCATCCAGTCATAATACTGGGGTTGTTCATTAAACACTTCTTCTACCTTTCTTCCCTTATATTTCCCGAAGTTAAATACCGGTTGGCCGTCTTTCATCACCATCCGGCGGGCGTAGTCAACCATCTCTTCGTCACCGTTGGTAAATGAGTGCAGCGATTTTACATCCGGGGCCAGTGTATTGTATTTATCCAGTTGCGCTTCCAGTATCTCTACTGTTGCCTCTATATCTGCAGCCGCACTGTGGGCGTTTAGCAGTTGTTTTTTGCAGTAGTACTCATAGGCGGCACTCAGGGTGCGGCTTTCCATTTTAAAGAAAATCTGCTGCACATCTACAAACTGTCGTTCTGTAAAATCTACCGCTACACCACAACGCAGCAACTCTTCTGCCAGCATAGGTATATCAAAACGTACAGCGTTATAACCACCCAGGTCGCAGCCGCGCATCCACTCCCATATTTCCTTCGCTACCATTTTAAAGGTGGGGGCGTCTTTCACATCCTCATTGCTGATGCCGTGTATCCCGGTAGCCTCCGCCGATATCGGGATGGTAGGGTTGATACGTTTTGTATAAGTATCACGCGTACCGTTGGGGTGCAGTTTTATCATGGCTATCTCCACTATCCTGTCTGTACCGGTATCTGTACCTGTCGCTTCAAGGTCAAAGAATATGATAGGTTTTTTTAACGCGAGCTGTGCCATTCTAATAGTTTAGTTCAATTCTTTTTGCGAAACTACGCTATTCCAGTCAATTCCATCGAAGGTGCCCGAGCTCATCAACAGCAGGCACACAGGCCGGTCTGCGTTTGCCAGCAAGCCTGCTACCGTGCTTTGCAATTCGTCTTTATTATCTATGGCCTTCAGGCCTTCTACTTTAAAATGGGTGGTTACATCTTCTTTGCTCAGTGCCGGCAAGCCCTTCAACTGCAAAGCATGGTGGCTGAAGTAAACGATGGCATCGTCTGCGCTGGCCATGCTGCCCTCGTATTCGTGTAAAAACTGTGCGCTGAGGCTGCTGTAGGTGTGCAGCTCAAAACAGGCTATGAGTTTATGTGTGGGATATGCTTCACGCACTGCATCCAGCGTAGCTTTCAGCTTAGATGGCGCATGGGCAAAATCACGGAAAGCCACCAGGTTATCTGCCTCTGCAATTCTTTCCAGCCTGCGGGCAGCACCTGTAAAGTCCATTATAGCCTGGTAACAATCCTCGCGACTGATACCCAGTTCTTCGCACACAGCGATAGCGGCCTGCATGTTCAGCAGGTTATGACTGCCGAATACCGATACCTCTACCGGCCCTAAGCTGGTTTCCAACACCGCAACACCATCTTCATAATGATACTTCGGCATGTTATAAGGTATAGCTTTCAAATGCGCGGCAGACGAGGCTACTAGCTTCACCACCTCCTCATCTTCCGCGTTATAGAACAGTGGTATATTCTTATCACAGTCCTGCAGGTATTGCCTGAACTGTTGCAGGTAATTATCATACGTTGGGAACACATTGATATGGTCCCAGGCAATACCGCTCAGTACGGTTATATCGGGTTTGTAAAAGAATATCTTGGGCTTCTTTTCAATGACCGACGCAGGGTATTCATCTCCCTCCAGCACGATAACAGGTGCGTCGCTCAACTGTACCGACTGGCTAAAACCTTCCACCTTTGCACCTACCAGGTAGTCGAAAGGCAGCTCTTGCTTGTGCAGTATATGCATGATCATGGAAGTAATGGTGGTTTTGCCATGGCTGCCCGCTACCACTACCCTCGTTTTATCTGCAGCTACTTTGTAGATATATTCAGGAAATGAGTATATAGGAATGTTAAAATTCTGTGCGGCAACCAGCTCAGGGTTGTCAGCCTTAGCGTGCATACCCAGCACAACAGCATCAATTCCGGGGTTGATTTTGCTCGAAAACCAGCCTTGATTTTCAGGCAAGATGCCCGCCGCTGCAAGGTTTGAGCGTGCGGGGTCGTTTATCTCATCATCACTGCCGGTTACCTTGTAACCCTGCCTGTGCAGGGCCAAAGCCAACTGGTGCATCACCGCCCCACCAATTGCTATAAAATGTATATGCTTCATAAAAATTTTACTATCTTCGTACAAATGTAAGTGACGTTTTCAGGTTTTTTTAATTAAGTATAAAACATGCAAAAATTTACAATACTACGTCGTGTAGCCCCCCTTGTAGCAATCATGGCATTAGCCATCCTGACTGCCTCTTCATGTGCTTCAAACAGCAAGTACGGTTGCCCCAATAAACTGGAGGCAAGTGCAGGGTTACGTTAAGTAATTTTAATACAAGCTTATTATACAGGTTGGTGAACACAGGTTCGTCAACCTTTTATTGTTTTTAGTCCCCCTCCTTATAAAACAAAAAAAGCACGGTAGAAACCGCGCTATCATTGGTTAACATAAATCCACAGGATTTATTTAAAGTTTACATCTGTATATTCCAGGCTCATTGCCATATTGCCGGCGCCGCTGCCTATCGTACCACGGTAGGAAGAACTATATCGGTCTACTTCAACATTAGCCTTTTGCAGCGACAAGCTACCCCCGCCTTTGTTCACACTGCCAAACCTGGTTGCTATCGCCACTGTCATATCAGCGCTTTCATCTATAGTGCATACAAGTTTGCTGAACTTGGCATGAACAGACAGCCTTTCCGTTTTCCCCGAAATCACGCCAAGATTGCATTTGGAACAGTACTGCATGTTCAGCATTGCTTCCGTGCCTATCCTGTCTATGGTAAAGCCCGAATAGCTGATATCGCCTTTCAATACTTCAATATTGCTCAGTACAGCATCACCATAGTCCTGTGACAATACCAGCCTTTTTGTATTGCTGATATTGGTTTTACCAAAGCGGCTGCTCACTGCCAGTTTATTGCCCTTATCTATATTCACCTTGCTATATCTTGATGTTATAGTTGCGGTTTCTGCCGACGCCACCGACAGGCTGCCAAACTCAACCTGTAGGTTCACGTTGCTACCTGTCAGTTTTTGTGCTTTTATGGCACCATACTCCACTCCAACCGAAAGCTGCCCGGCAAAATCGTCTATAAATACATCGCCGAATTTGTTCTGTAATTCAAGGTATAGGGAGGCCGGCATATTCACAGTGTAGTCTATCTTCAGTTCATTATCCTTATTCATCACAATCTTTTTTCTTTTTACAGATGTGTAGTAAGAAAAACGATTGTCTGCTTTCTGCTGGATGATGTCCACATCATTTACCATGCTTTGCGCCTTCTCTTCGCTTGTTGCAGTTGCTGTTACTACAACACTTACCGTCACCTCGTTTTTGTCCCAGGTGTTTATGTGCACCTTGCCATACTGGTTGGTGATGCGCAGTTTGCTATAACTATCTGTGGTAAACCTGTCGCTTATCTTTTTCTCTTTGGTATAGCCCGCCCATGCGCCTATACTATACAGGCAGGCCAGCAGTAGTGTTACTATATATTGCCTCTTCATTTCAGTATCTTTTTAGGTGAATGTTTGCCTTGATGTATCGGCTGCCGTATTACGCGGTGCCTTCTTCATAATGTCCAGTTGCAGTTCTATAATTTGTGTTTGCAATTGCAGGTTTTCTATCATCGCCTGCAATACAATTTCCTTTTCGGGGGTTGTAGCGTACTCAGCTTTCAACCTGGCGTAAGAAACTCGCAGCTCAGAAAGGTCTTCCTTAAAGCGACTATACAGTTGCGGCTGCGTAGCAGCATACCTGCCCAGTTCGGCCTGTTTTTCTTCTACTATACCTGTATAATACACCTCTGCTTCTTTCGCCTCGTTTTGCGAAGCTGCAACCTGTATATTTGCCTGCGGCCTGTCGCTTAAGGTCATCACCGCCCAGGACGCAATGAATACTACCAGGAACAAGGATGCTGCTATGGCCGTAACCCGCCAGCGGCTGTGCGCCTTGCGCTGCTGCAGGCTTTCATCCAGCTTATCCCACAGTTGCGCCCGTGGTTCATGCACATCCAATGCAGCCCTGTGCTCACGTATAAATTTCTCAATCCTGTCCTGCATAATTCCTCCTGATTAATATTGTTTTCAACTTCGCCTTTGCCCGGTTGTATTGCGACTTTGATGTCCCCTCCGTTATACCCATTATCTCCGCTATTTCGGCATGATCATAGCCCTCCAGCAGATACAGGGTCAGCACTATACGGTAGCCATCGGGCAGTTGCTGTATGGCTTCGTGCACCCTTTTCACCTCAAGCTCGTAGTCTTCTTCACCTTCATACACTACATCTTCGCTATCGGGTATTTCCTCTACCAGTTGCAGCTTGCGTTTTTTCAGGGCGTTCACGCTGCGGTTTACTACTATGCGTTTCAGCCATATGCCAAAGGTCACGTCCGCACGGAGCTCATTCAGTTTGTTAAAGGCCTGCAGGAATGACTCCTGCAATACATCTTCCGCTTCGCCTACATGGTTCAATATGCGCAGGCATATATTATACATAGCGCCACTGTACAGCCTGTACACCTCATACTGCGCCCTGTGGTCGCCATTGCGGCAACGCTCTACCAGGGCTTTGTGTATGTCGTGAGTGTTGCCGGCCATCCAAGCGGGTTAAATTCGTACTAAAGACAAGGCATTTTTTAAAAGGGTTGCATGCCTTTGAAAGGAAAACTACAAAATGATGGTTTTGGTATGTGACCCAACTTCCCTGAAGTGGTTTTTGTTGCGATTTGTTGTCCTTTTTACTACTTTTTTTGTTCTGCCTCGTCTAACGCGAAGGACGCTCATATCCCCGCCATAACGGGCTAAATTCCGGGAGGGACTAATTTTGTTGTGTTTTTCATCGTGCAAATTTCTTGCGATTTGTTGTCTTTTAAATGTTTGTCCTGTCGGGCCGGGCATGGCAGCTACGGTTTTTTTTACGGCAAAATACATTATGTAAATATACATAATTTCAATGTATTTAACAAGTTTATTATCTTACAATTACAGCCTTTGATATACGGAAAAAACCAGTAGCTTTATTTATTACAAAAACGACACTATGGGATTTTTAAGCAGCATATTTGGTGGCAAACAGGAAGAGGAAACCCCGATAAATTCTTATGCGGATTTCTGGAACTGGTTCCGGCAGCATGAGCAGGGATTTGCAGCAGTGATAAAAGCAAACGGGAATATTGAGAAGAAGGTGTTTGATGTGATACGCCCTAAACTACACCAGCTGAATGATGATATATTTTACGCGGTGGGTGTACATGATGGCACTGTTGAGCTGGTGCTGACCGTGGATGGCAAGTTTAAAAGCATAGCAGCCGTGGAGGAACTGGTAGCAGCTGCACCACCTATGCCGGGCTGGAAGTTTACCGCTATGAAACCAGCCATGGGCAGTGGTGTGGGGCTGCGTATTGCGGGCTTCGATTTCAACAGCACGAACATTCATTTTTATGCCAAAGAAAACGCTGCATATCCTGACGAGATAGATATTACCATTGTGCATGACGACTATCGCGATGAGGAAGCCAAGGCTATGGCACAGGGTGTGTACCTGTACCTGGACAACTATCTGGGCGAGCTACAGTTTGTAAGCACTATAGATAATATGAGCATAACAGGCAGGGAAGCTGCTACCAAGGAACCGGTACCGATAGACAAGCTGGAGGAATACTTAACATGGCGGGAAAAGGAGTTTGTAGAAAAATACGAAGGCACGAGGCGCAGCACAGCCGATGATAAATATTCTTTGCTGCAGGGCACTGTAGAAAGTGGCAGGCCATTGGTAGCCACTATAAATGCTGATGTGCTGAAATGGGACCGCAAGGCTTCTCACCCCTGGATAATGGTGGTAACGATACAGTACAAAGGCAACAGCGATGGTATGCCCGACGATGCAACGCTGGACATGATGGAAGGCATACAAAACGCCATACAGGCAGAACTGAAAGATGCGGACGGTTACATAAACATAGGCCGCCAAACGGCGGATGGTGCGCGTGAACTGTACTATGCCTGTAAAGATTTCAGGCAGCCGTCTAAAGTGCTGCGCAATGTAGAAAAGCAATATGCCGGCAGGGCTGATATCAGCTTTGATATTTATAAGGACAAGTACTGGCAGAGTTTTGAGCGGTTTGGCGGAGTGTAGTAAATCAGGAGATTTGCCCATATAGGCGTAGTGTGGACACTACGCCTAACGGGAATATAGTTCTATTAATGTCACAAAATGAAGGCAAAAATTTTATTTAATATAAACTATCTAACATTCGAAAATGTTGGCACTATCGCTATTGAACCATTTTTGATTACAAATGATAAGTCTAAAAGAGAAAACTTCTTTACAGAACATGTATTGTTTCATTTAGGAAATAACATTACACACTATGTAGAAATAGCGCGTTTGCGATTAGTGAATTTGAGATAACTAATGATACAGCAACGTTAGTTGAACTTCAAGACGATTTAACGATAAAGGCTAAAACCCTTTGTGATAATTTGATGAATTTTATTAATTTTTTATGGTTTGTGAAAGATAATAGCATCAGTCTTGGCACTGTTATCGCATTTATACCTGAAGTTGAGAAAGCAGTAGTTGAGATTACTTCGTCTTCAATACTGAATAACTCCTATGGAAAAAGGGAAATGACGAAGTATAATATTACAGAGATACAACTTGCGAGTAGAATAGCAGATAAAACTTATCAAATATTATCGCGCGCTAAAGCAAAACCCTTACCGCCTGAACCTTTAGAATGGAATTTTAGTCAAGATGGAAAAAGAATAGGTGGAATGCAAGGACACCATAAAGACTTTAATTATGGTGAATACAATGTTTTTCAAAGAGCATTTGTATTTCTGCATTCTGCTCGAAGGTTAGAGTATTTAGTTTATCGAATATCGTCTTGCATGCCCCTTTTTGAATGCGTATTTACCAACGAAAGAAATGAAGTAACTCAAAAGGTTTGTGAACGAGCAGCCTTTTATCTTGAAGAAAGTGCTGAAGAAAGAATGTCCATTTTTAATGATTTAAAATGGGCATATGATTTGCGGTCAACCTTTCTACATGGTCAAAGCCCGTCTAACAAACAAGTAAATCCAGAGATGTTAAAAAGCATATCTGTGCGAGTTGATGAATTATTAAGGGCTACTTTGACAATGATTATTATGTTTGACAATTCCATTTTCGAAGACGACATTAAAAGAAATAGTTTTTTAAAAAATTTAATATTTGGCCATACAGCTTATCTATTAGATAAAGAATATCAAAAAAATATAGAAGAGAGAAGTACTGCACAATTAAAAAGGAACAAAAAAAAGTAATTACCCCTTAAGTGGTGTGGGGAGCTTTTTCAAATCTCCTTTCCCTTTCGTTATAGCGAGTACGAAGCCATCTCACTAAATGAGTGGTTGCTCCTGCTGGTCTTGAGATTGCTTCCGGCATATCGACATTCGTCAATACTTTGTGGCAATGACGGGAGTTCGTGTTTACAACATCAGCGCTATATACATTACACAAGTTTAGTTTTGAACAAATGGCATAGAAATTGCCTTATAAGGGTTAAATACAAATATTTTATGAAAATAATAAAATTAGCAGTGATAGGAATAACACTAATGACTGCTTTATCATCGTGCGAGAAGAAATATACCTGTACCTGTGTATATCCGGGTTCCAGTGTAGGTACTACAGCAACTGAGTTTAAAGCATCTAAGAAGTCTGAAGCTGAGGCTACATGCAGCAAGCAAAACATAGGCGCTAAGGCCAGCGGTGGTTCATGCGCGCTATAGTTAGCAATGAAATAATTTAAACGGCCCGTTTCAATTCTGAAACGGGCCGTTTTAGTGTTGTGTGTGGGCATGCTCCCTTCACCGCTACCTGATTGGCCCGCCACGCTCCTGCCGGGCAGGCGCCGGGTTTGTCTTTTCCAGGAAATCAGGAGTAATGCTACGCCTGCTATATTTTACTTTTTCAAAAAGCAGGTAAATAATACTTGTAAATAATAGTGCGCCAAGTATGTCATAGGTGTAATGCACACGCATACACAATATCATCCAGCCCATAATGATTGTTGCCAGGGCAAAGCAATACTTCAGTGGCCTGGACCGCGTGTATAAAAAGTATATCCATATACTTGCTACATGCCCGCTGAAAAAAAGATCTTTTGTAAGCGGGGCATGAGGATATACAGTGTTCTCCAGCAAAATATCCCTCAGGATAATTATGTCAACAGGAGGTTCAAGTGCAAAACTAAGTATGCATAACTGGCGGCACACTGCTACAGCAAAATGCATCTGCACCAGGCGTAAAATAATACCCGGCTTGCTGGCATGGCCTATTATTACTATCAATACCGAGCTGTATAACAACAGGAAGATATGACCGGAATAGTCTGCTTTTGGGAAAAAAGCCAGGAAAGGATCTGCCAGCAGCATGCCTTTCCTATTTTGTATATAACTGCCCAAATGCTGGGTAACCCATGAATAGGTGAGAAATAAAACGGGTATAGATATGAGCTTAGCGCAGAATACCGGGTCTTTTAATTCTTCTTTCCATGCATATTTAATGTGATTTATACGGATATTAAGAAATGAAATACATTTTTTAAAATTTAAAGAATATTTCATCTACTAAAGTTGTTTTGTTGGATTTTTTTATAGTGGGCTCAAAAATACACTGAAAATATCATCTATAGCTGTAAAGAATAAAAAGCACGAGCCGGGGCGTCATTCCCGGGGTGCCACATAGCAATCCCACAGCAGAACGGTGCTAACGCCACCGCAGCCAAATAGCCGTCCCCGGCCCGGGCAAGCCTTATAATATCCGCCAATTGGCACATTGCTGTATTGTCACATTGGCACATTACAAAGTATTACCTTTGCACCTGTTTATGACGCAGGAACAAATAAAGGATATGCGGGCGCGGGTGAAACACCTGCACCGTTTTTTACGTATAGACGAGCGCGCGGCCAAAATGGAGAGCGACAAGCAGCTTACACTTTCGGCCGGCTTCTGGGATGATAATGTGCGTGCCACAGGTATCCTTAAGGAAATTAAGGTCAACAAATTCTGGATAGACCTGTACGAAAAAATAAATGGTGCGGTAGAGGATTTTGCCGTACTGTTCGACTTCTGGAAGGAAGGCGAAGCTGAAGAGGAAGAAGTACGCGCAGCCTACGAGGCAGCGGTGAATGATATAGAAGATGGGGAGTTCCGCTCTACGCTGAACGAGCCTGAAGATGAGATGCCTGCGGTAATGGTGATAAACAGTGGTGCGGGTGGTACTGAAAGCCAGGACTGGGCGGAGATGCTGCTGCGCATGTACCGCATGTATGGCGAAAAACAGGGCTGGAAAGTAAGCGAACTGGACCTGCAGGACGGTGACGGCGCTGGTATAAAACAAGCTACCATAGAGTTTGACGGCGAGTTTTCTTACGGGTTGCTGAAGGCGGAAAGCGGCGTACACCGCCTGGTGCGTATATCCCCTTTTGACAGTAACGCACGCAGGCATACTTCGTTCGCATCAGTATTTGTTTACCCGCTGGTGGATGATAGTATAGAAATAGCCGTGAACCCGGCAGACCTGGAATGGGATTTTTACCGTGCAGGCGGTAAGGGCGGCCAAAACGTGAACAAGGTGGAAACGGCGGTGCGATTGAAGCACATACCCAGCGGCATAGTGATAGAATGCCAGCAGGCGCGTACGCAGGGCGAGAACAGGGAAAAAGCGCTGACCATGCTGAAAAGCCGCCTGTACGAGGAAGAGATACGCAAACGTGAAGAACTGAAAAACGCAGCCAACTCGAGCAAGAAGAAAATAGAATGGGGATCGCAGATACGGTCGTATGTATTCCACCCTTACAAAATGATAAAAGACCACCGCACCGACTACGAGGTGGGCAATGTGCAACCCGTAATGGACGGCGAGATAGACGGCTTTATAAAAGCCTACCTGATGACAATCAAAGAGGAGCAAGACTAAACTGTGCCGCAAACCAACGAGATAAAAAAGATATTTGACATGTCGCTGCTGAGGCGCGTGTTTTCATTTACAGCCCCGTATAAAAAGAGCCTGTACATATCTGTATGCCTGAGCGTGGTGCTGGCTGCGGTTGCACCGTTGCGCCCGTACCTGATACAGCTATCTGTTGACCGCTATATAGCTAATGGTATGCTGGAAGCACTGATATGGATAACGGTGATACAACTGGGCATACTGCTGGCGGAAAACCTGCTGCGCTTCTGGTTTATGTACCTGATAAGCTGGCTGGGGCAAACGGTGGTGAACGATATGCGCAAAAAAGTGTTCAGGAAAATACTGTTCCAGGACATAGCCTATTATGACCGCACACCTATAGGAACACTCACTACACGAAGCATCAACGACCTGGAAGCAGTGAACGAGGTGTTTGGCGAGGGGGTTATATCCATAGTAGCAGATATACTGACCATTATAGCTATCATAGCAGTGATGCTGGCAACAGATTGGAAGCTGGCATTGATATGCCTGACAACATTCCCTGCTATCATCATAGCTACTTATATTTTTAAAGAAAGTGTCAACAAATCTTTCCAGCGGGTGCGCAATGCGGTGGCGCAGCTCAATGCCTTTGTGCAGGAGCATATAGTGGGTATGTACATAGTGCAGGCCTTTGCTGCGGAAAAACGCGAGGGCGATAAATTTAACGAGATAAACAAAGAGCACCGCGACGCGAATATCAAGGCCATATTTGCCTATTCGGTTTTCTTCCCTGTGGTGGAGATCATCGCTACAATAGCCATAGCCTTATTAGTATGGTGGGGCGCTGTACGTATGATGCATTTTGAAACCACACCGGGGGTTATAATAGCCTTTGTTATGTACCTCAACTTACTATTCCGCCCGCTGCGTATGCTGGCTGATAAGTTTAACGTGCTGCAAATGGGCATGATAGCAGCGGAGCGTGTATTTACCGTGCTGGACAGTAAAGAGCACCTGAAAAATGAGGGCAAATACCAACCCGCGAAAGTGGCCGGTAATGTAACATTTGAAGATGTGCACTTTGGCTATAAAGAAGATGTTCCCGTATTGAAAGGCATATCGTTCAACCTGGAGGCGGGCAAGACGATGGCTGTGGTGGGGCATACAGGCGCGGGTAAAACATCCATCATCAGCCTGCTGAACAGGCTGTATGAAATAAACAGCGGCAGCATAAAAATAGATGGTAAAGACATACGCGAGTATGACGTGCACAACCTGCGCAGTCATGTAGGTATTGTATTGCAGGATGTGTTTTTATTCTCCGGTTCTATTTATGAGAACATCACGCTGCGCAATAAAGACATAACGCTGGACGAAGTGAAACGGGTAACCAAAATGCTGGGTATGCACGAGCACATCATGAAACTACCGGGAGATTATCACTTTAATGTAATGGAGCGTGGCAATACACTGTCGCAGGGGCAGAAGCAATTACTTTCTTTCGCCAGGGCCTTGCTGTACCAGCCATCCATACTTGTTCTGGACGAAGCGACATCGAGCGTGGACAGTGAAAGTGAACAATTGATACAGCAGGCAATAGATAAGATGACACAGGGGCGTACTTCTATTGTGATAGCGCACAGGCTTTCAACCATCCGTAAGGCTGACGAAATTATTGTGATGGATAAGGGGCAGATCATAGAGCGTGGTAACCATAGTTCACTGCTGGAAGCTAAGGGTGCTTACTACCAGTTGTACACCGCGGTGGAGAAGCAGAAAGAGGAAGTGTAAGTCTGTATCCTGCGCGAGTCTACCTCCTCCGAATGGCTTTTTTCGCTGAAGCGAAACAGCCATTCCTCCCCTCCTTCGTAAGGAGGGGAATTCAACAGTAATAGTTACTTCTTCTTTTTCTTGCGGAATTTGGCTGCTTCTTTTTCATGCTCATCGAGCAATAATTGCCAGTTGTCGTTGGGGGTTTCTTCAGAGAAGGCTATTGTCTGGCGGTAGTCGTTTACATCAATCTTCATCTCGTTGATAGGCTTGCCAAGAAACTTTTGTATCTCTTCCAGTATTGGTTTTTCTTCTGTACTGCAGAATGATACAGCATTGCCTTTGTTGACACCACGGCCGGTACGGCCTACACGGTGTACGTAGTTTTCAGGCTCTTCGGGCAGGTCGTAGTTCACTACATAGTCAACATCCGGTATGTCTATACCACGGGCGTTTACATCTGTAGTTACCAGTACTTTTATATCTCCTTTCCTGAATTGTTTCATTACGTCCAGCCTGTCGCTCTGCTCTTTGCCGCCGTGCATGGCCAGGCTTTTTATCTCTACCCTTGCCAGTGCCGCTACAACGCGTTCTGCCCGCACCTTGGTACGCACAAATACCAGTATCTTTTTTTCAGGGAACTCTCGCACCAGCCTTTCCAGGAAGAAACGTTTGTCGTCCATCTCCACAAAGGCGACAGAGTGCGTGATGTTTTTCGCTACCGGGTCTTTGGGTGAGATCTGTATGCGTATGGGGTTTTCTACAATGCTGTAAGCAAGGTCTTTTATGTCACTATCAATCGTGGCGGAGAAAAATAAAGTCTGGTGTTGTTTTGGCAGGTGTTTCAGCACATCGCGTATGTCTTTGATGAAACCGAGTGCCAGCATGTGGTCAGCCTCATCCAGCACCAGTATATCGGTTTTAGAAAGGTTGATATAATCCTGGTTGATAAGGTCGAACATACGCCCTGGTGTGGCCACCAGTACATCTATACCTTTATCCAGCCTCTTTATCTGCGCGTCCTGCTCTACCCCGCCGTACAAGCCTAATATCTGCAGGCGGGTATGTTTGCCTATTTGTTTAAAAACGTCAGCTATCTGTATTGCCAGTTCGCGCGTAGGTACCATCACCAGGCAGCTTACACGGCCTTGGGTTTTATTGGGGCCGCGCAGTTGCAGCCGGTGCAGTATGGGTATAGCAAAGGCTGCAGTTTTACCCGTGCCTGTCTGTGCAATAGCCAGTACGTCATCACGCTTCATAATAGAAGGGATGGCTTTAAACTGTATATCTGTAGGCTTACGAAAGTTCAGCTCTGCCAGGGCGCGCTTTATTTCGGGCGCTATGTTATAATCTTCAAATTTCATCTGGAATTGCAAAGGTAATGCTAATACTGAGAACCCCTGAATATTGAATATAATACGTGCTTAACTTTACGGCCTAAATACACACTACTATGGGCAAGCAGTTTGAAGTAATCTCCCCCGAAATGCAGAAATGGATAGAACACCAGAAAATGTTCTTCGTAGCTACAGCACCATTATCTGAAACAGGGCATATCAACTGCTCGCCCAAAGGGCTGGATACATTCAGGATAATTGGCCCTAACACTGCTATTTACCAGGACCTGACAGGCAGCGGTGCGGAGACTATAGCCCACCTGCAGGAAAATAAACGCATCGTTATTATGTTCTGCGCATTTGATGGCCCACCGAAGATCGTACGCCTGCACGGCACCGGTGAGGTAATAACGGAAGATCATAAAGATTATAAGGAGCTGGCAGAACAGTTTGCTCCACGTTTAGGTTTCCGGTCTTATATCCGCATTACGGCCACGCGCATTTCAGACTCCTGCGGTTATGCCGTACCACTGTACGAGTTTAAACAAGACCGTAACGTGCTGGACAAATACTCCCTGAACAAAGGTAAAGAGGGGCTGAAAGAATACCGCAAGCAGAAGAACAAGGTGAGTATAGATGGGCTGAAGGCTTTGGATTAGCGCACTACAAATGTTATGCGTTTAATCTTTTTCGCTGTCATGACATTTAACAGGTAAACACCTGTTGGCAAGCCGCGCACATCTATACCGTGACGGATATGGTTATTGACAGGTTGTAAGCCTTCCCTGTAAAGCTCCTGCTCCAGTATATTTGTAATCGTCAATAGCAAATATTCATTAGTGTTTACGTTCCCACTTATGATAAAATTGCCATCATTCGGGTTTGGATAAAGCGCGAGTCCATCACCACCCGGTATTTCTTTCACAACAACAAGTGTGCTATCACTAAAGCCGCAGCCATCAAGGTCTATATGCACAACATACCAGCCTGTAGCAGAGATATCCGCAGTACGAATGGTAATGTTTTGCAAGTCAGATTTATACCCATTCGGGCCTGACCAACTATATACTCCTCCGGTCGAAGAAGTACCTGCATTAATGAACAAGTCTTCTCCTTCCCAAATCGGGCTATTGTTTGATGGCTTAACCGAATCAGGCATTGGCTTTACCAAAGCATAAACAGTATCACTGATCTTGCATCCATCTCTATCAGCAGTGGCTACGTACATCCCGGACATTGCAACAGAAGCATTACTGATTACTGTATCCCTAACATAACCACCCGGCCCATACCAATTATAAAAAACATCGGGTGTTGCAGATGATGCCTTAAGGATAAGAGTAGAACCTGCACACAATGGCGAGTTCGTACTAACAGTAAACTGTTCAGGCATAGGCCTTACATTAACAGGAAAAGACACGGCAGAAGAACATCCGTCTAATATTGCCATAACAGTGTATTCTCCGCTGTCTGCAAACTTTACATTAGTAATTGAGATAAAACTATCTTCAGAATAAAGACCATTTGGGCCCCACCATTTAAACGTAGTACCGACTGATGTCGAACTGGTAGTCAGTAACAGTTCTTCACCTACACACGGGTTACCGATTTTCGTATTAAAATCCCTAGCTATTGGTTTTACAACAACATTAATAGTATCCGTTGATGTGCATACACTATCGCTTGCATACAAAATATAATCACCCTCCATAACGGCGTTTGCGCCGGGCAATGTTATATTTCTTCCTGAATCAGAGAAATTATTTGGCCCGGTCCATGTAAATGAGGTAGCAGTAATTCCTGAAGTTCCAAAGAGTTTTACTGTGTCAGTTTCGCACACTGGTGTATTGGATGTAGCCAGTGTACCAATTGGCGCCGGATGTACTACGACTTCTAGAATGTTAACCTGCTTGCATCCCCCTTTGTATGCTATAACAAAGTAGTAACCACTATTAGCTGTTGATGGCGTTGGAATTGATGGATTTTGCAGTGTTGAATAAAAGTTGTTAGGCCCTTGCCATAGATACTTTACTCCAAGAGTACTTGAGTAAGCCGACAAATGCAATGTATCATCAGGACAAACTGGTTCGTTACTATTAGTAATAGGCCTACTTACAGCTGCATTAGTTATAACAAATGCATAGCTTTCATAGGAAGTGTCAACAATGTCTGACGCTAGCATGCGAATTTTATATCCATTTCCTACTGGTGTATTAAGAGGTATCACAACTTCAATATTACCGGATGTATCAGAAACTTTTGAGCCGATATTAACAGGAAAAGCAAAGCTACCTGAGGCATCAGAAAGTTGCATTGTGAAAATATTCGCGGATTCTTTTTTGCTTGAAGAATACCGGAGTACGAGTGTATCGCCTGCGCACAGTGCGGTATCTTTAAATTCATAAGCCAGAGAACCATATAGTTTAACAACCACAGAATCAAGAAGATAGTAACAATAACCTTCTGAGTTTGGAGGGGAGGTAATAATATTACCCACAGTTCTGAAGTGCCCTATTGCAATATTATCATACGAGGAATCTGCAACAAAAATTGCTGTAAGCCTTACCCAGTCCTGTGTATCTGTTACTACTATATTCTTCCATTCTATATGAGGGACACCTATTATACCTTTTCCCGGATGGTAACCCGGGCCTTTGTCGTAAAAAGTAATGCCTATGTCATTTGTCCCAAATGCCTTATAATTATTTGAAAGGTTTACAGACATTGAAACTTCATATGCAGCACCTGTCCACATAGGTATTATATCCCTGGTTATATATTCTTTTATCACAGGTCCTCTGGAAACACCGTTGCTTACCCCTATATAGCCATTGCCACTATGAGGGTACTGATAGCCTGACAAATTTACAGGCACACCATAAGTTGGGTTTATTCCTGACGCACACGCATTGAAATAATCTGGAGTGGCGTCACTCCAACTACGCCAACCTCTACAGCTATCAATTTGATGAAATCCATCAGGGCAAGCGATATAATCCTCGAAATCTCCATTGGGAACAAGATTTTCTTGTGCAAAAACATCGGCGTTGCAGAAAATGACAATAAGAACAAAAAGATAGATTCTCTTCATAGGTTTACCTGTACTCCACAAAATAGTGATTATTAATAATGTATAAAAATAAATTCTTACTGTAACGGCTACTTTTTGCGTTCAACCTGCAACCCCGTATCTTTGCACACTTTTAAAAAATCATACTCATGCGTGTAGCAGTTGTCGGCGCCACAGGTCTTGTTGGCAGTACCATGCTTAAAATACTGGAAGAAAGAAACTTTCCTGTAACGGAATTGATACCTGTAGCTTCAGAGAAGTCAGTAGGTAATAAAGTACTGTACGCAGGTAAGGAATGGACAGTAGTGAATGCAGATACCGCCATCAGTATGAAACCGGCTGTTGCTATATTCTCAGCAGGTGGTTCCATCTCGCTGGAGCTGGCTCCAAAATTTGCCGAAGCAGGCTGCTATGTAGTAGATAACTCATCAGCATGGAGAATGGACCCTACGAAGAAACTGGTAGTGCCGGAGGTGAATGGCCATGTGCTTATGAAGGAAGATATGATCATTGCCAACCCCAACTGTTCTACCATACAAATGGTGATGGCTTTAAAGCCATTGCACGACAGGTACCGCATCAAACGCGTGGTGGTGAGCACCTACCAGTCTGTATCAGGCAGCGGGCAAAAGGCTGTGAGCGAGATGATGGCACAGCGCGGGGGCAGTACAGAACATGCTGTCTATCCTCATCGTATAGACATGAACGTCATCCCGCAGATAGATGTGTTTATGGACAATGGCTACACGAAAGAGGAAATGAAAATGGTGCTGGAAACCAACAAAATAATGGGCGATGACAGCATAAAAGTAACTGCTACAACGGTACGTGTACCGGTATCCGGTGGCCATAGCGAGAGCGTAAATATTGAGTTTCACAACGACTTTGACGAGAAAGAACTGAAACAGGCACTGGCAGATTTTGGCGGTGTCATCGTAATAGATAATCCTGCTATGAACAGCTACCCTATGCCGCTGGATGCAGCAGGTAAGGATGAAGTGTTTGTAGGCCGTATCCGCCGCGACTATTCTCAGCCTAATACCGTGAACTGCTGGATAGTGGCCGACAACCTGCGCAAGGGTGCCGCAACCAATGCGGTACAGATAGCCAAACTGTTGCACAACAACGGCTGGGTGTAGATAAAGGCCTATTGTCAGCACATTGTCATAAATGTATGAACTGATTGTAATCACATATTTATGGGCAATAGAGCGTGTAACTTTACAGACTGAAAATATATTGACAAAAAGCCAATATTTTCCGGACAGGATTAATTTCTGAATCCTGTTTCCACCCCGGATTGGTATGGTTTTTTCAAAAGAAGATATAATCTGACGATGAAAAAATTTTATTCACTGCTGGCAATCTTATTGCTTGCGGCAGCAGCCCATGCACAATCTATACGCCTGCAATTGTTTGACAAACATAATAGCGAAACAATTCCTTTCGCTTATGTACACATCCTGTCGCAAACAGGAGGCATCATCAATACCATACAGACTGATGAAAACGGCATAGCAACCATTCTTTCTGACCAGTATCCATTTACTATAGAAGTGAACGCACTGGGCTTTGAAACTGCCCGGAAAATATTCCCTGCGGCACCCGCCAATACCAATATTACTTTATACCTGGTAAAAAAATTCTCTACACTTGATGAGGTGGTAATAACCGGTGTGAACGGGCCTGTTAAGCAAAAAGACGCGCTATCAGTTTATAAAATTATTACCAAAGAACAGATACAGGCGCAGGGCGCTGTGAGCATGGACGAAGTAATGCGTAACCAGCTGAACATAAGCGTAGGCAATGACAATATACTGGGCACCAGCATGAACATGCAGGGCTTGGGCGCAGACAAAGTGAAAATACTGATAGACGGTCTGCCTGTTAATGGCCGCGAGGGTGGAAGCGTAAACCTAAGCCAGATATTACTACATAATGTAGAGCGTATTGAAATAATACAAGGCCCTATGAGCGTAGCATATGGCGCAGATGCACTAGGTGGTGTTATCAATATCATCACCAAAACTGAGAAAAAACCTTTCTCCATAAACTTAGGAGGCCAATATGAATCACTGGGCAGAATTAATTTTGATGGATCTGTAAGTAAACGTTTGGGGAAACGCCACCAGGTGACACTTGGCGGTGGGCGCAACCAGTTCCTGGGTTGGGGATTGTATGGTGATACCAGCTACTATACCTACAAACAACAAAGCTATTACCTGGAACGTAGTTATACCTTTAAACCTAATGAACAATACATGGGTAACCTGGCGTACACCTATACTGCGCCGTCCGGCTTCAACCTGAAATTTGCCAGTGACTACCTGCAAGAGAAAGTAAGCAACAAAGGTAACCTGCAAACATGGGACCCGTTTAACGGCGCGTATGTTTACGATGAGTATTATCATACAAAACGGTCTATGAACCGCTTGTCCCTGGGTGGCAAACTTGGGAAGAAAGGCACCTGGCAAAACCAGAACGGCTTTATGGTGTATAACCGTGTACGTAACACATACATAAAAGATATGGTAACGCTGGAACAGCAATTGAGCGACCGGCAAGGCGTACAGGATACTTCTACATTTACAGACATTTATTCGCGTGGTAGTTATAGCAATAATATTGGCAGGTTTGGATATACTCTTGGCTACGACATCAACCTTCAATACGCCTTCAGCATGAAGATAAACGAGCGGGATAAAGAATTACAGGATTACGCTGCATATACGAACCTGTCTTACGACGTAGTAAAAGACAAACTAAAAGTACAGGTAGGTTTCAGGGGTGCATACAATACGGTTTACAATCCACCTGTTATTCCAAATATCAACCTGCTGTACACACCAACAAAAAAACTGCAGATACGTGCTTCTTACTCTGAAGGCTACAGGGCGCCCTTGCTTAAGGAACTATACCTGAGCTTTATTGACCTGAACCACCACATTATAGGAAATGAAAACCTGCAACCTGAAAGCAGCAAACATGTACAGTTATCAGCATCTTACCAGGTATATGAAGAAAGCAATGATTACCTGCAGTTTATTGTAACTGGTTATTATAATGATGTTCATAACCTTATCGCGCTTGCACCTTTAGAACCAGACAATCCCCGCAGTATTAAATATACATATGGCAACCTGAGCCACAGGACAAATACAATTGGTACGCTACAGGCAGATGGTAACTATAGTAACCTGCACTACCAGGCTGGCGTAACAGGCAGCTATACATTGGCAGAGGCCGGGCAGTATGATGCATTTACATCTACCGAAGCCAATATGGTGTTGCAATATACCTGGAAGCAACCCGGGGTAGGCTTCAACGCCTTTTACAAACTAACCGGCAAGCGTCCTTTTTTACAATCTAATATTGATGGTAGTTCGACCTATAATGGTACACAACAGGCTTTCCATATGTTAGACCTATCGCTGGAGAAAAAATTCTTTGAGCGTAAGCTACAGGTAGTAGCAGGTGTGAAAAATGTTTTTGACTTCCAGCGTCCTACTGTTACAGGTGGGGCAAGTGCAGGCGGTTCTCATGGAGGTGGCGGCGGTGCGGGTTTCCTGCCGCGTAGCTTCTTTACCGCGGTACGGTTATCCATTAACTAAGAAAAAAGATACTCTATAATAAAATAAGCGGCTATTGGCCGCTTATTTTATTTACTCTCTTTTCGTGCCTGCCACCTTCGAAGGCTGTGGACAGGAATTTTTCAGTCATTTCTTTTGCCAGTTCTATGCTCACAAAACGTGCCGGCAGGCATATTACGTTAGCATTGTTATGCTGGCGGGCCAGTTCTGCCAATTCTGTATTCCAGCACAGCGCGGCACGTATGCCCTGGTGCTTATTAGCTGTCATACATATACCATTACCACTACCGCATATCAACACTCCTGCCGCAGCTTTCCCATCTTCCACCATAGTAGCTACAGGGTGCGCATAGTCAGGATAGTCCGTACTATCAGCACTATAGGTACCTTTGTCTTCTACCTGCCAGCCTGCATTTTTCAGCATTTCTATCAGCTGCGCCTTGTACTCAAAACCTGCGTGGTCGGCACCTATGGCCAATGGCAACTGCCTGTTAAAATTGGCTTCCATATTTATCTTATTTAATCTTCCTTACTGTTTTGCAATGCTTTATATGCCCTGTCGCTTATGGTTATAGATATCTGGTATAATATAAGCATAGGTATTGCTACCAACCATATAGAGAACATATCGGGCGGGGTAATAATAGCCGCCAGTACAAAAATAATCAATATAGCGTAACTCTTTTTAGAGCGCATCAGGTGCGGAGTCAACAATCCTATGCGCGACAGGAAATATACTACAACCGGCAGCTCGAACACGAGGCCTATACCCAATACAAGATCGCAAAGGGTACCATAGTAGTTGGATATGGTTATGATATTTTCAAACGTAGGGCTCAATGTATAGTTGGCAAAGAAATTGATGGTGAACGGCGCTATGACATAATAGGCAAACAATACACCCAGGAAAAACAGGAAAGATGTCCAGAACACTATCCCCCTCGCATTCTTCAACTCTTTAGGGCTGAGGGCAGGTTTAATAAATCTCCAGAACTCCCAGAATACGTAAGGGAAGGCAATGATAAAGCCCAGCATAAAAGAAACTGAGAAACTCATCATGAACTGGCCGGAAAGCTCTGTATTCTGAAACTTAAGGTTGATCTGATCAAGGCACAGTGCCTCTGTATTCAGCATTTTACCAAAATCGCATAATATCTTATAAGAAATGAAATCACTTTTGGCAGGGGCTACTATAATACCATCAAAAACCTCCTCGCTGTATATAAACATCACAATACCCCCGATGAGTATTGCTACCAGCGAACGGACTATATGCCAGCGCAACTCCTCTATATGGTCTATAAAGGACATTTCCCCACGGGGATTGTACTGGTCTCTTTTTCTGAAAATAGGCTTTCTGTTACTCAACTGTATCTTACTTACAAGGTGGCAAAGGTAGATAATAATCTACCCGACTGTACAACCATATACGAGAATAACGCACAAAAAAGCGGCGAGGATCGCCGCTTTTTTTATTTAGCTATACAGAATTATTTTTTATATACTTTGATAGCGCATGTGAATTGTTCCAGGCGTTCTATCTGGTTTTCACGGCTCATTTTGCCCAACCTGTTTACCGATGGTGCTTTTATCGCGTTGTCTTTGGGCAATGTGTTCAGCAGGTCTATAATAGCATCCGAAGCTACGGCATAGGTAGTACCCTCGCTTTCGCTTTCCTTCCCGGTTATGATGCCTATTATATTACCGGACGCATCTGCTATAGGCGCCCCGCTCTGGCCCGGGCCTGCCTGTATATCCAGGCGATACTGTGTAGAATCTCCACCGTAACCATTTTTAGCGCTTATATAGCCCTCATTATATACAATCTCATCCTGCGGGAAACCCAGGGAAAACACACGTGAGCCCAGTTTGCTCTTACGAGCTGCTATCATATAGGGAATATCCAGTTTGCTGAACTTAAAATCTGCATTCTCTACCTTCAGTATTACAACATCGGTAGTTTCATTAAATGCTATAGGTTGCGCTTTATAATAGTTACCATCCCTATGTTGTATATAAATAGAATCTGCTCCTGCAACTACGTGGTAACTGCTGACAAGGTAACCGTTATTTGTAAGTGCGAAACCAGTACCTGTATATCGTGCTTCTACCTGTGGTGGGATAGTTGCCTGTGTTTTAATATCATTGATTATTTTATGCTGGGAACGTTTGTAGGTTTCCAGGTCGCGGCGCAGCAGGCTGTATTGCGATGCGATTTTTTTGGTGTTGTATTGTGTAGCCCAAAAAGTAGTGAGTGATGTGAGCATGGCTATACCGGCAGCAATAGCACCTGTACGCCAGTGGTTGCGCCATAGCACTACTGTTTTTGAGGGCTGTGGCGTAGCTGCTTCATGCGCTACCTGTGCATGTATTTCCTTCAGGGTTTTGCTAAACTGTTTGTGGCGGCCGCTACCACGCAACCCCCTGAGCATATTAATACACTCCTGGAATTCTGTTGCCCAAACGGTATCGGCCAGTTTACGCTCTTCTATTATCTTTTTATCCTGCTCGCTCAATACGTCGTCCAGCCATGCTTCTGCCAGCTTCAGGATATTACTGTTATCATTATGCATCACTGTTCATCATTTCACTTGTGTACTATAAAATATCTTTTTCAATCTTGCCAGGCACTTATACTTCTGTGTCTTGGCGTTATCTGCATTCGTATAGCCAAAATCAGTGGCTATCTGCTGCATACTGTTATTACTAAAATAAAACGACCTTAATAAAGAGCTGCAAGGTTCACCCAAACGGTCAAGTGCGCTGTCCAGTTGTTCATAATGCAGTTCCCTTTCCTTGTGGGCCTTTATATCATCTTCGTAGCCACCCTCTATCCTTTCTTCATCTCCATCTTCTATTCCTACCAGGCCTTCAGGCTTGCTTTGCAGTTTTTTGTACCAAAGGTTGCGCGCTATAGCAAACAAATAGGTACTCACCTTGCTCGTCAAATGAAAGTCGCTGTTACGCGATTTTTCATACAACACTATCATAGATTCCTGGCATATATCTGCTGCATCATCATCATTACCACCCGTCCTGGCAATCCATTTACGTACAAACCTGTAGTGCTGCGCATATATCTGCTCCATTACCACACGGTCTCCCAAAGCAAGCTGCTTTAATAATTCCTGTTCTATCTCAAACTCGTTATGCACTTATTAATATGATTTTCATTAAAAGGTAACCCTGCCGGCTATCATAAATATTCTACAAAGTTAATAGTGTAGCCCATCTTGCAAGAACATTTGCCAAACATGGGATGATTAAATATATGACTTTAAAAATAAATAAAAATAAGTTGGGTTACCTATTACCTGATGGCGTATTAACAGTTAGTAATCTTAAAAAGAACTATTATGAAATTTGTAAAATTTGGAATTCTTGCATTTGCATTGAGTGTATTCGTTATGTCTTGCGCAAGCGAAACATCTGAAGAGAAAGTAGAAGATGCAACTGAGCATATTGAAGAAGCAACTCAGGATGCAGGTGCTGCTGTAGAAGCTGCTGCACAGGAAGGTGATTCAGCTACTATGCAAGCTGCTCAACAAGTAGAAGCTGCTGCTCAAGAGGCAAATGCTGAAGCTCAACAAGCTACTAAATAAGTTATTTAAAGTACTTAGAAACTTTATAACAGAATCCCGGCCATGTGCCGGGATTTTTGTTATACTGCATTACATGCTTGAAATTGAATATAAAATACGTTATAAAAATAAAATTATTAAATTTTTATAAAAATGGCAGGTTACTTTTTTTCAGTTATTGTATTAATGAGAAACTATTCATTTTTTAAAAATTACAAGTTATGAAATTCGTAAAATTAGGCATTTTCACCCTGGCATTAGGTATGTTCATCGCATCTTGCGGTAACAACGAAGCTGAAACTACTGAAGAAGCTCCAATGGAAGAAACTACTGAAATGGCTCCTGCTGTTGAAGAAGCACCAGTTGCTCCAGTAACTACAGATTCTACTGCTGTAGATTCTACTGCTACAGCTCCTGCAGCTACTCCAGCACACTAATCCATTTCTGTTAAGAAATAGGAAAGCCACCCTAACGGGTGGCTTTTTCTGTTTATGCTGTTTGGTCAATGTAAGATTATTCTTTACCTGCCACTACAATGACAATTTCTCCTTTGGGAGGAGTTGTATCGTAATGTGCGGTAAGCTCTGCTAATGTACCCTTTCGGGTTTCCTCAAACATTTTAGTCAGTTCCCTGCACACCGCAGCCTGTCGCCCGGGCTCCAGGTATGTAGCCAGTTCATTCAGTGTTTTTACCAGCCTGTGTGGCGACTCATACAAAATAATGGTACGCTCTTCTTCTGCCAGGGCTTTAAAAAATGTCTGCCGTCCTTTTTTCTGTGGCGGAAATCCCTCAAAGCAGAATCTCGTTGCCGGCAACCCCGATTGTATCAGCGCAGGGATAAAAGCACTTGCTCCCGGCAGGCAGTTTACTACAATGCCATTACGTAAACATTCCCTTACCAGTAAAAAACCGGGGTCTGAAATACCGGGTGTGCCAGCATCTGTTAGCATGGCAAATTTCTTACCTGCCTTCAGTTCCTCTATTATTTTTTCAAGCGTTTTATGCTCATTATGCTGGTGGTGCGGATAAAGGGGTTTGTTTATGCCATAATGGTTAAGGAGGACAGAACTGGTACGGGTATCTTCGCACAATATAGCATCCGCATTTTTCAATACTTCTACCGCACGGTAAGTTATGTCGCCCAGGTTGCCAATGGGCGTTGGTACCAGGTATAACTGTATATCTTGCCCCTTCTGCAAAATTATGCTTCTATTACAGTCACATCATATTGTTCCATTACCGGGTTGGCCAGCAGTTTTTTGCAGGCATCGGCTGCCATGGTTTCGGCTTCCTGTTTAGAACCCGCCTCAATGTTCAACGTAATGTGCTTGCCTATGCGCACACCATCTACCTGTGTAAGTCCCAGGTTGTGCAGGCTGTTGTTTACTGCCTTGCCCTGTGGGTCCAGCAATTCTTTTAATGGCATTACGTTAATGTGTGCAATGTATTTCATCAATATATATTTTATGCTTCGCTTGGTTTACTAATAAGTGACAACAGGATATAAAGGATAAACAGAACCGGGACAATTGCCGCCCATAAAAAGATGCCACCAACTATACCCACTACCAGCAATACCAGTTGCGGCCACATATTAGCGGGTTTTAAATTTGCAGGCAGGGCTTTTATAAAACGTATGCGGGACAACATCAGCCAGCTGAACAATGCTATGATAGCATATATAGCCCATTTGCTTTGCAGATACGCTCCTAATGATTGGTTATACCAGTTGATAAGTGGCAATGAGGCTATGAAAAGGCCCGCTGCCGGTATGGGCATTCCATTGAAATAATTTTTCTGTCCGCCCGGAGCAATGTTATACCTGGCCAGCCGCACAGCCCCCGCACATACAAATATAAATGCAGGCAACATGGCCAGCATATTTACATCCATAGCATAGGGCTCTGCCATATAGCTGGCCCATAGCATTTTAAACAATATCATAGAAGGGGCAACACCAAAAGATACGATGTCTGCCAGTGAGTCTAAATCTTTGCCAAGAGGTGAAAACACCTGTAATGCACGGGCTGCAAATCCATCAAGCATATCAAAAATAGCAGCCAGCACAATAAACAATGCGCCATAGTATGCCTGCTCTGTACCCACTACCCAATATTCATCACCATTGAAACTGGAGACAAACGGTTGCGAACTCAGTATAAACGCAATGGCAATACACCCGCTCATGAGGTTGGCCAAAGTCAGCAAATTTGGTAAATGCTTCATGTGTCGGCAAAGATAATAGCTTATTGCGGAAGCAAGGGCAAAATTAAAGGCATAAAAAAATGGCAAGGAGATATCCGTTGCCATTTTAGATAATAATCTATATCTCGTTACAGGAATGAGAAGCCCAGATGTAGTTGTATGCTCGACAACTTCCAGCTCTCACCCATAGACGAAATATTCTGGTCTGTAAGGCCGAATGTGTAACGTACACCGGCATTTAGTTTCAAAGGTAATTTCAACTGGAGGCCTACCACCCCTGCAAAATCGCTGGTATTAAATATATTAGTTGCTGGTTGGTTCAGCAGGTTATCTTTGTCCTTCACAGCTAATAATGTACTGAACTGCGGTCCAAGCTGAATAGTGGCATTGCCAAAAATCTTCAGGTTCAGCAATACGGGAATATGCAGGTATGCCGCAGAAAAACTGCCTGTTGATGATGAATCAGCAGGATTTTTCAGTAACGATGGTGTTGTTTTATAGAAGCTACTGCCATTTCCCGTAAAAGTTGTGGTGCTGACAAGCCCTTCTATCTGTCCGCCTATCTTTTTTATGCCCAGGCTGGCAAAAGCGCCGCCCAATACCCCTGACCTGTATCCACCAGACCACGTACTGCCTCCCATGCGGGTAAAGTTCACGCCACCTTTAATACCGACGTTAATATCTAACGGGCCGGGTTGTGCAAACGCCAAAACAGGTAAAAAAGCGCAGAATAACAACAATCTCCTCATATAATGTATGTTATGTGTGTACAAATATATTAAACCTTAGCTAAAGAAATCTTAAAACATGTCATTGTCATACAGTTATGACCATAAAACCTTTATTGTATGGCGATGTATGTTTCAGTACTTGATTTAAAAAATCATGCCCGTATATCGGATAGAACTCAATAAAGTTACAGTAACGTTCCTGCAAAGAATTATTGGGGAATAATATACCCTTAATTTTCCCTATCCGCTGTATTTCGGTGTCATGTTTCCTCTTCTCGGCACGCAGCATTTTTTTCTCTAACAAAGTAAGCTGGTATTTTATTTTAGTTAATACAGCTTCAGCAGCGGGTTTTAAAGTTGTATCTATTGAGATTGCTTTTTCGCGCAGTTGGTGTATCAATTCCTCAAATGCCGCAGCTTCGGTTCCGGTATGCCATTCTGCATTACTATTATTATTCACATACTCAAGGGCCAACACATCAACAGGTTTAAACAGGTCTTTCGTGCTCAGGCCCGCTTTCTTTTGCAATTCGGCAGCTCTGCTATCAATCCAAAGGGCAGATTGCCTTAATACGACAGCAGGATAAAACACTTTATAATGATTGAACAGTTCTTTTAATTGCAGCCAATAAGCTACCTCTGCCCCCCCACCTATAAAAGCAACATCGGGCAATATACTTTCCTGCAGAATACCTCTTAAAATTACATTTGGGCTGAAACGCTCCGGATGCTGTTCCAACTCTTTCAGCAGGGCTTCCTCATTCCATGATACATCACTATTCAACACCACCCATTTATCTCCATCGCGTTCTATCCTTTCCCTTATACCATCTGCCAGGTAAAACAGGTTTATGTCCCTGGGGTATGCCTGCGATCTATAATTTTCAGACAGTTTTGCCGCCGCATCCTTTACTATGCCGTTTGCAGTGTGATGCAGCAGGTCGTCTTTTAATACAGGCAGTATTTCTCTTTTAAAACCAGGTTCGTCTGCATCTAACACAATTAATCCATAACGCCCGAAGAGTTCATTTACCAGGTAGCGTGTAGCACTCCCTATGGTATCATGATGCAGGTACGCCTGCGATAATATTTCTTTAAGCTCTTCAGTATATTCACCCGGCGGGCCTATTATTTTAAATAATTCTCCCAGCAGCTTTTGCAAGCTTTTTGTATACATCCTGCCTACTGCACCTGTTTGGCCGGCCGCATCCCACACATATTTTTTGTCCCCGTAGCGGAAAACACCTAGTTCAGCCAGGTCATTGTCCTCACTACCCATATAATAAACAGGTACAAAACGTTTACCAGGGTGTTTGGTATTCAGCGCATTAGCCAATTGTATGGCATGTGCTATTTTATAAATAAAGTATAAGTAACCTGTAAGTAAATTAGGCTGGTGGGCGGTGCATACGGTAAACGTAGTTTCCTGTTTCAGCGCCTCTATATTTTCCTTTACGGCATCTGCGCATTGCAACCCTGTATATTGTTTTTGCAATACCTGGACTAATAGCTGCCTGTTTACAGGGAATTGCCCGCGGGCCTTTATGGCAGCATCTATACCTGCCTCGTCGGGGTTAAAGGTGTAAAATGGCTGTAACTCTTTCTTTTGTTGCAGGTAATCAAGCACCAGCGGTGTAAAAAAACCTGTTTCGCTATATGGTATGTATGTACAGTGGCTTTCCAAATGAAAGAATAGTTTCAGTGCGCTAAGTTAAAGGTACAATGTGAAACTTGCCCCTATATGTATATAAACAATGGCGATTGTTTAACAAGAAACTTGTAGTTTTCAGTATAAATGAACCAGTCGAATAGTATAAAAAACTGGGCTGAAGATGAACGACCGCGGGAAAAGCTAGTTCAGAAAGGCCCCTCAGCGTTATCCGATGCTGAATTATTAGCCATCCTCATATCCAGCGGCACCAAAGAAAAAAGCGCACTGGACCTGGCCCGCGAAACCCTGAAACTGGCGGACAACAACCTGCACAGCCTGGGCAGGCTTGGCGTAAAGGAGTTGCAACAAACCAAAGGCATAGGCGAAGCCAGGGCTATTACTATCGCAGCCGCCTTAGAACTGGGGCGCAGGCGGCAGATGTCGGCGGGGCTTTCGCGGCAGACCATTACACAAAGTAAAGATGCCGCAGAAATATTCATCCCTGTTTTGCGCGACCTGGGGCACGAGGTATTTTACGTGCTGTACCTCAGCCAGTCCAGCAGTGTCATCAGGCTTGAAAACATTGGCCAGGGCGGACTGACATCCACAGTTGCAGATATACGCATCATACTGAAAAACGCCCTGCTCAACAGTGCGTCCAGGCTTATTGTAGCACATAATCACCCATCGGGCAACCTGAAAGCCAGCAAAGAAGATATAGCCATGACAAATAAGCTAAAAGAAGCCGCCGCGCTTATGGACATTAAATTGCTGGATCATCTGATAATTGGGGATAATAACTACTGTAGCATGGCCGATGAAGGGCTGATTTAGTGCCTGATTATTGCTATCTTGCGGCTCAACAAAAAGTTAACATTAAGGCAAACATGCTAAAAATAGGCGTTTTTGGAACCGGCCACCTTGGAAAAATCCATATTCAACAATGGAAAGAGGTACCCGGCATAGTGCTGAAGGGATTTTACGAACCTGATGATGAGAAAGCCGCTGCCGTAGCCAGAGAATTTGGCATAGAAAGGTACACCAGTATGGATGCCCTGATAGACCAGACAGACGCGTTGGACATAGTATCTACCACCATAACACACTACGAAATAGCAAAAAAATGCCTTTTATCAGGCAAACATATCTTTATTGAAAAACCACTTGCGCAATCGCTGGAAGAAGCCCAGGAACTGGTAAGACTGGTAAAAGAAGCCAATGTAAAATGCCAGGTGGGCCATGTGGAGCGGTACAACCCCGCATACCTGGCACTGGAAGAACATGGCCTGCAACCCCTGTTTATAGAAGCGCACCGATTGGCACAGTTTAACCCCCGTGGCACAGACGTGTCTGTAATACTGGACCTGATGATACACGACATAGACATTGTGATGCACCTGGTGAAATCTCCTGTAAGGCGTATCTCTGCAAGTGGCGTATCGGTAGTGAGCGAATCGGCAGACATAGCCAATGCAAGAATAGAATTTGATAACGGTTGCGTTGCCAATCTTACATCCAGCCGTATATCTATAAAGAAAATGCGGAAAATGCGTTTGTTTCAGCGCGATGCCTATATAGGGATAGATTTTTTAGAGAAAAAGACGGAAGTGATAAAGCTGAAGGCAGACGATGCAGAAAAAGGCATGTTTGATTTTCCCATAGATGTGCCGGGTGGCGAACAAAAGACAATATCCATACAAATGCCTGAAATAAAGCCCGTAAATTCCATCCGTATGGAACTTGAAGAGTTTTCAAAAGCTATTTTAGAAGACAAGCCGGTACGCGTATCTGTTTACGATGGCTACCAGGCCATGGATGTAGCGCACCAGATACTCAAAAAAATGAGCCTGCATAATGAGTTACATAATGTTTAGCACAATAATTGCTGCATAAAAAGCGTTTTGAACGTACGTGATATAGATTTATTGCACAGATGAGATTTAAAATTTTGTTGTTTTTATTGGCGCCGGTAGTTTGGGCAGGTTGTAACGTAATTAATCCGGTAGAGGACATACCTACCTATATAAAAATTGATTCATTCAACTTTAAAATAAATGAGCCTGGTAAAGAAGGTAGTGCTGCACACGGCATAAGTTCCGTGTGGATATACTATAATAATAATCCTGTAGGTGCATTTGACCTTCCGTGTAAAGTACCGGTAATTACCGAAGGAGACAAGGGTATTATCTCCGTCATTCCCGGCATCAGGCTCAACGGACTGGTATCACTGCAGCCCCAGTATGTATTTTACAGGTTCGATACCACTACACTGGTAACTAACCCCGGAAAAGTACAGGACTATACACCTACTGCATCATACCTGGATATTGCCAAGTTCCCTTTTAAAGAAGATTTTGAGATAGGTAACTCTTTCAATCAACGTTATCCTGAATTGGTTGAAGATACCTCTATACGCAGGACTACCGATAAACAATATGTATTTGAAGGTGGTGGTTCAGGCTTGATAGAGTTGTCTGATGCCTTTCCCGTTTCTGAAAGCATCAGTAATACAGGCTTTCCCATACCACAGGGTGAATCGTTCATAGAGATCAACTACAAAGGAAGTGTAGATTTTGAGGTGGGCTTATATAATACCGTGGAAAGCGGTATAGATGTTGCCCAATATATATGGGCTGTAAAAGCCAGCGATACCTGGAAGAAGATTTACATAGAGCTGGCATCCTATACAGGCGCTAACAAAGGTAAAGACCACAAGGTGATGATAAAAGCAGTGTTACCTGCAGGCCAATCTTCCGGATATGTATCTATAGACAACATTAAAGTAGTAACGTACTAACCTGAGATGCCCCTTACAAAAGCCAAACAAAATGCTATAAAATGGCTGGTAGTCGCTGACTATATATCCGCATTAACGGCATGGTTATTATTTTGGGGTTATCGCCATTACCTGCTGGGCGATTTGGACTTCTGGCATTCCTGGGAAATTTTCGGAGCTAAAGACTACCTGATGAGTATGGTAGTAATACCGGGTGGCTGGTTGCTACTGTATATGCTTTCCGGTACTTATTTTGACTTATACAGGAAATCCCGTCTTGATGAAATAAACCGTACGCTTATATCATGTATACTCGGCAGCATCATAGTGGCGCTGTCTATATTTGCTAACGATGCCGAAGATTATTCCTATTTTATCAGAACTACGGGCAGGTACCTGTTTATACATACAGCCGCTACATTGTTTTCTCGCCTGCTGTTGCTTAATCACATTAAGAACAACCTGATAGAAGGTAAGGTGGGCTTTAATACCCTGATGATAGGTGGCAATAAAAAAGCGATAGACATTTATAAAAAAGTAAGTGGCAGCCCAAAGGTACTGGGCAATGTTTTTAAAGGCTTTATATACTCAACCAAAGAAAGCGGCAATGGCATGAGCAACTACCTGCCGCAACTGGGTAACCTGGAGCAACTGGAGCAAATAATAGACGAACACGAAATAGAGGAGGTGATTGTAGGAGTAGATACTTCTGAACATCATTTGCTGGAAAATATCATCACCCGCCTCAGCTACAGGCCGGTAGTGGTAAAGATACAACCGGACCTTTATGACATCATATCAGGCTCTGTAAAAACGAGCAATGTATATGACGCTGTCCTTATCCATATTCATCCTGACCTGATGCCGGACTGGCAACGGGTGTGTAAACGCGTACTGGATATATTAGCATCTTTATCTGCCCTTATTGTACTTTCTCCTTTGCTGTTATTCGCACTGATAAAAGTACGTTTGTCTTCTCCCGGCCCGTTGATATACAAACAGCAACGCATAGGTTTGTTCGGCAAGCCGTTTTATATCTACAAGTTCCGGTCTATGTATGTAAATGCAGAACAGCATGGCCCCGCACTTTCCAGCACTGAAGACCCACGCATCACACCCTGGGGCAGGGTCATGCGCAAGTGGCGTATAGATGAACTGCCACAGTTTGTCAACATACTGAAAGGAGAGATGTCGCTTGTGGGCCCAAGGCCGGAAAGGCAATATTTCATCGACCAGATAATAGCCATACACCCGCATTACAAATACCTGCACAAAGTAAAACCAGGCCTTACATCGTGGGGAATGGTACAGTTTGGCTATGCAGAAAATGTAAATGAAATGGTAGAACGTATGAAATACGACCTGCTGTACATTGAAAACTGCTCACTTGCATTAGACATCAAGATAATGATGTACACGCTTAATGTACTCTTCCAGGGCAGGGGTAAATAACCCTGCTATGCCAGTAAGTTTTCAGGAAACAATAACCCATTATTTACATTCAGGTAGCTGATAGCTTCGCCTACAATAAATACACTGCCGGTTATCAGCAATGCATCGTCTTTTGTAATAGTAGCCTTCGCGGCCTGCACAGCATCTGCCACACTGTTATATGCATTACCCTGCAATGAAAATTCAGCCGCAGCTTCCTGCAATTTTGCGGCGGGTAATGCACGTGGTATATCCGCATTGCAGAAATAATAAACCGCATCTTTAGGATACAGCGCCAACGCCGCATTTATGTCCTTATCTTTTACAAACCCGGTAACTATATGGCGGGTAGCAGCTTTTATATTACCCCACTGTTGCATAGCGTTTGCCAGGCCGGCAGCATTATGCGCCACATCTGCAATTATAAGTGGCTCATTTTGTAATACATCCCAACGCCCACGCAGGCCTGTGAGTTTCTTTACCCGAGATAATGCTGACAATGTTACATCAAGCGGCAGGTCTGCCATTCCCGTAGATATCAATACTTCCCTGGCCGCCAGTACTGTTTTTATATTAGCTGCCTGGTAGTTGCCCAGCAGGTCAGTAGAAACATCGTGCATTTCCCTGCGGGCACGGTGTATAGTTTTAAAGCCCTGGTATTGCAGGCTGGTTTGCGTGCGTACCATATCCCACATGCTTTCAGCAAAGTATAGAACACTCTGCTTATGCACCGAATGCTCAAAAAATACCCTTTCCGTTTCAGGATGCTGTTCACCAATTATTACAGGTACGCCTTGCTTTATGATACCGGCTTTTTCACCTGCTATCTCCGCCAGTGTTGTACCCAGGAAATCCATATGGTCGTAGCCGATATTTGTAATAACTGACAATATGGGTGTTATAACATTAGTACTATCCAGCCTGCCACCCATGCCGGTTTCAATAATAGCTATATCCACTTCAGCCTCTGCAAATGCCTGGAAGGCCATTGCTACTGTTATCTCAAAAAAAGAAGGTTCTATCTCTTCTATCTGTTCTTTATGCCCTGCTACAAAATCCACTACCCATTGTTGCGATACGGGTTCGCCATCTATCCTGATACGCTCCCTGAAATCGAGCAGGTGGGGTGAGGTATATAAGCCTGTTTTGTAACCTGCCGCCTGGAATATAGCAGCTAGCATATGGCTAACACTGCCTTTGCCATTTGTGCCGGCAACATGTATGCTTTTAAATTTCTGTTGTGGGTTGTGCAGCATATCACACAACTTTGTAGTATTGACCAGGTCTTTCTTAAAAGCAGCCGCGCCAATGCGTGTAAACATGGGCAACTGCTCATATAAATAATTGACTGTTTGCTGGTATTGCGGGGAATGTTGCATGCTCAAAATCGTCAGGACCTGGTTTTGAATACAAAGGTAATATTCCCAAACTGCTCTTCGGGTGCCGATTCACTTTTATTAAAACGTATGCTGCTGACCTTCTTAAGCGCTATTTCCCTTATCTGGGCGTTGCTTGAAGATACCACCCGTTTATCAGTTATCTGTCCCTGCCTGTTAACTGTAATACGCACCGTTACTCTTCCACCTTCTTTAAATTCAGCCTCAGGTGGTGGATAAGCAACAATGCTACGGCCATTTATATTGTGGCTGATGCCACCACCCTTGCCGGGTGTTCCACTATAGTTGGGAGCGCCCGGTGTACCACCCGGTACACCACGGTCGCCACTACCGCTTGTATTTCCCTCGTTTCCACCTTTAGCATTAGTTGCTGCATTATTGCCGCCTGTGCCTGTGCTGCCACCATATACATACCGTGCTTTAGGTTGTGGTGTAGCAGTACTATTATTAGCAGGACGTTCATTCCTGTTGCGGTTACGGTTACTGTTCTCTGGTGTTGTTTTGTTGATGTTCACCGTCTTTTTCACTGGTGAGGTATTTACCTCAGGGGCATCGGGTTCAGTACTCTCTACCATATTAGCCGGCAGGTCTGTATTCGCAGCACTATTGCTGCTGGAAGCAGCCTCATTGTTCGGCGCAGGTGCTTCTACCGCCATGGGCTGGTCTGTGCCATAACCATCGGCAGATGTACCCAGGTTTACTTCTATGCCCAATTCTTCTACAGGTTCAATAGCAGGTGGCTGGTAAGTAATAAAAAAGAAAAGCAACAGCAGCAATGCATGTACCACAGCAGTCCAGCCTGCTGCTTTTACATTAAATGGTTGCTGTGTAGCTGTAGTCATTATTTAAAAGTAAAAAAAATGATTGTAATGATAACGTTAATATGCAGGCTGAAATACTAGTGTGCGAAATCATTATCATAATTCACCATCCTTTCAGACGGCGGGTTGAAATACCCAAACTTCACTTTCGGAAATTCTTCCTGTATCAGTTCCATCATTTGTTTTATACCCATGCATTCACCTGTATCCGTCACACCAATTTTACCCAGGTACCAGTCGGGGTCTATGTTGAAATTGCGCCATTGTATCATGCTCAGGTCCGTGTATTTTATTACTTCCCGCAGTGCTTCATATTCATCCACGCTATCTGTCATGCCTGCAAAAGCGAAGTAGTTGATAGAAGCCCATCCACCATATTTACGCACAATGCGCAGGCTTTCTATTATATCTTCAAACTGGTAGTTATTGGGCAGGTAATACTTTGTATATATTTCTTTACGTACAGAGTTTGTGCTTACCCGTATGCTATTCAGCCCGGCTTTCATCAGCTTTTCTACCGCATCCGGCTTACTGCCGTTGGTGTTAATATTAATGCTGCCTCTCTGTGTATGTTTGCGTATCTGTGTTATTGTTTGCAGTATGGTTTCCCACATTAGCAATGGTTCGCCCTCACAACCCTGGCCAAAACTCACTATTGGGTATGGGGCAGTTTGCAGGTGAGGAACAGTATATTCTACTATCTCTTCTGCAGTAGGCTTAAACATCAGCCTGTCTTGCGGCGAATATATTTCCTCGTCCTGCGGCTGAAATGATATGCAGCCAATACAGTTGGCATTGCAGGCCGGCGATGATGGTATGGGGCATTCCCACCTACCCATAAAATAATTCCTGGCAGCCGGACAATGATAGGTAAGCGCACAATTTTCCGCGATATGTTTTACCAGCCTGTTGTGCGGGTAAGCGGCCAGCATATCCCTTACACCATCCTGTATCTTTTCTTCATTATATCCTGCCGCTTCCTGGCGTATATCCAGCTCTATACGTACAGCTGTAACGTAAAATTTATCATTGTGCCATCCGGCAGCAGTGTAGCAGTATAAGGGGAGTATCTGTGCATCGGGCAGGCTCTCATAGGCAGCCATATACAGGCTTGTATGTGCAGGGGGCACAAAAGCAGCTACAGCCCATCCTTTCTCACACAGGCGCATATCTCCCGTACGCACATCTATACCTATACCCCGACGGTCCGGCAATTCATAAAGAGTACCACCATCGGGCAGTTCTATCCAGTCAGTTTGCTCTAATGGTATAGCATCCCAACCTGTGCGCCCTATGGCATACAAACTGGTATCTTCATATATATTTCCTTTACCGTCACTGTACAACAGGTACGGGGTACCTGCCGGATGTTTTATTTCTGGCACTATGCTGGTGGATTTTAATCTGCAAAGTTACCCCCATTTTGGCGGAAAACTACCACCTGTGTATTATTTTGACAATACGTTGTCCTGTAAGAAATGCTTTACTGCATACTTACTTTATTACCCTGAATGTGCTGCTACCTGCTTCCGTATAAAGCTTCAACAGGTATATGCCGGGCGCTATATGGTTTGCAGGAACAACTACCTGTTCTCCATGTGCAAATTGCATTTGGTGGATGAGGTTACCTGCAACACCGGACAATGTAATAGTTTTGCTACCTGCTACCGTATTGGTACCGTGCAGGTATATATAGTCAGTAACGGGGTTAGGGTATAACCTGATGTTTGACAATGCATTTTCGGCTGTTACCCCGGTTGCTATACGCCCTTTAAACTCTATCACGTTTTCTGTGAAAATGATATCGTATTCATTTACATGATCTGCATGTACCGATACTGTTAATGGCGGGTTATCTTTCTGCCAGACATCGCCAAATATCTTGTACGAACCGAATGGTAAATTACCAAAGCTGAACACTCCTCTTGAATCCGTATAGGTATAGCCTACGGGTATATCCAGCATGTCAGTTATCATGAGTATTTTACCCGGGTTTACCCCACCGGTAATCGTGTTAATAGCATAGCCTCCAATGGTAGATGGCCCACCTGTCGGGTTTATAGCCTCCGGTAAAATCAGGTTTACATAGGAACGTCCGGCCATTGCTTTTGAAACCTGCTTCCCGCCCAGCCACATCAGGGCATATTTGCCGGAATCATGATACGCCGGTAAATACTTTTCATATTCGGGTGATGATGGTAATAACCTCGCATGCATCAGCAATTCGCAGCCCGGGTCTATATCCGGGTAATCATCTATCAGATAAAATCCGTTCGTGTCAGTCAACACACTGTCTATATATTGCACTGTATTACCGGCGCATTTCTCTATCATATAAACCATCGCCTGTTGTGGTGATGGCCTTTTTGAGTCGTTGGCCAGGTAAACATAACCCGCCAGGCTATCAGGAGTTACAACACATATCACTAAGTTAACGCCCATGTTATTATTACCGGTATATATCAGGGTATCAACCTTAAAAGTCACACTATCACAATCAAGCGTTGAAACATAGAATTCTGTATTTAAGGGTAAAGAAGGTAAAACAAAAGTTACGTTCCCCAAAAAATCTGTAGTATCTGTTTGTATCGAAAACACGGGGGGTGGCACACTTGTATCCGGGTAGATATAAACCCGGGCTCCCTTTATGGTATCCGGCACCGTATTTGTAACCAAAACATTAACAGTAACCTGGGAATAGCTCCAGGTAGAGAGACAAAAAAGCATCGCTAGTAAGAATATCCTTTTCATAAGCCTCTACAATTTAACGAACATTATTTATTTTATAAACCTATACCCTACAGTTACCCGAAGATATGGCTGTGTATATATTTTTTGCAATTCTTTATCGGGTACATTACCCGCATCTACTCCTGTCTTGTGCAGCATTACATCAATCATCAGGCGGTCTTTCAATGTTGCTGAGGCGCCAATCATAAAACCATACCTGAAGAAATTGTCATTAACCGTTATCTGCCGGGGCTTATAGGTACTGAATAAACCTGTGCTGTAGGTAAATATATCATCATGGTTTTTAGGAGCAGGCCCTGCAGGAGGTGGCTGGCCCTGGGTCGTAACAAAAAATGTTTCAGGCGCCAAAACATCCGAATATTCTCTTTTCAGGCCGGTATAATATGTTAATTCCTCTTTAGTTTGTAATACGGAACTGTAGGTAACAGAAGCCCCGGCCATTACAGAAAAAGTTTTGCTGACCTGGTAGCGTGCCATGAGGGGCAATTCTATGTCCCACTGCCTGCGTCCTGTTATTGTGTAAGCTACATGCATAGAGTCATATACCTGGGTGTACATGTATGTTCTGAAAACAGTATCAGGAGGGTTGGGTGTTATTACACTTCCATCCACTTTACCGCGTACCGCCCGTTCTTCTTTGTTAAAATCCGTTCCTTTCTTTTCATGGTATGATTGTTCCCCATTCTCGAATTTTCCTACTTTAGCTTTACCAGACTGGTATGAGGGCTGAACGATAAGTGAAAATTTCGACGGGAGTTTCGCTTCTATATAAGGTGCTATAATAAACTTATTGGCATGCCATTGACTGTTAGTACCTATAGAGAAGCCTGCTTTCACACCTGCTTCTATCGGTAATGTGAAGCGCTTTTTAACCACGCCATCCGCCGTTTCTGTATGGGTAGTTGTATCCCTGCCTGTACCCGTTCCGGTACTTTTCTTTCTTTTTTGTGTGTCAGGTTGTGCCTCTGCCGCTTCTGGTTGAATGTCACCTGGGACATTCTTCTTTGCTATGTCATTTTCATTTGTTGCAATTTGCCCACCAGCGGGCTTTATATTCCTTGCAATGGTTTTTGCAGATGGCATTGGGTTAATTGTTGCCAGTAATTCTGTAACTGCAGGGCTAACCGCATTGTCAACTGCTACCTGTGGCACTTCTGTAGCATCTTCTTCTCCGGCATTATCCATACCGGGTAATGTCACAGGTTGTAGTTTCGTCAAATTTTCGCCGGGCACCATACCACGTATTTGCTGTGGTTTATTACTATTCAGCACGGTATAACCTTCATTAAACCTATAGGCAGATGGTAAAATCACCTGCGAAAAATTGCGGTCAAATGAAATTGCATCGTCAAACCTGTCAGGGTTATTATTACGCAGCTGCGTTGTAGGTTCTTCATAAGCCGAGGGTAATGTAATCTGTGAAAAATCGGGCCTTGAAACCACGGTATAAGCATCCAGCGCAGGATTGTTATTACGCAACTGCGTTGTAGGTTCTTCATAAAACCTGGTAGGTGGTAATATAACCTGTGAAAAATTCCGGTCGAACGTCATTGCATTATCTATCCTATCCGGCCCGCTATTATGCAGTTGCGTAGTGGATTGTTTTATTCTTGGCAGAGCAGATTGTAACGGTGTATTTTTTTGTCCTGTTAATTTATCTTCCTGCCCTGTAACGGGTATGGATTTATTTATTCGCTCACTCTTCAAGATAGCAGCTGCCGCAGGTGTATTTGTTACCACTGGTGCAGGTGTAGTTTTTGTTTTTGTATTATTGGTGTTATCGTTAGTTGTAGTAGTGGCTTTTGTTATTGCAGGAGTAATAAGTGAATTACTTTCAACCGTATTGTCATTAGCAGTAGCATTTACTGGCGCATTATTCTGCGCTATGGGCTCTTCATCTAATGGCGTTTGAGCTATTGCTGTTTTTGTAATGCTCTCATTGGTAACGCTTTCATCAAGCACAGTATTTGCCGTAATTGTATGCAGGGTTTGTTCAGGCGTCTTTGTCATATAGCCTGCGATAATACCCGTGACTGATATAAACAGGACAGCTATGATGGTCCAGAACCACCATACAGGAAATGGCTTTTTACGACCGGCTGGGGGCATATTGTCCAGTCTCTGCTCTAACGCTGCCCACACTTCCGGGGGCGGCGTTTCAGACTGGTTGTCCAGTTGCCGGCGGAAAAATTCATCAATATTTACTCTGCGCTCGTCCATACGTTATCGCTTCATAATTGAGTTTAGTTTTTCCTTCAATCTTTTCCTCGCATCGTTCAGGTGCCATCTGCTATTCACCTCGCTCATGCCCAGCGTTTCTGCTATTTCTTTATGTTTCAGTTCTTCAAATACATACAGGTTAAAAACAGCACGTTGCGTATCAGGCAATTCGTGTACTACCGCCAGTAATTCTTTATAGGATAGTTTTCCAACAATATCTTCACTCATGTACACCTCTTCAGGCATTTCTGAGGCATTATACACCTGCTGATTCTTTATATATTTACGTAAATAGTCAGTAATTGTATTTACAACTATTCTTTTTATCCAGCCCTCAAAAGAGCCCGTACCCGAATAAGTTTCTATTTTGGTGAAGACTTTAAAAAAAGCGTCGTTAAGTATTTCGTCAGCCATTTCGCTTTGACGGGTATATCTTTTAATTATAGCATAAGCAATCGGGGCATAGTGGTTATATAGAGCCTTTTGGGCGTTGCGGTTTTGGGCAATACATTCCCTTATCAGGTGCGTGGCATCTTCCCACACCGATGTGTCTTCACCCTTACCGGGTAAATGGGTTGTATTATCTGATCTCAGCGCCAAACAGTAATCTTTTATTTCATATATCCCGGGCTCAATTGCTTTCTTGTACTACAGACGAAGAAAAGGAACTAAATGTTAGTATGCATAAGAAATGAGTTTGGGATGACAAATAAATGACCATATTTCACACATATTATTCTAAATTTATTATTGAAACACCTCACTCGTATGAAAAAACTTATACTACTCTCTATAATATTCCTGCAAAATATTGTCTACGCACAAAACTATAAATGTGTAAGTGAAAACGATATCCGCTTCTTTACCAACAGTAACCACTATTTAAGAGCCATGCGGATAGATTCTGTAAAGCAAATAAATGGCAAGACCGTTTTGTATCCTTTCAGAACAGCCCGTGGAGAAGTATTCAGTTCTACTATGCCTGTTCTTAAAAAAGAAGGTAGTTGGCTGGGGCATGACATTACAGTTCATGCAGACGGCACCCATTGGTTTAAAAACTATAACAATGATACTGTAATAATAAAGACCCAGGCCAGCGTAAATGATAAATGGATATTTTATGATGACACATCGGCAATAAGATATGAAGCTATAGTTTTATCAGAAGATACCATGAGTCTTCCCATGGGTATTGATACCGTAAAAATCATTTTGCTTACCGCAAAAAACCTGCAGGGCAATGTGTTGGTAAAAGATACCTTTAATAACCGGAAACTGATCATCAGTAAAAACTATGGATTTGTTCAGACTTTTGACCTTTATATGTTTCCTCTGCAAAGAAATATATCCCGCGACTTTGACCATTTTACACAATTAGCCGGAGCTATAGATTTTAAAATAAGTGATTATTACAATCCTGATGTTTTAGAAATCTACAATCATCAGCCCGGTGAAGTATTCCAGACAAAAGGCTCTCTGACACCCGGAATCTTTATAGAATCTCATTTCAGGAATACAATCCTAAACCGGAATAATATATCATCGCAAGAGGTTGAGTATTCTATACAACGCGTAATACATCATATGCAAGTTGGCCCTAATTTTCCTGTAACAGTTTTTATAGATACTGTAAAGGAGATGTACAAATCTGCATCACTATTTAGTCAAACATTGCCTGAAGAATGGGGCATGACAAGGTATTATGAATATAACAGTCATGATACTTCGTTCTGCAATATTGGTAAATATTATTCCTCTTTAGCAAACCGCATTTTTTATCAAGGTGATACAGCAGAAGTAAACAATTTCGAACCATGCAATAACAGCTATGTTTATAAAACCGGTATGGGCCAGGTAAGTTTTTCCGATTGTTCTGATCCTTCAGCCAGACCACCTCATTGGTACCTTATATATGCCAATAAAAATTCAACACCGTGCGGTAAATACTTCAACATGTCAGTATCTGACACAAAACCACTTTCAGGTAAAACACATATATTCCCGAACCCTGCCAATGACAACCTGACTATAGAGCTGACTGGTTATGAAAGTCCTGTAAAAGCTATACTGCATAATTCGATAGGACAAAAAGTATCTACCAATATAATGTTATCAGGGAGTATAACAATATCTACTGCGGCGCTTTCACCAGGTATATATTTTTTAACTCTTTTGGCAGACAATGGCGCATCAGTTAACAGGCAAATAGTAGTCGCCCGATAAAACTATTTTAACTTCTCATTGCCCTTATGCCTATCACTATCCCTGATGGTCTTTTTGTCCATATTTTTCTGCAGGGCTTCAGTCAGATCCACCCCGGTCTGGTTGGCCAGGCATATCAATACCCAAAGCACATCAGCCATTTCATCTGCCAGTTCTTTGCCTTTATCACTTTCTTTAAAAGATTGTTCACCATATTTACGCACCATCAGCCGCGCCAGCTCTCCAGTTTCTTCCATGAGAATACCCAGGTTCGTCAGCTCGTTAAAGTACCGCACACCAACGGTTTTTATCCATTCATCTACCTGCTGTTGTGCCTGCCTCATAGTTAGTTCCATATAATGATTTTATGCCTCCCGTAAGCCCCTATTAGGGTTATTTTTAACGTTTAAGTTACACGTTATTTGTTAGTTTAGGAGAAAAGAAAGAAATTACTCTACGATTCAAAAGCCAAAGGTAAAACCAAACATAACTACTTCAACTTTTGAATTTTGAATTTTGAATTGAGAAAGCATGTCAACATACACATCAGATACGGAAGCAGCCAAAGCACTTACAGTACATTTTGATACCATTAAAAAAGCTATAGCCCACGTTATTGTAGGGCAGAATGATGTAGTGGATAAACTCATCATTTCCATATTATGCAATGGCCACAGTTTGCTGGTAGGTGTACCGGGGCTGGCAAAAACCTTGCTTGTAAAAACAGTAGCCGATGTATTGGATCTGTCTTTCAAACGCATACAGTTTACGCCCGACCTTATGCCCAGCGATATAGTTGGCGCAGAAATACTGGATGAACAAAGGCAGTTCCGTTTTATAAAAGGACCTGTGTTTGCAAATATCGTCCTGGCCGATGAGATAAACCGTACGCCACCAAAAACACAGTCGGCACTGCTGGAAGCCATGCAGGAGCGTAATGTGACCGCTGCAGGGCAGGTATATAAATTACCCCAGCCCTTTTTTGTACTGGCCACGCAAAACCCTATAGAACAGGAAGGTACTTACCCCCTGCCAGAGGCACAGTTGGACAGGTTTATGTTCCACATTATGCTGGACTATCCCAGCCATGCCGAGGAAGTAGCCATAGTACGCAGTACCACAGGTGTGCAGAATATTAACCTGCCAAAAGTGTTGAATGCAGAAGAGATTATGTACTTCCAGGACCTGATACGCCGTGTACCTGTACCTGATAATGTACTGGAATATGCAGTTTCGCTGGTGCATAAAACACGCCCGGGCAATGCAGGTGCACCGGATATTACTAAACAATACATCAGCTACGGTGCAGGCCCGCGTGCATCTCAATACCTTATACTGGGTGCAAAGTGCCATGCATTGCTCAGGGGTAAATATTCACCCGATATTGAAGATGTGCAGGCAATGGCTATGGAGGTGCTGAGGCACCGTGTAGTGCGCAACTACAGGGCCGAAGCGGAAGGGATGGGACAGGAAGCTATTATTAAACAACTCTTATAGATATGAGCAGCGCAAACGAAAAAGCAGCTTTCATCAGGAATAAATTTATCCCGCTTTTGTTGTCAATACCTGCCGACAAAAACCCGTCGTGGGGAAAAATGAATGCCATACAAATGATAGAACATATGTCTTATGCCTTCAGGCAGGCAAATGGCAAAGACGTGTATGAAATAGTTACCCCTGAAGAAAATCTGCCCCGGATGCACTCATTTATGATGAGTGACAAACCGTTCAGGGAAAACACTCCTAACCAGCTTCTGCCCGATGAACCCGCAACTCCCAAACACGAAACTATTACTGCCGCTACCGAAGAACTGAAAAAAGAAATAGCTCATTTCTTTGAAGTGTTCGGAGCCCAGCCGGATAAAAAAATAACCAATCCCTTTTTCGGAGTATTAGGCTACGAAGAGTGGGTGCAACTTTTATACAAACACTGCTGGCACCACCTGCGCCAGTTTGGTATAGAACAGGGTTAATATAACAACTTACATTAATGCTCCTCAGGCTTAATGTAGATATACGCCCTGATATAAGGTTTATCCAGCTTTTCTACCAGTTGCATATGGCGGGCTATGCCATCGTTATGTTTTTTAAATTCTGCTTCTGTAAAGTTGGTATATAGAAAACCCAATGGCTGCCTGCTGCTCCATACATAGCGCATTTGCCATCCTACCGAATCATAGTTATGGTACCATGCCATTTTATCGGCATCTTTTATTGAAGCCCATTGTTCTTTAGCCGGGTGCAGGGTAGTATAGTATATAAATGCCGGCACGCTACTATGATACACAGATATAGCTGCAGCAGGTATCTTCTTATCCTTCAGGTATTGCATGCCTTCTGTCAGTTCTTCATATTTGAATGGCTTTTCTGCCAAGTATGCAATGTTACAACCTGCAGCATATACGGCGGCAATTACTATTAATCCGCGCAGCCAGGCAGATTTTAGGTAAATAAATTGTGAAAACCCATAACCAATGATAATGATGATGACCGGAATAATGAACAGGGAAACACGTGGCATCAAAGAATACTGGTCGAGCGCAGCTGCAAAGGCTAATGCCAGGACAGGTGTAAGTATTAAAAACAACAGAGATGCCGCCCTGCGTGCTAACATTATAATTGCAACAATTAGAAATGCCGTATTAATCTGGTGTACATAAGGATACAGACCCTCAAACTGGCGCATTAAAGCACTAAAAGTGTACCAGTTGTGCTGCCATTCTTCCCGTTTAGATGGTGTTGCAAAAAGAAAATCGTAACGGTGAAAACTCTGTAAATAATCACTGTTGGCTTGTTCCTGTAGCAAAAGAAAATAATAGGCTGCAAACTGCGCTAGCCATACCAGGCTGACAATGATTACGGGCACCAGTTTATTGTATTGTTTGCTTTTCAGGCATTGCCACATGTAGTATGCGCCTACACCTGCCAATATAAATACGCTGGGCATAGAAGACCATATAGCCACCGTGCCAAACAGTATCCACAATAGCAAAAACCGCTTTGTGTTCAGCTTGAAAATATCTACCTGCAATGCCGCATACAGTAAAAGCAGGGCAATAAAAACATCAGGCATGTACTGTTTCACTTCAGATGAGTATCTTATTAAAAACGCGCTGAATACGAATAAGCTAAGTGGATACCATATTGCTACTGCCGGCATCAGTTTAGGTAATAGTTTGTACAGCACTAAAATAGAAGCTATACCACACAACAGGGGATATAGCCGCAATGCCATTTCCCCCATACCAAACAAGATGGTAAAGAATTTGGTAATCCATAGAAAAACCGGGGGGGCATATTGGGCGTAATCCAGTGGCAGGATAAGAGCTGCAAATCCGCGCTCTGCTATATTTCGTGCCACATTGGCCTCATCTATTATCAGGTTGCGGTTTTGAAAGTACACATACAAGCGCAAAACGATGCCTATGGCTATTAATGCAATAACCAGCCCATGCACCCACTTGTCGGTTTTGGTCTTTACTACAATTTGTGGCATGTGTGAATATAATGAACGTCTGCCATACAGGCCTATTTCCCTGTAAAAAATTATAAATTGCAGCCTGTTCTTAATATGGGGACAAAACAGATTTTTAAAAAATAAGTTATGTCAATAAGACAACTGAAAAACTACGCTGAAGGCAAATGGGTAACCGCCAAAGGTGAAGGGGATATGCTTCACAACGCTATAACGGGCGAAGCGGTATATACAGCCAGCAGCGAAGGGCTTGATTTTGGTGCTATGATGCACTACGCCCGCAAAGTGGGTGGGCCGGCACTGCGTAAGCTTACCTTTCATGAGCGCGGGCGGATGCTCAAAGCACTGGCCTTTTACCTGATGGACAAGAAAGAATATTTTTATGAGATAAGTGCATATACAGGCGCTACACGGGCAGACTCATGGGTAGATATAGAAGGTGGGATAGGCAACCTGTTTGCCAATGCCAGCCTGCGCCGCCAGTTTCCTGACGAACGCTTTTATGTAGATGGCGAAGCTGCAAAGCTTTCCAAAAACGGTACTTTTATAGGGCACCATATTATGGTGCCCAAAGAGGGTGTGGCCATACATATTAATGCATTCAACTTCCCGGTATGGGGTATGCTTGAAAAAATAGCTGTGAACCTGCTGGCGGGTGTACCAGCTATTGTAAAGCCCGCTACACTTACATCTTTTCTTACAGAAGCTGTCTTCGAAGAAATCATCAAATCTAACATCTTACCTGAAGGCTCACTGCAATTAATATGCGGCTCTGCCAGGGGTATATTAGATACTATTGAAACCGGCGATGTAGTAACCTTTACGGGCAGTGCTTCTACGGGGCAGAAACTCAAATCTCACCCTCGCATTGTATCTGAAGCCGTGCCCTTTAACCTTGAGGCTGACTCCCTTAACTGTTGTGTATTAGGCCTTGATGTTCAGCCCGGTTCAGTAGAGTTTGATCTGTTTATTAAAGAGGTAGTACGCGAAATAACTACCAAAGCCGGGCAAAAATGTACGGCAGTTCGCCGTATCATAGTACCGGCAGACAGGGTGGAAGATGTGCAGATAGCTTTAGGTAAAAGACTGGCATCATCTACTATAGGCGACCCTAAAGTAGAAGGCGTGCGTATGGGTTCTCTTGCGGGGCAATCGCAACGTGACGAAGTACGCGAGAGGATACAGGAACTTTCTAAAACACAAACTATAGTAATAGGCGACCTGGAGAAATTTGAGGTAGTAGGTGCTGATAAAAACAAGGGAGCTTTTTTACCACCGGTAATTTTCTACAACGACAATCCTTTTGTCAATACTGATTGCCACAATATAGAAGCATTTGGCCCTGTATCTACCATCATGCCGTATAATACAACAGATGATGCTATTGAACTGGCCAAAATGGGTAAAGGATCGCTGGTGTGCTCAATTATAACAGCAGACGATAATATCGCTACAGAATTTGTGTTGGGCGCTGCAACAGCCCACGGACGTATCCTGGTGCTGAACCAGGATTGTGCAAAAGAAAGCACGGGCCATGGCTCACCAATGCCTTTACTGGTACATGGCGGCCCCGGGCGTGCAGGTGGCGGTGAAGAGATGGGTGGTAAACGCGGTGTACTGCACTATATGCAGCGCACAGCCATACAGGGTTCACCCACCACTATTTCACGCATTACCAATGTTTATCAGCAAGGCGGCAAACAAACAGAAACGGAAGTACATCCATTTAAGAAATACTTTGAGGATTTACAGATTGGCGATACATTGATTACTGCAAAGCATACTGTTACCGAAGCAGACATCACTAACTTTGCCAATGTAAGCGGTGACAACTTCTATGCACATATGGATGCAACATCTCTTGAAGGCACCATTTTTGAAGGGCGTGTTGCGCATGGCTACTTCGTACTGGCAAAAGCCGCAGGATTGTTTGTAGATGCCAAGAAAGGGCCTGTATTATTAAACTATGGTATCGATGAATGCCGCTTTACAAAACCCGTTTACCCGGGAATGACCATAGGCGTGAAACTGACTGTAAAACAAAAAACAGACCAGGAAAAACGTGACGAGACAGACATAGCAAAGGGTATAGTACGCTGGCTGGTAGATGTATATGACGAAACCGGAGAAACAGTGGCTATAGCGACTATACTGACTATGGTAAAGAAAAGAAACCAAGATAATTAATAACAAAAATACGCACGATGTCCGAGCAAGCATATGTAAACAGTATTATAGAAAATGGTATAGCTACCATAGAGTTTTATCACCCAGCCAGTAATTCTTTGCCGGGTGCTATACTCGACCAGTTGGCCAATACAATTACGGAAGCCGGTAATAATACCGAAGCCAAAGTCATCATATTGAAAAGCGCCGGTGAAAGGGCTTTTTGTGCGGGTGCTTCTTTTGATGAACTTATAGCTATACAAGACGCGGAAACGGGGCTTAATTTTTTCAGCGGGTTTGCCAAAGTGATAAACGCAATGCGCAAATGCCCCAAATTTATCATTGGCCGCATACATGGTAAAGCAGTAGGTGGTGGTGTAGGCCTGGCTGCATCTGTAGATTATGCTATGGCAAATGAACATGCCTCAGTAAAACTAAGTGAGCTTGCAGTAGGCATTGGTCCTTTTGTAGTTGGGCCGGCAGTAGAACGCAAAATGGGATTATCCGCATTTTCAATATTGGCTATAGATGCTACAGAATGGCGCAGTGCAGAATGGGCACGCGATCATGGTTTATATGCGGAGGTCTATTCAAGTACAGAAGATATGGACGAAGGAATAGATGTGCTGGTACAAAAACTTGCCAATAGCAGCCCTGATGCTATGGCAGAATTAAAAAAAGTGTATTGGCAGGGCACCGACAATTGGGATGTATTGCTTACTGAACGTGCGGGTATCAGCGGCAGGCTGGTGTTAAGCGATTTCACACGCAATGCTATCAATAAATTCAAGGCTAAAGCGTAATTGCTATTTCGCAGCGTCTAACAATACTTTTTCATACTCATCTACAATACGCGGCCAGTTATATTGGTCGCGTATTTTTCTGTGGTTATTATCCATGTATTTACTGTATTGCTGTTTAGACGTTACAGTCCTGATGATGTCTATCAGTTGCTCTACATCAGCGAAATAAAATGCGTCTTCTGTAAGCACCCCGCGATTAAACAGATTATCATTAGCAGCAATCAGGCAATTACAGCCCATGGCTTCCAGCAATGATGGATTGGTACCACCTACCGAATGTCCGTGGAAATATAAATGAGAAAAGTAGCGAAGGTTGTTGATGATATTTATATCGTAGATACCGCCCAGGAAACGGATACCCGGCTTTTGCCCGTAAGTATCCACAAGGTACTGGCCAAATTTGTTTTCTGTTTTGCCTATTACCAATAGTGGTCGCCCTGTGCCGCTCAGCACATGGGCTTTCAGTATCATCTCAATATTATTTTCAGGCTCCATGCGCGCCATCAGCATATTGTAATCATACCGGCGTACATCATACTTCTCCAGCAGCGGCTCAAAAGGATTATTAAAGATATCTGCTCCGTACGCTATAAAGTGAGATTGTTTTTTGTACTCTTCATCCAGGTACTGTTGTATGCCCGGTGAATCTGCCACGAGTACATCTGCATGTATCGCAGCCCAGCGTTCTGCATGTTTCAGGAACTTCTGTATCTGTTTGCTGTATTTACTGCGCTTCCATTCCAGGCCATCCATGTTCACCACATTACTGCAGTTTTTTGGCCAACGTTTATACCATATACTATTACTGGTATATCCCAGTTGCAACAGTACATCAAACCTTCTTTTCCGGGCGTCGTTAATGCAATTCAGGTCGTAAATAAATTGCCCTGCTGTGCCTATTTTCTTTTCAGGATCGTAACAGTGAATTATATTGACCCCATTCCATGTATCTTCTTTGTACTCGTGGTCGTGAGAGTTGTACACCCATACTTTATGCCCCTTGTTCACCAGCCCTGCAGCCAGGTACTCTGCACATTGCTCAAAGCCGCCATACCTGTTGGGTATGCCCCGCGTTCCTAATATACCTATCCTGATACTTCTCATTCCTGTACAGTGCTATTTTGCAAAGAACGCTAAACTTTCAATACTTGTTTATATGCCGCCAAAGTTTCTTCTGCAGCCCGCTGCCATGTATAATCCCTTAATATCCGTTGGCGAAAGCCTTCATCGTATGGCGCACTATACGCTTTATCTATTGCTTCTTTTATTGACGTGGTGCTATCGGGGTCACAATACCATGCATCATCTTTAAAATAGTCCCGGGTATCGCCTTTGTCCGTTACAACAATATTGCAACCCATTACAGCAGCTTCCAACGATGATAAGCCTGTTGTTTCAAAATAGCTGGGCAGCACATGCACTTTGGCATTACTATAGGCAGTAAACAGTTCTTCATCGTCAAGGTGCCCTTCAATATGTATGTTAGGAGCGGCTTCAGCTTTGCATTGTTCATAGTATGCCATAGCATTGGGCGACGGCTTACCATGTATATACAGCCTGTATGAAGTATTATTCAGCGCCCTGACCAATGCCAATTGATTTTTACGTGCTTCTATCCTGCCCATGCAGAGGATAGCACCTTTGTATTTTTCACTAAACGGATATTCCTTGGCAGCACAGTCTGTATTGATGCCGTTAGGAACAACCCGGTAAGGTTTTGCGATTCCGTATTTAGCAGCCAAACGGCGATATTCACTTTCAGAATTTGGCAAAAGCATGGCTGCATTTTCAGCCACATATTTTATTGAGGCCTTATGCCCCTTCAGGATATATTCTTTACTTACTATTTTTTCACCATTCTTTACGGCGCGGGCCAGTGCTTTAATATATTCAAGCCCGTCTTCGCCAAACAGGCTGCTTAGTATTTTTTGAGCTGTGCCAATATGCTGTTTTACAGTACCATATTCTACAAAGATGGTAGAAACAACGTAGGGCTTGCCTGACTGTTTAATATGTTTTATAGTATCGCCAGGGCGGATGATATTAAAAAAATGCAGCAGGTCGTATTTACCATAATCAATCTTTTCAAAAGCCAGGTATACATCCACCTCTACCCCCATAGTACGCAAATTTTGCGCAGTCAGGTCCAGTTGTTTGGTATCACCGCCGGGAGATGTGTATAAGGTAGCCCTTGAAATAAATGCAACTTTCATTTGTAGTGCAAAAGTAGTTAACCAGCCTATTTTTTCAGCATCCGGTAAACGCTTTTGCGAATTGAGGCCGGTAAATAAGAAAACAAGAACAGAACATATAACATCTTATTGCCCGGATAGTAATGCATGGCCTGCTTCAGGTTTTGCCGTGCCTGTTTGCTGTTCGGGTTATTCCACAGGTATTTCTTGGCTATCATGGAATAGTATGAGGCCTGCCTGTATTCCCTGAAGTTCTGAGCCTTCATTAGCTCCTTTAACCTTACAACATCCGCATCATTTACAACGCCGTTTTTTATAGAGCGTGTCCTGATGTCAATAAATTCCTTTCCTCGCCAACGTTCATCTATAGTCACAGATTCGGGGTTAAAGCGCACCTTCAGCAATACCGTGCGCAAGTTGCATACTTTACCTACCTCAAGTAATTTTTTCCATAAAAGGTGGTCTTCAAAATCAAGGGCATTCTTTGGATATAGCCCCGCCTGTATAACAGCTTCTTTCCTGAATGTTACGCATGGATGTATAAATGGGACCTTTTTATTTATTGCAGCAACTATCTCTTCATGAGTATATCCTATGGGGTTAAGTGGCATGAGGTAATTGCCATCTTTATCCATGATTTCCGCTTCACAGCCCACCATTACATAATCCGGGTTTTCTTCCAGAAAATCCATTTGTAGTTGCAACCTGTCTGGCAGGCATACATCATCGGCATCCATACGTGCTATAATATCGCCTGTTGCCATTTTTATGCCTTCATTCAAAGTTGTTATCAAGCCCTTATTTTCCTGGTGTATTACCTTGATACGGTTATCCTTATAGGAGTCTATAATAGCTTTAGTATCGTCTTTAGAACCGTCGTTAATAATCAGGAATTCAAAATCATGATAGGTTTGTGCCAAAATACTATCTATAGCCTCCCTAAGGTAAGGGCCTGCATTGTAAGCGGGCAACAGGACGGTAAGGTTATACTGCAACGACATCGTGTTTATTTTGTTTTGTCTCTTCAATATTAGTAATTGCCAGCAACTCAAATATTATGACAATACTCAACGCTTCAAACATATAAGATAGCGATGCAAATGGTATCATCATGGCAAATATCCAGAAGGTATAGGTATAATATTTCATACGCTTTACAAAGTACCACAGATAATACACGATAAACAGAAATGCCCCGATAAGGCCATACTCACCTAATATTTGATTATATACAGAATCAGGCCAGTTGGCATTTGAGCGAAATTCATTTGCCGCATCGTACCTTGCTTGTACCAACAGTTTATGGTTCTGCGCATAATCAGGCGATGTAAATCTTGGCAACACATTCATAAATATCCTGCTGGAATCGAATCCACCCATTTTCTGGGCCGTTAAAGATGAAAAACGTGCTGTGCCTGCACCAAATAGTAAATTCCCTGTAGAGGATTTGAGAAATTGCGATGTTTCTTTGATTGACAATGCCTTCCCCTGTAATTTATAAATATAGTCATTACTCATTTTGATGCGCGCATCAACAGGTGACGATTGGGTGCCTAAAACAGAAGATTGTGATGATAATGAATAGGATAAACTATCCTTTACGATTATATCCTGCTGCATAGTATAGCGGTCAAATGGTTCTGGCCTAGGCTTATTGTTACTATTTATAATGTTTCTATAATTATTAGGACTGCCGTCAACAGAAAACACCTTTGATTGTATCTTTTTAGATACGTATTCCATATTTTCAGGAGAAAGTAAAACAAAAAATAAGCATATATATGCTGCGTAAAAAGGTATATAAACACCGTAGTTGCCTAAAGGCGAAATATTATGTAGAATACTACCGGGCTTTGCTTTAGTTAGTTTTGTTAATATACCGGCCAGCAACATTGCGGCCAATACACCGATAAACATAAGGGTTCCGAAATTTCCAAAAACAAGTATCAGTGTAGTAATGGAAACCAGTGAATATATAACATTGCGTTTGTAGGTAAAATACACTGCCAGGATAGCGCTTACCATCATATTATAGTAAGAGTTTTCCATAAAAAAGCCATACACATTATCTCCTGTTGACATGCCATATGGGAAATCCAAATTTGTATATGGGTTGAGGTGGCCTGTTATCAGCATAATGTTTATCAATTGATAAAGGCTGAGGCCCAGGTTAATTAAGGAAAACGCTTTCAATAGCCTATACATGCCAGCTGGCCCATATTTATCCAGGCTTATCCTTGTTTGATGAAATGCAAGCAACCCAAAAAGCCAAAAAAGGTTCCCTACAAAAAATGCAGCTATATAATTGTATGAAAAGTCGCGTACATGAAATAATATGCTAAATACCGACAGGCCAAGAATATATAGATAGAATTTGGGAATCCTCCCTTCAGCTATGCCAAACTTAAAGTTTGGTCTTAAAATAAAAATAAATATTATGCCAAGTATTTTCAGGCTCAATATTGCCTGATTGGTAATAAGAAAAAGGAATACCAAATATGTCCAATCGGTACCATGTGCATACATTTTTCCATTACCTTCCTTCATATCTTCCTGGTATTACCTGGTGGCTTGCGCAACAACTTTTTTGTAAAAAATAATATGTTCATCTACTATTGAATCAATATTAAACATCTTTTCAACCCAGGCTTTTCCATTACCTGCCAGTGTGTTACAAAGACTTTCATCAGTAAGTAAAGTTATCAAAGCATCAGATATTTCTGCAACATTATCCGGCTCTATCAGCATACCCGTATTACCGTGTTGTATTAATTCCGGGCCCGAGCTGCGCCATGTGTACACTACAGCAGTACCACACACCATTGCCTCCATAGGAGCCAGTGCAAAACACTCTGCGTAGGAAGGAAAAACCGCAACCTCTGCAGATGATAATTCTGAAAAAAGTTCCCGCCGATCTACATGGCCTTTAAATGATACCGTTTGGCGCATTGATTCAGGCAATAAAGAGGCAATTTTCTGAACAGGACCTTTACCGTAAACATGTAACCTGGCACCTGGTAGCTTTTCCGATACAGCTCGCCAGGCTTTTATCAATTGATATATTCCCTTTTTTTCAACAAGGCTCCCTGTAAATACTACCAGACCTTTTACCTTTTCGGGTACTACCTCTGTTGCCGGTACTTGTATACCATTGTACAAAACTGTAATAGACTTATTATAGCTAAGGTATTGTGCTGTTTTGTCAGCAGTATAACGGCTTACGCTTGCCACTGCATCAGAATGAGCAAGTATCGCTTCCTCAACTCTTCTAATATACTTGGGTGTCGGTAAACCTGCTTCCTCGTTAAAATATGTCATGCTCCCATGCAGCTTTACTACAACAGGAGCATTTAGCTCGGGAAACCATACTTCTGATTTGCAAAACCTGATATAATCGTTATAGTCTGGCATTTCAACAATGTCAATCTCAAAACATTCAATCAGTTCATTCAGAAACAACCCATATCTTTTCAGGCTGATTTTAACATCAATACTTGAGATACCCAACATTGTAACCATGCGTGATATAACCCTTCCAGCCAACGCATCGTTAGTTCCGAAAATAGAAGAAGATAGCATTCTTCTGAACCGGAATACTTTTACACCTTGATCTGTAAATTCATCTTCGCCACCATAACCCGGATGATAAAAGCCTGCAACTATTACATTATGTCCCTTGGCAGCCATTGTCCTTGCCTGTAGTTGTACTGCAGTGCCTATGCCACCATGGCGGCCGGGCGGATATTCATCACACAATAACAGTATATTCATTTTCTCAATTGCGCTTTCAGGTTTTTAATATCAGACAGCTTTATCTGCCCGCAACCAAAACTTATTCCTACATAAATTATAATAGCAGTTATAAGCCTGAGGGTAAAATGCATGGGAATGAAATAAGTTGCGCTATATGATATGGCTACTATTATAAAAAACCTGATAAAAGGGAGTAATGATATGGCCATAAGATTTCGCCTTACCATAGAATAATATAAAGTTGCCTGCAAAAGCGTAGTGAGCAGGTATGCCATAGCTGCCCCTACCCCTCCATAATATTTAATAAGTAACACATTCAGCAATAGGTTTACTACAGCAGAGAGCATGGTAACAGTGGCTATTTTTTTATATTTCCTGGCAGAGAAGCTGATGGTCCACATAAGGTTTATAAAAAAATGAAGCGGGATGCATATAGATAACAACAAGAATTCAACGGAGTTTGAAGACCCGTATTTGTCATTAAAAAATATATTCAGCACAGGCGACCATAGTATATTAAGAATAAGCGGTATAAGCATAGCCATAAACATCTCTATTCTATACAACTGTGTTATCTCATTCTTAGTTGTATCATTTATCTTATTACCGTTTGACAATGCACGGGCAAAAATATTAAGAATGATAGGTGCAATAATTACAATAGGCAAACGAGCAACTTCATAAGCTCTATAAGCTATGCCATAATCGGCCGTTGCGGCAAATGAAGTACCAATCAACCCAAGTAAAATGATATCTAACCTGGACAGGCTGGAATCAAATATAGAGGACAGGTATTGTGGCATTGACTCTTTAAGCAATTTTTTATAAGCCTTAAATTTGAACGAAAGTTTAAAGTTTGTTTTTGTACGTACATATATCAATAATGATATTAGCTCTAATACTGCACAAAAAAGCAAAACGAATCCGGAATTAATAATATTCAATAATTGACTGCTAATCAATACAATAGCTAATATTATCTTAGTAATATTGCTCACTACTGCAATTACTCCATAAGGTGTAAATATATGTTTGGCGTTCAAAAACTGTTTTAACGGCGTTACCAGAAATATAACCGCCTGTGCTGCAAAAAACAACGGCAGGTAATACAAGACATCTTCAGGGTTATTAAATATATAAGCCAGCAATATAGTAATTGACATTGCTATTACCGAACCGATAAAGTTATGGAAAAGGAACGCGGCAGCTGCCCAATCAGAACTTGAAGAAGCTGCAATGCGTCTTACCACAACCTGCTCCATTCCAAAGCCTATTAATGTAGTAATAAACATGGCAGTGGCGTTAGCGGTCTGTATTATTCCAAATTCTTCCTTCGGTAGCACTTTGGCCACTATAGCTATAAAGAGTACACCTAATACCTGTACTGCAACAGCTTGTAACCCGGATGAAAAAAATGACTTCAGGATGCCCTTCCTCACTATAATTATTTTATGACTAAGGCATCAAAATTAATAATATAATTCAGCTACTTTTGTGTTTATGTTTAAATCTGCGAGATTAAATACACTATTGCATTACGCATTGTGCCTGCTCGCTTTTTCAATCCCTACCTGGTATATATTCAGTTCAATATGCCTGGCATTAGTTACTTTACTCTGGCTTTTGCAGTTTGACTATAGGCAGACTGTTACTAATATTAAAGAACGCAGGAATTTATGGCCTTGGTTTATTATGTACCTGCTACTTATTGCAAGTTATTTTTACAGCGACGATAAAGGCCAGGCTGCATTTGACCTTAAAACAAAACTTGCCTACCTCATATTGCCGTTAATTATTGGCGCCGGTATAGGCAGGTTAAGAAGAAAAACAACTGAAAGGTTATTCATATGGCTGATAGCAGGGGTTGCTTTTACTGCTATCATTTGTCTTATAGACGCAGCTATTATATGGTACCCTGAAAATTACTACTATTCTTTTTTTTATCACCAATTAGTAAGAATTGTAGATCCCAATGCAGTTTATACAGCATGGTATACCATTTTTTCTATCTCCCTTTTGCTTTTCATGCCCTGGAAGTACAATTTCCAAGGTAAAAACAAACACATAAAAAATATACTCATAATATTTCTTCTTATCTTCTTTTTGCTTCTATCAGCCAGGATGTTCATATTGCTATTATTACTCTTTATAATTCCTTATTTTATAAAGAAAAGTTTTAGAAATCTTAAAACCGGCATAGTGGTGTTAATTGTAACTGCCGGTGTAATCATAAGCCTGTTTAAGTTGCTTGACACAACCAACAATCCTATACGCAACAGGTATTATGAAATGATTTATAATAACCAGGAAATTGCATGGCTAACAGATTATACCGGAATTAAAGAAGAGCAGTTTGATAATTTGACACTGAGATTATTTTTATGGAGGATAGGACTTGAAAGTATAGCAGACAGAAATGTCTGGTTTACGGGCCTCGGTAATGGGGATGTACATCTTATACTAAGACAAAAAATGAAAGACTACAAAGTCACAGATATTGATAATAAAGATATTACTAAAAGACCAGCCTTTTACAATGCAAATCTTCACAATATGTATATCCAAACTATGGTTATGATTGGCATACCTGGTTTTATTGCTCTTATGTGCATAGTTGTATTACCCTTTTTCTACATACACAAAGTTATTCCCTACCAGCCATTTATGGTATTTCATATTACATCTATCATATTTATGATGCAGGAAGCTGTATTGCAAACTCAGGCAGGAATATTTTTTTACATACTAATTTCCTCTATATTTTGGAACATGTATTACAGTTCAAAAGAGTTTAGACATAAATTAATATGATTAAATCATGATTTTTTTGAACAATTTCCGTTTTTTATAAATTTCTGACACGGTTTTTGCTATAGTACCGTGCAAGGAATAGTAAAGAAAAGGAATAGCAATAATGGAACAATCTTTCGTGATAAAGTTACCCCATACTCAACCATCCAGGTCTGCGGCACCACAGTCGGAGATAACGGAGATGCGCGAGATGTTTCGCGAAATTAACCACAGGTACATGGTTTATCAACCATCACCCTACTATGCTGCAGTGAAAAGGGTTATGGATATCCTTATTTCTATGACATTTATATTGCTTGTAATGTCCTGGCTATACCCTATAATAGCATTGCTTATCAAATTATCATCTAAAGGCCCGGTTTTCTTCATTCAGAAACGTACGGGTTATAAAGGCATTGAGTTCGATTGTTTCAAATTCAGGACTATGCGGGTAAATGCTGATGCTGACCTTAAACAGGCAACAGCAAACGACAAGCGTATAACCAGGGTAGGCAAATTTTTAAGAGCGACCCACCTGGACGAAACTGCTCAGTTTTTTAATGTACTGCTGGGTGATATGTCTATAGTAGGCCCACGCCCGCACATGCTGTATCACACACGATACTATTCACAGTTTATACCTTATTATAACCTCAGGCATGAGGCTATACCTGGCATGACAGGTATGGCCCAGATAAAGGGCTTTATAGGTGAAATAAATGTTGAACGAGAATTGCGCAAACGTATACAGTGGGATGTGTATTACCTGAAACACCGCAGTATTTCAAGGGATATCATTATTATCTTCAGTACTTTTTTCCAGGTTTTTGCGAAGACTTTCTCCAGGTCTTCGAAATAATAAGCCATTTTCAATTAACATACTGTTATAATTCTATAGCATAAACGGGCTATTCCTGTTTTTTCCGTAATTTTTCGGTAGAAACCGTTTATATGCGCTCTATAATTATTGCTACCGACTTTTCTGATATAGCTACCAATGCTGCCGAATACGCTTGTAACCTGGCCACGCACTTTAATGCACCTGTTACAGTAGTACATTCTTATATCATTCCGGTCATTTTTCATGAAAACCCCATGCCGGTCATATCTATTGAAGAGGAGAAAAATCTGGCATCTGCGCAAATGCATAAACTTACAGATAAATTAAGATCAACATTCCCTGGCCTGAATATCAGCAGCAGTATCATGTATGGGGACATTACAGACAATCTGAAAGAAATGGTGGCTGAGCAAAACCCTTGGATGGTTGTGGTAGGCAACAGCAGTAATGATGAGAGCAGCTTTTGGCTGGGCAGTAATCTCCTTAGTACGTTAAGACACATATCTTGCCCTGTGCTGGCTATACCAGCAGCCTATTCATATAAAAAGGTGGAAAAAATAGCTTTCGCCTGCGATTTTAAGAATGTTACAGAATGGTTGCCCGCAAAAGACCTTGTACAACTGGTATCTCACACTGGCGGAGAGTTACATGTTATAAACGTTGATCAGCACAGGGGCTCAGATGAGATTTCTTTTGAGCTAAAACACCTTTATGAATCCATCAAAGATGCATCTCCTGAATATCATTATTTAGGTGAGGGTGATATAGATAAAGCGCTACAGGCGTTTGTTACAACCAATGAAATAGACTGGTTGATAGTAGTGCCGCATAAACACACATTTTTTGAAAGTCTTTTCCATAAAAGCCAGACTAAGGAAATAGTACGTAACGCAGCGGTGCCTATTTTAGCCCTGCATGAAAAAAACTAATCGTCTTTTTTATTGATTTTGGAACGTACCATGCGGGATACCAGTTTAAAGCCCAACTCTATGCCTTTCCATTTGGCATAACCGGTTATAAACTCTTTACCTATAGACTTCAGCATGTCCTTCTCCATTTTTGAGCCTACCAGTTTCATTGCAGGTACGGCAAGAGCCATCATTTTATTAACTGTGCCTTTAGATGTAATGAAATCCAGCCCGGTGCCTATCATTGCAGACCAGTCGATAGAAGTATCATCTACCTGTTCGCCTGTGGCTGTAGCATATTTTGGGGTACTATTTGTGCTCAGCAGGTTATCAAAAGAAGTATCGGCCTCCACTCTTTTCAAAGCTATTTCCTGCTTCAGTTCTTTCAGGTTGGTAAGCTTTTTGTCGTATAGCTTGATCATGGATATAATTTTTAAGCCTTCTTATCATCGTCATCGTCATCATCGGTAGTCAGCAGGCTGATAAACAAGCCTGCAAACCACCTTTTGACATTGCGTTTAAACATCATAATCAGCCCCAATACCAGCAAATAAATACCGGCAACTATCAGATAACCCTGGTAAATATGACCTGTAACCTCCCCGAGGTACTCACCCAGACCCATACCTAAAAATACAAGAAAGGCTAAAGTAAGCATCATGCTCAAAACCATGAGCAGGAAAAAGCCCATTACCACCGCTATTCGTTCTACAATAGTCAGTTTCAATACATCCAGTCTTGCCTGGAAGTATTTCATTACTTTTTCTATAAGTTTACCGATCATTGTAGAAAGGGGGTTGAATGATTAATGATTAAGCGTTGTAAATTTCAGACTCTACGTCTTGTGCTTTTTTCTTAAACTGCTCCGCTTTGCTTTTAATTTTATCAGTCCAGCTGGTTACCTGGTCTTTTATTTTGTCAAGATCTTCCTGGCGCTTCTTATCGTCTGTGGCCAGTACATAACCCACTGCCGCACCTACGGCTGCGCCTATCAATAAGGTCGCTACAATTTTTCCTGTGTTTGCCATAATTATTAGTTTTTACTGTTATAAATTTACTGCTTTTACAGCACTATAACACGTTCAATAACATATTGTTCATCACAAACCGGAGATTACAATTATTTCACAAACCATGCAAAAGATGATCTATTTAAAGTAGTTGCTCTCCTCTATATAATTACGTACGGCGTCTGGCACCAGGTAGCGGATAGATTTTTTCTCTTTTACCTGGGTACGTATAAATGTGGAGGATATAGACAGTAAAGGAGCATTCATAATGGTTAGGTCCGCGCCATGAGTTTCCATTATTTCATAGCCGGGCCGCATATATATTATTATCGGGTAGTTCTTTACCAGGAATTCAAAATTCTTCCACCTGTGTATATTCTGGAAACTATCCGAACCCATAATAACTGAAAATTTTTCCAATGGAAATTTTTCTGCCAGGTGTGTTAGTGTGTCTATGGTGTAAGATGGCTTTGCCAGTTGAAATTCAATATTGCTCGCCCTGAATTTTGGGTTATCCTCTATACCAAGCCGAACCAGGTGCAGCCTGTCGTATTCGTTAAGCAAACTGTGCGAGTCTTTCAAAGGATTGTGGGGAGATACCACAAACCAGAGTTTGTCTATCTCAGTATGTTCGATAATATGATTGGCGACAATAAGATGGCCTGTATGTATCGGGTTAAAACTGCCGAAAAACAATCCGATGTGCATAGGGCAAAAGTAGTTGAAAACAATTAGGGCTGAAACAGGGAACTATAAATTGTTTATTGCTTAATACATAACTATCCCAGCGGTACAACCCATATACTTTGGGCATCTTCTTTACGTATGCTCAGGTGGTAGCCTGCTATCTGTATCGCAATGGGGTCTCCCAGCGGAGCTACCATCTGTATCCATACAGCTTCTCCCGGTACGCAGCCCATTTCCATCAGGGTCAGCCTGAAGTCCGTATCTTCATGATGTTGAATTACAGCCTTTTGCCCCTTTTTCAGTTGCGTAAGCCTGATACTTTTAACCGGGGCAGTAGTCATACAATATGGTGCTATTATTTTTACAAATGTATGGGTAAAAAACTTTACCGACATTTGCTGAAATTATAAGTATGCCGGCTAAATTTTATGAGCAGGAAGTAAAATCGGGATTAAAAGATAAAAGAAAGCTATCTGCCTTCCTGGACGATATTGTAAAAAAGTACCGGGAAAAGACAGAAAATGTAAATCTTACTTATATTTTTTGTAATGATGACTACCTGCTGAAGATGAACCTGCAGTTTCTTGACCATGATACATATACAGATATTATAACTTTCGACCTGGGTTCGGAAGCAGGTAGCATGGCAGGAGAAATCTACATCAGTATAGAGCGTGTGGCCGAAAACGCTGTAAAGTTTGGGGTATCTTACAACAATGAGCTGCACCGCGTAATATTTCATGGTGCATTGCACCTATGCGGCTACAAAGATAAATCTGCCACAGAAAAAAAGCTGATGCGCGAAATGGAAGACAAATGCCTTGAATTATATTTTAAATAGGAACATGAAGATTGATATTATATATGAAGATGATAAACTGGTAATTGTCAATAAACCCGCGGGCGTGTTGGTTATTCCTGACCGGTTTGATACATCGCTACCATCGCTCAACCATATACTGGAAACAAAATATGCCCATAAAATGTACGTAGTGCACCGGCTGGACAGGGGCACAAGTGGAGTAATTTGTTTTGCTAAAGACGAAGAAACACACAAGTATATGTCTAACATCTTCCAGGAACATAAAGTAGAGAAATACTATATGGGCCTTGTAGCCGGTAGATTGATACCCGAATCAGGCACAATAGAAGCGGCAATAGTGGAACACCCTACTAAAAAAGGCAGGATGATAATTGCCAAAAAGGGCAAAGCATCTAAAACCGATTATAAAGCAATAGAACAATGGCCTTTGTATTCGCTGGCAGAGTTCAGGATATACACAGGGCGCACCCACCAGATAAGGGTGCACATGCAATCTATAGGCCATCCCATAGTATGCGATGAGTTGTATGGCGATGGCAAACCGTTCCTCTTGTCGGGCATTAAAAAGAAATACAACGCCCCACGGGATGAAGAAGAAAAACCATTGCTGAACAGGCTGGCACTGCACGCATACAAACTGGTGTTTACAGCACCCGATGGTAAAGAGATAGTTGCAGAAGCACCTCTGCCCAAAGACATAGCAGCCTGTGTAAGCCAGTTAAATAAATGGACTAAACCTGCATAACACAGTAATATTTACTTTTACATTCATTATACCAGAACGTTTATAACAATGACAAGAAAATCAAATATCAATATCCAGGTAGAGCTGGACGGCGACAAGATGCCAGACAAAATAGAATGGAACGCACCCGATGGTGGTATAGATGGCCTGCAGGAAGCTAAGGCTATGCTACTGGGCCTGTGGGATGGTAATGAAAAATCGGCCCTGCGCATAGACCTGTGGACGAAAAAGATGATGGTAGATGAAATGAACGACTTTTACTACCAGACGTTATATGGCATGGCAGATACTTTTGCCCGTGCTACAAAAAACCAGGAGCTGGCTAATGAATTGAAGGAATTTGCTAAAGACTTTTTGAAAAAAGCATCTGAAGCATTGGAAAAACAAGAACAGAATAACCAGGATCCTACCTTATTATAGCCTTATAAATAAGCCACTTTTTAAAAACAAGAACATATGTCACTCGAAGAAAAAGTAATGGAAGAAATAAAGACTGCTATGAAAGCCAAAAACGAGGCTGAATTGCGCACGCTTCGGGCTATCAAGTCTGCTATACTTATAGAAAAGACCTCAGGCAGCAATGCAGAGATGACAGAAGCGGATGAAATGAAGCTATTACAAAAAATGGCTAAACAGCGCCGCGACTCGCTGGATATATTCAAACAGCAAAACAGGGCCGACCTTGCTGTAAAAGAAGAGGAAGAATTGGCGATACTGGAACGCTTCTTGCCTAAACCATATACGCAGGAAGAACTGGACAAAGCTATAAAAGCTATCATTACACAGGTAGGTGCAGCATCTGCCGCAGACATGGGTAAGGTAATGGGTGTGGCATCAAAACAACTGGCCGGAAAAGCCGATGGTAAAACCATATCAGAAACCGTAAAAAGGTTGCTGGCGTAGGCTATGGCGCTGGATATAATTGCCATAACGCTGATAATAATATTCTTTATTCGCGGCTACATGAAGGGAATCATTGTAGCCGCTTTTTCTATGCTGGCCATTATACTCGGCATTATCTGCTCTTTAAAACTTTCAGAAACGCTGGCATCTTACCTGCTTGAAAAAGGATATGTGTCTGACGGTTGGGCGCAGCTGGTTAGCTATATTATTTTGTTTGCAACTGTGGTATTGCTGGTACGCCTTATTGCAAAAGCCATAGAAACATCTATGAACGCTGTAATGCTGGGCTGGGTAAATAAATCAATGGGCGGGTTGCTATATTCTTTTATGGCTATGATGGCCTGGAGTACCCTGCTATGGCTGGGCAATGAAATGAAAATTGTAAAACAGGAACAGATAGCCGAATCGAAAACATATGAGTATGTAGCCCCGATATCTCCATGGGTGATAGATAAGGTGGGCATATTGTGGCCTATGGCAAAAGAGGTGTACGCCGACCTTGAAACATTCTTTAACAACACAAACGAATACCTGCCACCCCATGTGGATACTACTGGATAACTACGATTCGTTTACGTACATATTACACCATTACCTGTTGCAGGCCGGTGGCGACTGTGCCGTGTACCGGAACGACGAGTTGACGGTAGAACAACTGGCTGCTCTTAACCCGGAAAGACTGATTATTTCCCCCGGCCCTGAAACACCTTTGCAGGCGGGCATCACGCTTGACGCCATAGCGCACTTTCACGACCGCATACCTATACTTGGCGTATGCCTGGGACACCAGGCATTAGGCATGTATTTTGGCGCGGAGCTGGTACATGCCCCCTACCCCATGCATGGCAAAACAAGCCCGGTTGCACATACAGGCCATCCTTTGTTTAACAACATACCCTCCCCATGCACCGTTATGCGCTACCATTCTCTGGCCCTACAGCATGTTGAAAAGACAGAATTGCATACACTGGCAACATCTACAGACGACAATACTATTATGGCTATTGCACATGAACGACATGCCTGCACAGGCGTTCAGTTTCACCCTGAAAGCATAGGTACAACCCACGGTTTACAAATACTAAAAAACTGGGCGACAATGTATTAGATACAAGCTGATAACAATTGTTAAAATGAAACATTTAGCGTATATTTGATATTATAAACCATAAAGCTTTCACGAGAGTTTTATGAAGAGATGCCTGGTAAAACCTGTAAATCCATCTTTTTATGAAAACAGTCAAATTAACAACAAAACGCAACAAATCTGACTGGACTCGTACCATATTGCCCATACATCAGTCTTGGGTTTTCGGCTTAATAAATTAACTTTCCACATCTAACAAATAAGTACCATGCTGGTAAAAGACATAATACAAGCTATAGAAACATATGCCCCACCCGTTTACCAGGAGGGCTATGACAACAGTGGGCTGCAGATAGGCAATATAGATGACGAAGTAACAGGCGTACTGATATCGCTGGATGTGACAGAAGCTATATTGGAAGAAGCAATGCAACGCGACGCAAACATGATAGTAGTGCACCACCCGCTCCTGTTTTCGGGCCTGAAGCAAATAAGCGGCAGGAATTATATAGAACGCATAGTACGCATGGCTATAAAAAACGACCTGAACATATACGCCTGCCATACTAACCTGGATAATGTGCACAACGGAGTGAATGCGAAAATTGCCGAAAAGCTCGGATTACAAAACACATCCATCCTATCGCAAATGGGCAACAGCCTGTTTAAACTCTACACCTATGCCCCTGTTGATGTGGCAGACAAGGTACGCGATGCGATGTTTGCCGCAGGTGCAGGCACCATTGGCGAATATTCAGAATGCAGCTTTAATACAAATGGCACAGGCACTTTCCGGCCGGGGCAGAATACCAAACCCGTAATAGGTGAAGCAGGCGGTGCGCGCGAGCAGGTAAAGGAGGTGAAAATAGAAGTGCTGGTAGATAAAGCCCAAAAGCAAAAGGTTATAAAGGCATTGGTAGAGACCCACCCTTATGAAGAGGTAGCTTACGAGCTGGTGCAGCTACACAATGCTAACCAGGAACTGGGTGCCGGCATGATTGGCGACTTACCCCAGCCTATGGATGAACAGGCGTTTATGCATCATATTAAAACCAATATGAAAGTGCCCTGCATCAGGCACACACTATTTTTGGGTAAAGTGGTGCGGAAAATAGCCATCTGTGGTGGTTCCGGCAGCTTCCTGCTGAAAGACGCTATCAGGCTAGGGGCTGATGCTTTTATTACCGCCGATTTCAAATACCACCAGTTTTTTGATGCAGATGGTAAAATCCTTATCGCAGATATCGGCCATTATGAGTCAGAGCAGTTCACGGGCGAAATATTTAGAGATATTATTAATAAAAAATTCCCTAATTTTGCCACTCTTTTATCAAGTTTATCAACCAATCCGGTAAATTATTATTATTAATTATATATGGCAAAAGTTAAAGAGTTCTCGGTTGAAGAAAAGCTGGTAGCGGTGCTTACTTTGCAAAAGATCGATTCTAAAATAGATGAGATCAAAACCTTACAGGGCGAACTGCCTATGGAGGTGAAAGACCTGGAGGACGAAATAGAAGGCCTGCAAACACGTGTCAACAATATTGACGCTGAAATAGAAAGCATCAACACCTTTGTAAAACAGAAAACAGATGGTAAGAAAGAAGCGCAGGAGCTGATAAAGAAATACGAAAAGCAGCAGGAAAATGTAAAGAACAGCCGCGAGTTTGAAGCGATAAACAAAGAGCTGGAAATGCAGGAGCTGGAAGTGAAGCTGAACGACAAGCATATAAAAGATGCAGGCTATGAGTTGAAAGACCGTAACTATGCTAAAGAAAATACCCTGGCCAAAATAAAAGAAGTAGAAGAAAGGCTGAAGGAGAAAAGGGCTGAACTGGAAAAGATCATTAACGAAACTGGCAAAGAGGAAGAGCTGATGATTGCCAAGTCTGCTGAGGCTAAAGAGAAGGTTGACCCGCGCCTGCTTACCGCTTATGAGCGTATCCGAACCAGCTACCACAATGGCCTTGCTGTAGTGCCTATCATGCGCGACTCTTGCGGTGGCTGCTTCAACATCATCCCGCCACAGCGCCAGTCTGAGATACGCCAGCACAAAAAGATCATCGTGTGCGAGCATTGCGGCCGTGTACTGGTAGATACTGACCTGAACGATAAAGTGAAACTGAACACTAAATAAACTATAACAAAAGCGCTACGGATTTCGTAGCGCTTTTAGTTTATAATAGTCCATACCTGTGTACTGTTTATAGAATAGAATACGCAGAGCTTATAATTACTTAACGTGGTTATCCAGCCAATCGCCTACTATCTGTAATACTTCAGGTTTTATAGTTTGTTCCAGCATACCGTATTCTGCTACAGTACAGGCATCACATTCCTGGAAGAGATGGTTCACGCCTTTTATTACCCGCGTTTCATAGTCCTTCGATTTACTTTTTGACAATGCCTTTTTTACACCTTCAAGGTTAACATCTGCCACCACCTGTATATCTTTATCGCCATTCAGCGCCAGTACCTTGCATTGTACTTTTGCCAATACGGGTTCAGGGTCATAATTCAGGAAATACACCATCCACTTGTGCCATACAGCATCCAGGAAGGTCCGTATAAAAGTTTCTTCTGTTTTCTCATCCATTATACCGGTAGTCTGCAATACAATAGCAGAATCCGTTCCGGTTCGCCATTGACGTACTGACGTGAGCATCTTCTTCGCGGCCTCCTCTTTCTTGCTCGACGATATGACATCATTAACTATCCGGTTATACAGTACGCCGTATGCATTAGCAGTAGTATCGTCAATACCTGCACTTTTTAATACTGCCTTACTTTGCTCTGTCATGCCTTCTGTTAACTTCACACCCGGCCCGGCCATCAGGATAATGAAATCCAGTTCTTTATTTTCTGCGGCAACCATTTGCGCTATCATAGCACCTTCACTATGGCCATACAAACCTATCTTCTTTTTGTCCACTTCCTTTCTTGTTTTCAGGAAGGCAATGGCGTCTTTTACATCCTCTGCAAAATCTGCAGATGTAGCATGCGTCCTGTCCCCGCCAGACTTACCTACACCACGGTCATCTATGCGCAGCACTATGTAACCTTTTTTAGTAAGGTAGTCGGCTACTACGGCAAATGGCTTATGGTCAAACAATTCTTCATCGCGGTTCTGGGGGCCCGAGCCTGATATTAATATCAATGCAGGATGCTTACCATCCTCTTTGGGTGTGGTTATCGTTGCACCATAATACTTGCTTTTATTCTCGTTATAAAATATTATTTCTTCAGAATTATAGCTGAAGGGAGGTACCGGTGTCTGCGGGCGGTTTAACTCTACCTTTCCCTCTGTGCGTGTCATATTCAATGGCAGCTCCATTGCATTCTGCGCCCAGAACCCCCTTATATTATTAGCATCCGAAAATCTGCCCTCATAATGGCCGTTAAGGTTGGGCCATGACATATAAATACTATCGCCTGTAATGGTTACAACACCAGAGGGCATATCTTTAACCCCCTGTGCCGGTACATCCATTGTAGCCTTCCAGCCGTCTTTATCTTCGGAGACCACAAAGACCATCCTGAAACTGTTAACATTATTTAGTGCGCCTACCCATTTGCCGGCAAAGGTTAGTTGCGCACTTGCTGCTACGTGTAATAATGTTGCTGCCAGCAACAGGAATATGCTTCTGTTCATCTTATGCATTATTGTTTTGACTTTTTCTATGATATAAATAAGAGTACATTACAGTTGTAATAGTGATGATCAACACGACCCCTGCCATGAATATGGTAGAGACTTCTACTTCATATCCTAACGAGACAAGCGTGATAAGAATACCGCCGACAAAAAAAAGCTTACTACCCAGGCGATGCGTATGCTTCCAGTTTTCATCATTATTAAGTGTCCACGGCACACGTATCCCAACAAACCTGTTTGGCTTTATATTATACATAACATTCCCCATAAAAATAAAGAACAATCCTATTACGGGGATTACAACTTTATCCAGCAAAACAACACCTGGATAAATACTATTGATAATTATGGTGAGGTTAAGAATGGATATAAACAATACTGTAGCCAGTGCTATAGTATCAAACATAACAGGCTTTACGCCTTTTGTCCGCTTCTTGTCAAACTTATGCGCATTGACTACGACCAAGTAGGTAATCAGCGACGTTACGGAAAGAAATACAGCCATCAGAAGCATCTCTTTTTTGCTGCCATAATCATCCGCCTGACCATGTATATCGAAATGTACAGCTACAGTTTCCGGCACTGTATTCCACTGCAATGCTACATACATAAGCGGGATGATAGCAATCACCAAGGCCAAAATATGCCTAAGAGGATTTTTTGATTCCATGAGCTTTAATTTTTAGTTTTTTTTCAGGCGCTAATTGCATCACCCATTTCAGTATCTCATCCACTACAGTGGTATTTAATGAATAGGTGATGAACTGCCCGCTTTTTTCTGCTTCTATTAAACCGGCCTGCTTCAACAGGTCGAGATGGTGTGATATGCTGGGCTTGGATATATCAAAATGATCTGCAATCTCGCCTGCTGTAAGGTCACTATCCTTCAACAACTCCAGTATCTCTCGCCTCGTCTGGTCGTTCAGTGCTTTAAAAAGGATGTTCATATCATTTAGGTATTTAGACAAATATCTAAATAATATTTTAAACTACAAAAAATATACCTGCTTTTGTAAAGCAGGGTATATAAATAAACAAGCAGTTAATTTTCTTACGCAGGCACTTCACCTTTAGCAAAGCTCACTGCTTTTTCTACCATGTTTTTAGAACCTATAAATATGGGCACACGCTGGTGCAGTTCCGTAGGTTGAATATCCAGGATTTTCTGGCTACCCGTTGTTGCAACGCCTCCTGCTGCTTCCATCAGGAAACTCATGGGGTTACACTCATACTGCAGGCGCAGCTTACCGTTAGGATTTTTGTTATCTGCAGGGTACATAAATATTCCGCCTTTAATAAGCGTACGGTGCATATCTGCCACCATAGAGCCTATGTAGCGGTGGGAGTAAGGGCGGCCATCTTCTTTATTTTCTTCCATGCAATAATTCAGGTAAGCCTTCATACCATCATCGTACCTGCAGGTATTGCCCTGGTTAATGGAATATATCTTGCCGTTTTCTTTGCACTTCATATCAGGGTGAGATAGGCAGAATTCTCCTATAGAAGGCTCAAGCGTAAACCCATTTACGCCCAGCCTTGTGGCGTATACCAGCATGGTACTGCTGCCATATATTACATAACCCGCTGCCATCAGCCTGTTGCCCGGCTGTAGAAAATCTTCTTCCTTACAAGGCTGCCCTAACTGGCTTACTCTTTTGTATATAGAGAATATAGTACCAATAGAAGCATTAACGTCGATATTGGAAGAGCCATCCAGCGGGTCGAACAATACAACGTATTTGGAATTAACTGAAAACTCGTCTTCAAATGCAATAAATGTATCATTCTCTTCAGATGCCACGCCTGCGCAGTCGGCGCTGTGGCGCAATACATTAATAAGCGCTTCATCTGCAAATACATCCAGCTTCATCTGCTCCTCGCCCTGTACATTGGTAGCGCCATGCTGGCCTAAAATATCTACCAGCCCGGCTTTCAATACCTGCTTGTTGATGATTTTACAAGCCAGGCCTATATCCCTTAAAATAGCTGAAAGTTCTCCCGTTGCATTGGGAAATTTGCGGGTCTCCTGGATAGTAAACTCATCCAGCGGCATTAATCTTCTTTGATGCTTCATACGTTATGTTAATCCAATAAGATGGCAAATTTAATAAATCTGTACCGCTTTACCGTTTACTTAAATTAGCTATCTTACCAATAACAAAGGGTTTATATTATTAATCAATAAAACTACCTTTGCGAAGCTGATAAATAAAGGGGCATGGTACAGTATTTCAAAAACATCAATCGTCAGACCCAGGAGGTACAAGGCCCCGACGGAGCCAACTGGATAAATGTGACACCACCGTTCCAGGAGAACGAAATAAACAATCTGTCTGAAACACTGAATATACCCCGCGACCTGCTGACGGATACGCTGGATATAGAAGAAAGGGCGCGTTATGAGGAAGAAGACGGGGTAAAATTGATTATCCTGAAAACCCCTGTAGAGAATAAGTCGCTGAACGAAAGTGATGCGGATTATGTAACGATTCCAATATCTATCATTATTACAGAACGCAACCAGGTAATAACCGTAAACTCTTTTGAGAACGTAGCCATTCGCCGTTTCCTGAACAGTTTTGCCAAACGCCACCCAGAGCGCCCCAATATGATGGTGCTGAAGATATTTGAAAAGGTGGTAATGGACTTTATAGAAGTACTGAAAGAAATAAACCACCGCCGTAATATCCTGGAGCAAAAACTTTACGACTCCAACCGTAACGAGGAATTGCTGTACCTGATGCGGGTACAGAAAAGCCTGGTGTACTTTGTAACAGCCCTGCGTAGTAACGAGTTGCTGCTGATGAAGATGGAGCGTACCAACTTCCTGAATTGTGATGAAGAAGAGCGCGAGCTGCTAGGCGATCTTGTGATTGAGTTTTCCCAGGCCCTTGAGATGGCAAATACTTATACGAACATCCTGAGCAGTACCATGGACGCCTTTGCCAGTATCATTAACAATAATATGAACCTGGTAATGAAGCGCCTTACCAGCATCACGATATTAATATCACTACCTACCCTTATAGCCAGTTTTTATGGCATGAACGTACCCATACCATACCAGACGGGGCACTATAGTTTCTATGTCCCCATTGTTTTGTCTCTGATCGTTTCTACAGCCATGACGTTTTACTTCAACAAAAAACGCTGGTTCTGATAAATGCAAAGTGGCAACCATTTCAACATCAGGGTGTATGGTATCTGGATAGAGGCCGGGCGCGTTTTGGTAAATGAAGAAACGATACGAAGCAGGAAGTATATTAAATTTCCCGGTGGCGGACTTGAATACGGTGAGGGTATATTAAGCTGCCTGCACAGGGAATGGCGGGAGGAACTGAACCTGGAAATAAAGGTGCTGGAACATCTTTACACTACAGAGTTTTTTCAGAAATCAGCCTTTGACAATTCGCAGGTCATCAGCATATACTATCTCATCACCGCACTGCACCCCGACCCGTATATCATTAATACCAACCCCGAAGAATATACGCACTGGATAAAGATTGAAGACATTACTGATGATACGTTTACCCTGCCCATAGACAAAGTTGCCGGCAAAATGATAGTTGAGCGATTTAAACAGCCTTAACTAAAACATTGTTAAATACCTGAACTCCGGCCCCGTTAGCACGATATTTGTTTTATCTGACAGATAAAACAACGTACAATGAACAGGATACAATTATTGCTCTTAGCGGGCCTTACATTCGCAGTTACCAATGTATATGGCCAGAAGAATGATGTACAGGCAACAATGACAGTGCCTGACGCTGCAAAAATGCATGAGTCTGTATTAGTAACGGAAAATCAGAACATCATGACATCGCAGGAAATGGCAGCATTACAAAGCGACCGCGATGAGCCTGTAAACCTGGGTAACTTACCAGGCAATAAAAAACCTGTGCCGGTGCCGTATGATGCCCTAACCCCATCAAAAGAAACCATGGGTAAGGATTTGCGTCAAAATGCACCGCAACCGGCCCATAAACCGGAATAACCGGTTAATCAGGGTATGAAAGAAACTAACCTTTCATGCTCACATAATTTTCTATAGGCAGGCGCTTGGCTATGCTGCGTGCCAGTGTCATCTCATCAGCATATTCCAGCTCGCCCCCAAAGGCTATGCCCCTGGCTATGGTAGTGATATTTACAGGAGTATCTTTCATTTGGCGGGCTATATAATAAACGGTGGTGTCACCTTCAATAGTAGGGCTCAGCGCCATAATCAACTCCTCAACACCCTGCTCTGCTACCCGCTTTTGCAGGGTTTCTATATTCAACTGCTCCGGGCCTACCCCATCCAGCGGAGACAGGATGCCACCCAGTAAATGATACAATCCATTGTATTGCTGCGTACTTTCTATAGCAATAACATCGCGTATATTTTCAACCACACATACCTGCGACCTGTTGCGTGCAGGGTTGGCGCATATCTCGCATTCAACTTTATCTGCCACATTATGACAGGTAGCGCAAAACACTATTTCATGCCTCATGCGCGACAAAGCCCCGGTAAAGAAATCTACCTCTTGTTTATCCTTCTTAAGTAAGTGCAATACCATTCTCAGGGCGGTTTTTTTCCCTATCCCCGGCAGTTTTGCAAACTCGTTTACAGCATCCTCTATCAGTTTCGACGAAAAAATCATATCCTTTTACCTCGGCTCAAAGGTAAAGCATCTGTATTAATATCTATTCTATGGTATAACACCTGAAATATCTAAAAAGCCGTTATTAACAAGTATTTATGTGGCTATATTTCCTTTATCGGGAGGATTATATTAACTTTCTGAAAATTACATATCAGAGAGCCGAGATGAGTAAGAAGCCATATATCTCACCATCATTTTCCTATGTGCCACTGGAAGAGACATTAGAGATCATACCTAAAAAGAAAAAGCTTTTTATCGGTATCCCTAAAGAAACCTCCTTCCAGGAAAACCGTGTTGCGCTTACCCCTGAATCTGTTTCCGTAATTGTAAATAACGGGCATAAGGTTGTTGTAGAGCACAATGCCGGTGCAGGGTCTTTTTATTTTGACACCGATTACAGCGAAGCCGGGGCCAGTATCGTATATACCAAAGAGGACGTTTTCAAGGCGAACACTATTATAAAGTCGGCGCCTATATCTGAAGATGATATACCATTGCTGCAGCCCAACCAGATAGTTATATCGCCCATACATATGCCGCTGCTAAAGGCAGACATGATAGAGCAACTACTGAAGAAGAAAATCATTGCCATAGCCTTCGACTCTATAAAGGATGATTCAGGCAACTACCCTATTGTACGTTCTATGAGCGAGATAGCGGGCAGCACTGCTATACTGAATGCCGCTAAATACCTGAGCAATGTACACATGGGTAAGGGTATATTGCTGGGTGGCATTACAGGCATACCACCCGCTAAAGTGCTGATACTGGGAGCGGGGGTAGTTGGTGAATTTGCAGCCCGTACCGCAATAGGCCTCGGGGCAATGGTAAAAGTATTTGACAACTCTATATACAGGCTGATGCGCCTGCAGAACAATGTCGGGCAGCGATGCTACACATCCGTAATAGAACCAGTAACATTGGCAGAGGCACTGGCAACTACAGATGTAGCAGTTGGGGCGTTAAAACCGGTAAAAGGGTTAACACCCGTGGTTGTATCAGAGGACATGGTGTCGAACATGAAGGCGGGCTCTGTAATAGTAGATGTAAGCATAGACAGGGGCGGCTGCTTTGAAACATCAAAAGTAACAACCCACGAAAAGCCTACTTTCAAAAAATATGATGTTGTGCATTACTGCGTACCTAATATCGCCTCAGGTGTATCGCGCACGGCATCACGCGCCATAAGCAATGTATTGATGCCTATACTGCTGGACAGCGCAGAAGCGGGGGGAGTAGAAGGAATCATACAGATAAAAAGTGGCATCAGGTATGGAGTTTACCTGTACAAAGGCTGTATTACCAATGCGCCCATAGCTAAACGATTTAATTTAAAATATACTGACCTTGACCTGCTTTTAGCATCGCAGAGTTAAGATAATAAATAAGCATTTATGCCAAATAACCGAGTGAACAAAACCATAGCTGGCTATCATTTACTGATGCTGTTATCGGCTGTTGACCGTAAATTTTTTGCTGACGAGGATAATGTAATAAGAGCATACCTGGTACAGGAATTTCCTATGGCAGTGGACCTTGACAAGCAAATGGAGATCATCAGTGGGCTGCTGCCTGACGAATGGGAGCTGCACTTCAGGAGAATGATGGATGATTTTTACGACGACTCTACAGAAGAGGAACGCAACAACCTGCTACAGTTTGCCATACAGCTTACAAAAGCTGACAATGTTATTACTAAAGAGGAGAACTATTACCTGAACCTGCTGTTTGATTTATGGAAGCCTGACGAGGCATAACAACAGGCTGCACTTCAGCAATAAGTATAACTATACGAGGTATGAAAACAACTACCTTAATATTGTACATCATATGTATTGCCGCTACTGCCGGTGGCAGCCACTCTTTTGTAAAGCAGGGCAAGATTAGCAGTATTGAAATTTCTGCAGATACCGTATGGAGCAATCATCAACCTTATTGTCTGCTTATAGAACAGGATGGTGTTCAGAAAATAAGAACATTTACCAAAGAATCCATAGTATATATACAACCTGTAACGAGGCAAAACAGGAAATGGTACCGCACTGCCATAGCACCGCTTAACAGGGTGTATTATACGCCACATTCCGATGGTTTTGTTACTTCATTTCTACATCTTTTCATTAAGCATGATGTAATTAAAGATGGCTACTTTAATGCCTATGGGGCAAATATGCTGGTAAAGGAGTGGCAGGCAGCGGGACAACTTTTAGAGGAATGGGAGCTACCCGCAGAAAACACAACACCAACAACTACGGACTACAACATAAGTTGGAAAAATACAGCGGGTAAAGACTCTGTACTGATACTGAACAATGGTGTGCCTTTTGCTTATTATGTTCACCGGCACTGGACCAGCTATGGCGTAGATAGCTGGCATGTAATAAAAACAACAAATGCGCATTACAGGTACTTTATATACCGGCTGGACCATACCCCCATGGCAGAAGTAAGAGTACAGGACGGGTGGAAGACAAACGTGAAAATAATAACACCGGACAGCACTGAATACGTGATAAAAGAAGTACCTGACAATAAAGACTTTATGACTATTGCAGCAAAACTGCTGCTTGTACAGGATGGGGCAAAAAAGAAGTAGGGAAGCCTTTCAGGCTCCCCTACCGTAATTGCTTATCAATATACTGCTTATTGTTTCACCATCTTCTGCACCATCACCTCGCTGCCGGTAATTATCTGCAACACATAGTTGCCGGGTATCAATAGCCTGTCACTAAGGTTTATTTCAAAACCATGTTGACCTGCATCTATGTTTTTCTCAGTAACATACACCTGCTTGCCGGTTATATCTACCAGTCTTATCTGTGCTTTGGTATCCTGCAGCAAGTTGTAGTTAATATATATCCTGTCTGTAAACGGATTGTTGACTACACGAATGCGGCTATTATTGTTAACAGTATTAACGCTTTCGGGCTTAGGTATTACCAGGTTATTATCCACGAGGAAATATTTAGTGTAGAGTCCCGTAAAAGTACCTGTAAAAGAATAATACCCATGTTTCAGCACCTGCTGTGTTGTTGCCAGATAACTGTTGTTTGTATTCATCAGCGTATCGTGGGCGGCGGAAGTAGCCAATATTCTCGCATTGGCCAGGTTTATACCAGACAATTCAGACGTATCAAAATACAATGCCAAATCGTAAGTAGTGGTTGCCTGGTTGCTGGTGCCTGCAAAGGTGAATTCTTTAACTGACCTGTTGACACCAGCAAATGGCGCTGACATTGGTATTGTACCATTTCCCTGCGCCATAATAAATGCATTCGTACAACCCAGTTTTTTGTCGGCTTTGCTGATGTTTGCAATCAGTTTATCGTTAGCAGTGTTGCTGAAGTATATATCCTGGTTAACATCTACATCCCACTGCCTGCTGCTAGAAATCGTTTTTTCAACTTCTGCGACATTTGTAGGTTGTACCAGCCTGATAACCGGTTTAGACATACTGTAAAACAATCCTGTACTAAGATCGCCGGTATATGACAGGGCACAACCGCTACCGAAATCAGAAAACTTAACTACAGTCGCCCAATCATGGTCAACAGTTGACTCTACATAATCGTTATTAGCATCAGCAGATGCATTATTAAAGCATGTCTCTATAGCCAGGTTATCAGTACCATTCCACTGTAAAGGTGTACTCAGTTGAACTGTGTTCCAGCCTGGCTGCGTGGTATAGCTGCCATTATAGTAAGTAGTGCTTACAGGGTATCCACCATTGGCCATGGTACCTGCCGATGCTGCATCTATCTTAACAGTAAAATCTGTATAGGCATTGGTAGAATTTTTTTCCGTTACATTAAACTGTATTCCTGTAATATCCTGGTTGGGTCTTGCACCTGACGCTGCCAGTTGCTCAGCAGAAACAACAAATTGCATACGTGCTTTTGAGTTACGGCTGAAGAAAGGTGTTACAGCCTTGCTTTTTACACCGCCGGTATTCACCTGGCTTATGTAATCGGTGCCGGCATCCGGTACAGACCTTGAACCTTTTATGACAACCACGCAGGTATCATATGTGTATGATGTAATAGCATTGCTGCCGTTTTGTGTTATGGTGAAATATAGCTTCAACGTTTTATCTTTTGTAACGTCTCCGTTATCGTATATGCTTACAAGTACATTCTGGCCGGTAGTGCTGCCTGCGTTAAACGTTAAAGTGCTGTTGGCTATAGAATAGTCGGCACCGTTAATAACATTGCCCGTACCTGCTACTGTTACCGTAGCATTCCCATTTGCCGGTACGCCCCCTGATACACGCATGGGTACCGATATTACCTGAGCAACTGGGCAAATAGTAGCCGGCAAGTTTTTATTCACCACTTGTGTAGGATTTACGAAACCTATTTGTGGTGCACAGGGAACAAAATTGGCACCTACACCTACAGCATACCATGCACGGGTTATAGCCTCCACTTCGCGCGAGCATGCACCGAATAAAGATGTCGCTACACCTATAGAAGCAGCGCGGCAATCATCATAATCATCGTTAGAAGCCAATACCTGTTCAGTAGCATAGGCTATCTGTGCTGCTTTTTTAATACCCAGTCCTGATACTTCAAAATAGTTGCCCAGGTCGTTAGTGCCGGTATCCCCGTCGCACAACAAATAGAACCAATGGTTAAGTACACCACTGTTGTTATGCACGCCGCATTGGTCGTTACTGCTGTTTGGGCTGCAACCTATTACGGTAGTCCAGTTATCACCACCACGTGTATCCGGATTATTAAACATCTTCGGGTTACGCATACTGCGCAATGCCCCCATGCGCAACTCTTCTCCCATTGCCCACATATCCTTGCCTGTAGTTGCATAATTTTCAATCACGGCACCCCATATATCGCTGAAGCCTTCATTCATTGCACCTGATTCCCTGGCATATACCAGGTCTGCGGTATGCTGGCAAATTGCGTGACCTAATTCATGCGCGCAAACGTCAAAAGCAACCAATGGCTCAAAACCACCGGCAAACATACCTGTACCGTTGCCGTATATCATAAAGGTGCCTGTCCAGCCTGCGTTATTGTAGTTTGATCCATAATTTACCAGGCTTACAACCGGTGCACCTGCGTTATCATAGCTTATCCTATTATGTTCGTTTTTCCAGTAGTCATAAACTTTGGTAGCCCCCCAGTGCGCATCCACTGCAACGCTTTTACTAAAGGTCGTAGTAGGGTTATATATTTCGGTAGCGTTATTAATGTTTGTTGAGTTGTTCATATCATATGTACCGATATCTCTTGTTGAGTCAAACAATTCATAAGTATTAGCACCTACTTGAGAAATCTCGAAGTTTACAACACCGCTGTATGATGATATACCTGATCCTGCCACGTGTTTGATAACAGCATCCTTTAACAACACACTTCCTGTTAATGCATCTACATATACCAAATCGCGGCTCATTGGTTTTTTGGCATAAATGTCAAAACGATAGGCCAGGCGTAATTGTTTGTTTAAGATATCGTTGTTGTAATCTTCTACCCATACCAAAGTACTTGTAGGAAATTTGAATGCAGGATCGGATTTGGTAAGCTTTGACTCCTGCACATTTTCCCACATGTATTCTGTAGCATTGATATAGGTCATTGCTTTACCTAAAGCCTGCTTTTCTGATAAAGCAGGTGTAGCAGATGATGTGTTTGCACCTTTATATATGTTGGCGTTGATAAATGTGAGGTAACCATCTACAATCATCACAGATACAGAACCGTGTTCTGCCCGTATATTGTTCACCCAAAGGTTGTATCGCTGAATGATTGTACCGTTTTTCTGCGTATCAGAAAATTTCAGGGCTAATGTGTGCTCATTGCCCAGTTCCACATATTGCTTTATAGCTCCGGATACCTGGTCAACATTAGGCCCCTCACCTTTTGTAAAGCTTACCGTTTTTACGGTATTATCTTTAGGGTTGCGGGTAATATTTGCCTGCGGGTTGCCCGCCTGCGCATAAGAAGCCAGTTGTAACATACAGCACAGTCCGGCCACGAGGCTCTTAAAGGGGAGATGTTTTATCATTTATATTTTTTTATTATGAAAGCGCAAAAGTAATTATGTTAGTGCATAAAAGATAAAAAGTCCGCATATTTTAATATGCGGACTTCATAATATGACAATTGCTGTATTTCTTAGTTTTTGAACTGTGGTATCAGGTCCTTAGCCAGTTTTACCATTTTGTCCAGGCTGGCTTCATTCAGCTGGCCTTTTTTGAATTCTAAAAGAATGTCAGCGTGTTTTGATTCCATTTCGCGCAGGAAAGTTTCTTCAAACTCTTTTACATTCTTAACCGGTACCTGCTGAATTAGGTTGTTGGTACCCAGGTATATAATAGCTACCTGCTTTTCTACAGAGAATGGCGTGTACTGAGCTTGTTTCAGTATTTCCACGTTGCGGCTACCTTTATCCAGTACGGTTTTAGTTGCAGCATCCAGGTCACCACCAAATTTAGAGAAAGCTTCCATCTCGCGGTAAAGTGCCTGGTCAAGTTTCAATGTACCGGCAACTTTCTTCATCGATTTGATCTGAGCGCTACCCCCCACACGGCTTACCGATATACCCACGTTAATAGCAGGACGAATACCTGACAGGAACAATGTATTCTCCAGGAATATCTGTCCGTCGGTGATGGATATCACGTTCGTAGGGATATATGCAGATACGTCACCCGCCTGTGTTTCAATTATTGGCAATGCTGTAAGAGAACCACCACCTTTCACCTTGTCTTTCAGGCTGGCAGGCAAATCGTTCATGGTCTTCGCTATCGTGTCGTTGTTGATAATCTTAGCTGCACGCTCCAGTAAGCGGCTGTGCAGGTAGAATACGTCACCGGGATATGCCTCACGGCCCGGCGGGCGACGCAGCAGAAGAGATACCTCGCGGTAAGCTACGGCTTGCTTAGACAGGTCATCATAAACAACCAGTGCAGGACGTCCTGTATCGCGGAAGAACTCACCTATGGCAGCGCCGGCAAATGGTGCGTAGAACTGCAACGGTGCAGGCTCTGAAGCAGAAGCTGCCACGATAGTAGTATAAGCCATAGCGCCATTCTCTTCCAGTGTTTTCATAACACCGGCAACAGTAGATGCCTTCTGTCCTATAGCCACATATATACAGTAAACAGGCTGCCCTGCTTCGTAAAACTCTTTCTGGTTGATGATGGTATCAATACAGATAGCTGTTTTACCTGTCTGGCGGTCACCAATTACCAATTCACGTTGTCCACGGCCGATAGGGATCATCGCATCTATCGCTTTGATACCTGTTTGCAGTGGTTCTTTTACCGGCTCACGGAAGATAACGCCCGGTGCTTTACGCTCCAGTGGCATTTCATACAATTCACCTGTAAGAGGGCCTTTACCATCAATTGGTTCGCCCAGTGTATTTACTACACGGCCTACCATGCCTTCGCCCACTTTGATAGAAGCGATCTGGCCGGTACGGCGTACTTGTGCACCTTCTTTAATGGTACCGCTATCACCCATCAATACCACACCCACATTATCTTCTTCCAGGTTCAGCGCTATTGCTTTTACACCATTCTCAACAAACTCAACCAATTCACCCTGGCGCACGCTGTTCAGGCCATATACACGGGCAATACCATCACCCACTTGTAATACTGTACCTACTTCTTCCAGGTCGGCAGAAGCATTGAAGTTTGTTAGCTGTTGGCGAAGAATCGCCGAAATTTCATCCGGTTTAATTTCAACCATGATATATTATTTTATAATCGTTTATAAAAAATTCTACTCTTTATTATCTCAGTTCAGGAACATAAATGTTCTTGGTGAACTGTGCTTTAATGTCATGTAAGTCGCGGCGTACGCTGGCGTCAAATAATTTATCTTCCATCTGCAATACAAATCCGCCTATCAGGTCGGGGTTTATCTCTTCCGTCAGTTCTACTTGCACACCCGGCAATATAGCTTCTATTTTGTTCCATATTGCTTTCTTCAGGTCTTCAGTAACAGGTCCGGCAGTAGTCAGCTTTACAGATTTGATGTTTTTCATCTGTTTGTATTGCTGTATGAATGCGGTAGCCATTTCCGGCATGTTTTCTTCCCTGCCCTTGCTCACCAGCAATCTGATAAAGCCCTGTGCCAGAGGCTTCAGGCTGTCGCCCACTACAGCCGTAATGATATCCAGCTTTTTATCAGCTTTAATTATCGGGCTGCGCAGCATATTGGTAAACTCAACACTGTTTCGGCAGATGCTGTCCAGGTATTTTATGTCGGCCAGTGTATCCTCCACGCTGTTTTTTTCAACAGCAAGGTCTAACAAAGACTTGGCGTAACGGTATGCTAAACGTGGATTTGGCATGTTATTTATTTACCTCACCCTGCTCTCTCCTTTAGGAGAAGGCAGGGCATTGTTAATTAGTTTAATGTTATTTCTGATACCAGGTGTTGTGCATAAGCGCTTTGGTTATTAGTACCTTCCAGCTCTTTGCGCAATACTTTTTCAGCAACTTCTACAGCCAGGTTACCTATCTGGTTTTTCACCTCTGTCAGGGCAGCCATTTTTTGCTGTTCTATCTGCTGGCGAGCATCCATCAGCATTTTATCAGCTATAGCCTTAGTATCTTCTTTAGCTTTGCTGATGATGCGCTCCTGCTCGGTACGTGCTTCTTTCAGCATGGCAGTGCGTTCTTCCCTGGCTTTAGCCATCAGTGCTTCATTCTCATTCTGCATCTGCGCCATTTCTTTCTTCAGGCGGTCTGCAGCAGCAATAGATTCCGCTATACCAGACTCGCGCTCGCTCAACGATTTAAGGATTGGCCCCCATGCAAATTTGCGCAGGATGATGAATACTGTCAGGAAAGCCAGCAGTGTCCAGAAAAACAACCCAAGATCAGGAGTTAACAGTTCCATATATTCTTATTTATAGAAGTTTTGTATTTGTAAAATTAAGTAACTGCGCCCATTGCCCTATGCTTTGGGCGCAGTTAAGTTTTGTACGTAGCTACTACAGTACGATAGCCAACAGACCTGCGATAACGCCGAACAGCGCAACACCCTCTACGAAGGCTGCTGTAAGGATCATATTCGCACGGATGTCTCCTGCTGCTTCCGGCTGACGGGCGATAGATTCTACCGCACCTTTACCGATCTGGCCGATACCAACACCTGCACCCAGTGCAGCGATACCCGCGCCTATAGCACCACCAGCTGCGGCAGTACCATCAATAGCTAACATAATTGTGTTTAACACTGACATGTTATTTGGATTTTGATTGTAAAAAAACTCTTTATATTTAAAATAATACTACTACTCAATTAAATTAGTGGTGTGCATGGTCATGGTGCGGCTCTTCAATAGCCTGGCCCAGGAATACCGCGGTCAGGTTAGCAAAGATAAACGCCTGTATTGCTGCTACCAGCAACTCCAGGAAGAACATGAATATGCTGAATGCTAATGATACCGGCACGAAACCCCATCCCGCAACAGCACTGATGCTACCAAAAATAAATATCATTGATATAACGCTCAATATCACAATGTGGCCCGCCATGATGTTGGCAAAAAGACGTATCATCAATGCTATCGGCTTGATAAACAATGAGATGATCTCAATAGGCACCAGCAACAGCTTAACACCGAAAGGCACCCCCGGAGGATTTAACAGGTGACCCCAGAAATGCTTGTTGGCATTTACTATCATTACTACAAAAGAGATAACAGCAAGACAAGCCGTTACAGCAATGTTTCCGGTAAAGTTTGCGCCACCGGGCAGCAGGCCCAGCATATTGTTGATCCATATAAAAAAGAACATGGTCAGTATAAGTGGCATAAACTTCATGTATTTGCTACCCAGGTTTGGCTTTGCCACTTCCTCACGTATAAAAGTAATGATTGGCTCCAGCGCGTTTTGAAAACCGCTTGGCGCTGTCATCACACCATTCTTTTTGTATTTCTTAGCCACGTTCGTCATGATGACCAGCAGCAACACCACCGATACAAGCATAGACAATACGTTTTTAGTAATAGAGAAGTCGATGATAGAAGCTCCGTCTTCAGACAGTATCTTTTCTTTCATCTTATTATTGGGGTCAATGAAATATCCATTGTAAGCTTCGTGGCCGTGGTGGAATTTTGAAGCAGAAAAAGTTTCAAGGCCTTTTTCAGGGTGGTATATAATTACAGGCAAAGGCATGCTGACAGGGTGCCCGTTTATATCAAACAGGTGCCAGTAGTGAGAATCGCCAATGTGCGAAAAGATAACTTTAGATGCATTAAAACCCTCTTTTTCAGCCGGTGCTTCGTGGCCATGAGCCGCATCTTCGTGATGAACAGTTTCTTCATGTTGTGCAAATACAGTACCTGTCGTCACAAAAACTGTGAAAATCAATACCAGCAAGGAAAAAATACGTTTCGCAATCATTACTTCGCCTTAAAATTTGCGCAAAGGTACTTGTTTTTAATTCAAAAAATAAAAGACTGTTATTTTTTTGTATAAACTCATTTGCTATTAATACTTTTGCGATAATTATTATATACAGCTGTAGTCATAAACAGCGCACAGAGGTGTAATGCAAAAAAGAATCCGTTTTCAAGAATTCATCTTTAACCACAACACCCTCCTTGTTTTATATATTGTCATTGCAATACTTGTAAGCCTGCAGTTAGTTTCCCTGGGCGCCAACCAGCAGTTCAACAGCGTTCACAATACTTTTTATACTTCTTATAATAACTACATCATTTTCAAGCAATCCTTCTTTCATTTACTACAGGGAAAGGACATGTACATCCACCACCCGGTAGAGTATTACGACCTGTACAAATACAGCCCCAGCTTTGCCGTATTTATGGGCCTGTTTGCATACCTGCCTGATATTGCGGGACTTATGTTGTGGAACACCCTGAACGCTGTTGTATTATTATATGCTATCCGCAAACTTCCTTTCAGCAACCGGAACATCGCCTTTATCCTGTTATTTATATTAATAGAACTGATAACCTCCCTGCAAAACTCGCAGAGCAACGCCCTGCTGGCAGGGCTGATAATAGCCGCCTGGAACAGCATGAACAGGGGCAAGCCCCAATGGGCCACACTGTGGCTGGTACTGGCCACATTTATAAAGGTATATGGCGCGGTAGGTTTCTGCCTGTTCCTGCTCTTTCCGCAAAAGCCCAGGTTTATATTATTTGCACTACTCTGGACGGTTTTATTACTGGTGCTTCCGCTATGCCTTACCAGCCCAGAACTGCTTGTATATCAATACAAAAGCTGGGCAAATATGATGGCTGCAGACCAGGCAGCATCTTACGGCTTGTCCGTTATGGGTTGGGTACAAAAATGGTTTGGCGCAGGTCACCTGAAAGCAGAAGTAACCATTGCAGGTATAATATTATTCTTACTGCCTTTTGCCCGGTACCGGATGTATCAACACCCTATATTCCGGTTACTTATACTGGCATTCATGCTGTTATGGGTAATAATATTTAACCATAAGGCAGAATCAGCTACGTTTATCATTGCCATAACCGGCATAGCAATATGGTATTTTACAGAGAAGGCTACAACTATACGCACCATCCTGTTCTGGTCTGCTTTTGTATTGGCCAGCCTGTCTACTACAGAATTATTTATAGCCATCCGGGATGAAGTTGTAGATCCCCTTGCGCTGAAGCCATTTGGTTGCATCGTTATATGGGTGGCAATATTTGTCAGGTTAATGACATTAAAGCAGGTGCGTACTGCGAAGATGGTTAATAGCTGAACTCAGTCCGCCAGACAGTAATCCGGGCGTTCCCAAAAGCTTCACAAAAAGATAAAAATTAATCCTTCCTATAGTTTTATGTGCTATTTTTGCACTTCAAAAAAATTTTCTACTAAACAGAATTTTATGCAGGAAAATGGCAAGAAGAACCCGGCTGCAAACCTTTCAGACCTGGGTCTTAATGTTGCAGTGGCACACTGGAATCTCTCCCCTTCTGAATTAATCAACAAAACCATTGAACTTGGACAAGGCCAGATGAACAATACGGGCGCGCTTTGCGTTAGCACGGGCAAATTCACGGGCCGTTCTCCCCAGGACAAATTCACAGTAAAAGACGCTTATACAGAAAATAGTGTTGACTGGGGTAAAGTAAACATCCCTTTTACACCTGAAGCGTTTGACAAACTATACGATAAAGTATGTGCTTACCTGAATGGTAAGGAAGTATGGGTGCGCGATGCGTACGCATGTGCTGACCCAAAATTCCGCCTGAATATCCGCGTAATAAACGAAGCGCCATGGGCAAACCTTTTCTGCAACGATCTGTTCCTGCGTCCTACAGAAGAAGAAATAGCTACCCAAAACCCTGACTGGATAATATTACAAGTACCCAGCTTCCAGGCAGACCCTGCTGTAGACGCTACACGCCAGGGCAACTTTACAATAGTAAACTTTACCCGTAAGATCATCCTGATAGGTGGTTCTGCATACACCGGCGAAATGAAGAAAGGTATCTTCGGCGTACTGAACTTCCTGCTGCCACACGAGCATAAAGTATTGAGCATGCACTGCTCTGCCAACGAAGGTAAAGATGGTGATGTTGCATTGTTCTTCGGCCTTTCAGGTACAGGTAAAACTACCCTCAGCGCCGATGTAAACCGCGCGTTGATAGGCGATGACGAACACGGCTGGGCAGATGGTTCTGTTTTTAACTTTGAAGGTGGTTGCTATGCAAAGGTGATAGACCTGAGCGCTGAAAAAGAGCCCCAGATATTCAATGCTATAAAACATGAAGCGATGCTGGAAAACATCGTCTTCAAAGCAGGTACTGACGAGGTAGATTATGCAGATGGCAGCATTACTGAGAATACTCGTGCTGCATACCCCATCCACAATATTCCAAACGCAAAGGAACCATCTTACGGTGGCGATCCTAAAAACATATTCTTCCTTACTTGTGATGCATTCGGTATCCTGCCTCCAATCAGCAAGCTGACTACAGGCCAGGCTATGTACCACTTCATCAGCGGTTACACTGCTAAGGTTGCAGGTACAGAGGTTGGCGTTACTGAACCACAAACTACTTTCTCTGCTTGCTTTGGCCGCGTATTCCTGCCACTGCACCCTGCAAAGTATGCAGAGTTGCTGGGTAAGAAACTGGAGCAACATCCTGGTGTAAACGTATGGCTTGTAAACACAGGCTGGAGTGGTGGCGCTTATGGCACCGGTAACCGCATGAGCCTGAAGTACACGCGCGCTATGATTACCGCAGCTATGACAGGCCAGTTGGATAACGTAGAGTACAAAGCGCACAACGTGTTTGGCGTATTGGTACCACAGAGCTGCCCCGGCGCGCCTGATGAGATACTGAACCCACGAGACACATGGAGCGACAAAGAAGCTTACGATAAGAAAGCTAACGAACTGGCAGGCCTGTTCATCAAAAACTTTGAACAGTTTGCTGATAAAGCTAATGATGAAATACGCAACGCAGCACCTGTAGTTATGCAGAACGTTTAAGCTGTTAGTTAATAATTTTATGCAAAGCGCCATGGTATATATACCGTGGCGCTTTTTTTAATCGGATATTTAATGGTAGGGAAAACGCATTGAAATAATTTGGGTATATTTAATATCTAAATACCATACTTATGAAACCACTTAGACACTATTTATTGCTGTCTGCAATTGCAGCAACAATATTCAGTAATGCCGCGCAGGCACAGTGCGATGTTGCTACCAATCTTACACTGACATACGGAAAGCGAAATATCCAAACGAACTGGGATGCAGTAAAAGATGCGATTGGCTACTCAGTAGCAATTTCTACCACTAAAACGGTTCCCCATGCAGGCAATCTCACTGTTGACAACAATTTTTTATTTAACGGCTTAAAGCCAGACCAGAAGTATTGTGTATTTGTGCAGACCAAATGCAATGACGTTGATAACCCAAAATCCGAATGGACAAAAAGCTGTGGAACCACGACATGTACAGATGAGCAGCCGGATATAACAAAACTCGAGATTGAAAATGAAGACCCTACTAAATGGCAGGCGCAATGGACATTAGATGTGTCTCCGGATGGCAGGTACGATTATGCACTCACAGTGTCAGAAGACGAGCCGAACAAAGGATTGAAGACTCTGGATACGAGTGTGCTGCTAGAAGGATTAAAACCAAGTACAAAATACTGTTTTCATGTACGGTATTATTGCCCCAATAGCCAGACACATACACAATGGGCTGTAAAATGTTTTACTACTCCTGAAGCTTCCGGGATAAATAATATTGATACTAAAAACCGTATAAATATATCACCCAATCCGGCAAGTAAGCACGTAAATATCTCTATGCCGTCTATACGCTCTGCACACACCGTAATGGTATCAGACATTACAGGACGGGTTGTTTACAACCTGCAAACTGCAGGTGAGAATACACAGTTGAATACTACTGACCTTACACAGGGAATGTACTTCATTCATGTGTCGGGCAAAGAATATAATACCACGCAGAAACTCCTGATACAGTAGCGGGTATCCTGACTATTACAAAACAGCCCTAACCGGGGCTTTTTTTTGCAATATTCCTACATGAACAAAAAAATACAACAACGATTTTTAAGTAACTTTATACAACGAAATTTAATTGATGGGTAGCATTTCAAAGCTGATTATAATCGTACTGTTTACTATAGCAATAGTAAGCAGCCAGCTATGCCATGCCCAGTGTGACAGCCCGGTAAACCTCACTTTCAGTCCTCTTAAATCGACCGGTAAAGCAATAATAGAAGCTGAATGGGACGTGGTAAATAATGCTCAGAATTATGAAGTAATAGTTAGCGATACCGAGGTTATTCTGCAAACAGGCAGCACTGCGCTCATCAATAAGCATTATGCCTATAACCTTATACCTGACAAAAAAGCCTGTGTGCATGTACGTACTGTTTGTACAGGCAACAGTACGTCTGCATGGTCTACTTATTGCCGTATTATTCCCTGTACAGCTATAAGCTCTTTACCCATTAATATCTCTATCGGGTTTGCCGTGCCCGGCACAGCACAAATAAGATGGCAGGACGCAGGCAACCCATCTATCAGGTACGAGTATCTGCTTACAACAGACTCTATTGCCACCGGTGCGGGCAAAACAGATACAATGGAAGAAACATACTTAAGCGGGCTACTACCCGGTACTGTGTATTGTTTTCATTTGAGATATTATTGCACTAACAGCAATACTTATTCACCCTGGACTTCTACATGTTTTATGTTACCTGCCGCTACCGGTATTATATCAGGGTCAGGAGCATTGGTACAGGTATATCCTAATCCTGCTAACGGAGTCTTAAACATATCCCTTCCCGGTAACCATACTGCACATCATTTAACTATAAGAGACATAACCGGGAAGACATTGCATAACACAGTCACTTATACAGAAACAACGCGGCTAGATATTTCAGGTTTACCAGCGGGTATATACATGATGCATATAGCCGGTGATGCATATAGCGGCATACATAGAATTGCTGTCAGGTAAAACGATAATTATCAAGCCTATATTTTACATTCATGGCCTGGATATTTCAAAGCCCATGTTATACAGTACCTCATACTGCGGATTTTGACACAAATAAAACACCTCGTTCAGCCTTTCAAGTTTCCCCGGTTCAATACCGTCTATTGCTGAATGCCTGGTAAGAAGGGCTGTTTTGTATGGGGCAGTAAAATACATGCTGTCTGTTTCTGTGATGTACGGGATATACCTGTCGATACTGCCCCGATGACGTCCGATGATTTTCTCTTTAGAATAAAAAACAAAATTCCAGTATAACAACGGGTCGGTAGCATACACATGCGTAATGCCGCGCTCTTCTATCTTTGTTATTGCATCTTGTATCACTGCTTTGTTAATTTCAAATTTGTAGTCTTTAAAGTAATATAAAGACACCCCTCCTGAGAACAAGAGCGCAACAAGTAAACCATTGGCAACCAGTTTAGCTTTTCCTTTTGCATGCTGCCAAACTATAAACAAGAGCAGGATGGCATATCCGGTTAACGGTAATGCATACCTGGGAGAAGTGATATCTATGATAAAAAAATAAGCAAAGGCACCTATAACAGATAGTACAGCAGCAACCAGTTGCAGATATGCTTTACGGGCTTTTACTATTATGATACAGATACCGGCCACGAGGGCAAGGCACAGGCAGGCTGAAAAAAGATAGACAAACAGGTTTATCACCGGTGGTGCATCCATAGCATTTTGCAAATAGTAGAAACCTGTAAAGTTGTAATAAGTAAACCTGCACACCACCTTGAAAGGATATACTATACCCGGAATAACATCGGGTTGCCAATATGCAGATACACCCATTTTCACTATGAAAATCAGCGCAGTAATGACTGCTATGCCAGATAGGTATAAAAACATATTCCGCATTGTTCCGCCCTTCCATATACCCAATACCACGAATGGCAATAACCCAGGCAGCCACAAAGGCTGGCTGAAGAAGATTATAGCAGAGGCTACGCCTGCACCTATCCATACCAGCCTGTTGTTACGATCCCGGTTTCTTAAAGAAATGTAGAGTACAATATTAGAAAACAGGAATGCAGTGATATACCCTCCGCGTGCTTTCATACTCCAAAGGGCCCAGGCAGGCGTCAATATAAATAACAATGTAAATCCCAGTGCCGCAAGTTTATTATTGTTGCTTATATGTAACAACGTTTTATAAAAGAAGATCACTCCTGCAATCCACATTGCAAAAACAGAAAGCTTCACTACATAATCAGACATACCGAATAACAGGTACCCGGCAGAAATGACTAAGACCTCAATAAACGCAAAACCATAATTCTGCCCATAAAAAAAGAAGGGAATTGTTCTCCCTTCTACAAAGTGTTTAGCCATTATGCCCATGATACATTCGTCGCCGTCTAACATAAAATCGGGGCTCAGCAACTGCGGCAACCTGCTGATAATGGCCACGGTTATTATGATAAACACCGGCCAATATTTTTTTAATATGGTCCTCATGCTATCTGCTGCGGCTTTTGCAGGTCTTTTTGCAGGCTATCTATTAATTCAGCATCCCCTACTATCCATACTTTATCATTATTTTCAAAAACCGTGGTCGATTCGGGATTCAGCACACGGCGGCCTCCACGCTCTATGCCTACTACCAGGCCATTGGTCTTTTCACGTATGCCGCTTTCGCGTATGCTTTGCCCAAGCAGGTACATGCTTTCAGTAATATTTATTTTCTTCAGCACCACCTCGTGTTGGTCCTCCAGTTTTTGCTGCTCTGTTTCCGGTTGTATATATTCCTTAAACGCGTCCAGTTGCTCGTCTGTGCCTATTACAAACATCCTGTCGCCGGGGTAAACTTTTTCAAAGCGCGATGGCGCTAGCAGGGTGTACACATCACTTCGTTTTATCATCGCTATATTCACCCCTATCTTTTCCCTTACAGCCAGTTCTTCTAATGTTTTACCCGCACATGGCGAACCTGCAGGCAATACAAACTGCGCTATGTGGGCATCCCACGGGGCAAGTTCCTTACGGTTTATTTTGGCTTCCAGCATTTCGCGATGGTTGAAATTGTAGAAAAACCTGGTTTCAAGCTGCAGGTAAAACGCATGTATCTTCCTGGCGAAGAAGAATACAACACCTATCAGCAGGGCAGTAGCAATAAGGGCGTACTGCGTAGGCAAAAAGACGAGGAACAGCCCACCTATAATAACCAACGCCAGCGCTACACGCACCATACGCAACAGCAGTAATGGGCCATGATACCGTTTATTAGCCCACAAATTTGCAAAAGCCTGTGGTTGCAGCTTGCGCATAACCAGCGCCCATAAGAATGGAGATATCGTTATAAGACAAGCAGTAACGGTAATAACAGCAGCCCAGTTAAGACTGTCAACATTCATAATCACGTAATCATATACAAGCTGTACGAATAACAGGATAATGCCGGAAGAAATAACAAGCGTAAAGACTGATATCATAAGAAAAGACCGCAATACCAGTTGCCAGTCGTCGGCAGCATTAATAGTCTGTGCGCCTGTGCTATACCTGTCCAGGGTCTTCTTCCATTTATCGGGCAGCACCCGTTCCAGCCAGCCATACAGGGGATTTGCCATTTTAATCATATACGGTGTGGAGAAAGTAGTAATAGCAGATACCGCCACGGCTATAGGGTATAAATAACTGCTGGTTACCTTCAGTGTAACACCAAGTGTAGCAATGATGAATGAGAACTCGCCTATCTGCCCCATACTCATTGCGGCGAACACGGCCGTTTTCAATGGCCTGCCCGATACAACCGCACCAATGGTAACATGCAGCACTTTAAAGAATACAAACACCACTGTAATTAACAATATCGGCCCGGCATAATCCACAAGTATTGCCGGGTCTATCAGCATACCTACAGATACAAAGAATACCGCACCAAACAGGTCTTTTACCGGTTTGATGATATGCTCAATACGTTCTGCCTGTATGGTTTCAGCCAGGATAGAACCCATAATGAATGCCCCCAGGGCAGGTGAAAAACCTGCAGCAGAAGCGGCCATCACCATTATCAGGCATAGACCTATGGATAATACCAGCAAGGTTTCGTCGTTCAGGTGTTTTTGCACCCTGCTTAAAAATGACGGGATAAAGAATATACCGGCCACAAACCACAACATCAGGAAGAACAATAGCTTAAGTATAGACATGAGCATTTCCATGCCTGCAAACTCACGGCTGACTGAGATGGTAGAAAGCAATACCATAAGCACTACCGCTACAAGGTCTTCTATAATAAGAATGCCGAATACCAGTTCGGCAAACTTCTTCCCTTTTACATTCAGTTCGTCAAAAGCGCGTATGATGATGGTAGTAGAGGCAATAGATAAGATACCTCCCAGGAAGATGCAATCCATAATAGGCCATCCTAATATCTTGCCGAGCAAAAAGCCCACAACCAGCATAGCAGATATCTCTATCAACCCGGTTACAGAAGCAGGCCCACCTATATGCAATAACTTTTTAAAACTGAATTCCAAACCCAGGGTAAACAGCAGGAATATCACGCCTATCTCCGCCCATATCTGGATGTTCTCAATTTCTGTAATGGTCGGGAATAAGGTCAGCTTAGGGCCCACCAGCAATCCTGCCAATATATAGCCCAGCACCACCGGTTGCTTCAGCCGCTTGAACAATAACGTAGTAAGGCCGGCAACAGCCAGCACCAGTGCAAGGTCTTGTATAAGATGAGGAAGATGATTCATGTGTTATCGCTAAAATACAACAATATGGCGAACATTCCGTTACAACGGACTCACCCACCAGGCATGCACATATCCATCATACAACTATTTACCTGCCCTAATAGTAATCATAATTGCGCTGAACTATATTCAGCCTGAGGCCTGCTGTAAAGTAAGTGGTTGTTTCTGTAGGGAAGATGCCACTAAAAGCACGTTTACGGTAAGTACCACCCGCATCTATAAAAAGGTTCTCCCTGAGTTCGTAAGATACATTGAGGCTGGCAGTAGCACACTGCGATCGCACCCCGTTTACCAGGCTCACGCCATAGTTGCTGGCGCGGCTGTCGTAATCCCTGAAGATATTACCCCCAAAATTCATACCTGCGCTATCTACACCCTGCTCGTAGTACATAGCCCTGGCGTTGACATACAGGTTTTTTACAGGCTGGTAGCGTATAGCACCCAGCAGTTCTATAAAACCTGCGCCCAGCGGGTGGGCCATTGGTTGATTATAATGTGAGTAGTTGGCATAGCTATCATAGTGAGAATACATGTATGGCCGCACCAGGTTTAACTCACCTTGCAGGTCAAGGTTCTTTACAGTAAATGCGTCAAAGTATTTAGCACCTACCTGCGCACCAAACTTGTTGGCCCAATAGCCATTTCCTGCCTTCAGTTCGCTAAAGGTAAACTCATCTAAAATGAACTGGCCGTATAGCTGTATGTGGCGCAAAGCAATAGCTTTAAAGTTAAGGCCTATCAGCACATTGTCAGGGCTACCCATCATACGCTCTGTCTGGCGGTATAGTATCACGGGGTTCAGGTAGCCAAATTCGTACCTGTCTTTCCTGTTGAACACAACAGCCTCAAATATGCCTATATTCAGCCAATCAAAAGCATTGATACTTAAATGGTGCATGGTGGCATACTTGCGCGCAAGGCGGGTATCGCGGCCACGGGTGTATTGCGGCCTCAGCTCCAGGTATAGGTTCTGGTAATTCAGTTTCCATATTTTAGTATTCAACCTGAGGAAAGTAGCACCTGCTGAAAAATCGCTCAGGAACAGGCTGCGCATACCATCGCCTATAAAATGTTTATCATATCCGAATGTTACATTGATATGGTCCTTCACTGCTGCAAAGTCTATGTAACTTCTCGCCAGCAGGTAATCATATTTATTAGTGCCTATACCTTTAAAGTAATCAGCACCCGGTACGGCATCAAAACTATCACTCCAGTTACCTACGTGCATAGGCACCTGCTCCTGGTTATCTGTAAAGTAGGTGTATATGCCTATTTTGTCCAGTATGCGTGCACGGGCTTCTACACCACGGCTGCTGGTAAACAGCAGCTTGTCTGCATTACCCTGTTCTGATATACCTATTGCACTTATTACAGGATTGACTGATAAGAACAACTTGTCGTTGTTTACATAGATAAGGTCAGCCTGGGTTTTATAAAATGTATTGAGTATGGGATGTTTTGATGTAATAGCACCTGCAGATTCATCGGCCCATTCGCCACTTACAGATGTCATGTGTGCAATGTTATAACGGTCTATACTGCTCAACCCAATACCACGCGCGTCTTGCCGTGTTTCTGTCAGGAACTTTACTGCAGATTTCCTGGAGGTAGGTTTTGCCGTCAGGAACAAATCATCAGAGAGTTTGCCTGAGCGTGTTTCCAGCCTGTCCAGCAATTCATAGTCAACATGACCTAATTGCAGATAAGTAGTCTGGGCAGTTGCAATAAAAGAAAATATCAGTACAGCGCAGGCAAGTGGCAGTGCTTTTTTGAACATATAATGTGATTTCCGGCACGTATGCGTTAATATTGTTACAAAAATAGGGTTATAAATCAGTTATTCTAGTAGTATGGAAACGGTTTTAATAAAGAACGCGACAATTGTAAACGAGGGGCGGCAGACGCAGGGCGACGTCCTGATTACAGATGGCCGTATTGCTAAAATAGGTGGTATAATAGATACACCTGCCCGTGCCAGGGAAATAAACGCTGAGGGGTTGCACCTGCTACCCGGGGTTATAGACGACCAGGTACATTTTCGCGACCCGGGGTTGAAACATAAGGCTACGATAGAAACTGAATCAATGGCGGCTGTGGCAGGTGGTGTTACCTCTTTTATGGAAATGCCCAATACAAGGCCTGCGGCACTTACTCAAACATTACTGGAGGAAAAGTACAAGATGGCCAATTACACATCTGCAGCCAACTACTCCTTCTACATGGGTGTGTCTAACGACAATGCTGATGAAGTACTGAAGACCAACGACAAAAAGAAAGACGTATGCGGTGTTAAGATATTCATGGGCTCCAGCACGGGCAGCATGCTGGTAGATAACCACATGACCCTGAACAGGATCTTCTCCGAATCTGAACTGCTGATAGCCACACATTGCGAAGATGAACGTATTATTGAAGCGAACAAACTGAAGTTCAGCGGGGCGGACAACGTCTCTTATCACCCTATGATACGCAACGTGGATGCCTGCTACGAAAGCTCCCTGCTGGCAGTACAACTGGCCAACAAACACCGTACGCGGCTGCATATCTTACACATCAGCACTGCTAAAGAGTTGCAGTTGTTTACCAACATGTTCCCACTGAAGGAAAAGAAGATAACGGCTGAAGTATGTGTACACCACCTGCATTTTACGGCGGATGATTATGCAAGGCTGGGTACGCAGATACAATGCAACCCCGCTATAAAATCGGCCGAACATAAAGAAGCCCTATGGAAGGCGCTGCTGGATGACAGGCTGGATGTAATAGCTACAGACCACGCGCCACATACATGGGAAGAGAAACAGCAACCTTACCCGCAATCTCCATCAGGGTTACCATTGGTACAGCACAGCCTGCTGATGATGTTGAAGTATGTAAAAGAAGGACGTATATCACTGGAGCGTGTCGTGGAAAAAATGAGCCATGCACCGGCAATATGCTTCCAGGTGGCGGAACGTGGTTATATACGCGAGGGTTATTATGCAGACATAGTGCTGGTGAACCTTAATGGCAATACCAAAGTAACCAAAGATAACATCCTGTATAAATGTGGCTGGTCTCCACTGGAAGGCGAAACATTGCCGGCGGACATACGTTATACACTTGTAAATGGTAAGCCTGCTCTTGATGACGGAAAGATTAACAAAGCCGTTAGAGGCAAAAGGCTTTCTTTTGACAGGTAATGCGTAATGATGCCATAACATTCAAAGACCTTTCAATTTTCCCTGCCGGGGGTAATGACGGTGTAGCAGGCTTGCTGGACTTTACTACCACAATGGCGGGGAAAGAACACCTGTACAAACACATAAAGCAGCCACCTGACAGCTACGAGAGCCTGGTGCAGATGCAACATGCTATACGCTTCTGGACAATGCACCCCGGCAAATGGCCCACTGTTATTACGAACGGTACCCTGGTGATGCTGGATAAGTTTTTTGAGTCGGCCGACCATGTGACCACACCGCCAACCGGTATGATAGCTGGGCTGCTGGGTGAAACCATACAGAAGCTGTTTAATAAAGATGAATACTTTTTTACACAGTTCTCCTTATCACATTTGTCCGATTTTTTAAAAGGCTGCAGGGAGCTTTCAGAAATACTGCAACAGGACGATGTACCGGCTTTATTACAACATGAACTAAAAGCTATACGGGCGGAGCTGGACTACAGGCTTACCGATGATATAATTGCGGTTACAAAGACGACCACATTTAAAGACCAGGCAAAACTGGCCTACCATGCGCGCCGGGATATGAAAAACCGCGTGTACAGGCTTATGAACAGCTATGCACGGCTGGATGCCTGGCAGTCGATGGGCAAAGCTACCACCACACACGGTTGGACATTCCCCCGACTGGAACCTGCCACGCCACTTTGTTTTATTGCCAAGGGCCTTATTCATCCCTTGCTCAGCCAGCCAAAGCCCTATGACATCAGTTTTAATACAGAACAGAATTTCCTGTTACTAACCGGAGCCAACATGTCCGGCAAGACCACCTTTATGCGCTCTATAGGTGTAGCTGCGCTGTTGGCACACCTGGGCATGGGCGTACCCGCAGCAGCATTGCGCATCAGCTTCTTCAAAGGTATTATTACCAATATGCATGTGGAAGACGACCTGCTGAAGGGCGAGAGTTACTTCCTGGCAGAGGTAAAACGCATGAAGCAGACGGCAGAAAAGCTACTGCAGCCTGAACCGCACCTGGTGCTGATGGACGAATTGTTTAAAGGCACTAACGTGCACGATGCCTATGAATGTACCCGCGCCGTGGTAGAGGGATTGCTGAACCGTCCTAACCACCTTAAAATACTTTCTACCCACCTGTACGAGGTGGCAAAAAACTTTACACCCCGCAAAGACCTGTTGTTTGCCTACTTCGTTACAAAAATGACAGATGACGACAACTTCTATTTCGAGTATGAACTGAAAGAAGGCATATCGCAGGACAGGATAGGCTACCGCATACTGCAAAAAGAAGGTGTACTGGATATGCTGAGAAAGAATGACACCTAAATACACTCTTTCACAACTTACTCATTATCCATATAAGCTTCTGCAATTGTTGCGATTTGTTGTAATTCTCTGCACTTCACCACAACTATTTGTTGCGATTTGTTGCAGTTTTATTCGTTTTTATTTCACAGCATTATCATAAAACCATCTGTAAATACTCCCCCACCGTATTTGTTTTAATTTGTTGCAGAAAGCAGCTGCGTTTTAAAGAGCCACATACAAAAACGGGATAATCTATCAGAAATAAGGCTTTAAAAAGAACATAATAGAGCCACTGTAAAGCAGTGACTCTATTATGCAAATATACGTAATTTTGATGTTATTTTTCAACGTGCAAGCGCAAAGATAACATACCTGTATCTGTTTTTATTTTCAAGAGATATATACCACCTGCTATCCCCGGCATTTCATTTTTATATACATTTCCCCTGGTACCTTCAAAGCTCTTGCTATACACCGTACTACCTGTAAGGTTGTACAATTCTATAGCAACATGTGCAGATGGTTCTGACAGTACTACATTGAACGTACCGGCATTTGGGTTGGGGTACACCGTAGCCGCCTGTCCTTGTATATTATGAACAGCGCCGGGTTTCGGCTTAAATGTAACACAGTTTTGTACGGAACGCTGTGTACAGCCCTTGTTGTCTATAGCTACAACACGGTAACACGCAGGTATGGTATCTATAACCAGCGAATCTGCCTGTGTGGTTGTTACCAATGTATCGTTTCTATACCACTGATAGCCGGTATAACCTGCGTCTGCTTTCAATTTTGTATGGTTCTGTTTTAACGCAATAACATATTTAGCAAGGTTAGTTGGCTGCAGGCTATCTATTACTACCTGGTATGCTGTTTTGCGCATATGCCTTGCGTCGGCAGAATCAATATGACCGTTGAACATAGCCAGTTCGGGGCTGGTTTTAAATATAGAGGCAAAAATAGTGGCCGCTGCCAGGTAGCTGCCTTCGTAGGAAGGATGTGCCTCGTCGGGCGACCATAGATCCATATTAGGGAGATCTTTTATTATCCTGTTCCAGGATATGCTGATGGGCGTAACTATTTCGTTCAGGCTCTTGTTCATGAAACAATAGTTCTCATATACCCGCTGGTTCATATCACTGCCCGTAGCGAATGTGGGCGGTGAACCCTGCCAGCCATTTTTAAAGCACCAACCAGAGAATAATACCACCCTTGCGCAGGGGTTATTGGCAATGGCTGAATCGCGTAATTTCCTGTGGCTGTTCACCTCATCGGCTACCGGGGGGAACCATCCATAATCCCAGGAATAAAAGCCCTGGTTGTCCTGTATCACCACATAGTCCCATTTCTCCTGGCGGATAATGTCGTAGGTCAGAGGGTTATTTGCATGGGCCTGGTTGCCCTGGCGGGTATCCCCAACGAATATCCCACCAGGGGCATGGCCCATTACCTGTACATTATACCCTGCTGCCGTGGCCATATCGTTAAATATGCCCGGCAAATCGTTTGATGCTACAAAGCTGTTGCCTATAAACAGCACTTTGGTAGTTTGCGTATAAGCCTGGACTGAATACAGCAGGCAAAAAAGTGTAAATATTTTCTTCATAGTCCCTATCAGACATTTGAGCGGCAGAAAAAGATGGGTGTTATACCCGGTTTACTGAATGAAACGGGAATATGCGTGTATGAAACGGATTAAAAGAGTTTAATACAATTCTAAAGCGGGCGCTTTAATTATCGTTGATCCTGGCAAATATTATGGCCGGTATACAGGACAGCAGGAGGGGATATTATTCAGCATTGAAAAGATACTGTAACTGGACTAAAAAATAATTGCGTTTCACGTATTGTACTTTACCCGTGGCAGCACCTGCAAGGCTACTCCTGTATGATACTCCGAACCCAATATTTTTTGTAATGCTGTAGCTCATATTCAAGGTTATGCCGGCATCAGTTTGCGGAACCTTCTTGCCTGCTTCACCCAGGTGTTTGTTCATAGTGTCCAGCATTGTTTTATTAATAATGAGTCTTTGAACATCTGCGCCTACCGCGCCATAAAGTTTCCTGAAAATCTTCATGGAAATACTCGGGTTAAATTGGATATAAGGCAGGTTGCGGCTATACTGTTCATAGCTTTCTGTAACAGTTGTCGCTACACCCCGCACCATACCGGTATCTGTGTTTACCCAGGCCATATGTTCTACAACATTTACCTGCCGGGTTGATATATTCTGCCGGCCTTGAACAAAACTAAGCCCTACCTGGGCAGATAGCTTTTCGTTAATCCGGTTTCTAACTAACAGCCCCGCAGCAAAGCTATTATTTGATTCATATAATGCTACCCCTGAATTTATGCCGAAAACAAGTTTATTGTGTCGGGTATCCTCTTCATCTAGAACGGTGAAATAATCTCTTAACGGCTTATCAACTTTATGGGGCTTAGGCTCCTGTGTTTCTGCAACAGCTTTCTCCACAGGCATACTGCTATCTTCTGTGGTTGTATGCGCCACCATTATTGGTTGTTCAACTTCAGCTACCGGTTTCCTCGCTTTTTGCTTATCCGCCACATATGCAGCCTTCGCCACAGGCACTGCATTATGGAGGATCGTATCAGGTAATTCAGGCACAGGTAGATGCTCAACAGCAGGTTGATGAGTGCTAACAATGTTGCCGGTCACTGATTCAGCAGGTTGGCGCACCAGGAAGTAAACAGATGTTATCATAATAAGCAATACAGCGGCAGAAGCTGAATAAGGGTTAAACAGGAATGGCAGCAGCAACAGCTTGCGCGAGTCTTTTTTCTCAAGCATGTGTTGCATAGCTGCCCAGTTATCCTCGTTAAAAGGGATGTCTTCTCCGGCAACTATATCTGCTATTTTCTGATCAAACTCGTTGTTGCTCATATCACTTCTTTTTAAGTTGATATTTTGACAATTCCTTCTTCAACATCTCTCTTGCCTGGTTCAGGTACCAGCAAGATGTTCCTTCTTTTATGGACAATAACTTCGCAATTTCCTTATGGCTGTATCCCTCAAAAACATTCAGATTAAATACCATCCTGTATGTTTCGGGCAAGCGGTGCAATGATTGCATAATCTCTTTAAAATTCAGGTTCTGCATAGCTTCGTTGGTAATATGAGCTTGTACCTGTACCGGCAGGTGGTCATTTATCTCTACAAAATTCAATGCCCTTGCCGACTTACTCACTTTCAGTTTATCCAGGCAGGTATTTACCACTACCTGCTTCATCCACCCTTCAAAAGAGCCTTTATTTCCATACAGTGCGGTTTTGGTGAATATTTTATAGAATCCGTCATTCAGGCATTGTTCGGCATCAGGCAAAGTATCAGCATAGCGCATACAGATTTTAAGGAAGAGGCTGTAGTATTTCCTGTATAAATACTCCTGCATCTTCCTGTTTCCTGCCTTGCAGCCTTCAATTATTTCTTTATCAGTGTACCCTTGCTCCACTTATATATTGTGTGCCATAGCCTGGATTTTATAAATGCCGGCAGTAACTTTTTTATTCACGATACTGCCGGCGTTCGCATTTTTTGTCGCGCAATTTATTGAAGTATCACCTTGTCTTTGCCCGAAACTTTATAAACGTGGCAACAATCTGAAGCGATATCGTAAACCTCATCCACCATTTTCACGCCATTTCTTATGCCTACAAAACGTACTCTTATAGATTTATTGCGGTTTCCCCACAACCAGGAGTCGTTAAAAACTACATAAGATGAAGTAGCAGAATTATAGCCATACAGTGAAAACGGCAGTTTATTACCCAATGTATCCTCTAAATAACATGTATCTAATATTACAGGATTACTATTTGCATCCACTATTTCGAGCCGTATTTCTTTGAATGAGTAATCGCAAACTGCCTGGTTGCAATTTGAATCGGGAGGTGGGAAACACACTTGTATGTTATCCAGCCGTTCGAGGTCTGAGGGCCTGCTCTTCTTACCGGGTAGCTTAGAGCAACTTGCAATTAATAGTACAATTAAGCTGAAAACAGTTAAAAACCTGGCATTCATAAAAGGAGTTTTAGTTTAAACAATGACTTTCTAACTGTATAGACGATAGCTGTAGTACTAACCTTGGGGAAAGACACATATATTTCGAAATAACATGAAAATAACGTGACCACTCATAATATTAACATTTACAATTTGAACGCCCGTGCTGCATTAAACCGTAAATTTGCGGTTGCCTTATTGATGTGTAACCATTGGCAGCATCTCTTTTTGAAGTAATATTGAAACATGACAGAATTCAGGCCCGGAAGATTTCAGATTTTACCTACGATTGTTAAGAACCTGATTATCATCAATGGCATTATGGTATTTGCCCAGTTTGTGTTGGGTAAAATGGGTATAGACCTGTCTGACTACCTGGGCCTGCATTACTGGAAGTCGCAATATTTCAAGCCCTGGCAGTTTTTCACCCATATGTTTATGCATGGCAGCTATAATGACCTGAATGCTACGCTGATGCATATTTTCTCTAACATGTTTGCCCTGTGGATGTTTGGCAGCATACTGGAGAATGTATGGGGGCCTAAACGGTTTCTTATATTTTACCTGGTATGTGGCTTTGGCGCCGCCATATTACACATGGGCGTGGTGGCATGGCAGTTTCACGGCATTGAAAAAGCTTTTGAGGCCTACCAGGCCAATCCTGATATAGGTAGCCTGAGGGCCTTTATAGACCAGCATGTTACCCGTATGGGCAGCCCGCTGGGCAGGGCGCTTATCAATACCTACAATTACTGGTTGACTACACCGGGCGCAGACATGGCGCAGGAATCCATTACAGACATTAACCATTACCTGAACGGTTATGTATATCAGCCAACAGGGCAATATTTACCGGGCGTGTTTGACGAGGCTACAGTTGGTGCCTCGGGCGCGGTGTTCGGTATCTTGTTTGCTTTCGGCTACCTGTTTCCTAATACGTTGCTGTACATCTACTTCCTGGTGCCTATAAAAGCCAAGTATGTAGTAGGTGCATATGCCCTGTTTGAATTGTACTCGGGCATACGGAACTCGGCCGGGGATAACGTAGCGCATTTTGCCCACCTGGGCGGTATGGTGGTAGCATTTATACTATTGCGCATATGGAACAAGCGCAACCGCAGCCATTTTTATTAATTTGCCATAAATTTCATATAATGATACGGACAAACAAAGGCATACCCGCATACAGCGAAAACTCAGTACTGAAGCTGATAATAGCCTGCGGTAGCGTTTTTGTGGCTTATAAACTTATATGGGTTTTCCTGCTGCTGATAGCGGCAGACCCCAAGCTATATGATATATACGTTACAGCGAATATAGCCATGCCCCCGGTAAGCGGGCTGTTGCAAAAAGCATGGACCATACTTACCTATAGCTGGGTGCACCCCGGCTTCTGGGTATTGTTCAGCAATATGGTATGGCTATACGCATTCGGCTCGCTGGTGCAAATGCTGATAGGCCACAGGCAGCTGATACCCATGTTTGTATATTGTATGATAGCAGCCGGTATATTTTACCAGCTGGGGCAACTGATACCCGGCGCCTATTTTACCGGCAGGACATTTATGATGGGCGCACAAGGCGGCATAGTAGGACTGGCCGTAGCCGCGCTGACATTATCGCCCGGCTATAAGTTTTACCTGACGGAACATATGCGCATACCACTGGTTTTAATAGCCGTCATATTCTTCGCATTGCAACTGATGAATGCGAATGTGCAGCACGAAGGTGCGCCTTTGTTTATGCTGGCAGGCGGCGCGCTGATGGGATGGGGCTATATAATGCTGCTGCGCAATGGCTATAAGCCGGGTGACTGGGTGTACAATATAAAAGACAGCATTAATAACCGGTTTGAAATAGACGACCGGAAATATGTGAACCGCCCGGGTACGCGCCGCAACAAAACCATCAGCATGTATAATCCTAAACCTAAACAAGGCATAACACAAAACAGAATAGACGAAATACTGGATAAGATCAACCAGAACGGCTACGACTCTTTGAGCAAAGAAGATAAAGACATATTACTGAAGGCAGCAGGTAATAAAGACTAACACACACACTGACTATTGAAGAAAGCACTACAATTCATCAGGCGTTTCCTGGGCCGTATAGTACTGTTGCTGAACCTTGCAGCGGTATTATGGTTGCTGCTCTGTTTTGCCACGGGCTACACCCACCCGTCCATTATCAGGTACCTGCCTATGCTGAGCCTCAGCACACCATTCGCTATTATTATCAATGTGTTTTTTGCACTCGCCTGGCTGATATTCTCCAGTCGTAAGTTGCGCTCGCTTATATCAGTTACGGCCTTGCTTATCTGTTATCCGCTTATATCCATGATATGGGGCATGAATTACTTCAGGGTAAACGATATGACCCCAGCCGCCAACAGGCTGAAAGTATTGCAGTGGAATGCACATGGCATGGGAGTATTTGAAAACAACAATGCCCCGGCTTTTGAAAAGAAAATCATAGAACACTTAGCTGAAATAAATGCTGATGTAGTGTGCCTGCCCGAGTTTGCCGTGCCCAAGCTCAAAATAATGACCCCAACCTCTAAAAAGATAATGGGCAATAGTGGTTATACCGATTTTCGTTTCCAGGCGGATAACACACTGGGGCAGAAAATATTCCTGGGTACTGCAATATTCTCGCGGTACCCTATCAGTAACTATAAGGCCAATAAACTGTCTGATTACATATACATGCTGCAGGCCGATGTCGCACCGCGCAAGGGTGATACCATCCGCATGTTCTTTGTACACCTCAGCACCTTCGGCCTCAGCGATAACGATAAAGATTATATAGAAGAGATAAGCAAGGCTAAAACCGGGGTAGATGCAAACCTGCGCCGCTCCAAATCTTACCTGTGGAAATTTAATTATACCTTCCTGCGGCACGCACGGGAGGTAGCCCTTGCAAAAAGCATCATAGCGCAAAGCCCCCACCCTGTAGTGGTTTGCGGAGATTTTAACGACCTGCCGGGCTCTTATACCTACATGCAGTTTTCTGACGAACTGAATGACGCCTTCAGGAGCAGGGGTACCGGATTGGGGCGTACTTACAACCGCCTGTCGCCCACGTTGCGTATCGACTATATTTTTTACGACCCGGCAATGCTAAAATGCGTAGGGTATGATTCTTATTACACCACATTATCAGACCACAACCCGGTAATCGCCAATTTTGAAATATTAACCCGCGCCCAACGCTAAGACATTTTTTTACGTTTATTTTGCTTTATGTCAACATTACATTTATACAATTCGTACACAAGAGAAAAGGAAAAGTTTGAACCCTCTGTACCCGGCCATGCCGGATTGTATGTATGTGGTCCTACAGTATCGGGCGAAAGCCACCTGGGCCATGCACGTCCTTATGTAACTTTTGACGTGGTATATCGCTACCTGGTACAGCTGGGATATAAAGTACGCTATGTACGTAACATAACAGACGCGGGACATTTTGAAGAAGAAGGCCGCGATGCTACAGACAAAGTAGCTGAAAAAGCACAACTGGAAAGGCTGGAACCAATGGAGCTGGTGCAGAAATACACCAACCTGTTTCACTGGGGCATGCGCCTGTTCAACAATATAGAACCTACAATTGAGCCTACTGCAACCGGGCATGTGATAGAGCAGATAAGCATGATTGAAAAGATCATCAGCGAGGGGTATGCTTACGAAGTAAATGGCTCGGTATATTTTGATGTAAAAAAGTACGCTGAAAAATATCCTTACGGCAAACTATCGGGCCGTAAAATAGATGAACTGCTGGAAACTACGCGCGAGCTGGACGGGCAGGAAGAGAAAAGGAACAAGGTGGATTTCGCACTATGGAAAAAGGCACCACCGGAACATATACAACGCTGGAACAGCCCGTGGGGTGAGGGCTTCCCGGGGTGGCATATTGAATGCTCTGCTATGAGCAGCAAATACCTGGGCCAGGTTTTTGATATACACGGCGGCGGTATGGACCTTCAATTTCCGCACCACGAAAGCGAGATAGCACAATCGACCATAGCACATGGCTGCGCACCGGTACGGTACTGGATGCACAACAACATGATCACCATCAACGGGAAGAAGATGGGCAAGAGCTACAACAACGTTATAAAAATAACAGAGTTGATGAGTGGTGACCACCCGTTGCTTGAGCAGGCTTACCACCCCATGGTCATCCGTTTTTATATTTTACAAACGCACTACCGCAGTACACTCGATTTTTCTAACGAGGCATTGCAGGCGTCTGAAAAAGCATTCCGCCGCCTGTGGGAGGCCTATGAACTGTTGCAGAAAATGCCTGCACCTACTGGTACAGGCAGCGACAAAGTACTGAATGAAAAAGTGACGGCTTTTTGTAATGAGTGCGGGGAGTTTATGAATGATGACTTTAACACGGCAAAAGTGATAGCCAGCCTGTTTGAAATGGCACCTATCATCAATGGTATAAAAGGCGGGCAGATTGCTAAAGACGCCTTGTCTGCAGATACGCACAAGCTGATGCTGGAAACATATAAAACCTACCTGGTGGATGTGCTGGGCATGCAGCCTATGCAGGTGCAGCAGGATGGTAAAATAGATAAGGTACTAAGCCTGCTGGTGGATATACGCAAAGATGCCAAAACGAGAAAAGACTACGCCACATCTGACCTGATAAGAAATAAACTGGCAGAAGCCGGCGTTTTATTAAAAGACGAAAAGGATGGCTCTGTATCCTGGACGATAGAATAATGATATGAAGAAGATTGCTCCGTTACTGAAACACCTGGCAGGTTTTAAAAACAGGATAGTACTGTATTTTATTACCAGCCTGCTGGCTGTGCTGTTCTCACTATTCTCATTCACTATGCTGGCCCCGGTGCTGCAGGTGTTGTTTGAAGGGGTGAGCGAGCCATCTAAAAACAAAGGTATTGTAAGCGAAATCATTAACACGGTAAACCAGACCATACTTGAGTACGACAAGCTGACAGCGCTTACTTATTCTGTTATCATTGTTGTCTTCTTTACCATTCTTAAAAACCTGTTTGTATATACTTCGCTCAACATCCTTAACCCTATACGCAATGCAGTGATACGCAAACTGAGGGACGAGATGTTTATGAAAGCACTGTCGTTACCTATTGGTTTTTTCAATGAAGAAAAGAAAGGCGACCTGATATCTAAAATGACCAATGACATCAATGAAGTAGAGGTGTCTATTATGAATGTGCTGGAAACATTTATACGCGAGCCACTCACTATCGTCATTACGCTTACGTCCATGCTCATCATCAGCCCGCAGCTTACTTTATTCCTGCTGATACTTTTACCTATATCGGGGCTTATCATAGGCCGTATAGGCAAGTCGCTGAAAAAGCCGTCGGGCGAGGCCCAGGAACAACTGGGAAATGTGCTGAGCGTGATAGATGAAACACTGGTAGGTATGAGGGTGGTAAAAGCGTTCAATGCAGAGAAACACCAGCAACTGCGCTTCACACAAATAAACAACCTGATATTCCGCCTGAAGAATAAGATAGCCATGCGGCGCGACCTGAGCTCGCCCATGTCTGAAACGTTGGGCATTATAGTAGTCTGTATCATATTGTGGTACGGTGGCAAGTTGATATTCGCCGGTGAGACTGCGCTTACGGGCCCTTTCTTTATCGTGTACATCGGTCTGTTTTACCAGATCATCAACCCGATAAAAAACCTGTCAACCGCTTTTTATAATGTGCAGAAGGGGTCTGCTGCTGTAGCACGTATAGAGCAATTCCTGAAAACAGAAAACAGCATTAAAGAAATTGCATCGCCCAAAAACCTATCGGGCTTTAATGACAGTATAGAACTGCGCAACGTGCATTTTTCCTACGGCAGCAAAAAAATACTGGACGGCATTAACCTGAAAATAAAGAAAGGAAAGATGGTAGCTCTTGTTGGTTCGTCAGGTGCAGGTAAATCTACCCTGGCCGACATGGTGCCACGCTTTCATGATGTAACAGCCGGCGAGGTATTGATAGATGGCGTAAACATAAAAGACTATCGCCTGGCCGACCTCCGCAAGCTGATGGGCATAGTAAACCAGGAGCCGATATTGTTTAACGATACCATTTTTAACAACATAGCGCTGGGCACGGGCAATGCCACACAGCAGCAAGTGGAAGAAGCAGCAAAAGTGGCCAATGCACATAACTTTATAGTGAATAAACCGGACGGATACCAGACCGTTGCAGGTGACAGGGGTACGCGTTTAAGTGGTGGTGAGCGCCAGCGTATAACCATAGCGCGTGCAGTGTTAAAGAACCCGCCTATACTGATACTGGATGAGGCCACTTCATCCCTGGATACGGAAAGTGAGCGCCTGGTACAGGACGCGATAAATACATTGATGCAGAACCGTACAAGCATCGTGATAGCGCACAGGCTATCTACCGTGCAACATGCAGACGAAATAATAGTGCTGGACAAAGGCCGTATAGTTGAGCAGGGAACGCATACAGAACTGATAGCCAAAGGCGGACTATATAATAACCTGGTAGCGATGCAGCAGGTTAAATAATACGGTATATTTGTAGCAGTAATTTTTACACCCTAATGAACAAGATATTAGTTACCGGCGGCTGCGGATATATTGGCGGTCATACAATAGTTGACCTTGTAGCAAATGGATTTGATGTAATCTCTATCGACGATCTCTCCCGCGGTTCCCTGCGCATGTTGGAAGGTGTGCGCAAAGTAACCGGCAAAGAGATAAAGAACTATAAGGTTGACCTGTGCAACCTGGAAGATACAGAAGCTGTTTTTATTGAAAACCCTGACATTTCGGGCATTATACATTTTGCAGCTTTCAAATCGGTACCTGAGTCTGTACAGCAGCCACTTAGATATTTCAACAACAATATAAAGTCGCTGGTGAACCTGTTGCAATGCGCGCAGGAATACAAAATCAACAATTTCGTATTTTCTTCATCATGTTCTGTTTACGGCAACCCCGACCAGTTGCCTGTAAATGAAAAATGCACACTGGCTGAGCCCGAATCTCCCTATGCACGTACCAAACAAATGGGTGAGGCTATATGCAGCGATTTCTGTGTGCCCAATCCTGACTTTAATGTTTGCCTGCTGCGTTATTTCAATCCCGTAGGGGCGCATCCCTCCGTTGTGATAGGTGAGTTGCAGGAGAAACCAGAAAACCTGGTGCCGGTAATAACACAAACGGCCATAGGCAAACGCCCCGAAATGCAGGTGTTTGGCTCTGACTATGATACAAGAGATGGCTCCTGCGTACGCGACTATATACATGTAATGGATATTGCCAACGCGCATACCAAGGCTTTGCAATACCTTATGGAAAGCAGGAATACTGAACAATGTGAGGTATTCAACCTGGGGTCGGGCAATGGCGTAACAGTATTAGAACTGATACAGGCTTTTGAAAAAGTATCCGGCGAAAAACTGAATTACAAATTAGGCCCGCGCCGCCCGGGCGATGTGATAGCTGTATATGCAGACAACTGCAAGGCACGCGCCGTGCTGGACTGGGATATAAAATATGACCTGGATAGCATGATGGATACAGCATGGCGCTGGGAACTGGCCATGAAAAAAGAATTTGCGAATATGCCTGTTAAATAACAGGCATATTTTATTTCAGGTCTATTTCTGTATTATCTCCTATATTCAGACTCTGGCTGAGGCCACGCACAAAAGCATCGCTGCCTATGATAGACGAGTGCAGCACTACTTCGTCTAATTCCGCATAGGAACCTATAATTGTGTCTTTAATGATAGACGCTTTAATATTTGTGTATTCCCCGATAGTTACATTAGGCCCGATAATAGAATTACTGATGTTGCAACCTTCTGCAATACTCACCGGTGGAATAATAACACTGGTGTCATACTGGTAGGACTCTGTGCTTTCACCCTTTTGTTCGCTTTGTTCTTTCAGCAATACGGCATTAGTATGCAGCAGGTTTTCTTTTTTCCCGCAGTCAAACCAGTTGTTCACCCTGAAGCCATGCAGGGTGATGCCCTGCTCTATCATATATTGCAGTGCATTGGTCAGGTGATATTCGCCTTCTTCATCTGCACGGTGGTTCAGGTGTTTGTTCAGCGCGTTAAACAGTGCCTCCGTTTCCTTTATATAATACACCCCTACCATCGCCATATTCGACTTTGGTATCAATGGCTTTTCCACCACTTTCAGCACTTTATTATGCTCATTCAGTTCAGCCACACCAAACCCACGCGGGTCATCTACTTTTCTTATACCTATCTGCGACTCACTGCTGCTCAATACTCTCTTCACATCATATTCGCATATTGTATCGCCCAGCACAATCATTACTTCTTCGTTATTATGCACCGCATCACGCGTCAGCCATATAGCATGCCCCGTGCCTTTCCTGTCTGTCTGGTTTACCAGCGTATAGCTAAGGGTTGGGTAATTTTTCTGCAGGTAACGTTCTATTTTTTCTCCCAGGTAGCCTATTACAAATACAAATTCAGTTACACCCGCATCTAACAACTGGTCTATGATAACGCTCAATATAGTTTTACCGGCTATGGGTATCAATGCCTTGGGTTGTGTATAAGTAAGTGGGCGGAGTTTTGTACCGGCACCAGCTACGGGAATGATGGCTTTCACTATTGTCTGTTTTACTGATTAGTAGTCAATTCATTTCCTGTTTGTTACAACAGTAACCGTGAAAATACTATAAAAACGGTACATACCCCGCTCAACCGGTGTTTAGTTTTTGTGTTACTATATAGTGAAGTGAAAAAAGTATCCCTGTTCGTATTAACAATACAAACAAACATCCTGACAGGGAAATTTAATACGGTTCAGATACCGGACAGGTTACCGGTTTTTTCCAGCGTCATATCTACCGTGCCGTTTTTGTTTACACGGGCATTTATCAGCAGGTAGCTACCACCAAGAGAATGATAGTACTTCAACACTTGTTGTTCAACAATGCCCTGTTGTTTGTCGTTTGCCGTAGCTGTGCTGGTTTTTACTATTGCATCGTTCTCCTCTTTTGTATCAGGGGTTAGCTGCAATGTCACCATCACCCTGTTTAAACCCACAAGGGTTTGACTGATTGTATTGGTTTGCATATATAGATTGATTGATTTTATGCTTAAATAACCGCTACACTTACTTTCCTCATATTAAATATACGAATTCATATTGATAAACATGTTAATTTGTAATTAATTTTAAAGTGCGTATTAAAACGAAAAAGTGACGTTTATTATATTCGCCTTGTAGCAAATCTATCATGAGGGATAAACGATTTGTAGCCGCACACAGGGGTGGCCCATTAACGAAAGAAGAGCACCGGGCGCTTATGCTCTGGGCAATTGCCTGCGCCGGACGTGTGCTGCCACTATATAAAGGAACAGGAAAAAATGTACTGGAAGAAGTATTGGGTATAGCTAAGGCATGGGCCGATGGCATGGCCACTACAGGAGAGGCCATGAAGGCATCGTTAAAAGCACACGCTGTTGCCCGTGCTGATGTAGATGCTGTATCGGTATCTGTAGCCCGTGCCATCGGGCAAGGCCTAGCTACGGCACACATGGCCGATCATAGCATGGGTGCAGCATTATACGCATTGCAGGCTGTAAACCGCGCGGGCAAATCTGTTGAAAAAGAAAAAGCATGGCAGCATGAAAAACTAAAAAAATCGCCTGCTCATATTGTACAATTAATAACTGAATCAATGGCACAAAAAGCTCAATCTTTTAAAATATAATACTGTGGAAATTCAATTTTATTAACTTTATATCATGCGCGCAGTAGTAGCTATAATAATCGGTCTATCCATCATTATTACCGGATATGTTATTGGCAAATCTTACAATTACAAATACAGCTCCATCAATACGGTAAACGTTATGGGTGGTGCTGAGTTTGATTTTTCAGCGGACATGGTGGTATGGTCTGCGGCTTACTCGCGTACCAATTTCGACCTGAAAAGTGCCTATGCCACCCTGAAAAGTGACGAGCAACAAGTAAGAGCCTACCTGCAGAAAAGCGGTATCTCAGATTCAGAGATCGTATTTTCTGCTATAGTTATAGAGAAACAATTTACTTACACCTATAACGAGAACGGTGGCATAGCAGGCAGCAACTTTGCGGGCTACCAGCTACGCCAGACGGTTAAAGTAAATTCACGCAGTATAGACAAGGTCGAAAAAATATCGAGGGAAATAACAGAACTACTGCAATCTGGAATAGAACTGAGTAGCGAACAACCAGCATATTATTATACAAAACTCAGCGACCTGAAAATACAACTACTGGAACGTGCTACCGAAGACGCCCGCATAAGGGCAGAAGCTATTGCCAAAAACGGCGACAGTAAACTGGGCGATCTGAAAAAAGCATCGATGGGTGTCTTCCAGATAACAGGGCAGTACAGCAACGAGGACTATACCTACGGTGGTGCTTTCAATACAAAAGACCGCAACAAAACTGCCAGTATAACAGTAAGGCTGGAGTATGAATTAAACTAACCGTTCTTTCAGCTTCCAGAGCAGCGATTCATTTTTACGCAGCACCAGGTAGAGCTCACGCTTGCCGCCAAAGTTGCGGAAGAATTTTTCTACGCCGGGGTCCATACTACCTTCAAAATCAAAACCTGATTTTCCCAGTATTTTAGAATGCTGAATAGCATGCCATAACAGGGAGGTCATGGAGCGGTTGTCTTTACTGTGCGGGTTGTTGCTGCCCATCAGGTAATAACCTTTTTCATCATCCCATACATGCCACACTATTGCCTGTATTTCACCTTCTTTTTTTGCCACCCACAGCGCAGCACTGTCGTGCTTTATACAGGCGTCAAATATTTTCTGCATCTGCTGCTGGGTAAAAAGAGTGCGCACATTTTTCCTGTCCAATGTAGCCTTCTGGTACCCCCAAAGCTGGTGCAGCATTTCGGGCTCGTTGGTAATTGCCAGTTCTTTATCAGCCTTGCGCACATTGCGGCGGTAGTCTTCGTGCAGTCGGTTAAAAATGTTGTCAACAGGCTCGTCAAGCGGCATGATGAACGTCTGCCTCAGCTGTATATCAAACTCGTAATCTGTAAGCAATCCGGCCTGCTTCAGTCCGGGCAGTGTAGATACATGCCATACTTTAGCATCGGGCATAGCCTCCAGCAGTGCGGTAAGTGTTTCGTGCTGAAAGCTATCTCTTTTACTTGCTTTAAGGTCGGTGGGGTAAAAAACGAAAGGGCCCATATAAGGTGTAAGCACCTGGTCGCGCAGGATGGTAACATTTATTTTACGCTCTATGCTGTAAGGCCACACGCCCGATATGTTATCACCGTTTTTAACAATGGTTACATCCCAGTCGGGGCAAACAGCATCCAGCCACCAATCTTTAAGAAAGATGGGCAGCGCAGCACCCGCACTACAGAACTGGCGATATAACTCTTTGTTCTTCATTATTTATATGCACGAAACTGCGCAGGTGCAGCGCTTATTTAAACTGCAGCACCTTTGCCGGCTGCACACGGCGAATATACAACGTTGGCAACCACATACAAAGTATGCACAGCACGATAGTACCCAGGCTGATGAGTACAGGGTGCCACCATACCAGCTCTACCGGCACGTACGACATAGAATACCCTTCTTCAGACAACTTCAGGAAACCTGTTTGCTGTTGTATCACACACAGTCCTATGGCCAGTATATTACCCAGTACGATACCTGCAAACCCTATAAGCGCAGCATGGTACAGGAATATGGTACGCATCTGCCTTTCGGCCATGCCCAGCGCCTTTAGCAAACCTACCAGCCGTACCTGGTTAACGATGAGTATCAGCAATGCAGCCACCAGGTTAATGATGGCCACCACACCCATTATTATCAGCACAACAAGTGCATTCATGTCCAGTAGTTTCAACCAGTCAAAAATGCCCGAGAAAATCTCAGCCATGGTGCTGGCTACCAGTTGTGTGGTGCGTGGCAGTATATCTTCAAAAATCTTATCGGCGGTTGGTTGCGCCAGTTCAGGATCAGATAATTTTACCTGGTAGCCGTTTATTTCATCGGGGCTCCACTGGTTTATGCGTTGCAGCAGCCTGATGTCGCACAAGGCGTAAAGACGGTCAATATCTTCCATACCGGTATGGTAAGTACCTGCAACCTTTGCTTTTCTTATGCGGGGGTATATGCTGTTCTCATCTATAAAGTACAAAAGCAGGTCATCACCGGGTTGCAGTTTCAACCTGTTGAGCGTTGTGGCCGACAAAACAACCTGTTGAGAATAACCTGTATCTGAAAAGCTGATGGGGCTGGCATTGATTGTCGTGAAATCGTAACTACTGTCCACACCTTTCAGTTGCAAGCTTTCCATCTGCTGGTGGGCGTTTATTATCACAGGGCTTATGGCGTATGGCGAAATACTTGTTACACCGGGCAGCATTTTTACCTGTCTTTCTATATCAGCATTGCGCATCAGCGGGTCCGGTGCAATGATAGAGGTATTGCCTGCTGTGTAAAGGGTTACATGTATATGGCCCCAGTAGTTATAAATATTGCGGCTTATCTGTTGCTTAAACCCTGTTATCAGGGCCATGGCTATAATCATTGAAGCCACGCTGAGCATAGTAGCCACGATAGCCAGCCTGATGATAAAGGCAGAGAAGCGCCCTTTCTGGCGCAGCATATAACGGCGTGCTATGAAAAATGATAAATTCACCTTGAGTCTTCAAAAGTAAAAAAGTAAACAGTAAAAAAGCTGTTTAAATGAACCTGTTACAAAACGGCGCTTTATTTGGGATGCATCATTCAATAAAAATGGCTGCCGCGATAAGCGGCAACCATTTTTCTCTATCCTCCGTAAGTAATTTAGTTAGTCAATTTGAACCTGATGCTTGCTTCTTCTCCCTGTCCATGTATGCGCACCATATATATACCATCGGCCAGGCCTGAAAGACGTATGTCATGTTGCAATTCGCCTGCCCTGGTGTGTGCAGATTGCCTGTACACTACCTGTCCTACAGCATTCAGTATTTCAATATCTACTTCTGCCGATGCCATATTGCCTTTAAGGGTGAAACTACCCTGGTTGGGGTTCGGGAATAAAGAGATAGCTGAAGCTTTTGCAGTATTAGCTACAGATGTGAGCACTGTTACCTTTATCTGGTTGCTGAGCGCTGTTGGTACAGACGGGCATAAGTAATCGCTTGTTATTTCACATATGATAACATCATTGTCGCTCAATGTAGTGGCCGACCAGTTTTGTCCCGTAGCACCGCTTACGTTCTGCCCGTTGCGTTTCCACTGGTAGCCTGGCGCATTACCTGCGTCAGTTGGTGTAGCAATGAAATTGACCAGTAAGCCCGGCCACACAGCACCTGCGGGGTCTGAGCTTATAGATACCTGCGGTGGCAGGTATGGTTGTATCGTAACGGGTATGGGTATACTGCTGATACTGCTGCTGCAACTAACATCTGTACCGGGGGTTAATTCCAGGGTTATTACATCTCCGTTTGCCAGGCCCCCGGCTGAATATTTCAATGTTGTTTCGCCCGGTATTGCCGCACCATTTTTCATCCATTGGTATGTTGGGCCTGTTCCACCGTGGTTGGCAATACCTATAAATATAATGGTATCTCCAACACATACAATGTTTGACGGGCTTGGGTACGCCCCAACCTCGGGGCTTGGTATAATTGTTACCAATGTACTGTCAGGTTCGGATACACAACCATTTATATCTGCTATAACCTTGTAGTACCCCGTCATATGCAACGCTGCATTGCTGCGCACAGGATTTTGCACATTACTGCTAAAACCCGACTGGCCGGTCCAGCTATATGTAGCACCTGCAGTGCTGCTCGCCGTCAGGTTAATGTCCAGTTTGGTACACACAGGTGTATTGCTGCCCACCACCGGTTTAGCTGGGGTAATCTTTATCACCACCGGTGTACTGTCTTTCACGCTACAGTTTGTAGAGGTAAGTGTAGCAGTCAATATGTAATTGCCCGTATTTGCCAGTACGGGTGATGGCACAGATGGGTTTTGCGTATTGGCATTAAAGCCGTTAGGGCCTGTCCAGCTATATGTTACACCGGTTGATGTGCTGTTGCCGGTCAGCTCCAGTGTTTTGCCTTCGCACACAGGTGTATTAGACCCCACCGACACCCCGGCAGGTTCATCTTTAATTGTCAATACAGGTTCATTAGTAGTATCGGGTGGCGCGCAGGCACCTGTTATTACACAGCGGTACTGCTGGCCGCTTAAGCCTGCATGCACATTGCTTATACTTAATGTATTGGTAGTTGCACCGCTATAAGCGCCGCCATTGCTGATGTCCGTCCACACGGTAGTCAATTCCTGCCATTGATAGGCCAACCCAGCACCGGTTGCTGTTGTTGTAAAAACGGCGGTACTGCGTGGGCAGATTTCCTGGTTTGTTGGTTGTACTGTTACTACAGGAGGCGTATTAACCTTCAGCACTACTGCGTTAGTAGTAGCTTCCGGATTACAAAGCCCCTTCACTTTACACCTGTACTGCACATTATTTAAAAAAGTAGTTGCCCCTGTAATAGTTAGGGTAGCAGTATTTACAGTACTGTAAGGCGCGCTTGCAGGCACGGCACTCCAGTTCGTGCCGCCATCCAGGCTGCGTTCCCATTCATATGCCAATGTGCCTGCGCCGGTTGCCACACAGCTGATAGTTGTATTCTCACCCAGGCAAACCTCTGTATTGGTTGGCTGTGTGGTAATGGCCGGTGGTTCATTTACAGTAATAGTTGCCGCATTTGATGTTGCGGTAGAGGTACATATACCTTTGCTCCTGTATTGGTAGTTATTAATGCTGGATGGTGCGCCTGTAATGGTAAGCGCCGCAGTAGTAGCACCACTGTAAATACCGCCGTTATTTACAGTGCTCCAGCTTGTACCACCATTAGTACTCATCTCCCACTGGTAACTGCCCGCGCCGCTAAATGCTGCCGTAAGGGTAACGTTGGCATTTTTACAAACCGCGGTATTGCCCGGGTGCGTAGTTACGGTAGGCGCGGCATTTACTATTAGTTGTACCGCCGTCCTTGCCGGTGCCGGGCAAACTATAGGCTCATACCATATAGTACCTGCAAACTGCCTGGGGGTGTTTAACCCGCCACTGAACAATGCCCCGATACCGGAAGACGATAACAACTGCAAGTCTGTATTAGATGCCTCTACAGAACCTAACGCGGAAACGGTCTGGTAGGCTATAGAACCACTGCTACCTGCCCTGATTACCAATATAGCGTATGTATTATTTGCAGATAAGGTTTGTGCTGTTGGCAAAGTTATTTTGTTGGGCGTGCCGGCAGTAGCGCTGATACCCGTTTTGGTGGTTAATAATGTCCATGCGCCGGCAGTAGTTTCAAAACCTACCGATGTGCCCGATTTGAAGTAGATAGATATATCATAGGACTGAGTGGCAGCAGGCACCCATGATACATCGGTCATTTTTATATCCTTCAGTGGCTTGATATCCATAAAGCAGCCCATGTTAGAATTGGTAGCGGCCAGTTGTACGGATAATGATGCAGGGGTGGCTGTAAATGCAGGTTGTGCGTAATAATTAGTATTGCTGGCGGGTGCACTTGCTATGTTTAATGTATTGCCTGTACCCAGCAGCGTGCCGCCGGTAGTCTGGTCGTACCAGCTTACTGTAGCACCCGTACCCGGCACTGCAGTAACCGATGTGGGGTTACCGGTACAGCCACCTGCCGATGATGTAGAAGTAATGGAAGGTACCGGGCTAACCGCGAGTATAGCAACTGAACTGTTTACAGAACAGCTAAGTGTGGTATTGGTGCCTACATTGCGGTACTGGTAACCATTCATACCGGTTGTGGGTTCTGTAATAGTTAAAGTGCTGGTAGTGGCTCCACTATATACACCTGTGTTTGTTACTGTCGTCCAGGTTGTACCCCCATTAGTACTTACCTCCCATTTGTAGGTATTGGCATTGGTAGCAGTTACTGAAAATGATGTATTGCTGCCGGCACATACGCTTTTGTTTTGTGGATGGGCAGTAAACGACACATTACAAGGGGAAATTATGTTTACAAAATAATCTTCAATTTCTCCCCAGCCTCCAGAATTACCCAATAAACTTGTACAGGCCTGGGTAGACGAAATAGTTGCCCTATATGCACACATAAGCCGCATCCTTACACCATTGGCTATAGTTGCAGTTGAAGGGATTAATATACTTCCACTGAAACTAAACCCTGTTGTACTACTGGCGTACACCATTTCAGATGCATCGTATTGACCATTATTATTTAGATCAATCCAAAATGCAAATCCCTGATCATAAGAGCCAGTACCTACACTTACACTAAAACTATATGTTTGCCCGGCGGTTAAGTTCCATACTGGACTAGAAAAGGATGAATACCCTGTACTTGTATTATTACACCCGCTATTACCTGTTGCATTTATTGAGTTCAGGGTAAATGAATTTATAGCATCTCCGTAATAACATCTATTACTAGGGGTGGCGCTTGTAAAACATTGGGCATAGGACTTCCCATAAAAATAGGGGGCAATAATGATTAATAGTAATACCAGAACTCTCTTCATAATGATCATATTAATATGAGTAATAAAATTGTCACATAAACGTAATTGTTAAATTATCTATAAAAATTATAAAAACATAATTTTTTATATCAAATTAATTAACGTATAATTAATAAGATTTTGGCAGGCTATCCAATATGATATTATCAAATTCTTGCCGGGTTTGAATAGTACTTCTGTAACCCGTTTCCATTAACTTCCAGTTCTTTTCGTTGTCAATTTGTTCAAGCAAGGAATCCCAAAGGATTTTTTTAGTCTTTGATACAATAAAATTGCGGCCATGAGCCATACATACAAGAATATCAGTATTATGTAACTCAGATACACTACCTCCACCTTGCGTAAATCCTCTTGATAGTGTGTCTAGCCTGCAAGAAAACTCCCATTCTTTAGACAATGTATCTGCTGGAGCATATGGTTCATTAAAGAATACTACGGAAGACGATTGTGCCTGTGACTTATTTGCCTCATTGAAATTGGAATTGTTATTGAATAAGTATAACTGTCCATTTTTGCTAATCCTACAAGAGTGCTGTCCGTAAAACATACCGCTCCCCGAAATCGGAATTTCTTTATTGTAAGCTTCCCCATAACTAGCCAATACTTTTCCTGAAGGATATGATATTTTCACTACCCTGTTTATATTTCTATGACTTGTGTAGATCGTTTTTTTTTGTTCATCAAAATAAAAGGCATTCATATGAGTATTTACTTTTGCACCTGAACCTTCTATACCAGGCGTAAACAGATCAGCATCTGTAAATATATTATCAGATAACCATGACCATGCAATATCACCGTTTGCTTTGTATTCGATCATTGTTGCTGACATAAATGAACGGTAAGTTTTATTATCCTTTTTGATGTATTTTAATTCTAATGCCGGGAGAATATATTTTTCAGGTACCACACGTAAAGTAGGTTTTGCTCCGATAATCATATAGTTGCCATTTTTCAGACGGGTAAATTCATGATGATAATGTTCACTTGTGTCCCCACTTACCCTGCCATCGTCCGGAGCTTTCCACAATAAATTACCATCGTAATCTATTTCAAATGCCTGATTGGTCGTCATGAAAGTAATTGTATTGAATGGTGTTATTTCCAGATCCCTTATAATGGAATTATCATCCACGAGTTTAGGAATATTGGGTAAATACCACAATGCGTTCCCATCCATATCATACAAGGTTCTTGTACCATCTACAAAAATGAAGTAATCTTTATTAACCAACTCATTTTTAAGTATACGCATCCTGTATTTGTTAGTATCTGTATAGACAATACTCCCCACGGAAAAATTATTGAACCTTGTAGAATCAGTAACTTTCCCTTTCTCCAGGTATTTCACCCTCCATTTATAGCTTTTACCAAACGCGGGTACAGTTGCCACTATTTTGTGCTCATTACTCCGCTGTTCAAATAAGAATTTTGTATGTACAGTTCCATCATCCCTTATCAGGTACTCATGTACCTCTAAAATATAACCTGTAGAATTTTTCTTTTCAGGTACTTTAAAACCTACCAGCCTGTAGTTCACAGTATCACCATCGGCCGGGTGAACCTTCGCCACAGCGGTATTACAAATAATTGACAGTGCTAATAGCAGCAATAATTTCCTCATAGTTTACACGGTTACTATACTTATAAACATAGTCATTTTTAAGTGAAAGTTAAATCGTATAAAATATTTAACTTATATTCACATACACAAGATTCTTCACCAAACAAATATGCTTTGTGTATTTGACCATTTCCTCAAACTCATTTCTCACTTTAAATTTTTCAAAAAAATGAAACAAATCATTCTTATTTTACTTTTTGCAACGTGCATTGCAAACAAATCGAAAGCACAGTTAGATATTGTTGGAATGCCAACTCTCTGTGGTAGCGTTGGAGTAATGTTCACGGTTTATGACCTTAATTGTAATACATATAGATCAAAGGCGGTTACTGTAACTGCAGGTAATACATACCCAATTAATTTAGCCTCTCCAACTACATATGTATCAGGTATAGCTCCTCCCGGTGTATACGGTGTTGATTATTGGGTTATCCATGCTCTTGTTAAAACACAATGTATGGGAACACCAGTTACACCAATTATTTGCCCACGTTCAGGCAGTATGGATATTGAAGATGCAACAACAGGATTACCTGGTACATGTACGACTTCGGGATATCCTCAGAACTCATGTTTTGAATATGGTAATGGATGTAGTTGCCCTGCCGGTACAGTAGTAAGCGCCAGCATAGGCGCTGGCGGGCCAGGCCAGGAGATAATTATTCAATAATGATTCTGATATAAACGTTAGGAGGGCTTACCAAATGGTAAGCCCTCCTAACGTTTTCTTAAGTTCAGATACTAAAGCGCAACAGCCGTTTCTATCAGCACGCTTGCCTTGTTGTTCAGCACTTCTACAAATCCACCGGAGATCTCGTACAGTTCGTTGGTGTTTTTGTCTTTTATTATTTTCATTTTACCCTTGCCCAGCGTGGCTATCATAGGGGCGTGGTTTTCCAGTATCTCGAATGAACCTTCGATACCGGGAAGCTGCACTCCGTAAACGTTGCCGCTGTATATATTCTGCTCAGGTGTTAAAATATCTAATTGCATTTTCTCAATTTGGTAATGTGACAATTTGACGATTCGGCAATTTTCAATAACCCATGCAATTGTCTGATTGCCGGATTATCGAATTATCGAATTATCCTTTAGCCTGCTCCATCAGTTTTTTACCTTTTTCTATCGCATCATCGATAGTACCTACCAGGTTGAAGGCTGCTTCAGGATACTCATCTACCTCACCGTCCATGATCATGTTGAAACCACGGATAGTTTCCTCGATTGGTACCAGTACACCCTGCAGACCTGTAAACTGCTCTGCCACGTGGAATGGCTGAGACAGGAAACGCTGTACACGACGTGCACGCGATACTACCAGTTTATCTTCTTCGCTCAACTCATCCATACCCAGAATGGCGATGATATCCTGCAGTTCTTTATAGCGCTGCAATATCAGTTTCACGCGGTTAGCACAGTTATAGTGTGCGTCACCTACTATAAGCGGCGTAAGGATACGTGAAGTAGAATCCAACGGGTCAACCGCAGGGTAGATACCTAAGTCAGCAATCTTACGGCTCAATACCGTAGTAGCATCAAGGTGGGCGAAAGTTGTTGCCGGCGCCGGATCGGTCAAGTCATCCGCAGGTACATATACCGCCTGTACAGAGGTAATAGAACCATTTTTTGTTGAAGTGATACGCTCTTGCATCAGACCCATCTCTGTTGCCAGTGTAGGCTGGTAACCCACGGCCGATGGCATACGTCCCAGCAGGGCAGATACCTCAGAACCCGCCTGTGTGAAACGGAAGATGTTATCTACGAAGAACAGGATGTCTTTACCTTTTCCTGAACCATCACCATCACGGAAGTACTCAGCCATTGTAAGACCGGACAACGCCACACGCGCACGCGCCCCGGGAGGCTCGTTCATCTGCCCGAATACGAAAGTAGCCTGGGATTTTTTCAGTTCTTCCATATCTACAGAAGCCAGGTCCCATCCGCCTTCTTCCATGCTGTGTTTAAACTTGTCACCGTATTTAACGATACCCGCCTCAATCATCTCACGCATCAGGTCATTACCCTCACGTGTACGCTCACCCACACCTGCAAATACAGATACACCCGAGTAAGCTTTTGCGATGTTGTTGATCAGCTCCTGTATCAATACGGTTTTACCAACACCCGCACCACCAAACAGACCGATCTTACCGCCTTTTGCATAAGGCTCAATCAGGTCAATTACTTTGATACCGGTGAATAATATTTCAGAAGCCGTGCTCAGGTCTTCAAATTTTGGAGGTTTTGCGTGAATAGGGCGGCCATTTGCCTTGCTTGGCTGTGGCAGACCATCTATCGCATCGCCGGTAACGTTAAACAAGCGGCCGTAGATCCCTTCACCTACAGGCATTGCAATGGCAATACCCGTATCGGTTACTTCCATACCGCGTACCAGGCCTTCAGAGCTATCCATCGCTACGCAACGTACGCTGTCCTCACCCAGGTGCTGTTGTACTTCAAGCACCAGCGTATCACCGTTATCGCGCTTGATTTCCAATGCGTTATAAATATCCGGCAGCTTACTGTCGCCACTGAAATACACGTCAACTACAGGACCAATGATTTGTTTAATTTTACCAACGTTTGGCATATCTATCAATTATATAAAATAAAGATTATTACCGAAATTTTGCGCAAAGGTAAGGGTATTGGGTTGAAAATTCAAAAGTCAAAACTCAAATACCAAAATCTGGTAAAATATTTTCTATTACTGCTATTATGGCCGGAATATCGATTGATATCGATATATGCTATAAATTTTCAGATGCCACTATCATCCAGTCTTTTTAGCATAGCCCTTTTCTATCCATTTATCCATCTCCCCGGCTATTGCAGCTGTGGCCGGTAGTTCTTTACCGGCACGGGCGGCTTCCTCTATCATCAGCCTGGCGTCTTTGCGCGACATCTGCAGCTCCCAAGACGGATTGTCAAAATTACCATTCAATACGCGTTTCAGCCTTTGGGGTGTCATAGCCCCGGGGTTCCATGCATCAAACAATGCAGCTATATCTGCGCCTGTTATGTTTACCGCGCTGCCCAGTGCCAGCATATCAGATATGCCACCTGTCAGGTTTATCAGGAACAGGTTGCCTACCAGCTTTATACCAGCGGCTTTGCCTGTGGCATCACCCAGGTTCAGCAGTTTGCCCGTCATTTTCTCCAGCCATGGGGTTACTTGTTTTATCACATCCTGGTTGCCCGATACCATCATGTAACCGGTACTCTCCAGCGCATTAACGGGGCCCATGAAAACAGGAGCATGTATATAAGTATATCCCTTTGCGACCCACTGTTCGGTACGCTGCACTGCACCCGCTACACTGGTGGTGGTATGGTCTATTATTATTGCGCCCTGTTCCAGTGCAGCTGCGGCGTTGTTTAACACTTCATCTACAGCAGCATCGTCAGACACCACAATATGTACACGCTTTACACCCCTTACAGCATCAGCCGGGCTATCAAACACCTTTGCCCCATCAGCTTCCAGAGCCTTAGCTTTTTCAGCTGTCCTGTTCCATACATGTACGGTTTCACCCTGCTTCAATAGTGCCCTGGTAAAATTGCCGCCCAGATGTCCTGTACCTAAGAATGTTATCATTGTTTGTGATTTTTATTGGTGCAATGTAGCAACAAGTAAAAGAACTACCTATCTGATAATATTTGTACATTGTATAATATACTCCTAACAACACTACAACATGGTAGATTTTTTAAAAATTCTCAGAAAAGGAAAAGTTTATGAGAAACTACTTAAATATGGTCTTTTCCTGAAAAACTTACTCCCATATTTAAAAGCGATACATTCGGCGAATGGGTAATTACCAATGAAATTAATGCTTTCAAAGACAAAAGTTTTTACTGTGTCCAGTATCAATTAACACGTAACAATAATGCCCCTCGTCAACTTGAAATACCACATCCAATTGCATATTATCGATTATGCACCGCTATTAGAGACAATTGGGCAAAAATTGCAAAGTCATTTGGAGATGTGGATGACTATCTTGAAAAAAGCATGATTACCCCTAAACCTAACAACCTCAATAATCGCCTTATGTCAATGATGGCATACGATAAACATGACGATGAAAAATTCCTGTTATTAGATAAGTCTTTTGGGAAAAAGGTATTGGTTCATGCAGATATCGCAAACTGTTACCCAAGCATATACTCTCACTCGATTCCATGGGCTTTAGTTGGGCACCAAAAAGCAAAAAAACAATGCCAAAAATAGTGCATTGTGGTATAACAAATTAGATTTTTCAATTAGGTCAATTCAAGGCAATGAAACTAATGGTATACCAATCGGTCCCGATACATCTGCGTTAATATCGGAGATTATCCTTTCCAAAATCGATAGTAAACTTTCTAAATTCGAATATTTGCGCTTTATCGATGATTATAGATGTTATTGTAAATCAATGGAGGAGGCAGATTTATTTATTAGAACACTAAGTAAAGAATTAGGAAAATTTCGATTAAAGCTAAATACAAAAAAGACGAAAATTATAGCCTTACCTGCTCCTATAGATGGGGATTGGGTTCAAAAGCTTCGTGCGTACACAAGTCACTCATTAAGGAAAAAAAAGTTCCAAAACAAAGACATTGTAACCTTAAGCGACTTTATTGATTTATCCGTTAATTTATTAAAGGAAAACTCTAGCGATTGCTCAATAAGATATGCTGTGAAAGTATTGTCAAGCAAAGAGTTTGCTGATGATAAGGTGTTCGCATTTATTTTAATGTATTTATCTAGGGTATGTTTTATCTATCCATATTTTATCGATGTATTTGATGAAATACTAGAGCGAAATAAAAAACACATTACAACGGATATCCTTGAAATAATAAAAAGAGAAATTAACTGCATTGCAAAAGAACATATAAAATATTCTCGCTCTGACGTTGCCCTATGGAGCATATACTTATCAATCAAATATGGTTTCACACTAGATAAATTCGAGAGCTATTCTGATAAACTAATATCTGATCGAGATTGTCTGCCCACCCTATTGTGTTATGAATATGCAAAAGCAAAAGGCCTTCTAACTAAGAAATATCTTGATTTAATACTTAAATTAATTGATGAGAAAACAGAGGATGAATGGTGGGTGTACATCTACCATTTATTTTCAGAAAATCCAACGAAGCCCCAAGTCAAAAAAATTGCATATAAAGCAGTATACGATAGTATGAGAAAAGGGAAGGTAGCATTCTTAAAGTTATAGGTAGTCTTAATTTTGAAAGAGGCCTCATTATGAGCGCCTCTTTCAAAAATTAAATTGTGATGTATTACTTAAACCTCCTGAGGAAATAAGTAAACCCTGCTTCTTCTATTATTACTTCATTGTTCTCTGCCTTCAGCACTTTAAACTGGCGGCGGTCTTTGCCATTGCAGTACAGCGTCTGGTTAGAAAAACTCTCTACATACCAGCTTGGCGCGTTCTCTGCATCCCTGCCTGCGTAGATGTAACCCAGCTTACCGTTATCCGGTGTGCTGAATATCTCTATCTTTTTTACAGCGCGGGTATAGTCTATCTGCTGCTGTGTATTAGCGCTGGTACCTTTAAACTTATCCCACTTGCCCACCATCTGGTTGATGCTGGTGACAGGACCATATTTTTCAGGGGCACGTGGTGCTCCCGGGCCTGAAGGCGTATAGGTCTCAAAAGTATAGGTGCCCTGCTCATCTTTCAGCACCATCCTGTTCTTCTTTTGCTCTACTATAGTAAAGGTACGCATCCCTATATCCAGCATGCCTTTCTCTACTTTATAGCTGCCACGGTAAATAAACCCACCCGATTTTTGCGTGGTGTATTCGTTCCCTGCCATAAAGGTGAATAATGTGGTGTCTTTGAAGCTCACGCTATTATCATTGGTTACTCTCTTCACTTCGCGCCAGTTGCCAATCAAATCATTTTTATCTTTGCCAATAGCTATAAATGGCAAAGACATAAGCAGGAGGGTGTATATCTTTCTCATATCTTGTGTTTTTTAGTACAGTTCAAAAGTATTTAAAAATAGCATAACAGGTATGACAGAATTAAAGTTCACGATAGTACAGCCCGATATAGTATGGGAGGATAAGCAGGCCAACCTGGCACAGTATGAGCAATACCTGGCAGCTGTAAACGGGAAGATGGAAGTAGTGGTACTGCCCGAGATGTTCAGCACAGGCTTCAGCATGGCGCCTGAAAGGCTGGCAGAAACTATGGACGGAACTACCGTGCAGTGGATGAAGGACACAGCCCGGAAATACAGTTGCATACTTACCGGCAGCCTGATGATAGAAGAAGATGACAAATACTATAACCGGCTGGTGTGGGTACAGCCCGATGGTAAAACCTGCCATTATGATAAGCGCCACCTGTTTGGCTATGCGCATGAGAACAAGCATTATAGTGCAGGAGACAAACGGATGATAGTAAGCGTAAAAGGCATACGTATATGCCTGATGGTGTGTTACGACCTGCGTTTTCCGGCATGGTCGCGCAACAGCAAGGCAGAATATGATGTACTGCTGTATGTAGCCAACTGGCCGGAACGCCGCAACCTGCCCTGGAAGACCCTGCTTCAGGCACGTGCTATAGAAAATATCAGCTACTGTATAGGGGTAAACAGGGTAGGAAAAGATGGCAACGACGTAACACACACGGGTGACAGCAGTGTATTTGGCCCGCTGGGGGAATTATTATGGCGACATTCAGACTCTGCTATATGCCATACAATAACTATCAGCAAAGAAGCTGTAACGCAGGCCAGGCAACAGTTTCCCTTCCTGGAAGATGCAGACAGATTTATTATATTAGATTAAGCATAAAGCATATAACGCTATATTAAAATAACATACAACTATACAGGGTTACAGGTGTTAATGTTCTTTATTTAGTAATTTCGCACCCTCCAAAAAAACATATAGTTGAATGTGGCATAAAGTAGCGGTTTTCATAATCAGGTTTCGTGTAGCGTTATTAGTGATATTATTGGCAGCTACTGCTTTCATGGGTTATATGGGCTCAAAAGTGCAATTGAGCTATCAATATGCAGATGCCATACCCCGCGATAACCCCAAATACCTGGAATACCAGGCCTTCCGGAAGTTGTTTGGCGAAGATGGCAATATGATGTTCATAGGCATCCAGGAAAAAGACTTTTTTGAACAAGGTTTTTTTGAAAAATACGCGGGGCTGGTAAGCCAGCTGGAAAAAGCAGAGTCTGTAAAAGGCATTCTATCCATCCCCGGCGCTATCAATATTATAAAGGACACCACCAACGGCAACCTGAAGACAGAGAAAATATCTGTAACTACAGGGGGCAATACAGACTCCTTCAGGCAGGCTTTCCTCAACCTGCCCTTTTACAAGGGCATACTATACAATGCTGAAACAGGAGCCTATATGATGGCGATAAGTATTGACAAGCAGATTGTGAATACCCCCAAACGCCAGACTGTAATACGGGATATAGTAGCTATAGCTGAAAAGTTTGGCAAGGACAACAAGGTGGAAATACATTATTCAGGCCTGCCGTATATACGTGCCTCTGTAATGACCATGATAAAAAGTGAAATGAGGCTGTTCCTTATTTTATCTTTTGCGCTTACGGCTGTTATACTCATGCTGTTCTTCCGCTCCATCATGGCGGTGCTTACCTCTATGCTGATGGTGGGTATTGGCGTAATATGGACGATGGGCACCATTTACCTGCTGGGTTACGAAATAACCTTGCTTACCGGCCTGCTGCCATCGTTGATAGTGGTGATAGGTATACCCAACTGTATCTACTTCCTGAACAAATACCACACGGAATACCGCAAAAACCCGGATAAGAGACAGGCGTTGCTGAACATGGTAGACCGTATGGGTATTGTTACCTTTTTTACCAATGTTACGGCAGCCATTGGCTTTGGTGTATTTGCCTTTACAGAAAGCAACCTGCTGCGCACCTTTGGTATCGTCGCCGGTCTTGATATACTGGCGCTGTTCGTTATATCTATTATATTCATACCTGCGCTGTACAGCTTCCTGCCACCGCCAAACGTACGCCACACGCATTACTTAGAGAGCAAATGGATAACACGTGTACTGGATAATATTACCAACTGGGTATTCAACCACCGCAAAGCAGTATATGCGCTTACAGCTATTGCGCTTGTGGCAGCAGGTATAGGCATGTACAGGCTGAAGGCTATTGGTTACATAGTAGATGACCTTCCGGAAGACAACAAAGTATATACAGACCTGAAGTTTTTTGAGAAGCATTTTACAGGTGTAATGCCGCTGGAAATAGCCGTGGACAGCCGCCGCAAAAACGGGGCCACCTCCCTGCCCATGATGCAGAAGATAGATGAGTTCAACAACTATATCAGCCGGTTTCCTGAAATGGCAAGGCCGTTGTCTTATGTAGAAGGGGTGAAGTTTGCGCGCCAGGCATATTATAACGGTGACAGCAGCAGCTATGGCATCCCTAATATGTTTGACGGTGCGTTTATACAACCATACCTCAGGGGCAACGGCGATAAAAACAGCACCTTCAGCACACTGGCAAATGCATATATAGACAGCAACAGGCAGATTGCCCGCCTCAGCATTAACATAGCGGACGTAGGCACTACAAGGCTTCCCGCGCTGATAGACAGCCTGAGGCCCAAAGCGCTGGAACTGTTTGACACTGCACGATACGATGTAACATTTACCGGCACTAGCATAGTATTCCTGGAGGGGAGCAAGTTCATCATTAACAGCCTGGGCGAGAGTATCATCCTGGCCTTTATCATGATATTTACCTGCATGATATTCCTGTTCCGCTCATGGAGGATCGTATTGATATCTATCGTCATCAACATTATTCCACTGGTACTTACAGCGGGCATCATGGGTTGGAGTGGTATTGTTTTAAAGCCATCTACAGTATTGGTATTCAGTGTGGCTTTGGGTATAACGGTAGATGTGACCATACGCTTCCTGGTGAACTATAAACAGGAGCTGGAAAAGAACAATGGCGATATCCCTATTACGGTAAAAAATACGATACACGATACCGGGCTAAGCATCATCTACACATCATTGATATTGATAGCAGGATTTGGTGTGTTTATATTGTCCCGTTTCGATGGCACCAAATCGCTGGGGCTGTTAACGTCGCTCACACTGTTTATTGCTATGGTTTTCAACCTGGTACTGCAGCCGGCGTTGTTGCTTTGGGTAAATAAAGCGCTGAATAATAAAGCAAAACGAAGTAAAAAGCTTAAGACAGGCATATAGTGTACTCGGTGTTTAGGAAAAACCTTTTCCTTATTTTTGTGTTATAATTCCGATACACGCCGATACACGCAATGGAATTTACAATCAAAAATAAAGGGCAGGCCCGTCTCTTTAAAAGCGACTTCCTGGAGATACTGACAAAAACTCACCCGCTTGTCATATACAGCATTTACGTCCCTATACTGAGTTTTATGATGTACTACGGTACTGAATATTTACTCGTACCATTTGGAATAGAAGTATTACTCTTTTTTGGCGGATTATTGTTCTGGACATTTTTTGAGTACCTGATGCACAGGTACCTCTTCCACTGGATGACTGATAGTGCAGCCGGTAAAAATTTCGTGTACACACTGCACGGTGTACATCACGAATACCCCCGTGACAGGGAACGCCTGTTTATGCCGCCGGTACCTAGCCTTATTATATCCTCATTGATATTTGGTGGTATGTACCTGGCTACGGGTGCTTATGCATTGTCCTTGTTCCCGGGCTTTATATCAGGCTATATGCTGTATGGCACCATGCACTACGCTATACATTCCTACGCACCACCCAAATACCTGAAAGGGCTGTGGCGTAACCACCACCTGCACCATTACAAATACCCAGAAAAGGGCTTTGGCGTCAGCTCCATCATCTGGGACCACGTATTCCGCACAGTGCCTAAGAAAGAAGGCTAAAACAAACTATCGGGAAGTTACTTTATCTTGTGCCTATGTCCCGGCAACATCAACGCATCTTATTGGTTTTTGCTATCGCCTTTGCCATAGCCGGCTGTGGTTCAAAAAAAGAAAAGGCAGGCAATGTATTCAGGATGAATATGTCAGGCAAAGCGTTGGAATCTTTAGACCCAGCATTTGCAAAAGACCAGTATATGATGTGGACTGCTAACATGATATACAATACACTGGTGGCTACAGATGAACAACTGCACTTGTCGCCATCACTTGCCAAAAGCTGGCATGTGAGCGCAGACGGGTTACACCATACTTTCATACTACACAATGATATTTATTTTCACGATAACCCTGCGTTTAATGGCGGCAAAGGCAGAAGAATGACAGCGGCAGATGTGGTATATAGTTTTAACCGCATCATAGACCCTGCAACAGCGTCGCCCGGCGCATGGATATTTAATGACCGTGTAGATACCACCAGGCCTTTCGAAGCAATTGATGATACCACTGTTGTTATCCATCTTTCAAAACCCTTCCGCCCGCTGCCCGAAATACTGAGCATGCAGTATTGCAGTATTGTGCCTAAAGAAGTAGTAGAAAAATGGGGCAAAGACTTCCGCACACATCCCTGCGGCACAGGCCCTTTTGTATTCAGAAAATGGGATGAGAATAATATCCTGATTCTACATAAAAACCCCGCATACTGGGAACATGATACAACGGGCAAAAGCTTGCCATATATAGATGCCGTTACCATTGGCTTTGCAGCAAGCAAGGCAACGGAGTTCTTCCTCTTCCTGCAAGGTGAGCTTGATTTTGTAAACGAACTGGACGGCTCTTTTAAAGACCTGGTACTAACCAAGAGAGGCGAGTTAAAAAAAGAATACGAACCAAAACTTAACCTTACTAAACGCACCTACCTGAATACAGAATACCTGGGCTTTCTTACAGATACTACCAATGCATTACTGCAGCATTCACCTATAAAAAATATAGCAGTAAGGCAGGCTATGAACTATGCCATAGACAGGCAGAAGATAGTCACCTATTTCAGGAATGGGATAGGCATACCGGCTACATCAGGCTTTATTCCTGAAGGTATGCCAGGTTACGATAGTACGCATAGCTATGGCTATCGCTATGATCCCGCAAAGGCATTGCAGCTACTGGCAAATGCCGGATACCCCAATGGCAGGGGGTTATCAACACTGACGGTGCTTACGCCGGACATCTACTCAGATATAGTAAATTTTGTAGCGGCGCAACTACAGGAGGTGGGCATACCTGTACAGGTAGAGATCATGCAGTCGAACATTTTGAGGCAGCAAATGAGCAAATCTGAAGCGGTGTTCTTCCGCGGACAATGGATAGCAGACTATCCTGATGCGGAAACCTACCTGGTGTTCTTTAATGGTAACCTGCCCGCACCACCCAACTATACCCGGTTTAACAATGCAACCTTCAACAAGTGGTATGATGAAGCTATGCTGGCCACCAATGATACCACACGCTGGGCCTTATATAAAAGCATGGATAGCCTTGTAATGAGCCGTGCGCCGCTGATACCACTCTTTTACGACCAGATGACCCACTTCACCCAAAAAAGAGTGAGTGGCTTTGCAGCCACTCCTATGAATGTTATAGACCTGAAAAAGGTGCGTCTTAAATACTGAGTCTTATTTCTTCTTGTACTTGCCTATAAGGTCTGATACAGAACCCCGGCGAATGTACTCAGGATTCAGCGCTGTGAACATTTTCACCTTTGTCGGGGCTAGCTTCAATGCCATTTCAAACTGTATCAACGCTTCTTTAGATTTACCCAGTTCAAACAAAGCAGCAGCCTGCAGGTAGCGGAAATCACCTTTGTCGCCGCAGTTTTCGCGGGCTATTTCTATTTGCGTCAAAGCTTCTTCAAAATAGCCTGCAGTAAACAAACCTTTTATAAGCGCTATCCAGGTAGTTTTGTTATTGGGTTTCAGTTTTACTGCGTTCAGGTAGCAAACCAGCGCCTCGCTTTCGGCCTGCATTTCCATCAGGCAATTGCCTATGGCCATACAGTAGGCTGCATTGTCCTTATCCAGGTGCAACGCTACAGAATAGGCCTTTACAGCTTTTTCCCACTGTTGCTCCCTCACATATGTTTCTCCTATTTTAAAGAAAATACTATCGTCCTGCGGGCTCAATTGCGATGCCTTGCGGTAAAAGAACCTCGCCCTCTGGAAGTTTTTCCTTTTCTCCCAGCAGTAGCCAATGGCTTCAAATATCACATCTTCGGGCTTGGCCAGTTGCATATGCGTTTCCAGCACATCTATTGCTTTCTCATACCATTTCAACCTCATGTACGCATCGGCCATGTTGCGGTAGGCGAATTCAAATTTCTCATCTATTGCCACGCAAAACTCATAAGAATCAATAGCCTTCTCGTATAGCTTCAAACCCTGGTACGCTGTGCCCAGGTTGAACCAGGCCAGTGCATTATAAGGGTCTTCGTCTGTAATGGCAGTATGTATGGTAACACTATCATCCAGGCGTTTAGTAAAGTCTGCCCAGAAGCATATCTTTTGCAAGGCCTCTTCGTTGCGTGGGTCTATTTTCAATACCCTGTTCAGCGTATCGAAGACTGCTTCAAATTCCTCGCACTCGTCATATACATCCGTCAGCTCAAGCAATACTTCTATTTTGTCTTTGCCTGTAAAGTTTTCTGAACGCTGTTCTAACAACACTGCCGCCTGGTCGTACTTAAACTGGCCCAGCAATATATCAGACCTTAGTAGTGTAGCATCCAGGTTGCTGTTATCATACTCTTCCAGGTCGTCCAATACGTGCATAGCCTGGCCGTATTTCTGCGCCTGAACCAGTATTTCAGCCTTCAACAATAAAACAGAAGTAGAAAAGGGGTAGTAGGTGCGGGCTATTTCGCAGGCAAGCAGGGCTTGCTCTTCATTACTGTTTTGAAAATAATATTCTATGACACGTTCAAAGTCTTCTTCGTCCATCATCCCGGACGCTTCGCCGTTTTTCACATCATCATACCTTCTCAACAATTCATCCAACGAGTTCCAATCATCTTCCATGAAATCATCAAACATATCTCATCGATTTATATCAAATATAACGCTTTTCGGCGGCTTAAAAAACGGTGGAATGTTAAGCGTATGTCAAAATGCACATGTTATCAACATATTGAAAAAGCCGTATGATTTAATGTCATACGGCTGTGCAAATAATATATAACGGAGATTATTCGTATTCGTGTATTTGTATAATCAATGTATGCGCAGTGGCTTTTCTTTCTTCTGGAACCCTGAATGGCAAACCGCCGCGTACCTTAACAGAACGTATCAGGTCCCAACCCTGGCCATATACATAGTAGTTGCCGGGCTTCAGGTTACGAAAGGTTCCTACCGGTACACCGTTCTTGTCTTTCACCGCCCAGGCTGAATCGTCAAACCGGCCGTTGAAGGGGATAACCAGTGAATTGTATTTAACATACATCATACAGCTATCAATATACAGGCCCTCGTGCATGGGTGTCAGCAGAAAAGAAGCTGAGCCACCCTTCCCTGCTTCCAGTTCAGGATTGCCTGATGGTATCTCTGTTACAGTAACACTGTTTTCTGTGCGCTTGATCTTTTTACAACCCGCGCCTATTAAAATTATCGCAGCCAATAACATCAATGAACGGCTAAGCAATACTGACTTCATGCAAACATTATTTTATCTGGGTTGAAGATACAAAAAACGTTTATAAAATGCTATTTCCTTATTTTTTAGGAAGATTATTGCCCTGCTGCGTTGAAAAACGGTTGCTGGGGCGGCTTTCATTCCACAACCTGTCTACCGCCGTAACGATATAGGTGCTGTTCCTGTTATGCGCGTAAGCGGGGTCCAGGTACTCAGTACCGTGCTGGATGGCGATGATATTGGCCGACTTGTCAATGTTCGGCTTCTCGTTTTCGGCAAAGCGGTACACGACAAAGCGCAGCGGCTCTTTAGTGGGATTTTCACCCGTCCATTTCAGCAGCAAACCGTTGTCTTTTTGTACTTCGGCCGTTAAAACCGGGGCCGACGGGGGTATGCTGTCCAGCCAGGGCATAACGGGTGGCAGGGCATAATAGCGGTTGTGCAGGGCTATGCTGTCTGTTATACCGTTGTGCAGCTTATCAAAGTTCGACGTGCTGTAAAAAATCGTACCCCTGTCCTGTGTTTTGGCACGTATGTCCCGCAGTTGAGACATCAGCTCCACAGGGCTGTTCCACGGTGGCTTTGTAGCATTCAGCATACGGTACACACCCAGGCCGTAGTACATATGACGGCCATAGCTGTTGGCTTCCCACCAAGGCATCAGCACCTCAAAGCCTACCAGTTTATGCCCGCGCTCCCAATACAATTGCGGCGCCAGGTAGTCTATCCAGCCGCGTTCCATCCACAGCAGCACGTCTGAATACAGGTCGTCGTAACAGGTTTGCCCGCCGCGGGTGTTAGAGCCGCGGGGGTCTTTGCTGGCATTGCGCCAAACCCCAAAGGGACTGATACCAAACTTGACATACGACTTGGCCTCCTTGATATTATTGTTGAGCACAGATACAAACAGGTCAACATTGTTGCGCCGCCAGTCGTCTTTGCTGGTGAAATTGCCTTTGTATTTGTTGTACGTAGCCTGGTCGGGGAACTCAACCCCGGCTATACGGTAGGGGTAAAAATAATCGTCCAGGTGCACAGCGTCTATATCATAACGTTTTACCACATCCATAATGATGCGGGTAACATACTCGCGCACCTGCGGCAGGCCGGGGTTCAGGTAAACCTTGTCGCCATAGCTGATGAGCCAGTCGGGGTGCCGGTGGGTGACATGTTCCGGCGGGTTGGGGTTTTTACCTTTTATAGCCAGCGCCCTGTAGGGGTTGAACCATGCATGAAACTCCATATTGCGTTTATGCGCCTCTGTTATCATAAACTCAAGCGGGTCGTAATACGGGAAGGGGGGCCTTCCCTGCTTGCCGGTCAGGTACTGGCTCCAGGGTTCTTCTACCGAAGGGTAAAAGGCATCGCTGGCGGGCCGTATCTGCACTATTACCGCATTGCAGCCCATGGCACGTAGTTGCTCCAGGCGGTTTATAAATTCTGACTTTTGCTGCTCTGCGGGAAGGCCGCGTTTGGAAGGCCAGTCGATGTTTGAAACCGTGGCTATCCACGCCGCGCGAAACTCGCGCTTAGGACTTTGGGCAAAGCCCTGCTGTACCATACCGCAATATAAAAGTATAGCAACAAGATACCTGCTGAATGTAAAATTGAATTGCACTAAATAGTTGATTTTTTCCTCTGTGTGCGAATGTACTGTATAATGGCAAGCCCTGTATATACAGCCGGGATTTTCTTCACAGGTTTTGTTGCATTTTGTTGCAGGTTTTGGTGTTTTCAATTTCGTGGAGCATGTCATTTATAATTTCTGTGCCTGTTGGATGGATTTGTTGCGTTTTGTTGCAATAATCAGTGTTATCTATCCCGCGCGAGTCTTCCACCCCCGTGTCCTGCGGACACCCCCGCCAGTGGGGGACATACCATTTGTTGTGTTTTGTTGCGAAAATGATGGTTCTTTCAATGGCCGCAAAGAGACCGCTTCGCTAAGTTGTTGCGATTCAGCCTCACCCAACCCCCTCCCAGGGAGATGGCTTTGTTCTTTCTGTATATTATCTGCCGGTAATTGGGGCGTGGGCGCTGTGAACTGGCGGTCTACTGCTGTTTGTTTTGTGGGATAGTGGCCGGCCAGTTTGCTGTCCAGGTCTATGGCCCTGATCATCTGGTTGATGGTGGGTTGTACCATCTGCGTGCACTGGTTGCAGTCTTTGCCCTTGTAATGCTGCATCACGCTTATTTCTCCCGTAGCTATGCGGGCCGGCAGCTCACGCTTGCGTTGTACGGTGAGCAGCTCCTGTTTCTGTTCTGCGCGAATTTCCTGCTGTACCTCGTAGTGAACATGCTCCAGTACCGAACGGATGAGGCCGCCCACTTCGGGGTCGTCCATGAGCTGGTTGGCGGCAGCCATGATGCTTTCGTATTGCCTCTGGTCCTCAACATTATATGCAATGCAGTAGGCGGTGTACACACTGCGGTGGCGCAGGTAAGTTGCAATAAAGTTTAACTGATTGTTGTCCATGATAAAAGGGATTTAAGAACTCTACCAGCCTCGCCGAAGGAGCGTGGGATGGTGAGGGAAGTGAAGAAATAACAGCACGTGGGTTGTGCTGGTTTACTATAACAAAAGTAGGAATTTATAATTATTTTTGCAAATAAAATTGGTTAAATATGCAGGCTTGCGCGCTTATGCTCAGCGCTCCATCTCTATCCACCTTCCTTACTTTTCTTTTTCCGCAAAAAGAAAAGTAACAAAAGAAAAGGCGCCGCCATACTGATACCTGCGGTATGCCGGTGGCTGTCGATTAAACTATAGCGCTACTGTGCTGCCGGGCTATAGGCCCTTGATGCTTTTGTACCCTCCTATCATGGCGCATGCCCCGTCTGCAAAGTGGGGAGGGACGAAGCCACCTCGCGAAATGTATGGCTTCATTGATTTCGGTTGCAGCCCTGATGAACCTGCATTACTACTGCGCTGCCAAGCTTCTGGACCCTGACTTGCGCTAATGGGAGGATTCGTAATGTCGGGAGACTTGACTGTACGGAAACATAGTTGATACTGCGCCTAACGGAATTTACTATTATCTTTATGGCATATATGAGCAGTGCTACAGTCACCATTAAGGAGGCTATCCGCATAGGTGAAAAACTGATTATGCGCCCCGCCCGGATAATACATATTGCATCTTGGGTGTTATTAATTGTATTGCTATTACTGGGATTTTCATGGTGGAACCTGCTGTTGATACCTGGTGGTGCCGTATTGTCTCTTATATACACCACATGGGTTACACATAGGTGGAGAAAATGGGCATACAAAAAAGTTGTTGACGTTCACCAATTTCAGAGGTCTGCAGAACTGGCGGGATTATTAATGAGAAAATCTACCACCCGTGCGGGCTGGTTTCAAAGCAATGAACAAAAGAGACGAACAATGGAGCTTTTGAACAGGTTTGCCGAAGAGAGTGAATTTTCAGATGATACATCTGTGCCGGACGATACTACTCTTTTTGTTGAAACATTTTATCCTGAGACAGGGGACAGAATAATATTGAATAGTGATGGAATCAGTGTTCCCCCCGAAGGCTTTTATGAATGGAACGTGGTAGAAAACGAACGTGTAGCGCGTGTTTCGTTTAAAAGAATGCATCCCGGTACAGGATTATACAATTCTGCAGGTTGGGGTAATTTTTTTCGCTTTGAATGCCCAAAGGGACGATTTGACATGCCGCTTTTATCGCTTAATATGCCTGCCTGGGAATTGGATTTGCTCCTGTACATATACAGGGGCAGGTATAACCAGGCACGAAGCATGGGTAAGTTGACTATTGGTCGCAAGTCGGGAGACTTGCTGCCGGAGAAGACGTAGTTGAAACTACCCTAATGAGGCACAAGTCAAAAAGACTTGCGCTAATAGTAAAATTCCAACAAACACAGCTTGCCTCTCTACATCTTTACCAGTTTAGTTTTCAACATCAGGCCATTGTCTGTGTGTAGGGTGACATAATACAAGTCTGCAGCCCAGTTGGCAGTGTTAATATTCATATTGCCCGAAAAACCAGCTGAGTATATAACTTTACCGACAGCATTATACACTTTTAGTGTACCATTTGCCCTGGCGGTAATTTTTACATAATCAAGTACAGGATTAGGCGCTATACTTAATTGCTCCAAATCAGTGTTCAACTCTCGCACTGCGGTCTTCCAGCAATGCGTCTGGTTATACAATACACTGAGTCCATAATTGCCATTGGCGTAACAGATGTCTATCCTGCCGTCATTATTTACATCGCCCAGTGCAAGTGCATCCTGTTTAGGGTGTGTAGGTGTAAATTCCTTCATTCTATTCAGCGTATCTGCATACACAGAAATACTGTTCCATCCGCCGTGCACAACCACCGCTTCGTCATCGCCGTCGCAGTCCAGGTTTGCAGTTTGTATGGCCTCGGGTCTCTCGTATGCTTCAAAAATACTATCAGGTAATTGCTGTGTATCGCGCCAGATGGCAATTTTCCCGTCCGGTGTATTACCACCAAAAGTCAGCCACAATTCAGCAGGACGGCCATTAGCTTTCCTCATAATAGCCATGCTGTTTTTGGCGCTGTTGGAAAGTATGGGATCTACCCTCAGTACATGCTCTTTCAGGACATTGCGTGCCTTGTCGAACGTAACAATAATAAGTGGTGCCTGGTGCTGGCCGCCCATATAAATAAGCGCGGTGCTTTTCAGGCTTCCAAACATCCCTGCCACCAAGTGGCCAAACCCTACTGTAGGCATGTTATAATGGCGCATGTCCCACCTGTTGATGGAATCGTTTTGCCGGTAAATAACAGTTATCCTTTTTTCATTGGCATGACTGACAGCGATATCTGTAAGCCCATCAGCATCAAAATCGCCTGTTGCAACTGCATCAAGGTTGGAATATGGTTGCTGATGTGTTTCAAAAGAATCTGTAATGACAAGAGTATTGTTCAACCATGAATAGATATACAACCGATTAAACAAACCTATCAACACTTGTTGATTGACTGAAGTGCTGTTGCCCTTGTTACTGCCAGAGGGTTTATCAAGATGGGCAAGCATCATACAACCTACGCGACCCGGCCAGCCGTGCTTCACCTTTACAGATTGCTGAAGTTGGCCGTTGGCACCTTGCAGCCATACCAGGATGCTGTAGCTGGTGCTATCCGCGCCACTTTCAGATACAGTTACGACATCCTTTAGCCCGTCGGCATTAACATCACCAATAGCGCAATACTCAATCCACGAGCCAGCGCGGAATACGGTAACAGTTGAATCGAAAACGGTAGCACCTACAATCGCAGGAAAAAAAACAGCGAGGAGGGTTGACAGGAATAATATAATGTCTTTCATAGGTTATAAGTTTGGCAAGGAAACTTTACAGCATAAAAATATGGAATAAACTAATGCAAAGGTTCTGTGTCAGCATCTTTTTCGTGAAGGTGGATACTTAAATGGTAATAGCGCAACCACCCTCCTAATATCAGACTCCATGGTAAAATAGTGGCCTGTCATATGTTTTTATTCTCCGCCGATTCTCCTGCATAGGGAGCTGGATTAGAAAAAAATTTCAACGAGTTTTGTTACGGGAGGCTAACAAAAGAAAAAGCGCTCCTGCAAGTTTGCGGGAGCGCTTTTGTATTCATCACTAAAAAACAATTCTTTTTATTCAGACTCAGCTACTACTTCTTTCACCTCGGGTATCATGCGTTTCATCATACCTTCTATACCTGCTTTCAGGGTTATCATAGAAGATGGGCAGCCAGAGCAAGAGCCCTGCATCATCAGTTTCACCACACCATCGTCATAACCTTTAAAGCTGATAGCACCACCATCCATTTCCACCGCCGGCTTCACGTAGTTCTCCAGCAGTTCTTTTATACGAACCACCACATCGGTATCGCTATCGCTGATGACGTTGCTTTCAGCCTTTTTCACTACCTGGTCTTCATTCAGTACTACTTTACCCGCTTCCAGGTATTGCTTCATAAACTCGCGTACAGATGGGATAACTTCTTCCCACAGTGTGTCCGGAGTTTTTGTAAGCGTAACAAAGTTGCTGGCTATAAATACACCACGTATAAAAGGGAAACCAAACAATTCCTTTGCCAGTGGCGAGGGCGCCGCACTCTGCTCATCAGGGAAATCTATACTCTTGCCCGGGTACAATAGTTTGTTGGCTACAAACTTCATTGTTTCGGGGTTGGGTGTCATTTCCGTATATATGCTGACTATTGTATTTCCGGTCTTCAACATTATGCTTTTTTATTTGTTACAAAATTAGGCAATAAGTTGGCTATCACCAATCAATTCCACATATACACCCATAGTATTTTGTATTAACATTTAAAAACAGACGAGATGATGAAGAAAGGACTAATAACAGCTACAGTATGCATAACATTGATAATGGGCGCAACAGCATGCTCCAGCACAAGACCTACAAAAGAGGTAGACCATACTGACCCGGAAAACAAGGCTATGAGGCACAGAAACCAGGCTACTGACCTGAACAATGCCGGCAGCCAGAAGGATAATGTGCGGGAAGTGACCAAATAACCGCTTTAACGTTTTATTAATAACCTATCACAATTTATAATGTTCTGTTAGAAGCAACACTTACATTTTTTAAACTTTTAAAAACTTATTATATGCGAATCAAATTATTAATGCCCGTACTTGCTGTAGTTCTGCTACAGTCTTGCGCAGACAGGGTAGAAGAAACAGAGGCTTTGAAGGCAACAGAAACTGTAAACACAACTGTTCCTGTAGAAAATACTTATACAGGTGCTGAATCTGCGGCAGCATCGCCCGATATAAATAATGAAGCTGCTGCAACAACTGTAAGCACGGGCAATACTGACCACAGCAACAAGGCAGCCACAAATAGCACTGCAGCTTACAGAACGACAAATAACAGGGCGAATACCGTTAGTAGAACAAACAGAACAAAAAGCAGTACGCCCGTTGTACAAACAGCTTCGCCCAGTACACCGGGTTTTAAAGCCAGCTACCAGGTACCCCGCGACCAATATAACGAGGAGGTACGTGCCATACGCGAAAGAGAAGCCAGTAGTAACCAAAACGGTGCAACAGCCCCTGTAGCCTACCAGCGTGTACAGATAAAACGAGGTAATATGCGTGCCTCTTATGATATGCCGGGAGATGCCTATAATGGTGAAGATGTATTATCTCACGACGGTGTAGAGAAAAACCTGGAACGTAATGTAAACTACCTGGACTTTACCGGTGGTAAAGTACCTAACGATGGTGGTCAACCATACAAAAAATAAACCTGGGAACAATAGCTAAGGCGCCATTATTGATTTAGTGGCGCTTTAGTATGTTAGATTTACAGTAACAACACTCACATAATGGCCTTTTTTAGAACATACTTTAACCTGCTGAAGGAAGCGGTGTCTGAATTTTCTGCGGATAATGCTATGAAGCTCAGCGCGTCGCTGGCATACTATACCGTTTTTTCATTGGGGCCACTGGTACTCGTGGTCATATCTGTAGTAGGTTTCTTTTTTAAAGAGAGCGATGTGATGTGGAAGGTGTATGCCCAGGTAAAAGACCTGGTAGGGCAGCAAAGCGCTGACCAGGTATTCAACATAATAAAAAGCCTGCGCGACCAGAATGCAGGCACATTCAGCATTATTGGTATAGTAATACTCATCTTCGGTGCCACAACGGTGTTTGCCGATATACAAGACTCCATCAACTACATATGGTCTATAAAGGCCAAGCCGCAGAGAGGCTGGGTAAAATACCTTAAAAACAGGCTGTTGTCTTTTTCACTGGTGTTAGGCATAGCATTCCTGCTCATCGTATCTTTATTCGTAAGTTCTGTAACAGACCTGTTGTCTCAAAACCTGATGCGTAACCTGCAGGAAGATTATGTCATTATTTTTAAGGTGATCAATTTTATTTTTACCTATGTCATAATAACGATGTTGTTTGCCGCTATCTACTCTATTCTGCCTGATGCCCGTATAAAATGGAAAGATGCCATGCTGGGCGCATCATTTACAGGCGCACTGTTTATGCTGGGCAAATACCTGATAGGACTTTACATTTCATCGTCAGAAATGGATAATACCTATGGCGCTGCGGCGTCTATCATTATCCTGTTATCATGGGTGTATTATACAGCTATCATACTGTACTTCGGGGCAGAGTTTACTAAAGTATATGCTACACAGATAGGCGGCAAGATAAGGCTGGATAAAAACGCAGTGTTTATTGTGAAGGAGGAATCTGAACAGCAGGCCCTTACTCTACCCCATAAATAGAACAGCCGCTATCAGCCTTTGTCGGCCAGGCTAAGTATAGCCCTTACAGATACAAACCTGAACAGGAATATCATTGCAATACCTGCTACTGCATATATGCCCATTTGTAACGGCCAGGCTATATGCAGCATACGGCTGCCATACCCAATGGCTACCAGCATCAGCACGAAACCTATGTGTGCCGCCAGCCATTTTCTGCTAAGGGGCAGCTCCATTTTTTTACCGGAAAAGAATATATACAACATGGCCAGCACAGACTGGGTAATGAAGGCCACACGGGCAGCACCCAGTGCCTGCTGCTGTGGTATAAGCCAGATATTCAGCGACAGGTTGATGACCACCCCCACCAGGGCTACTTTGTTGAGCAGGGCCAGGCTGCCATTTGCCGTAAGCAAGGTAGAGTATATATACATGATACAATAGGCAGGGAAACAAGCCATAAGCCAGGTAAAAACCTGCCCGCTGTAACCGTCTGCATGGGTATATAGCAGCTGCATTATTTCAGTACCGAAAAATACCGCTGCAAATGTGGCTATAAATGCGACGGGTAACAACGCATTTACTGAAAGCTTTACGATAGGCTGTATATCGTGACGCTGGGCCAGCATCCTGCCAAACATAGGCAGCAGCATACCAGAAAACATAATACCAAACATATTCCCGACATCCAGCAGGCGGTAGGCAGAGGCGTATATACCTGCGAAGTTTTTGCCACCGACGCCGCTTAAACGTTCCAGCAGTACAGTATCGGCACGCATATGTACCGCCATCATAAACACCAGCGTAGCGTAAGGCAGGCTTTTTCGCACAATGCCGGTAACATCCTGCACATTCAGCGAAAAAGCAAACCTGACCCCTGCCATCTTTCTTAGCACAATGGCACCTATTATGACTGCTATACCATAGCAAAGCACCTGCGCCCATATAAACCATTCGATTTTAAACCCGGAAGAAATGGGAGGATAGAAGAGTAAAACGCTGCACAGGACAATCATCATCAGCCTGTCGGCTACAGAAAGCAGCGCATCCAGCCGGAACTTGTGCAGCGCTGCTACATTGCTGCGCAGGAAGAGCATCAGCGAATTAAGCGACTGGATACATAGTATGCCCGCCAGCATCAGCATTTCCCGGGCGCTATACCCTATAAAAAAGGCCATAACACTTACAACAAATACATATACCAGCACCAGTATCATTCTTGCTGATAACATAGCCGGAAATAATGTGCGAAGTTTACCCGGCGTACCGGATATAATGCTTGTATTATAATATGTAAGCCCGAAATCAAGCATAATATTGAAAATAAGCGCCAGGTTGAGCAAAGCCTGGTAGGTGCCGTATTCGGCATGTCCCACCGTATTTTGCACATTACGGTCTACCAGGAATACCCACAAAGGCTTTACCAGCAGGTTTACCGCAATTACAAATAAGAGGTTTTTTACAAAAAATCGGCTCATCCCAGGCAATATAAGTTGGCTGTAATGGGTAAAATTATATTTTTGTCGCCATTACTATGCGCATAGGTGTAAATACCCGCTTATTATTAAAGGGGAAACTGGAAGGAATTGGGTGGTTTACGTACCAGACACTGGAACGCATGGTGCATTTGCACCCTGAACACGACTTCATTTTTTTCTTCGACAGGCCATACGACGAGTCCTTTATATTCTCTACCAACGTAACACCTGTGGTGATACCGCCACAGGCCAGGCACCCCATTTTATTCACGCTATGGTTTGACTGGACCATACCCTATGCATTGAAGAAATACAAAATAGACGTATTCCTTTCGCCGGACGGCTATTGTTCTTTGAGAACCAAAGTACCTACATGCCTGGTAATACACGACCTTGCATTTGAACATTATCCTGAGCATTTTGTGTTGAGCCACCGGCACTACTGGAAATTTTTTCAGCCAAAGTTTGCACGCAGGGCCAAACAAATAGTAACTGTTTCAGAATTTTCGAAACAAGATATAATAAGGCTGTATGGCATAGAGGAGCAGAAAATAACAGTAGCCTGCAATGGCGCACATAACGAATACCGCCCGCTGGACTGGAAAGAAAAAGAAGCGGTAAAAAAACAATATGCTGACGGCAGCGAGTATTTTGTATATGCCGGGGCATTGCACCCGCGCAAAAACATAGTTAACCTGCTAAAGGCATTCATCGCCTTTAAAAAGAAGCAGCGCAGCGATATGAAGCTGGTGATCGTAGGCAGGCTGGCATGGAAATATGAGGAAGTGCTGCAGATGAAAGACACCATGCCTTTTAAAGAAGATGTAAAATGGGTGGGCTATATGGACGTGGATGAACTGCCAAAAGTTATAGGCGGTGCCTACGCTATGGTATATCCATCTTTTTTTGAAGGCTTTGGCATACCTATACTGGAAGCCTTAAAATGCAATGTACCCGCTATAGCAGGCAATACATCATCCATGCCTGAAGTGGTAGGCAACGCAGGATTGCTGGTTGACCCCTACAGTGTAGAAGACATTGCTGAAAAAATGGAGCTGCTGTACAAAGATGAAGCACTGAGAAGCAGGCTGATAGCTGCCGCACCGGTGCAGGTGGAGAAATATACCTGGGAAAAAGCAGCCGATGTATTGTGGCAGAGTATAGTAGCCACTGTAAAAAAGCCGTAAATGGATTATAATTTCTGCCTAACGCGACGAAGCCGGCTGCCGCGTAAACAATAATACATATACCATTATCAACAGTACAGAGGTAACACTTGATGCAAGTATTTTGAGCAAGAGGTAACCTATATTACCGCTCCACAATTCAAGCGTAAAAAATGCGCCATGGTGCATCACTACCAGGAATGATACATACGTAACAAACGGAAGCCACCCCATAGTTTTTACAGAAGGTGTCTGTCCTGAATATTCAGACAGGTTTTTAGGCAGCAACGCATTGAAGACATTTACCCTGAAGTATGCTATAAGCACCATAGCAAAGGCATGCATACCGGCAGTGTTCATAAAAGAGTCTACTGTAAGGCCACTTAAAAAACCAATAATAAGCAAGGCTGCAACAGGGGTTTCAAAAGGGAGCAGCAATAAAAACAGCGGGTATAAAAAAGGTATAAACACGGGAAACCCTGCCGGTTGCGCCCACCATTGCAGCGTCACCTTGTTCAGTACCAGTACCTGTATAGCCAGGATGATACAAAAGCGGATTATATTTTTTACCAGCGTGCTCATTTATTATCTTCTTCGGTGGCTGTTGCTTCCAGTTGTTTACGCTCTGCGGCCATTTTATTTTCCACTATATATACATACTGCAACCTGCGGAAATTTGTAGCAGGCCGCAAGTACAGTACCTGCAGGTTTTTACTTTTTATGATGGCGGTTTTATACACTATACCTATCAGCACATCTGTAGGGAAAAAGGAATAATCCGTCGTATAAACCGTATCACCTTTATATACTTTTATCTGGTTAGGTATATTCTTCATCACAAGGGTATTGGCGTCTCTTCCCTCCCACGATACGTAGCCTATTGTGCCATCTTTCAGCCGGGCGCTTACCTGTTGCTTTTTACTAAGTACTGAAATGGCTGTAGAAAAATTGCGTGAAGTATGGACTATACGCCCTACCGCACCCTCTGCAGATATTATAGCCATATCTTTTTTAATACCGTCCTTTTCTCCACGGTTCAGCGTAATATAGTTATTCACTGCGCCAACTGTGTTATTTATAACCCTGGCTGTGCGGTAATAATAAGCAGCATATTTAACCGGCACTGTGCTATCGCGCCTGGCGATAGCATAGGTCGCTGAAGAATCTGCCAACGTATCTACTCCGGCGTACTCAGCCAGTTGCCTGCGCAACTCTACATTTTCAGACACAAGGCTGTCGTTCATCCTTTTAAGCCCAAAGTAATAAGCTACATCTGCACGTTGCTTGTACATACTACCCAGCACTATGTTTGCCGAGCTCATAATATCATTGCCCTGCAAAGTATTGGTACGGCCTATAAGGACGATACACACTACCTCCAGCAGGAGAAATAATATCAGGTTGAAAAACCTTCGTATGAACAGGATAAAATTGCGCACCGCCTATGCTGTTCTTAAAAATTTATTGTTACAGAAATGCTGTGTTGTAAAAATACACAGGTTATTTCATCAGGAATGGCATCTTGTAAATATTCTTCAGCGCCATGCCTGTACCCCTTACCACTGCACGTAGCGGGTCGTCTGCAACATGTACCGGCAATTTTATTTTTTGAGATATGCGCTTATCCAGCCCCCTCAGCAATGCGCCACCGCCTGTCAGGTACAATCCCCTGCGGTATATATCGGCCGCCAGTTCAGGTGGCGTACTTTCCAGCGCTTTCAGTATTGCTTCTTCTATTTTGAATATTGACTTGTCCAGTGCTTCCGCCACTTCCTGGTAAGATACCATTATCTGCTTGGGAATACCCGTAACCAGGTCACGGCCGTTTACCGCTATATCATCCGGCGGGGTATCCAGCTCCTTCAGTGCGGAACCTACATGTATCTTTATTTGTTCGGCTGTACGCTCACCTATCATCAGGCTGTGGTAACGGCGCATGGCCTCCATTATATCTGCAGTGAACTCATCGCCCGCTATACGTATAGACTGGTCGCAAACTATACCTGCCAGCGCTATAACCGATATACCCGTGGTACCGCCGCCTATGTCTATTATCATATTGCCGGTAGGCTCTTCCACGTCTATACCTATACCCAATGCAGCTGCCATAGGCTCATGTATCATGTACACTTCCTTTGCCCCCGCTTGCTCTGCAGAGTCGCGCACGGCACGCTTTTCAACTTCTGTAATGCTGGACGGGATGCAGATAACCATCTTCCAGCTTGGCGGGAACCATGGTTTCTTTTTGTGCTGTACCAGCTTTATCATTTCGCGAAGCATACCTTCCGCAGCGTTAAAGTCGGCTATTACGCCATCCTTCAGCGGCCTGATGGTTTTCAGGTTTTCGTGCGTTTTTTCGTGCATCATCATGGCCTTTTTACCAACGGCCACAATTTTGTTCGTTGTACGGTCTATTGCTACTATAGATGGTTCATCTACCACCACCTGTTCGTTATGAATTATTAACGTATTGGCTGTGCCCAGGTCTATGGCAATTTCCTGGGTTAAAAAATTGAATAATCCCATATAACGGGTATATATAAAAAATTAATTATAAGTTCTTTCCTCGCAATGAAACTACGCTTTTTTAGCTGAAAAAGGCGTAAAATCTACTGTTATTGGCAAAAATAGGCTTTTTGAAACCTAAAATTAAATAAAGTAAATAACTATGTGTATTGTTAAAAAAGCTTGGGCAATATTAACTTAAAGTTATTATAAAAGTTTAGCACAGATTTTGCATTACCGCTTATATCAGTTTTTCATAACTATTAAAAACAACCCTTTTATGAATAAAAAAATCCGGGGTTTAATGCTGCTGGCATTACCCATGATAGTAACCATTGCATCGTGCGACCCGTTTGGTACAAATAACAGGAGGCCTACACCCCAGCCATCGCCAGCAGAAACAGAAGGCTGGTCACCTGTATATGCTTCTAAAGAAGAAGCAGGCACTATACAATCTCAACCGGCGCGCAATATTGAAAAAGGTGGCAAGATATATGTGAAAGGAAAAACACTATACCAGGTAGAAGTGGGAAAAGGCATCCATGTCATCAATATCGAAGATGGCAATAATCCTCAAAAAGTAAAATTTATACAAGTAACAGGCGCGCAGGAAATTGCTATTATGGATAACAACCTGTACACCAACCATGTAAACGACCTGGTGGTGTTGAATATATCTGATATTAATGATGTGCAGGTTATAGACAGGGTATCGGGAATGTTTCACCTGGTGGACGCATCCTTGCCACCCACGGCCGGATATTTTGAATGTGTGGATGCAAAGAAAGGCGAAGTAGTAGGCTGGGAGTTAAAGACATTGTATAACCCTGTATGCATGAAAAACTAAACAACAAAAAAACATCATTTTATGAAAAATATTCAATATATACTTTTCCTTATTTTCATCGCAATGGCATCGTCATGCGACAAAGCGAGCAATAGCACCTCAGGAAGCCCGGACCAATCGGGGGGGAGTGGTAAAGGCGGGTCATTAGCAAGGTTTACCATAGCGCAGCAGCACCTGTATGTGGTAGATCAGCAGAAGCTTATCACTTACTCTCTTGCCAATCCTTCATCACCAAAGGTAACAAGTTCACAATTTATTGGCATTGATATAGAAACCATTTACAGTTACAAAGACAAACTGTTTATAGGCTCGCAGGATGCTATGTATATCTACTCGATATCAGATGCGGGACACCCGGACAAACTAGGCAGCGCCAGCCATGTGCGCGCGTGCGACCCCGTAGTAGCAGACGATACTGTAGCCTATGTAACAGTGCGCAGCGGCAATACCTGCGGCGGCAGCCGCAATGCCATGTTCGTATATGATGTAAGGCATGTACTGAACCCGGTAGAACGTAATGTAATAAACCTGGAGAGCCCGTGGGGCCTTGGCATGAGTGGCAACACATTATTTGTATGCAATGGTGGCAACGGGCTGGCTGTGTACGACATCACTAACCGCTACTACCCTGTGCTTAAAAAGAAAATTTATGACGATACATATTTTGATGTGATACCTTATGGCGACATGCTGATATGCATGGTGCAGGGCGGCACATTATTGTACGAGCTAAAGCCTAACGGTGAAATAATAAAGCTGGGTAAAATAAACAGCTAAATGTTTATTGTTTTGATTCATACTACGTACCCCCGGTTATTTTTAGCCGGGGATTTTTTTGCAAAAAAATAACCCCCGCTTTGCCATGCAGCAGCGGGGGTTGATATTAAAAGAGTTTGCGGCTTTTCTTTAGTTAACCATGTTGCCCTGTACTTTATATGTTTTTACAACATTTGAACCGGCATCATCATGCTCTGTACTGTAAGTAATCCAATACTTATGATCTTTCAAATCAATCATACCCGTACCGGAAATTGTAAATGTTTTGAGAATTGAGCCTGAAGAAGATCGGCCTGTTATTTCCTGCTCCGGTATAGTAAGTGTACCGTCTTCACAGTTAACATCAATTTTTACATGATAAGAACTAATGCTGGAATATGACAAGAAATTTTTTGTTGGCATCATGTCGAAGCTCAATACAACATTCCTTAAACTAAGCTGAGAATTATTAAAATCATTCTGCAGGTTAGTAAACATATACACCACACTGTCAATAGCGGGGTCTGTTGTACTTAACGAACCGCCACCGGCAGTGTTTAACAATGCATTGTTACACTCGCGTGTGGTCATAGAATCAACCACCAGGTTTACTGTATAATCTTTTGTCTTACCACTTTCTGTAGTGCTGGCAATTGTAAGCGGGTATGTGCCCGATTTTACAAACATCATATCAAGCATCAGTGATGTATTAAAAGTTGTATAACCTGAAACAGCGCTCCATTTTGCATTGGCGTTTTCCGGCAGGCCGGATACCATCATAGATACCTTCTGCTCAAGCCCTTTAGTACGCATTACTGACAAATCAAGGGAAACTTCATCCCAATTAACGCTGCGCAAATCACTAATACCTGCAATAATAACACTGGTATCTATAGGCATATTGTGGCTATGTGTATCTACATATACCGTGTCTATTACCGGGGGTGGTAGCTTGGTAGATTCTTTCTTGGTACATGCTCCAAATGTAATGGCCAGTATCGTGCAGCCTAGTAGTGTTTTCTTCATAATTTATAATATTAATTTAATGTGAGGTAAATATCTAAATATCGCTTGATTCTCAAAAGCCCGGCAGCTATTGGCTATAACCTACAAGTGTATAGTTACGGGTGGCAGGCGTGCCGTTATTATCAAAAGTTGTAGTGTAATTAATTGTTATTGCATTTGTTTTAAGGTCTATCTTGCCAGAACCCGATACGATAAAGTTTTTTGTAGTGGCACCACCCTGGGAATATCCAACCACTTCCTGTGGAAGGATTGTCAAAATGCCACTTTCACAATCCATATCCATCGTCAAAAAATCTTCTACAGTAGCCGTGACCATCCGGTAATAATTGTTTGGATCATAGTCAAATACCAGCACAATATCCCCTATAAGTAATTTACCTTCATGAAAATAGACATTCGTGTTTTCATAAATAGTACTGTCAATAAGCGGTTCAATTGTTTTAAAAGTCGGATTTATATAGGCATAAAACTTAGCATTACATTCTCTTTGAGTCATAGAGTCTACCAGTAATGTAACATCATAATTTTTAGATCTGCCGTTTTCCATAAGTCCTGAAATTTTCAAGGGATAACTGCCTGCTTTTACAAATTGCATATCCAGGTGCAGGTCTGTATTAAAACTCGGGTAACCGGATTCAGAGCTCCACACATGCCTGGTGTTATTAGGTAATCCTGTAATGGTCATAGTCAATAACTGCTGGGGCCCGGTTGTACGTATTATACTAAGCGGCAGCGTAAATTGCCCCCAGGGCATTGTGTTCATATCAGATACGCCTGATATCACTATGCTGGTATCTATAGGCAATATGTGCATATTCGTATCAAGATATACAGTTTGTACCTCAGGCTGAATCGGGGTAATTTTCTTTTTTGCACAGCCAGCAAAAATGACGGCAGCAATGGTAAAAACAAGTAACAATTTCTTCATAAAATAGTAATAGACAATAATGATATATCTGAAAAATACAGAACTTATCTCATATAATCAATAGAGGCTTGATATATTGTAATGAAGCAATCAAAAATTCTTATCTCTGCCAGCCGGTAAAAGGACATAACTTTATTACCGCATGAAAGGCATAATCTTTACAAAATATATGGCGCAAGAGGGGAAATCCCCTTTTGAAAAATTGTTCAACCTGTTTATGGAGCTATTACAGTACACCAGCGGCGATGCTGCGGAAGCGCTGGACTGGCTGACGAAACTGGATAACGAGCACAGGCTTACGGGTAAAGATTATGGTGTGGGTGACTTTATAGAAGAACTGAAAGAGAAGGGCTACCTGCGCGAAAACGAGAACGACGGGCAATATGCCATAACCGGGAAGACGGAGCAGACCATTCGCAAACGCTCGCTGGACGAGATATTCGGTAAAATGAAAAAGGCGAAAAAGGGCAACCACAACACTTTTAAAACAGGCAATGGTGACGAGCTGAACCCCGAAACACGCCCATATGAATTTGGCGACAGGCTGGATGCAATAGATTACAGTGGCAGCATACGCAACTCGCTCATCAACCACGGTATAGAGCAACTGGATATGCACCAGGACGACCTGGAGATACACGAGATGGATTTTAAAAGCCAGACATCTACCGTGCTGATGATAGACATATCGCACTCCATGATACTCTATGGCGAAGACAGGATAACACCTGCAAAGAAAGTAGCCATGGCCCTGAGTGAACTGATAACCACCCGCTACCCGAAAGATACATTGGACATTGTAGCATTTGGCAATGATGCCTGGACCATAGAAATGAAAGACCTGCCTTACCTGCAGGTAGGCCCCTACCATACCAATACCGTGGCAGGGCTTGAGATGGCTATGGATATATTGCGCAGGCGCAAAAACCCCAACAAACAGATATTTATGATAACCGACGGCAAACCTACATGCCTGAAGGTTGGCAATAAGTATTATAAAAACAGCTTTGGCATAGACAGTAAAATACTGAATAAGACCCTGAACCTTGCCGGCCAGCTGCGTAAGCTGAAGATACCCGTTATCACTTTTATGATAGCGAATGACCCTTACCTGCAATCATTCGTCCGGAATTTTACCGAAGTAAATAATGGCAAAGCCTTCTACTCGTCGCTGGACGGGCTGGGCAACTTCGTATTTGAAGACTACGAAAACAATAAAAAGAAACGGGTACGGTAAATTAGCTAACCAGTGTACCAACTGCCTTACCGCTCACCACATTGGCCAGGTTGCCGGGTGTGTTCATATCAAACACTATAATGGGCAGGTTGTTTTCCTGGCAGAGTGTAAAAGCTGTCATGTCCATCACTTTCAGGCCTTTGCTTATTACTTCACTAAAGCTCAGCTTATCGTACCGTGTAGCGGTTTTGTCTTTTTCGGGGTCGGCTGTATAAATGCCATCTACCCTGGTACCTTTTAATATTACGTCTGCTTTTATTTCTATAGCCCTGAGCGAGCCTGCTGTATCTGTTGTAAAATATGGATTGCCCGTGCCTGCGCCAAAAATAACCACACGGCCTTTTTCCAGGTGGCGGATGGCCCTGCGGCGTATATATGGCTCCGCAACCTGCTCCATCTTTATAGCGCTTTGCAGGCGCGTAATAACACCTATCCTTTCCAGTGATGCCTGCAGCGCCATTCCATTGATTAATGTAGCCAGCATACCCATATAGTCCCCTTGGGCACGTTCTATGCCTGTTTCGGCCTCGTTCATGCCACGGTATATGTTACCCCCGCCTATTACTATAGCTACCTGTACCCCCAGGTCAGAAATCATTTTTATATCCTGTGCATATAGTTCCAGCATTTTGGGGTCTATGCCAAACTTGCTTTCGCCCATTAATGATTCACCAGATAATTTCAGTAGTATTCGGCCGTATTTGGGTAACATGTGTATGTATTTGGATTTTGCTTTGCAAAGAAAAGAAAAAACTTCCCCTTTTCAGGCAAAATGATTGTTTTACATGATAATACTGCCCATATAGGTTAAATAACACTCTAAGGATGATCAGTATATGCCCACACTAACAAATCATCTACAACCATGTCTTTATCGCTGTTCTCGTTAAGAAAAGAAATTTCTATCCTGTCAAATTCGTCGGCGGGTATCCGTACATCATAGTAAATTATTCTTTGGCTGTAATCCAATAAAAAACGCTGTGGCTTATAATCTTCCCCTTTTATTTCTTTACCGTCCTGTTTGAAATGGAGCCTCGTTCTGAACATACTCCACTCATCCCACTCCAGCGCAAAGCCGCGATAGGTACATTGTAATCTTATCCATTTTTTATTTTCGGGTATATTGTCAACCGTGTATATGGCACTGTTAGTACGTCCCTTCACAAACAATGAACCTTCCCCGGCAATTACTACTTCACTACGTTCTGTATCAAAATTATCCTGATAAATCAGTTCTTTATTAAAAAGTGTGCCACGGTATATGTCCCTTGCATCCTGTAGTTTTAGTTTTTCACGGTCCATTTCCCATCGGCCTATCACAGCCCAGTAATACTGTTTTGACATATATACACTATTGTATAAGCCTTTGCCACTGTGGGCGTGGTAGTGCACCCAGATGCTTATGTACACAAACAACAATAAGAATGGTGCCATTATATACATCCGCACCCTGGTACGCAATACCCATTCTATTAATGCACCGGTTATAAACAGCGAAACAACATAACCTTGCACCATAGCCCTGCCACCAATGCCTGAATACCACCAGATATCCCAGGCAGAAATCACATATAGGTTAAGTACAAAGAATAACAATACCGGCACCCTGTTTTTACCATTTTTTATGAAAAAAGGAATACCTATGAAAATGAGCAATACGACAGGGTTATACATTAACCATCCACTTGTTGTACTGGTAAGATATTGCCAGGTATGTGGTGCCAGCCATGAGAATGTTTTATCATCATAACTATAAACCAATGGCCGGCCTGTCACATACAACCAGTACACTACCTGGATGCTGCAAATAATTATTGTACAAAAAGCAGCGGGGACCAAGTCAGACAAACGACCTCTCAAAAACTTGAATTGCCGTATGATAGTCGCTCCTGACAAATTTTCCATACCCCAAAACAGAGGCAGCAGTACAGCTATTATTTCAGAAGGGCGTATTAATATTGCCATGCCCATAAGTAATCCTATACGTACAGCATACTTTCTTTTGAGGGTTGCATAATAATAATGTGTATTGAGTAGCAGCAGGGCGTATATAGCAAACAGGGGGCAATGTGTTAATGTTACATCTATGGCAGTATAATTAAGAAAGCATGTACCGGCAACCAGCATCACCAATAATACTGCTACTGCCGCATCACTATAAAAAAGCAACAAAAATTTTCTGAAAAACCATAACCCGGCTATACCTATGCATATTGCCCATAACTGTATTGCAAACTGGTAGGGTAGTGAAAAACCATCTGCATCATAGCCTAAAGGTTCCGCAAGAAAATGCGCTATGGCAAAAGCAGGCAGCTGTACTACTGCTACTCCGGAACTATATGTAATAACCCTGTTGCCGTGGTTATAAACAAAGGACTGTATAAATGAAGGTGTAAACTGATATTTATTGATAATACTATCCCCGAACTTTTGCTGTTTCAGATCTTTATATATAAATGTTGCCGGCAAGTACCAGTAATAAGTTGCCGCATCCCAGCCCAGGCTGCTTTCTGTCCCTTGGTTTTCCCATTTGGGATAGAAAAACAGTGCAGTGTAGGCCATAAATAGCACACAGGCAATGTAGGCGTAGAAGGATTTCTTATAGGACATTAAGACAAATATACCATATAAAAAAAGACACTACGAATAGTGTCTTATAAAATTATACTGCCATTACAACAGTATAATTTCTTCAGAATTACCCGTTTTATATAAACAATACCAGCTATGCCCCTACCCGGCATTGTAAAACCATATTCACAGGAGATTCCGTCTTTACCACTTAAAATCTTTACAGCACGTAATAATTTCCCTTTTTACTTGCTGGCTGTACTACATCTTCGCGTATGCTATAGTCATTCAGCATTTGTTTCAGGTCTTTTTCAATATTGCGTGATATGGTGGTCATAGGCGTATCTGTAGGTTTGTTCTCAAACGGGTCCTGCAAATGAATAGCCATTTTTTCTATCAGCATGAAAGATGCTGCTATAGCTATTACTACCGGTATCTCCATATAGCTGAAGTATTCTATAAGGCCAAACGGCAGCAGCATAATAAACAGGTTCATTGCAAAATGTATGTATAAACTGTACGTAGCAGGGAACACTGTATTTTTAATACGCTCGCACTTACCCATAGAGTCGCACAGCCTGGTAATAGACCTGTCTAACTCTACCTGCTGATATTCGTTGATCCAGCCTCTTGACAGGGCATAGTTTATATCCCTGCCATGTAGTTCTAATATAGCAGCCGGTACATTACTGTATGCAGCTATAAACTTCAGCTCATCCTCTACCAGGTAGCTTTTTAATCCTGTAACAGGTTTTTCTTTACGCAATGCCCTGGTAAGAGAAAAGCACCATGCCATCTGCCTCCTGATAAACCGCTCTCTGAACTGCTGCATCTCCTGCGACTGGTAATCGTCATTCACAAACGTGAGCACCTGGCGTGACAGTGTACGGGAGTCGTTCACAATTGCCCCCCATATTATCCGCGCTTCCCACCACCTGTCATATGCCTGGTTAGACCGGAAGCCCAACAACAACGATATAACTGTACCCAAAATCATGGGTACGCTTAATGGTATGGTTATACGCGTAAAATGATACGAGTCGTACAATACAGCTATGGCTATAGCATATACTGTAACTATTATCAGGCCATTGCGTATTTTCCCTACAATGTATTTGAATGGTATATTAGTTCTGAGTAGCATAATCTTTATGGTTTTTTGGCACCTTCATTTCGTTACCCGGAAACATATTTACAGCACTGATGCCCGCTTGCTGCCCACCATTACTTATCAATCTTACATCTTCAATGATGAAGCCCGTCTTTTTCAGTAAGGGTATTACATCTATACTTTTTTTTGACGGCCTGGCAAGTTGCATATCTGAAGTATAGGCTACAGCGCTTACACCCTCACCCTCCAGGAAATTCCGTACATAAGACACTGAATTGCCAAAGCCGAATTTTATATGCATTGATTTGATAACGGAACGATACCTGTTCTGTAATATTTCACAGGCTTCAGCAAAATCTTCACTTACCATTTCATAGTGTTTGTTCCTCATAGAGCGGAACATAAGCGCTGAAATATCCGCCGGTGTATCCAGCAGATGAAAAAGCGTGATTTTCAGTTGCTCGTCACTGTGATGTGATTGCAGTACAGCATGTACCGTATTTAATGATTTTATCGAAAAGTCTGTTGGTATGAGTATATGCTTCATAAAATAGCCTGTTTTATAAAGCAAAACTGCAACCACCATATTAGTATGGGGTAAGCAGGTAAAAAAAATGTGTAAAGAATCCGGTAAGAATCCGGTAAGAAATGTTGAGGTTTTGTTAAAAGCCCGCTGTACTTAGCGGCAACGAAATTTTTATTTTGGTGCCTTTATTCTCTTCAGATGTTACGTCAAGCGTGCCATTGTGCATACGTATTATATTCCGCGATAGCGGCAAACCAATACCATAACCATTGAATTTATCAGTATTAGATGCCCTGAAAAACGGTTCGTAGATGAATGCTATTTCATTTACCGGGATGCCAATGCCTTTGTCTTCTATTATTATGATCACTTTCTGGTGGGCAGCGGCAATCGTCACCTGTACCGGCTCGTTCGATGAATATTTACACCCGTTGATGACAATGTTAACCAATGCAAGCTCCAGCAACTGCCCGTTACCATTAATCACTAATTTCGCCTGGTCTTCAGGCATCAGCTCCAGGTTTATATATACCTTGTTCCCCGGTATTATATTGTCCACTGTTTCTTTTACCTGATACAATATTTCATCCAGCCTTATAGGCACAAACTCCTGTTTTTTACCATTATAACCTGTCTGTGCCAGTTGCAGCAGGCTATTGGTTATTTTCTTTAATCTTTCTGCTTCAGATAATATCACGCTCATAGAGTTTACGTATTCTTCCCTTTCGCGTGGTTTCGCGAGTGTATATTCAGATTCGCCTATTATAGCCGTAAGTGGTGTATTCAGTTCGTGAGAAGCGTTGCTGATGAAATTCTTCTGCGTTTCAAAAGTAGCCTCAAGCCTGTCCAGCATATTATTAAACGTGGCAGACAGTTGTGAGATCTCATCTGTTCCATCAGCTGTTTCCAGCCGAAGGTGCAACTGGTTGGCGCTGATGTCGTGCATCTTTTCCGTTATACGCCTGATAGGCTTCAGTATTCTTTTTGAAAACCATAAACCTATCAGTAAAGAGATCATTGCCGTAGCAACAATGCTTATAACAATAACCCTGCGCAGGTTGGCCAGGTAGGTAGCTATAAATTCATTCTGCGCAGATATAACTACGATGTTTGCCCCTTCGTCGTTTTTATATAAGTACCCTAAGTAAAAGGTGTTATTATCCCGGTGTCTCGCACTGCCGCGTTTTACAGCTTCATCAAAAAAATCATCATTAAGGTCCAGGCGCAATGCACGCGTAGTAGCCTTTATATTATTTACAGGAATGAAGTACTCTTTTTCATAGGGTAAGGTTTCAAGGTGGCGTTTCCTTAATTCTTCAAAAGCGCCCTGCCCCAGCATTCCTTTTTCAAATTCTGCTTTAGCCGCTATTATCGCGCGTATTTCCAGTCGTTTATAAAAGTCCTCAAATGTATTCTGGTTTGCCAGGTAATATTCCATACCACTTACCGTCAGCACTATGCTGAGTGTAAGTATTGTAAACCTGAGCGCTATTTTATGCTGAATTTTCATACACTATTCTTCCTTCAGTATATATCCCATACCTATTACCGTATGCACCAGTTTCCGGTCAAAATCTTTATCAATCTTTTTGCGCAGGTAGTTTACATATACATCTACCACCTTTGTATTCATGTTAAAGTCTATACCCCATACGGACTCCAGTATATCCATACGGGAGAGTAATCTTTTCTTATTGGCCAGCATATATTTCAGCAACCGGTATTCCGTAGCCGTCAGGTCTATTTTACGCCCCCCTCTTGTAGCGGTCTTGTCGGCAAGGTTCAGCACCAGGTCTGCCAGTTTCATTTTTTCGGTATGTTCTTCCTGCTCCGGCATGTCCCCTCTCCTGCGTATCATACTGCGTACACGTGCCAGCAGTTCTGCCAGCTTGTAGGGTTTTACCAGGTAGTCATCTGCACCATTGTCCAGCCCGTTCACGATATTTTGTGTAGTGCCCAGCGCGGTAAGCATTAATATAGGCACCTTGCTGCCCGATGCCCTTATCCTCCTGCACACTTCCAACCCGTTAATGCCGGGTAGCATGATATCTAATATCAGCAAATCAAAATTATTCTGCATAGCCATATCCAGGCCTGTAGTGCCGTCAGGGGCAAGGCTCACCTCATATCCTTCTTCCGCCAAACTCCTCATAATCAATGAAGCGACATGCACCTCATCTTCAACTAATAAAATATTATTCATGAGTAACTAAGTTATGTAAAGAAATGGTCACATACATATAATCATAAACAAACACATGTATTTTGCCAGATTTGAAACCATATTTCCCGATAATGAAAATGGAATAAAATCTATTCCTCTTTCTTTGTGTCATAAAATTGTAAAACATGAAATTTAATTACATAGCACTGACAATACTGGGCCTTATGACCGGTAATGCTTTTGCACAACAGGCCAATGATATAAAGACGATAGAGAGCTTGTGCGGATGTTACGACGTAAAGTTTACCTACGCAGAAACATTTTCACCTGACAGCAACTACAAATTTCACGAAAGGGAAACAACCCAGGCTCGTGAACTGATTATCCCTATTGAAAAAACAGATAAAAAGATAGTGCTGCAACACATGCTGCTGGTAGGCGGTGGCCATGTAATAAAACACTGGCGCGAAGATTGGGTATATGAAGCGCCTGAACTACTGAACTATACAGGCGAAAACACCTGGGTGAAACAAAAAGTGGACAAGAAAGATGTGGCCGGCAAATGGACGCAAACAGTATGGCAGGTAGATGATATGCCACGCTACCAGGGTTACAGTGCCTGGATAAATAACGATGGAAAAACCTATTGGGAAAACACAGCTTACGCACCACTGCCCCGTAGAGAAATAACTGTACGCAGCGACTATAACATAATGAAAAGAACCAACCGTATCATACCAACATCTTACGGATGGCTCCACGAGCAGGACAATGACAAAATAATACGTACCGCTAAAGGTGATGAACTGCTGGCACAGGAAAAAGGCCTGAACTACTATACCAAAATAGATGACGCTAAATGTGCGGTAGCACTGGCTAAATGGGAAGCCAGCAAAGACTTTTGGGTAGTGGTAAAAAAAGAATGGAGCCGCTATATAGACAAGCAATCTGTACTGATGGTAAAAGACCTGGTAGATGACGAAAAACTATACGAGCACCTGTATGTAGTAGAAAAAGAATGGAAAGAAAAAAAGCTGAGCGAAAAAGAACTGGAGAAAAAGGTAAAGGTGGTGTTTGAAAAATTCGTTTCAACCAGTACGGCATCTAAATAATAAAACATGAAATAGCCGGTCTTAAAAAAAACAGGCTCGCTCATTTTAAAATATAATCTCCCCGGGTGATAATAGCCGGGGAGATTTTTTTGTTTGTGTTGTCTTGTGTTTTATATCCCGGTTAGTGGTTCTCTGTGTACTTTTTAAAGTTGTTCAGTATAGCCTGCCAGCCGTCTTTCTGCATCTCTACGGGATTTTCAGTTTCTGCTTCAAAGGTTGATGTTATTTCTGTAACGCCATCTTTACCTGCAAATTCAGTGCTAACGGTTCTGCCATCACCCATTGTATAGCTTATGTGCTGGTTCGGGGTTACATCATCATATACCCCTGCGAAGTCAAACCCAAAGCTGCCATCTTTAGCTTCCATACGGTAGTTAAAAGCGCCGCCTTTTCTCAGGTCATTTTCTGCCTTGGGCGAATGCCAGTCGTCAGATGCGTTGTTCCATTGTGTAACATGTTTGGGCTCGTTCCAGTATTCCCATACTTTTTCTACAGGTGCATTTACTGTGGCTGCTATCGTAACCATTGTTTTGTTGTCTGCCATTTTTTGGTGTTTTTATTGTTTTTAAATTGAGTTTAGTTCTTAATACAAAATGTCATTTCTGACAGTACAAAGGTGAAACAAAACAATATAACCAACAGGGTGTAACAACGACATTTTTCGGGGGGATTTTTCCACCGGTAAAAAAGCCATTTACTACAAACAGTAAATGGCTTACGTATATTCTTAACATGACTACTGCATATACCTGCAGCCATAGTTTCGCCCGGTATTCTGCCCTGGCTACACTACCACTATTTCATGAAAGCTATCTTTATCCAGGTATTTCTGCGCCAGTTGCTGCACCTGCGCCGGTGTTACTGATTTATATATCTCTACGTTCCGGTTAAAGTGGTCTGCATCAAGGCCATTCAGTATCAACGTACGCCAGCGCTGTATTATATGGAAAGGGCCATCAAGGTCTCCAAGCAGGTTGCCCAGCAGGTAGTTTTTTACCAGCAGCAGTTCGTCATCACTCACCAGCTCGTTGCAGATGGTATCCATTTCGTGGTATATCTCTTTTATGGCAGATGCTATCACATCCCTCCCTACTTCGGTATGTACTATGAGAGAGCCCCCATGCTTCAACGGGGAAGCGCTGCTGTATATGCCGTAGGTATAGCCTTTGTCTTCACGTATATTACTCATCAGCCTGCTGCCAAAATAGCCGCCAAACAAAGTGTTGACCACTACCATGGGCGCAAAGTCGGGGTGGTGGCGATTGGGGAACAATCTGCCAATACGTATAGCACCCTGTACTCCTTTTTCGTCGTTTGTTATAAAATGTTTGCGTTCATTACTGCCCTGTATTTCGTACACAGGGTTGTAGGCCCCTTCTTCTTTCAGTTGCACTTTGCCAAACACCTCGTTTACCCACTCTGTCTCACGCTCGCCTATGTTACCTGCCATAAACATTTTCACACCGGCCAGGTTATAAGCCTTTTTATAGAAATCCACCAGGTCTTCCCTGGTGATAGCCTCTATACGCTCCTTTTGCGAAAATCGCCCGTAGGGGTGCTCTTCGCCAAACAGGTGAGCGTCTATCTTCTGGTTAGCAATAAATTCGCATTCGCGCAGGCTTACCAGCAAACGCTGTATAACGTTTTGTTTATAAATATCTATTTCCTCCTGGGGAAAGATACATTCCGTCAATACATCTGAAACGATGGGCAATAACTGCGGCAGATGTTTTGTAAGCGTGTACAGTGATACTGTAGCATGGTCGTTTCCGGGCTTCACCCTCAGCGATGCTCCGTAAAATTCCAACGCTTCGTTTATTTCCTGTGCAGTGCGGGTACTTGTTCCGTTTTTAAGCAGGCCGCCTACAGCCTGTGCCACGCCTTGTTTTGGTTCATACCACTGTCCCGCAGGAAATACCCAGTCTATTTCCACTACATTTTGTACACCTGCATTTAACCAGTACAGTGGCAAACCATTGTCAAGTAGCCTTGTATTTATTGGTGGCAAAACATAGTTAAATTCTATTGCATCGTGTATTGTGGGGGCAGTCTTCCTATCCAGAGTCATTTATTTTTTTATTGTTTATTTACGATTAACGCATGTAACACATAATTGTTATTGCATGAATAAGGAGCGGAGCTCGTCCGCATCTTTAGGGCTCATCTTTCCACCCAGTATCAGGCGTAACTGCCTGCGGCGTAATGCCCCGTCAAACATTTTCTTTTCGTCGTCCGTCTGCGGTACCAGTTTTGGCACAGGGCGTGGTCTGCCATTGGGGTCTAAAGCTACAAAAGTAGCATATGCCTCATTGGTGAGGTACTTATACTGCGCCGAAAGGTCCTCGCCCCACACTTTCAGGTATATCTCCATAGATGTGTTGAAGGAACGTGTAACCTTAGCTTCTATCGTAAGCAGGTTGCCCAGCTTTATAGGGTTGTTAAAAGATACATTGTCAACAGATGCGGTAACTACGGCGCAATTGCAATGTTTTTGCGCGGCTATGGCAGCCGCAATATCCATCCAGTGCATCAGCCTGCCACCCATCAGGTTGCCAAGGGTATTGGTATCATTCGGCAATACCAGTTCAGACATCATCACATAAGTTTCAACAGGATGTTTCTCGATCATTTGCTTTTTTTATAACGCAGCAAAGGTAGGGCATAAACGCCCTACCCCGGTATAAATTATTGCCATACGGCGATTATTACCATATACTGTTGAACCTGGCGCCGATGGTAAACCACCTGCCCGGCATAGGTACAGCGCTTATCTCTTTATACCTCGTATCCAGCAGGTTGTTTACATCTGCATATACCAGTATATTCTTCACGGTATAGCCCAGCCTCAGGTCCAGCACGGTATAGTCATTTGCGTTGATACGGTACAGGTAGCGATAAGCCACATTTGCCTGTATATGTTTCCACAGGGTTGAAGTAACCTTTACGGTAGCCTGGTGCCTCAACGCCTCTATAGCGTATTTTGATATGTCCGTTGCAGGGGCATCAATTACCGGGCTCAGGTAGGTATAGTTGGCGTTCAGGGCTATAACATAATCCTCCGTCAAACCCAATCCGTTACTCAGCTGGTAATTAGCCAAAACAGAAACACCCTGGGTGTTGATAGTCTGGAAATTTTGCGGTTGCCATGGGTCGGCAGGCAAAGCACGTACCCAGTCTATAAAGTCTTTTGAACGGCGGTAGAAGTAAGAGGCACGCAGCAACATATCGCTATTGCTATGCTGTACACCGCCTTCGGCATAGTAAGCATATTCAGGTTTCAATTGCGCATTGCCAATGTTCACAGGTCCTTTATAATAAAGGTCGGTATAGGTGGGCAGGCGCTGGCCGCTGGTAGCATTGGCAAATATCTTCACTCCATTCGCTATGTAATAGCCAATGTCCACACCGGGAAATAATTCCCAATCGTAGTCACTGTTTTTATTAGCATACACCCCTGCCCCGGCATTCAGCTTATCAGAAAAATAATGTTTGTACTCTGCAAATATGCCCAGGTTGTTTCTTTGCCTTTTGCCCAGGTTAGTGCTGTTTATGTCTTCTGTCCTGTATTCCACACCAGCACCTATTGTGCCATTGCCCAGGCGTATGGTGCTTTGCAGCTCGCCTGTCAGCACGTTTGTCTCATGTATGTTATGGTACACCGCAGGCTTCTGCCTGATGAAGATATAATCGTCGTTATTATAACGATAACTCACACGCGGGCTGATGGTTATTTTACTGGTAGGCTTGTAATTGTACCTGATGCTACCCAATGCTGTTTGTACTTTTTCCGTTGCCTCTGCATCAGCCGGAGCAGCATAGTAACTATTGGCGCCAAAATCATTATTGATGTAGCCGCCCATAATATCAAGACTATTATGTGAATTTATAATTACGCCGCTTTGATAAAAAAGCCTGTAGGCATCATAAGCCGTATTATAACGGTATCCGTTGCCCTCATCATGCGCAACAGATAAGATATGGTAATGCTTGTCTTTCATAAATGTTGCAGATGCCTGCGCTCCCCAGCCAAAATATGTTTTGCCGGTTGCAGTATCCTGCATCATGCTGCTGCCGGCATATGCCTGTGCAAACACTTCATTGCCCACGGGTTTTTTGGTTACTATATTAATAGCGCCTGCCAATGCATTCACGCCATAGGTGCGGGCCGCCGGGCCACGCACTATTTCTATATGGTCTATGGCTGAAAGCGGTATGGGTATATTTAATACATGGTGGCCTGTCTGCGGGTCGCTCATTTTTACACCGTTTATCAATACCAGCACCTGGTCGAACGTGCTGCCATCTATACTAACGTCAGACTGTGAGCCTATAGGGCCGCGTTGCCTTAAATCAACACCTGCCGCGTAAGACAGCAGTTCATTTACCGTTTTTACCGGCAGCGATTTTATCTGCTTTGCATCCAGTATTTCAATATTCCTGTTTTGCCTGCTGTACGATTCTGTAATACGGTTCTCGCGTATCATTACAGAATCAAGGGTAGAAGATATTGGCTGTGCGTTAGCCGCCTGCATACCGGCAAGCAATAGTGTGAGTGTAGTAAAGATTCCCCGTGTCATTTTAAAAAAATGCTTTTGGCGGGCAAATATAGAGGGATTTACATGAAATAATAAAGCCCCGCATCAGCAGGGCTTTATATCTCTATAATAACAATTTAAAATTAAATTATTGTATCGTCATTTTCAGGCCGCTTACTGCAACACCATCCTGCTGCACGGTAACGATATAGTTACCTGCTGTTACAGCGCCGCTCAAAGATACATTTGCCTGCAGGCCATTGAAGTCCAGTTTGCCGCCGGCAACAACCCTGCCCGTCATATCTGCAACAGTGTAAGACCATTTGCCTGTAGCCTCATCAACACGCACTGCAAATGCACCATTGTTCGGGTTAGGATAAATTTCCGCAATTACACCTCCTTCAATATCATTGATACCATCAGGATAAGGCAGGCGCTGTGCATGTACATTCACATCTTCGCGGGTGGTAAATGTCGCGTCGCTGTAGGTAACATTCACTATGGGCAGCATCTCAAATTCCCTGTAGAAACTTTTTTGATAAACGATGCGTGTTTCACCCTGCTCCAGGCCTACCTGGTCAAGTATCATCTGGCTCACCGGGCTGCCATTGATAAACAGGCTATCCTTTGTAGAAAGCGTAGTTTTTACCTGCAATACGGGTTTAGTGCCTGAAGATTTTCCATCCAGCCTTTTTACCCTTATGCTTCCCCAACCCACCACTTCATTGTTCGAAGTAATGATGGACTTGCGCTGGCCATTAGCGTTATTATACAAAGGCGATACGGTAACTTTTATATCGGTAGCACTATTTGAGGTTGAATTCCATTTATCGTAGATAGTAACCGGGTAAGGCAACTGTACCTGTGGTGCAGAATACACTACATCCTGCGCGGGTATATCTATCTTATCACCGGGGTTGCCGGTTTCTGCAGCCAGGGAGAAAGACTGCGCCGGGATACGTTCGCCATAAGTTTTTATGCCATCATTTTTTACCGCAAACATCAGTTTCGTCTGGTATTTCTTGCCCGGTGCTATATCTACATAGGCCAGGTTAGAATGCGTAGCGTTGGCAAAGCCTGTTTCCGCAGCAAATACAGCATAGTACTCATAGTTGGCTATTACCAGTGCAGATAAATCCCACAGGGCAAAATGAGCATCGTTGGTTGGTGGCACTGTAGCCAGTACTGTACCGTACACAGTGTCTGTGCCTACATGGTTTTTAGGGGCCGTGGCGTAGGTAAATACATGCGGCTGACTATATGCACCTGCAGAAAGTGCGAGTAAGCCAAGGGTAAAGATTTTTTTCATATCGTTTTCGTTTTTATGTCAAGCGTAAAAATAACGGTTTTATTGTGCCTGTATTGTCATTTTTTACTTGCTCAGGTGCATACTGCGCTCTTTGTACAGCTGCCTGAACCATGGGTCGCGCAGGTCTTTAATAAACCTTATCGCCTCACCCGTGCTCTTCATTTCCGGCCCCAGTTCTTTATTCACTTTCGGGAATTTATTGAAGCTGAATATCGGCTCCTTCACTGCGTAGCCTTCCAGTTTATTCTCCATTTTAAAATCCTTCAGTTTCGCCTCGCCCAGCATCACTTTGGTAGCAATGTTCAGGTAGGGCACACCGTATGCCTTCGCTATGAACGGCGTAGTGCGGCTGGCACGCGGATTGGCTTCTATCACATACACCCTGCCCTCTTTTATGGCAAACTGCATATTGATAAGGCCCCTCACACCCAGGCGCAGCGCTATACGCTTGGTAAAGTCTATCATCTCGTCCACCACAAGTTGCCCCAGGTTGAACGATGGCAGCACCGCATGGCTGTCGCCGCTATGGATACCCGCCGGCTCTATATGTTCCATCACACCCATGATGTGCACATCTTCACCATCACATATCGCATCTACTTCCGCCTCCTGGCAGCGGTCCAGGAAATGGTCTATCAGTATTTTGTTACCGGGCAGGTGTTTCAATAAGCTCAACACACCTTTCTCCAGTTCTTCATCGTTGATCACTATCCTCATCCTCTGGCCACCCAGCACGTAAGACGGGCGTACCAGTACGGGGTATCCTACTTCTTTTGCTACTTCCAGTGCTTCATCTGTATCATAAGCCGTGCCATAATTTGGATAAGGTATGCCCATTTCTTTCAACAGGTCGCTGAAACGGCCCCTGTCTTCGGCTATATCCATGCTGTCGTAAGACGAGCCTATTATCTTAATGCCTTTCTTGTGCAGGCGCTCAGCCATTTTCAGGGCAGTCTGGCCACCCAGTTGCACTATTACACCATGAGGTTTTTCATGTTCAATAATTTCCCACACATGCTCCCAGTACACGGGCTCAAAGTACAGCTTGTCGGCTATGTCAAAGTCTGTAGATACCGTTTCGGGGTTGCAGTTGATCATGATGGCCTCGTAGCCGCACTCTTTAGCAGCCAGCAGGCCGTGTGTGCAGCAGTAGTCAAACTCTATACCCTGGCCTATCCTGTTGGGGCCGGAACCCAGTACAATTACTTTCTTTTTATCTGTAGATATGCTTTCGTTAAACTTCAGGTCGCCTTTTGTATTGGCATTGATGGCTGATGTTTCAAAAGTGCTGTAGAAATAAGGTGTCTTGGCTTCAAACTCTGCACTGCAGGTGTCCACCATTTTATATACACGCTTTATGTTCGCCTTCTTGCGGTGCTCATACACCTCTTCAGCCGTACAGTCTTTTACCAGCAGGGCTATCTGCTCATCGCTGAAACCCATTAGCTTAGCCTCGCGCAGTACCTCGTCAGGCAGTGCATTCAGGTGGTTGTATTCTTTTATCCTGTTTTCCAGCTTCACTATATCCTGTATCTGGTACAGGAACCAGCGGTCTATATGCGTAGCCTCGCGGATGGTCTTGATAGATATACCCGCCGCTATCGCTTCTTTCAGTTTGAATATCCTGTCCCAGGTGGGGCGTTTTATCATTTCTATCAGTTCCTCGCCATTTATCCTGCCCGTGTTTATAGAGCTCAGGCCTATGGCGTTGTTCTCCAGGCTCTGGCAGGCTTTCTGCAGCGCCTCGGGGAAGGTCCGGCCTATGGCCATTACCTCTCCTACACTTTTCATCTGCAGGCCCAGCGTATCGTCTGCCCCTTTAAACTTGTCAAAGTTCCAGCGGGGCATTTTTACTATTACATAGTCCAGCGCGGGCTCAAAATAGGCCGATGTGGTTTTGGTTATCTGGTTTTGCAGCTCGTCCAGGTTATAGCCCACCGCCAGCTTTGCAGCTACCTTGGCTATGGGGTAGCCGGTTGCCTTACTTGCCAGTGCGGACGAGCGGCTCACGCGTGGATTTATTTCTATCGCTATTATTTCTTCCGTTTCGGGGTTCAGGGCAAACTGTACGTTACAACCACCGGCAAAGTTGCCCAGGTCGCGCATCATCATTATCGCCGTGTTGCGCATCAGTTGCATGGCCGTGTCGCTCAGCGTCATGGCGGGCGCTACGGTAATGCTGTCGCCTGTATGCACACCCATCGGGTCAAAGTTCTCTACAGAGCAGATGATGGCCACATTGTCTGCACTGTCGCGCAGCAGTTCCAGTTCAAACTCCTTCCAGCCTATTACCGCTTTTTCTACCAGCACCTCGTGCATGGGCGACGATTGCAGGCCGTGTTCCAGCGCCGCATCCAGTTCTTCTTTGTGCATCACAAAGCCGCCGCCGCTGCCACCCAGCGTAAACGAAGGGCGTATTACTATAGGCAATCCTATTTCCTGCGCAAACTCTTTACCTTCCAGCAGGCTGTTGGCCGTACGGGCCTGCGCCACCGGTACACCCAGCTCTATCATCCATTGGCGGAACAGCTCCCTGTCCTCCGCCTTGTCTATCGCTTTTATGTCCACACCTATCAGGCGGCAGTTATATTGTGTCCAGATGCCCATCTCGTCGGCCTCTTTGGCCAGGTTCAGCGCCGTCTGGCCGCCCATAGTAGGCAGCACCGCGTCTATCTGGTTTTCCTGCAGTATCTGTTCTATGCTTTCCACCGTCAGCGGCAGCAGGTACACCCTGTCGGCCATTATTGGGTCTGTCATAATGGTGGCGGGATTGCTGTTGATGAGTATCACCTTAATACCCTCCTCGCGCAGGCTGCGCGCAGCCTGGCTGCCCGAATAGTCAAACTCGCAGGCCTGGCCTATTACAATAGGTCCCGAACCGATGATCAGTACTGTCTTAATGGAATTGTCGCGTGGCATATATTAAAGTCAAAAGGCAAAATTCAAAACCCAAATTCCAAAGTGGTATGTGTCTGAAAGAGCCGTGTTTATTAATAAATAGTTCAAAAATTAGCGGGTTACGCAGAGGGCCCAATTTTTGAACTCATATGCCATGAAAGCAGCGGATACAAAAATCGGGCTTTACGCCCGAGGCGCAAAAGTAAGAAAAAAAGTGGAGGGATGAAAAAGGAGGAGTTTAATTATTTTAGGTTATGTGACGTCCGTCTGCCCCCCTCATGTCTCACCAGTTAAGCATTTATCATCCATGATTCCTATTTTATTTCCATGTTTTTAAGCCTTCTCTGAACAAATGTTCGGTCATAGTCGGGCGGGGTAGGTTTAAATGTAGTGGGATTGCGGCTTATTTCTTCTTTTTGTAGATTATACTCCATTAACTGAAAATTACGCAGTTCTTCTATCTGTATTTTCCCAACCAGTATAGCTGAATTATCACCGCCCTTTATTTGGATGATATTCTTTGCAAATGACTTTGCTGGTTTTAGCAACCGCGAATCACCGTAATCCGACGAGTTTACCTGAATAAAATAACAATGTAAATCCCTAACCCAAGAACCTGCTATTTCGGAAAAATATTCGGTATCACTATTATATTCTGAAGCAACAATAAAATCTACTTTAGACTTAAATAATGATCGGTCTCGAATATCGGCTAACTCGAAGCAATTATAGACAGAGAAATATGTTTTTTCCCAATGAAATAAGTCGTAATTTTTATATTGTTTTCCTAGTGCTTCTCCGGGTACAAACAGGCGATAGCCACTTAGTTGTTCTTTTTCTTCATGAGAGTAGTGATTTTTTAGTCTTATTTTTATTATACATGTAGAATATGAGCCAATATGTACTGGTAAAACTGTTGCCATAAAATTGAATGCAAAGCCATGAGAATTAATCCAGTGTTCTAAACCTGCAATTATCCCTATATTTCTCCTTTGTGATTGATACGCTAACAATTTAATCCATTGGTAAGGAATAGACACTTCTGGAAGCACGAATAAATTGCACGACTCCTGTTCAACAAGATTTATTAATTTAAATAGAGTTTGGCGTCTATTGCGATCAATATTCGGACTTTTTAAAATACTACCTTTGATATCAGTTTTGTTGACTTTAATATTCGCTATTGCAATTTTCTTATCGATTTTTGCTTTTTCTCGAGAAGGAATCGTTATTGAATTAAAATTACTTCCATCCTTATCGCCTAACCCAATATTGAAATACTGTTTCTTCAGGCTATTGATTCGTTCAGATGTATTGCCATCATTAAGATGCCTCCATTTATAATTTACTATCCAATAATTTTCGAAAGCATTATCTAAAAGTTTGTCGAAACGGCTCATAGCGTCACTATTGGATATCTTGACTGACCCAATGACCTTATATATTTCAAGAATATTCATTTCGTGAAAGTGAACATACCGTGGCGATAACAATGTAAGCCGACTATCTAACTGCAGGATTTCGTCATTCAAATTGTCTTCATCAATTTTTATCAAACTGGAAGTAGTATACAGAAACTTCGAAAAATTTATTGCTGGTAGAGATATTAACGAATGCCTAAACATATTCGCCTTTCGAATTTTTATTGCTAACTCTCTAATAAGTGTAAATGTATCTTTTTCTTCTCTTGTAACTCTTTGAAACGGAAATTCAGGAGTTAATGCTAGTGGTATTGCAAACGCAATTGTAAAATATTCATTTAGGTCACGAAGAAGCTTATCTTTTATTTGGCCAGGATTTATATAAAAACTGTCAAGCTTGTTTATGTCAATCTTATGTATTGATTTGATCATTTGTCGATAAAATTTCATCAAAACATCAGACTGTTCATTAATCAGAAAATAGGTTACGACTTTTTCCCAAAGCGAATGGAACGCGAGCCCTGTAACACCATTAAAAAATGACAATATTTGATGGACAGTTTCTTTATCAATCTTATCGTCACTATAATTTGAAGCAAATATTTTACTTGCTAAATACTTAGAAGCACCATATTTATCCTCACTAAAATCTTTGATGCTGCGAAGCTTGTTTATTGAGTCAGAATACTGAAGAGAAAATGCTTCTTCTTCAAACTGTTTATCAATTTCATCTTCATCGGGCAAGAACCTGAATTCACTCCGTTTTTCTTCAAGGCGTTTTTTAAAATTATTTATTATAGCACGTGATCCCTTATAGTCAAACGATTGTAAGATTACTTTGTTACTCTGAATACTTAGATTAGGTAATTTGCCAATAATAAATTTTATCGCTTCACATTGACGATTTAACTTGAAGTAGTCATCGTCACTTAGTTTATCGATATTTGGCTCTATATATTCCAAACGTTTAACATCATACAACGATGGGGTTATGCTATCTGGATTCTCAAACTTCAGAATATCTCTACTTACGAAGTATTTTGACAGGAAAAAATTTATTGGCGAAATTGCATTTTGAATAACTTCCGCATCACTAAAGACAAATAATATATCGTCCACATACCGGCCGTAATATGCTGGATTTAATTTGTCTTTAATATCGTTGTCAAAGTCTAATAAATACAAATTACCCAATAACCCAGACGACAATAACCCAATTGGCAATATAGATTCATTCGTCGCTATCGTCTTCAAATTAATTACATCTTTTATTTTATCTGTGTAGGTTGAATTAATATTGTTTAGTAACGTAAAAAGTATTTTTACTTTGTAATTATCGCTTAGTTTTTTATTCTCAGAATATAATTCTTGTTCCTTTTTTCTTAAGTTTAACCTCACACAATTGAAGTATTCTTTAATATCGAGACTTAATATGGTTACATTTTTTTTCTCATCTAATAACTGTTCTGCTTTCCCTAGTGCTTTATCTCTCCAATCCTGATATTGAATAAAATATGGCTTGAACAGTCTTAATCCACGAACTACGGAACGTTCTTCTTCGTCCCCAGATAGTTCCAACTTGTATGCATAATTATGACCATCCAGTTTATGGGAATAGAATCGCCCTACACACATTAACCACAAAACAGCAATTATGTGTACCTCTACGGTAGTATCTATGAAAATATTTATCCTCTTTAGTTCATTGCTTCCCTTATCAACTTTATTAGTAAGAATAGTTTTTTGCTTTTTCGCAAATTCTTTCGGAGTGATTCTGTATGATATATTTTCTTGAAAATATTCTAGCCACGCATCCTCTGATTTTTCATTGATATCAACTACTAATTTTTCTAGCTTTTTGTGGATATACAGTTCGTCATTTATAGCGACATCACGTGCATCTTCAAAATCCGAAATCATTTTTTTTATGAAAAGGGATGTATTATCGTAATACACATAATGTTTTAACTTTTTGTAGGCAGAAAACACTTCGTCTAGTGTAAAATGGGTATCGCTCATGAAGGACTTATTATAATTTTTAAAAATAGCTTAAATTCGACTCATAAGCAACCCGTGAAAAACACTCTACCGCTTTACATTTTTTTTGTGTATATGGAGCAGTTTACCCTATAGTCCCGTTGGGCGTAGTCTTTGTCTACGTCCATCCAGCAGCAAATCTCCTGATTTGCGAAGCCTGTATATTGCGAGACTGCTCCCTTCCTCGCCGCTTTTCAGACGGGACCGGCGCAGTGACGGGAGGAAAGAAATCAAGGCCCGTAGCCCGGCAGCACAGTAGTAATCCAGCCTTATCAAGGTAACACCGATTTACACGGAGTCTTTGTAAATCGGCGCCTTTTCTTTTGTTCTTTCTTTTGGCGGCAACTAGCGCAGCGACTCATTGAGGCAATTGAAATATATTATGAACGAAATAAAAGAAAGAACAAGAGGTGACTAGAGAACACACAATTGAGAGTATATAGCAGAGCTGAATAATCCTGTATATCGCGAGATGGCTTCGTACGTCGCCATGACGGGAGAAAGGAAAGACATTAATGCCCGCACCTCGCTTGCAGCGAGTATTTACGGGCACAGCGTTTGCAACGCTAAATAGCAAAACGAGGTGTATAACCAATATGCTCAGTTATACACCTCGAAATATGTTTTTATTATTGTGCTAGTAAGAAACAGGCTGCAGTTTATGCTTCCTCACCGGGAATATCGGGCAGTGCCGCATGGTGGTTTTTCAAACGCCCGAATACCGTATCCAGCGATGCCTTCAGTTTATCTAAAGCGCCATCTACCGCCTGGTAATGCGTATCTGCATGGTTGGTAACTGCTATGGGCGAGCGTCCTTCTATGCGCGCTTCCAGTACACAACGCTTATCATTCACGCCTTCCTTTTTGCCGTTTTCATCTGCCAGGTGTGCCTCTATCCTGGTAATATGTTCGCTGAAACGCTCCAGCTCATCTGTAATAAGCCCGGTAAAAGTAGCTGTAAAGTTTTCGGTCCCTTCAATATTGTTATCGGTATTAAATTGAATAATCATATACTTATGTGTTATTGTTATCTATCAATAAATAGGTGCACTGCGCTGTAATTACCTGAATATAACAATTTTAAACAGGAATTAGTTGGTCACAACCTGTTTTATAAGCAAATTAGTTTTTCGTTAACACCTGCTATTGCGAATTGTGCACAGTCACCACCGCGAGCTTCCTCCCCCTCACCCCCTCCAAAGGGGGACATCCTTGCCACTTCGTCCCCACGCCATGACGTGAGAAAAGAAGGACATCAAGGCTCATAGCCCGGCAGCACAGTAGCAATGTAGTTTAATCGACAGGCACCGGCATACGGCAGGTATCAGTATGCCGGCGGCTTTTCTTTGGTTCTTTCTTTTGCCGCACAAAAGAAAGAACAAGAAGATGAGCAGAGAACACTCTGTTGAGGATAAGAAGAGAAGTAAATAGCCGCCAGGATGTAAAATGGTTTTTCGTATTTTTAATAAAAAGCACAAACCATGTACAAAATAAAGTCCTTCACAATAACCCCCGGCGATGCATCTGACGAAGCAGTGAACAAATGGCTGGAAGATAATATGGACCATATCAAAATAGTTACAACAACGCTCTCAGCCGCACCCGACGGCGAAGCAGGCATATACGTCATCATGTACCAGGACCACAGGGTGAAAAAAGCGCAGCCCATAGGTTACCAACGGTAGTTTTTCACCGGCATAGCCTTGGCAGAAAATCAGGGTATCTATATATTGTCAATAAGAACAATTTTATGTATATTTGTACTGGTATATAACCCTGAAAATCACCGGCTATGAACACCCATCAAAACATACTATCAGCCAAAATCATCTTTAAGCCCCGCCCGCAAGCGGGGCTTTTTTATAAATTGTTAACTACAGAAGAAACCGCCTTTTACTTAACATTACTTAACAACCATTTTGCAACCTGTTCATTATCAACTACCTGCAAACCATCGATATTGCTTTTAGTTAAACCCGAAAATTGGCTACTTAACAATTTTTGTACCTCTTTAGGGGTTGGGGTTTATTATCTTTGCACCATGAATCTTAATGCTCCCGAAAGGATAGCCAATTATATAGGAGGCAGTTTACAGGCCCCGCTGGGTGGTAAGTATATGGACAATGTAAATCCGGCCACCGGCGCAGTGTATAGCCAGACCCCCGACAGTGATATACAGGATATAGAAATGGCCGTAGGCGCAGCCAAAGCCGCCTTCGCCAAATGGAGTGTAACCCCTGCCGAAGAGCGTTTTAAGGTAATGAACCGCATAGCCGAGTTAATAGACCAGAACCTGGACGCACTGGCATTGGCAGAAACCAATGATAACGGTAAACCGCTGTGGCTGAGCAAAAGGGTGGATATACCCCGCGCTTCCAGCAACTTCCGCTTCTTTGCAACAGGGTTGATGCACTTCGCTGCAGAAAGCCATATGACGGAAGATAAAGCCATCAATTACACACTACGCCAGCCAATAGGCGTGGTAGGCTGCATCTCTCCCTGGAACCTGCCGTTGTACCTCTTTACCTGGAAGATAGCCCCGGCCATAGCTGCGGGCAACTGTGTAATAGCAAAACCCAGCGAGGTGACACCGATGACGGGCTACCTGCTGAGCGTTATATGCAAAGAAGCCGGGCTGCCCGATGGTGTGCTGAACATTATACATGGTAATGGCCCCAACTGTGGTAGTGCCATAGTATCGCACCCTGAGATAAAGGCGATATCATTTACAGGCAGCACCCGCGCCGGTAAAGAAATTGCATCTGTAACAGGGCCAATGTTTAAAAAAGTATCGCTGGAGCTGGGCGGTAAAAACCCCAACATCATTTTTGCAGATTGCGATTGGGATAAAATGATGCGCACCACGCTGCAATCGTCCTTCGCCAACCAGGGCCAGATATGCCTATGCGGCAGCAGGATACTGGTAGAAGAAAGCATCTACGAAAAGTTTAAAGCTGAATTTATAGCAAAGGCATCTAAGCTAATACCCGGAGACCCGCTGCTGGACGAGAGCAAACAAGGTGCTGTGGTAAGCAAGCTGCACTTTGATAAAGTGATGAGTTGTATAGAACTGGCCAAAGAAGAAGGTGGTAAAATACTGCTGGGGGGCAATGCTGTAAAAGGCACAGGCCGCTGCGAAAATGGCTACTTTATACAACCAACAATAATAGAAGGACTGGGCGCCGATTGCCGTACCAATATGGAAGAGATATTCGGCCCGGTGGTAACGCTGCAATCATTTAAAACAGAAGACGACGCGCTGACCTTAGCCAACACAAGCGATTACGGCCTTGCCGCCACTATATGGACACAAGACATAAGCCGCGCCAACCGTGTTGCTATGAAAGTGCACAGTGGCATCATATGGGTAAACTGCTGGTTGTTCCGCGACCTGCGTACACCATTCGGCGGATTTAAGAACTCTGGTGTAGGCCGCGAGGGAGGCTGGGAAGCCCTGCGCTTCTTTACGGAAGCAAAGAATGTTTGTGTGGAACTATAACAATTTGATTTTACTTATTACGAATATATGAGCGAAAAAATTTCAACTAATAAAGCACCGAAGCCTGTAGGCTTATACCCACACGCCCGTAAAGTGGGAAACCTTTTATTCCTGTCGGGCATAGGACCGCGCAATGCAGGTGAAGGAGATATGGTCGTTCCCGGACTAAAACTGGATAAAAACGGCAACTTCCTGGAATTTGACTTTGAAGCCCAGTGCCGCAACGTGTTCGACAATGTGCGCATTGTACTGGAAGAAAGCGGCAGCAGTTGGGATAAGCTGGTAGATGTTACAGTATTTCTTGTAAACATGAAGCGCGATTTTGCTACTTACAACCGTGTATATGCTGAATACTTTAAAGACAATCAGCCCTGCCGCACCACGGTAGAAATAAACTCGCTGCCTACACCTATAGCTATAGAGTTGAAGTGTATAGCGGAGATGTAAATATAAAATCAGGGCCTGGTACAAGACCAGGCCCTATTAAAAGTTCTTTACAAGATTGCTGACTGTAACTATTTTACCGGGATATCTATACGCAGTTGCCTTTGGAAAGGTCGGCCGTTGGCATCTTTGCCGGTTACCTTCCACATAACAGAGCGCAGTTCTATAGCCAGTGGCTTCTGGTTGGTGTTGTTGGTTTTGCGTACGCTGTTCAGCCATTGCTGTGTGGCGTTACGGCTCAGCCGCAAGGCTTTGGCATCGCGGGTTACAGCATTCCTTATAGATTTGTTGGATACTTTAATTCCTTCCAGTTTATTCTTTTGCAAACCGTCTATTTTGTAAGCCCCGTTCTTGCCATTGATTTTTTTCCAGTCGGTAAGTTTTTTTAGAGATTCCAGTGGTAGTACCCCGTTTTTATCGCGGGCTACAACAATAGTCTGGTAGCGCATGTACACATTTTCTATGTCCTTGCCCTCTGCTATCAGCTGCTTGCCTTGCAGGTCTCCGCTTACCAGTTCATAACTGGCCCCGAAATCGGTTTCCAGGTTTGGTTCTTTATAAGTCCTGGTTTCTATGCCTGCTATAAACAATTTCACCTGCGGGAAAGGAACTGTTAAGCCTTTACCGGTAGCATGGGTTGTATTTTCTGCCGGCGCAGCCGCTACTGTTTCAGTCACAGGTTTGGAAGTGTCCGTAGTGACAGCAGCAACGGTATCTTTTTTAGTAGCAGCAGCTAATGGCCGCATGCTGGTCATGTTCAGGTCGGTCACAACATCGGCCAGGTACTGTGAGTCTGTTTCTGTAACAATGGTAGCGGGGTCGCCCATTTTAATAGGTGGTGCCTGCCCGGTTGGGTTGCTACCGCCACAGGCAGATAATAATATTGTAACGAAAAACAGTACGGAAGTTGTGATCCTTGTATTCATGTATTGTATTTACAGCGCTAAATTAATAAACATGGCGACTATTAGGTTTCTGAAAGGACAATATTAAGACATTAATAATTGAGCAGCTTTTGCACACAAGCATCAAGTTTGCTTTTCGCCAGGAAGTTCTGTTCCAGTTCAATAGAGAACGGTACAGGTGTATCCAGGCTGGCGCAACGTACTATGGGCGCATCCAGTTGCTGGAAGCAATGCTCGGTAATCCATGCGCTTATCTCGCCACCTATACCGCCAAACATACAATCCTCGTGCAGTATCAACACCTTACCGGTAGCATGTACAGCCCCGCGAATGGCATCATAATCGAGGGGTAGCAACGTGCGCAGGTCAAGTATATGAAAGGATACGCCAGGGTGCTGTTCTGCGTATTGTGTAGCCCAGTGTACACCTGCACCATATGTGATGATGCTGATGTCTTCACCCTCCTGCACCAGCCTGGCTTTACCTATTTCTATAGTGTAATAATCATTCGGTACAAAACCACTGATACTTCTGTACAAGGCTTTATGCTCGAAGTACATTACAGGATTAGGGTCGTTAATAGCTGCTATCAGCAGGCCTTTGGCATCCTCAGGAGTTGAGGGATATACCACTTTCAAACCAGGTGTATGTGTAAACCATGCCTCGTTGCTCTGCGAGTGGAAAGGCCCCGCGCCTACCCCGCCACCTGTGGGCATACGCACTACTACATCTGCATGCTGCCCCCAGCGGTAGTATATTTTAGCCAGGTTATTAATTATCTGGTTGAAGCCGACAGTAGCAAAGTCTGCAAACTGCATTTCCATCATGGCTTTATACCCTTTCAGTGATAGTCCCAACGCGGCACCTACTATGGCACTTTCGCATATGGGTGTATTGCGTACACGCTCTTTGCCAAACTCATCCACAAAACCTTCTGTCACTTTAAAAGCACCACCATATTCGGCTATGTCCTGGCCCATTAGTACAAAGTTTGGATGTTGCTGCATGCTTTGCCGCAACCCATCACTTATGGCCTGAATAAATTTCTTTTCGGTTTTTGCATCTGTAACCGCAAGTATCGGCCTGTTATGAAACGGTGCATATACATCACGCAACTCTTCATCAGTATCGGGCACTATATCCGGGGCCGCAAATCCTACAGCGATGCCAGCCTCTATTTCTGCCTTAATGTTGTCTCTTATCTCTTTTATAAGGAATTGAGACAACACACCATTTTCCAGCAGGTAATCTTCAAAACGCTGTACAGGGTCTTTCTTAGCCCATTCTTCAAACAGGTTTTTGGGCACATATTTCACACCGCTGGCCTCTTCATGCCCACGCATGCGGAATGTCATGCATTCTATCAGCATAGGTTTCTGCTCACGGATACAATATTCGCGGGCATCCTTTATAGCTTTATGTACTTCCAGTATATTGTTTCCATCTATAGTGATGCCCGCCATGCCATAACCCACGGCACGGTCTGCCAACTGGCGGCAGGCATATTGTTCATTTACCGGTGTGCTGAGACCGTAGCCGTTATTCTCTATAATAAATATGACAGGCAGCCCCCAGACAGCAGCCACATTACAGGCCTCATGGAAATCGCCCTCGCTGGTGCCACCATCGCCTGTAAATGCCAATGCTATTTTTTGTTCTTTTTTCAGCTTGTGCGCCAGCGCTACCCCATCGGCAATGGCCATTTGCGGGCCCAGGTGTGATATCATGCCGCATATATGATAGTCGTTGGTGCCGAAGTGAAAAGAACGCTCCCTGCCTTTGCTAAAACCATCTTTTTTGCCCTGCCATTGCATAAATAATTTATCAAATGGCACCTTGCGGGCTGTGAACACCCCCAGGTTGCGGTGCAGGGGCATAATATATTCGTCGCTATCCATTGCCAGGGTGGCACCTACGGCTATAGCCTCTTGCCCTATGCCGCTGAACCATTTACTGATCTTCCCCTGGCGCAGCAGTACCAGCATTTTTTCTTCAATCATGCGGGGGCGCAGCATGTGGGTATATAATTCTACCAATTGCTCCGTGCTATAGCCCGTCTTGTCGAAATGCATATACGAGATTTGGTGCAAATGTAAAGTTATATACGGCAATCGCATATCAAACGGGACGTATTGTCACTAAAATAACCGTGGTTATATGAAGGGGAAATAAATTTTTGCTTCGGTTTTTCTTTGTTACCTTTGTGTGACCGATTGAGCAATCCCACATATTTATTGGATATATAAGCTGCATTCACGGTCTGAAACAAAATCAGAAGCGTTATGACTAAGTACATTTTTGTAACAGGGGGTGTTACCTCTTCATTGGGTAAAGGAATTATAGCAGCGTCGCTGGCGAAGCTATTGCAGGCAAGGGGGTACAGAACCACGATACAAAAATTCGACCCTTATATTAACGTTGACCCCGGCACGTTGAACCCTTATGAGCACGGCGAGTGTTATGTAACGGAAGACGGCGCGGAAACTGATCTTGACCTTGGCCACTACGAGCGTTTCCTGAACACATACACATCGCAGGCCAATAACGTAACTACAGGCCGCATTTACCAGCATGTCATCAACCAGGAACGTGCAGGTGCTTACTTAGGTAAAACGGTACAGGTTATCCCTCATATAACAGATGAAATAAAACGCCGTATGACCCTGCTGGGTGAAAAGGGCGAGTTTGACATCGTTATTACCGAACTTGGGGGTACAGTGGGCGATATAGAATCACTACCATATATAGAGGCGGTACGCCAGCTGAAATGGGAAATGGGTGACGAGAACGCACTGGTGATACACCTGACACTGATACCTTACCTGAAGGCAGCAAAAGAATTAAAGACCAAGCCTACCCAACACTCTGTAAAAATGATGAGTGAACATGGCTTGAACCCCGACATCCTAGTTTGCCGCACAGAAGAGCCACTTAATAAAGAACTGAAAAGAAAAGTAGCCCTGTTTTGCAACGTAACACAGGATGCGGTAATAGAGGCTATGGATGCGGATACTATCTATGCCGTACCATTGGAAATGATGCGCGAGCAGTTGGATGAAATATCATTGCGCAAGCTGGAGTTGCCCATGGGTACAGACCCGGACCTGAGCAAGTGGAAAGAATACCTGAATAAGCTGCGCTATCCTAAATCTAAAGTCGTTATAGGCCTGATAGGTAAATATGTAGAACTGCAGGATGCTTACAAATCTATACTGGAAGCATTGATACATGCAGGTGCTGTAAATGAATGCAAAGTAGAAGTACGCAACATACATTCGGAAGACCTGACACCACAGAACGCTGCTGAAAAGATGCGCAACCTGGATGCAGTGCTTGTAGCCCCCGGCTTTGGCAGCAGGGGTATAGATGGCAAGATTGATGCCATACGTTATGCCCGCGAAAATAATATCCCTTTCTTTGGTATATGCCTGGGTATGCAGATGGCATGTGTTGAGTTTGCACGCAATGTACTGGGGCTGAAACATGCCCACTCTACAGAAATGAATGACAGCACGGACAGTCCTGTTATCTGCATGATGGAAGAGCAGAAAAAGATTACCCAAATGGGTGGTACTATGCGCCTGGGAGCCTATGAATGTGAACTGAAGGAAGGTTCAAGAGTAGCAGCAATATATAATAGCAACGCTATTACTGAGCGCCACAGGCACCGTTATGAATTTAACAACGATTACCTGGAAGCATATGAAGCGGCAGGGATGAAAGCCACCGGTATCAATCCAGAAACCGGGCTGGTAGAAATAATGGAATTACCCGATCACCCCTACTTTGTAGCGGTACAGTTTCACCCTGAGTATAAAAGCTCAGTTGAAAATCCTCACCCGTTGTTTGTGGCATTTGTACAAGCTGCAAAAGATGCGCGCAACCGCAATGGTAATGCAGAAAAAGTTTTTGAAAAAAGTGTAGCGCACTAATTACAGCCGCACTCTTTCTGACTGTACAGCCTGCCCAAAAAAGGCGCTGGCATGCTTATCAAAATATGCGGGTGAATCTGTAGTGCAGAAACGGGTTGTACTGTTCAGCGTTATTTGCTTTTCAATTTCAGGATGCCGTAGCAGATAGTCCTGCAGGCTGGAAGCTACTATCTGAGCCTGTGTTACCACCTGCACATTTTCGGGCAGTTGCCTCTTTATTGTATCCATCAGCAATGGATAATGGGTGCAGCCCAGCAACACAGTGTCAATATCCGGCGACTGTTTCATGAGCATCTGCAGGTCTTTTTTTACATATTTTTCTGCCTCTTCAGACCTGTGCTCGTCATTCTCTATCATAGGCACCCACAAAGGGCAGGCATGCTGATAGACTTCTATATCGGGGAAAAATTCATTGATTTCCGTGGCATATACATTGCTATCTATAGTGCCGTGCGTACCCAGAACACCGATGCTATTTGTTTTAGTGTAATGCCCTATAATTTCGGCTGTCGGGCGTATTACACCCAGTACACGTTTTTCCGCGCCAAGCCGTTCCAGGTCATTCTGCTGTATTTTCCTTAATGCCTCGGCAGATGCTGTATTGCACGCCAGTATCACCAGCGGGCAGCCCATTTTGAAAAACCATTCAACAGCTTGTAGTGTGTATTCATATACAATATCCAGCGAGCGGTCTCCATATGGGGCGCGTGCATTGTCGCCCAGGTACAGGTAGTCGTACATGGGCATCTGTTCTTTAATGGCTTTAAACACGGTTAGTCCACCAAAGCCTGAATCGAAAACGCCTATCGGGTGTGTAGTTTGCATCGGGGACAAATATAATGCAAAAGGGACGATAGGTGGGTTAAGGTTGTATTAGGAAAATAAGGAGGTTCATCCCCGGCAAATCTTAACTACCTGATTATAGTAACATTACCCATTTTCTGCAATGGCTTGCCGTTACTAAAGCGACCCGTTATACTGTAGCCAAATACTTCGGGGTTTAGCTTTTGCCCCTTAAACGTTCCATCCCAGCCTTTTTTTATATCATTACTTTGAAATATCATTTGCCCCCAGCGGTTGTATATCCTGAAGTCTAAATCTTCCAGGTCGCTGTTGGTGCGTATGTACAGTATATCATTAATGCCATCACCATTAGGGCTGAAAGCCTTAGGTATTTCAACTATACCGCAGTTGATTGAAACGTTGACAGTATCTGTTGCCACGCAACCATTTGTTGTAGCGGTAACCGTGTACAAGCCCTGGTGGTTTGCCGCCGCATTATTTATCTGCGGGTTCTGCATTTCCGATTCGAAAAAATCAGGCCCTTTCCATTTATAACTAACATCGCCCTCTGCAACCGCATATAGACGGATAGTACCACCGGGGCAAACTGTAACTTTTTTGTTGGTAACAGGTTGCGGGCCTTGCGTTATGGTTATTATCTTATCGCAAAGCCATGTATATTCAGGCGATGTTGCAACCACCCTTATCCTGTATTCACTGCCGGGTGGTATGCCCCGTGGGATGGTGCAAATTATTCTGTCAGGAAAGGAAGATGTAATGGAGCCTATATTTATGGCATTTGTAAAATCTCCTTTACTATCTGAAAGCTGTACCGTAAAGACATTTTCAGATGAGAACGATGTATCCAGGATATAAAACAGATCGACAGCTATGGTTTTGCCGGCACACCATATGATGCCTTCGTCAAAACTAACAGATACCGTATCAGCATTGCCTGTAGTGTCTGTAGGTGAATTTATTGTGTCTACCGGTAGCTGGTAGGAAGTATCTATAGGTTTAATAACAACGGAATCAATATAATAATAGGCATATCCACCACCTCCACCGCGTACCAATTGCTTTACCTGCGTAGTCCAGGCATTAAAACTGCCGATGATTATTTTGTTGTATGCGGAATCGGCAACAAATACCTGACTAAGGCGCACCCAGTTTTGCGTATCTGCTAAAATACCATAGCTCTGGTAAAATACCTGGGGTGTATAATTGACCGTACCTGATACTGAAGGTATGCTGACAGGCCCGTTAATGTAAAGGTATATAGACAGGTCGTTTATTGCATAAGCAGAAATATTAGCGAGACAAACAGACATGGACACCTCATAGCGTACCCCTTTAATAAGCGGTGCAATATGTCTTGCCAGGTATTCTTTATAGTCTCTTTCCTGGTACGCATATATACCCGCATAACCTTTTCCGCTGGCTGGTTGCTGATACCCAAAGTTATTTTTGGGAATACTAACGATAGTACCGGTATTGCAAGCATGGAAATAATCAGCCGTCCCTCCTGTATACTGGCGCCAGCCTGTAGCGCGCGCTAGTTGTGAAAAAGATGCGGGGCATTGAACAAAATCTTCAAAATCACCATTAGGCACATGGTTTTGTCCGTACATTGTACCGGCAAAAACCTGCAGGAGCAAAATGGCTAAAAGGTTTTTCATAAAAAACAGTTCGTAAATAAATATACTATATATATTTTACATACCACCCCTGCTCCACCTTACTATTCAACGCTTTTAGCCAAAAGCAGTATTTTCGCCATTATATGCAAAGTCTGACGAAAGAAACAACGGTAGGTATAATAGGTGCGGGTGCTATGGGTAGTGGCATAGCGCAGGTAGCTGCTACGGCAGGCCATAACGTAATAGTGTTTGACACCAATGCCCATGCGCTGCAAAAATCTGAAACAGCGTTGATAACTACGCTCGAAAAACTGGTAGCCAAAGGAAAGCTGCCCGATACGGTAAGCATCAGCAGTAAGTTCAGCTATGCTACAAACCTGGATGCACTGGCAGGTTGCGGCCTCATCATAGAAGCTATTGTTGAGCACCTTGACGTTAAGAAAAAAGTATTTGCAGATATAGAAAAAATAGTAAGTACTGAATGCGTGCTGGCTACCAATACTTCATCATTATCTGTTACATCTATAGCTGCGGCATGTACAGGCGCGCACAGGGTATTAGGGTTACACTTTTTCAATCCCGCACCGCTGATGGCGCTGGTAGAAGTAGTGCCGGCAGTGCAGACAGATGCTGCACTGGTACAGGACTGTAAAACCCTGATGGCTGCATGGGACAAGGTGCCTGTGATAACAAAAGATACGCCCGGCTTTATTGTAAACCGTGTAGCGCGACCATTTTATGGAGAAGCCATACGCATTATGGAAGAAGGCATTGCGGATATGGCCACAATCGATTGGGCTATGACAGAGCTAGCCGATTTTAAAATGGGGCCATTTACACTGACAGATTATATAGGGCACGATGTAAATTATGTAGTAACCGAAACGGTGTTTCAATCGTTCTTTTACGACCCGCGTTACAAACCATCGTTCTCGCAAAAACGTTTACTTGAAGCAGGATGGCTGGGGCGTAAAACAGGCCGCGGCTTTTATAATTATGCAGAAGGTACAGAACAACCACAGCCGCATAAAGACGCAGAACTTGGCACCCACATTGCAGAGCGTGTAATAGCTATGCTGATAAATGAAGCTGTAGAAGCGCTGCACCTGAACATAGCATCTGCACAAGACCTGGACCTGGCTATGACCAAAGGGGTAAACTACCCTAAAGGATTATTGCAATGGTGCGATGATTGGGGCGCAGACAAATGCCTGGCTATACTGGATAACCTGTATAACCAATATCACGAAGACCGCTACCGGGCCAGCGTGTTATTACGCATGTATGCTGCTGTGGAGAAAAAGAAATTTATTCTTTAGGTTCACATTCTTTCATGGCAGGGTCGTTTGCCAGTTCCATGATATGCTCCATAGCGTCAGAGAAATTGGGATACTTGTCCATGGCTTTTTCCAGGCGGCAGTCGCACATTTTTTTCGCCGCCTCCTGGGTCATTTCATCTTTTGCACTATTCATGCAACCTTGTACAAACATCTCACGCGACTCACTGTCCCATGTATTCTCGCAGGAAGCAAGGAAGGGAAGAGCAGCCAGCAGTACAAGGTATTTTCTCATAACAAGTATTTAAACAGTAAACAATTACATTTGTTATAACTACAAGTTACGATTTTTATGTACAAAATAACCATACTATACGGCGCCATACGTGAAGGAAGGCTGAGTATCCGCGCGGCACGTGCCATTGAAACAGCGTTGAAAAATACCGGCAAAGCAGATATTACTTTTATAGACATAAAAGATTATAACCTGCCTGTAATGGAAAACAGGCTTAAGGATATGGAAAATCCACCGGCAAACCTGCTTGAATTGAGTGAAAAACTCGGTGGGGCAGATGGTATCGTCTTCGTAACACCCGAGTACAACAACAGCTACAGTGGTGCGCTAAAAAATACGATAGACTATTTTACTAAAGAGTGGGGTAAAAAACCCATAGGCATCGTATGCGGTTCGAATGGCAAGCAGGGCGGTATCAATGCGTCTAACCTGCTGCAACTACTGATACTGGCCATAAGGGCATTCCCCATGCCGCAAAAACTACTGGTGCCCGAACTGGACAAATCTCTTGATGAACAAGGCAAGCCACTGAATGATATTATGGCTAAAAACCTGGATAAGTTTGTAGAGGAATACCTGTGGTTTGTAGAAGCTATCAGTACGCAGAATAAAAAATAACAATTAAAATATTGTTTCATCAACTGTCTTAAGCCTGATTACCTTATTTTTGCACCCCAATGAATTTGCAGGTACTGCAGGGTTTATATCAGAATGATATCCGCATAAAACAAATTGCGGGTGGCATCTCATTGCCCGGACCGAAGCTACGGCTGGCGCTTACCAACCTGCGGGGTTCTTCCATCAATTTTATAGCAACCGGTGTATGGCAGCTTAGCGATGCCAATCATGTATTTATCCTGAATGAGCGGGAAGAAGCCGCTTATTTTCATAACGACCTTGAAAACCTGACCAGCGCACTGGATATATGTTATTATCCTGACTCATTTAAAAAGTCCGGCAGTTTTAATGAACTGAACAGCAGCCATGTAATGCTGCGTACTGAAGCCCTGACCAAATTCAGCAAAGGAGACTCCCGCAAGAAAGTATTGGTTACTTACCCTGAGGCTTTGTTTGAAAAGGTAGTTAATCCACGAACGCTGTCAGGTAATATGATCAGCATCAAAGTGGGAGAAAACCTGAACATTGATGAAATACTGGGACGATTTGTAAAGCTGGGTTTCCGCAAAGAAGACTTTGTGTACGAACCCGGCCAGTTTGCTATGAGGGGTGGCATACTGGATATATACTCGTTCGGCAACGAGCATCCTTACCGTATAGAACTGTTTGGCAACGAGGTGGACAGCATCCGCCTGTTCAACCCCGAAACACAATTGTCCGAACGCAAGTTGCTCAACGTTTCCATCATTCCCAACGTGGAGACGAAGTTTGAAACGACCGAGAAAATATCACTGCTCGACTACCTGCCTGAGAACACGGTTATATGGGCGAAGGATTTTGACTTCGTATTAGGCAGGCTGGGCAAAATGGAAGCGTCTTTACCAGAAGTAATTCAAGTGAATGACGTAGCAGTTGACCACGACGAAGCCTGGCTAAAACAACTGACAAAAGAAGATTTTGAAACCACGGAAGAATGGCTGCCCAGGCTGAAGCAAAGGCACCTTTTTGAATGGTATAATAACAGCCTGCAAAAAATTACGGGTGACGAAGCAAGTGCTGTATTGCAGTTTGCTACTGAAGAGCAGCCGGTCTTCAACCGCCAGTTTAATATGCTGATAGAAGACCTGCAAAAACATGCTGCGCAGAAATACGAGGCATTCATCTTTGCAGAAAACCCGAAGCAGACAGAAAGACTGCGCAGCATATTTGAAGACCTGAATGCCAACATCAGTTTCGTACCTATTCCCAAGGCCATCAGCAAAGGGTTTATAGACCACGAAAAGAAAATACTCTGCTATACAGACCACCAGGTATTTCAGCGTTATCATAAATATAATGTAAAGCAGGCCTACACAAAGGGCAAAGCAATAACCATGCGCGCGCTGCGTGAGTTGCAGCCCGGAGATTTTGTTACGCACATAGACCATGGCGTAGGTGTGTACAGCGGACTGCAAAAAATAGAAGTGAACGGTAATATGCAGGAAGCCGTGCGTATCCTCTACCGTGATAATGATGTGCTGTATGTGAACATCAACTCCCTGCATAAAATAAGTAAGTACACAGGCAAGGAAGGTACACAGCCCAAAGTGAACAAACTGGGCAGTGAAGCATGGCAGAAGCTGAAGAACAAAACCAAGAAGCAGGTAAAAGATATCGCTACCGACCTGATAAAACTTTATGCCAAACGCAAGGCATCTTCAGGTTTCCAGTTTTCGCCGGACAGTTATTTACAGACAGAGCTGGAGGCTTCCTTCTTTTATGAAGATACACCGGACCAGGGTAAGGCTACTGCCGATGTAAAACGTGATATGGAGTCGCCATCGCCTATGGACAGGCTGGTGTGTGGCGATGTGGGTTTCGGCAAAACAGAAATAGCTGTGCGTGCTGCATTTAAAGCGGTAGCTGATAGCAAACAAGTAGCTATACTGGTACCGACTACCATATTGGCCTTCCAGCACTACCAGACTTTCAGGGACAGGCTAAAAGACTTCCCTTGTAACATAGACTACATCAACCGTTTCAAATCTTCAAAGCAAAAGACCGAAGTACTAAAAAAGCTGGAAGAGGGTAAAATTGACATCATTATTGGCACACACTCTATACTGGGCAAGAGTGTAAAGTATAAAGACCTGGGCTTGCTGGTGATAGATGAGGAGCAGAAGTTTGGCGTAGCTGCTAAAGAGAAACTGCGCGAGCTGAAAGCGAATGTAGATACACTCACACTTACGGCCACGCCTATACCACGCACGCTGCAGTTCTCACTGATGAATGCACGCGACCTGAGCATTATGAATACCCCACCGCCTAACCGCCAGCCTGTACATACAGAAGTGCTGGTGTTTGACGAGTACGCTATCCGTGATGCGATATACTTTGAAACAGAGCGTGGCGGCCAGGTATATTTCATACACAACCGCGTGCAGAGCCTGCCCGAAATGGTAAGCCTGCTGCGCAATCTTTGCCCCGACCTTTCTATAGGCATGGCGCATGGCCAGCTGGAGGGGCATAAACTGGAAGAAGCGCTGTTTAACTTTATAGACCACCAGTATGATGTCCTGTGTTGTACGAATATTGTAGAAAGCGGTGTGGATATACCTAATGCAAATACCATCATTATTAATAACGCGCACCAGTTTGGCCTTAGCGACCTGCACCAGTTGCGTGGCCGTGTAGGACGCAGCAATAAGAAGGCGTTCTGTTACCTGGTTGCGCCGCCAAAGAGTACATTGCCTAATGATAGCCGCAAGAGGTTGGAAACACTGGAACAATTCAATGAACTGGGTAGTGGTTTCCAGATAGCCATGCGCGACCTGGACATACGTGGGGCCGGCAACCTGCTGGGTGGCGAGCAAAGCGGCTTTATAGCAGAGATAGGTTTTGAGATGTACCAGAAGATACTGGCCGAAGCTATAAGAGAACTGAAACGTACAGACTTTAAAGATGTATTTGCAGACGAACTGGAGCGCAAGAAAGATTTTGTAGCGGACTGTACGATAGACACAGACCTTGAGATACTGATACCGGAAAGCTATATAGACAATATTACAGAAAGGCTATCGCTATATACACAGCTTGACGACCTGGAAGAAGAAGCTGAAATACTGAAGTTTGCTGAAGAGCTCACAGACCGTTTTGGCCCGATACCGCCCCAGGTTAACGAACTGCTTACTACTATACGTTGCCGCTGGCTGGCTAAAGAGCTAGGCTTTGAAAAACTGATATTGAAGAACAAACAATTGAGGCTGTACTTCATCAGCGACCCTAATTCTGCATATTTTGAATCTCCTACCTTCAATCATATTCTCGACTTTATACAGCGGAACATGAATAACGCCAGGTTGAAACAAGTGGGTAAGAACTTCCTGCTGGTGGTGGATAATATGAAGGCCATGAGAGATGTGCATATATTCCTGGACAGGGTTACCACATCTTTACAGCCTGCAGATAGCAAATAGCCTTGCTTACCTGATTATGAGTAGATAAATATCCATTTTTGAGTATATTTAACGCGTATTTCGCCCCGGTACTTAATGAGTAAGATTAAAATTGTGATAGCAGACGACCATCATATATTGCTGGATGGCCTTACAGCCATGCTGGAGAAGCAGGATGATATAGAAGTGATGGCTACTTACGATAACGGGCAGGCATTGCTTGATGACTTACTAAAGATACAACCCGACCTGGCGTTGGTAGATATTAATATGCCCGGTATGCAGGGGCCTGAGCTAACACAGAAGATCAAAGAACTCAACCCCTCTTTATACGTCATTACACTTTCTATGTACGACGATGCCCCGCATATTATGGAGATGATAGAAGCCGGGGTATCGGGCTACCTGCTGAAAAATGTGAATGATAAAGAGCTTGTTAGTGCCATAACACAGGTAATGTCCGGCAAAATGTATTTCTCCTCTGAAGTTTCTGAAAAGCTGACCTCACTTGTAATGCACCAGCAGCGCAAACTGGACCAGCCTGCCGCGCCCAAGCTAACGGAGCGGGAGCTTGAAATTTTAAAACTGATAGCTAATGAACATAGCAATGCTGAAATAGCTGATATCCTCTTCATCAGCGAGCGTACGGTAGAAACACACCGTAAAAATATGCTGCGCAAAACAAACAATAAAACCATAGTGGGCCTTATCAAATACGCTATGGAACAACAACTTATTTAAGCTGCGGGGCTATTCCCTCCGTGCCAGCACGTATATAAAAATACCCCCTTCGGCGTATAGTCTTCATTGTAGTGAAAAGTAATTTTGCATTAGAAAATGGATAATTACTTACTTCTAAAAAAACTATAATGAAAAATTTTACAAAAATCATCGTCCCTGCTTTTGCATTGGCAATAGGTTTCACCTCTTGCGACAAAGTACCTACAGAGCCTACTACTCAAACACCTACAACTACTACTCCTTCTTCTCCTACGCCGATGCAGCCCAATATCAAGGGTGATTATTCAGGCGTAATGATTGCTTTGAAAATGGGTTTTAACTATAGTATGCCACAACTTCCTATTCCTGTTAATATAGAATCTGAAATGGGTATAGCTAATTTTTACAGTAGCCCGGGCTCCAGCACACTGGTAGATGCCGGTACGGTAAAGATCAATACAATCGACCTGAAAAAAGAAACAAACAACAGCTATTTGATCAATGCAACAACGGGTTTAACACCGTCTACGCTTAACCTGGGCAGCGGTGTAGCTTGGTCTGTTTCAGGAGCAGGTTCTGTCAGTGCTGTTTCCTATACGCATACAGGGATATTCCCGGATTTTGATGGCACCTTGCCTACAGAAGTGGACAGGGCAAAGGGCCTGGATATAACACTGGGCAGCAACATATCTGGTGCTGATTCTGTGTATGTTGTCATCATAGACAAAGAAGGTAAAATAGTGCAGAAGGCATATAGCGGCAATCCTGCACCTGCAAAGGCTACGTTTACAGCCTCTGATTTAAGTGGTTTATCTGCGGTAACTGACAACGCTGCCTATGTAGAGGTTGTGCCTTTCACGTACAAAACACCAACCATTTCAGGTAAGCAATATGTGTTTATAAAAGAATATGCAGCCGTTACAGCGGTTAACATAAAATAATGCCCCTTGCGTTAAATGCCCTATCTGATTTCTTAGAAGTGGATAGTGGATTTATCCAAAACAGAAAGGAACCCATTTGGGTTCCTTTTGTTTTATGCAAGGTTATATACAATATTATTTGTATTTTTATATACGCTTTAACCTTGCATAATGATTATAAGACTAATAAACTGCACCCTTCTCGTTTTATTCTGCAGTACAAGCTTCGCCCAAAAGCTAAACTCTTTTGAATTATTAGGAGGAAATAGTGAGGATGAAGTTCTAGAGGGGTTTATAAAAACAGGCCACAACATACAGCCGACTTATGATGGACATATTGTAAAAATACGTTCGCATTCTAATTCCGGAAATTTAGATTTTAGTTGTACACAGTATCGTAAAACCGCATTCAGAAGGTATAGTGCAGGTCAAGTGTTAATTGATGAATGGTGCAAACCGCTGCCCAATGGCGTAAACGTTGCAGACTATACCTATCCTTTTGCTAATGGAGACATCACTTATATTACTCAGGCTTCGTATCCATTTTATACCGATGTGCGAAGGACATTGATTTTTAATAAAAAAAATAGTACAGGGATTAATATTGTAAAAAAAGAATTTAGTTGTAAATATCACAACATAATCATTCAAGATGTTTTACAAGATAAGAATGGTGGGTTTCTCATTGCAGCAGTTGTATACTCAGTTATTTGTGACGATGTAAACGGTCTGCCTGTTGATACGGTAAAGAAGGAGGGAAATATATGGATGGTGAAGCTTGACAGTAATGGAAATAAAATTTGGGAGAAAATAATAGGGGGAAGTGGCATGGAAAATTGGGCTAAAATTATCGATGCACCTGACGATGGGTATTATATGGTGTGTAACACTTCATCGCACGACTATGATTGCAAATGCAGTGGAGGTAACCGGAAAGATATTTACATTTCCAGGTTAGATAATACAGGTAATATTATTTGGGCGCGGTGTATGAGTAATGGCGAAACCGATGTTACTCCGACAGATATAACAGAAGATGGTACAGGAGGTATTTATATTTCCTCAACCGCTACCAGCGCACATAAAGATGGGCACGGTATTCATATAGGCGGGAAAGATTTCTGGGTGATGCACCTGGATAAGGATAATAATTTACTGCTGAATAAATGTTATGGTTCAGCAAAGGGAAATGAATATGCTTATGGTATCGGAATGTCGGAAGACAGGACAATCTGGATGGTAGGAACTGTAGACACTAAAAGTGGAATGGTTGATACCATTTACGGAGGTACCGATTGTTGGATAATAAATATTGACAGTACAGGGAAACTATTATACTCGAAAGTGATAGGTACTCCATCTTACGACAGGGCTGTTTCGGTGCATCCAATAGAGAATAACTCTGTTATAGTATCCGGAGTTTATGGAGATCCATCAAATGTGGGTAATATCCCTGATACATTCAGAGGAGTAACCGATGTCTTTATCGCGCACTTTAGTGGAAGAAACCCTAATGCAATATCCGGAAAGATTCTGCTTGAGGATAATATTCAGTTTTATCCAAATCCTGCACAAGATAAATTGTATATAAAGAATACAGCACAGCAAGAAAGTCGTGTACAAATATCAGATATCAATGGCAGAGCTGTGTCAGACATAATTATTAAGCCTGGTGAAACACATGTTAACGTCGGGGATTGGCCGCAGGGAGTGTACCTGATAAAAGCAGTAGACAAAGATGGCAATAGCTCGCTTAACAAATTTATAAAGCTATAAAAACAAAAGCCACCTGACGGTGGCTTTTTAGTGGAGGATAACGGAGTCGAACCGATGACCTCTTGCATGCCATGCAAGCGCTCTAGCCAGCTGAGCTAATCCCCCATAGAATGGGGTGCAAATATACTCAGCATTCCGGTTTTAATCCAATTTTCGGTAATTTTAATTATAAGACCAGTTGTTTATGTGGAACCAGATATTAGTTTACCTCTACTTGCGTAAGAAAGACCCCAATGCACCTAAGAGCATTGATCTGAAATTTATGCATGGCATGAACCGTCTATCAATAATGATGTTCCTTATTGCCATCATTATTATGTTGGTACGGTTAATTATGAAGTAAACTTATTATTTCCCCCGCAGCCAGCTCCGATGCAGGCAGGCTTCCTAATTTCTGCCACAGTTCATCGTAAGCACTACGCATGTTTTGCAGGTAGGTATTATCGTTCAGTATCTTATTCAGTTCTGCTTCAAGGCTTGCGGGGTTAAAATCATCCTGTATCAGTTCCTTTATCACTTCCCTGTCCATGATCAGGTTCACGAGTGATATATATTTCACATCTACCAGCTTTGTAGCCAGCCAGTATGATACGGGGTTGCCTTTGTAGCATACTACTTCCGGCACGCCAAACAACGCTGTTTCCAGTGTTGCGGTGCCGCTGGTTACAAGGGCAGCCTTAGCCTGTTTCAGCAGGTTGTAGGTCTGGTTGTTGGCCACCAGTACATTTTTACTGCCTATCAGCTCTCTGTACAAACTATCAGGCTGCGCCGGTGCCTGTGCTACTACAAACTGGTATCCGGGAAAGCGTTCCACCATCTGCAACATGATGGGCAGTTTCGCCTTTATTTCCTGCGCGCGGCTGCCGGGTAGCAATGCAATTATAGGTTTGTCAGACAATTTATCTACCGGCACATGTTCTTCTTCGTAACTGATGACTTCTGTGAGCGGGTGGCCCACATAGGTCACGTCATAATTCCACTTGTCTTTATAATAATCTACCTCAAAAGGCAGTATCACCAGCATCTTATCTACATCGCGCCTTATTTTCTTTACACGATTTGCCTTCCATGCCCATACCTGCGGAGAAATATAGTACACCACCTTCATACCCTGTTGCCTGGCCCATTCTGCTATACGCAGGTTAAAACCGGGATAATCTATCAGCACCAGCACATCGGGCTTATAAGCCAGTATATCTTTTCTGCAGAAATCTATATTGCGTAGTATAGTGCGGAGGTTGGCCAGTACTTCTACAAAACCCATAAATGCGAGCTCGCGGAAGTGTTTTACCAGGGTAGCACCTGCGGCCTGCATTTTATCGCCGCCCCAGCACCTGATGTCGGCCTGTCTATCTTTATTATGTATTGCTTTGATAAGATTACCACCGTGCAGGTCGCCACTGGCTTCTCCCGCTATGATGTAGTAACGCATCTACCAAACGAACTTTAGCAGTATAAATACCACACCGTACAACAGTGTTGAAATAAGAATGCCCCTTGCTGTAAGATCGAGCCTGCGATTGGTATAGTAAATGAAAGGGATGATATTTACCAGTACACTCAGGCTAAGTACAGACGCAGCTACATCGGTATTATGAACAAGTAATTGGATAAATGATGCAAGCGTTTCACCACCAAACTTCACCAGGTAAACTATATATATACCCAGAAGTGGTAATAATAAGCCTATAATAAATCCTAATACAGATACATTACGTTTCATACAGCAAATATATACCGCTAATATACAAGTGAAAAAATCATTTTTAGTAACGTTGACGTATCAATCTTGAAAGAATTACCTTTGCTACCGGATTGATAAAACCGTTTACATGAATTTCTTTTTGAAAAATATCCCCGAACGTACCCAGCAACCCCGCACTTACGGGCTAACTATGGCTATGGATAAGGGATTGGGACTGCATGACGTAAGAAACTTTATGTCCGTAGCTTCCCCCTTTGTAGATATCGTAAAGTTTGGATTTGGTACAGCGTTTGTGACCAAAAGCCTGCGTGAAAAAATAGATATATACAAGGAAAATAACATGCCGGTGTATTTCGGCGGTACGCTTTTTGAAGCATTTTTAATTCGCGGGCAGTTTGATGACTACCTGAATGTGATTAAAGATTATGACCTGAAGTATGTAGAAGTGTCTGACGGCTCAATAACTATACCGCACGAAGAAAAGTGCAGGTATATAACTGAACTGGCTAAACATGTTACCGTATTGTCTGAAGTAGGCTCAAAAGACGCTGCGCACATTATTCCTCCGTATAAATGGATAGAACTGATGAAGGCGGAACTGGAAGCTGGTGCTACTTATGTAATAGCTGAAGCCCGCGAAAGCGGTAACGTAGGTATATATCGTGGCAGTGGCGAGGTACGCGAAGGACTTGTGCAGGAGATACTGACGCAGATACCGGCTGAAAAAATCATCTGGGAAGCGCCGCAGAAAGCACAACAGGTGTACTTCCTGGAGCTATTGGGCGCAAATGTGAACCTGGGCAATATCCCCCCGTCAGAAGTGCTGCCGCTGGAAGCGATGCGTAATGGCCTGCGTGGAGATACATTCCACATGTTCCTGGACAAATAAAAATATTAAAAAATGGGGTGTGTATTACACCCCATTTTGTTTTAGTATGGGCAAGCCCACATTATACGGACTCATAGGCTACCCGCTGGAGCATTCATTTTCTCCGGCTTACTTCAACGCAAAGTTCCTGAAGGAAGATATTGCAGCTTCTTACATGTCTTTCCCAATAACTGATATCGAGCTATTGCCTGCATTATTAAAGCAGCACCCTGATCTATCGGGGTTGAATGTTACCATCCCTTATAAAGAAGCAGTAATGCCATTGCTGGATGAACTGGATACAGATGCTGCAGCAATAGGCGCTGTCAACTGCATCAGCATACAGAATGGAAAAACAAAGGGCTATAATACAGATATTACAGGTTTTGAAAATAGCCTGAAACCATTACTGGTGCAAGGAATGAACAGTGCGATAATATTAGGCACCGGTGGTGCCGCAAGGGCTGTAAGATGGGTATTGAAGAAACTGGGTATCGATTATATCTCTGTATCCCGGCAAGATAATGCTGATGCCATAAGCTATGATATGCTAACTGGTGATGACATTCGTCAAAGAAAAATCATCATCAATACTACGCCTTTGGGTATGTATCCTCATATAGAAAGCTATCCCCTGATTGATTATACAGCAATAGGCGACAAGCATTTATTGTACGACCTGGTATATAATCCTGAACAGACACGGTTTTTGCAGATAGGCAAACAACAAGGTGCCACAATAAAGAACGGCCGGGAAATGCTGGAACTACAGGCAGAAGCAGCCTGGCAAATATGGACGCGCTAAGCTATACCTATAGAATAATAAACGCAGGTTGTAAGAAAATTGCGCACATACGGTATGCCAGATATAAACTTTGATTGTTTCACCGGCTGCCAGCCAAATTTGTATTTATATATAGGATTGATAAGGTAGGGTTGTTTTTTGATGATATACAGCCCGCTCTTTTTCACAATGCGTTCAAACCTTTCAATACTTATTTGTGTATCATGTATTTCCAGCAACTCGGTTATTACGCCCTGGCTTTCCCCAAAGGCTTTCAGCAGGTTTTTGTATATGGCCTTTGGCAGTATATGGTAATATGGCATCATTGATATTTTTTTATCCGCTATCTGCTGGTGGCCACCAAATGGCATATACCATGGTGGGAATCCAAAAAATATCTGTCCATCGCGTTTCATCAGGTTTTTCAGGTAGGGAATGAACAATTCCTGGTCAGGAATATGTTCAATAGCGTCTTTTAGTATGATTACATCGAAATGGTTTTTAAACCTTGCCAGGAAGTCATCATCATACACATTTTTATACAGGAATTCTACCTTACCCTTCGCTACGTAATCTTTCATAAAACCGTTGGCCAGGTCTATACGCATAGGGTTCAGGTCCACACCCACGCAGTTACAACCCGCCTCCACAAAGGGCACCAGCACACCACCCTCGCCACAACCTATTTCCAGCACGTTTACACCATTACCCAGCGTGTGCGTCTGCGCTATAAATGGCAAAACGTATGAACTGGAATTATCTACCTGTTGCTCATACCTTACTTTGTCGTCCTTGTGTTGTTTCAGTGCCAATTGTAAAAAGTTGGTTATTATGCCGGTAAAGTTAACTTTTTACCGCTTTCAACAAACCCTGCAATATCTCTAATTGTTTGCTGATGCTGTGGTGGTGTATCTTTTCATACAGCTCAAGTATAAACTCGCGCGAGATGCCTGCCTGGTCGGCCCTTGCACCACGTGTAGCTACTATTTCGTTCCAGCGCTCGGGCTGGTAAGCAGCCATGTTGCACTCTTTTTTCAGGTAGCCTATTTTTTCGCTTAGTTCCATACGGCGGGCCAGCATATCTATTATCTCAGCATCTACGCCGTCCATCACCTGCCGCAGTTGTTCCAGTTCCATACCCCGGCCCGGTTCGGTATTATCGCCCGTGCGTACCGGCATGTCTGCCAGCAGTTGTTGTAATGCTGCAGGCGTAATTTGCTGTGCGGCATCGCTCAAAGCTACAGCAGGGTTTGTGTGGGTTTCTATCATTAATCCCTCAAATCCCATATCCATCGCCTTTTGCGCAATATCTGCCACCAATGCGCTGTTGCCGGTTATATGGCTGGGGTCGCAAATGATAGGCATATCGGGCAGGCGGCGTTTTAATTCAATAGGAATAGGCCAGTTAGGCTGGTTGCGGTAGGCAGATGCTGCGTTGTAGGTAGAAAAACCCCTGTGTATGGCTGCTAAATCAGTAATACCCGCCCCGGCTATGCGTTCTATAGCTCCCTGCCACAGGTCCACATCCGGGTTCACAGGGTTTTTTATCATCACGGGGATGTTCACGCCTTTCAGCGCTTCGGCCAGTCGTTGCACCATAAACGGGTTTACCGTGGTGCGGGCCCCCAGCCACAGCACATCTATACCATATTTCAGTGCAAGTTCTATGTGTACGGGGGTAGCCACCTCTATTGTAACAGCCAGGTTGTACGCTTCTTTTATCTCTTTAAGCCATTGCAGGGCCGCTTCTCCCATGCCTTCAAAAGACCCCGGCCTTGTTCGCGGTTTCCACACACCCGCACGAAACAAATGCACCTGCATTGGTTGTAATGCTTTAGCTATTTCATGCACCTGTTCAGCACTCTCTGCACTACAAGGCCCCGCTATAATGAAAGGTTTGCCTTTCTCCGTAAAAAACGACATGTTGCAAAGATAAATGCCAAACGGGTAAAGAAGCCCCACAAATTATCTATGATGATATTACTATTGTAAAGGTATCTTTGCGGCCATGAAAAATTTGCCACAACTGGAGGAGCTAAAGGAAGGCGGTGTGATACTGGTGGATAAGCCATATGAATGGACATCGTTTGACGTGGTGCATAAGTTGCGCAAACCGGTAAAAGCTAAAATAGGCCATGCCGGCACTTTAGACCCACTGGCTACGGGACTGCTGATATGCTGCACGGGCAAATTCACAAAAAAAATAGCCGACTACCAGAAACTGCCCAAGGAATATACAGGCATTTTTCACCTGGGTGCTGTAACGCCAACATACGACCTGGAAAGTGAGCCGGAGGAGATAAAGCCTTACGAACATCTTACTACGGAAGATATCAATAATGCAACCAAACAGTTTACAGGAGACATCCTGCAACTGCCACCCATACATTCTGCTATAAAAAAAGACGGCAAACGCGCCTATGAATATGCACGTGCAGGTCAGGATATAAAACTGGAGCCACGCCCTGTGCAGATTACAGAGTTTGAGATCACAAAAATAAACTTGCCGGAAGTACACTTCAGGGTTGTGTGCAGCACGGGTACCTACATACGCTCGCTTGCACACGATTTCGGGCAGGCATTGGGCTGTGGTGGTTACCTGCAGGAACTGCGCCGCACACGGATAGGTGATTTTAATGTTGATGATGCGGTTACCCCGGCAGAACTTATCCACTACTGGAGCGAGTAGTATTTATCTTTTATTTAAATCAATATAAAGGCTGTCTGCATATATCACCATGTTATCCGTGCCCTGTATCCTGATATTGCCTTTCAGGGTGGCGTGTAACATTCATATAGAATAAAATTTTTATACCCAAATCTATTACTGACGTTTCGTTTAACCAAACCTGCATTTCGTGTAATGAAAGCTGCATTTCGTAGGATGGATGGTTTTAAACCGCTGATTATCAGCTTACTTTACAAATACCTATAAGCATTCCTATAAACCCGCTTTTTTTATCCAGCCCTTATAAACTATCTATTGCAGCCGATACATAATCGGTTGCTTTTTTTTATTTTGTGGCTATGAGACACACATGGCTTACTATTCTGACAATCGTCCTTATATCATCCTGCACATCTGCCGGTAACGAAGAGGCTGCAATAAAACATGTGCTGGACCGGCAGGTAGCAGAATGGAATAAAGGGAATATTGATGGCTATATGCAGGGCTACTGGAACAATGACAGCCTGTTGTTCATTGGCAGAAAAGGGCCCAAATATGGCTACACAACCACACTCGAAAATTATAAAAAAGCATATCCTGATGCTGCAACAATGGGTAAGCTGAGTTTCTCCAACCTGAAATTCAAAAAGCTGTCGGGCGAATACTATTATGTAACCGGCGGGTGGAGCTTAGAGCGGGAAGACAGTCCCGGTGGGTACTTTACCTTGTTGTTCCAAAAGGTAAACGGCAAATGGGTTATTATTGCAGACCATACCTCATAATGAAATATTACGGAACTTTATTGTTTTAACAGTTCTGCCGAAACTATACCTGCCTACATAACGTATATAACCGGGAAAACAATAACGCCTTGATATGAAATCAATACATGCAATACAAAATACGAGGTACTTTAAAAGTATTATAACACTATGCTGTAGTATATTGTTAATGAATTGCACCAGTGCTCAAAAAAAACAGGATATGGACAATACTAAAGAAAGCAATCCCTACTACTCTCGTACAGATACAAAGAAGCTGGACGTGAGTGATGCTGAATGGAAAAAAATTCTGCCGAAAGACATGTATGAAGTAGCCAGGGAGAAAGGCACGGAATACGCTTTTACAGGCAAATACTATAAAACAGATACAAAGGGAGATTACTATTGCGCAGTGTGCGGTAACCATCTATTCAAGTCTGATGCCAAGTTTGCCAGCAGTTGCGGATGGCCCAGCTTTTTTGAAGCAATAACCCCCAACAGTGTAGAATACACGGAAGACCGCAGCCACGGCATGGTCCGTACTGAGGTTACCTGCGGACGCTGTGATTCTCACCTGGGTCATATTTTTGATGACGGCCCGCCGCCAACAGGCAAAAGGTTTTGTATGAATTCAATAGTATTGGATTTTGAGCCTGAAGCAGGAAAATAATCAACTATAAGTTTTAAATCTTAACCCGTTATTTTGTAAAAGATAACGGGTTTGTTTTTTTACATGACTAAGAAAGAAAGATATGCATTTGTAATAGATTGGTTTCAGCACAATATGCCGGTGGCCGAAACGGAATTGATGTATGATAACCCTTACCAGTTGCTGGTGGCGGTTATCTTATCTGCACAATGTACTGACAAGCGGGTAAATATTGTGACGCCGCCTTTGTTTGAAGCATTCCCGACGCCGGAGCTATTGGCTAAGGCAGAGTTTGAAGATGTGGAACCTTACATACGTAGCGTCACTTTTGCCAATAACAAGACCCGCCACCTGATAGGCATGGGCAAGATGCTGGTGGAAGAGTTTAATGGCGAAGTACCCGATAGTGTAGAAGAATTAATAAAACTGCCCGGTGTAGGCAGGAAGACTGCCAATGTTATTACATCGGTTATATACAATCAGCCCAATATGGCTGTAGATACGCACGTATTTCGTGTATCGGCACGCATAGGGCTCACCACCAATGCTAAAAATGTATTGCAGGCGGAAAAACAACTGATAGCTAATATACCCGAAGAACTGGTGTATAAAGCTCACCACTGGCTGATACTGCATGGCCGCTACATATGCGTAGCCCGAAGGCCTAAATGTGAAGACTGCGGGCTAACTAGCGTCTGTAAATTCTACCAGACAGATATGCGGTATATTGTTGAAAACAAGTAAAGCTTAATGCGCTCCTTTTGCTGGCTCTGAACCTGCCATTTCCTCCCATGTTGGTTTGAACGTTTTGCTGTATTCGTCAAACTTTGTGGTCTTATATGTGCCTGTATTCAGGTATTTCAGTATCATTTCCAATTGTGCAACCTTCATATAGCCCGGTACGGGTTGCGGATTGGCAAAATTTTCCTCCATTATTATTGTTGTAGGATAAGACATCTGTCCGTTCATCAGTTGCGCTGCCAGCATATTAGAGCTATGCTCCTGGGCAAATGCATATTTTTTACCCATAAACATTATTTCTTCTTTGGTTTCCGCATTAAACTTTACGGCATAAAAATTTTCATTCAGGTATTTTATCACCTCCGGATGAGCGAATGTTTTTTTATCCATCACCTTGCACCAGCCACACCAGTCTGTATATACATCCACCAGCACTTTCTTGGGTTTCTTTTTCATTTCTACCTGCACCTCGTCCCAGGTCATCCAATTGATGCCGCCTTTAGTTTTTTCACCCGCAAAAGCATGGTTCACCAGCATAGCCACAGTTAATATCAACAACGATAAATGTCTCATATTCATTAGTTCTTAGCTTACGAATTTACGATTATTTCCATGTAGCTTTGTTAAAGTCTTGTGATAATTATATAATAAATATATATGAAGGTTGCGGTAGCGGTTACAGGGGCCAGCGGGTCCATTTACGCCAGGCTCTTATTGAACAAACTACAAGAGCTGAAAAGCCAGGTAGAAGAAGTAGGGGTGGTATGGAGTGATAATGCCGGCACCGTTTGGCAGCATGAACTGGGAAATGAAGATTACAAGAATTATTCATTCAAATCGTGGGACAAAAACGATTTTATGGCGCCATTCGCGTCAGGCAGTTCCACTTATGGTGCACTTATTATCTGCCCCTGTAGCATGGGTACAGTTGGCCGTATAGCCGGCGGTATCAGCAACGACCTGGTAACACGCACCGCCGATGTGATGCTGAAAGAGCGCAGGAAGCTGGTATGTGTGGTGCGCGAAACGCCCTACAATCTCATACATCTTAAAAACATGACCGCCATTACAGAGGCCGGCGGTATCATCTGCCCGGCTACCCCATCCTTTTACAGCAACCCGCAAACTATAGATGAAGTGGCATATACCGTGGTGCACCGCGCGCTGCACCTGGCAGGTATTAATATTGACGGATATAAATGGCAGGAAAACTAAACAGGATGGAATACGCACAGTCGCTGGAAAGGTTGAGGAAAATAATGGATGAACTACGGGAACAATGCCCATGGGATAAAAAGCAAACCATTCATAGCCTGCGCATACAAACAATAGAAGAAACCTACGAACTGGTGGACGCTATCATGGCAGAAGACTGGAAAGGAATAAAAGAAGAGCTGGGAGACCTGTTACTGCATATTGTATTTTACAGCAAGATAGGCGCCGAGCAACAGCAGTTTACGCTGGAAGAAGTGATAGAAGGCGTGTGCAACAAGCTGGTAAGCAGGCACCCGCATATATACAGCAGCGTTCAGGTAAATGGTGCAGAACAAGTAGAGCAAAACTGGGAACAGCTGAAACTGAAAGAAGGTAAAAAATCCATATTGGGCGGGGTACCGCAATCATTACCCGCTATAGTAAAAGCACTACGCCTGCAAGGCAAAACAAAACAGGTAGGTTTTGAATGGGATAATGTAGCACAGGTGAAAGAAAAAGTAGAGGAAGAAATACAGGAACTGTATGAAGCTGTAGATAATGGTGTGCAGGATAAGGTAGAAGAAGAGTTTGGCGATGTATTGTTTGCACTGGTCAACTATGCCCGCTTTATAAATGTTGACCCTGAGCAGGCACTGGAAAAAACAAATAAAAAATTCATTCGTCGTTTTCAGCATATAGAGAAAATGGCCTCTGAACAAAATAAGGCATTGATTGATATGACACTGGCAGAGATGGACGCTTTATGGAACCAGGCAAAAGAAATGGAATAGTTATAAGTGTTCAAACGTTATCCATATAAAGGCTGGCTGATTATAGCCATAGCGCTCTGGGTACTGGTCATAGGCCGGTATTACAATGCTACTCTTTCTGTTACACCTGCAAAGATGGCTGCTACTGTTGAAGCCGAACTGCAAAGGCAAGAGAATGCTTATGAACAAATACAGGATGATAAACAGTTGCTGGCCCGCATCTTTGCGGGCGAACTTACAGCTATAGATATTATCCACCTCACAAAGCAAGCTTACGGAATATATGTTTACAGGAATGATACCATCATCTTCTGGAACAATAACAAACTACTGGCAGATTGTGAACCTCCGCAACCACGTGGCCCATCGCTCTATCAAAACGAACGTGGCAAATTTTTAAAAAAATGCATCACCCCTGATACCATTACCCCCAACCAGAAAATCGTTGTGTTACACCCTATTGTAACACTCTATCCTTTTGAAAACAGCTACCTGAAGTCAGCATTTATCGCAGCGGATTATATACCTCTTAACACTGCTATACAATCCAGGGCAACAAAGGACAGTTATGCAATACACAGCTTATCCGGCGATACTGTTTTTCATTTAAAATTCAATGATAAAACACTACCTGAATGGGAGCCGGGTGTTACTATCATTACGCTGATCATCCTTGCATTACTCATCACCGTATTCTGGCTACAGCTGATAATTACTTACTATACACGGGTTAAATCTTACTGGACCGGCTTCTTCCTGCTGGGGGGAATTATTCTAACATTCAGGGTACTCACATACCGGTTAGGCCTTCCGTTTAACATGGATACGCTGCCTATATTCCGGCCTCAATTATATGCCAGTAGTATATTGCTCAACTCCCTGGGCCAGTTGGTAATCAATACCTTGCTTTTTTTATGGCTGGTATTATTTATCATCCGCCATGCAAACCTGTATTTTCTTAAAGAGAGACAACTGGCAATGCCTGTACGTATCATACTGGCATTAGGTACTATCGTAGCACTGTACACCTATTGTTTTGGATACATCAATATCGTCAGTTCTCTTATTACAGACTCCAATATCTCGTTCGACGTAAGCCATTTTTACACGATATCCACTTATACCATTATAGGACTTTTTATAGTAGCACTCATTACCACAGCATCCTTCATGGTTGTGTACATGTTCAGTGTACAGCTCAGCATATTTATAGAGAACAAATGGCTGAAATACCTGATGATGCTGGCTATAGGTATAACAATGATATTGCTGAGCGAAACCGTTACTACGGGCTATGTATCTTATATATTGCTGTTATGGCTTATCCTGTTCATCATGCTGCTGGATGTAAAAAGCCTGGAGCCTGTGCCGGACCTGTTTTCACCACAAATGATCTTCTGGTCAGCATTTTTCTTTGCATTCTGCACCGGTGTACTGCAGTATTTCAATTTTATAAAAGAGCATGATACCCGCATACATTTTGCAGAAAAGGTAGTAAGACAAAGGGATGATATTGCTGAATTTACATTCAGGGCATTGGGTGAAAACATAAAGGAAGACCCTGTTATCAAGAGTTTTTTAAGACAAAGCAGCAAATCTGGCCGCAAAGAAATTGACGAACGTTTTGACGCATTATACCTGGGTGGGCATTTCAACAATTACCAGTCTAAACTGCTGATATTCGACAGGCATGGACGCAGCCTGTATAACAACGACTCGCTGAGTTATAACGTGCTGGTGCAGCGCGTTAAGAACGCTATGCCCACCTTCACACCGTATTTGTATTATCGCGAAAACGCGCAGGATGGCAGGTACTACATAGCGCAGATACCCATACCACAAACTGACACCAATAATAAAAATGTACTGGGATATGTGTTTATAGACATGGCGGTAAAAGAATCTACCGGGCAAACGGTATACCCTGAGTTACTGCAACCCGGTAATGCAGAAGGTAACCGCAATGCAGAAGGATATTCTTATGGTGTATATGTAAATGACAAACTGCTTACCCAAACCAGCGACTACAACTTCCCGGTATATCTTAATGACAGCATACAAGGTAATCACAGGTTTATAGAGTATTCCAACTCTTCAGAACTGCAGTATAAAACAGACGATGGCAAGCGTGTGTTTGTAATACGCTACCACAGGCTATGGCTGGAAAGTATCACACTGTTTTCTTACCTGTTCGGCATACAGATGATTCTATCACTTATCTCTGCATTATACCGTATTTACCTGTTGTTTATTTTAAGAAGCGCTAAGACGGAAAAGCTGGTGAATTTTACCCTGCGCCGCCGGATACATATTTCCTTCCTGGGCATCGTATTCGTCTCCTTTATTATCATAGGTATCATTACCATCTTATTCTTTTCATTGCAGTATAAGCAAAACAGCCGTAGGAAACAGCAACTGGTACTACAACTGGTAGAACGCGCCACACTACAGTACCTGCAAGACAACAACGGCATCAACAGCCTGGCCGACTATAACAAGCTGGTTACATCAAACTCTTTCCGTTATTTTATCACGGGCTTATCTAACGCACAAAAAATAGACATCAACCTCTATCATGCCAGTGGTGTGCTCAGCGTTACATCCCAGGAGGATATTTACGACCGCCTGCTTTTTGCACGCATCATTCCGCCAGAGGCATATTATGGGCTGAGTGTACAACGCAACCAGTTCCTGATACAAGATGAGCGTATAGGCGAGCTCTCTTATGTTTCCTGTTACAAACCAATTACCAACCGTAACGGCCTGACACTGGGATACATTAACGTTCCCTTCTTTTCTTCTGAAAAAGAACTCAATTTCCAGATATCCAGCATATTGGTGGGTTTAATCAACCTGTATGCATTTGTGTTCCTGTTTTCAGGTGTGCTTACGGTATTCATCACGCGCTGGATAACAAAATCGTTGAGCATTGTTATCAGCAGTTTCAGCAGCTTCAGCCTGAGCAAGAATGAACCTGTACACTGGCCCTATGATGACGAGATAGGATTGCTGGTAAAAGAATATAACAAGATGGTGAAAAAGGCGGAAGAGAACGCCCGCCTGCTGGCACAGAACGAGCGGGAGGGCGCATGGCGTGAGATGGCGCAACAGGTAGCGCACGAGATAAAGAACCCGCTCACCCCTATGAAGCTGAATATACAATACCTGCAACAGGCGTTGAACAACAACTATCCTAATGTAAACGAACTGGCGAAAAAAGTATCGGAATCGCTGATAGAGCAGATCAATAACCTGTCTTACATAGCTTCAGAGTTTTCCAACTTTGCTAAAATGCCGGAAGCACGCCCTGAAAAATTCGACCTGAACGAACTATTACAAAAAACTGTTGATTTATACAGAAATCAAAGCGAGGTAAAGGTACACTTCTTACCATATACCGAAAGGGTAGATGTATATACGGACAAAAGCCAATTGCTGCGCGTGTGTAACAACCTGCTGGAAAATGCCGTGCAAGCCATACCCGCAGAACGGGAAGGCCGGGTAACAGTTGTGCTAAGGATGGAAGGAAAGGATGCATTGATTGCCTTTTCTGACAATGGCACAGGTATTGAGCCTGATGCAGTAGGCCGTATCTTCCAGCCTTATTTCACCACAAAATCATCAGGCACGGGCCTGGGCCTTGCTATGACTAAAAAGATCATCGAATTCTGGAAAGGTACTATACGTTTCGAAACTTCTCCTGGCAAAGGGACTACGTTCTTCATTACTATTCCTGTTGCGAATGGTCATGAAAATTAATTTACCATACCTGTACTTCCCGCTCCAGTTCTATACCAAATTTTTCCTGCACGGCTTGCACAATCCTGCCTGATAATGCCCAAACCTCGCTGCCGCTTGCACCGCCATAGTTCACCAGCACAAGGGCCTGTTTCGCATGTACCCCTGTATTACCCGTTTTGTATCCTTTCCAGCCACATTGTTCTATCAGCCAGCCGGCGGGTACTTTTACCGTTTTTTCATCTACAGGGTAAGATGGAATAGTTGGGTGCGCCTGTTTTAATTCAAGGAACTGTTGCAGGGGTATAGTGGGATTTTTAAAGAAACTACCGGCATTGCCTATCTGCTTTGGGTCAGGCAATTTACTGCTGCGTATGTTGATGACCGCCTGCGCAATGGATTGAATAGATAGTTCAGTTATCTCCATCTGTTCCAGCTCTTGCGTAATAGCACCGTAGCTGGTATGGTAAACAGGCTGTTTGCTTAGTTTGAATAACACATCTGTTATCAGCAGCTTCCCTTTCAGCCCATGTTTAAAGATACTGTCCCTGTAGCCGAAGCGGCATTGCTCATTAGTATAAGTAACATATTGCTGCTCCAACCAATGCCAGGCTGTTACTTCTTCTATCACGTCTTTTACTTCTACGCCGTATGCGCCTATATTCTGCATGGGTGCAGCGCCTACTGTGCCGGGTATCAATGCAAGATTCTCAATACCGGCCCAATTGTTGGCAATGGCATACATTACCAGCTCATGCCATACTTCGCCCGATGATACCTTCAGCCATACATATTCATCATCTTCCATCGTCACTTCCATACCTTTCAGGCTGTTGAGTATGGTAAGGCCGGTTACATCTTTGGTAAGCAATATATTGCTACCACCACCTATTATGTGTTTTTCTCCCTGGTATTGCAACGAGATTGCAGGCAACACTTCTTTATCAGTAAGCGTATAAAACTGCTCAGCCTTTGCGTCTATCCCGAATGTATTGTATGGCTTTAATGAAATGTTCTGCTGTACCTGCATGCAAGGCAAAGTTATAAATGACAAGGCGTTTATTTCTCAAACTTTTTACCCAGGAAGCGAACTCCCAGGCCTGGTTCATTAGTCAGGCTTATTACGCCGTTATGATAAGTTAATCCCGTGGCTACATCTTCTTTCAGCAGCAATGGCCCGTCTGCATCTACCTCATCCAGCATGGGCAACAGGTGTGCTATAGCAGCACTGCCGATAGTTGATTCGCACATAGCACCCACCATTGTTTTCAGGCCCAATTGCTTTGCCTGGTTCAGCATGCGGATAGCAGGTGTTATACCACCACATTTTGTCAATTTTACATTCACACCATGAAAGCCATCCGCACATTTCAGTACATCTCTTTCTTCTATGCAACTTTCATCGGCAAACAGTGGCAATGGTGATATGGCTTTTAATTCTTTTTGCGCTTCGCGTTCATCGCGGTGCAGGGGTTGCTCCACCATGCTCACGTCCAGCTTTACCAGTTCGGGCAATATCATTTTTGCATCTTCAAAACTCCAGCCTTCATTGGCATCTACTCTTATAGCAGCCGTTGTTATATTTCTTATCGTGCGTATGGTGTCTATATCGTGGGTGCTGCCCATCTTCACTTTGTACAGCGGCCATGGGTTAGCCTTTAGCTTAGCCACCATTTCGTTCGTATCGGCTATACCTATGGTATAGTCTGTTATTGGTATATGCTCCCATTTCAGCCCCAATACTTCATATAAAGGCCTGCCTCTCATTTTGGCATACATATCCCATGCGGCAATGTCCAGCGCTGCTATCAGGAAATTTTCTCCCGGCATCAGGTGGTGCAGAAAATGCCAGAAACGTTCAGGAGTGGTAAAAGCATATCTTTCTATCTCCCTTCTATTGGCCTCCAGTTGCGCCATCATTTTTTCTACCGTTATATCGTAGTAAGATATAGCCCCTACCTCCCCCAGGCCATATGCCCTACCCATAGCCAAAGCCACTACCAGCACCGGCTGGTGTGTTTTGGTACCTTTGTAGGTTGTAAAGGGATATTTAAAGGCTAATTCGAATGGATAACATTTTACTTGCAACATTCCTTAAAAATGCAACTATTTTTGCGATTGGAAAATTCAGCTATGCCTAAAATACCAATATGGGTTTTTATAATACTCGCAATAGTACATATATCTGCCATCAGGGTAGGTGTCATGGATATTGATGCATCTCAATATGCTGAAATAAGCCGCGAGATGCTGGAGAACGGCAATTACCTGCAATTGTTCGACCGGGGAATAGATTATTTAGACAAGCCGCCTTTCCTGTTCTGGATAAGCGCCCTGGGCATGAAGATATTCGGCGTGGGCAATATTGGGTTCAAACTTCCATCTATATTATTCGCACTGTTTGCCATATACGCCACTTACAGGCTGGCAAGGCTCTTGTATAATGAGGCTGCAGGCCGTATGGCCGCACTCATATTCGGTACCTGCCAGGGCATGTTCCTGATGACTAACGATATACGTACCGATACAGTGCTGATGAGTTGGGTAATCATTGCCATATGGTTGATAAAAGAATGGGATGTAAACCGCAAGCTCCATCATTTATTATTAGGCAGCGCTGCTATAGCTTTTGGTATGATGAGCAAGGGGCCTATAGCATTGATGGTGCCCATCTTCGCCTTTGCGTCAGACTGGGCATTAAAACGCGAGTGGGACAAGTTCTTCCGCTGGCAATACCTTTTAGGTCTGGTAGTTATCGCTATACTGTTAATACCTATGAGCATTGGCCTGTACCAGCAGTTTGACGCTCAACCCAACAAGATAGTAAATGGATTAACTAACGTATCCGGCATAAGGTTCTACTACTGGTCGCAGAGTTTTGGCCGTATTACAGGCGAAAGCCCCTGGAACAATGGTGCGGGTATAGACTTCCTGTTTTTGAACATGCTATGGTCTTTCCTGCCGTGGATATTATTATTTATACCTGCATTAGTTATTAACGTAGTGACGCTGGTGAAACAGAGATTCCGCCTGCAAGCCGGCCAGGAATGGATGACAACAGGCGGCTTCCTGCTGGCATACCTGGCGCTGGGTTCTTCAAAATACCAGCTCCCGCATTATATATTCGTGGTTTTCCCCCTGGCTGCTATTATGGTTGCCGCACTGCTAAAAGATTTCTTCGAAGGCAAATACCCGCAATTACACAAGGTATTCAAACCCATACAGTGGGGTATATCATTTTTATTAATAGCCGTTACCTTATTAATGATAGCCTATGTATTCCCGGCAGGCGCAGGATGGGTCATTGCATGGGTCATAGTTCTGGCTGTACTTCTTTATGTTGCGTTTAAAAAGTCTATACAGCCAAAGTTATTCTGGTTGAGTGTTACCGCCATTATGGGGGCTAACCTGTTCCTGACCAACCACTTTTATTATACCCTGCTCGATTATCAACTGGGCAACCAGATGGCTGCTTATATCAAACAGGAAAGCATCCCTGCAAAAGATATAGTCCACTATAGAATGAAAGACCCGCTGAACGCTTTTCACTTTTATGCCGAGGCTGTAATATCTAAAGACAGTTTTGAGATAGATAAAGGAAAGTACGTACTCACCCAGGATTCGGGGTTGATGGCGTTAGGCCACAAGGGTTATATATTTGATACTGTAACAACGGGTAAATGCTTTCGCACCAGTGAACTGACACCTGCTTTTTTAAATCCCGCCACACGCAGGGAAAGCCTGCAGGATTATTACCTGCTGTACATAAAATAAAAAATCTCCCGACTGGTGCGGGAGATTCAAATCTTTACAAGTAATTTTTAATATTCATCTTCATTAAAGAAGAAGTCCTCCTGCGTCGGATAATCAGGCCATATATCTTCTATTCCCTCGTATATCTCACCCTCGTCATCCAGCTCCTGTATGTTTTCAACAACTTCCAGGGGTGCGCCTGAACGTATGGCGTAGTCAATCAATTCATCTTTTGTCGCAGGCCAAGGTGCATCTTCCAGATGTGATGCTAATTCAAGTGTCCAAAACATATTTAAAAAATATTTATTGTATTAATGATTTCCGCAAATGTAAGTTTTCAATTCACAATTACAAACTTTTTAATTTTAATGTAACAATATTATTGCAGTAGCATAATTTACGGCTTGCATTATTATTAAATATTTGTTTGGTTAAGCTACCATTTTAGCAGACTTTTACATCATGCTGTTTGCAGAAAACCTGTTCAAAAAGTATTCCAATCTTACTGTATTAAGCGGTGTGTCATTAAATATAGCCAAAGGTGAAATTGTGTCAGTCACAGGAGCGTCAGGAGCTGGTAAAAGCACCCTGCTGCATTTACTGGGTGGGCTTGATAAGCCCGATAGCGGCCGGGTAACTATTAACGATACCAACCTGTTCGCCCTGCCGGAAAAGAAACAAGCGGCATTTCGCAATAAATATATGGGCTTTGTTTTCCAGTTTCACCACCTGCTACCAGAATTTACTGCCGTAGAGAACGTAGCCGTACCCTTATGGATAAGTGGAAAAACTAAAACGGCAGGACTGAAAGAAGCGGAAAAAATGCTGGACGTGGTAGGGCTCAGCGGCAGGCTTGGAAATAAGCCTTCAGAAATGTCCGGTGGAGAGCAGCAGCGTGTTGCAATTGCCCGTGCTTTGGTCAATAATCCGGCAATTGTCATGGCAGATGAGCCCACCGGCAACCTGGATAGCAACAATGCGGTGGCAATTCACCATCTTTTTTTAAAACTTAGAGAACAGTTCGGGCAGACTTTTGTTATGGTTACTCACAATGAAGAATTAGCTACTATGACAGACAGGACACTGATTATGAGGGACGGATTGATAATAGAAGAACGAAAAAACAAGTAATACAATATTTATATACAAGTACTTATAATCGGGCGATGAGGAAGAAATTTCAATATTCCTTTTTCGTTTTGCTAAAAAGTATATTTTTGCACCATAAATAAATGCATAGATCATGTCTGAAATTGCAAATCGCGTTAAGAAAATTATCGTTGACAAACTGGGTGTAGATGAATCAGAAGTTACTCCGGAAGCTAGTTTTACTAACGACCTCGGAGCTGATTCTCTGGATACAGTAGAATTAATCATGGAATTCGAAAAAGAATTCAACATTTCTATACCTGACGAACAGGCAGAAACTATTACAACCGTTGGCCAGGCTGTTTCTTACCTGGAAGAACACGTAAAGTAACAAACTGAACTTTTTTAACTGAATTTGTTTTAATGAAATTACCGTACAAACGCGTTGTCGTTACCGGTCTCGGCGCTCTTACTCCATTAGGTAATACTGTTCCCGAATACTGGAACGGGCTGGTTAATGGTGTTTCGGGTGCCGATTTCATTAAGGCATTCGACGTTACCAAGTTTAAAACCAAGTTCGCCTGCGAGCTTAAGGATTTTGACATCCTTAACTTCCTGGACAGGAAAGAATCCAGGAAACTGGACCGTTTCTCTCAACTGGCAGTAGTATCTGCCGACGAAGCTGTACGCCATGCCAGGCTTACCGATGAGGGTATAGACCGCGATCGTATTGGCGTTATATGGGCCTCAGGTATTGGTGGTATGATCACGTTCATCGAAGAGATGACAGCCTTTAATAAAGGAGACGGTACCCCAAGGTTTAATCCTTTCTTTATTCCGAAACTCATACTGGATATAGCTGCAGGTCATATTTCTATGAAATATGGCTTCCGCGGGCCAAACTTCGCTACGGTAAGTGCCTGTGCGTCTTCTACAAATGCCCTGATAGATGGTTTTAACTACATCAGGATGGGGAAGGCAGATGCAATCATCACAGGTGGTTCTGAAGCTGTGGTTACTGAATCAGGTATTGGTGGGTTTAACGCTATGAAAGCGTTGAGTGAAAGAAACGACGACCCCAAGACTGCCAGCCGACCTTTCGACAAAGACCGTGATGGTTTTGTATTAGGCGAAGGTGGTTGCGCTATCATCCTGGAAGAACTGGAACACGCTAAAAAACGCGGTATACCCATATTGGCAGAAATATGTGGCGGGGGCATGAGCGCAGATGCGTATCACCTTACAGCGCCACATCCTGAAGGGTTGGGCGTTATCAATGTAATGCGCAACGTACTGGAAGATGCTGATATGCAGCCTGAAGACGTCGATTACATCAATGTACACGGCACTTCTACCCCGCTGGGTGATATTGCCGAGCTTACAGCTATTGCCAAAGTTTTTGGTGACCACGCTTACAAACTTAACATCAGCTCTACAAAATCTATGACCGGGCACCTTTTAGGTGGCGCGGGAGCTATAGAAGCTGTAGCCAGTATCAAAGCTGTAATGCATGATATCGTGCCGCCTACCATCAACCATTTTACAGACGACCCTGAAATTGACCCAAGGTTTAACCTTACCTTCCACAAAGCGCAGCACCGTACAGTGCGTGTAGCTTTGAGCAACACATTCGGTTTTGGCGGACACAATGCTTCTGTAATTTTCAAAAAATACGAAGAGTAATTTTGAGGCGGTTCACGTCACGCATACTCCATTTATTTTCTCCCAACAAAGAGTTGGTTTCCCAGCTGGAGAACCTGTTAGGTTTTACACCTAAGCACATACCATACTACCAGCTGGCGCTGATGCACCGCTCAAAACTCGAGGAGATAGCCCAGAATAATGAGCGGCTCGAGTTTCTTGGCGATGCTATCCTGGGCTCTGTTATTGCCGACTACCTGTTTAAAAAATATCCGTACCAGTCTGAAGGTTATCTTACCGAGATGCGCTCACGTATCGTAAGGCGTGAAACCCTGAACAACCTCGCATTGAGAATGGGGCTGCAAAAAATAGTACAATACAACCAGAACGATAAGGGGTTAAGCCGCAGCCATATATTCGGCAATGCGCTGGAGGCGTTAATAGGCGCTGTATATTTAGACCAGGGCTTTCACAAAGCCAAGGCTTTTATCCTGAACCAGATGCTGAAGCCGTATATAGATATAGACACGCTGGAAGAACGCGATACCAACTTTAAAAACAAATTGTTGAGTTGGGCGCAGAAAGGCAGTTACGATTTATCTTTTGAAACACTGAGCGAGGAAAATGAGGGCACACGCAAGATATTTACCATAGGCATACAGCTGGACGGGGAAATAATAGCAGAAGGTACAGGTTACAACAAAAAAGAAGCCGGGCAGGTAGCAGCACAGAATGCTATAATAAAATTAGGCCTTCGCTAAAATAATCAATGACATTTAAAATGCTCAAACGGTTCCTTACAGTTAAGGCACTTATATAGCGCTTTGCATGAAGTAGGCCCAAACTGGCTTACTAACTCTGTATTTGTAGATTCGCAGCGCGGGCAAGGCACCTTTTCCTCCTCAAAAAGGCCCACATTTGTACCGGCTCTTCTTATGGGCGGTGCAATACCATATTCTTTAAGTTTACGTTTGCCCTCCTCACTCATCCAGTCTGTAGTCCAGGCAGGGCTTAGTTGCTCGTGTATATGTACTTTTTTTATTCCCCTGCTCATCAGCGCCATGCGTATGTTCATGCTTATCATGTCCATAGCGGGGCAGCCGCTGTAGGTTGGGGTAATCATTATAGTCACTTCTTTCCCGCCTGTAGTATCCTGCAGGGTTACGTCTCTTATTACGCCCATATCCAGCACAGTCAGGACGGGTACTTCGGGGTCGGCTACCTGCCCCAGCCATTTATATACTTGCTCTATAGTTATGTCATCCTGCATCAGTATGCAAAATTACGCAACGGATTTATAACAAAAGGTGAATATATTATCGTGAAATAAGATGGTTATTTACCATAATTCTCCCGTGTGCATCTTTGCTTACAATTGTATCAGCGGCCTGGCGCACCAATAATTCATCAATAGCATAATAAACACCTTCTTTTTCTCTCATAAGATATAACTGCAGGTGGTGGCAATTTTGTGGTATGGCAAAGTACTTCCCCGCCCTGAACCACATGGGCCAGACGTCTGTAGCTGCATTAGAGGGTATATAATCCATCAATATCTCCTGCCATGCGCTGTCAAACATGTTTATCCTTAAAGACGGTGTTGTGTACTTCACATCATTTACCAGGAACCATGCTGAGCATTCTATCAACCCACTTCTTTTTTTATCGTCTATGTCTATATTTACCAGCAGGCTATCTGTATGTAACATAGCTTTTGATGAACCTTCGCCAAAAAAAGATGTTGTATCCCCATTATCAAAATGATTATAAAACAAGGGTGATGCATGAAATGAAGTATCACCTGTAGCCATGCCTGCTGCTATAGTCCGTATCTTTTCTTTAGCTGCGCTATCTGCCCGTCTTAGCTTTTCAGGATATAACGCATACGCTATCAGGTTGGAAGTTTTACCTATTGAATCAGCCAGGGAGAAAAGATATTGTTCATCGGGATTCAGTTTATCATATTCAAAATAACAAAGGAGGTATGGCCTTTTATCTTTTACATCATCCAGCAATGGCTTGAAGGTATATGGTCCTCCCGCTATTTTTACTTGTTTAAACGTTTGCGACCAGGATGACCTGGACATATTTGCATTTACAAGCGGTAAAGCCAATTGATAAGCAGCTTTTGTAGCCAGGGCCATGCCCCAGTTTGAAGCTTGCAGCCATATTTTTTCAGACCCGACATAGTAAAACGGCATCTGTATCACCGCCTGGAAATCTGTCGCATTATACCCTTTTTCTGAGAGCAAGTCCGGCCAAGTCTGTTCCAGTTTACCATGGAAAAAATCATAATTGTAAGGGGCAATATATGTTTGCTCACGAAACTTCGATGCAATAGCATACCCTTCAAAAACCCATAAGGTTAAGGGTAGAAAAAATAATATGCCAACTACCATATATCGCTTTGCGCTTGAATACCTGGTCAATATATTGTACATTATTACCGCCGAAAATATTGTAGCTACATAGTAAAATATAAGCCCGAACCATCCTAATGATCTGAACTGCCTGAAAGAAGCTATATAGTCATACAGGCCTTCAAGCCCCCATACAAATGGAACCCCCATACTATATAACAGGGCCAGAAAGGCAATAAAAATCCAGATAGGCGAAAGCCCATATAATTTATATGCGTCATCTCCCCGTTTTTTCCTTAGCCACTTGTATGTAAATACCAGTACGAATAAACAGAGTATCAAGGCAGGAGCTATACCCAGGTACGGATAGCCACTTTCCTCAAAAGGCATTGGTTTTATTATGCCTTTGTCTTGCATATACAGCCATATAGGGCTATGTGGCGACTTAAAAATATCATCCCCTGTAACCCCATAGCTTAACAAGCCGTGAGGGTAGCTGGTCCTGTCGGTAACCGGGTCTGTTGATGATGAAACTAATTTAAACACGAGCAGGGACACCATAATAACGCCGACTACGGGCAAAAGGTGCATTAGCTTCGCCTTGCCCGGTTGTTTTTTTACAATGATGTACCCTAAAATATAAAGGCTGCTCCAGACCAATGCCGTTGCCAGGTGATAGGGATGCAAAAACATGGCTATGCAACTCAGCAACAGGAGGTAAACCATATATCTGATTCTACCCGAATCATAATAATTTACTGACCAGTAAAATATCAGGGGTATAATACATGCATAGCTCAGTCCGTATAATCCAAACATGCGTGTGTTCTGCGTGCATGTACATATTATACAACAGGCAAAAATTATTGCCCAAAAATGAGCAACCTTAAAGCGCAGCAATATTTTATACACAACCAGTATTGCCACTGCAAAAGCAAATGCCATGAGCAGGTTGAGTATTGCGGTAGCACTTCCGGGTGTGAGTGTTATATACTTTCTTAAAAAACCCAATGTAACGCTGAGGGCTGGCTGTGCATCTACAAACATAATATGCTCGCCATAGGGATAATTCATGCCGGTAAACCACATACCCTTGCCATAGAGGGCGTGTTGCAGGTAGGTGTAGTAATTCTTTCCACCATCACCACCCATATTGTGCAGGCATTGGTCAGCATGAGTTATCATCATGCCCAATGTATAATAGCTAACGCATGCCGCTGCAACTATGGCAATCAACATCCAGATAGCAGGGCGTGGGTTTTTCATTATTTCCTGAGCATTATTTTTATAAAATTCTTCATTTCCGGTATCAGCAATTTATACTTTCATTACACCCATATCCATTACATTTTATTTAGTAGCTCAATGGAAGTGTGTCATGTTTCATTTTGTAAAATACACAACTGCTTTTATAACGAAAGGTAAATATATTATCGTGATAGCAGATGATTGTTTACCATGATACGGCCTCGTGTGTCTTTACTCATTACAGTATCGTTTACCAGCCTCACTAGAATTTCGTCAAGGGCGTGGTAGGTATCATCCGGGCCTACTTTCACATATATCTGAACAACCTTACAGTCTTCCCTCATTGTGAAGTATTGCGATGCCCTGAACCACATAGGGTGATTATCTGTACCAGAAATAGCCGAAGCGACAGGCTGAAGATCTATACGCTGCCACAATGTATCAAACATATGCAGTTCTAAACTGGGACTTGAATAATCTTTATCATTGAGGTGGAACCAGGCTGAACACTCATATAACACATTTTTGGGCCACTTATCTATATTTATGCTTGCTATAAGGGAGTCTTTATAAGCTATAGCTGGCATGGATTGAGTACCATAAAACGCATCGTCATTTCCTGCATCGTCAAAGTGATTGTAGTACAATATATTATTGGATATACTACTGTCACCAGTTTTCATTCCTGCTGTCATTTGTTTAAACCTTGCAATAGCGGCTGCATCACTTTGCCTGAGTTTTTCAGGGTATAATGCATACACCACCAATTGTTCGGTTTGGGTAATAGAATCTGCAACAGAGATCAGGTATTGGTCATCAGGGTTTAGCCTTTCCTTTGCTGTCAGAAAAAGATACGGCCTGTTATCCTCCACTTCATACAATATAGACTTATAGGTGTATGGCCCACCTGCAATTTTTATTTGTTTAAATGTCTGGCTCCATGATGTTCGGGACATATTGGCATCTACAAGTGGAAGATCAAGCTGTATGGCTGCGATAGTAGAAAGTATCAGTGTCCATGCAGAGGATTGCAACCATATTTTTTCAGACCCGATATGAAAGAATGGTGCGTGTAGTATGGCCTGGAAATCAGCAGGCTTGTAGCCTTCATCTGCTAAAAGATCAGGCCACGGTTTTTTGTCCAGCCTGCTAAAGACTAAATCGTAATTATAGTTAGCGGCATAACTTCTTTTTCTGATCTTGTTCTCTATCAGCACATATGCTTCAAACATCCACGAAGCCACGGTTAGAATAAACAAGAGCGTCAGCACGTACTTTTTTCTCGCGGAAAAATGAATAATAAACCTGTACAACATTACTGCTGAAAAAACAGAAACTACATAATAATATAACAGGCCAAACCTGTCCAGCGACCGGAACTGGCGCAGCGCCGAAACATAATTCAGCACCCATTGCATATTCCATATATAGGGCACCCCCATACTGAACAGCAGGCACAGAATTGCCATGAATAACCAGATTTTTGGGAAGTCTGAATAATTAAGTACGGCAGGAGGCTGGATTTTCCTTATATACATATACAACCGCACCAGTAGAACGATATATAAAACCAACACAGTTGCTGCGCCAACATATACATAGCTACCAAAGAGTTTTTCCCCTATCAGTTTTTCATCCGCCAAATATGTCCAGTATATACTGTTGTTGGACATAAAAAGGTCTTTGAATAACGTAGTATAGTTCCAGAGACCGTGAGGAAATGTTGTACGGTCTTTAATAGGGTCTGTCAATGCACCTACCGTTTTGAATATCACCATTGCTATGCCAAGGGATATAACAAGCGGCAGAACATGTTTTAATTTTTGCCTGGCCGTTTCTTTTCTTAGTATAAAGTATCCCAGCACATATGACGCTGTCCACACTAATATATATGCCAGTGTATATGGGTGCAGAAACATAGCGATGCAGGTAAGGATAAATACATAACAGGGATATTTTAATTTACCCCCGTCGTAGTAAAGGGTAAACCAATAAAACCACATGGGTATAATACACACATAAGACAAACCATAATGGCCGAACATCGCATGATTCTGCTGAGAGAGGCACACAATACAGCAAGCCATAGCTATAGCCCATGCAGTGTGTACCTGGTATCTGCGCAAAAGTTTATAGACAAATATGATACCCAGGAAAAATGAAAAGGACATCAGCAGGTTAAGTACTGCTGTTACATTTGAAGGGGTAAGATGCACGTATGGGCGTAAACTGGCCAATGTCATGCTAAGTAATGGCTGACCATCAACAAACATTATATGTTCACCATATGGATAGTTCATGCATGTGGACCACCAACCATTGCCATGCAGTGCATGTTGAAGATAAGAATAGTAGTTTTTTAGCCCGTCGCCACCAAGTTCGTGTACGCTACTGTACGGATCTTGTACAATTAAACCTAAGAAATAGTACGTAACAATAGCCGCCAGTATATATACAAGGACATGATGCAGTAATTTGTTATTCATTTAAACTTAAATACAATTCTAAAAAAATCAACCATTTCGGACATTAATAAACGATAGTTCATATTCCTGAATACAACATCATTATTAAGGGTTACCTCTGTTGCAGATAATTTATATCCCTTTTTAGCTGTTTTCCTGATGAACTCCAGGTCAAACAGGTAACGGTCTATATCTATGTCCAGAAACTCCTGCTTCACACCTGCCTTAAAGCCCTTAAGTCCGCATTGCGTATCGGTGATCGGGATGTTCAGAAACATCCCGGACATCCATCGCAACGCTTTGGATATGTATCGCCGGGCTGGTGGTACCTGCGTATAGTAATTTTTGTTTTTAACGCCTATTGCTACATCAAACCCAGTATTATATAAGCTGTGATATATAGCCGCAAAACTGGCTGTAGTGTATGGGAAATCTATATCTGTATATATAATGATGTCTGTTTCAGCCAGTGCAACGCCTTTCCGCAAGGCATAGCCTTTACCACGGTTTTCTGCATAACTAATGTATTCAAATCCAGTTATAGACCTGCTTAGCAATGTTATATCTTCTGTGCTGATGTTGGTTGTGCTGCCATCATTTACTAACACGATGTTTACAGGTATTTGAAGTACAGCCTTTATTTCCTTGTATTGCACTACAATCCTATCAGCCCAACCGGGTTGCGGGTTATAACAAGGCAATATTATAGTGCAAGTATTGTTCAAAACAGGTAGCGGTTACAGGCTAAATATACAGGTTATATGCGGAAGCTGTCACTACCACTCCATACCCGGGTAGGCGCGCTGCATAAATTGCAATTCTGTGAGAATATACCCCAGGTGTTCTGTATGCTTACCCTCTTTGCCGCCTTTGTGCATCCATGTGCTTTCGGGCTGTATTAGCGTAGCCTCTTCCAATATAGCCGCTACAGCATCCTGCCACTGTTGTTGCAACAATGCAGTATCTACACTTATCCCTTCTGGTAACAGAGCATTCTCTGCACTGCTATTAGCAAACAGTTCTCCGGTATATGACCAAAGGTGGTTGATAGCATCCTGAATTTTTGCTTTACTTTCCGCGGTGCCGTCACCCAGGCGTATCACCCATTCGGCGCTCCAGCGTTTATGGTAAGTAACTTCTTTCAACGATTTTTCTGCAATAGCTGCCAGTTGCGGATCTTTGCTTTTTAATAAAGAGGTATAGTATATATGCTGAAAGGTATCGAAGAAAAAAGCACGGGCTATGGTCATTGCCCAGTTGCCATTGGGTTGTTCTGTCAATAGCGCATTTCTGAAATCCCAACCATCACGCAGATAGGCAAGGTCATCTTCATCCAGTTGTTCCCCTTTCTTTATTTTCTCCTCCAGCGGTACAGATAAAAAAAATGCTAATTTTTCTGCTTCCGGCAATGTGTTAAACATATTAGCCGCATGCTGGTACAGGCTGCGCGCCTGTCCTATATAGTCCAGGGATATGTTTGTCAAAGCTATGTCCTGCTCCAGTATAGGGCCGTGGCCACACCATTCGCCCAGCCTGTGTCCATATATAAGTGCGTTATCCGCCAGCTGCAGCGTATATAAAATCCTGTTCTTCATACTTTACTGCAAAAATTACATGTGGGTTAACTCATCAGGCAGGTCATAAAAGGTAGGGTGCCTGTATATCTTGTCGTTAGACGGTTCAAACATTGACGCAGCGTTATCCGGCTCAGATGCATGTACGTTCTTGCTTTCTACCACCCATATACTTACGCCTTCCATTCTGCGTGTGTACACATCCCGGGCGTTCTCTATAGCCATCATGGCATCTATAGCGTGCAGGCTACCTGCGTGTTTATGGTCAAGCCCCGCCTTGCTGCGTATAAATACTTCCCACAAGGGCCACTCGTTCTTCTTAACTTGTTCTTCAGCCATATGCTGTTATGTGTCTTTCTTTATTAAATTTTACTACGCCGCTTTAGTTTCTTTTTTATCCGCGCGGGCTTTACGTTTTTCAGCATAGGCAAGTGCCGCGTCGCGTACCCATTGCCCATCTTCCCATGCTTTTACCCTTGCAGCCAGCCGCTCTTTATTGCAGGGGCCGTTGCCATTTACCACGTTCCAGAATTCTTCCCAGTCTATCTCGCCAAAATCATAATGCCCTCTCTCTTCATTCCACTTCAGTTTATCATCAGGCAGTTTCATGCCCAGTATATTACATTGTTCCACTGTTACATCTACAAAGCGCTGGCGCAGTTCATCGTTGGTAAAACGTTTTACCCTCCACCTCATACTCTGTGCTGTGTTCGGGCTGTCGTCATCGGGCGGGCCAAACATCATTAATGATGGCCACCACCAGCGATTTATTGATTCCTGCACCATCCTGCGTTGTATCTCTGTTCCTTTAGACATCTGCAGCAGTATTTCATATCCCTGCCTTTGATGAAAACTTTCCTCTTTACATACACGCACCATTGCGCGTGCGTATGGTCCGTAAGAAGTGCGGCAGAGTGCTACCTGGTTCATAATGGCAGCGCCATCTACCAGCCAGCCTATAGCGCCCATATCGGCCCAGCTGGTGGTGGGATAGTTGAATATAGATGAATATTTTGCTTTGCCTGTATGTAGCTGCTCATACATTTCATCCCGGGTAATACCCAGCGTTTCCGCCGCGCTGTACAGGTACAGGCCATGGCCTGCTTCATCCTGCACTTTTGCCAGCAATACTGCCTTGCGGCGCAGGCTTGGGGCTCGTGTTATCCAGTTACCCTCCGGCAACATACCTACTATTTCACTATGTGCATGTTGCGATATCTGGCGTATTAATGTTTTACGATAGTTATCAGGCATCCAGTCGCGCGGTTCTATGGCCACCTCTTTATCTATCTTCTCATCAAAATGCTCCTGAAAATCACGTACCGTCATAATATAGCAATTTTATTAGCTACAAATATAACACTTAAGCCCTAAACATTTTGTGATAATTGTCATCTGGTATAGGATGTATATGTTTTTCTTACTGCTGTAGCAATACATTACTACTGTGCAAATATAAACCTGAGGGTTACACCGGCACGGGTAGTAGTTATAGGGTAAGAGCTGGTAATGTACGGTATGCTTCTGCGCCTGTCAAAGAAGAAGCGTAGTGTCAGTTTATCACTTACTATATAATTAACAGACGGTGATATTGTAATTACTTTTTGCCCACGTGTTACTATACTTAAGTTCTGTGCCAGGTAGTTATTGCTGGTCTTGTCATCTCTTACAGATACATCTACTTTGAAATTCAGTTCATTTTTCAGTTGTTTCACTCCAAATATTTCAAACGGCAGTATCAGCCCTTTCACCCTGTATCCAAGGCCCGCTACATATTCGGTGCTGTTAGTTTCACTCACCTGGTAGTCTATCAGGCTCAGGCTCACCGTGCGCGATTTGCGATATTCAAAGCTACCTGTCAGGTTGTTTTTCATTGCGGCATCAAAACCTATCAATGGGTTCAGTTGTTCCGATATAGTAATATTAGGCACCTGGAAGAATGGTACAAAGTTGCCTGAGTTAGAATCTATAAACGAAGGGAAACCAAGGTTGTATATATCCTGGTAGTATAGTGCCGATACAAAGCTATTCATAGAAAGCGTGCCTGTATAGGCATGGTTTACAACCAGGTTACTGAATACATCCCCGATTACGGGTATTTTCGTCAGGCCATTATACCGCACACGCCAGTTAGGCATAGGTTTATAAGCTTTAAAAGGATTGTTGCGTATATTCCTGTTATCGTAATTGATAAGGCCGACATCACTTGCTTTTTTACCGGTGTATGCCGATATGAATGATGGTATCAATACATCCTGGGAGTATTCAGTATAGCCTTTTTTATAGTCTGCGTTACTAGGATTTGTTGCCCCATTTACATAAGGATTTGCTGCGCCCAACCTGTCAGATATGGTGGTCCTGTTGTTCATCATTTGTGCGAAAGCACCTGTATTAACACCGCCACCCTGGAACAAGGTTTTCAGCCCTATATAAGACACCGTAAACGAACCTGTTTCATAAATATTATTGTGTGTAAATACACCCGTAGCTCCAAACGAGGTATCCTTAAACAGCTCATTCAGAGATTTGCTGAAGGTCTGCGTCAAAGTCATATCTATACGCAGGTCTTTGATAGGCTCAAGTGTCGTTACCAGGTTTATAGTCTGCGAATATTGCTGCTGAAACTGTGCATTGAACAGCGAATCCCGGCTCAGCTTGTTGTTAGTTGCCTGCCTCTCCAGCCATGGCCTGTCTGGCTGGTAGCCATATACAAAGTTGAAGCCGGGTGCCATAGTACGGTCGTTTATTCCCATAAACCTGGTACTGTCCATATAGCCTGGCAGTGTCGTACCCGAGTTTTCCGTCACATTTACTGTAGTACGTTTCACCATTGTCAGCAAGCGGCCGCTAAAGCGTTCTATATCGCTCACATCAGGTGTTGTGCTTCTTCTTTTTTTACGTTCTGCTTTTTTCTTCTGTTTGGCTTTTTCTTTTTCTGCTTTCAGCCTGGCTTCTTCTTCTGCTATAAATACTTTACGTGTAGAGTCAAGTTGCTCATTGGTCATTTTACCGGCCAACTCTTCTATAGCTTTATCTATATCAAATTTTTCCTTTACTTTTTCCTGTTTTGCTTTAACGTCTGTATCCTGGTTTCCTCTCAGGTCTTTCATTGCCTTTTTAGCCGCCGTGTCTGCAGGATTTTTCCTGGGTTTAGGTTGGTTCACGGCCCTCAGCCAGCGCTGTTTATTATACAACCTGTCAAAATTAAGCTCGCCATTGGCCTGCTTTGTTTGTGTATTGCCTATGATATTCCCCTGGTTATATGCCAGCCTCGATGCTGCCGTCCAGCTATAGGTATTGCCATAGGTCAGCCTCATGTTGGTCCAATCCAGCAGTGGAATTTTCTGCAACGGTGGTGTATAACTGGCATTGAATTGCTGGGTGTAAAAAGTATTCCTGCCCAGCCTGCTGAAGTTGTTCCACAGGGTATCTTTTTCAGACTGTGTATCTACCGGCCCATATGGTTCATCTACACGCGAGTTGTTGCTGGCAGTGTAGTCAAAAGATAATGAGCGGGCCAGTTCCCACCTTGTAGTATAGGTGCGCGACCATAAAAAGTTTTTAAAATAGGTTGGCTGTATTTCTATAGGGTCGTTGGTAACGTTCCTTACCTGCGTTTCGTTAAATATTTTCTGCAGGTCTGTACGGAATGTAAAGTTGGCTGGTAGTAGTTTAAAATTGAAATCTTTAATGAGCATTGCCCATGGAGACTTTGTCTTAATAAGTTTTTTGAACGGCTCTATAGATTTGGATTTGATAGTATAAGTGTATCCAAGGCCTGCTTTCTGGTCCAGCAGTTCATCTTTCTCCAAAACAGGGTTACGCTTCAGTTGTTTATTGTAAGCGTAGCTGACGTCGAAATTTTTAATGTCCCATGGCCTGTTTTTAGTAGCGGGCTTATCCGGGTTGCCTGTTACCCTTACGTTAGACACGTTGACGCTTAGCACCGAAGAGTAGTCTTGCGCCGTTTTCCGTAAAGAGTCTCTCTGGCGTGCATCAGTAGCAGAGTTAAGTTTGTTTTTGTAAGTAACATCCCTGTCATACGGGTCATATTGCGGATTACTGATATTTTCTGAATAACCCAGGAACAATGGCAATTGCAGCCCCCATGTCCTCGGCAATAACTTACCCATGTTCAGGTTGGTAGATGCGCTGTATTGATAAAAATTGTCCCTGAAACGCTGGTTCAGTTTCTGGTCTATACTGCCATAGCCCTGCGTGTGCATACTACCGCTCAGGTTTATATTACCCAGGTCTGCCATCTGCAGGCTTACCTTGCCCGAGGCTGCATATCCGGGTTTTTCATCAAGACCTACCAGGCGCAACTCATTAAACCATACTTCCGCGCATTTATTCTGCCCGTCATCCAGCGGGTTATTGTCTTTTTGCGGGTTAGATATACCCAGCATAATTGTTTTAGCCTCCCCTATATTCGGATTACCTACCACTACAATTGTATTACCGTTAGGGGCTACTGTACGGTAGGGCACAAATGTGGTCAACCCTTGGGCGTTACGTTCTGTTTTTGCCTTTACCAGGTCTTCCAGCACCAGGTCTATCCTGTTTTCTTCAGGCCATACCTCACCCGCGCTTGCATTGCCCGGCTGCGATATTTTTAATGGTATCTGGTATTCATAATAGTTATTGATAAAGTCGCTACCTATACGCACGATAGCTTTCACATCACCATTATTTAATGGTGTCTGCCCTATACGCGATTCAGCATGTACAAACATTCGCAGGCCTGTAAACTGGCGCATATCTACATTTACTTCTTTAAATACGGCACGCGCGTCACCATCCTTCAGGTTGCATACCTGTAACGACAATGACTGCTCGTTTAGCTGTATACTCTGCCCGCTCGATACATTGGCCTGCTGCCTGTTTACCCCCGGTGGTATTACATAGGGTACTGGCTGGCGTTTGCTGTTTTCTTCCAGGCTTACAGATTGTACTGAAAACTCTGTGTTGTCATTAGATGGTATATTCTCACCGGGATCCTGTAGCGAAAACAGGTAACGCCTCCAGTTGTTACGCCCCAGTTCGAGGCGGGCAAAACGCATTACTACACTATCCTGGAAGCCTGTAAGAAACATACGCATGAACCTGATGGAACGGAAATCTGCTATACCGCCTACCACATTGCTGTACTCTTGTATCGGTATTTTAAACTGGTACCATGTTTCCCTGGCCTTGCTGCCGTTGGGCAAATTAACATCAACTTCATTCTTATTGATAATATAGTTGGTTCCTACCTGCATATTGGGTTGAATATCCAGGCGGTATTGGTAATAGTCTTCAGATTCGTTCAGTGTATTATCACGGTTTATGTCTTCAGACTCAGGTATATTAGTACCGGCAAATGAAAAACTGCTGCTTCCGTCAGATACAGGTGAGTTGCCGTGGGGGTTATTGAACTTTTTATAACGCGATATTACATTCGTGTTGTTATCTTCATATTCCTGGGCACGGAAGTATCTATAATCATCTGCAGCCGGGTCAGCATTTATCTGGTCTATTACTTGCTGCGGCAGGCCTTTGGCAGCCATCTGGCTTAGATATTGTGTAAAAAACTGGCGCTCTTCTTCGTTTTCAAGCCCGTCATATCCTACATCCTGCGTGGTTCTGGCGGCAGGATCATTTTCAAACGCCCTGGTTATCTGCTGCTGAAAAACCGGTGTATAGCCCCACCTGCTTTCTGTAAGCTGGGAAAGGTTTTTAGGGTACGTGATGCCATTCTCAAAAAACATGCGGGAATCTTTCAGTACATCTTCTGATACGTTACCCAGGTTTATATACAGTGAACCACCCTGGGCACCGGACCTGCCTATAAAAGGATCCATCATCCAGAACTCTATAAACTCTACGTTCGATTGTTCAAAGTCACTGTTATCTATAGCCCTCATGATACCACCCCATCTTCCCTGCGGGTTGGTAAGTTTACCGTCGGGCGTTATGCCATCTGTATCAAAGTTATATGGCCCGCGTTCGTTAGGAAAATATGCAAGGTCAAGTGTGCTCAGTGCATTTTGCAGGCTCAGGTTAGACCTGTCCGGGAATACTTCCGTTTGCTGCACCAGTCTTATATAGTGCTGGTTGGGGTCATCTTTTACATATTGTGGTACACCATTGTTGGGATCTACCAATGTCGGCTCCAGGAAGTACCATGCCAGGCGTGCCCTGTTTTTACCATAAGCAAGGTTATTGTTTTCCCTGCTTTCAGGGAAAAGCTCCACATTATTCCGGTTTACTGCACCGGCGGGTGTTGAAGATAACGTCCAGGCATTCGCCGGGAATTTCAAATCGTAAGAACTGCGTGTACCTTCAAAATCATCAATATAAACAGAACCTTCGGGGTCCAACACGTCTATCTGGCGTGGGTGACTGGGCATTAAGCCCGCCACCTCTCCTGACACATTCAGGAAAGAAGGCGCGCTGGTAGAGAACAGCGGCAATTTATCCAGCAGGCGGGTTATTGCCGGCGTTTCCGATTGGTAGTTCGCATCCAGGCCTATTACTGTATTTTTAATAGGGTCTTCTCCAACGTTGGTTTTCTGTGTGAACGGGCGCTCTGTAAGGCGCATATAAGTACCACCCAGGGTAAATTTATCGTTCACAAAATAGTCCAGCCTTGTACCCAGAAAGTTTTGCACCTGGAAGCCAAAGGTGGCGTTATCTTCATACTGCACATTTATGGGTATGCCCGAGTTTAATATACCCGAGTTCAGAATTTTCAACCTGCCCAGCCCATAGTCTATCTGGTAATCTACATTCTCTACCAGCCTTTGTCCCCCTGCCGATACAGATACAGAGTTCTGTGGTATGTTAAAGCCTCCCAGGAATATCTCTGATGATGATGACGACCTGTAAGAGCCCTTTATTACATACCGGTTGTTTTGCTGAAACTGCCGGGCTACTGTTTTGGTACTATCATACAGTATGCCGTACAGGTATTTATTTTCCAGTTGCGTGTTCGAACCCAGCGCCGGCCTCAGGTCGTTTCCAAAAGGTTCCAGTACGGGGAATATTATTTTGCCCTGCTGGGTGTTAATAGTTATTCCTTCTACAAAGTCAAAAATACCATCTGGTGCTGGGTCGTTCTGAAAGTTGAGCCTGTCCAGGTTCAGCAGTGTTATCAGTGGTACGCCTGCCTTCTCACCTTCCGGTAAATATCTTTTTTCCCCGCCGCCGGGGTCCTGGTACAATACATTCAGCCTGAATTCATCTTTAGACACACCCAGCCCGCCCAGCGCGTATATGTTTTTCATCATCAGGTCCCACATGGGCAACCTTGGACTAGGCGAGTTTGTTTTCAGCATTTTCATAAACAATACCTTTTGCGTATTGCCCGATGGCTGTGTAGGCTGACCGGGTTGTCCGGGTTGTTGCTGCCCTGTAGCGGGTGGCAGATCTTCAGCAAATTCACCTACCTGGTATGTTTGACCATTGTAAGTGTAGCGGTATGCCACTACCAAAACATCATTAGGGTTTATCTGTGTGTTCAGCGATATATAACCCAACTGCGGGTTGTATGAATATTCTGTTGTGTTTAGTTTACGCGCGGTTACGGCTGAATAGTCTGTACCCTCTTTCAGACTGAAACCGGTACCGCTTATCAGATGGGTGTTTCCTTGCGTACGTATGCCGGGTATCTGTTGCAGGCTGCTGTATAATTGGTTACTATAGTTGTCGGGCAGACCATTAGGCACTGGTTTGGGTTGTCCCCGCATTATTTCTCGGTAAGGCGCATTTTCACCCAGGTCCATAAAACCAATGATGTTACGCACGCCATCTGTCGCACCGGTACTATTGGTAATCCATACCTCTATTTTATTAATGGTAACCAGCGATGATATAACGGGAAAAGTAGCCAGGGCATTATTATAGTTATTCCTGAAATACTGCGCCATTAAAAAGTGCCTGTTCTCTTCATAATCATCGGCCTTTATAGCAAACTGTTGTGTTTGCGCGCCTCCTTGTATGGTAAGGCTTTGCCGTTTAGATTTCTGCTGAGACAGTACTGATGTTACCCAGAGCTTACCAAACTGCAACTGGGTTTTAATACCAAACAGTGATTGTACGCCGCTGATTAGTGAACTGTTCAGCGGGAAACTTATATTACCGGCCTCTACCTTTTTTATTATTTCATCTTCATTGCCTACATATTCCAGTTTCTGTATGTTCTGGTAGTCAAATGTCGCATTGGTATTATTGCTGATGTTCAGTTTTAATTTTTCACCCACTGTGGCCAGCAGGTTTACGTTCATCTGCATGTCAAAGTCAAACACACCATATTTCTGCGCACGTTGCGGCAGTGTGGGGTTTTGTATATTCTGCCAGTTTCCGCCAAATGTTATATCTACGTTACCCTGTGGTTTTACAGATATGGTATTACCGCCAAACAACCTGTCAAACAGGCCTTTCTTATACATCACCGGCAGGTCCGGCTTTTTATTGAACAGCGTCAGCGCATCCATCCTGCGTTTCCAGTAGGTCTGCTCATCTTTTTTAGACTGGTACTTCATGTACTCGTCAAATGTCATAAAGGTTGGCGCACCCAGGTAGCGGTCGCTCAGTTTCTCTGAGAAATAGTAGCCGGTGTCTTCAGGGGAATATTCTACTTCCTGCTCAATGTTCTGCGGGTCCTGCAGGTCTATACTGGCAGGTACCTGGTTTTGGGGTGTGCCGGTATTGTCATATATAGGGAACTTTAGCTGGGTAGTATCTTTTTGCTTGGCGGTAGTATCATCGGCAGGCTCATCATAGTCAAAGGGGTCGTCTATGTCGCGGGCAGCCACATTTGCTATCACTACAAGTAGTAACAGCATCAAAACCAGCTTATATCCAAAATTCTTCCCTGTCAATTTCTTTAAACGGCTTTCCGGGTTTACAGTAGCTTTAACGCTTGTTTTATTAAATCTTCCACACTTAAAGTCCCGGCATCTTTTACCTTGCTTATTGCAGATTGTGCAGCGCTTTTGCTGATACCCAGGTTTACTAATGCAAATAACGCATCATTCTCTATTGTATTGTGCGAAAAGCCTGATATTGTCACATCCTGCGGCTGTACCTGCAACTTCCCTTTAAGTTCTAATATGATACGTTGGGCGGTTTTGGCACCTATCCCTTTTACTTTCTGCAGGCTGTTCACATTTTCAGTAGCTATGATATGCGATAGCTCTTCCGGTTTCAGAGATGATAATATCAACCTGGCCGTTGTCGCACCTACGCCGCTTATAGCCAGCAACGCCCTGAATGTCTCGCGCTCCTGCTCATCTGCAAAGCCATACATCACCCATGCATCTTCGCGCACCTGCAGGTGCGTGTACAAGCGGCACTTGTCCAGGTGCTGTATTTTGCTGAACGTCTGTAACGTAATATTTACTTCGTAAGCTACGCCGTGTACGCACAAATAAATAACCGAAGGCGACTTATATGTTAAATCTCCCTCTATATATGCAAACATATTATTTCTTTCAATTAAGGGGATGTAATTTACTTTTATTGAATCAATAACCCTAAAAAAATGCCTCTTTTATCCGCTTCAAAACACATAGGTAGCATACCAGTGGATTATGCAGTATTATTTTACAATTACGTAGTCTGATGAATATGGCAAGCCCGCCGGTAAATAGCGGCGGGCTTGACCAAATACATATTGTTTATTCTTATCTCACCAGTTTGCCTTTTCTCAGTTGTTCCCTGTATTGCTTTTCAAAACGCTGGGCATCCATTCTCAGGTTATCCACCAGCTCTTTTGCGGTCAGTCCCTGGCGGATGGAGTTGTTATTATATGATGTGTAATACAACTCACTACCCTTTACCGCATAGATTGTCGCCTGCAGGTTTGGCACTTCATAAATACTCACCTCTCCCTGCATACCAGTGGGGTTGGCACGGCGCACCATATCCAGTTCGCTGCTTATTTGCTTATCCCCCAGGCCACCTATGCCATAGCTGCCATTCTCATCCCTTAGCGATATGACAGTTATTACCTCGCCATTGCTGATGAGCGGCACCAGTGTCAGGGCTTCCCTGCCCGATACAGTTTCAGGTGTTGCACCTGTGTCTGCTTTCAGCAATGCTTCCCAGTCTATCTCATATTTATAAACGGGAGCACCCGGCTCCGCACTTTTTAGTTTGCCTTTGTCTATGCCAAAATCCACGGTCTCTGCTGCTGCAAGCATATCTTCTTTTGCAGCTACCGCGGCTTCCGTTGCCGATGTAAACTGTTTGGGCTTGCTGTCGCCCCCGTCTGTGCCATTGTTCTCGCCTTTCATATCTGTACAACTTGCCGCTGCTGCCAGTAGCGCGATGGTTATGATTGATTTTATATGTTTCATATTTATATCTTTTTCAAAGTTAAGTGACTATAGTTTCTTAATGTTATACCAGGTGTTCCAATGTGTAGATGAGCCGGCAGGGTCTGCATATTGTTCGTATGTAATGATGCGTTCCTCTCCATTGCAGGGCGACCATGGGTCGTTCAGTATCACATAATTGGTACCCCCAAGTGTTATGTAACCTTTTATCACTACCACGTGGCCTACAACACCGGGCGTGCCGTAAGCATATCCCATGGGCTTCTTAGAGCAATATATCTGCTTGCGCAGGTCTGTCCAGCTCATTGCCGGTTCTGTTTCACTATAGCTCAGCCCGCACTCTGTAAGCATCAGCCAGCCGGGCATGTTACAGTTATTAGTTTTGGGGCAGCTTGCGTTGTCATTCTGCGGGTTGCAACAGTCTGTGCGGCCAAAGCGCTGGTTGGCCAGCGAGCACTGGGTTACAGTTACACCCTGGTGCGCTGCCAGCATCTGGGTAGTAGCTGCCCAGCACCAGTTGTTGGTTTCCTGCGGTTTTAACGTATTGGCTACATTGCCCGAAACTTCAGGCTTGCAGCATGAGCTGATGAGCAGAAGTGCGATACCCGCCAAGGTAGCCATCTTCCGGTTTCTGATTTTTTTCATCTGTTTCCTTTTTTGATAAATTAGTGAATAATTGTTTATTATATTAAGCAGTGAAAAAACCTTACTGGGTTCTTTCACTGCTTTTATGGTTATTGTGCGTCATTCAGGCAGAAACCTATTGTATCTATACTATGCTGCTGGTAGAATGAATAAGCATAGGGTACGAATGCATAACAAACCAGTGTCCTGTCGTACGCGCGCAACCTGATGTTGTAGCCGCATTTACGCACATTGTTGGTAGTGATAGACCAGTCACCTGTCTTGCCTGCTACAGGTACGTTCACCTGTGCGCCGAAACTGCGTATGATACCATCTACTTTAAACGTTGTAGAGTCTCCGGCACGCAGCTGTATAAATTCGAATGACACGCTATGGCAGTTGTTCTCATCATCGGCCAGTGAATAAGTACCTGTTATGTCCATGCCTTTTATCAGCGTACCGCAGTCTTCAGATCCGTTTACTTTTATACTCACGTTCTTAGGCGCAGTCTTATCCACCTTCACGCGGTGGCGTGCGCTTTCAAAACCTGCTGTGGTTTCCAGGTACAGTTCATAAACGCCGGACTCGGCAACAGTGATAACACCAAACAGTTCACCATGCACGGTTACAATGGTCGGGTTGTTATAGTCCACCAGGTAGTTGTAGTAACCCGATGCATCAGGTGTTTGTGTTTCCTGGCTTTGGGTAAGTATGCCACCGCTGATGACGTTTTTCAATACCCTGAAGCTGTTCATAACAGGTGCGAAGCTGGTATCGGGCTCACCCGCGCGTTTCAGCATGATACGGTATTTCACCTGTGCAGCAGGGTTGTCGTTTGAATCCGGATGTTCAGGTATAATACCTGTCAGCGGTATCGTTCCATTGAAGGAGAAACCATCATACACATCCACTCCTGCATCCGGCACATCCAGGTTTTTATCTACAGCACCTGTCACGGTATTTATTTTTTTCACCGGTATATTACCTATGGCTGTCAGTATCGGTTTTTTGCCGGTAGGTCCTTCTGCACGGTGGCGTATTTCCACGTAAGCCTGCTCCCAGTCTCCCCAAGGCGCTATCCAGTTTGGTTCGTTGTCCGGTGGCAGCATGTTCCAAGACAGGATGGCTTTTACTTTAGCAAAGTAGGTTTCGCTACATTTTGTTTTCTGGTATTTCTCCAGGCTCACTGGCAGCTCTACATGGTAGCTCAGGCCGCCAGTAGGCATGGGCGTTACATCGTGCACCTCTACAGAAGATGTGCCCATATGCTGCCAGCCACTACCGAAGTCCATATAAAAGGCCACGTATTCCCTGCTGCCATTGCTGCACAGGTTGCCCGCGTAGCCGTAGGGATTTTTCAAAAGTATGGTAGCATACAGTTTACTCTTGTCCCTGTCCAGCCCTACGCATTTTACTTCTTCATACGTGGTGTTGAATTTAGGCAGTAGTATAAAGTCTATCACCTTGCTGATGTTCAGGCCAACGTCTTTCAGGTTGGCAGCCAGGTCGTAGGTTGGCACACCTGCCTTCATTGCCTTTGCTATAGTGGTAAAACCTATACGCTCTTCCTGCACCTCTTTCTTATATATTTTAGTAAGTGCTTCCAGGCCAACCTCTTCAGTTTTAAGGTCCAGCACTTCAGGTATTACCGGAATTTTTTCCGCGAACATTTTAAGCTGCTCGGGCTTCAGTTCCAGGCCTATGTCAAACAGTTGTTTTTTCAGCCAGCAGGTCCATCCTGTTTTAGGTGCCAGTTGTATGTTCACATTCAGCACATTGCCCCATACAGGTGTATAATCCTCATCACCCGCAGTGGGCACTGCATTCCATGACAGTATCGCCCTTACTATCGGCAATACAGGTTTGTCGTCGCAGCAGCTTGTTTTTTCAGGTACAAATGGCAGGTTTACAGCATAGCACAACGGGTCGTTGGCTACGCCGCCAAAGTCGTGTGCGTCAAAGCTCACCATGCCCAGGTCTTTCCAGGTGCCATTACGCTCATAGTCTATAAAAAAGCGTACGTATTCTTTACTGCCCGCACCACATGGCCCACCGCTGTAACCGCTATCCAGGTTTATTTTTACGATAGCCGTCAGCGATTTCATTTGCGGGTTGTAACCTACGCAGGTTATCTGCTCATAAGTGGGATTGCCCTGTATTGCTTTTACAGCTTTGTACTGTGCAGACAACGGGTTTTTCTTTGAAAGCGTGCCGAAGTAGTTCGGATTTTGCATCAGCAGTAGTTGCATGTGCTGGCGTTCCGGCTGCACAGCTTTCAGCTTACTTGTTGTTTTAATTGTAGTAGCCATAATAATAGTTTTTTAAAATGTTGAATGTTATCAGTTCCTCTATAGAAGTGTAATGCAAAACTACTTTCTGGCTTAGCCTTCAGCGCAAGCGTTGGTACTGATTATCTGCGACCGGCGTACTGAAATAAATTGCGTAGAACTACGTACAAAAACACGAAAATGTACGGGTACATTTGCCTTAAACTAACATAACTAATTATGATTCAGCACCCGTACTCAAAGCCGTACAACATGGTTGTATGCAATCTCGCACTTGCTGCGTTGTTTCTTTTAGCATCGTGCACCAATGCCACGCCTCCAAATGATGATGGCTCTGCAGGCGCAGTAAAATGTATAGACAACAAGCCGGCACCTACACCCTACAGTACCCAGTTAAAAGCTATCAACCATGAAATAACAGTTGACCAGGCTGTCAGCATGATCAACAACTTCGGCGAAGTGCGTGAAACAATGCTCACAACGGCATATGCAGGCAGGAATGTTTTGCCTGTTTCTGAAACCTTCAACCTGCAGGCCATTGATGCCATTATATGCCAGCACGCTGCTGTCGGGTTCAGGGTATATATGGCAATGGACGGGCAGCAGCAGGTACGTTTTGTATTGGTGGGTGTAGATGGCGATGGTAAAGACATCATCCAGCGCAACAATGAAGCACCGGGATACAGGGCCGATGCAGCCACCAACGTCAGTACCAAAGTATTTGAAACCGGGCAGCGCTGGCCATAACGGGTTTTATTAAAGCAACCATTAAATGAATAAGTACCAGGCATTTCTTTTAAGCCTCAGCATAATATTACCCACCATAACGGGCGTGGTAAGGTACAGGTCTATTCCTGCATCTTACCGCCCGCTTATATATATACTGTTGCTGGGCCTTGCTACAGAACTTACCTGCTACCTGTTCTTCTACCACACCAGCAATGCATTGCCTGTAAACATTTATATCCTGTTAGAGTTCCTGTTGTTTGCATGGCAGTTCCGCAGGTGGAAGAATATATTGCAGCACAAAGGCCTGTTCATCTCTCTTATCACCGCTCTTTCTTCGCTCTGGGTGTTCAACAATATCATCATGGGCAGGATAAATACTTTCAACCTCACTTTCCAGGTGGTGTATTCTTTAGTGCTGGTGTTGCTGGCCGTAAACCAGCTGAACTGGCTGGTGGTGAATGAGCGTGGCCTTATACTGCGCAATGCCAAGTTTATTGTGTGCATGGCCATCATCGTTTTCTTTTCCTATAAAGCCATGACCGAAATTTTTTGCTTTTACGCCCCGCACAATACTATAAAGAGCAATATTTATGTTATTGAATCGTACCTTAATGTCGCTTATAACATAATGTTGGCAATAGCTATAATATGCATACCACCGAAGAACAATTTTATACAGCTGTCGTAGTAGCGGTAGTGGCCCTGGGTGTTATCATTATAGTGTTTATAGCTACCATGATACGCCACCAGCGGCGCAATGCAAGGCTGAACAAAATGAAGATACGCACAGAGATAAACATGCTGGAAAAAGAGCGCAAAAGAATAGCTACAGACCTGCACGATGAGCTGGGCCCTATCCTTTCCGCAGTGCGCATACAAATAAACCACCTGAGCCTGGATAAACCTGCAGACAAAAAAATAGTTGAATTCGCCAACAAGCATATAGATGATATACTGGCAAAAACAAGGGAGATATCTTATAATCTGCTGCCCAATACCCTGGTGCGCAAGGGGCTGGTAAAAGCCGTGCAGGAATATATAAGCAAGCTGCGCGAAACGCATAAGCTCAGCATCGACTTTATAGGAGCGGATATAGAACTGCCCATTGAAACCAGCATCAACATATACCGCATCATCCAGGAAATAATACACAATACCATAAAACACGCTGACGCTGTGAAACTCATAATAACGTTACAGAAAAACGGCAATAAGCTGGTACTGATGACATCTGACGACGGCGCGGGTTTTGATTATGAAAAACGTGTGGAAAGCAGCGAGGGCCTGGGCCTGATAAGTTTGCAAAGCCGTGCTGAGGTGCTTAACGCGAAATTCAATTTCCGGTCTATACCCGGGTACGGTACACAATATGTTATTGAAATACCATTAACAGTAGTAGTATGACAATGATTAAACCACCTGTAATAAAAGTGCTGATAGCAGACGACCACGAGATTTTCCGCGATGGGCTGAAGCTGATGCTGGGCTCTGTGGATACCATAGACCTGGCAGGCGAAGCGGCAAACGGCAAAGAGCTGGCGGCCCTTGTTGACGAAAAAAAACCTGACGTAGTGGTGACGGATATAAAAATGCCGGTGATGGATGGCCCGCAGGTAACAAAATATATAATGGAGCATCACCCCCTGGTAAAAGTGATAGCCCTTTCTATGTTCGACGATGAGGAGCTAATACTTGAGATGCTGGAATCGGGCGCTACGGGATACCTGTTGAAGAACGCTGACAAGTCTGAAATGATAGACGCTATACACTCCGTCCACAACAACACGCCTTACTACTGCAAGTCAACATCGGGCAAGTTGGTAAAACTGATAGCCTACAGCCGCGCCAACATGCAGAAGCAAAAAAAAGAAGCGGAGTTTACCGATAAAGAAAAAGACATCATCAGGCTGATATGCAAGGAATACACCAACAAGCAGATAGGCGAAACACTGTTTTTAAGTACCCGCACGGTTGAGGGATACCGCATGAAAATACTGGAAAAAATGGGTGCCAAAAACATAGTGGGTATCGTGATTGAGGCTATCAGGCTGGGGATATATATACCGGAGGGTTAAGAGAGGATAATCCACAGTTGTTTTGGCACAAAGGCCGCTAAATATTATTTTACGTTAGCAAAATCAAAAACATGGTGCTATGACGGTTGCAGAAGTGCTTTCACAACTCAAATCATTGAGTAACGAAAAAATGATAGCCCTCCATAAGAAAAACGGTGCGGGCGACAACATGTTTGGCGTAAAGATGGGCGACATACGCACTATAGCCAATAAAATAAAGTCTGACCATGAGCTGGCACTAAAGCTGTGGGATACAGGCAATATAGATGCAAAGCTACTGGCACTGCTCATCATTAAACCAAAAGATCTATCTGCAAAGGAGCTGGAAAAACTGGCCAAAGAAACAGATATACCACAAGTGGCCGACTGGTTCAATTCTTATATCCTTAAAGACCACCCTGAAAAAGATAAGCTTCGTGATAAATGGATGGATTCTTCCAACAAATGGATGGCGCGTGCAGGCTGGAGTTTAATGGCCGGTAAAATAACCCGTGACGCCGGAGACCTTGACCTCGATAAACTCCTCGACCGCATAGAAAAAGAAATGCCCCGTGCAAAACCCGAAGTACAGTGGACTATGAATACAGCACTGGCACAAATCGGCATTAACCACCCCAAATACCGCAAACGCGCACTTGCCATAGGCGAACGACTCGGCATTTATAAAGACTACCCCGTTTCAAAAGGCTGCACCTCTCCATTTGCTCCCATATGGATAAATGAAATGGTGAGCAGGCAAAAGAAAGATTAGCACGGGCCTATCAGTCTTTCACAGCCATCTTCAAATATTTACCCGTATGCGATTCCGGGTGTGCAGTCAGGGCTTCAGGCGTACCTTCAAACATCACCTGCCCGCCTTTATGACCGCCTTCCGGCCCCATATCTATTATCCAGTCCGCGTTTTTAATCACTTCCAGGTTATGTTCTATCACTATCACCGTGTTGCCCTTATCTACCAGGCCATTCATCAGTTCTATCAGCCTCCCCACGTCAGACAAGTGCAGGCCGGTAGTAGGTTCATCCATCACATAGATGCTGCCCTTCTTGTGTAGTTCACTTGCCAGTTTTATACGCTGGCATTCCCCACCCGATAGTGTGCTCAAGGGCTGCCCGAGTGTCAGGTATTCCAGCCCTACCTCTATCATCGTGTCCAGCTTTTTGCTGATGTCTTTCGCCGTGAAGAAACTACTCGCTTCGCGCACGGTCATGTTCAGCACGTCCGATATAGATTTACCATTCAGCTTATACTCCAGCACTTCTTCTTTGTAGCGCCTGCCCTCGCACACTTCACAAGGCGTTTTCACTCCTTCCAGGAAGGCAAGGTCTGTATAGATAACACCCGTACCCTGGCAGTTTTCACACGCCCCTTTCGAGTTGAAGGAGAACAACGATGCATCTACTTTATTTTCCGCAGCAAATGCTTTGCGTATAATATCCATCATGCCGGTATAAGTTGCCGGGTTCGACCTGCTGGATGTTCCAACTGCCGATTGGTCTATCACCACCGCTTCAGGATGTGTAGCCAGGAACGCATGGTGTATCAGCGAGCTCTTCCCCGAGCCGGCTACACCCGTCACCACCGTCAGCACACCTTCCGGTATATTCACGCTCACATTATGCACGTTATTGGCATTTGCATTTTTTATCGGCAACTGCCCGCGGTGTTTCCGCACTTTTGTTTTTAATGGCATGCTATGTTTCAGGTACTTGCCGGTCAGCGTGTCCGATTTCAGCAAACCCTCCAGATCGCCTTCGTACATGATCTGGCCCCCATTCGTACCGGCCTGCGGGCCTACATCCACCACATGGTCAGCTATGTGTATCACATCGGGGTCGTGCTCTACTACTATCACCGTATTGCCCATGTCTCGCAGCTTTTGCAGCAGGCCATTCAGTCGGTACACATCGCGCGGGTGCAGGCCCACGCTGGGCTCATCAAAAATATACAGTACATCTATCAGGCTGCTGCCCAGGTGCTTCACCATCTTCACCCTTTGCGATTCCCCACCACTCAACGTATCTGTTTCCCTGTTCAGGCTCAGGTAGTCAAGGCCCATATCCGCCAGGTGTTGCAGTCTTTCCGTCAATGTCTGTATCATCGGTGCAGATACTGCGTCATCTATCTTGTTCAGCACGGCTATCAGTTCACCTATTTCCATAGCAGACAGCTCTGCAATGTTCATCCCGTTTATCTTGCAGGATAGCGCAGCCTGGTTCAGCCTTGCACCTTTACACGTTGGGCATACACCCTCGTGCAGGTAAGGCTTTATCATTTTCTGCGTACGCTCGCTCAGTGTTTTTATATCCCGCTTTATATATGCCCGGTCAAACTTCTCTACAATACCCATGTAGGTAGCGTTCATACTACCCTCGCCCATGCGCAGCTTAAACTTGCGCGGCTCGCTGTACAGCAGCAGGTCCATTTCTTCTTTGGTGAAATCGGCGAGCTTTTTATCCGCATCAAAATAGCCGCTGTGTATATACATGTCCTTCTCCCACTGCACCAGCCCCGGCGCAGTTATCGCCCCTTCTTTCAGGCTCTTGCTCATGTCCAGGAACTTCGACTCGTCAAAACCCAGCTTGCGGCCACGGCCATTACATTCAGGGCACATCCCCTGCGGATCGTTAAACGAGAACACATTGGCATAACCCACAAACGGCTTGCCCACCCGCGAGAACAGCACCCGCATTACGGGCGATATATCCGTTACCGTGCCTACGGTAGAATGTGAGCCGCCACCCAGGCGTTTCTGGTCCACCACTACCGCCATGCTCAGTTGCTCTATGGCATCAGCATCCGGCTGCGGAAACTTCGGCAGCAGGTTGCGGATGAACATACTGAAGTTTTCATACAACTGCCGCTGCGCCTCGGTAGCAATGGTATCGAACACGATGGACGACTTGCCCGAACCCGATACACCCGTGAAAATGATGATCTTTCTCTTAGGCAGCCGCAGGTCAATGTTCTTCAGGTTGTTCTCCCTGGCACCGCGTATTTCTATGTATTCCTGGCTCATAATATGGTTGCGTGAAATTTTTTGAGGGGGTGCAATTTAGGATTTTTTCCTTCCCCCACCTCCCGTCACACTGAATTTATTTCAGGGTCGCGCTCAACGCAGTCAATATGACACAAGCATGAACAAAATATCCTTACGCAGGCTGAACGAAATTCAGCGTGGCAATGTAATTGCTCATACTCCCGTGGAACGATATTTTTATTGGTATCAGCATGAGCGACACTTTGAGAAATATCGCCCGCCTGGCACTTGGCGCAGGTTTGGTATATGCCGGCATCAGCCATCTTGGTTTTGCCAGGAAGGAGTTCAGGGCGCAGGTACCTGATTTTGTACCCTTAGACAAGGATGATACCGTGGTTTATTCCGGCATAGCAGAGATAGCGCTGGGCAGCGCATTGATACTGGCCGTGCCTAAGCGCCGCCCCGCTGTTGGTAAAATAGCAGCTTTGTTTTTCACAGCGGTATTTCCGGGCAATATTGCCCAGTACACGCATCACCGCGATGCATTTAGCCTGGATACCGATAGCAAGAGGCTTGCGCGGCTGTTCTTCCAACCCTTGCTTATATACTGGGCGCTGAAAAGCACGCATAAATCAAGGTGCGTTAAGCAACAGCTTACCCGGGCCTGAACTATACAAGGACCGCCCGGGAATTAGAAGGCTGTAAATGAGGAAAATCATGCACGTAACCGGCAAGTTGTAGTAATCATACTCACCCTGGCTGATGAAACATGGTTATCCTGCATCGGGCTCACAAGCCCCCTGCAAGCATAGCCCCGTCGCTGTCCCTGGATGTCAGTCAATCGTTCATCATGTTCCCGCCTGTTTAATTCTGTGTGGCCACGTACATCCTCTGCGCCAGTGGCATAGATTTTATAAGATTCAATCTTACTTCTGTATCAGCACACACTACTATACGATTGTAAACAATTAAAACTGGCAGGCAATGAAAAGAATAACTCTACATTTTGTTTTTACGGTGTGTTTTTGTGTAATAGCGTATTGCGCGCATGCACAGTCCGAATCTTATAGTACGCGCAAATTAGCTTGTGAGCTTAGCCAACCCTGGGAGATCAAGTTCGGGCCCGATGGCTGGCTCTGGGTTACAGAAGCTAATAATTATCAGCTTTCGCGTGTTGATCCATCCACAGGCACTACAGAAATGATGCTCGACCTCAGCAGCAAAAAGAATTTCCCCAATTATGACACTACATGGCCGCAGGGTGGATTGCAGGGTTTTGCTTTTCATCCTGATTTCAGCAACACTCCCTATATCTATATTGGCTATGTGTATCATTTTGATAGTTGTGCTACCGGTACAGGGGGCTGCTTTTACAAAACGAAAATTGTACGCTACAATTACGATGCAGCAACTAAAGCTTTCTCCAACGAAACTGTTATAACAGATGCTATCCCGGGCAGCACCGACCACAATGGCGGACGCCTTGTCATAGGCCCGGCCGGCGGAACTGCTAATTTTGTATTCTACAGCGTTGGCGACATGGGCGCAGGCCACCTGGGCAACAGGTCGCGCATGCACCGTGGGCAGGACCCGCAAATATGGGAAGGAAAAATATTACGCTTTAACCTGGTGGCAGATGGGGATACCGGCCCTGATGCCTGGATACCTAACGATAACCCGTTCAATACAGGTGTACAAAACCCTGTTTGGTCACTTGGCCACCGCAACCCACAGGGCCTCGTTTTCGCGCCTGATGGCACTTTATACGAAGCAGAACACGGGCCTTATTCAGATGACGAAGTGAATATCATCAAGCGTGCCAATAACTACGGTTTCCCACTTATTGTAGGATATACAGATGGTAACTACGATGGCAGTAAAGCAGGTGCCGGCCCTGGCATCCCTGCAATCGTGAGCGAATCTGCCAACAGGACAGCGATTGAGGCTAACTACACCTACAGCGAACCGGTATTCAGCCTGTTCCCCGCTACAAAAGGGGCAGTAGATACTATTTTCAATAACGACCTGAACAAGACACCACCCTATGCCAACTACTACCTGCAGTGGCCTACATCAGCGCCGTCAGGTATTGATTATTACAGTTCCAATGCTATACCCGGCTGGCAAAATTCCTTGCTCATTGCCAACCTGAAGCTGGCTGTAGTTTACCGGCTGAAACTCACCGGCAATGGCCAGGCTGTAGTTGGCGATACTATTCCCTATTTCAGTGGCCAGGGCAGGTTTCGCGATATAGCTATCTCTCCTGATGGTTTAAAGATCTATGTTGCTGCAGATAGTGTCGGTACCATCAAAGGTGCTCCCGGCAGCGCAGTGCAGCCAATCAATAAAGGTTGTATCATGGAATTCAATTTCACAAGGACAAGTGTAGGTACTACCACGGCTGCAACAGGAATATCGCTCTATCCTAATCCGGCACATGGTTCCTTTACACTGCAATTGCCGGAAGGCATAAATGCAGCGGATGTGCAGATATACAATGTGCACGGGGCAGTTACTTATTCCGGCCGCATTACAAATAATAGGGAGGTGGTTAACCTGAAAAAACTACCGGCAGGTATTTATACAGTATCTGTAACCGGCGACCGGCAAACGTGGCATAGCAATCTTATTGTACAATAAGCATTTTATAACATGATAAAAGTAAGAGCCAATGATTATCATTGGCTCTTACTTTATGTCCCAGTTACGAAGTCACGCCTAAAGTTCCATGTGCAGCAATGGATATGGCTTGCCAAAACCATCTATTTCGGAACGGTTCTTCACTACAAACCCCATCTTTTCATAAAAGCCTACGGCCTGTGTGTTTTGCTCGTTTACATCTACGCTCGTAGCCTGCTTTTGGGTTATAGCAAAGTCAGTCAATTGCCTGCCTATACCCCTGCCGCGCATACCTGGGTGGATGAACAGCATCTCTATTGCCCCTGCACTTAACCCTATAAAACCGGCAATATGTGCATGGTGCTTTATGCAATACAGGTCTACACTTTTCAGGTATTCATTCAATATCAGGGGCCTGAAAAATATTATATCCTCTTCGCTAAGAAAGTGATGCGTAGCCCGTACTGATGCCTCCCAAAGGTTGGTCAGCTCCGGGTAGTCGCTGTGGCTGCATGGTGTAATAATATTATCCATAGCTTTATTCTGTTGGGTTATAGCTGCCAGGTCTCCTGGAGCTACGCCCTCCTCGTTCAGAATGCTTGTGATAAATGCTGTTTTGCCTTCCACATACTTATCCATATTATGGGGGTCTTCAGCAACCAGGCGATGCTTTAGTGCAGCATACTCGTCACGTTTCGTCTTGTCGGCCCGTAAACGATTGCGCAGTAGCAGGTGGTTATTTAGCGCCGCGTTACCTTTCAGGCAAAGATATAAATGATGCTCGGGCCATGTTGTGCCATTCCCTGTGTGCGGTACCGTATTGTCTTGCCGTTTAAAAGCCTCCCTGCCGGGGATGCCACGATTGCCCAGGTGGCGGTACCCCAGGTTGGACAACTGTTGTATCACGTTGTCAAGGTATTGCTCCTCTTGTACAATAATATCTATGTCAAGTACTGGTTTGGCATCCAGCCCGGGCACGGCTGTGCTGCCTACATGCTCTACCTCTGCAATACCACCAAGGTAAGCCAGGTAAACCTCTTTAAGTTGCTCAAAGCTTACCGCCCATTCGTTGGTATAGGCTTCTACTTTTATCATTGCTCTTGTTTATTGCCGCAAATATACAATAGCTTTCGCTCCGCCCCAGTTGATGAAAATACAGGACACAGCGTCACATATTTCCAATCCCCTTTTCCGCATAGCCTTTTGACTATGCCAAAGGAGGCAAAGCCCAATGATAATCATCGGCGCTTATTTTTTGTGAATCGTCGAGGACCGCACGATTACACTACTGGGGAAGATGTGAATCAGGAAATTTGCATTAGTGACGACTCAGCGTTTTTTGGTGAAGAACATCAACAAAGGCGAAAAGGGCTTATTTGTTTATTTTCGTTACCATACCACTGCCTATCATTCTCTTTTTCTTATTTTCGACAAAAAATTCCACCTATTGAAATACACCGCAATGCCCGTGAACAATAGAATAGTGATAAAAATGAAGACCCTGTACATGTTACTCGGATCCATCTTATGTTTTGGCACCGTATATTCCCAACAGTCTTTTCCAGACGATACTTCAGGCAATGCGTACACTGAAGCTTTAAGTAAATCTTACCCGGTGATGAATGAATTATTTCTTTCGGACCTCAAGGCTAAAACAACAGACAAAAAACTACTGAAGCATTACCAGGCAAGCTACAAAGAGATATTTAAGGGCATGAACGAGGTGATTAAAGAAGGACAGATGATTTATAGCCCGGGCATATCTGTATTGCTGGAAGAATTACTGCTTGAAATCAAAACCAAAAACCCATCCATTCCACAAGACATCCAGGTATTCCTCCTTCGTGAAGATTTGCCGAATGCTGTAACTATGGGAGATAATAACATCTTCGTAAACATGGGCTTGTTTTACTACATGGATAATGAAGACCAGGTAGCCGGTGTTTTATCGCACGAGGTAGCGCATCTCATATTATCACATGCCCTTAAGGGGATACGCTATAACTATGAACAAGATAAAGAGAGCGCTACGAAAGTTAAAACCTTGCAGGGGGTGGAAGCCAGGAAAACAGAGCGTGCTTTTGACCTGTTAAGAAGCTCTATTTACAAAGAAGGCAGAATGAGGCGGGATTTCGAGTTGCAGGCTGATTCTATGGGCTATGCACTGTTTAAAAATACCGGTTATAACCATATAGCTTTTATAGAGGCATTAGAAAATATACAGCATTATGATACAGTATTTCCCGGCAACCTGGCAGTAGAATCATACAGGAAGTTTTTCGACCTGCCCACGCAGAAGTACAATGACAAATGGCTGGTTGCGGAAGATTTCTCGTCGTATAACTATGAATCATTCACCAAAAAACTTGATAAAGATTCCGTTTCATCGCACCCGGAAATAACGGAGCGTATTCAACATCTCAAGGCATCATTTCCCGAACTGTCACTACAAGAAAAAGGCAACAGATCCAGTATCGGTATGTTTAGTAAAATAAGGTCGACTGCAGACAGTATGCGTGTACCTAACTACTTTTTTAACGAACGCTACGATGAGGTTATTTATGCTTCCTTAATCAGTTTGCAAAAAAATCCCGGAGACCAGTACTACAGGCTCTGGCTGGCAAAAGGACTCCGGAAAATATACGAAGCGAGAAGGGACTATAAACTGAACAAGTACTTAGACAGGGTATCACCAAAAGATCAACCTGAAAGCTATATAGGCTTCCTGAATTTTATGTGGAACCTGAGCTTGGATGAACTCCAAAATATAGCTGACTTTTACAACACTGAAAAATAATCGGTACTTAGTAATTTAAGCGCTCTAATCTTACCTGGTTATACTTTGCCTTCCTGTTGAATTCATTTAATAATATATAACCCTCTTTTGCAACGTAGGGAATTATCAGGAAATTCTCTTTAGACGAAATCGGCACTATTTCCTGTTTAAATTTTCCTTTGATGTATGTATTAATGAACAAGTTCCAGTTCCTTTCTTTCGTTTCATCATCCTTTTGGTAATCACGGTAGAAAAAAACCAAATCATTATCATTATTCAGGTTTTGTGAAAAGAGATAATCAGAGTTTTGCCATTTGGATTTCTCCTTTTCAAACAATTTTGTTCCGCTAATTTTAAAGTTACTATCAGTATATACATACACCATATCAGTGGTTTTCTGAGCTGTATATTGTCCCGCAGGTTGGTATTTTTCAAACAGCATTCCAATGCTCCCGTCTTTTAAGAAAAATATATCTCGCGGGTCCAGTGCGTAACCATTCTCTACATGCCCATTTGCTTTTATCTTGGGTACAAACGGCTTAAAGTCTTCTTTATAGGTTAATATTTTCAGATCGGTATTAAATGTCTTCTTATCTATCATCAGCCTGCATACGCCGCTGTAAAACAAATCAGAGCCCACCCTGCCAACAACAATAATTTTATCGTCAAAAATTTTGTCGTTGTCTAATAACCCATAACTGTATGTGGGAAAATACATGATTCTATCCAGCACTTCTTCAGGGTCAGGAATTTTCTCTTTATGAACCTCTTTTCCTGTTTCCATATCTATCACCAGCAAGTAGTGAACATCTTTCTTAGAAGTACGCTCGTGTTGCAGGTCGTAGTAATCTTCGTTCTTTGTAATTGTCCGTTCACGCAGCAAGCCATAGTAATAGGTTTCATCCTGTGCCAGGTAACTTATTGTCTGGGCTTCTTTCTTTGATCCATTGGTGTTATAATCATAACGCCATAGCTCCCTTTTCTCTTCGTTGAAACGCATCATGCGGTTATTTTTTGTGTACGAACCATGGTCCTCGTATTCAGATACAAGGAAACCCCCTTCTTTTACCTCGGTCACATATGACTTATAATTAAACCCTGCCTCTTTTCTCTCCATTTTAGCTTCCTTGCGGTTTTCTTTCCAGGTATCATGTTGCAGTATTTCATTGAATTTGCCATGGTCAAAATCGTAATAAACCTTCCTGGTAATTGTATTATCTTTTAGGTCGATCAACATGGAAGAGGGGGAAAACATGTCTTTCTTTTCCACCAGGCTGTAATCAAGACTATTAGGCTTCAATATTATTCTCCCGTCAAAATTTATGTAGCCATAATAATCTCCGGCTGTAATATCTCCTTCAAACTCTTTGTTAGCAAATGGGTTTAGGTTTTTATCCATTATAACATACTCGAACTTTTTTGTTTTTGCACCCGACTTCCCATAGTCATATATTGATATATAACCAAACAGGTTTCCCTTTTCATCAAAAAGGGCATTCATGCCTAAGAAATCTCCTTTAGCTAAAGAAATGAGGTCTTGTGTTTGCGCAAAAGTTTGGCTGTAGCAGAATAGGGAGAGTAGAAACAATAAAATTTTCATCCGACTTTTCAGAATTTATAGTGGTTTAAAACAATACGCAAATTATATATTCCGCCCCATTAGCGCAAGTCTTTTCGACTTGTGCTAAATCTCCCGTTCGCGTATTGTCTCACTACGGCGCAAAGGAGGCAAATCTCCAGGTTTACTAACCTCATATTAGGTCGTGCTGAATTTATTTCAGCATCTTGCATATCATGAATTTAAGTCGCGTATTCGCCTCGCAAGACTTTGCAATAAGTTTCCCCTTTGGTTGGTGTTGTTACCAACCAAACTGAGGGCTAACAATGGTTATGGATTTTTCTTGTCAGGCAAATAATAAACACTTACATCTTTAAACTCAACATGGGCATTGCCATAAGCACCAATAGCAATATCAGATGTGTTTACCGAAAGCTTGTCACGCATGCTGATACCTGTGTGTATTAGTATCCCATTCATGTAAAAATAGTATTTGTCGTCGTATCTCCTGATGGTGTATCTGACAAATTTATTATAGTAATATCGCTTCACCCTGATACGTTCTCCTCCAAGGCATAAATCTGTTTTTGTAGCAGTATCTAAGTGAGTATGAAAAAAATATCGCTTATCACCGGAAAAAGAAAAAATATTGTACTGTTGACTGTCCGTGATATTCCACATGATAAAACCATACCTTAAATAGTATCGGTCTTCATAGTATCGCATCTTAGTCCTCACCACTATTTCATAATTTTTTCTTGTATCTATAGCTGCACGATAACGTTTACCCATAGATGCATTGCAATTGTTGTATAGATAATAAACCCCGCTATCTATATCAATACTGTCAATACTCATGCCGCAGCTCTTATTATATCGAAACAACTCCCCATCTGGCTTACCTGGACAAAATTTGATTTCGTAGATTAGTTGCTTGGTCTTATCGAAAGCAAAATATTCCGCAGGGTTAAACTTGGCCGTAGCTACCTGGACAACAAAAAGGAGGGTAAGTATCGCGACGTATCTCATACTGAGACAAATATATACCTATTGGTGTCAATTACATACACTCGGGTTTGGTTGTAACAACACGAACCAAAATAGATCCAAATAAAATTTTACAAAAACATATTTAATGAGTATATTTGCTATATAAGAACAGCCGTGTTCTTATAGTATTTTTCACCCGCCTCACCATTCCTTCCACAGGCTGTACAGGGGCTCAAACTATCTATCATGGACAACAATCAGTTAAACTTCATCACCACCTACCTGCGCCACCGCAGTGTATACACCGCCTATTGCATTGCATACAATGTAGAAGACCAGTCCCAATACGAAAGCATCATGTCTACCGCACAGCAACTGATGGACGACCCCGAAGTGGGTGGCCTCATCCGGTCGGTACTGGAACACGTGCACTACGAGGTAGAACAGGAAATAAGGGCCGAGTTAAAGACCGAACTGCTGACCATACAGCGCAAGCGCGAACTCCTGGCCAACATAGCCACGGGAGAAATGTATGCCGTACAAAACTACAAAGCCAAAGACTGCAACCAATGCACCCAGATGGTGCGCCCCACCATCAACCAGATGCTCAAAGCCATAGACCTGGACAATAAAATGGCCGGGCATTATACCGTGGACAAAAGGCAGCCGGCAAACTCTTATAATTCCGTTGAAGAGAGAACAACGGAATCTGCAACAAATCACAACAAAATAGAAGAAGCTCCCCTCCTTACGAAGGAGGGGACGTTGGAGCGTGCCTCCCGGCACCAGCCAACAGGGGAGGTAGAACACTCGCGAAAAACAGGAAACCACAACAAAACGCAACAACTTAGCGGAGCGATCTCGTTGCGACCATTGAATGAAACATCAATTTCGCAACAAATCGCAACAAATTACCAGCACCAAGCCGCCAACCACGACAGTCCATTAATACACTAACTTCGCAGCCGGTGGATAATAAAGTAAAAGCGCATCTTGCCCTGTTGGGTACCAACATACTGTATGGTGCAGGGTACAGCGTGCCCAAGCTCATCATGCCCAGGCTTATAGAGCCGCTGGGTTTCATATTCATCCGTGCGGGCACTACAGCCCTGCTGTTCTGGCTTACATGGTTCCTGGGCAGCAAGTACAGGGCCACCATTTCCAAAAAAGACTGGGGTGTATTGGTACTGGGCGGCCTGTTTGGTATCGCTATCAACCAGATGCTGTTTTTCATGGGCCTGAACCTTACCCTGCCCATACACGCATCGCTGGTGGTGATGAGTACACCATTGCTCATCACCCTTGTAGCCCTGTTTGTATTAAGGGAGCGCATCAGCCGCAACAAGATACTGGGCCTGCTGCTGGGTATTACGGGGGCTGTACTGCTTATGAGCGCGGGCAAAGAACTGTCAGCTACAGGCACCAACACCGCCCTGGGAGACCTGTTCGTCTTCCTGAACGCCGCCAGCTATGCGGTTTACCTGGTTATAATAAAACCGGTGATGCGTCGCTACCGTCCCATAGTGGTTATACGCTGGGTGTTCCTGTTTGGTTTTGCCTTCATCATACCCTTTGGCTGGCAGCAGTTCACTGCTATCCAGTGGCAGCTGTTCACCCTGCCCGATTTTGGCGCGATAGTGTTCATTGTGGTCTTCGTAACCTTCTTCACCTACCTGTGGAACATCTACGGGCTCAGCCACCTGAGTGTATCTACTGCCGGGGCCTATATGTACCTGCAGCCCTTTTTCGCAGGCACAATCTCTGTTATATTTATGGGCGAAGAAGTAACCGTAACCAAAATATTTGCGGCAATACTCATTTTTGCGGGGGTGTATTTGGTTAATTTTGCGGCAGGAAAGAGAGAACTAAAACAACAGGGGCATGTCAAAGAAAAATAAAGACCGCGGCGATGGACTGGTATTTTCTACCAACCAGGATTATTTTAATGACTTTGAGGGCGACCAAAATGCTGATACATTGCCCAAAAAACAACAGAAACTGCGGGTAAGGATAGAGACCAAACACCGCGGCGGCAAGGTAGCCACGCTGGTAGATGGCTTTATAGGTACCGAAGACGACCTGAAAGACCTGGGCAAAGAGCTGAAGACAAAATGCGCCACAGGCGGCAGTGCCAAAGATGGCCTGATAATCATACAGGGAGACTATAAAGAAAAAATTATTGGTTGGTTAAGGGACTGGGGTTATGTATTAACCAAATGATACACTTATTTTTGCGCCAATGTTACAGGACATAATAGAAACAGGTAAAAAAGACACCCGCTCAGGCTTTGGTGAAGGCATAGTAGAAGCGGCACGTAAAAACCCCAATGTGGTAGCCCTCACGGCCGACCTTGCTGGCTCTCTGAAACTCAACCAGTTTATGAAAGAGTTTCCTGAGCGCTATATACAGGTAGGTATTGCCGAGGCCAACATGATGGGTGTGGCTGCAGGCCTTACCATAGGTGGTAAGGTGCCTTTTACTACTACGTTTGCCAATTTCTCTACATCGCGTGTGTACGACCAGATACGCCAGTCTATAGCCTACAGCAATAAAAACGTAAAGGTTTGCGCTTCTCATGCCGGCCTTACACTGGGCGAAGATGGTGCTACCCACCAGGTGCTGGAAGATATTGGCATGATGAAGATGCTGCCCGGTATGGCGGTCATCGTCCCCTGCGACTTTAACCAGACCAAACTGGCCACTATGGCTATAGCTGAATACGAAGGCCCTGTTTACCTGCGTTTTGGCCGCCCGGTTTGGCCAATCTTTACAGACCCCAATCATAAGTTTGAAATAGGTAAGGCGCAAATACTGGCAGAAGGTACTGATGTAACCATCATAGCATGCGGCCACCTGGTTTGGACGGCTGTAGAAGCTGCCAAAGAACTGGAAGCAAAAGGCATATCTGTTGAGCTCATCAACATGCACACCATAAAACCGCTTGACGAAGAAGCAATCCTGAAATCTGTAAAGAAGACCGGCTGCGTGGTTACTGCTGAAGAACACCAGCGCAACGGCGGCCTTGGCGATAGCGTAGCGCAGGTTCTGGCGCAGCACCTGCCATCTCCGCAAGAGTATGTAGCTGTTAATGATACCTTCGGCGAAAGCGGCAAACCTACCGACCTGCTGGCAAAATACGGCCTGGGTAAAGTAGATGTGGTAGCCGCGGTAGAAAAGGTGATGAAGCGTAAATAGATAGAGACTCCTTAATAATAAAGGGGGGCCGTAGTTTCTACGGCCCTCTTAGTTTTTATATCTCTTTAAACCTGTCCCATTGCTGGAAGGTGAAATCGTAGGCGTGTTTTTCATCCTTGTAGTGTTGCTCTTCCCAGGTCAGCTTCCAGTGTGTATGGTCCAGGTGCGGGAAGAACGTATGCGCATCGTCTATAACAGTGTGCACGCGGGTCAGGTATATCCTGTCGGTCTGGTCCAGGGTTTGTACAAATATCTCTCCGCCGCCTATTATGCACACCTCTTCAGTAGCTTCCTGCTGCATACGTTCAATGGCAGCATCAAGGCTATTATATAGCAATACACCTTCAGGAAGCTGAAGGTTCTCCCGGGTAGATACCACTATATTCAGCCTGTTTACCAAAGGCTTGCCCAGCGATTCAAAAGTATTCCTGCCCATAAGAACGGGTTTCCCCAGGGTCATCTTCTTAAAGAACTTCAAATCGTCTGGCAGGTGCCACGGCAGCTCGTTATTACGGCCTATGGCGTTATTCTCAGACATGGCTACTACTGCGGATATGATCATTTGTAAAGTCAAATTTTAAAGTCAAAACCTAAACGTTTCTGAATCTAATAGTCAAAGTCAACACTTCCGGTTTTGACTTTTGACCTTAAGTTAAATAGCTACCGGCGCCTTTATATGCGGGTGCGGGTCGTAATTTTCAAGTGTAAAGTCTTCAAACTTAAAGCTGAAGATGTCCTTTACATCAGGGTTGATCTTCATGGTGGGCAATGGTCTTGGCTCACGGGTCAGTTGCAGTTTGGCCTGTTCTATATGGTTGCTGTATAGGTGCACATCACCAAAAGTATGTACAAAATCACCGTATTGCAGTCCGCATACCTGCGCCATCATCATAGTCAGCAGTGCGTATGATGCTATATTAAAAGGCACACCCAGGAAGACATCAGCGCTACGCTGGTACAACTGGCAGCTTAGCTTGCCATCCGCCACATAAAACTGGAACAGCGCATGGCAGGGTGTCAGCGCCATTTGAGATAGCTCACCTACATTCCATGCATTCACTATAATACGCCTGCTGTCAGGATTGGTCTTCAATAAACGCACGGCCTCGCTTATCTGGTCATGCACTTTGCCGTCTGGCCCTGTCCAGCTGCGCCATTGGTGGCCATATACCGGGCCCAGGTTCCCGTTTTCATCCGCCCACTCATCCCATATGCCAACGCCGTGCTCTTTCAGGTATTTTATATTGGTATCACCATTCAGGAACCACAGTAGCTCATATATAATAGACTTCAGGTGTAGCTTCTTGGTAGTCAGCATAGGAAAGCCCCTCTGTAGGTCAAACCGCATCTGGTACCCGAAACAGCTTGTAGTGCCCGTACCTGTACGGTCGCTTTTTTCAGCCCCTGTGTCTAAAATATGTTGTAGTAAATCAAGATATGCCTGCATGATTCAAATTGTTCAGCAAATTTAAACCAATGTAGCCATTATGGTATAATTTCAGGGCAATATACGCTGAGTAAAGTAATTATTATCTTGCAGCACCGATATTGATAGATATGAACCATAAAAAACAACAGGTCAGAAAACCCGGAAGAATCAGTCATCTATTTAAAATATTATTTTACTCAGTATTAATTGCGGGCATCGCACTGAGGCTTTACCACCATCTTATGGGACGTAGCCTGTGGGAAGACGAGGCACATATAGCCTTGAATTTTATATGGCTTGGATACAAAGGATTGATGGAACCGCTTCAAAATTACCAGACTGCACCAATATTTTTTCTTTGGGCAACAGAAACATTCAGTAGGCTTTTTGGCCCTGACGAAGTTTCTTTGCGGTCATTTGCTTTCATTGTTTCCATAGCTGCATTTCCCTTTTTCTTTTATCTTGTAAGAGACCTGACAGGCAACGTCGTTACTGCAATTACTGCTTTTGCAATTTTCGCCCTAAACATATCACTGATTTATTATTCATCGGAAATAAAATCATATACGATAGATGTTTCTGTATACATATTCGTCCTTTACATTATATTTTCTCAACATAATTATGTGGCAAAATACAGGATAGGTTTGTTAGGACTGGCAGGCTGCTTAGCTATACTCTTTTCCAACGCATCTACTGTAGTGTTATTTTGTGCAGGTTTATACCTGATTATAACGGATTGGAGCAAAGGATTATCAAAAGATAAAAAAAATCTTAATATAAATATACCTGTAATACAGTTGGTTATGTTCGGAAGCTGGGTAGTTGTGTGGCTACTAAATTTCTTTTTATTTATATATAAGCACCCCTATAGTGAAGGGATGAAAAGTATATGGTCATGGACATTTGCACCTTCAAACATTTTCAGCAACGAATTTGCGGATTTTATTAAACTTCGTATAAATGATACCATTTATGAAAACATGCTCTTTTTCACCGATAAATACTATTTCCCCCAGATACTTATCGGCCTTATCATAGTGGCTTTAGGTTACTGCATATATACCCGTCAGTGGAAGATATTGTGGGTGACTATTGTTCCAATTGCTTTACACCTAGTGCTATCGATGTTTAAGTTGTATCCATTTTTTTTCAGGTTTATACTCTATCTTTTACCTCCATTTATAATACTTGTAGCCATAGGCATAAGTACTGTGGCTAACATAATAGCCAGGCGGACCCATAAGGTTATTACCATACCTCTTGTACTGTTTTGCCTGTTTTGTTGTACTTATAATTCCATACAGAAATTCCCGTATTGGGAAAAGGAAATAGGCCCTGTCATCTCGTTTATAAACGAAAATTACCCGGATAAGCCCATTATTGTAACCACGCCATTTACACTATATTCATACTACATGGAACGGGATATTGCTAAGAACAAAAAACTGTACCCTATAGCGTGGCAACTGCAACCTGACACATACTACAATGACCCATTGATTCAGTCACAACTATCGCCATATTTGCTATTGTATTCTGTAAATGGCTATGCAGACGGATATTCAGAAGTATTAAAAAGCCTGAAGGATAACAGGTTAATAATAAAGCAGTTTGAATATAAAACATATGGTGTTGCCGAGCTGAAACCGCGAAACTAATGAAGCCTCCATCTACATATGTTATATTAGACAATTACAAATTGCCGTAGTAACTTGCGGGTTTTATATACATATACCAATGAGCAAAACATTATCTATCGTAATACCAGCCTATAACGAGGGTGCTACCATCCACAAAATACTGAACCTGGTAAAGACGGTAGAACTGATAGATGGTATGCAGAAAGAGGTAATCATTGTAAACGATTGCTCTAAGGACAATACAGAAGAAGCGATATTGGCATACAAGGCTGCCAATCCTGATTTACTTATAAGTTATTACAAACATGAAGTAAACCAGGGAAAAGGTGCAGCGTTGCATACAGGTATCAGAGAAGCAAAGGGCGACTATGTTATTATACAGGATGCCGACCTGGAATATGACCCTCAGGAATATAACTTGCTGCTAAAACCCATTGTCAACGGCTTTGCAGATGTGGTATATGGCTCCCGCTTTATGGGGGGTAAGCCGCATAGGATATTATTCTTCTGGCACTCACTGGGCAATGCTATGCTTACGTTCATGTCTAACATGTTTACAAACCTGAACCTGACAGATATGGAAACCTGCTATAAGCTTTTCCGCAGGGATATCATTCAAAACATAAGGCTGGAAGAAAAGCGCTTTGGCTTTGAGCCTGAAGTAACCGCGAAAGTGTCGCGTGTGCCGAATGTACGTATATACGAGGTAGGCATCTCTTATTATGGTCGCACCTACGAAGAAGGAAAAAAGATTGGCTGGAAAGACGGCTTCAGGGCTATCTACTGTATATTAAAATATAACATCCTCAAAAAATAGGATTATGCCATTGATATTACCTGTAAAGGGTGTTGAGCCCAATATACCTGCGGACTGCTATGTTGCAGAAAATGCTACCATAGTTGGCGATGTAGTGATGGGCAAAGAATGCAGCGTGTGGTTTAATGCTGTAGTACGTGGCGATGTGAACAGCATCCGTATGGGCGACAAGGTCAATGTACAGGACGGGGCCTGTATTCACTGCACCTACCAGAAAACCAAAACAGTAATAGGGAACAATGTATCTATTGGCCACCATGCTATAGTACATGGCTGCACTATAGAAGACAACGTACTGATAGGTATGGGCGCAATAATAATGGATAACGTGGTTATTGGCAGGAACAGCATTATAGCCGCCGGGGCTGTTGTGCTTGAAAATACACAAGTGAAAGCCGGCAGTATCTACGCCGGAGTACCGGCCAAAAAGGTTAAAGACATCAGCCAGGAACTTTTAGAAGGCGAGGTACAGCGGATTGCCAATAACTATGTTATGTATAGTTCATGGTTTAAATAAGTAAATCACATTAAAAAATTATATTTATATATAGAACCAATCTCGCCTATTGCATAATAAGAGATTAGGATATACATTTGTTTGATTATAAAACGCACGATCTGTATGAAAAAACTTATTCTTGCATTATTGGCCGTATCTTCATTCGGCGTAGCAAATGCTCAAAAAAACAGTATACTGGTTTACGGTAATGCTGGTATTGCAACTAATAAATCTGACAACGGAGGTGGTTCTGAGAACAGGGCTTTCAGCTGGAACGTCAATCCTGGTGTAGGTTACCAATTTACAAACAACCTGACTGTGGGTGTTCAGGGTGGTATCAACAGCCATTTCTCAGAAAACCGTATGTCTCCTGCTGCTAATACATGGAACAGGAATGCAATGGAAACAAGGGAATGGTCTGCAGGTGCTTTCTTCCGTTATACCAAAACTTTCAGCAATGTATTTTCTGCTTTCGCTCAACTGGATCTGAGCTATGTATCCGGTCAGGACATAAGCGAAATGGAAACAAGGCAGGTAGATTTCCTGCAAAACAAAGTTGTTGAGTCTGTAATCTATGGTTACGATTATTACAATGGTTTCAGGGGTTCAATCACTCCAATGCTGGCTATCAATGTTAACAAAGGCCTCGCACTTAACTTTGGTTTTGGTGGCCTTAGCTACAAAACTATCAGCTATGATGTTCCAAAGGCTCCTACTGCATTAAATGGCACTATCGATCAGAGCTCTTTCGGCGTGTCTTTCGGTCAGCAGTTCAACTTTGGCATATCTAAAAACATTGCCTGCAAATGCAAAAAAGGCAATATGAAGCCCGGTGATGAGCTTCGCCCAATGAGAGTTGAAGAAGAAGACGAAGAATAGTCTTTCTTAAAACATATAAAGAACCCGTCCTGGCAATAGCTAAGACGGGTTTTTTCATGCCATTTACGTTATAAAAAACCGTATTCTTTAGCACATGTTTTTCGTAACTTTGCAGCCTGTTTTCAAACAGTATTAACCCCTGAAGGTTATCCTTTAAAAACACGTATATGTCATATATTCCTAAGAATAAAGTACGCATAGTAACGGCAGCATCTCTTTTTGACGGGCACGATGCCGCTATTAATATCATGCGCCGTGTAATGCAGAGCAGTGGTGTAGAGGTTATTCACTTGGGGCACGACCGCAGTGTGATGGATGTGGTGGACTGCGCCATACAGGAAGATGCCAATGCTATAGCCATGACATCTTACCAGGGTGGGCATGTAGAGTACTTTAAGTATATGTACGACCTGTTGAAAGAACGCGGATGCGGGCATATAAAAATATTTGGTGGCGGCGGCGGTGTGATACTGCCTGATGAGATAAAAGAACTACACGACTACGGTATTACCCGTATCTATTCTCCTGACGATGGCCGTTCCCTTGGCTTACAGGGTATGATTGACGACCTGATAGAAAAAAGTGACTATCCTACCGGTAATCAATTGAATGGAGAAGTAGGCCACCTGAATGAAAAAAGCCCTAAAGCAATAGCCAAACTGATATCCGCAGCAGAAAATTATCATGACCTGCCGGAAACACAGGCTTTACTTAAGAAAGTAAGCGAGTTAGCTGCTGATTCTAAAACGCCGGTATTAGGTATTACCGGTACTGGTGGTGCAGGTAAAAGCTCACTGATAGATGAAGTAGTGCGCAGGTTCCTCATAGACTTTAAAGATAAACATATAGGCATTATATCTGTTGACCCTTCTAAACGTAAAACAGGTGGTGCATTGCTGGGCGACCGCATTCGCATGAATGCCATACGCAATGAGCGCGTATTCATGCGCAGTATGGCTACACGCCAGAGCAACCTGGCGGTATCAAAATACATACTGGATGCTGTAAACATTTTGAAGGCCGCTAAGTACGACCTGGTAATACTGGAGACATCGGGCATAGGCCAGAGCGATACACAAATAACTGACTATTGCGACCTGAGCATGTATGTGATGACACCGGAATATGGTGCTGCTACACAGCTGGAGAAGATAGACATGCTGGACTTTGCAGATGTGGTGGTCATCAACAAATTTGACAAACGCGGCGCTATGGATGCACTGCGTGACGTGAAGAAACAATACCAGCGCAACCACAAGCTGTTTGATAAAGATCCCGAAACAATGCCCGTGTTTGGTAGCATAGCATCGCAGTTTAACGACCCGGGTACGAATACCATGTACAAAGCGCTGATGGATATTGTTGTGGCTAAAACAGGCGCAGCACTAACATCAACCTTTGCCACCAGCAACGAGATGAGTGAGAAGATATACATCATTCCACCGGCCCGCACACGCTACCTGAGTGAAATATCTGAGAACAACCGCCGCTACGATAAATGGGTGAAAGACCAGTCGGCAATAGCGCAGAGATTATTCGGGATAAAAAAGACGATAGAAACAATCCAGCACACAGAAGTAGAAGATAAGGACAGGCTGATAAAAACACTGCAGGAAGTATATAGCAAAACGGCTGAACAGCTTGACCTTAAAAATAAACAACTGCTGGAAACATGGGCTGATAAAAAACGCAGTTTCACAGATGAGTACTACGTGTTCAAGGTTCGTGATAAAGAGATAAAAATAAAAACGCACAGCGAGTCACTGTCACACACGCAGATAGCAAAGGTAGCTGTGCCTAAGTTTGAAGCATGGGGCGAGGTACTGCAATGGGCACTGAGTGAAAACTTCCCCGGAGAGTTTCCTTATGCATCGGGTATCTATCCTTTCAAGCGTGAAGGTGAAGACCCTGCACGTATGTTTGCAGGAGAAGGTGGGCCGGAGCGTACCAACAAGCGTTTCCACTATGTATCTCATGGTCTGCCTGCAAAACGTTTGAGTACGGCTTTTGATAGCGTGACACTTTACGGGCAGGACCCTGACCACAGGCCGGATATATATGGTAAAGTAGGGAACTCGGGCGTGAGCATCTGCTGCCTGGACGATGCCAAGAAACTATACAGTGGTTTCAACCTGGCAGACCCTAAGACATCTGTATCTATGACCATCAACGGGCCTGCACCAACCATTACCGCCTTCTTTATGAATGCAGCAATAGACCAGCAGTGCGAGCTGTACATAAAAGCAAACGGGCTGGAAGATGAAGTAAACAAAAAAATTGACGCGATATACAAGGACAAAGGAATAGCCCGTCCTTCATATAATGCATCGAGTTTCAGCAAAGCGAAACCGGGCGACTTACCTGCAGGTAACGATGGCCTGGGCCTGATGCTACTGGGCGTAACCGGCGACCAGGTATTACCTGCTGATGTGTACCAAAAAATAAAAACAGATACGTTGAAAGCGGTACGCGGTACAGTGCAGGCAGATATTCTGAAAGAAGACCAGGCGCAGAATACCTGCATCTTCTCTACAGAGTTTTCTCTGCGTGTGATGGGTGATGTGCAGCAATACTTTATCGACAAAGGTGTACGCAACTTCTATTCTGTATCCATCAGCGGGTATCACATAGCGGAGGCAGGCGCTAACCCTATATCGCAACTGGCATTTACCATCAGCAACGGTTTTACATTTGTAGAATACTACCTGAGCCGTGGTATGCATATAGATGACTTTGCGCCTAACCTGTCCTTCTTCTTCAGCAATGGTATAGACCCTGAATACAGTGTAATAGGCCGCGTGGCCCGCCGTATATGGGCTAAAGCTATGAAGCTAAAGTATGGTGGTAACGAGCGCTCGCAAATGCTGAAGTATCATATACAGACTTCAGGCCGTTCACTACATGCACAAGAGATAGACTTCAACGATATACGCACTACACTACAGGCATTGTACGCGATTTATGATAACTGTAACTCACTGCATACAAATGCCTACGATGAGGCGATAACTACACCTACTGAAGAAAGCGTGCGTCGTGCTATGGCCATACAACTCATTATCAACAAAGAGCTGGGGCTGGCTAAGAACGAAAACCCGTTGCAGGGTTCTTTCATTATAGAAGAACTGACAGACCTGGTGGAAGAAGCTGTGTTGCAGGAGTTTGACCGTATATCTGAACGCGGCGGTGTACTGGGCGCCATGGAAACCATGTACCAGCGCAGCAAGATACAGGAAGAAAGCCTGTACTACGAAACACTGAAGCACAACGGTGAGTTCCCCATCATAGGTGTGAACACATTCCTGAGCAGTAAGGGTTCTCCAACTGTAATACCGCAGGAGGTGATACGCTCTACAACAGAAGAAAAAGAATTCCAGATACAGACAGTACAAAACCTATGGAAGCGCAGCGGGGAGAAAGGAGAAGAAATGCTGCACAAGCTGCAAGGCGTGGCGATACGCAACGAAAACATATTTGCAGAGTTGATGGAAACAGTCAAGTATTGCTCACTGGGCCAGATAACAAGATCGTTGTTTGATGTAGGTGGACAGTACAGGAGGAATATGTAATTGTAAAATGAGTAAAGCATACTACGCCCCGCATGCGGGGCGTTTTTTATTATATTTGGTCCCATCACAGCAATTAATACCGTACCACCGTTGAGGCAACTATAGCTTGCAGGCCTTCTCAAACAGTCCAATAAACCATCCTTTAGGTTGCCGAACCTAGTCAGCATATGGCAGAGATAGAAGAAAATGGCCTGAATTACCATTTATACTGTCTTAATAAATTTCGTTGTTGGTTTTATACTTCCGCAATCTTTTCTCAGCACGTTCCAGCTTGCTATGTATTGCATTCTTTTCTTTAGCCGTCCACACATCATCAGCTGCATATTTTGCCATGATCTCTTTGATGATCTCCTGCTCATTCATCAGCTTGTTATACTCCAGCTCTGATACTTTCTTATTCTTATAAGCCTGTTTTATTACTTTTTCCTGTTTTTTCTGTTCTGCTTTAAAATCCTGAGCGTACAAAACAATGCCTGAACATAATACCAGCAAGGCTGTAAGGGCTAAACTTCGTGCTATCATCATTGATTTTTTAGTTGTTAATGTTCGTGGTCATGATCATGGCCTGCTGGCTTGAACTTTTGGGGCTTAATACCAGGGTCAATACCTGTTTGTTTTTTAAGGTTATCCAGTATCTTGATTTCAGATGCCGACATGGTCATTTCAATTCCGATCAGGGCTTTCATGTGTTCTTTTGCTTTTTCTTCATCGCCCCTGGCCTGGTATGCATCTGCCAGGTACAAATGTGCCTTCTGTTCATCACTATTCAATTCCAAAGATTTTTTCATGCTCGATATGATTTCATCTATATAATCATCTTCGCCCTGTACATGCCACAGATTGCTGGCAGCAAAACCATTCAGAAAATAAACAAAATAGTCAACGGGTTTGGTTGATACGCAAAAACCCAGGTGTTTCTTGGCGGTTACAAAATCACTCTTCATCAATGACAGGGTTGCAAGGCCCATGTGCGCATCGTAAGACTTGTCGTCTATTTCTAATGCCTTTTCATAAAATATGCCTGCACTATCCCATTTATTTTGCCTGTCTTCTTTTGTCTGGCTGAAATCTGCTGACAGTACATATGCTTCCCCCAATACAGCCAGCGCTTCTGCCTTTTCTGACAAGTCGCCCTGCATAGCAGGCTGTAGCATTTTCAGGCTTATGCGGCCATTTCTTACATTGTTGTAAAACCTGGCTGCATGTAAGGGAGCATATATTTCATCCTCTTCTTCGTAAACTGTAAGAGCAGGATTAAAAAACTTAGACAGAGCTTCTGCCCACGCGGGGTCTATATTTTCCTGCGGCCAGTCAAACAGTTTGCTCACTGCTGCGCTATGGTTTATCTCTTCGTTTTCTTTATTGTTACGTATCATTATCATACAGACAGGGTCCACGTGCGCCACGTTAAAGCCTTCACCCCAATACAGCAGCATCCTTAGTGGATTCAACTCGTTATTATTGATAACAATGTAGTTAAACTTGTGCAAAGAGTCCATTTGCTTAAAACCTGAAGTCGTTTCATACAGCTTAAGGTATTCGCCGGTAAATTTTCGGGGATACGCCTCATTGCCCCGGCTGTCTATATAAGGCCTGAAACCAGGATACAAACTCCACAACAGGTATGGCGCTGTAGTGTGGTCTGTAAATACAGGGCCTTTTAATTTATACCGCTCAATATATTCCGCAGCGCTCGTTGGGTTGTGCAGGTTGCTCACGTGCATGCCATACCTGTGTAGCGAAGCGGTGGCTGTGTAAAATTTATTGCTCACTACCGTTATATAAAATATGGCGGCAAGGGCGGCGCTGATAATAGCAGTCCTTTTTGCGGCGTTTATGTAAAAATCTTTTTTATCCAGTTTTACCATGCGCACAACAGTCAGCAACGCTACCGGAACAGCAGGGAATAATGCCATCTGTGCAACGGGTATATTGCTGTTTGATACCAGCGACAGGTATTCCAGTACAGGCAACAAAAGCAGGTAGCCAATTAATGCGGGCGTCCATTGTATTTTACTTTTCCCTTTTGCATGCTGCCAAAACCTGAATGCCCAGAACAGGCATACTACAATAAATACGGCATGGTGCAGCTTCGCTTGCATGGTCCAGTAAAAACTATCGTTACAGGCATAAACTCCGGCTGAGAACTTATTGCTAATAGCAAGTGTAAATAGTTCAGAATTCCATACGGCCACACCAAAGGGATTAATAAATGTAACCGCCACCATAGCTATTAAAGCTATTGCCAGTCTTGATACAGGTTGAAGGTTTTCTTTTATCCTGCCATTCAACATATAGCTTATAAAGCCGCCCACAACATAAGCCCCTACTATTATGATACCAAACTGGAAGTCTTCATGCATGTTTGCCCACAGGCATTGCAGGGGTATCAGCGACCATATTTTTTTCCAGTTATAACCATCCGCCTTCCACAGTGTCAGCATGAAGACTGCGCTAAGCAAATGGCTTACCATTTCGGGCCGGCCGGCCATCCATGATTCTGACACTACCAGGAACAGTAGAACGGCAATGGTGGAATATAACCTGGACATAGGCTCACCCAATTGCCTCGTAACTTGCTGCAACAACCGTAGTAATAAATACACAATAGCTATATTCACCACAGCCTGCAACAATATTACCCCATGCGGGCCAAACCCTTTTTCTAGTATACTTATCACTACTTCATACAGCCATTGCACATTCATCCACTTGCTGCCGGGTGTTGTGTAAGAAAACAGGTTTGTCTTAGCAATAGCGTCATGCTCCAACATCCACCTGCCGCTGAATAGTTGCCACCATACATCCGGCTCGCGCATTTGTTTCATGCCCAGCACAAAGGCACAGAGGTAACATACTATATATGGTAGTCTGGTAAGTTGTTTCTGCATTTATTTATTATTTCTGGAATACAGGCTGAAAAATACAGATAAATCAGTTGTATTGAAAACAAAAAACGGGGATGTAATTACATCCCCGTTTCATCAATGTGTATTATTTTATTTATTGGCTGATAACCTTTGTACCAAGATCTACTTCCTGGCCGTAAGTAACTGCAATATTATTGAGTGTCACGTCAATATAAATCAAAGACGCTGCATCATAAACTATAGTATAGTTACCATCGGGCAATCCTGTAAACATGAAATAACCGCTAGAGTTAGGAATGGCTGTATAGGTATCGCTGCCATTTGTAGCATATACAGTTACCAATGCCGCGCCCGGCAGTACATATCCCTTTACACGGCCGTTAGTAAGAGAAGAGTAAGCCCTTATAACGGGTTTCAGGTTGTATTTACCATTGCCTGTTTCTACAATAGACTGGCCGGCATCGAAATCAAGCCAGAAATCATAAGCACCACCAGCTACTATTTCCTGCTGAAGGTTCAGTTTCAGGCCACTTGTCTGTGCAGATGGTGTGTTCAGCGAATGTGTTTCACCGTCAACCACTACAGAGTTATTGGTACCTAAAATCAACCTTATCTGGTTTACCTTGCCCGGGGGCAGCGATGCACTCAGCAATAATGTGTCTAAACCATTCCTGTATTGCATCAGGTCATATACACCTTTTCTTACTGGGTCCAGTGTTACTGCTGCACTACCCTCTACAGTCACTTCTATTTGCTGTACATCAATGTAAACAGCATCATAATTAGCCGGTGCATCCGTCAGGTGGAAGCGCACTGTTGCTTTTTGCTGGTCATTGTTCGGGTTAGTGCCGTTATCTTTATTACATGCCGGCAACGCCAGTAATGTAATACCCACACCTAATGCTACTACGGGTAATAATCTCTTCATCAATTTCATAATTTATCGCTTTTAGTTAATGTATGTATTCCTCTCATAACAAATATGGGTCCCCGTAGTTGTAAGGAAATGTTAACAAAATACAAGTCGTTGATTATAAGTATATTACATAAAATAAAAAGCCCCGCAACGGGCGAACCGTTACAGGGCATTACTCCTACTAATCACTAATATCTTGCTATTATTCTGTTGACTGCGCCATATCTTCTACTTCTTTACCACCTTTACACTGGGCTATAAAAAACTCATTGGCTTTTCTTCCCCAGAAAGGGTCTTTCATATCTCCTTCAGATTCCTTTGCAAATAATGGTTGTGCTTTTTCAAAATATTCCAGGGCGTTTTTAGCGCCGCCGCCAAACATCTTTGGTGTGAAGTATTTTGATGTGCCCTTCAGGTAGTATATGCGTGGGTTGTCCGGGTTAATATCTTTTGCCAGCTGCAGATTGTCATCAAATAACTTGCCGTATTTCTGCCAACGGTTGCGGCCGTCTACCGCCATGCGTGCCTGCGCTATCATAGCCTTTAAAACATATATCTCGTCATTCTCTTTGCCCAATAGTGTCACTGCCTCGCCCAGTTCGGCTTCAGCTTCATCCAGCATAGCGTCCTTTTTCTCCTTTTCGTTTTCAGGCATCATAAAAGACATTTGTGCTTTAGCGTAGGCCATATAATAGTGTGGTGCCCATTCCTCTTTCCATTTTTTAGTTATCAGGCCCAGCTTATTAGCCTGTGCCGTTTTTACAGAGACATCCTGCGTGGTATCAAAAGCCATGAATGTTTTCTTCAGCGATTCGTTCATGTCCTGCCCGCATGCGTTTACATACATCAGGGCTGTTGCTGCAATAAGTAAAATGTAACGTGTCATAATCCGGTGGTTTTTCTTTTATAGTTGTTGATTAGTGTTTAATAATTAAAGTTCATCTACATCGAAAGCTGTAAGTGAAAAGTTTACGCCTACAAATACAGAACGATATATGGGTGGTAATATAGGACTCCGGGTGAACCCTGTATTATTATTGCCGGTGTACCTGTAGCCAAATACGTTTTTGCTGTTTGTAATATTATCTACCCCTGCATATATTACAGAGAACCATTTGCCGAAAGAACGCAGGTAGTTTATAGTGATGCTCAGGTTATGAAAATCGGGTGCACGGTCGCCCATAAAGTCTGCACTGGCAGGATTGTAATAGGGCCTGCCGCTGGCATAGTTATAAGTGGCGTTTATTTGTGTGGCCCATTTCTGTATGAAGTATTTGGTCACAATATTCAGGTTGTGCGTAGCTATAAAATCGGGCTGTACCGATTCGAAATAGTTTTTGTACAACCTGCGTGTATCTATGTAGCTGTACGATATCCAGTAGTCGCCATTTTTTACAGTTTTCTTATCCCTCCAGAACAGCTCCAGGCCTTGTGCATAGCCATTACCCGCATTGTTTGACGGGCCTGGTATGCGATTGACATTTGCGTCAAAGCTATCTTTAGGTGCTATGTATATTTCCCTTACCAGTTGGTCGTAGCTTTTATAGTATGCTTCCAGCCTCAATGTGCGGTCATTGTGCATATACTGGTAGTTGGCTATATAGTGTACAGACTGCTGCAAGCCTGGCCTGACAGCCAGCGGGATGATATAATAAACAGGGTCTGCCAGCTGGTAAAATATACCACTTGCCAATGAAAACTGCCCATGTTCACCTGCCCTGAACGCCGCTGCCAACCTTGGTGATATAGATTGCTGGTTGATAATAGCGCTGTTTTCCACACGCACCCCCGGCTTTATTGCGAGCCAGTACAGGGGATTCCATTCTGCCTCAATATATCCGGCTATCTGTGTCTCATCAAAGCCGCTTTTCAGTGTATCGTATATAGTCCTGTCATATTTAAAATGCTGCACTTCAGTACCCAGCAGTACGCTTATTTTAGTACCCCCAAAGTATTTACCTTCCAGCCTTACCTGCGATCGGTCGTCTTTGTTCAGTATAGGCATGGTATTGAATTTTATATCATCCTGGTTATAACTGTACATACCTGCGGCGTATAACCCCCATTTAGCTTTCCATGTCTGTTTGTAAGAAACAACACCGTAAGCATTCTTGTTTTTCAGGCCGAAATCCAACGTCGGGTTAGCATCCAATGGGTCCGGATTAGGTACACGGGTACCATTCTGAAATTGCTGATAGTTTACCATTGCCTTGAATATACCGTTCTCATTAGGCTTATAGGTGTATTTTGCAGAACCGCCTCCACCTTTAGGCACATCATAAAAGTCGAAGTTGGTTTTAGCTATACCATAGAATGGGGTCAGGTTCGTATAGTTAGCAGCGCCTTCTATGCTTGATTTATTCATCAGTTTAGATGCTGAAAAATAAACACCTGCCATATTGATGCCTGTATTTATTGTGCTCTGGTCGGGCTGGTCGTTACTGTTCAGTTCCAGTACAGATGATAAGGCCTGGCCATAACGCGCACTGTAACCACCACTGCTGAATGACACACCCTTAAACTGGAAAGGCCCGAACCTGCTGCGTGCAGCCACACCAGGTGCGGCACTCAAAAATGCGTTCTGTGCTACCATGCCATCTATTATTACAGCGGCCTCGCTGGCGTCGCCACCCCGTACAAACAGGCCGGTTTGCGCACCCTGCTGCTGTGTACCAGGCAGGGTTTGTATGGCTTTTACAACATCTGCCTGGCTGCCCGCCGTCGTAACTATATCCAGTGGTTTCAGTATTGTTCCTTCACTGCCTGATGCCTCGAAAGAACCTGCAGTTACGGTAACACCTTTCAATTGTATGGATGATAATTTCAATGCAATTTCAATGCCTGTAACATCTCCATTAATGGTTATGGGCTTACCACCATTCTCATAACTCAACTCTTCTGCTACTATGGTTTGTGCGCCTTTTTCTTCAGTAGTAAAGCTGAACAGGCCACTGCTGTCTGTAGTTGCGCCATCAATAGTATTCATCAGGTACACACTGGCGCCCGGTATGGGTTTACCGCCGGTGCTTACCACACGCCCGCTGATGGTAGATTGTGCAACTGCGCTGTTCAGAACAAAAATTCCAATGGTTATTAACGTTAGTTGTAAAGCTATTTTCATGCCTATGTATTTATCAGGTAGCAAATGTACTATAGGGCGCAGTCTTACAATACAGCGTTTCGGTCAATCTAAAATATTTGTCGGTAAATATGCTTTTACAGCAGGTGAAAATGTTCCTGGTCAAATAATAACCTGACATATCTCGGCGAGTCGGCCTACCTAAGTACCGGGGCGTACTTCACTATAACCGGCTTACTAAACGTATATCAGTTCTTTCCTGATACTTTTGTAGTAGGAATTATCTATGCCTTTGCGCAGGGTTACATCCACTTTTTTCTCCAGCAACGCGGCCAGTTCATCTTCAAGGTCGGTAAAGGCTATACCGGGTGCTTTATCAAAATTTATAAGGAGCTCTACATAGCTGTCTTCCTGTTCTTCGCCCTTACTGTATGAACCAAAGAGGGCTACTTCTGTAACGCCATAGCGCCTCTTCAACGAAGTTTTGGCGCTTTTTAGCTTTTCAATAATTTGTTCCCCTTTTTGCATAGTATTAAGTTAAGCAAATTATTTCAATACCATACGGGATATATACATTCATTCACTCACTATAGAGCAGCCCTATATCAAATTGCAAAACACATAGATTTTGTCAATGACAAAATAACGAATCGGTTAAATAATTGCGGGTTTTATTCACCACCTTTATAAAAATCACAATCGCTCATCCTACTAAAAAAAGCATTTTTATGGAAGACAAAAAGAAACTCACTACAGCATCAGGTATCCCGTATTACCACCACGAGGATACAAAAAGCGTGGGCGCCCGTGGCCCGTTATTGTTAGAGGATTTTATCCTTCATGAAAAACTGGCACACTTTAACCGTGAGCGTATTCCAGAACGTGTAGTACATGCAAAAGGCACCGGGGCATTCGGTACATTTACAGTCACGCACGATATCAGTAAATATACACGTGCAAAGGTTTTTGATACGATTGGCAAACAAACAAAAGTACTGGTACGCTTTAGTACAGTAGGTGGTGAAAAAGGCAGTGCAGATACAGAGCGCGATCCTCGTGGTTTCGCAGTGAAATTTTATACAGAAGAAGGCAACTGGGATATGGTGGGCAACAACACACCCATCTTTTTTATAAAAGACCCGAAGAAGTTCCCCGACTTTATACATACACAAAAACGCGACCCTAAAACAAATACCAAGAGCCCTACCATGATGTGGGATTTCTGGAGCCTGAACCCCGAAAGCCTGCACCAGGTAATGTTCCTGTTCAGCAATCGTGGTACGCCTGATGGCTATAGGTTTATGCACGGTTTTAGCAGCCATACTTTCAGCTTTATCAATAAAGACAACCAACGTGTATGGTGCAAATTCCATTTCAAATCTGCGCAGGGTATTAAGAACTTCAAGAATGACGAAGCTGTAAAGATGAAAGGCGAAGACCCTGATTATGCACAGCGCGACCTGGTTAAAGCCATAGAAAGGGGCGACTATCCTAAATGGAATGTGAAGGTGCAGGTAATGACTGAAGAGCAGGCAAGGAATTTCAGGTTTAATCCTTTTGACCTGACCAAAGTATGGCCCCATGGGGATTTTCCATTGATAGACGTGGGTGTAATGGAACTGAATAAAATACCCGAGAACTATTTTGCAGAGGTAGAACAGAGTGCTTTTGCGCCTGCACATGTGATAGACGGCATTGGCTACAGCCCTGATAAGATGCTGCAGGGGCGTATATTATCTTACCCTGATGCGCACCGCTACAGGCTGGGCGCCAATTTTGAGCAGATACCGGTAAACCGGTGCCCCTTTGCGGTAAATAATTACCAGCGCGATGGCTTTATGCGTGTAGATGGCAACCATGGCGATGCTCCCAATTACTTCCCGAACAGCTTTGACAATATTACGCCAGACCCTGCCTACAAATCGCGCAGCGAAGAGCTGGAATCTAACATAGCTGCCGTGTACGACCGTAATGCACCTGGTGAGGACGACCATTATACGCAACCTGGTATCTTCTATCGCGAGGTACTGAATGATGAAGAAAAGACAGACCTGGTGAATAATATAGTAGGTGGTATGAATGGTATAGAAAATGTGAAACGTGATGATATCATCCTGCGCCAGCTATGCCACTTCTTCCGTGCAGACAGCGGGCTGGGTATGCGTATAGCACAGGGCCTGGGTGTTGATATGGCAAAGTTGATGGAGCATATGCCTAAACCACAGCAAGGATAAATTTTTAGATTTAATAGTTAGAGTAGCGCCCCTGTGTTCCCACAGGGGCTTTTTTTATATAAAAAAGCCGGTACTGATGTACCGGCACATTATCTGTATGCTTTGTAAGATCTATCTTAATACCTGTACTTGTTTATGGTACAATTTACCACCGGGTGCGGTAAGCGTTATATTATACACACCTGCCGGTTGATTAGTTAGCTGGATTGTATTATTGCTGATAGTACCATTGTAAACCACTTGCCCTGCTACATTTGTAATCATTGCCTGCGTAAATGCCATTTGCGCTTTTATATAGAATGCACCTGTCGATGGATTAGGATACACCTTTACTACATCTTCTGCGCTGATAATACTGTTGCTGACCGATACAGGCGCATCTATCACCCATATTTCACTACCGCTGATGCTGTCATTGGCTACAAACAATATTTTATCTTTTACCTTTTTGAAACGGTACTCACTGGTCCACATAGAGCTCTTATTGCCTGCGCATATATTAGCAAGCATTTTAGTACCTGCAACTGTGCCATCTGTTACCCATGGTTCATTGCCATTGGTACCGTCATTGGCTACAAAGTATAACAGCCCGTCTAATACACAATCTTCAAATGCCTGGTCCACAGAAGTGCCGGCACCCTGGTTGATGTCCATAAATACTTTAGTTCCTGCCGTAGTACCGTCTGTTTCCCAAAGTTCATTGCCTTGTGTTGCAGTTTTTGCGCCAAACAACAACTTATTATTTACCACACAAAAGTCGGAATAGGTAGCGCCGTTTGTAGCAACGCCGTCTGTATTTACCAGCATCATAGTGCCTGCTGCAGTACCATCTGTCACCCAGGGTTCTGCACCATTTACGCCATCATTGGCTATAAAGTATATTTTACCATTCCACTCTTTAAAGCGGCTGGGGTAAGAATTGCCGGTACCGGTCCAGATATCTTTTATCATAGAAGTGCCGGCTGCGGTACCGTCGCTGATATATAATTCATAACCGGTAGCAGGGTCAGTAGCACTGAATATAAATTTATTTGTGCCAAACTTTGTCAGGTATTCAGGGTTTGAACCTGAAGCCCCGGCAAGTATATCCTTCACCATAGTGGTGTTAGCAGTTGTACCGTCACTTTCCCAGAGCTCGATTCCGGTAGTTGCAATGCTGCTGTTAGCATTGAAATAAAGTTTGTTGTTCATCTGCGTAAAATACATTGTGCCCATTGTCCATGGCCCTGTAGTAACGATAGATGTGTTGGCCGTCGTTCCATCTGTAGTATATATCACATGGTGCATGCCTCCGCTGGCAGGTTCTTCAGCGGTAAAAAATAGCTTGTTGTTGTAATTGCAGAAGTTGCCCGGCCACGAACCTGTAATGCCACTCCATATATCTTTAATCATGGCTGTACCTGCGGTTGTACCATCTGTTTTATACAGTTCTGTACCCTCATTTGGCGTTTCTGCGGCAAAGTACACGTTATTATTAAATACATGAAACCGTGATGGTCCTGAACCACCATTAGGGTCTATATCTGCAATCTCTGCTGTACCTGCGGTTGTACCGTCAGTACTCCAGAGTTCCATATTCAATGCAGTGTCCTGGGCTGCGAAGTATAGCTTATCGTTCATCACGGCAGTACCTACAACATAAAATACACCGTTGCCCGCGCCGGGGTAGATATCTTTCAGCAAGGTCGCCTGTCCGTATGCAGAGGCGCAGCCCAGCATTAATGTCAACAAGGGTAAATGTTTCAATTTCATAAAAAGGGGATAAAATTTGTTGCAAAGCTACCGTACACTATTTGTGATGGCTATACCGTGCTTTGGGCAGATTAGATTACGTGTTTCATGGTATAGTGTATATTAATATTAAATTCGCAACTAAAACAGGCCACTTTTAGTGGGTAATATATTTATGAAAATAGTCATCACCGGCGGCGCAGGATTTGTTGCATCCAATATTGCCATTTATTTAAAGCAGCAATACCCTTCTTATACTATTATAGTATTTGACAACCTGAGAAGGCGTGGCTCTGAGCTGAACCTTGTGGAATTTCGCCAGAACGATATACAGTTCATACACGGTGATATACGCAACGAAGAAGACCTGGCGCAGTTGCCAGCTTTTGACTGCATGATAGAAGCATCTGCCGAGCCATCGGTAATGTCAGGGCTGGATGGCTCACCTGCGTATGTTATCAATAATAACCTTACAGGCGCCATCAATTGTTTCAACCATTGCATTAAATATAATGCCAGCCTTATTTTCTTATCTACCAGCAGGGTTTATCCCATCAGTATGATAGAAAATGCCAACTTTATTGAAGAAGCTACGCGCTTTTCATTTACAGACAACCAGGCGGTACAGGGCATCAGCTCGAAAGGCATTTCAGAAAAGCTACCGCTCGATTCAGCACGCTCTTTTTACGGAAGTACCAAGCTGGCCTGCGAGCTGATGATAAAAGAATACCAGGAATTTTATGGTATGAAAGCTGCTGTGACCCGCTTTGGCGTAATTGCCGGCCCTAAGCAAATGGGCAAGACAGACCAGGGTGTTGTAACCCTGTGGATGGCCAAGCACTTCTGGAAGAAAGAACTGGCATATATAGGATATGGAGGACTAGGCAAGCAAGTAAGGGATATGCTCCATATTGCAGACCTTGTAAGGCTTATAGATATACAAATACACAATATTGATAAGTTCAATAACACCGTATTCAATGCCGGGGGAGGGTTAACCAGCAGTGCGTCATTGCTGGAAATGACGCAGATTTGTGAAGATATTACCGGCAATAAAATCCCGATAAAATCCGTTACAGAAAACCGCCCGGCAGACCTTCGTATCTATATATCAGATAATACAGCCATAGAGGCTGCTACAGGATGGAAACCGGAAAAAACAGCTAAAGATATTTTCAGCGATATTTTTCATTGGTTGAAAGATAATGAGGTGGCGCTTAAACCTATACTTAGTTAAAGAACATACTACCCGCCATGCTATTTTTTAGCCGGCAATTAAAACCATGAGCAGCTAAATGCAGTGCTGATTGGTAAATCGTTCATACTTTATATATTTGTTCAGCCATGAATTATTCCATTATAAAAATAATTCGTGCTATCAGCCTGTAAACCATGTCCTTTACAGCAAGAATGGTTTTGGTGTATAAAATATTCTAAATAATAAAGCAATAGTATGTCAAAGGTTTGTGTAGTAACGGGTTCCTCGGGCCTTATTGGTAGTGAATCAGTAGAATTCTTCGCAGGGAAATTTGATAAAGTTATAGGTATTGACAATAATATGAGGATGAGGTTCTTCGGGCCTGATGCTTCTACTGAATGGAACACAAACCATTTAAAAAATACTATTGCAAATTTTGAGCACCACAGTGCGGATATCAGGGATATTGATGCCCTGGATAAAATTTTCGTACAGTATGGCTCTGATATACAATTGATAGTGCATACTGCTGCACAACCCAGCCACGACTGGGCGGCCAATGAGCCACTGACAGATTTTACGGTAAACGCCAACGGTACTATCAACCTGCTGGAGATGACGCGCAAGCATTGTAAAAATGCTACGTTCATCCTTACATCTACCAACAAGGTATATGGCGACACGCCTAACTACCTGCCACTGGTAGAACTGGAAACCCGCTGGGAAATCGACGAAAGTCATCCATACTATGCAAAAGGTATAGATGAAATGATGAGCATAGACCATACCAAACACTCATTGTTCGGTGCTTCAAAAGTAGCGGGCGATATTGTGGCACAGGAGTATGGCCGTTATTTTGGTATGAATGTGGGCATCTTCCGCGGTGGATGCCTTACCGGCCCACGCCATAGCGGCACACAGTTGCACGGCTTCCTGTCTTACCTGATGAAATGCGCCATCACTGGCGATAAATACACCGTCTTTGGCTACAAAGGCAAGCAGGTAAGGGACAATATACACTCATGGGACCTGGTAAATATGTTCTGGCATTTTCACCAGGCACCACGACAAGGCGAAGTATATAATGCTGGCGGCGGACGCTTCTCTAATTGCTCTATGCTGGAAGCCATTACCCTTTGCGAGAAAATAAGCGGCAAACAAATGAACTACAGCTATTCTGAAACCAACAGGATAGGCGACCATATATGGTGGATAAGCGATACTTCTAAATTTGAAAACCACTTCAATGGCTGGAAGCTCAATTACAATATTGAAGATATTCTTACCCAGATACACCAGGCATTCCAGGCAAGAATAAAAGCAGGCGTATAGATGAAATTATCCGTAGTCATTCCTGCATACAACGAGATGGAATCGCTCCCCGAAACATTGAGGAGCATCTATGCTAAATTGACTGCTGAGAACATACCTCATGAGTTGTTGGTAGTAAATGACAATTCTAAAGACAACACCCTGCAGGTGCTGGAAGAATTGCATAAAGAAATGCCCACGCTGGTGTGGTACACCAATACAGGGGCCAACGGCTTTGGTATGGCTGTGCGTTACGGCCTGGAGCGTTTTTCAGGAGATTGTGTAGCGCTGGTGATGGCAGACCTCTCAGATTCTCCGGATGACCTGGTAAAGTTTTACAGGAAAATGGTGGAGGGCAATTATGATTGTGTATTTGGCAACAGGTTTGCAAAAGGTGGCAAAGTGTACGATTATCCAAAGCACAAATTGTTCCTGAACAGGTTTGTGAACAATATGGTGCGCATGACATTCGGCATTCCATACAATGATTTTACCAATGCCTTCAAGCTCTATAAAAGAGAAACCATACAAGGGCTGAAACCCTTGCTCTCCCCACATTTCAACCTTACACTTGAGCTTTCGTTGAAGGCAGTCATCAGGGGCTATTCATTTACAGTTATTCCCAATAGCTGGACCAACAGGAAGTTTGGAACGTCTAACCTGAAGATAAAAGAAATGGGCAGCAGGTATTTTTTCGTTTTCCTTTACTGTCTTATAGAAAAATTCTTCTCGCGCGGCGACTATCATAAAGAGAATTAAGATTCTGCTGCTTAACTTTACCCTATGAGCAACAGCGTACTACTTTCAAAAGAAAACGGTGTAGGGTACATCACGTTTAACAGGCCCGATAAATACAACAGCTTCAACCGCGATATGGCACTGGCATTCCAGGCGCATCTTGACGATTGTGGCAGAGATGATAGTATCCGTTGCATATACGTTAGTGGCAGTGGCAAAGGCTTTTGCGCAGGCCAGGACCTTGCAGAGACCCCTGACCCTAACAACGTTGATTTTGAGAAAATAGTAAGCGAACATTACAATCCCCTAATCAATAAGCTACGTAATATTGAAAAACCAATCATAGCAGCGGTAAATGGCGTAGCAGCAGGGGCAGGGGCCAACATAGCCCTTGCCTGCGATATAGTAGTAGCTGCGCAAAGTGCGTCTTTTATACAGGCTTTCAGCAAAATTGGTTTGATACCTGACAGTGCGGGCACTTTTTTCCTGCCGCGCTACATTGGTATGCAACGCGCCGCTGCGGTGATGATGCTGGGCGACAAAGTAACTGCCGCCGAGGCTGTAAGCATGGGCATGATATATAAAGCATTTGCAGACGAAGAGTTTGAAGCCGAAAGTAAACAAATGGCACAGGCTCTTGCTGCCATGCCTACAAAAGGTATAGGCCTGACCAAGCGTTTACTCAACCAGTCTTACACTAATAACCTGGAGGAACAATTACAACTTGAAATGGAGGTGCAGGTAGAAGCGGGTAACACACACGATTTTGTAGAGGGCGTGAACGCATTCCTGGAAAAACGTAAACCTGTATTTAAAGGAAAGTAACCTATACCAGGGTGGGCACACGCAGGGCCTGTGGTGCATGCTCTTCTATCAACTCCCTGACGATGTCTGCTGTCTGGTCAGGAAAATCTACCTTCACACGTTCATTGCTGATCAGCCACCATTTCATTTTGTCGTAGTATTTACGGCTTAGCTGTTTTATTACCGGCACACCTATTTGTGCAGCAGCGGCGGCATTGCATTGCTGCTCGTATTGGGCCTGCATGGGTATTACCATTAATTTTTTACCCAGGAACAATGCTTCGGCAGGCCCTTCAAAACCTGCGCCGCACAATACGCCCCGGCTGCTTGCCATACTTTTAATAAAGGCATCGTTTTCTATGGGTTGTATATGCACATTTTTAAAGCTGAAGGGCTCTATATTATGCTTTGAAAATACCTGCCATTCCACTTCAGGAAAATGTGACAGGTTACTTACCAGTGTTTCGTCGTTGTAAGATGGCAGGTAAACCGTATAATGCCCGTTGTCGGTCGGTACTATATCTCTTACCTCTCTGCGTATCACCGGGGTATATATATTTTTGCTGTACCTCCTGAAATGAAATCCATAAGCAGCAGTAACAGGTGCGTAATGTTTTAATACCAGTTCCCCCTTCATATCTCCTTTGGCAGGTTGCGGTGCATTGGGTGCCATAACCGCCGCCTGGTGGCTCAGTCCTATGCATGGCTTCTTCTTCAGCCTGCAAGCCCAGGCGGATACCGGCTCAAAATCGTTGATGACCAGGTCATAATCTTCAACCTTCAGTTTACGTATGTCTGCTATCAGTTTAAACAGCTTCAGCTTCCTGGCTGTATGCAGCATATCCACACCGCCACTTTTACCAAAAATAAAGCTCATGCCATACAGCTTATATTTTACAGGGAATGGTACTGCAACATCTGCCTGTATGCCACTTATCAACACATCTACCTCGCCGTATTTACACAACTCAGGATATATATCCCGGGCGCGGCTCAGGTGGCCATTGCCCGTACCTTGTATTGCAAATAGTATTTTCACTTCCCTTCCTGTTATGCTGCTTCAATATTTCCCTCAAGTCCATTCATTGGCCCGCCTTTGGAACTGTTCATATTCAGTTCCTGCATCAGTTTAGCCATCATGTGTTTGGGGCTTTGCTTTATGTGTTTCTTCTTTATTTCTATTGCCTGTGCTACTGCGTCTTCCGCATAACGGTAAATACTCCATTTGCCATCAGCATATTCAAGTGATGTCAGGTTCTCTATCCAGTCTCCCGAATTCATATACACCACAGGGCCGTTAGGTGTAACCACCGTTTTTATTTCGGGGTGATGTATATGCCCGCATATCACGTATTTGTATTTGTTTTCAGCGGCTATATCACACACGGTAGATTCAAAGCTATTTATAAACTTCACCGCGCTTTTTACACTGTTCTTTATTTTTTTAGATAAGGACACTTTGCCCCTGCCCAGCTTATTTGAAATGAAGTTTACAAAACGGTTAATGAGTATCAGCGTATCGTACCCGATAGCGCCCAGCTTGGCCAGCCATTTACTGTGCTGCATCACTACATCAAATACATCGCCATGAAATATCCATACTTTGGAGCCATTGATCTTCATGGAGAGCTTATTGGCAATTTTTAAAGACCCCAACTGGAACCCTTTAAAACGGCGCAGCATCTCATCATGATTGCCGGGGATGTAATACACAGGTATATCTTTGGCTATGAGGCCTATGAGGTGTTTCATCACCATCATATGCGTGCCGGGCCAGTATCTTTTGCTGAATTGCCAGATATCTACAATATCCCCGTTCAGCACCACAGCTTTGGGTTTAACGCTCTTCAGGTAGCGCAATAGCTCTATGGCGTGGCAGCCATACGTGCCTAAATGAATGTCTGATAAGACGATGATATCTACTTCCCTTTTTGCCATGTGTATGGTTTAGATAGCCCATAAGGCTATACAAAGGGAAGCAATTAATGTAACGCGGGTATTAAGCAGGTATTACCATACTATTAATAAGTTTTTATATGCGGCAATTATAACAGCGCTTCAATTGCTTTAATCAACTCTTCTGTCTGGCTGGGGCGCGGGGTATTATCAATAGCAAAATTGCCCTCTTTATCTATCAGGAAGTATGCAGGTATACTGGCAACACCGTAGTTTTTTGCCAGTTTATCCCCCCAACCTTCTACCCTGGTGTGCAGGCCAGTAAGGTCATATTGTTTCATTGCTTTTTCCCATGCGGCCGCGTCTTCGTCTATAGATACGTAAACGAACGCTACATCTTTACCGGCAAAGTGCTCTTTTACTTTTTTGGTATGCGGAAACTGCATCTTGCATGGGCCGCACCAGCTTGCCCAAAAATCAAGGTACACCACTTTACCTTTCAATTGAGAAAGCTTTAGATCCTTGCCATCTTCATCCACTACAATAAAATCTATTGCAGGCGAGCCGGGGCTCAACCTTCTTTTATTCTCAATCTGCTGCTCCAGGAATTCCGTGTATTCTGTATTGCCGTACAGGTTATTAAACTCATTAAACTTAGCTTGTGTACGTGCTATGGGTGAATTTTTCATGTCCATAGCTATAGCATTTGCAAAAACATACTCTTCAGATTGTACAGGCATATTCTTCCGAGCTAATTCCACCATTTTATCCATGATGAATTCATTTTGTCCCTGCTTAGATTTTACACCTTCAGCCATCAGTTTATAAATATAAAACTCACGTATATAGTTCCTGTATGCATCTAAATGAAGGAGGTCATCATTAAATTTTTCAGGTACCAGCTTCGTTACCTTGAAATTCTCAGCAGGTATATCCCCTATATCATAGCTTTTAGCTTTCATTACTTCATGCACTTGGGCGTACATCAGCATAGAAAAATACTTGTTGTAAGTGTAGCGTGCATCCCAGAATTCTATAAAAGACTGTGGCAGCCCTTTGCTGTTCTCTACCAGGAAATCGTGTTCTTTCTTCAACAGCTTATCTATCTCCACCAGGTATTCATCCGGCTCCTTAGCTATCAGTTTCTGTGATTCAACCTGGAAATTACTGCTGAACCCTGATGCAAGCATATGTTTGGCAGAAAAATTAGCCACATCTGCCTTTGTGCCAATGCCTTTATACTCTATTGTAGCATCAAAATCAGCGGCGTTTACAGTCATATTCAGTTTATCGCCGGGGCTTACAAACAACTCTGTTGCCTGCTCCCCGTTTTGTAGCTGTATGTCGGTATATATATGTGATACCGGAAACGTAGCGAGAAACCTTCCATCCTTGTCAAGGCGGGCATTTACCGTGTTGCTCTTAAAATCAAGCCAGTTATCTTCATAAGATATGTACTGTATAGTGATGCTGTCCGCCAGCGGGTTGGTAATAGTCCCCTTTATAGATACATCGCCCCTGCCCGCAAAGGCTGACAAAGAACCAAGAGTAATAATAATGAGCGACAGTATTTTTTTCATAACAAAGTTTTTGCAGTGCATGTAAATTAGTAAAATAATTCTGAGTTGCGCATTATATAGACTCCTCTGCTTTTCACAGAAATAAACTTTCCTCTCCACAACCTTAATCTCCCCTTTATGGGGATAGGGGGAAATCTACCCTGCGCTATTCATCTCCGTCTGGTGCAGGTAAAGTTTGGCATAGCGTTTACCCTTTTGCATCAGTTCTTCGTGCGTGCCCTGTTCTACGATACGCCCGTCTTCCAGCACTATTATCTTGTCAAAATTCCAGCCGGTAAATATGCGGTGGGTTATAACGATGGTGGTCTTGTCCTCTATAAATGTTCCCAGGTTGCTAAGTATGGTTTGTTCGGTTTGTGTATCTACGGCAGAAAGTGACTCGTCCAGCAGCAGCACCGGGCTGTTTTTAAGCAACGCCCTTGCCAGTACCAGCCTTTGTTTCTGCCCGCCTGACAGCATCACGCCCCGCTCTCCTATCATAGTGTTGTAGCCATCTTTCAGTGTAGCTATATCTTTCTCAAAATCTGCCAGCCGGGCAGCCTCTTTCACTTCCGCCTCTGTGGCTTCCCTTCTTCCAAAAGCTATGTTGTTATATACTGTATCAGAAAACAGGTAAGCCTCCTGCGGCGCATAGGCTATTTGTTTACGCAGGTGTTGCAGGTTAAAATCGCCTATGGGTTTATTGTCGTACTTCACTTCACCATTTGCTGCATCATACATGCGCAGCAGCAGGTGTACCAGCGTAGATTTACCGGACCCTGTTTTGCCTATTATGGCTATCTTATCCCCGGCTTTTATCTCCAGCGAAAAATCCTTTAATGCCGTGATGCCCGTATGGCTGTATGTAAAGTCCACATGCTCGAAACTGATATGCCCTGTAATCGTTTCCTCTAAAGCATTTTCCTTACTCACTATATCCGGCTTACTGTGCAGGAATTCGTTAATGCGTTTTTGTGAAGCGCTTGCCCTTTGCACGATAGAGGCTACCCAGCCTATAGCCATCATCGGGAACATCAGCATCGTGATGTAGAGTATAAACTCGGCAATGTTACCCGCAGAGATATGACCCTCTATTGCATACCAGCCGCCTATCAGTACCGTGCTTAAAATACTCAGGCCTATAAACAGGTTCATACTGGGGAAGAACACTGCCTCTGTCAGCGACAGGTTCACCGTGCTTTTTTTATATTCCTCGCTTTTGCTGTCAAAGAAACCCATCATCGCTTTTTCCTGTACAAAAGACTTTATGACACGCACGCCTGAATAGGACTCCTGCGCTATGGTGGTCATGTCTGACTGCTGTGCCTGTATCTGCTCGCTCTTGCGGAATATAATACGGTTGACCAGGTAAATGCTTAATGCCAGTAGCGGCAGTGGTATAATAACGTATAAAGTAAGCATGGGGCTTACGCGTATCATATTCCACATACACATTACTGTAAGCACCACAAGGTTGGTAGTATACATGATAGCCGGGCCTATGTACATACGCACACGAGATACATCTTCTGATATACGGTTCATCAGGTCGCCGGTGAAGCGTGGTTTGTAAAACTGCGTGTTCAACTCCTGGTAATGCGTGTAGATATCATTTTTCAGGTCGTACTCTACGTGGCGGGACATCACAATGATGGTCTGCCGCATAAAGAACATGAATATACCTCTTGCCACAGCCAGACCCAGTAGTATCATTCCACTCTGGAACACCATCCAGAAGATATAATCCTGCAGGCTTTCTGCCGCGGAAGTACCCACTACCAGCCTGTAGCTGGTTATATTTGCCTGTACCCTGTCTATTACATTGCGTATTACCACCGGTGGTATTACCGCAAATATGTTGGAGATAGCTACAAACAGCATTCCGGCCATCAACAACCACTTGTACCGCCACAGGTATTTATTCAGCGCAGCAAGGTCTTTCATAGCTGCAAATGTCGGTGAAAAATACTTGTGATATCACCGTTATTGATTTACTTACTTTGGCGTAACATATTCTGCTAATCTCAAAGCTTTTGAGATTTCCGCAGAATAGGAAGTATTTAGACCAGAAGCTTCAACTACTTCACGTATCCCCACCCTTCTTATTTCATTATGGTATTTAATTCCAAATAGGTGAATCATTGTTACCTTTTCTTTGTGAAGAGCGTTCGTATACATCTCATTTAATACTTTTCCTAATTGCTTATCTGTCATAATTCTAATTTTAGCTAAGATAATATTTTTTTAGCTAAAAAAAGCTTTTATTATTTTTGAGGATTTATCTTTAGTTATAATAAACATTAATTACTCTACCACAAACCTGCTGTTCACCAGCACGCCATCGCCACGCAGGTTCAGCAAATAAGTGCCTGCCGCCAGGCCGTTTATGTCAAGCGGCATGGTTTGTTCTCCCTGGCTCATACTTAGTGTACCACTTTTTGTTACCGCACCTGTTATGCTCAGTATTTCGTATTCCAGTTTCTTTGCATTTCCGGTATTATCAAAAAACAAATTGACAGTACCGCGGGCAGGCTGCGGGTATAGCTTGTAAGCATATTGGCCGGTACCGGCCACACTCGTTATAGTATTGGGCCAGTCATTTTTTATATTCCATGTTATGCTGTAGGCATACCCCTTGCCGGGTGTGTAAGAGCGCGACATATTGGTAGTGTCAGTAAGTGTAACCGTCAGGGTATTATTTCCCAAAGACAACTGGCTGTTATTTACCTGTATAAATGTATCTGTACCTGACAACACACTGCCATTCAACACCCAGGTATATATTACCGTGTTGGGGTCTGGCCGTATGGGAGAAAACGAGAATGTATGCACAGGTACCGATGGCAAGGTAGTAACTGTAGTAGCAGGACTAAATGAATTAACCGGGTTTATCTTTTTATATACCTGGTCTATTATACCTTCTTGGCATACATGGCAAAATGGCAGGTTAAGCTGGCGCATCTTGCAAGCCTGGTGTGGCCTGTACCATGTTGCCTGTGCACCGCTGCTGCCGTGGGCGTATATACCGACTCCCCCGGTGTTCATCCAGTTTTTCCATTTTACCAGCGCAGGGTTGGACTCCTGTGTCATGTTAGGGTGCTCGCCGGGCATATTATTCCAGTATTCATCCCACAGTTTGCCAAATGTATGGCCCAGTTCATGCACAGCAATTTCATTGGCAGAGGGGGCTAAGGTAAAAGTCAGTATAGGACCGCCTGTCCCACCGTATTCGGCTGTGTTGGCCACTACCATAGGCACGTCATACATAGGCAGGTTAGCGTTCAGCACACTATATACGGCAGCGCTGTTTTTGGTAACTATCGCACGGTGTACATTAGCATTGTCAAATACGGTACCAAAGTATGTATTTGCGGTAACAACCGGCGATGCGGGTTCTGCAACGTCTGTAGCCGTACCCGGATGTGAAGAGCCGGAATCTACCGATGGCACCTCAATGCAATAGGCATTAAAAAATGCCCTGTATTCTTTAAACGGCGTTATGGTAAATACGTAATTCTGGATACCGGTGGCTATTCCTTCAAACGTACTGAGCTGTGTACCTGCCTGGAAGCCTTCCGGCAAATAAACAAGGTTTACCCTGTTGGTATCAGGGCCGCTCACTACAATGTTTTTTACCGGGAAAGTTTGTGCAAAAGAAGTTGTAGCAATGACTGACAATAAGCAGGACAGTTGTATATGTAGTTTCATATCAATCAATTTTTACAGGCAGGATAGTTTCTTTGCCGCCAGTGGTTTTTCTGATAATTATATTTTTTATCTCCGGTACATAATTGGTACGTACAGATATATATTCTTCCGTTTTTTCAATACGTTTTGTTTGCAGGTTGCCGGCTTCATCTGCCCATTCCATACGGCTGTTTAGCGGGTCTGCCACATAATAGGTTGCCAATGCTTCTTTTTTATCCGTTGCAAATATTATGGTATAATCATTCCCTGAGTTATCATCCTGCCCGGGCTTTAATCTTCCTTGGGGTTTCGTGATGGATGATACCTCAAACCGTACAGTAGTATCTCCCGCGATGCGCGTTGCTTTAAGTATCACGGCAAGAATATGAGCCCCGGCCGATGCAGCCTGTTTCTGCTGACCGGCATTTGCACCGTTACTCACTGCAGGCGGCACTGTTTTGCATCCATATGCAAAGACCAGCAGCAACATGCATAATGTAATATCCCTCCTCATAATCATTCTCTGGAACATCATATTTTTTTAAAGATACGGCAGAATATATCTGCGTCGTATTTTTTTTACAATATGATGGCAAGGCATCCCTGCTTTACGTTGCAAACATCGGTTTTTTTACTTGCAATAGTCATCATTTATTCGTAATTTTAATGTAATAAATATACCGGAAACCATGAGCTAATATATCACAAAAAGGCATAACATTTAAATCATTGTATCGCTCGCCCGGCGTCAATCATCTGGGGTATTTGTTGTCCGGAATAAAAACACCTCGAAACACAACAAATTGCAACAACTGTAAACCAATTACAGCATTATCTACCAACCTGTAAACTTTTTTCAGGACGAGGCAAAAAAATGAAAACCATAAAACCTGCAACAAAACACAACAATTCTCCATTCCATCATCCCTAAAAGCGTGTTTCACAACAAATTTCACACCTTTAACCAATTAACTTTTTAACCTATTACCCAATTAAGCAATTACCTGTATTTTTACCCCATGGCTGAAAAGAAACTCTTCCTGCTGGATGCTTACGCATTAATATTCCGTGCTTATTATGCTTTGATACGCAGCCCGCGTGTCACCAGTACGGGCAAAAACACCAATGCCCAGTTTGGGTTCACCAATACCCTGCTGGACCTACTGAAGAAAGAAAACCCTACACATATGGCAGTGGTGTTCGACACGTCTGCACCTACGGAAAGGCATACCGACTTTGTGGACTACAAAGCTAACCGCCAGGAAACCCCTGAAGATCTGAAAGCGGCAATTCCGGATATACAGCGCATCATAAAAGCATTCAATATCCCCTGCCTGTCAAGCGATGGGTACGAGGCCGACGATGTGATAGGTGGCCTTGCTTACGAAGCTGCTGACCTGGGCTATAATGTATTTATGGTAACACCTGATAAAGATTATGGCCAGTTGGTGCGTGATAATATATCCATCTATAAACCCAGCTACCAGGGCAATGGTGTGGAAATATTGGGACCGAAAGAGGTATGTGAAAAATGGGGTATCAAGCGTGTTGACCAGGTGGTAGATATGCTGGGGCTGATGGGAGATAGTGTGGACAATATACCGGGCATAGCAGGTGTGGGCGAAAAGACAGCCGCCAAGCTGCTGGCAGAATATGATAACCTGGAGAACATACTGGCGAATGCTGATAATATAAAAGGTAAGTTGGGCGAGAAAATACGTGATGGTCGCGAAATGGCTATCATGTCTAAAAAGCTGGCGACTATTATTACCAATGTACCTGTCGCTTTTCATGAAGAAGACTTTAAAGTAGACGAACTAAACAGGGATGCCTTGCGCGAGGTATTTGGAGAACTGGAATTCAGGACACTGGCAAAAAGAGTTTTGGGCGAAGATGGCGCACCTGCGTCAGCAGGAATAATAGACGCCAACGCTCCGCTCGACCTGTTTGGCAACCCTATACCACAGGCGCAGCGGGCGCAGGTAAAAGAGATATTTCCTGCTACGGAAAATGTGGAGACGCAAATCATGCAAAATCTGCGTACAGCTGCCGATACGCCACATAACTACATACTGGTAAAAGAAGAAGCCGAAGCAAAAGAATTGGCAGCTAAAATGATGCAGCCTGCAGAAATTGCCTTCGATACAGAAACTACAGGACTGGACGCCAACGAGGCTGATATACTGGGTATGAGCTTTTGCTGGGAAAAAGGTACAGCTTATTATATAGCCTTACCTCACGAAAAGGAAGATGCTGTTGCATTCATGGAGATATTCAGGCCGGTTTTTGACAGGACGGACGTATTGTGGATAGGACAAAACATCAAGTACGATCTGGCTATGCTGAAATGGTATGGTTTTGCTGTGAAGGGTAATATTTACGATACCATGCTGGCGCATTACGTGATAGAGCCGGAAGGGAAGCACGGGATGGATATGCTCAGCGCTAAGTACCTGCAATACGAACCTATCTCAATTGAATCGTTGATAGGTAAAAAAGGCAAAGGGCAAAGCAGCATGAAAGATGCGGACCTGGAAGCAGTGAAAGAGTACGCCGCCGAAGATGCCGATATAACACTGCAACTGAAATACGCCCTTGACCCCTTGCTGGATACCAACGATGTGCGAGGTGTATTTGCCGATGTAGAGAATAAACTGGTGCCCGTGCTGCTGGATATGGAGTACGAAGGTGTAGGTATAGATATACAGTTCCTGAAAGACTATTCTAAAGAACTGGAGAAGGATATAAAGGCAGCTGAAGAAAGCGTGTACCAGCAGGCAGGTATAGCGTTCAACCTGGCATCGCCCAAACAGTTGGGAGAAGTGCTGTTTGAAAAAATGAGGCTGGATGATAAGGCCAAAAAAACCAAAACCGGTCAATACGCTACCGGTGAAGATGTATTGCAGAAGCTTGCAGGAAAGCATCCTATAGTAGATAACATACTTGTCTTCCGCGAACTGAGCAAACTGAAAAGCACATATGTAGATGCACTGCCCACCATGATAAACCCGCGAACAGGCAGGGTGCATACCAACTTCAACCAGTCAGTAGCGGTTACAGGCAGGTTGAGCAGTATCAATCCCAACCTGCAGAATATACCTATACGTACAGACCGTGGCCGCGAAATACGAAAAGCATTCATACCTCGTGAGAGTGGCTGGGTGCTGTTATCTGCCGACTACTCGCAGATAGAACTGCGCATTGTTGCTGCTATCAGTAATGATGAGGCGATGATCAGCGCCTTTAAAGAAAACAAAGACATTCACACAGCTACCGCAGCCCGTGTATATGGCGTGGCAGAAGCTGATGTGACCAAAGATATGCGCCGCGCTGCCAAAGCGGTAAACTTTGGTATCATCTACGGGCAAACTGCCTTTGGCCTTGCAGGCTCTTTGGGCATTGGCCGTACAGAGGCCAAAGAAATAATCGACAACTACTTCCTGCAATACCCCGGCATAAAAAAGTACATGGACGATACCATCAACTTTGCCAGGGAAACAGGTTATGTACAAACACTGCGCGGCCGCAAACGCTACCTGGCAGATATCAACTCTGCCAACCAGACAGTGCGTGGTTTTGCAGAGCGTAATGCCATTAACTCGCCCATACAAGGTACTGCAGCAGATATGATAAAGCTGGCCATGATAAAGGTGAACGACGCGTTGAAAAAGACTTCGCTAAAATCGCGCATGATATTGCAGGTACACGATGAATTGGTATTTGACGTGCCGGTAAACGAGGTCGAGGAAATGAAGCAACTGGTAGTGAGCAATATGGAAACCGCCATGGAGTTGCCGTATGATGTGCCGGTAAACGCAGAAGCAGGCTTTGGCGAAAACTGGCTGGCAGCCCACTAAGCCTGGCCTTTCAGCGGGTGGCGAGATTCCCACTCGCCTTCTTTTGCATCAGTGTTCTTTTGCGCCTGTGCTACGCGCTGCCTTATCATCCCGTTCTTTATATACAGGAACGTAGAAAGGTATTTGGGCATACAACCCAGGCGGGCTTTGGCATCCAGCGCTGTGCGGCCCATTATCAGCCTGCTCTTTTTATAATGGATGGCCTGCTCTACTGCAAAGAACAGTATGTTGAAATACAGGTTCAGCTCTTTGTTGCGCTCATAGTCAAAACCTATGTAAAACATGTCAAAGACTGTTTCGTACATCCATGCACTAAAAAAGCCGACCATTGCACCATCCTCATATATGCCCCATACTTTCAGTCGGTCGTCATGGGCTTTCAGTGTAGGAATAAAGTCGGCGTGCAGTAAACCAATACGTACCTGCTGGTGGGCTGTTACAAGTTGGTACAGTTCAAATATACGCTGCTTGTTTTGCTGTACCTGTTTAAGGTTTAGTTCATGTATATCCAGCCCCGCCCACGGCTGTCTTATTTTCCTGAAACGCTGTGCATACTTATGTTTCAGGGCGGCTTCATAGTCGTGTATGTTTTGCCATGTTGAGGGGATATCCATCTCCATAGATATATCGTTGCGTAACATCATATACCCCGGCTCGTAGTTGCGGAAATAGGTGGCCAGGTGCTGCGGCATATCTTTTATTAACACGGCGCTTGCGCAGCTTATATCCATAGCTCTTTCTATAGCCTGGCTGTAACAGGTATATGCATCATAGGGCGCAAGACTGCTGTCACAATATACAGAGCTTACATCGTGCCTGAACAGGTGGCCGCTTACCAGCAATTTAGGTCTTAGTATGCCTGTGTACAATTGCCATGCGGCATATTGCAATGGTTTTACCATCTCATTATTTACATGCTTCTTAGTTAATGAAAGCAGTTGAAACCCGGCCGCGAAAATGGCTTTATTATTGTTGCTGAGCAGTATGTATATAAATGACAAATCAGGCAGGCCGGCGCTTTCAGTTACAGCAAGTTGGGTACGGTTTAAAAAATGATGCGCCGGTATCAGCTCATCCCATACTGCCGGAAGCTCACTACTACGCGTGTAGTACTGTGTAGTTAATGTTCCCTTATTGTTATGGCAGATGCTCAACCTATTTGCTTTTCCATTTCTATGTGTGGTATGCCTACTTCTGTAAACACTTCGCCACGTGCTGTGTAGCCCAGCTTATCATAAAAGCCCTGTGCGGTAATACGTGCGTGCAGCATTATGCGTGTATAACCATTATCTCTGGCAAATTGTTCGGCATATTGCACCAATTGCCTGCCTATGTTGTTGCCTTGTTGTGATGCAGCAACTGCCATCTGGCGTAATTGTACAATGCCATTTCCCTTCGGGGTTAGTATCAGGCAGCCAGCAAGCTCTTGTTGATTATTCGCTGTAAGTATATGGTCATTCACTTCGTTACTCAAATCCTCATCGTGCAGCGACAGGCCGATGGGCTTACGCAATATGGCTTCCCTTAGTTCAAATACATCCGCATATTCAGCATCCTGCAGCGTTATCTTCTTAAAAACAAGCTGGTCCATTAATCAAGCGTTAGTTCCGTGATGGTATTACTCTTTATAATAAAGTACTTGGTAATCGGTGTAGGATTTGGTGAATACGGGTCTTTCACATACACTACCTTGTACCTGTTTGGTTGTATCAGGAACTCCTGCTGGTTAACATTGCCCTTCACATTTGTTGGCGTAAAATCTTCATACTGGTCGCCATGCTGGTAGAAAAAAGTGATGGCTTTATACCCATTGGGGTTCAGCACTTTTATTTCACCGGGCTCATCCAGGCTCAGGTATATCAGTTCTCCCAGGTTTATATCAGTATTTCTGTGCGATGGTGGATTGGTATTTATTTCTACGTGGTAGTTATCTGGGTCGTACGCTATTACCTCTGAACATAATTGTTTGTTAACCGCCCCACGCCTCAGCGCAACATTTACCCTGGCAGCAAACTCTGTTACCGGGCGTGTGGGGTTGTTGTTGTATGTAAATGCAAGTGAGCCCTTGGTAACAATCAGCTCGTATTTGTTTTTATTATCAGGCCTTATTTCCACAGCTTGCCACACCATGCCATTCTTACCTGTTACCGTTATATTGAAAGTTCCCGTTGGGATATTCTTTTGCAGTTTGGGCGTGCCTGTAGCATCTACGTCACGGTAAAACTTATGAACCGGCTCGTTGGTTTTCATGTCTCGCAATACCAGTTCGGGTGCAGTTTCATAATACCTGCCTTTGCCATCTGTAAAGAATACCTGCAGGCTGGTTTCTTCACTTTCTTCCCGCGCTACAATTTTATATTCCATTATTTTCAATTCGGGGCCCTTAGGTACTGGTACAGCCGTCTTTGAAATCGTGGCGGTTTCCATAGGTTTATATACCACTTCCTTCGGCCGCTCAGCTTCCAGTGGCACCATTACTGGTTTTGGTACCCGTACCAGCTTAACATCGCGGCTGGTATATACTACCGGCAATGTTCTTTTCCTTGTAGTTCCCAAAGCGCCTATGTATTCTTTCTTCTTCTCTACCACTTCGTTTACCACCACTACATTTGATGGCTTTACCAGCACAGCCTGCCTTATAATTATTGTATCAGGTTTCACGGGGGCTACAGGCTGTTCCGTTTGCCTCGCTTTTACTACAATCGGGTCTTTCTTTACAGGCAGTGGCAATGGCTTTGGTGTTACTACTTTCGGAGCAGGCGGGTCTGGTTGTGGTTTTGATGCTACTATAACCAGTGGCAAGGGCTTTCCCGAACGTGGTGCCTTTACCATAACCTGTTCTTCATTTACGGGCATTGGCAGAGGCCTGGGTCTTTCAAAAACAAGGGGCACCGGCTCGGGTTCAGGATTGGCAACTACTATTACGGGAGCTCGCGGTGCCTGCTGCGGGGGTGGCACCGCAATAGCTTCTTGCTTTACAGGCATTGGCAAAGGCTTGGGCGTCACTACCTCCGTGGCTTTGGTTTCCGGCAATGGCTCTGTAACAGGTACAGATATTTTTACATCAGGGGTTCTCACTTTCAACACGCTGGGTGCTTTACGGGCAGCCTCCAATATTTTTACGGCAGACTGGGGTTGTATAAAAGTATGCCTGTAAGCTTCTACTATCTTCCCTACTACTGGTTCTATATCCTCTGGTTTTGTTACCAACAGATACTCTCCCATACAGGCATATTGTGCCCGGAGCGGTGCATAATCTGCCAGGCTTATGATATATGGCTTGAAGTCTATCTTCTTCTTCAGCATCAACTCTACCGTCTTGCATATATCTCCTTCACAGCTTTCTCCACCGTCTGTTATCAATATCAGGCTGTATTTGTAATCGGCCGTATTGGGCATATCCCGCTCTGCACTCTGCTGAATGGAATACGCTATGGGTGAAATACCCAGCGGGTGCAGCGCGGCAAGGCGCAGCATCATCTGGGTATAGTTGTCCTTGCTGAACATAACTTCCAACTTACTATCGAAGCAGTTGTTGGCAGATGTCGGCGACTGGTGGCCATATACCCGCAACGCAAATTCTACATCTTTATTTACAGCATAAACGCTGTCCATCAGCCGGTCTATTATTTTAGCCGCTGCTTTAAAGCGTATGTCATCTTTTGTCCAGTCGTGCAACATGCTGGATGAGCCATCCAGCAATAAAACGATACGGGGGTTTCTCTCTGATTCCTCTGGCTGCGCATGCAAAAATCCATTACACGACAGTAGGGCAATTAATATGAATAAGACTTGTTTCAACATTACATCCTGTCAATATGCAAACCTACATTAAATGGTTGAGTATATGCCATCCTGCAAGTGTATTGCATAGTGTTATTTAACAATATATGGGCATGTATGTTAAAAGACTGTTGCTTACGTAACGATTCCGGGCAATAAACCGGAAATAATTGTGTAATTTAAATACTGATTGCAAACACTGGTGTTGAAGATACTACACGACATATTCCGCTTTCTGCCCGTACAGCTTTTCCTGTTACACTTTCGCAAATACCAGCTTTTTCTTGTTTTCTGGGTAATACTGGTACTTATTATCACTGGCGAATTAGCAGCAGTGTTCGGTGCCTCTACGCTTTTCCTGGCGCCCGAGTACCTGGGCCAGACCAACTTCAGAAGTATGTTTTTGTTGGGTGGGGCTATGGCGGTTTTTGTCATGGCATGGCATATTACCACGTTCATCATCAACAACTCGCGCATACCATATATAGGGGCCATCAGGTTCGCTTTCATCAAGTATTGTATCAACAATTCTCTGCTGCCACTGCTATTTCTTATATTCTATACCGTAGAAAGCATACGCTTCCAGGTCATTAATGAAAATGCAGATTTCATGCAGGTACTGCGGTACCAGTTGGGTTTTTACCTGGGCTTCATAGTAGTGATACTTATTTCATTTGCTTACTTCTTTCGGGTGGGCAGAGATTTGCTGAAAGTAGTGCTGAGCCGCATTACCAACCCCTCGCTGATACGCAATATCATTCCTTATGACAGTCTTGACTATGATGTTGACCTGATAAAGGCTGATTCTTTCCTGACCGGCAGGTTAAAAATCCTGAAGTTCTCGGAGATTGAGTCTTATCATCCAAGACTACTGAACACTGTTCTGCGCAAACACAGCCGAAATGCTATCACCGCTACGGTTTTTGCCATATTATTGCTGTTACTCCTGGGCTTGTTCAGTGAGCAGCCTGAACTACGGGTACCAGCTGCGGCCAGTTTCCTTTTATTGTTTGCCGTAATAATGGGACTTGTTGGCTCTGTAAAATACCTGCTGCGCAGCTGGGAGATGCTGGGCTGGGTTGTATTCTTTTCCATCATTGCCTTTTTTGTAAAAGAGAAAATAATGGACCTGCGCAGTATTGCCTATGGCCTTAATTATAAAACGGAAAACGTAGCCCCGCCCAGGTATAATTATCACGCACTTAAAATCCTTTTTAATGCAGACCTGTATGAAACTGATAAACAAAAAGAAATTCAAAGGCTGGAGAAATGGAAAGCACTGCAAGACTCTGCCAACGGCAAACCCCCGCTCATTATTATTTCAGTAAGTGGTGGCGGGTCGCGCGCGGCATTCTGGACATTCCGCGCGTTGCAATATGCAGACAGCATCAGCGGGCACAAGTTGTTTAACCACACGGTGATGTTTACAGGAGCATCGGGCGGTATGATAGGTGCAGCCTACTGGCGTGGCATACATGACATGTACCGCGAAGGCAACCTGGAAGACCCTTATAAAGATGATTACCAGCAAAATATGGCCAAAGACCTGCTGAATTCCATAGTGTTTTCACTGGCCAGTGTAGATATGATCTCTCCCTTCAATAAAATATCGCTGGCGGGATATTCCTATACTAAAGACAGGGGCTATGCTATGGAGCAGGAACTGATACGCAATACGGAAGGCGTTTTAGACAAAAAGCTGGGCGACTATAAACAAAAGGAAGCCGATGGCATGATACCCATGTGCATTATAAACGGCACTATAATAAACGATGGCCGAAGGCTGATGATGGCCGCACAGCCACTGGGCTACCTTACCCAGTCTGAATACAGTGTAAACGGCACAGGCCTGCAGGCTGTAGATGCTGTGGATTTTGCGGCACTGTTCAGCAAGCAGAACCCCTACAACCTGCGGCTGACCACCGCATTGCGTATGACAGCTACATTTCCCTATATTTTACCGGTAGTACGCCTGCCATCGCAACCTGTAATGAACGTAATGGATGCAGGTCTGCGCGATAATTTCGGCATAGAATTGTCTAACAGATACCTGCATACTATGCGGCAATGGATAAAAGCTAATACCAGTAAAGTGATCATGCTACAGGTAAGAGATACACGCGAGTTTGAGGTTTTTCAGCCGACGGATATGAACACTATGGGCGAGATGCTGGCAGACCCGCTGTTTGTGATACAAAACAAGTGGGAGCCTTTCCAGTCTTACGCGCAGGGCTATACCCGCGACTACCTGAAAGAATATTGGGGTGACCACCTGCAATATATTACACTGCAATACATTCCGCAGGACGATAAAAAGATCGCAGCGCTCAATTTTCATGTAACTGCCAAAGAGCAGGCAGACCTGCTGAATAGCATGTACAACAAGGAAAACACCTACGAAATTCAGAAACTCATGAAGATATTAAAGAAGAACTAAACAGCTTTAATACCTTTGCCACGCTATGAAAGTGACCGGCTTTACATTTATCAGGAATGCTATTATGTATGACTACCCAGTGGAAGAAGCCATACGTTCTATATTGCCGCTGTGCGATGATTTTGTAGTGGCGGTAGGAAGGTCAGACGACGATACGCTTGAGCTGATAAAGAGCATAGCCCCGGACAAAATACGCATCCTGAACACAACCTGGGATGACAGCCTGCGAACAGGCGGTCATGTACTGGCAGCCGAAACCAATAAAGCTTTTAATACAATAGGTGATGATGCCGACTGGTGTTTTTATATACAGGGAGATGAGGTGGTACATGAGCAGTATCATGATGCTATACGCAACGGTATGCTGCAATGGAAAGATGATAAACGCGTTGACGGCCTATTGTTCAAATACGCGCACTTCTATGGCTCTTACGACTATGTGGGCACATCTACCCGCTGGTACCCATACGAAATACGTATTGTTCGTAACGATAAAAACATCTTCTCGTACCGCGACGCACAGGGTTTCAGGAAGGGTAATAATGAAAAGCTGAATGTGAAACTGCTGGATGCTTATGTATATCATTACGGCTGGGTGAAAGACCCGCGCGCCATGCAGCGTAAGCAGCAGATATTTCATAAACTATGGCACGACGATGAATGGGTAGATAAAAACGTAGCGAAGGCAGAGGCTTTTGATTATGCCGCTTATATTGACGCTGTTAAAAAATTCAACTGCACACATCCATTGGTAATGCAACCAAGAATAGCACGCAGCAACTGGCAGTTCGACTATGATATATCATTCAACCGTACTTCATGTAAAGAACGCATTAAACAATTTGCACAAGACAAGCTGGGTATTAACATGAGCTATAAAAACTACCGGCTTATATAATTACAACTATTGTTTAACGCTGTTAACTGTAGCTACTTACCTATATTTGCTGCATATTTTTGATTTTATGAAGAATCTGTTAACGATAGCATTATCTGTATTTATTATAGCATCGGCCACTGCGCAGGAGCCTAAAAAGATACTCAGCCCAAAGGCAGTAGCCAAGTCGGGCAATATTGAAATAACCTATGGCCAGCCATCAAAAAGGGATCGGGTGATATTTGGCGGGCTTGTGCCTTACGATTCTGTATGGCGTACAGGCGCTAATGAGGCAACGGAAATTACCTTTAAAAAAGATGCCAGTTTTGGTGGTAAAAAAATAAAGGCCGGGACTTACACGCTATTCACCATCCCATCCGAAAAAAGCTGGGAGATTATATTGAACAAGCAACTGGGACAATGGGGTGCATACGAGTACCAGAAATACAAACGCAAAAACGTACTTAAAACCACAGCCCCTGTATATGAGCTGGCACAGCCTGTAGAGGTATTTACCATATCAGTTACCAAGGACAGTGTGAAATTTGAGTGGGATAAAACAGCTGTAGCCGTCCCAGTAAAGCATTAATACCTGCTTCATCATAGCAGGTTCCCGTTTCAGCAGCTTTCATTTTTATGTGGCAGGATACAGGTATATATTTGTATCAGCTTCTAAAAAGGAGCATATTCCAAAAGAGTAGGAATAAACATAGGTAAACGGCAATTTTTAGCGACGGACTTTTTAGTTTGTCGCTTTTTTTATGCCCTTCCTGTTTCAACCACTCCTTTTCCCGTTTCGGTATATTTCAGTTTTTACAGGCCTCACGGCGTCATATATTTGTACCAGCTTCTTAAATGAAGTATTTGACACAGGTAAACGAGTAAACATAGGTAAACGGCAATTTTCGCGGCACACTTTCCAGTCTGCCGCTTTTTTTATGCATTTCCGTTTCATCAGTCATTTTTCCCGTTTCAGTATATTTCAGTTTTACAAGGTGGTATGACAATATATATTTGTACCAGCTTCTTAAATGAGGCATTTCATTTTTTGTAGGTAAACGACTTTATATAGGTAAACGGTAGTTATGCGGCATATTTAACCAATATGCCGCATTTTTTTGCCCGGCCATTTCATCAGTTCATCTTCCCGTTTCGGGGCTTTTCATTTTCTTACGGGTAAAGACTATAATATATTTGTACCAGCTTCTTTTCAGGGGCTGATTCCAAAGAGCATGGAGTAAACATAGGTAAACGGCAAATTACGGCGCACTTTCCAGTGCGCTGTAGTATTTTATAGCCCTATCACAATAAACCCCTTGTTTTAGCGGGCTATGCTTGGTTACTTTGCCATATAAAAGATAGTCCCGTTTATGAAAATTGTACCCGGAGAAATAAAAACAGGCTTACTGCACAGCTACCTGCTTGGCGCGATAGCCCCAAGGCCCATCTGTTTTGCCAGCACTATAGATGAGGATGGCAACCCTAATTTATCGCCCTTCAGCTTTTTCAATGTGTTTGGCAGTAAGCCGCCTATTCTTATTTTTTCGCCGGCAAGGCGGGTAAGGGATAATACTACCAAGCATACACTTGAAAACGCCCGCAGAACAGGAGAGGTAGTTATTAATGTGGTCAATTATAATATTGTACAGCAGATGAGCCTGGCCAGCTGCGAGTACCCCGCAGGAGTGAATGAATTTATAAAATCGGGCCTTACACCTGTAGCATCAGACATGGTGAAACCATTCCGGGTAAAGGAATCTCCTGCCCAACTGGAATGCAAAGTGAAAGAGATAATAGAAACCGGGCAAGAGGGAGGAGCCGGCAACCTGGTAATATGCGAGGTGGTTTGTATGCATGTGGATGATAACGTGCTGGATGCCAATGGTAATATTGACCCGCATAAGATAGACCTGGTGGCACGTATGGGTGCTAACTACTACTGCCGCGCATCGGGCAATGCAGTTTTTGAAGTAGAAAAACCTAACCTTAATCTTGGTATAGGTGTAGATAAACTGCCGGAAAACATACGTACCAGCCAAGTACTTACAGGTAATGACCTGGGCATACTGGCGAATTGTACAGCTATACCTGAAAGGCAATCAGACTTTACAGATTCAGGATTACAGGCTATTATTAATGATAACACTGACGATAATGCCCGTAAACATGCTATGCACAAATACGCACAGCAGCTTATTGCTCAAAAAGAAATTGATAAAGCATGGCAGGTATTACTGCGCGAAAATGGTTAAATGATTAATAATCAACCAATTGTATGTAAGCTGTTTGTTAATGAATGGTTAGCGGGTTGCTAACAGGGGGTTAAGCGGGGCAGATTATTTCCACTGTTTCATCCCCCGCCGCATCTTTGCATCACAATAACAAACAAACACAAAAACAAACTCAAACAAACAACAATTATGAAAAAGATCATCGCAATCGCAGCAATCATTACTTCAGGT